>NZ_CP178180.1:0-8373 GCF_034654355.2 Bacteroides mucinivorans | reverse complement strand
GCCCGGTGCAGTCTAAGCGTATCGGAAATACTGCCGGAGTTTTGTCCCCTTGGGGGGGCGCCCCAAGGGAGAGGTACACCGAGGAGGAAACGGCAGCTTCTCCGGGGACATAGCCCCAGTTTGAAAAGGAAACGCTTCCAACGGCTGAAACAACTACTTCGGTGGTCGCCAGTACCGGGAAGTGTTTCGAGGAGAAACCGGGCACTAATTACAGAGCTCAAAAAAAATACTCTCACGATGATAGGGAAAGGGAAAAAGCATATCACATGGTGTGGGCGGGCATTGGAGTACGACCTCGCCAAAGAGATAAAACGGGCAGGCAGTAGCCACCGAGATAGCCCCGGCATGAAACTTTTATGGGGTGTACTGGTGCGGAAAATGGTGGCAGGAAAATGAAAACCGTATCACATTGATTTTTCCGAACGTAAAAAAAACAACTGCCTACGTTTTCGAGGTCAGCCCCCTCGATAGAGGAAAAGCGCCACCTTTACGGATGCGGACTGGGCGGAAACTTGGTAAACGACTTCATGCAGCGCATGGGGTTTGGCGAACCACCAGTACATCATCATCCGGCCACAGCGGTACGGAGAGCAAGAAAGAGCAAGGCCCACCTGCACATACTGGCAAAACCGGGTTTCCCTTTCCGGGGAACTGTACCGGGACAACTGGATAGGGAAAAAGGCAACGGAAGCCGCCAATGCCATAGCCAAGGAACGGAACTTTGTACAGTCGCAGGACATTGGCAAAGTCAACAAAGCGGAAATCAAGGAAGCCATGGACGGCGTATTGAAGAAGATGCAGGGCTTTGACTTTACCAAATTCAAGGAAGAACTTGGTAAGAGAGGTTTTAAAGTCCGGGAAGCCAGGGCAAGCACCGGGAAACTTAACGGCTACTATGTCACAGCCCGAAGCGGTACGGAGTATAAGGCAAGCGAGATAGGGAAAGGCTACACTCTCGCCCATATCGAGCGGACACAAAGCAAACTGAAGTGCAACTCAATGAACATATCTCATGGAAACAAACTCACACCCGGAAGCGGCAGCTTCCAACGTTAAGCAGGGACAGTACAGCCCCCGGAAAAGAAAAGACACAACGCCAAGGGTAAACCCGCAGCTTGCGGTAGAACTGGTGTATCAAGAACTAAAGCGTGTTGAAGTCTATACGAAGCGCATAGAGGACGCAACAGCCCGAAAGGTACAAATAGACGGGAAAAGCCTTGAAAGTGCCGAAAATCGCCTAAAAAACGTATTGGCGGACTTTGAACGGCAGGGGTATAGAATGAAAAACGGCGGTTATGTGGACAAACGAATTTCGTTCTACTCAATCCTTTGTGCTGTTATCTCCCTATTGTTCGCTTGTTTCATGTGCTATCTTTGGACGGATGCAGCCAAAGACCGGGACAACTACAAGCAGTATTATGAATACTACCAAGAGCAGGCAAGGGAACAAAAGGGGAATAAATAAACATCTAACTTTACGAATTATGGGAACAGCGGAACACGAAGAACCCCGGTTCTTCTTCATACTGAACAAGGGTGCGAAGTCCGGCGGCGAAATCACCCATGCCGTCCTAAACGGTAGTATCGTTTCGAAGCCGGCAGGCTGGGACGCCTTTCATGGGCTTGTACTGGCGAAAGAGAAACTAAGCAGCGAGGAAATACAGCGGCAGATGAAAGAGCTTGGTGTAGAAATGGAAATCGTTCCTCTGATTTGACAAGATTACCCCGGTATATTTCAGCCGGGGTAATCTTGTCACTTATCCTTGATTTTCCCTTTAAGGGCATTTATAATCCACCCTTTTGGATTTGTTTTTGTCCTTGATTTTCCTCTAAGTATGGCGAGTTCTGTCATGATGTCTGGAAGTTCCATTTGTGCTGTTACAAATAAATCCCGGTTGTTTTTGATTTCTTTATCGGAGAACTCCAAAGATGTTTTTAAGTAACTTATCACTTGCCTACCTAAATCCCATGAAAGCCCGGTTTGCTTTTGTAGCTCTTTTTTGTATAGCTCTGCATCACGATGCTCTGGCTTGAATATTGGATAGAAGTTGAAACTTACAATTTTTTTCCCTTCCTTGTTTGCGGACCATTCGAATGTATAAGGACTTAGTTCGTCCAGCTCATTTTTTGCAGGTTCAATTACTTTCCGGACAAAATCGTTTGTCTTTGCGTATTTATCTTGTACTTTAAACATTTCTTTGAGCTGTTCAAGTGGATAGATTAGTTTTGTTTTCTGACCGCTTAAAAGTTCGTAGAACCGCATAGAATATACACTCTTAAACTTCATCGCAGTGGCTAATTCGTATTTGCGAAACCCTTTTGAAAAATCTAAGCAGCAGTCCCATATGTGTGAGTCTATTTGGAATGATACAACAGATGAACGCTTCTTTATCTTTGGCAATGCAATAATAGAAATGCTTATCCATTCTTTTTCATCCTCATAGGTAAAGATTTTCTTTTGTAGAGATAACAGTGCTTGTTTTACACGTGTGTAGTTTTCATCACTTTCTCCATTTAGCAATGAAGCAATAGGCATTGTGATGTGAACGGTATCAAAAAGTGTGTGTTCTATTTTTTTACAATCAGTTGCAAATCTAACTCCTTGGAGTTCACCTTGAGCCATTTCTACAATTCTATAAAGTATGCGCTTCTCATAAACGGAAAAGTCATACTTGGCTGTCGTCATAATATAGCTTTGTATTTGGTCTTTATTGACGACTGTTACACTGTTGTTCTTCTGTTGTTTCGTTTTCATCATCTACACGAAAGGATAAAATACTGTTGGCTTTATCTATGTGAGGAGCGTATATTTCAGAAAATTTTGCGAGGATAGAAATTGCGTTTTTAACCCTTTCAAATTCTTCTTTCTTAAAATGAACTATGATTTTCTTCATCCTTTATTGATTATTAGTATGTTGCGCAAATATAATAAGTAATTACGACTTGTGCAAATGAAAATCGTAGATGATGCAAAATAACATTCAAAAAGTCGTATTTGGAAGGGAAAATAACATTCAAAAAGTCGTAGTAATGTGTTAAATAGCATTCAAAAAGTCGTAGTAATGTGTTAAATAGATTGTGTAAGTTATTGGATTTCAGCATAATTTTTAGTTAAAAAAAAAAGCTGATAAGCATATAAACAAGTTATGCTTTATAACAAGTCATTGATTTTTTACGGATAAGTGGTTGATTTACTGTCGGAAAAAGAAAAACAATAGGGGAAAAAAGCAAAGCAAAACCAACCAACGGGCGGTAGGACTGTGAACGGCTTTTTATGGCGTGTACACATTTGTGTGCAAAAAGTTTGTATTTTATTGAAATATAGCTATCTTTGTACTGAATTTAAAAGCAAACAGATATGGAAGCATTATCAGTAAGAGAATACCGTAACAACCTCGCAGCGTCTTTCACCAAAGCTGACAATGGCGAGCAGGTACTAATTCGCAGGAAAAACGAGATTTACGCTTTGGTAAAAGTTGGTCGTGAAGATTTGATGATAACCCCGGAACTGCAAGCAAGGATTGACAAGGCAAGGGAAGAAATCAAATCCGGAAAGTGTGTTACCCTCAAAAGCAGTGAGGATATTGATGCTTATTTCGACAGTCTATGATGTACACAATTAGGGTTTCCGACGGGGTGGATAAGGTGATTGCCAAATGGAAGAAATCAAACCCCAATTTGTTCAAGAAGTATAAGAAAATCTACAAAGAATTGTTAGAGCACCCTAAGACTGGGCTTGGGCATCCCGAAGCGTTAAGGGGCGGTGGGGATATTACATGGTCTCGACACATTACCGCCCATGACCGGATAATCTATGACATTTACGAGGAAGTGGTAGAGGTCTACATTTTGGAGGTAGAGGGGCATTACAACGATAAATGATAAAACTGTTATGGTCGAATATTGTGTTTACTGGTTAGAGAACGGCGAGCCTATGCACGAGGTGTTCTCTAACCTTGCCGCCGCCGAGATGTACTCATGTGCGATAAGAGGGAAAGAAAACGTTGAATGGGTGGAGGTGTCCGAAGAAGAAGCCATTGATTTGGACGAACTGAAAGACATGTTCCCGGATGACTTCTGCGGCGTGTAATCCCCTTGGGTAGAAATTGTTAGGCTGTGGGGGATTTTCTAACACGCCGGGGCTTTTTGCCGGGCGGTTAGTGTGGATGTATTCCCATGCGGCATGTGTATATATAGCAAGAAGTGTCCTTGTCGGACAATTCTTGCTTTTCTCGCTTTGCTCAAAAAGATTTTAAGATTACCTTTGTGGCATGGAACTAAGACGGAACGAAAAGATTACATTCCGATGTACCGAACTTGAAAAGGACGCACTTGCGGAGCAGGCAGCCCGGTGCAGTCTAAGCGTATCGGAATACTGCCGGAGTTTGTCCCTTGGGGGGCGCCCAAGGGAGAGGTACACCGAGGAGGAACGGCAGCTTCTCCGGGACATAGCCCAGTTGAAAGGAACGCTCCAACGGCTGAACAACTACTTCGGTGGTCGCCAGTACCGGGAAGTGTTCGAGGAGAACCGGGCACTAATTACAGAGCTCAAAAAAATACTCTCACGATGATAGGGAAAGGGAAAAGCATATCACATGGTGTGGCGGCATTGGAGTACGACCTCGCCAAAGAGATAAACGGGCAGGCAGTAGCCACCGAGATAGCCCGGCATGAACTTTATGGGTGTACTGGTGCGGAAATGGTGCAGGAAATGAAACCGTATCACATTGATTTTCCGAACGTAAAAAACAACTGCCTACGTTTCGAGGTCAGCCCCTCGATAGAGGAAAGCGCCACCTTTACGGATGCGGACTGGGCGGAACTTGGTAACGACTTCATGCAGCGCATGGGGTTGGCGAACCACCAGTACATCATCATCCGGCACAGCGGTACGGAGAGCAAGAAAGAGCAAGCCCACCTGCACATACTGGCAAACCGGGTTTCCCTTTCCGGGGAACTGTACCGGGACAACTGGATAGGGAAAAAGGCAACGGAAGCCGCCAATGCCATAGCCAAGGAACGGAACTTTGTACAGTCGCAGGACATTGGCAAAGTCAACAAAGCGGAAATCAAGGAAGCCATGGACGGCGTATTGAAGAAGATGCAGGGCTTTGACTTTACCAAATTCAAGGAAGAACTTGGTAAGAGAGGTTTTAAAGTCCGGGAAGCCAGGGCAAGCACCGGGAAACTTAACGGCTACTATGTCACAGCCCGAAGCGGTACGGAGTATAAGGCAAGCGAGATAGGGAAAGGCTACACTCTCGCCCATATCGAGCGGACACAAAGCAAACTGAAGTGCAACTCAATGAACATATCTCATGGAAACAAACTCACACCCGGAAGCGGCAGCTTCCAACGTTAAGCAGGGACAGTACAGCCCCCGGAAAAGAAAAGACACAACGCCAAGGGTAAACCCGCAGCTTGCGGTAGAACTGGTGTATCAAGAACTAAAGCGTGTTGAAGTCTATACGAAGCGCATAGAGGACGCAACAGCCCGAAAGGTACAAATAGACGGGAAAAGCCTTGAAAGTGCCGAAAATCGCCTAAAAAACGTATTGGCGGACTTTGAACGGCAGGGGTATAGAATGAAAAACGGCGGTTATGTGGACAAACGAATTTCGTTCTACTCAATCCTTTGTGCTGTTATCTCCCTATTGTTCGCTTGTTTCATGTGCTATCTTTGGACGGATGCAGCCAAAGACCGGGACAACTACAAGCAGTATTATGAATACTACCAAGAGCAGGCAAGGGAACAAAAGGGGAATAAATAAACATCTAACTTTACGAATTATGGGAACAGCGGAACACGAAGAACCCCGGTTCTTCTTCATACTGAACAAGGGTGCGAAGTCCGGCGGCGAAATCACCCATGCCGTCCTAAACGGTAGTATCGTTTCGAAGCCGGCAGGCTGGGACGCCTTTCATGGGCTTGTACTGGCGAAAGAGAAACTAAGCAGCGAGGAAATACAGCGGCAGATGAAAGAGCTTGGTGTAGAAATGGAAATCGTTCCTCTGATTTGACAAGATTACCCCGGTATATTTCAGCCGGGGTAATCTTGTCACTTATCCTTGATTTTCCCTTTAAGGGCATTTATAATCCACCCTTTTGGATTTGTTTTTGTCCTTGATTTTCCTCTAAGTATGGCGAGTTCTGTCATGATGTCTGGAAGTTCCATTTGTGCTGTTACAAATAAATCCCGGTTGTTTTTGATTTCTTTATCGGAGAACTCCAAAGATGTTTTTAAGTAACTTATCACTTGCCTACCTAAATCCCATGAAAGCCCGGTTTGCTTTTGTAGCTCTTTTTTGTATAGCTCTGCATCACGATGCTCTGGCTTGAATATTGGATAGAAGTTGAAACTTACAATTTTTTTCCCTTCCTTGTTTGCGGACCATTCGAATGTATAAGGACTTAGTTCGTCCAGCTCATTTTTTGCAGGTTCAATTACTTTCCGGACAAAATCGTTTGTCTTTGCGTATTTATCTTGTACTTTAAACATTTCTTTGAGCTGTTCAAGTGGATAGATTAGTTTTGTTTTCTGACCGCTTAAAAGTTCGTAGAACCGCATAGAATATACACTCTTAAACTTCATCGCAGTGGCTAATTCGTATTTGCGAAACCCTTTTGAAAAATCTAAGCAGCAGTCCCATATGTGTGAGTCTATTTGGAATGATACAACAGATGAACGCTTCTTTATCTTTGGCAATGCAATAATAGAAATGCTTATCCATTCTTTTTCATCCTCATAGGTAAAGATTTTCTTTTGTAGAGATAACAGTGCTTGTTTTACACGTGTGTAGTTTTCATCACTTTCTCCATTTAGCAATGAAGCAATAGGCATTGTGATGTGAACGGTATCAAAAAGTGTGTGTTCTATTTTTTTACAATCAGTTGCAAATCTAACTCCTTGGAGTTCACCTTGAGCCATTTCTACAATTCTATAAAGTATGCGCTTCTCATAAACGGAAAAGTCATACTTGGCTGTCGTCATAATATAGCTTTGTATTTGGTCTTTATTGACGACTGTTACACTGTTGTTCTTCTGTTGTTTCGTTTTCATCATCTACACGAAAGGATAAAATACTGTTGGCTTTATCTATGTGAGGAGCGTATATTTCAGAAAATTTTGCGAGGATAGAAATTGCGTTTTTAACCCTTTCAAATTCTTCTTTCTTAAAATGAACTATGATTTTCTTCATCCTTTATTGATTATTAGTATGTTGCGCAAATATAATAAGTAATTACGACTTGTGCAAATGAAAATCGTAGATGATGCAAAATAACATTCAAAAAGTCGTATTTGGAAGGGAAAATAACATTCAAAAAGTCGTAGTAATGTGTTAAATAGCATTCAAAAAGTCGTAGTAATGTGTTAAATAGATTGTGTAAGTTATTGGATTTCAGCATAATTTTTAGTTAAAAAAAAAAGCTGATAAGCATATAAACAAGTTATGCTTTATAACAAGTCATTGATTTTTTACGGATAAGTGGTTGATTTACTGTCGGAAAAAGAAAAACAATAGGGGAAAAAAGCAAAGCAAAACCAACCAACGGGCGGTAGGACTGTGAACGGCTTTTTATGGCGTGTACACATTTGTGTGCAAAAAGTTTGTATTTTATTGAAATATAGCTATCTTTGTACTGAATTTAAAAGCAAACAGATATGGAAGCATTATCAGTAAGAGAATACCGTAACAACCTCGCAGCGTCTTTCACCAAAGCTGACAATGGCGAGCAGGTACTAATTCGCAGGAAAAACGAGATTTACGCTTTGGTAAAAGTTGGTCGTGAAGATGATTGGAAGAAATCAAATCCGGAAAGTGTGTTACCCTCAAAAGCAGTGAGGATATTGATGCTTATTTCGACAGTCTATGATGTACACAATTAGGGTTTCCGACGGGGTGGATAAGGTGATTGCCAAATGGAAGAAATCAAACCCCAATTTGTTCAAGAAGTATAAGAAAATCTACAAAGGTACTCATGTGCGATAAGAGGGAAAGAAAAAACGTTTGAATGGGTGGAGGTGTCCGAAGAAGAAGCCATTGATTTTGGACGAAACTGAAAGACATGTTTCCCGGATGACTTTCTGCGGCGTGTAATCCCCTTGGGTAGAAAATTGTTAGGCTGTGGGGGGATTTTTTCTAACACGCCGGGGCTTTTTTGCCGGGCGGTTAGTGTGGATGTATTCCCATGCGGGCATGTGTAATATATAGCAAGAAGTGTCCCTTGTCGGACAATTCTTGCTTTTTCTCGCTTTTGCTCAAAAAGATTTTTAAGATTACCTTTTGTGGCATGGAAACTAAGACGGAAACGAAAAAGATTACATTTCCGATTGTACCGAACTTGAAAAGGACGCACTTGCGGAGCAGGCA
>NZ_CP178179.1:4800000-6053331 GCF_034654355.2 Bacteroides mucinivorans | reverse complement strand
GTTTTCAACGGTTATAAACAGGTGTGTTAACAGAAAAGAATTACTTTTGCAGTAGCTAAGAAATAATAAGGATATGAACATGCGAAAATTGAAAATAACCGAGCTGAACCGGATAAGTGCAGAGGAATTTAAAGAAGCGGATAAACTGCCTTTGGTAGTAGTACTGGATGATATCAGGAGTTTACATAATATTGGTTCTGTGTTCCGTACGTCAGATGCATTTCGTATTGAATGTATTTATCTGTGTGGGATTACGGCTACTCCTCCGCATCCGGAAATGCATAAGACAGCTTTAGGTGCCGAATTTACAGTTAACTGGAAGTATGTTAATAACGCTGTTGAAGCTGTTGATAACCTCAAAAATGAAGGATATATTGTTTATTCGGTGGAACAGGCTGAAGGCAGTATCATGTTGGATGAACTGGAACTGGATAAGACAAAGAAATATGCCATCGTTATGGGAAATGAAGTGAAAGGAGTACAACAGGAAGTTATTGACCATTCGGATGGTTGTATAGAAATTCCCCAATATGGTACTAAACATTCACTGAATGTATCTGTGACGACGGGGATTGTAATATGGGACCTCTTTAAGAAGCTAAAAATTAGTGATAAGTGAGTAGTGATAAGTGATTAGTAAGCTGCGCGAATATACCACATGGAACTAATCACTTATCACTAAACTACTCATCACTATTTCAAATTTGTCCGTTTTCCACCAATATCACCACCCGTTCGGTGAGTTTATCTTCACCATTCGGGTCGTATTCTTTTTTAAGACTAGCACCGAAGAGAGCGGCAAAGGTTTGATAGAAACCTGCTTTAAAAGGTCCCATGAAAGCTTTTACTAATTCAAAAGAGGTTTGATTACTTTGTCGGTCTACCAGCTTTATTAACAATTTACCCTGTGCAAAAGAAAGTTTTTTCATCCGGGGGGTATATTGGTCTTTGAGCCCTTTTTCTACTCTTTTAATGTGTTTCTGACGTGCTTTTTCGTTTGGGAGAGTTTGCAGATATTCATAAGTTTCGAGTATGGTACGGTTGATTTCCCGGGCTATGGGATATACCTTCTTGACATTTCTTACCAACCTATAATACTCCATGCGTTCTTTATCATTTTTAAACTTTAATGGCTTAAAAATATAAACGGTAGGTAGTTGTACACAGGGGATGGTATCTCCTTCATAAATACAAACCGGAACAAGGTATCCTCCTCTGCTTTGTTTATCTTGTGCCAGAACGGACTGGAAAGAAAGAAACAGAACAAACAGTGTAAGTATTACTATGTTAGGTCTTGTATTCATGTCGCAAAATTACAAGATTATTTTATTATTTGTTCAATTCCTTGTAGTGTTAACCTATTTAAAGTATCTTCGCTATCTGACAAAAGTAAAAATGAATGAAAAACACATGCCTTTTTCGGCTGTTTTTAGTTATTAACCTCTTGTTAATAATGCCTGTTAATAAAGCTCAGAACCCTTCTGTGGATATTCTGGAGGAGGTTATTGAGGATATATCTGTTAATAACGATGACAGTGAAGAGATAAATTGGGGAGATAAGATTGAGGAACTTTCTGAACGTATTCAGCAACCTGTCAATCTGAATACCGCTACCAAAGAACAGTTGGAGCAGCTTCCTTTTCTATCTGATATTCAGATTGAGAACCTGTTGGCTTATGTGTATATTCACGGGCAGATGCAAACCATTTATGAATTACAGTTGGTAGAAGAGATGGATCGTCGGACTATTCATTATTTACTTCCTTTTGTTTGTGTACAACCTGTTGATAAGAAAGAGTCTTTGCCCCGTCTAAAGGATGTGTTCAGGTATGGTAAACATGAAGTGTTAACTCGTTTGGATATTCCGTTCTATACACGTAAGGGATATGAAAAAACTTATTTGGGACCCTCTATGTACCACTCTCTGCGATATGGCTTTCGGTATAGTGAGAATGTTTATGCCGGTATAACCGGAGAAAAAGACGCGGGTGAACCTTTTGGTGCATTACATAATAAACAGGGCTATGATTACTATTCATATTACTTGTTAATAACTAAAATAGGACGGTTGAAAACTCTGGCTTTAGGCAATTATCGGTTAAGCTTTGGTCAAGGGTTAGTAGTGAATACTGATTTTCTTATGGGAAAAAATATGTATCTTTCTTCATTGACATTCCGGAACGGAGGTATACGAAAACATTCTTCTACGGATGAATATAATTATTTTCGGGGAGTAGCTACTGCTGTAGAACTAAGTAAACATCTGGTATTATCAGCTTTTTATTCACATCGCAGTATGGATGGAGTGATAGAGGAAGGTGAAATAACTTCTATTTATAAGACTGGTTTACATCGTAGTCAGAAGGAGGCTGATAAAAAGAATGTTTTCACAATGCAATTAACAGGTGGAAATATGACTTATACAAATAATCATCTGAAATTGGGATTGACTGGTATTTACTACTTTTTTGATCATTCTTTTGAACCCGAACTACGACAGCATTCCAAATATAATATTCATGGTAACAGGTTTTATAATGTAGGACTGGATTATGGATATCGTTGGCATCGTTTTTCTTTTCAGGGAGAAGCAGCTATTGGCAAAAAGGGATTTGCTCTTTTAAATAAATTGCAGTATTCTCCTGTACAAGGAGCCAATTTATTGTTGATACATCGTTATTATACACATGATTATTGGGCAATGTTTGCCCGTTCGTTTGGCGAAGGTAGTAATGTACAGAATGAAAATGGCTGGTATTTTGCCGGTGAAATATCTCCTTTCCGTCATTGGAAATTCTTTGCATCTATAGATTTATTCTCTTTTCCCTGGTGGAAGTACAGGATAAGTAAACCTTCGCAAGGTATTGATGGAGTGTTACAAATGAACTTTACTCCTCATAGAGAACTTACTATGTATCTGAATTATCGTTATAAACGAAAAGAAAGAGATGTGACCGGAACGAATGGTGAAATTACTCTGCCAACTTATCACCATCGGTTGCGCTACCGGCTGAACTATTCACCGGATGATTTGTTTTCCCTTCGTACAACGGTTGATTATAATAACTTCCACTCTTCAGGGGAAGTAGCCGGTCAGGGTTATCAGATTACGCAAATGATAGCTTACCGTTTATCCTGTATTCCGCTAAGGGCTGAACTACAAGGAAGCTTCTTTCATACCGATAATTATGATACCCGTGTATACGTTGCAGAAAAAGGTTTGCTTTATACTTTTTACACTCCTTCGTTTCAGGGTAAAGGAATACATCTGGCAATCAATATGCGCTATGATCTGAATACACATTGGATGATGATAATTAGGATGGGACAAACGATATACTATGATCGTAATGAAATAGGTTCCGGATATGACTTGATACGAAATAATAAAAAAGCAGACTTACAGATGCAATTACGCCTGAAGTTTTAATATATTTGCATGATAGTATTATCAATCGTAAATTGTAAATCGTCAAATTGTAAAATCTCATCATGACTGTTATTTATCCTTCCCCTATATTTGGCCCTGTTCATTCCCGCCGTTTGGGGGTATCTTTGGGAATAAATCTTTTACCCTCCGATGGAAAGGTATGTTCGTTTGATTGTATCTATTGTGAATGTGGTTTTAATGCAGATCATCGCCCTTCTAAGCCCTTGCCTACTCGTGAGGAAATACGTGAAGCACTTGAAATCCGTTTGAAAGATATGCTGGTAAATGGTCCTTTTCCTGATGTGCTGACTTTTGCCGGGAATGGTGAACCTACGGCACATCCTCATTTTCCGGAAATTATTGAAGATACGCTGGCTCTTCGTGATAAGTATTTCCCGAAAGCAAAAGTGAGCGTATTGAGTAATTCAACGTTTATTCATCGTCCGGCTGTATTCGAAGCATTGAATAAGATAGATAATAATATTTTAAAACTGGATACAGTGGATAGTGATTATATTGATCTAATTGACCGTCCTGCTGGTAAATATTCTGTATCAGAGATAATTGATAATCTGAAAGCTTTTAAAGGAAACTGTATTATCCAGACAATGTTTATGAAAGGTACTTATCGGGGACAAGATGTGAATAATACTTCTGATAAGTATGTATTACCCTGGTTAGAAATGATAAAGGAGATTGCTCCCCGGCAAGTGATGATTTATACGATTGATCGTGAAACTCCTGACCATGATTTACAGAAAGCTACACATGAAGAATTAGATAGAATACTATCTTTATTAACTGAAGCAGGTATTTCCGCATCTGCTTCTTATTAGAAGAAGGAATTGAAAACATCCCTATGTTTTATAATACAACATCCCCATGTTCTGATATAAAACATGGGGATGTTATTATAGTAAAGTATATATAAATTAAAAGCTATTCTGAGTTTACTTCTCTGTGTTTATGGTTTGTACACTTATGATATCTTTTGCTCTTTCCAGTGCTACATTGATATTCGGACAGATATTTTCTTCTCCCAGTAATTCATAAAATCCTGATTTCTCCAAAACTTTATGTACTTTGTCATTTACTCCTGAAAGTACAATTGTAATTTTTTCTTTTTGAGACATCCTGCACAGATTGGATAAGTTGTGAATACCAGTTGAATCGATGAACGGAACTTTACGCATACGAATGATACGTACAGTGGGACGGTCTCCCAATTGTGCCATTACTTCTTCAAATTGTGTTGCAATACCAAAGAAATATGGACCATTGATTTCATATACTTCCACTCCTTTTGGAATAATCAGATGTTCTTCACTAACAGCAATATCCAATTCTGAGTTTGGGTCTATTTCATCGGTGATGACAGATATTTTGGTTGTTTCCATGACACGTTTCATAAACAGTACGCAAGCAATGATCAAACCTACTTCGATAGCAATTGTCAGATCAAAAATAACGGTCAGGAAGAAGGTGATAAGCAATACGGTGACATCTGATTTTGGATTTTTCAACAATGCTTTGAACGTGCGCCATCCACTCATGTTATAAGAAACAATAACCAGCACACCTGCCAGACATGCCATAGGAATATATTGTGCCAATGGCATCAGGAATAGTAAGATAAGTAGTAATACAACAGCGTGAATAATTCCGGCTACAGGCGTTTTTCCACCATTATTGATATTCGTCATAGTACGTGCAATAGCACCTGTGGCAGGTATACCTCCAAATAAAGGAGCGATGACATTGGCTGCACCCTGAGCTATCAGTTCGGTATTTGAATCGTGACGGTCTCCTATTACACCATCGGCTACTGTGGCCGAAAGTAACGATTCAATGGCACCTAATACAGCAATGGTAATTGCTACCGGGAACAGATTTTTAATGGCCTCCCAGTCCAGTGTAGGAACAACGGCATCGGGTAATTCGGATTTAATAGTAAAACGATCACCAATTGTATCGATACAATCAATTCCTCCATAAATTTTCATGAGGTATACAGCAATTGTCACTACAACAATCGCAATCAGAGACCCCGGTATCTTTTTTGAAAACTTTGGAGTAACAGCAATAATTATAACACTTATAATACTTACGATAGTATTCCACCAGTTAATTGTGTCAAAATGACGGAAATAAATCATCCACTTTCCTACAAAATCTCCCGGAACTTTTTCATTTCCGAAAGTCAGTCCGAAAATGTCAGCTATTTGTGTAGTGAAAATGGTTACGGCAATACCACTTGTGAAACCTACAATGATGGGATAAGGAATAAATTTAATGACTGCTCCCAACTTGAATACACCTAATAGAATGAGCATTACACCTGCCATTAGAGTGGCTACGATGAGTCCTGCTTCTCCATATTGTTGGATAATACCATAGATAATAACGATAAATGCTCCTGTCGGACCACCTATCTGTACTTTACTACCACCCAATAGTGAAATGATAAATCCTGCAATGATAGCAGTGATAATACCTTTTTCGGGAGATACACCGGAGGCAATACCAAATGCAATGGCTAATGGGAGGGCTACAATACCAACAATAATCCCGGCCATGAGATCGGCTGTAAATGTTTCTTTCGAGTAATTTTTGAGTGTAGAAAACAGCTTGGGTTTGAATTCTAAGACTTTCATTTTAACGATACAATATAATTAGTGCATATATAGATTTACGATGTGATTTTATTGATTTTGCTAAATAAGGATTGCAAAATTACATAAAATAAATCTAATAACATGTTTTTGAGCATATTATTTGTAAATGATAAATTTTATCAATGATTTCATAGATTTTATTTATAAAGAAAGAAGGACTTGTTTTGAACTAATTCCGTATATTTGTGTTATAAATAAACAAATACAAGCGTAATCTACTAATTAATTAAATATATAAGATTATTATGGCTAAAAGTATTAAAGGTACTCAGACTGAGAAAAATCTACTGACTTCGTTTGCTGGCGAATCACAGGCAAGAATGCGTTACACTTATTATGCAAGTGTTGCCAAAAAAGAAGGTTATGAACAAATCGCTGCTATTTTTACTGAAACAGCTGATCAGGAAAAAGAGCATGCAAAACGTATGTTTAAGTATCTGGAAGGTGGCATGGTAGAAATTACTGCCAGTTATCCGGCAGGTGTTATCAGTACTACTCTCAATAATCTGCTCGAAGCTGCTGCTGGTGAACATGAAGAATGGTCACAGGATTATCCTCATTTTGCTGATGTTGCCGAGCAAGAAGGTTTTTATGAAATTGCTGCCATGTACCGTAATATCTCTGTTGCTGAAAAAGGACATGAAGAAAGATATCGCGCTTTTGTAAATAATATTGAAACAGCTTCTGTTTTTGCCAAAGAAGGTGAAGTTGTATGGCAATGTCGTAATTGTGGTTATATCACTATAGGTAAAGAGGCTCCCGAAGTTTGCCCGGCATGTCTCCATCCACAAGCTTATTTTGAAGTAAAGAAAGAAAACTATTAATAGAGATTATTATATGATTTTGATAAGCGGCTCATCCGGTAGGATGGGTCGCTTTTTTAATTTGGTTGATGGTAGCTATTGGTTCTTTAATTTGTTTGTTGTAAATTGAAAGACTTATTGTTGTAATATTGTATAATTCATTCTAAATGCTTATTTTTGCTTCTTATGTATAACTAATACTAAAAGGCAAAATACTCCGCTTGTTATGACAAAAAAAGTGCATGATCAATTAAATAGAATAGCGATAAAAACTCTGTTGATATTTGTTTTTTGCTTCTGTTTCTTTTCATTTTCCAAAGCAAATGATGTGTATTTCCATCATTTGGGGGTAAAGGACGGATTAACGCAAATAAGTATTTTCTCTTTTTATCAGGATGAAATAGGAGCTATGTGGTTTGGCTCATTTGAGGGACTGAATAGATACAACGGACGTGAGATTACTGCCTTTCGTCCTTCACAAAATAATAAGGGACTGACCCAGAATGAGATCTATTCAATTTGCGGTAACAAGAAAGGTTCTATCTATTTACGGGCCGGACACGATCTGGTGAAATATAATGTTTCAACACAGGAATTTACCTGTTTGGCACAAAAAGAAATTAATGGTATTTGCTATTCAAATGATACGCTTTGGGTAATATCCGATCATGCTGTATTTTATTATCTGGAGGATAAAGAAGGTTTGCATAAGTTTTGTGATATAGATCCGGGCCTGGGAAACGGAAGTTGTATCTTTACGGCTGATAATGAATATTTATGGATAGGAACAGAAAATAACTTGTTGTCTATACCATTCAGTGTACCCGATTCTCCCAAAGTGGTGTTATCTGGTGTTTTTGTGAAATACCTGTATAAGAGTAAGAGAAACGATTTGTGGGTAAGTACGGATGCGAGTGGTGCCTATCGTATTTCATCTCAGAATCAAATAACAAACTTCCGTTATTCAGCAGGTAAAAATGGAATTTCCGACGATCATGTGAGAAGTGTTGTTGAGGATGAATTTGGAAATATATGGATTGGCACGTTTTATGGATTAAATAAATATGATCCTATTACTGATAAATGGAAATGTTATACTCAAATAGACAATGTACCCTATAGTTTAAGTCATTCATCCGTTTTCGGTCTTTATAGAGATTTACAGGGAAATATCTGGGTAGGGACCTATTTTGGTGGCATCAATCATTTTAACCCGAGAGCTGATATTTACCATTTCTATGGAGCGATAGGGCGAAATAATCCCAACTATCTTAGTTTTCCTTTCGTAGGTAAGATGGCAGAAGATAAAAACGGTAATTTATGGATTTGTACTGAAGGAGGAGGGCTTAATTTTTTTAATCGCCAGACGAAACAATTCAAGAGTTTCATGCAGGAAGATAACCCCAGAAGCATTAGTCATAATAATTTGAAATGTATTAAATATCTAAAAGATAAAGATCTGCTATATATTGGTACGCATACCGGTGGACTTAATATATTTGATATAAAATCCCAAACGGTCAAGGTTTTGAAGAATAACCCAGGAGATCCTGCATCATTGCCCAATGATATTGTGAACGATATACAATTTTATAAAGATAAACTCATTGTATTGACTCAGGCAGGAGTTTGTAGTATGGATTTGAAAAGTGAGACGTTCTCTTCTCTTTCTACTAATGAGGAAATTAACCGGGTAGTAGAAAGGAAGTTTTATTATGAAACTTTTTTGATTGATAATAAAGACAGGATGTGGATTGCCAAATCGGACGGAGGAGTGGTGCGGATTGATTTGAACGATTATAAAGTAAGAGAATATAATGCTGTAATGGAGGATTCTACTTCTATTGGTAAATTTAGAATTACTCATATTTTAGAGGATAGTAAGGGGAAACTTTTTTTTGGAACTTTAGGTTCCGGATTGTTCCTTTATCTTCCCGAGACGGATACATTCAGGAATTTTACAGCAGAAAAGGGAGATTTGCAAAGTAACTATTGTTATTATATAGCCGAATCACCTTATGATCATCTTATGGTACTGCATAACAAAGGAGTTTCTTTTTTTGACCCTGAGACCAGAACATTGAAACATGTTTGCGGAATACCTCAAATGAGTTTTAACCAGGGTTCAAGTGTCTGTTCTACCAAAGACGGAGAGGTTTTCTTTGGTGGAATTGATGGATTGACATCCCTTTATGAACAGCTACTTTATACCACTAAAAAAGAATACCAGCTTTATTTTGATAAGCTTTGGATATCCAACAGGGAAGTCAGACCGGGAGATGAATCCGGTATTCTTTCTTCAACTTTGTCCAACTATAAGGAGATTGAACTTGATTACAATAAAAATAACCTGTTTATTGAGTTTGCTACTTCAAACTATGTTTCTAACAATGATTTTCAGTATGAATATAAGTTGGTAGGGCTTGATGATACCTGGCTTCCGGCACATTCTACTACTATCAGTTATACTAATTTAAGTCCGGGAAAATATCGTTTGCTTGTCCGGGAGGTATGGGAAGATGCTAAAACGGAAACAAAACAAATTGAACTTGGTATCAAAATTAATCCGCCATTTTATGCTACGGTCTGGGCTTACTTGCTTTACGCATTATTGGTGGTAGGTATTTTATATGCTATTTTCCGCTTCAATGTGCGGCAGGCAAAGTTGAAGGCCTCATTGGAATATGAAAGAAAGGAGAAGGAATATATTGAAGAATTAAATCAGACAAAACTTCGTTTCTTTACCAACATTTCGCATGAGTTCCGTACATTGCTTACCCTTATTATTGTACAGGTAGAACTATTATTGCAACTTAACAAACTCAATCCATCCGTCTACAACCGGGTACTCAAAATTTATAAGAATGCCAGACATATGCGTGATCTGGTATCAGAGTTACTCGATTTCCGGAAACAAGAACAAGGATTCCTGAAGCTGAAAGTAGAGTATATGGATATTGTATCTTTCACTAAAGAGATCTATATGTCTTTTTATGAATATGCCTTGAAGCATTCTGTTAACTATAAGTTCGAACATATGGAGGAAAAACTGAATCTTTGGTTTGATCCGGTTCAGTTACAGAAGGTAATATTCAATCTTTTATCTAATGCCTTTAAATATACCAAAGCAAAAGGCAGTATTACTGTTTCCATCCGGAAAATCAAGAATGAAGTGGAAATACGGGTAGAAGACGATGGTGTAGGTATCTCCAAAGAATCTATTCACAAGATATTTGATCGTTTCTATCAGGTTGACGGGCAAAGTTCAGAGTTTACATTGGGTACAGGTATCGGATTGGCTGTATCCAAAGGGATTGTGGAGTTGCATAAGGGAAATATCCGGGTTGAAAGTGAAGTTGGTCAGGGTAGTGTTTTCATTGTTACGTTGCTGACGGGCAATGAGCATTTCCCAAAAGAGGTGTTGAGTGATAGTGAATCCAATTTCCATCTGATAAAAGATGGAGTATTGGAAGATCTGGCTTTAGAGGAGTTAATGTTGGAGGAACCGGTTAAAGAGCAGGAGCTTACTAATGAAGAGAAAGCCGGAGAAATGGATGTTGATTCGAAGGATTCTGATAATAAACCCAGTATTCTTATTGTAGAAGATAATCTGGAGATATTGGAAATGTTGGAAGATATCTTCGCTCCTATTTATCATGTATACAAAGCTACCAATGGTAAAGAGGGTTTTGAAGCTACGCGCGAGTTACACCCTGATATTGTTTTGAGTGATGTGATGATGCCGGAGATGTCTGGTAAAGAGATGTGCCATAAAATTAAAAACAGTCTGGACGTATCACATATCCCGGTTGTTTTACTTACAGCGCAGACCTCAGTGGAATATACGGTTGAAGGGTATATGTTTGGCGCAGATGATTATGTAACAAAACCGTTTAATATCAAAGTACTTGTATCACGTTGCAATAATCTGGTACGGACCCGTAGAATGTTGCTTGAAAGATTTAACCATGTTTCTAAGGCACCGGTTGTTTCTAATGCCATCAATGAGCAGGATCAGGAATTAATAGATCGTGCTACTGCTATTATTCGAAAATATTTTGAGGATATTGAGTTTGATATGAATGTATTGGCTGCCGAATTGGGTATTGGCCGGAGTAAATTGTATCTCAGGATAAAAGAAATAACCGGGCTTACTCCCAATGAGCTGACGCTTAAAATAAAGCTTGAAGAAGCGATGTATTTAATTACTAATCAGCCTAATCTGAATGTTTCTGAGATATCCTATCAGCTAGGCTTTTCATCGCCCCGTTATTTTAGTAAGTGTTTTAAATCATTCTATGGAGTATCTCCACAGAATTGTAGAAAAGGTAAAAACAAGAGTGAAGAGTCAGAAGAAGATTAACCCCATTATCTTTTTATCTTGTTTCATGCTTTGAGACACTTTGTTTGAAGTAATGAAACACTTTGTTTGAAGCTTTGAAACAAGTTATATGATACTACAAAAAAGCTGCCTCGTAATTGAAGCAGCTTTTTCTGTAGTATCATATAACTATAATCCGGATTACCATCCCGGGTTTTGGGTGATTCCCGGTGCTTTTAATATCTCTGATTTTGGAATCGGATAGAGATACATTCGTTCATCAAATACCCGGTTTTCTACAGTGTATTTTTTATAAGTAGGTTCATCATTGGCATCCTTTACAATTTGCATACCTTCTATTTTCAAATAGTTTGCTTTCTCTGTCGGATTATCCAGCAAACGCCAGCGGCGAATATCAAAGAAGCGGTGCTCTTCGAATGCCAGTTCTACACGGCGTTCGTTGCGTATTACTTCACGCATCTCTTCTTTACTTAGTCCGGCAGGCAGTTTATATGGGTTCAGTTGAGCACGTTTACGTATAAGTTCCACTACTTTGTAGATTGAATCTTTGGGTGCAGCACTTGGTGTATCATAATACTCATTCATTGCCTCCGCACAATTCAGTAATACTTCAGCATAGCGCATCAATATCCAGGTACGGGTGATATTATTGGTTCGTCCATCCCATACAGCTTGCGGTGAAAGAAGCTTCTTCAGGTAATATCCGGTTTTAGTAGCGGTTTTATTAGTAGCAGTAGCATCTTTTCCACCTTCAAATGTTTCAATAGTTTGAGTTTTGTCATTTACTGTAAATGTAGAACCGTCATAAGCAAAAGTCATATAGAAGCGCGGATCGCGTCCTACATATGGGTGATCTTTGTCATATCCTGACCCCAGTTCGTTGATACCTTTTCCGTTAGCCATACCGAAAGCATCTGCCAGGTTCTGTGTCGGATTCGTCAATCCCTTTCCTCCCATAGTGAGTGGGGAATTCTGGCTTTCTACACTTGTTGTAGTGTTATATTTGGTAGAGAATACTATCTCCCGATGATATTGCAGGAAGTTTTCACTAACAGCATACAAGTCGGTAAAGGTTTCATCTTCTTCAGTAAAGGCCATCAGCTTATATCTGAATGCCGATGCAACAACTTTTTGAGCGGCATCAATCGCGAGTTTATAACGTTGCTTATCATTATTAGGATTGTTCAACGGACTTGCCCAGTAGAGAAGTGCACGTGATTTCAAACCATATGCAGAACCGGTAGTCGGTCGTCCCAACTCTTTCTTATCATCAAATCCTACACTTTCGGAACTTCCTTTGTATTGTTCCGGTAACCGGTTGGCAGCAGTATCACAGTCAGCGATAATCTGTTTCATACAATCGTCATAGGACGCACGTGTTACTTGTTGGGCCTCTTCAACTGTCAATGATTTTGTAATCAATGGTACGCCACCGTAGCGTTTGATTAATTCAAAATAGAAATAAGCACGCAGGAAGTGGGCCTCTCCTTTCATACGTTCGCGGGTGCGGACCAACTCTTCATTCGTTCCGGAAGTAGTCGGCTTTACCGGCATTTTAAGTTCATCAATCTTTTCAAGAAACCGGTTTACGATCCGGATTCCCTCATAGTTTTTAGTCCATACGTTTTCTACAAGGAAATAAGAATCCCATGTACCATTATTGAAACCTTTGATGTCACTTGTCACGTCCGAGTGTACTGCTTCATCGCATCCTGCTGCCAACATGGCGTTATCAATCCGATTGTAGCCGCTAGGTAGTTTGTTGTACGCATCGTTCATGAATCCGAAAGCTCGCCGGGTTTCATTCCATATGTCGTCTTCTCCCAGTTTACCGTCTTTCTCCGGGTCCAGAAATGAATCACAGCCGGCGAAAAGAAAAGAGAAAGTCAAACCTAAACCTATAATATATTTATTGATTTTCATAATCGTAGTGTTTTTAAAGTTTTATAGATATACCAACCGAGAATGTTCTCAGCAGGGGATATTCAGAATATCCGGCATTCATAGCTTCCGGGTTACGACCGTCAATTGCATTTGAGAAAGTAAACAGATTGTTTGCATTCACATAAAGACGTAATGAAGAAAGGAATATTTTTCTTACCAGTTGCTTGGGGAATGTGTATCCCACCTCTGCCGACGAAATGCGAAGCATGGAGGTCTTTTTCTCCCAGAAATCAGAAGTCTGTGTATTGTAATCACGAGAGATACTCAGACCCGGATATGCTGTCTGTACGGTAGGATTAGCCGGATTCCAACGGTTCTCGTAAGCGTAAGGAGTAAACTTATTCGGAGTATAAAAAGTAGAGAATAAGGCTGATCCTTCCAGATTACACTGAATATCAAATCCTTTATAGTTACCACCTAATGTAGCACCGAAAATAATTTCCGGCAGGGTATTTCCTAATGCTACCTTATCAGACTCATCAATTACATTATCATCCTCCGGGCTTTGGTTTTTGTAGATGATATCACCCAGTACAGGAGTTCCGAAAGAGCCTGTAGGAGCATTGACCAGTTGATCCGCATTGGTATACAATCCATTGGTCTGAAAACCAAATTGTGTACTAATAGAATGTCCTTTACGGTATTGGTGAGCATATTTGTAAGCTACTTCTTTTAAGTCGATAATTTTGTTTTTTGCCCATACCATATTTCCTCCGATAAAGAATCCACCATCCTTGTATTGTTTGTTATAAAGGATGTTCAGGTCGATACCCTGATTGTCAATTGATCCGCCATTGTATTTGGACAGACCGATACCAATCAGTGAAGGAACAATATTAGAGTAGTCTACCAATACGTCACGGCGTTTTTCATTGAAATAGTTCATTGTCAATGAAAGTCCTTTCCAGAGTTCAAGGTCGAATCCTACATTGAGTTTGTATGACTTTTCCCATGTTTCATTGGGATTGGCCAATGTTCCTTCTTGTGAGCCGTCCGTACTTCCGTTGGGATTACCGAATGCATACCCACCTGAAGAGGTAAATTCCTGGCGATAAGGGAAACGGCGTCCACCGGTCTGGTCATTACCGTTTATGCCATAAGATGCTCTGAACTTCAGAAAATCGATTGCTTCTGCTGATTGAAGCCATTTCTCATCCGAAGCAATCCATGCCAGTCCGATAGCCGGAAAAAGTCCGGTACGTTTTCCGCTTTTATAATTGCTGGAGCCTTGATAAGAAGCAGTTACTTCTGCATAGTAACGTTTGTTGAAACCATATTGTGCACGCAATGCCAGCCCCTGATATTTGTAATCGGGATTATCACCCGGAACTGTTTCACTGGAATGATTATAGAACAAGCGAACTGCCAGATCATGTATATCTCCGAAAGTATGATTGTAGTTGGCTCCCGCACCCAGTGTGTTATAGCGGTAGAATCCACCCATCATCTCTGATTTACGGCTGTTTTTATATTCATCTTTACCAAACTGCGTATAGGTACCATCTGCGTTTTCCTGGAATACAGCATACGTATTATTGATGCTCAGGTACTGCATATTGAAGTTTTCGAAACCATAATAAGCATCAACCGAAAGCCCTGGTAACAGCATATCCAGGTCATATTTACCTTTCACCTGTACATTGAGCAGACGAGATTCGTCTTTACGATAACCGTGACGGTTCAAAAGTCCGTAAGGATTCGTCTGATACTCAGAAGTACCTCCGAGTGATCCGTTCTTATTGAACATTGGGAAAGCGTTTGCCGGCAGAGTCATCAGAGTATTAAATACGGAATTAGTAGCGGCAGGTACTTCCGAACCTGTATTAGCAGCCGAACTCTTGTCAATAGCTGCAGAAACCAGAATATTGAACAGCATTCCCTTAATCGGGTTAATATCCAGATTTGAACGGTAGTTGAAACGTTCGTATGTGTTATTGGCAGCAGCATCTTTGAAGATACCTTCCTGTTTCATATAACCGGCAGTTACAAAATAACGTGCCAGTCCGTTACCTCCTGAAGCTGAAAAGTTATAGTGCTGGAAAGGAGAGTTCTTACCAATGAAACGGTCTTTGTAATTTTCGTCCGGATAAAGATAGGGATCTCTGTCTGCACGGAGATACATATCGGGATTATACATTGGTGCCGAACCGTCATTTCTTAATGCTTCATTATAGAGAGTAGTGTATTGGTAAGCATTCAACCGGTCGGACATTCTTTCTGTTGTCTGGAATCCTGCACGGATATCCACATTAATAGAGTGCTTTACTTCACTACCATGTTTTGTTTTTATTAAAATAACACCGTTGGCTCCGCGCATACCATACATGGCCAGGGCCGACGCGTCTTTCAATACAGAGATACTTTCCACTTCATTGAAATCCATCAAGTCAATGTTGGCTTCTATGTCGTCAACTAAAATCAAAGGTTTAGCATTGGCATTGGTTGCCATACCGCGCACATAAAAAGTATAGTTACTTTTACCGAACTTTTCACCTCCGTTTTTCAATGAATAGAGTCCGGACAAAGTTCCGTTCATAGCTTGTTCAATACTAGTTACCGTATTCTTTTCGATAACATCGGTACCAATACTTGATACAGCCGAAGTCATACTTCTCTTGGATTGTTCTCCGTAAGATACGCCAATCATTTCGTCTTCATGAGTCATATACTTTACCAGTTTCAATGTATAAACTGATTGGTTATTGAGGCGTGTAACAACCGGACGGTATCCTTTTAAGTTAACTACCAGTACATCCGACGGATCGAGCAGCATATAGAATTTACCATCTTCGTCAGTCACGGCATCTGTTTGTTTCTCCTGTACGTTAACTGTGATACCGGGCATAGGGACATTATTTTCGTCGACCACAATACCCTCAACAGTTACTGTTGAGCTTTTTTGGGTCTTTTGTGCTTTTACCGGCGTTACCGATAGAAGTAGTGCACACAGAAACGTGCACAAATATATAAATCTCTTCATTTGAATCATATTTTAGGGTTTATACCATCATCATTTCCATCCCGGGTTTTGTTCCAAAACGGCACTCTTATATACCTCATTGTTAGGTATCGGATAGAGATGCATGTGCTCTTTAAATGTAGGAGTTTCATATTTTTCACGGGAATAAGTGAAGGTTCCATCTGTATTCTTCACTACACGAATACCATAAATATCTTTATTGAAATATTCTACTCCTTTATGCCAGGACAGCACATCATACCAGCGATGTTCTTCGAAACAAAGTTCCACGGCCCGTTCATTGTAGATACGTTCACGCATTTTTTCTTTTGTATCCGAGATGTCTGTTGGGACAGGCACCTGTCCTACACGTCCTCTAAGCTCTGTCAGTACGTCTCTTACAGAGAGTCCTTCCAGTGAACTTTCCGGACCTCCTACCTCATTCTGTGCTTCGGCAAAGTTCAGCAGAATCTCTGCATAGCGGAAGAAGATATAGTTCATGTAGGTGGAAGTACCTTTATATCGTTGATGTGCTTCCGGCCAGAATTTGGCTATGGCATAACCCAATACATTGATATGAGTGGTTCCTTTGTCACGTCCTGTTTCTTTTCCATTGGCTGATACCCAAAATTCCAGTTTACGATTATACCAGAACCGGTCATTACGCAGTACGCACATATCCAGACGGGGGTCTCTGTTTGCATATGGATCTTCGTCTTTGTAAATCTTAGAATTCGTAATTGGATAGCCTTTAGAGTCTTCAAACATGTCAACCATATTTTGAGTTACCCATTCTCCTGCCCATCCGTCATATCCTTGTGTAGCAATGAAACGAGTCCAGAATGTACTTCCGTTGGTATGTCCCTGTTCAAAGTTCATTTTGATACGCGGACGATTCATGATGATTTCGCTGCAAACCGGCTGGAAAAACATGTTCACATAATCGGGATAAAGCGTATAGAGTTTCAGGTCGATTACATCTTTGGCTGCTTTGGCTGCTTTTTCCCATTTTGTTATATCATTGGAAGGATTGTGCAATGGTCGGGCAGCATACAACAGTACTCTTGATTTCAGTGCTTTTGCCGCTCCTACAGAAGCGCGGCCGTTGTCAGCATCGGCATACTTTGAGGGCAGCAGGCCGGCAGCCGTATTACAATCCCCTACGATAAACTCAACACATTTTTCATAGGTGTCGCGTGGTAAGTCCAGATTATCTTTGTTCAAAGTCAGTGTATGATCAATGATAGGTACTCCTCCCCAACGTTTGATCAGTTCGAAGTAGAAGAAAGCACGCAGGAAGTAAGCTTCTCCCAGACAACGATCTTTGATTTCCTGTGATGGGAAATTAGGTATTCTGTCTATGTTTTCGATAATTTTATTGGTTTTACGGATACCAATGTACATATTCTGCCACATAGTTGAAATCTCATTATTGGCATCAAACATTTTGTTGCTTGATTCCATTTGGGTACCGTCCCATGCCCCGTTGTTGAAAATGGCGGTACATCCTCCCTTATTACGTGATTCATCCCCCATAGAGGAAACCAATGAATTCCATAAACGTCCCAGATGACCGGGCATATAAGAATAAGTCTGATCTGCATATTGACGGAACATGGCATAGTCCGAAAATATCTTATCCTCATTGATGTCTTCTACCGGAGCCATGTCCAGCTGACCTTCTCCAAATAATCCTGTACAGGAAGAGAGGCCTATAGAAGCCGCTATAACATATATGATAAATAATTTCTTCATAATTGATTAAAAGTTAATGTTTACACCAAAATTATAGACACTTTGTTGCGGATAAACCTCTCCACTATTATTTACGGTTTCCGGGTCGAAGTTATCAATCTTGGACCATGTATAGAGGTTGCTTCCGTTCAAATAAACTTTCAGTCCTGTCATTCCCAGTTTACGATAGATTTTGGAAGGGAACGAGTAGGTAATCTGCACGTTCTTCAAGCGAATGTAATCGGCAGATTTCAAATGGAATGAGTTGATGTTTTTGTTGCTGTGTTTTGCTGCCATGTGTAGTGACGGATACGCTGCGTTAGGATTATCGGGAGTCCAGTAGTTCTTGTGAATTTCTGAAACCTGTCCTCCTCCTGCACCACCACCGAATTCATAACCGGCATTTCCGGCAAACAATACGGAAGCGTGAGCGGCTCCCTGGAACTGAACCGATACTTCCAAGCCTTTCCAGATAATACCCGGAGTGATTGAGTACATGATTTCAGGTATACGTGAATAGCCGATAGCTACTTTATCTGCATCTGTCAGAGAGCCATCTCCGTTACGGTCCCAATACTTCAGGTCACCCGGAATGATAGGGCCTCCCAGAGTTGTCTGATCTGGTGAACTTTTAATATCTTCTGCATTCTGGAAAAATCCGAGTACCTGATATCCTCTGAACTGGTCAATTCTGAATCCGGCTATTTTTTGATAATCAGGTGTTCCTGCCGGGTCATCATAGTTAATAACTTCGTTGCGTGCGAAACTGTAGTTACCACGAATATAGTAGTCTACTTTTCCGATATGATGACGGTGAGAGAGTTCAAATTCATATCCCCAGTTCTTCACTTCACCTATGTTGAGGTAAGGACTGGATAAGCCAATAATTTGCGGGGTAGAACGTCCTTGAAGAAGGATGTCTTTACGGTGTTCTTTAAAAACGTCTACTGTAAAGCTGAGTAGATCATTTGAGAATAAGCGGGCTTCCAGACCGATATTACCTTTCAAAGCCGTTTCCCAGGTCAACAGTTTATTTTCGTTTCTTTTTTCATAGATACCTCCGTTGGTTGAAGGATTGGTTGTACCGAAACCGAAACTGGGAGTTCCTCCTCCTGCGTATATACCTTGTCCGGAAAACTCACCCATATAGAGGAAACGGTCTTTTGATTTGTCGTTACCAACCAGACCTACCGAACCTCTTACCTTTAAATAAGGGATAACTTTTTTCACTTTCTCCATAAATGCTTCTTCGGAGATCACATATCCCAATGAACCGGATGGGAAGAATCCGAAGCGATGACCTTTGGCAAAGTTTTCTGATCCATTGTATCCCAGACTGACTTCACCCAGATATTTATCAGCAAAGCCATATTCTATGCGGGCGGCATATCCCATCAATGCACTTGGTATACTACTTCCGCTTGTTGTTTTCTGTTGGTTGTAAACCAATATGGAATTGATATTATGTTTACCGAAACTACGTCCGTAACCTACCTTCAGCTGTAAGTTGGTACGTCGCATTGGATCGGTCTTTTTATCTTCACTAAAGCGGAAGGGCGAATCTTCACCTAATTGGTCATAACGTCCTGTGTTAGGCTCATAATAATAAGTATCAATACCATCCGTATATTTTTTTGTTGAGCCGAAATTGTTATTGAATGATATACTCATATCAAATGACAAGCCGTTTGTGATAAAGCTCAGGTCATTGTGCAAAGTTCCTACAATGTCGTAATAGTTAGTCTTTGAGTTTTCATATCCACTATATGCAATGCTAGTAAGCGGATTACCCGAACCTTGCACAGCGGCAATAGAACCATCCGGGTTATAGATAGGATGTCTCCAGGGTTCTTTGGCGATCAATCCCTGAAAATAACTGCCTGATGCACCTTTGAATCCATTCATTTCACCCGAACGTCCGGAAATATTGGCAGATAAGGTCTGATACTTATTGATATTTAAATCGATGTTTGAGCGGAAGTTGAAACGGCGATAGTACACCTGAGGATTGTAGTCTTTCTGCAGGTCGGTATATTTGAACATACCACCCTGATTTAAGTATCCCAGTGAGATAAAATACCTCACTGCTTTGGTACCTCCGGAAATGTTGATATTATACTGTTGTTGAAGGGCACCTCTTTTGTTTACCATTTCGTCATACCAGTTTACATCCGGATAACGATAGGGATCTTCTCCCAATCGGAAACCTTCCAGTGATTCGTCTGTAAGCAGTCCGTTGTCTTGTTGCAACGGATCTTTTCCATCATTCTCCCATGCTTTTTTACGAAGTACCAGGTGTTCGTATGAACCCAGGAATTCGGGAATCTGTGTAGGGCGTTGTAATCCCCAGTTGGCGGTGACTGAAATTTTCGGCTTTCCTTCTTTGCCTCTTTTGGTAGTGATCAGGATAACACCGTTTGCACCACGGATACCATATACGGCAGTAGACGAAGCGTCTTTCAGTACGGAAAGGCTTTCAATTTCATTTGCATCAAGTTGTGAAAATGATTCCTGTTCTACACCGTCAATGATAATAAGAGGAGAGGCATCGTTGAAAGTAGACTTACCACGAATCAGGATAGTGGCAGCATCCTCACCGGGACGTCCACCTGGTTGTTGAGTAATTACTCCCGGCAATTTACCAACCAGTGCGTTGGTAACGTTGGCTACCGGAGCGGCTACCAATTCACTGCTTTTCATCATACTTACGGCGCCGGTTACCGTTTGTTTCTTTTGTGATCCGTAGGCCACTACCACTACTTCGTCCAATGCATTCATCTGGTCTTCCAGTACAATGTTAAACGATGTTTTGTTACCCACAATCACTTCATATGTTTCATATCCTATATAGGAGATGATCAATACAGATTTGGGTGACGGTACCTGCAAAGTGAATTTACCATCGATATCGGAAATAGCTCCGATAGATGTACCCTTTACCAGCACGTTTACGCCAGGTAAAGTTTCTCCCTGACTATCAGTGATCACACCCTGTATATGGCGGGTCTGATTTGCTTCTGTCACAGATCCGAGCGCATGGCTCCATCCCAGTTGCAGTAGCAATACACAGCAAAACACTTTTAGAAATTTAAAATGTAACGTTTCTGTGTTCATAGTTTTTTAAGATTAAAAAATTAATTATTTGATAAATTAGCGGTGTAGAGACATAACGTTTATCTCCCATTCCGGTAGTGCAAATAAAATGCATTTGATTTGAACCAGGCTGCACTCTGTGTATTGGTGAATGCTACAATAGTGTATTCGGACAAAAATGCCCCCTATTACAGACAAAATGTACCAGTTTATACAGGGTACATCCTGGTTTTTGTAGTTTTATTCCAGTGTTTCTACTCCTTTTATTACCCCTGGTTCTGTCTGATGCATGTCAAAGACGATGATTTCGTTTGCACCCTCTTTCAACCAGACTCCCGGACAATACAGACGGTACTGAGGACCCACATTCCAGAAGCGTCCCAGGTTGTGTCCGTTGACATAAACAAGTCCTTTTGTGAAGTCTTTCATGTCGATGTAGCAATCTCCGGTTTTATCCAGTTGTACAGTGGCTTTGAAGAACATACCCGGACGCACAGTGTCGGTTTGTTTCAGTTTTGATACATATTCTGTAGACATGGGGATATTAAATGCGTCCCAGTTCATTAATGTCATTCCGTTCAGAGTAACACGGTCGGTGATACCTTTACGGTCAATCATCTGTGCGGCAAAGTTAATGCGTCCCATACTCTCTACCAGGATATCAAGTACCGGATTTTCTACATTGGAAACCGGAAGGTCAATGGAGTGTTGCCCCAGTGTACGGTCGATACTTCCGATGTAGCGTCCGTTTAGAAAGACAGTAGCGTAATCGTGTACTTCATCTACACGGAGTGTACCGCTCTTATGACCAATCAGTTTCGTACGATACAATATCATTCCTTCATATTGATTCATCATTTCCATCGGAAGTGGTTGAACAATTGGTTTAGCAGCAGGAAGGTTATCCCAGATGCTTGCATATTTCTGTGTTTTTGTTGCAGGGAATGTAATGACAGGGATCGGAGCAGGAATCGGAGCAAGTTTCTTTTTACTGTACTTCTGGGTCAATTCACGTAACGCCATATATTTGGGGGTAGCCTGTCCCATTTCATTGATAGGAGCATCATAGTCATAGCTGGTCACATCCGGTTGGTAAATACCAGGCTGGGGGGAATTGGCTCCTGCCCAGAATCCAAAGTTTGTTCCACCGTGTATCACGTAGTAGTTGAACGATTTGCCATTATCAAGCAGCCATTTCACATCCGTTGTAATCTTTTCGATAGACGGGTGTTGCCAGTTTTCACGCCAGTGAGTAAGCCATCCGGGATAAAGCTCGGAACAGAATACACTGGCATCGGGATGTACTTTCAGGGCTTCATCGAATTCTGCCTTTGAAGCAGCCGGGTCAAGACCGATGGCTACACCGGGAAGTGTTCCTGCTTCGAGCATATAAGGAGTAGCTCCGTCAGCTGTGTAGAATGGGACTTCAATACCTTTGTCTCTCCAAAGATCATGAATCCACTTCATATATGTACGGTCATTGCCATAGCTTCCGTATTCGTTTTCCACTTGTACCATGATGATAGGACCGCCATTGGTAACTTCGTACTTTTTGATAATAGGGGCTATTGCAGTAGCATAACGCTCCACAGCAGCAGTATACCGTGGATCCATGCAACGGATTTTCAGATCCGGTGTAGATAGCAGATAAGCAGGTAATCCACCGAAATCCCATTCACCGCAAACATAAGGTCCGGGACGGAATAAAAGGAACATATCTTCTTCCTGCACAGTCCGGATAAATTTCTCCAGATCTTTATTGCCTGTCTGAAAATCGAATACACCCGGTTCACTTTCATGATAGTTCCACATGATATAGCAAGCTACGGTATTACATCCCATTGCCTTGATCATTTGTATTCGTTGTTTCCAATATTCTGCGGGGATACGTGACGGATGGATCTCACCGGAGATAATCTGGAACGGTTTATCATCCAGCCAGAATTGATTATCGCCCAGACGGAAAGAATGTGTACCTTTTGTCTGTGCCTGAACCAATGCACCGCCGCCTGTTAATAGAGCCAGTGCCATTAAAAAAGTTAAAAGCTTCTTTTTCATAAAATGATAGTTTATTAATGGTAAGTAATCGTTCGAAATTATAGGATATTATTATTGAAACGCAGAAACTCGCAGATTCACGCAAAGCATATCATCGCTCAAGTATAGCGCAGCTATTTAATCTGCGAAAATCTGCGATCATTTGCATTTCAATAAAACGCTGTCATAGTATGAACTAAATTTGAAATACTACTTAGTTAGATTTCACATTATATCAATTTCCGCATTTCTGCCCCTGATTTATAGTAGTGTATAAACCGGAGCAGAAGGCGGAAAATGAATCCACTTAAAAGTGCGTTTGTTTCATACAGGTTGATTCATAGAGTTGTCAGAGTAATTCTAATGTTACCGTAGCAGGTTGTCCGCAATGTGCTCCTGCCGGTAGGGGAATCTTTATTTCATAGATATTCTTAGACTGTTTGCTGACTCCTTCACCTCTGACGGGTACAGAGGTATATACAGTCAGGCTGTTCAGCCCCTTTTTCATCAAAGCATCTGTAACTGTGAGAATGAGTTTCCCATCTTTTTTCTCCGCAAACAAGGCTGCGGGCGAAGATACCCTGAATGTCCCGAATTTACTTTTTGCTGTAACGGAGGTATCGAAATAAACGGCTCCTAACTTTGTTCCTTTCGGGTTTTCAGCTGCTTGCAGATGGGTGTTGTTAGCCAGTATGGCAGGTATCTTTTGGGGGAATTCGCCTTTACAATCTACTACATAAGCATAGGTAGCATCTTTTATTTCCCGTCCGTGTACGATTTCCATCTGGAATACCGGTACTGTTGTTTCCGGTTCTGTGTTGGCTTTGCAAAGTCTTTGCCAGTCGGTAACACGCTCTTCGCGGTTCCATTTCACTTCACCTGAAGTCTGCTGGGGAATTACTCCGTAGGTGAAACCTTCGTGGCGTATCCAATTGATTTTCCCCTTTTTTTCTATCTCAGGAGCAACCGGGCTATAAGTCTGTTCAATCGTAGTAGTGATATTCCCTTCTTTCTCCGGGGAGAGGTTGGTGATTCCGGCTCCCAGGGCAAGGAATACATCGTCAAACATAAAGTAGCTTTTGTAAGCCCGTACACCGTATATGTCTTTGTTTACATCTTTGGCTTCAGAGGCATCCGGGTTTCCTTTCATCTTTGCATTGATTTTCTGATAGATGAAACCAGTTGCAAAATCTCCTTTACCATCAGTTGCTCCGGCAGCGAAGTCATAAGAACTGGTATATCCACTCCAGTTTTCGATTGGGTTTAGTTCTGTAGGAGTCTGGCGTGTAGTGACACCCGGCCAAGCCGTAAGTTTCATGGCTCCTGTGATATTACGGTACTCACTTCCATCGTGTTGGAAAAGAGTGACTCCATCGGCACTATAGAGATTATAGCCTGCTGCACCGGGATAAGCACTCTCCAATCCGTCTACCCGGACAGATCCCATATTGATAAAGAGATAGTAATCATTTGTTTTCTTTATCAGGTCGTCATTGTTATAGAAATAACGGGTACCGTGATAGTATCCATCGGGTGCGGAGGCCATTTGTACATCCTGGCGGGAGGATTCATCAACAAACAGTTTCAGTTCATTAACCTCTTCAGGAGTGAGTGACGAATGCCAGTCGGCCAGTAATGTTCTGGCCAGGATATGTGAAGGTACATTCCCCCGGCGGTTATTTTTGCGTGTCATATTTCCCCGGTCTACAAGTGGTGGAATGATGCCTTTATGATGATAAAAGGCAGAGCAACGGATATAGTTGAGTACTACTTCCACATTCTCCCGCGAGAGTTGTTTGGCCCACGGAGATCCTTGCAGGTATTTTAATATACGGAACGTTCCCTTCAGTCCATCTATAGGATATCCCCAAACGAGACATTGCTTTCCATGTCCCCATCCGGCCCCATCGGCAGTGGTGCCTTCTGTCCAGAAAGCCTCGTCATAAGTGGTTTGTGACACGACAGAGAGCGAACGGATGGCTACTTCGGCAAGTACGTCTATCATAGGAACCGAACTCATCATGACAGCTGCCTCCAATACCGGACGATAATCGAGTGCATTGCCTCCTACCCACCAGACGTGCTTGCGAAATCTCTCTACGCTTACCACGTTTTTGTCTGTTTCATCGTGTCTGTAGGGTTGTGTCCATGATTGAAAACCCACGTCAAATAGCTTTTGATGTGCCAGAAGGGCTGTTGAGTCTTTTACTTCACCCGTTTCGATTCTATCCATCAGGTCAAGCAGCGCAAAGTAGATTTTTACGGCTGCCCGTGGAGTGGCAAAGCAGGAAGCATGAAAGCGCCCGGGAGCATCATTGTTACGTTCATTTTCCATTTTGCCGTAAAAGGCGATGCCACGTAAAAGGGTTTGTACCCCGTTATCCTGAGGATCAAGATTCTTCTTCCCGCGATAGGATTCTGCTATGACCTGTAACCGTTCAAAGCAGTCCCGTGTCAGATTATTAATCTGGATACAGTGAGCCATGTTAGTTCCGGCAGCATAATTATTACGGATAATTAGCTCTTCTTCTGCACGTTTGTCTGTAAAACGGCCTTCCGCGTCAATCAGAGCCAGAGACTCTTGCAATGTATAGGCGGTTACAGGAGTCCCGTTGATATGTTTTGTAAACTCCTGTCTTAGCCGACGGATTGTTTCTGTCTTTTCATTATCTGTTGCGTACAGGTTACTGATACATAGCAGTCCGATTAGTATCAAACAGGTTTGTATGCGTTTCATAGTTTACTGATCTTTTGGCGATAACTCTGATTTTGTGTTACTACATTTACCAAATATACCTTATTATTATCAAGCGGCAAAATTAGTGAAGTTTTTCCGTTTTCTACGGTGACTTCTGATGTTGTTACCGAACATCCGTTTGTGTCATAAACCGTCACACGGGCAGGGCCGTTTTCTGTGCCGCAAATAATGAGTTGTCCGTTACTGTAGTTGATCATCAGTTTTTCGGTATTCTGATTGTTGATACCGGTAGGTACAGGATTAACTATGATATTGTCGATATAACAAACATGTTGTTCGTCTTCATACAGTGTGACATTTGAATTATAGGTAGGTAATATGGCCACTCCCAATACTCCGTTCGTGAATTTACTTATCTGGCTGGAGTAAGCTGCTTTATTGAACTTGAATGTATAGGTGATCCACTGCCCTTCAGTAGTAAAATCGTAGACAGATTTGTTAAGGAGTATACCTTCGTCTTGTCTGAAATCATTCGTAGTATTAAACTTAGAAAGCAGCTTGATGCAAATATCTTGTTTTTCAGCCGGATCTTCAAAGTCATCTGTATCCTTACCAATCACATTGAGTGGTTGATAGATTGTAAATTCTACTACTTTTAAGTCATCAATGCCAATGGGGGTATCAAACAGGAACTTTAGTCCGTAGTCGCGTGCTTCCATGGAGGAGTAACGTAATACTTTGGCCGAATTGTTACTTTCGGCAGAGGGCACCGGATTATCTATTACTTCATGCGAATACATCCAGCGTGACTTGGGTTTGTAATCGCCTAACTTTCCTTTATTGCCGAAACGGAAGAAATAAGGAGTTGTTTCGTAGGTTTCAAAGTCTGCCCGGAAAAGTTCTTGTGCGGACATGTTACCGGAGAAAGAGATAGATGCTGCTAACAGCACAGAGGTAATGATCTTGTTTTTCATAATTTAATCAATTTGTGAGGCTGATTTTGTTTTACTACTTACAAAAGTAGAGGATGTTGTGAAAATGAGATGTTGTCTATCGTCCGAAATAGATGATTTTATTGTCCGTTGGACGAAATGGGGATTATATTGCCTTGAGTATTCCTTTGTTTTTGTCTGCATGAAACCTATTCTTTGTTTTCTGTGTATATGGCCGTATACGGGCATTTTTATCCGTATTATAGGTTTATATTGTCCGAAAGATAATTCGATACTACTGCTGATACAATACATCAACCTATGTTTGCAGTATCCTCCCTACATTTGCTCCTGTGATCAGTTGACAACAACTATTCCACATTGGTTACATTAATATAATAGACGATGAAAAAGCACATTTTACTCCTGTTTCTATTGGTAGGCAGTTCGCTTGCCGTAAAAGCCCAATCTACGGATAATGTAGATTTGATGTTTCCAAATCTGATGATGACCCGTTATCATTATGATAAGATGAAAGAAGATATTGAGAAGAAAGGCAATAATCCTCCTAAAAGCGCATACATTAAACAGATGAGAAACCCGGCGGAAAGTATTGTAAACAATGATAGGAAAACTACTACTGCGGTCTCAACTTCCAACAATCCCAATAATGTAGATATTTCCGGAGAGATGAACGCTATTTATCAGCTTTGTGTAACGTATGCGTTTTCTCAGGAAGAGAAATTCCTGAATAAAGCGGTTGAATATCTGAAAGCTTGGGGAAAAGTAAATGTAGCTGTGTCCAAATCAAATATTCATGAGAGTGTTTATACTCCGGCTGTAGAAGGATATAGTATCATTCGTAATGTGATTTCACAGGAAGATAGAGAAGAGATAGACAGTTGGTTCAGGAAACGTGTCAATGTATTTATTAAAGATAATGATCTGCGGGAAAATAATTGGGGAACTTGCCTTTTGCAACAGTTCTACTATTATGGGTTAGCGTTGAATGATGCAGCAATTGTGACTACTTATTTCAAGAACAAATATCCTAACTGGGTGAAAAACAATCTCTATCCCAATGGTACTACTACTGATTTGTTAGGACGTGATGCTTTTGCTTATCATGCTTACGACTTATTGTTCTTTGCTGAGATCTGTCATGCGATGGCTTGCTATGAAGGTTATGACGTAGCCGATGAATTTTATGCACGGGATGTTAACTGGGGAGCTTCAATAAAGAAGAGTGTTGATTTCTGGAAACCATACCTGCTTGATCCGGCAAAGAATCCACATTTGGAATTCGTAGAAACAGAATGGGCGCCCGATAAGAAACGTAGCGACTATAACAAACCTTATAACCCCGGTGGCACCATGTATGCTGCTGATGAGATTTTTGAAATGGATCATGACCTTATCCGTGCTGTTGAGAAGTATCGTGGTGGTAACCCATTTTATACCTGGCGACTGACACTTAGTAACCTGCGCTGGTATTATGGCACTGGAGAACAGTAAAATAGTAGTTAAGTAGTAAGTAGTCAAAGTAGTTAAGTAGAATGCTATCTGCTACTTACTACTAACGAAGTGATAACTACTTGACTACTAAAGAAAAAATACATAACGAAATCATTAACCTATATGCGAATTATTGGACTATTACTGCTGAGTTGTTCTCTTTGTATGTCTTGTGTACAAACAGATAAAAAGAAAGCACTCATTGATGACGATTTTTTAGTTGCCGAACAACATTTGAGCAATCAACTCAAAGCGGTTCCCGAACCTACTGTGTATCCACGTACTACGGGTAAAGACGGAAAGTTGATTGCTACTCCGAAGAATGACTGGACGGAAGGGTTCTATCCGGGATGTTTATGGTATATCTATGAACACAACCGGGAAGAGAGCTGGAAACAGAGTGCTATCAAATGGACCGAGGCTCTGGAGCCGATGAAAAAGCTGACAAGTCATCATGACATTGGTTTTCTTATCTATTGCAGTTTTGGTAACGGGTATCGGCTTACAGGTAAAGAAGAATATAAAGATGTGATTATAGAAGCTGCCAATTCTCTGACTACCCGTTTCAGTGAAGTGACAGGGTGTATAAAATCATGGAATTACCGGAAAGCCTGGAATGGAAAAGATGAATGGTTCTATCCGGTGATTATTGATAATATGATGAACCTGGAGTTACTCTATTTTGCTTCTAAAGTGACAGGTGATACAAGATATGCCAAGATAGCAACCACCCATGCGGAGACAACTGCGAAGAATCAGTTACGCAAAGATTATAGCAATTATCACGTAGTAGATTATGATACATTGACAGGTAAGGTTCTTCATCAGGCCACTTGTCAGGGGTTCTCTGATAATTCGGCATGGGCACGCGGACAGGCATGGGCTATATATGGTTACACAATGGCTTATCGTGAAACGCAGAATCCGAAATTCCTCGAAATAGCCATACATACGGCAGACTATTGGCTTAACCATCCGAATCTTCCCGAAGACGGGGTTCCTTACTGGGACTTTAATGCCGGACAGGAAGGGTATGTTCCCGATTGGGCCTATGACCCTAACCGCTTTAAAGTAGTTCCCCGTGATGCATCGGCGGCGGCCATTGCTGCTTCTGCTTTTCTGGAACTGGCTACGTATGTACCGAATGAAAAGACATATTACGATGCAGCAGTTAAGATACTTAAATCACTCTCTTCACCGGCTTACCGGGCGGTTCCGGGCACTAACAATAACTTTATCCTGATGCATAGTGTGGGTAGTATCCCTCACAATCAAGAAATTGATGTCCCATTGGTTTATGCCGATTACTACTTTCTGGAAGCTCTGAACCGGTATGGCCATTACGACAATAAGAAGTAAACTTCAATAACATAATTATTAACTTTTTAAATCAATTCGTATGAGAAAATTATTTTACGCAGTAGCATTATTATTCGTAAGTGCAAACATGAGTGCACAGTATTTTGTAGATGGGTATAATACCAGTTTTGACAGTTGGGTGGACATCAAAGATTCAGAAGAAAACGTGATAGGTGTAAGACCTGCCGGCTGGGTATCTCCTTCTAATAACAACTGGACTTCGGGTACTAATAAGGTAGAAGTAACCTTTGAAAAAGCAGAGAACCGTAATGGGGAAGCTGATAAGGCTTGTAAGATTATTACTACAGGTATTGTGTCTACCTGGTTTAGCTGGCACGTAGGTGTATCACAGGTGACAAGTGTCTATGCAGAAGATTACATTGCTGATCCGTTCTTTATTGATAAAGGAGATGATTTCTATTATACATTTTGGGCAAAAAGCGATGTAGATGGAACTAAAATGCATATTGGTACTGGTCAGTTATATAATCCGTCAAACGGAGGAAGCTGGGACAATGTGCCTTATGTGGAGCTTACTACCGAATGGAAACAATATGGTATTTATGTAGAACTTGCCAAATTGGACCTTACTTCATTCGATATTCAGCTCAGAAGTAACGGTGTTCGGTATATTGATGATCTGGAAGTAGGATTTGGTGAAATTCCCGAAGGTGTAGGTATCATCAATGTAAATGCAAAGGATGCTTTCAATGTTTACTCTAACGATAATGGTATCTCTTTTGAAGGTGCCGAAGGAATGGTTACCGTATTCAATACAGTAGGTTCGGTAGTTGCTCAGAAAGCTGCAAATGGTGGAACTGATAACATATGCCTTGGCAGCGGACTTTATCTTGTAAAGTTGCAGACAGCCGATGGAGAGGTAACCCGTAAGGTAGTAGTTAAATAAAATTCTTTAAAAGAAGCTATAATAATAGCAGGGTATTGAGATAAGATTGGGATAATTAGAAAAGAAAGCGCATCTTTGTTCCGTAATAACAGGCAGTAGTGCTGTGTGTTACGAGAATAAAGATGCGTTATTTTAATTTTGGAATACTATGAATTTAATTACTAAAAGCAAAACTACTCTTCTTTTGTTACTTTTTGTCTGTTCCTTATCCGTTTCGGGTAAAGACAAACGTATCCGGGCCGTTTATGATCTGATAGAGCGGGTTACCCCCGGTTACTCTTCGCAATACCGTTTGGAATTAATTGCTCCCGATGACGGTTCTGATGTATACGAAGTAGATGGTAACGGTAAACAAATCATCCTTCGCGGTAACACGTCCGTAGCTCTGGCTACCGCCTTTAATTGGTATTTAAAGTATACCTGCCAGGCGCACGTCTCCTGGTTTGGCAATCAACTTCAGCTTCCGAAGAAACTTCCTCAGCCCCTTCAAAAGGAACGCCGTACAATCAACGGTCGTTACCGTGTGTATATGAACTATTGTACCGTGAGCTACACTGCTGCCTGGTGGAACTGGGAACGCTGGCAAAAGGAGCTGGACTTTATGGCGATGAACTCCATTAACATGCCCCTTTTTACTATCGGTCTGGATGCTGTGTGGTACAATACCTTGTTGCACTTCAACTTCACAGATGGGGAGGCGCGTGCTTTTCTCGCCGGTCCCGGACATGCCGCCTGGCAGTGGATGCAAAACCTTCAGAGTTATGGCGGCCCCCTTCCGAAGTCCGTGATCGATAAACATGCCGCATTGGGCAAAAAGATCATTGCACGGCAACTGGAATTGGGCATGCAACCCATTCAGCAAGGCTTCTCCGGTTACGTTCCGCGTGAGCTGAAAGAGAAGTACCCCACAGCGAATATCAACCAGCAACGTTCCTGGTGTGGTTTCAAAGGGGCTGCTCAGTTGGATCCTACCGATTCGTTGTTTACCCGTATGGGGCGTGTTTTCCTCGAAGAACAGGCCCGGTTGTTTGGTGCACACGGAGTCTATGCTGCCGATCCATTCCATGAAAGTGCTCCTCCGGTAGATACTCCCGAATATCTGAGAGCGGTGGGAGAAAGAATTCACCACCTTTTCCGTGACTTCGACCCGCATAGCACTTGGGCCATGCAGTCGTGGAGCCTGCGTGAAGATATTGTTAAAGCTGTTCCGAAAGATGCTTTGCTGATTCTTGACCTGAACGGTAAAAGTACCTCAAAAGCCCTGTTCTGGGGATATTCTACGGTAGTGGGTAACTTACATAATTTCGGCGGACGCATCAATATGCACGGCGATTTGAAGCTTCTTGCTTCCAATCAATACAGTAAGGCCAAACGGTTGAATCCCGCAGTTTGTGGTTCGGGGCTGTTTATGGAAGCCATTGAGCAGAATCCGGTATATTATGAATTAGCTTTTGAAATGCCCTGCCATGCCGATAGCATTGATTTGCAAGCCTGGCTGAAACAGTATGCTACCCGCCGTTATGGGGCCTCTTCGCCGGCAGCACAGGAAGCATGGATGCTGCTGCTCGATGGGCCGTATCGTCCGGGTACAAATGGTACGGAGAAGAGTTCAATCGTGGCTGCCCGCCCTGCATTGGACGTAAAGAAGTCCGGTCCGAATGCCGCTCTTGAAATACCTTACGATCCGGCTTTGGTGATTCGTGCCCAGAGTCTGCTGCTGAAAGATATAGATAAGCTATCCGCTTCCCGTCCCTACCGTTTCGATATTGTAGATGTGCAGCGGCAGCTGATGACTAATCTTGGCCAGCTTATTCACCGTCAGGCGGCAGAAGCCTTCAGGAAGAAAGACCAGCGTGCTTTTACGCTTCATTCCGGGCGGTTCCTTGAGATGTTAGCTGATATGGACCAGCTGCTTCGTACCCGCAGCGAGTACAGCTTTGACCGTTGGCTGACAGAGGCCCGTAGCTGGGGAGACACCGAAGAGGAGAAGAATCTGATGGAACGTGACGCCACTTCTTTGGTTACTATCTGGGGAGCTGACGGTGATCCGCGTATCTTTGACTATTCCTGGCGGGAGTGGTCGGGGCTGATCAATGGTTATTATCTCCCGCGCTGGCAGAAGTTCTATGCCATGCTGCAACAGCATCTTGATGCAGGTACTTCTTATGAAGAAGCCGGTTTACCGCAGATTTATGGCCGGGAGGCTTTCCGTGCCAATGATTTCTATAACGGCCTGGCTGAGTGGGAGCTTGCTTATGTCGATAGTTACGGCAAGGCGCGTACTCCGGTTGCCGAAGGCGATGAGGTTGCTATGGTTAAACGCCTGTTTGATAAGTATCTCAAACTCTCTCAGGAGTATTATGCCGGAGGGGTGAAGGTTACGGAGAAATCTTCGGGAGAAAGGACTTATGAAAATTTAGGAGAAGAATAATTGTGAGTTTTTGGAGCAAAAAGATAGCAAATTGTGTATTATGCTAACAGGCTCTTAAGATAAAACGGATGGAATAGAAAAAAGAGCGTATCTTTATTCGTAATAATATGCAGAAATGCCTCTGTTATAGGAATAAAAATGCGCTTTTTCGGTAAAAAAGTACCTTTTTCCCGGAGCGAAATTGTTTGTTCGGCTCCGGGGAACCTCTCCTTCCCCGGAGCCGAACACTTCCCTCCCCGGAGCCGGGCTCTTTCTTCCTCACCGGGGAAGATGTTTCAGGTGCAAAAGAGATACTTCCGGGAGTTATTAGCTTCCTTTATGCCGGGGAAATGGAAATGATAAAACGGAGTAGTTTATAGCCAGATAGCGATCGTATAGGCGTAAACTCCCTATATTGGGTGATAAAAAGAGGCATTTGTCCGTTCAATAATGGCTTATTGATTTTGACAAATGCCTCTCTGTTTCTTTTATTTCATGACACCGGATTTAGCTGCGGAAATAGCGTATTCCTGAGCGGTAGAATATTCAAAGTGTCAAAACGAAACTATTTCTTTGCATGCGGATAATCGATTGTATAATGTAATCCGCGGCTCTCTTTCCGCTCCATCGCCTGACGCATGATGAGATATCCCACGTTAATCATGTTACGCAACTCGCAAATTTCCTTAGATGCTACACTGCGTTTGAAGAGGCTTTCTGTTTCTTCATAAAGAATATCCAGCCGGTCCCACGCACGCTTCAGGCGAAGGTCACTCCGGACAATGCCTACATAGGTACTCATAATCTGGTTCACCTCTTTCATGCTTTGGGTAATCAATACCATCTCTTCGGGCGAGCGGGTACCCTCGTCATTCCATTCCGGGATATCCGGATTATAATCATATTGGTCTACTACTTCCAGCGTATGTTTGGCAGCTGCGTCGGCATACACAACGGCTTCGATCAGAGAGTTTGAAGCCAGACGATTGCCACCATGCAAGCCTGTACAAGAGCATTCGCCCACCGCATAAAGCCGTTCGATAGACGACTGGGCGTTGAGATCTACCAGGATACCTCCACAGAGATAATGGGCAGCCGGAGCAACCGGAATATAATCTTTTGTAATGTCAATACCTAAGCTGAGGCATTTCTCATAAATGTTCGGGAAGTGCTTCCGGGTCTCTTCGGGATCTTTGTGAGTGACGTCGAGATAGACATGGTCATCACCCCGGTTTTTCATTTCGTTGTCAATGGCACGTGCTACGATATCGCGTGGAGCCAATGAAAGACGGGGGTCATATTTCTGCATGAACTCTTTACCGTCCATCGTACGGAGTACGGCACCGTAGCCACGCATGGCTTCGGTAATGAGGAAAGAAGGACGGTCGCCCGGATGATAAAGCGCTGTAGGATGAAACTGTACGAATTCCATATCTTTCACCGTTCCCTTGGCACGGTATACCATAGCAATACCGTCTCCGGTAGCTACCAACGGATTGGTAGTTGTCTGGTACACAGCTCCTACTCCACCGGTTGCCATGAGTGTAACCTTTGCCAGGTATGTATCTACCTTTCCGGTTTTCGGGTCGAGAATATAAGCGCCGTAACATTTGATGTCCGGTGTCTGACGTGTAACGGTCACCCCAAGATGATGCTGGGTTAATATCTCAATCGCAAAGTGATTTTCGATTACTGTAATGTTGGGATGGCGTTGCACAGCCTTGATAAGACTGTCCTGAATCTCAGCTCCGGTATTATCTTTGTGATGAAGAATACGGAACTCCGAATGTCCTCCTTCCCGGTGCAGGTCGAATTCTCCCTCTTCGTTTTTATCGAATTCCACTCCCCAGTTGATAAGTGCTTCGATTTGTGCCGGAGCCTCCCGTACAACTTTTTCTACGGCAGCACGGTCACTGATCCAGTCACCGGCAATCATTGTGTCTTCAATATGTTTATCGAAATTATCTACCAGGAGATTCGTAACGGAGGCCACTCCTCCCTGTGCAAAATAAGTGTTTGCCTCTTCCAAACCGCTCTTACAGATAAGGGCTACTTTTCCTTTATGCGCCACTTTCAAAGCGAAGCTCATTCCGGCAATGCCGGAACCGATGACGAGGAAATCGAACTTTTTAACCATAATCTAAATGTTTATTACCGCAAAACTACAAAATAACTGTTTTCATTGTACTTTTCATTGCCATTAATTCATAAAATTGCTAACTTGGCAGCAAAAATCTGACAAAATGAACCGAGTTTTCCATGCCCGCATTGCCTGGTATCAATATTTTCTTCTGGTGGTACTGGGAGCAAACGCGTTTGGCTTCCTGTGGTGTAAGTATATTCTGCTTGCCGTTTTTATGATGCTGTTGCTCATTGTGGTGATCGAACAGGTAATTCACACCACCTATACCGTTACGTCACAAAGTGAACTTATTCTTTCTTACGGTCGCTTTACACGTAAGAAGACAATTCCTGTCAAAGATATTATCTCTGTGCAAAAGCATCATTCAATGAAGTTCGGCCGTTTCTCGGTAACCGAATATGTATTGATTGAATACGGTAAAGATAAATATGTATCGGTGATGCCGGTCAAAGAGCGGGAATTTGTAGAGTTGCTGGAGAAGATAAAAAATAACGGTTAGTGATCAGTGATAAGTGATTAGTACTATGCAGTATAATTGCGCAGCCATTCATCACTTATCATTCATCACTTATTACTAATTCGAATCATATGAAATACCAGGTAATTATCATTGGCGGCGGTCCTGCGGGCTACACAGCTGCCGAAACAGCCGGCAAAGCCGGACTGAGTGTTTTGCTTTTTGAAAAGCAGAATTTAGGTGGAGTCTGTCTTAATGAAGGATGTATTCCTACCAAGACTTTGCTCTATTCGGCAAAGACGTATGACGGAGCGAAACATGCTTCCAAATATGCTGTAACCGTGCCGGAGGTCTCTTTTGATTTGTCGAAGATAATTGCCCGTAAGAGTAAAGTAGTGCGTAAATTGGTATTGGGAGTGAAAGGTAAACTTACTTCCAACAATGTAACGATTGTACAGGGCATGGCTCAGATTGTGGATAAGAATACGGTTCGTTGTGGTGAAGAGACTTACGAATGCGAGAATCTGATACTCTGTACCGGCTCTGAAACCTTTATTCCTCCTATCGCAGGCATTGATACGGTGAATTACTGGACACATCGCGATGCACTTGATAACAAAGAATTACCTGCTTCATTGGCTATCGTTGGCGGTGGTGTTATCGGAATGGAGTTTGCTTCCTTCTTCAATAGCCTTGGCGTACAGGTGACAGTGATAGAAATGCTGGATGAGATACTGAACGGAATGGATAAAGAGCTTTCTGCCTTGCTTCGTGCCGAATATGCGAAACGAGGTATCCGATTCCTCCTGAGCACGAAGGTTATTTCTCTGTCGAAAAATGAAACAGGAACTGTAGTCTCTTATGAGAATGCCGAAGGCTCCGGTAGTGTGATTGCAGAAAAGCTACTGATGAGTGTAGGCCGTCGTCCTGTCACCAAAGGTTTCGGACTCGAAAATCTGAAACTGGTATTGACGGAACGTGGGAACGTTGCCGTTAATTCTAAAATGCAGACCTCCGAACCGGGTGTATATGTCTGTGGCGACCTTACAGGCTTTTCGTTGCTTGCCCATACGGCGGTTCGCGAAGCAGAAGTAGCTGTACATACCATTCTTGGTAGGGACGATGTGATGAGTTATCGTGCCATCCCCGGTGTAGTATATACCAATCCGGAGATTGCCGGAGTGGGGCATACCGAAGAAAGTCTGTTGGCAAAAGGTATTCCTCATCACATTGTTAAATTACCCATGGCGTATTCAGGCCGTTTTGTTGCTGAGAATGAAGGCGTAAACGGCATGTGCAAACTATTGATCGGTGAGGATAAAACGATCCTGGGTGCCCATGTACTTGGTAATCCTGCTTCCGAGATTATCACCCTTGCCGGCATGGCAGTGGAGTTAAAACTGACAACTACGGAGTGGAAGAAGATTGTATTCCCCCACCCCACAGTAGCCGAAATATTCAGGGAAGCCCTGTGATTAAGAAACTAAACGTATGCAAAGAATTTTCCTATCCCTTATTTTATTCTCCTGCCTTCCGGTTTTATGGGGGCAGGAGGTTCTCTCTTCCCGTATCAACTCATTGTTGAAAACCTTGCCTGAGGGATCTGAAGTCGGTATATCTGTTTATGATCTTACTGATAAGAAGCCGCTTTATACGTATCGGGATACTAAACTTTCGCGCCCGGCATCGACTATGAAGCTGCTGACTGCTATTACTGCCCTTTCCCGTTCGGATGCCGACGAGCCGTTTCGTACCGAGGTCTGGTACAATGGAGTCATAGAGCATGATACTTTGCGTGGAGATTTGTATGTAGTAGGAGGTTTTGATCCCGAATTTGATGAACTTAGTATGGATACGCTGGTAGATGCCATCATTACTTCTCCTTTCTCCGTTATCGATGGGAGGATCTATGGAGATATTTCCATGAAAGACTCCCTCTATTGGGGGAGCGGATGGGCATGGGATGATACGCCGGAAGCTTATCAGCCTTATCTTTCTCCGTTGATGTATCACAAAGGAATGGTGACGGTAACAGCTGCTCCGGGTGCAGTTCAGGGCGATACGGCACGGGTTTCCTGCTATCCGGAGTCCTCTTATTACAGTCTCAGCAATGCAACCCGGACACGTACTCCCTCTGCCGGGAAGTTTACCGTAACCAGGGGATGGCTTGAAAATAAGAACAATATCACGGTCACAGGCAATGTAGAGGGGAGGCGTAGCGCAGATATTAATGTGTTCTCTTCACAGGACTTCTTTATGCATGCTTTTCTTGAAAAGCTCCGCAACAAAGGCATTGAGGTACCTCTAAACTATGCCTTTTCTGTTTTTACTCCCGATAGTTCATCCGTTTGCATGGCGCGTTCGGAGTGCTCTGTACAGGAGGTAGTTACCCAGATAATGAAGGAAAGCGATAACCTGAGTGCAGAGGCTTTGCTTTGTCGTCTGGGGGTACAAGCTACCGGGAAGAAGTATGTCTCGGCCAAAGAGGGCATTGCTGAGATAAAGAAGATGATAAAGCAGCTGGGACACAATCCCGATCATTATAAGATAGCCGATGGGTGTGGACTATCCAACTATGACTACCTCTCTCCTGCCCTTTTGGTCGATTTCCTTAAATTTGCCTATTCCCGTACGGATGTGTTTCAGAAACTCTACAAGGCTCTTCCCATTGCCGGAGTAGACGGAACATTGAAGTATAGAATGCAGCAAGGAAAAGCCTGTAAGAATGTTCATGCCAAGACAGGTTCCTATACAGCAATTAACGCCTTAGCAGGCTATCTGAAGGCTGCTAACGGGCATGAAATAGCCTTTGCCATTATGAATCAGAATGTACTTTCGGCAGCCAAAGCAAGAGAGTTTCAGAATAAAGTGTGTGAGGTGCTTTGTGAGTAGGGAATAAAGCTCACTCTGCCGTCTGTCTCTGACAAAGGAACGCCTTGTATTTTTACTGTCGGTCTGTCCATCTCTTGTGGGATTACAATTTCTGCCTTTGTCAGTCTCCCATATTTCCACTCAATCGTTACCTGATAGCCGTTTCTTGCCATCAATCCTTCGATTTTGCCTTCCGGCCATTCGGTAGGCAGGGCAGGCAAGAGGTGTATAAAGCCTTCGTGAGATTGTAATAACATCTCAGCAAAAAGCCCAGAAGTAGCCATTGTAGCGTCTACCTGCATATTTCCCGATTGATTGGACATCATGTTTTCGTAACCACTTTCTTTAATCATCCGGTTGAAAGTTCCGATAGCCTGATTGCCATCGTAGAGTCTGGCCCATAAAGCGGTACGCCATGCCATAGACCAGTTGCCTCCCGTGTAAGGCCATCTGTCGCCAAATTTACCTTTACCCCTCATCTCTAAAGATTTCCGGACAGCCTGGGCCAATGCAGGTGTTTGGGTGTATGATATCCTATTTCCCGGATACAAAGCATAAAGGTGGGCAAGGTGGCGATGATGATCGTGTGGGTTGTCCACATCATCTATCCATTCCTGCAATTGTCCATAGCGTCCTATCTTCAAGGGTAGTAGCTTATTTTTAGCAATGAGCAGCTTCTGGCGGAATACAGAATCTGTGTTCAGGCATTCTGCTGCTTTAATTACGTGGGTATATAGATCATATACCATTTCTATATCCTGGTAGGCGGGCATGGTAAAAAGTCTTCCTTCCGTTTGCTCGCCGTTTGTGGTAGAATATTCTACCGGAGAACCGTTTTTCATTTCAATGCCGTGTTCTGCTGATACGGAAGGGGCAATAATGAAATATCCCTGATATTCTACCATGTTTTCCAGCCAGAATTCGGCAGCTTCTTTCATAATAGGATATCCTTTTGTTCTGAGATACTCTTTATCTCCGTTGAAAGCATAATGTTCCCACAAGTGCCTGCAATGCCAGGCAGCTCCTGAAGGATAGAGCCCCCACAGGATATCATCACCGGGAACGGTGTGCCCCCATATATTTCCGGTAGAATGGCTCACCCAACCTTTCGTCCCGTAATATTCGCGGGCTGTTTGCCGTCCGGGTTCTACCAGACCTTCAATCCATTCCAGATAAGCCTCTTCACATTCCGGTAATTGGGTCGGTCCGCATCCCCAATACATCTCCTGGAGATTGATGTTGCTTTGGAAATTTCCGTTCCACGGAGCCTTTTCAAAGGTATTCCATACACCTTGCAGGGTAGAAGGTAGTGTGCCGGGGCGGGAGGCACTTATCAGCAGGTAACGGCTGAGGTTGAACCCTAAAACTTTCAGAGAGGCGTCGTCGGTAAATCCTTCCTGCAATTGTTTCACACGTACATTGGTTGGAAGTTGTTCGGAAGCCGTGTCTCCGGTAAGAGTGAATCTGACCCGATTGTACAACGTCTGATAATCGGATATATGTGTGTTTTTGACTGTCTCGTAGCCTTTTGTAATGGCTTTTGTTATTACCTTCCCGGTATTTTGTTGCGGGTTCTCTCCTTTATATAGGGGGTATACAGGAGCATATTCAGTGCCGACCGCATAGAATACAGTGGCTTCATTGGCTTTTTCTACTACAATCCGTTGATGGGCTACTTTGACACTTCCGCCTTGCTGAACAATTTTAATACGGATGGTATAGCCTAATCCATTTTCCCGGATGATCCCATTGAAAGTAAGTCCATTCTCACTTTCTATGACTTCTTCGGGCGGATAGACGAGTGAATGGGAAAGAGAGAAACTAATCTTTCCTGCTTTATCGGCCGTAAAATGAAGTGCCATCAATTTATCAGGATAACTGCAGAAATACTCACGGTTAAACTGTACACCTCCCTGTGTATATTCAACGAAACCACGGGATGTGGATAGATCGATACCGCGCAGGTAATTTTGTACGGGCTGTTTGTTTTTGCCAAAGTCAATCCACAGATTACCTACCATTGAAAAATAGCCATAGTTAGTATAATCTCCGGTCATGTAGATACGGGAGAGGGAATCGGCTTCAGCAAACCGGCGCTCTACTATTAACTGCCGGATAGTGGCTATCTTGTCCTTACCTCCTTTGATTATTCCGTAATTAAAATCGGAGGCAGCATGAGGACCTCCTGCCCAGAATGTTTTTTCAGCGATATCAAAACGTTCCTTCTCTACCTCCCCGTAAAAAGAGGCACCCATATAACCATTGCCGATATGTAAAGCCTGTTCGGACCAGCTTTGGGCCGGATAGCGAAACCATAATGTCTCATTGGGGGATAAGCATTCATTAGTTGCATACAGGCGTATTGGTAAGGTGGCAAGAAAAGCCATTATCGGGAGTAGCAGAAGAATTTTGTACCTCATAATATCTGTATTTACTGGAAATCTACCGAAGAAAAAGCGGGTGTATCAGAAGTCTTTTCACCACAGAGTAACACAGAGTTTCACAGAGTAGTATTTATCTGATGAAACGCGGATGATCGCAGATGAACACAGATTAAAAGACTGTAGTTCTTTATCATATATTTGTTTTCCTTTGCGAAAATCTGCGTTCATCTGCGTTTCAATAAAGATTTAAACTCTGTGGAACTCTGTGTTACTCTGTGGTGAGTTTTAATATCTGCCAAAAAGAGCGGAAAGGTTTACTTCTTTACAACTCTAAAGCTTGCCACTTCTGATTCACATTGAATTTTCACTATATAGCAACCGGTAGAAAGGCTGTTAAGGTGAACAGACCGTACGCCGGAAGCTAAATTTATGTTTTTCAATGCCTGTCCCATCATATTGTAAACAGTAACTGTAACATTGGCTCCGTCATTGTCTTTTAAGTTGATGAACAGTTCATCTTCTACAGCAGCAGGGTAAACGGATATGTTACCATTGGACTGGTTCTTGCTGATTCCTGTTCCTTGATAGGTAGAATCGTAGAATTCGCGAATCAATCCGTATGCCTGGTCTTCCATACCTGCATCCTGACCCAATGCCCAGATACCAATACCTTTGAAGCCGCCTTTGGTAGTATAGTCATATTTTAAGCGGAGGCTCTGAAGATCCTCGGCATAAGCCACCATATTGGCACCGTCTTCGGTATACTTATAAACATTACATTTTGCTGCGTCATCCCAAGTGATATCATTGTCTTTGGCATACTTGGGTACATCACCTAAAGTAGCTGTTCCGAATTTTGATCCGTTCTTGTAGATATTGCCATAGTAGGGCCATGCGATAACAATGTCAGATGCAGGAATGTCGATATCCAGCCAGAACTGCTTGATTCTTCTTTGTGCATCGTTCAGCGGGCAAGTGAATGTTTGTCCGATGTTGTACATCATGATAGTAAGGTAGTCGGCACTTTTGAGCATTCCTTTGAAATCCCATTCATTGCTTTCATTTCCCGGATAGGTAGCAATAGAAAGTTCGAAATCCGGATTGATTTTGTCGAGCTCTTCTTTTATATATTTAGCCAGTTCATTATATTTTGCACCGTGATTGGGGACGGAGTTGTAAAACTCTTCAATATCCATATTAATACCATCCAGGTTGTATTTGTCAACAAACTTAGCTATGGCAACGGCTGCAGCACGCATCTTTTGTGAATCGCCAAACAGATCTACATAGAAAGCTGTATTTCCACCGTCACGAACATTACCGGTGATGGCAGCCAATACTTTCACACCATTTTTGTGCGCTGCGTTAATAAAGTCAATCCAGGGCCATTTCAGGTCGATACCTTTATCTTCGAAAGTAGGGGTATAACCTCCCTTGTCGATTTCAAAACCAATAGGAGCAATATGAGTGAGGCCTTTCCAGTCTACTTTGTCAATAGTGGTAACACTGAACCAGGGGAACCAACCGAATACTATCTTATTGTTATAGTCAGTACACTTCTGTGTATAGGCTGCTGCGTCGAGCTTGTTGATTTGGCGGATTGTCATATCACCATCCGGGTCAGAAGATTCAGGAACTACATCTTTCCCGTTACTGAAGTACAGTTTGGTGATTTGCCCGTCCAGTTTATTTCCGTCAGTGGCTGTCGGTTTCAACCGGATGGCTACGATAAAGAAGTTATTTCCTACACTAAGTGGTTGTTTACCTGCATTATCTCCATCACGTAACTCCAGTTTACCGGTACCCGGGCGAAGTGCCTGGTAGTTCATTGTGAGTGATTCGTCTGTGATCTGTGCTTTGTCACCGGCATAGTACACATTGATAGTAGCAATATCAGTCAGCTTGGTTGTACCGTTCAGCGAGAAGTCCAGTCCGGTAAGTGACAGTTCGCCTGCACCAACGGTGTTTACTTTCAGAGTAAGCAATTCAATGTTGTCTTCTTTCGCATAGGCATTACCTGTCTTCTGAGAAACCATACTGCTTTCGATAGTCATTTCGCCTACTTCTTCAAAGATCTTCAGGTCGATGTTTTTTACTTCAGCTTCCGTTGCTTTAAAAGTAGCCGGATAAGCACCCTGTAAATCGGGAACATTGGTATCTGTTACATTCTGGAAATCATAATAGGCCACTAAGTTGGCTTTATCCGGGTGTGTATCGAGCACTTTATAGCTTTTCCATTTAGATATGGTTTCAAGGCTGAGAGACTTGTTCCATACTCTGACTTCATCGTAGCAGGCAAGAGAAGCACCACCCAATACGAATGGCGCGTCAATGTCGCCTGTGGTAGGTTTGAAGAAAGCATTAGAGAAAGACTGGCGGATACCGTCGATATAGAGAATGATAACTCCTTCGTCGGTGCTTGATTTTGTTCCGTCATAAACTAAAGCCACATGGTGCCAGCCACTTTTCGGATAGCATCCGGCAGATGTTTGTGCATAAGCACCATCTCCGTTAGCCTGCATAACGTAGATCTGTCCATTTTTTTCTACCTGTACCTTAATACGGTTACGCTCGTCGGGTTGCTCTTTTTTGAAGATAATGAAACGATCGGCCAGCTCATCCAGGGTTATATTCACCCATGCCTCTATGGTGTAAGCTCCGGCTTTGTTGAGCTGTGTGATATCTCCGCAATCCAGATAAGCATCTCCGGCATTTACGTTCAACTTGAAACCTTTGTTACCTGTCGTCTGGGCAGATACATTGAGAATGCCTAACAAAAACAGCAGGCATAAAAACAAATTCTTTTTCATTTGGTATCTATTTTAAATTAAACAAAGTTTATTCTTCAGGACTGTTAGGGTCGTATATCTCGAATACCCCCGATTCGGTGGTAGGGCTGTCTACCACTTTGTTGTCGGTAGCAATGGCTTTTACTACCAGTCTGTATTTTCCTCCCGGTACAATCGGATCACCGTCATAATCTACATTGAATCCTTCACTGAAGCGGAAAGAACATTGGTTCTTGAACTCTTTCTGGTTAGGATCTTTCTGAGGATACGTTACCTGAAAAGCCCTGTCGGTATGTTTCATGGCCTCTTCGGCATAGAGAGTACTTTTTTCTTTGATTACCCAGAAGTTAATATTCTGTATCCGGGTGGTATCCCCTTTGAAGAAATAGGTTACTTTTATATCAGAAAGTTTACTTTCCGTACCCACATTCCATGTGCGTATGTTCCATACATACAGATAACTGTCTTTTTTTGAGAAGTCATCTTCGTTCTTGTCACAAGCAATGAATGAGAGAGTCATTAAAAGCAGAAGTAGCTTGAATGTTGATTTCATATCGCTTTTATTTTTTAGTAGTTTCATATCCTGGATTCTGTTCCAAATTTGAGTTCTTTATAATCTCTGTCTGAGGGATAGGGCAAAGGTTATGGGCTTCACTAATGTATTCACCTCCCTTTGAGTTAATCTCTTTACTGACTCTTTTTACCGTCTCTACAAGTATTCCCCAACGCACAAGATCGAATCGGCGATGCCCCTCATAGCATAATTCACGGGCACGTTCGTCACGGATAAAAGATTGAAATTGTTTGTAATCCAATTCTTCTATTTCATCTACCCCTGCCCGTTCGCGAATTTCATTGATTGCGTCATAAGCCTCTTGGGTAGGTCCTCCTTTCCATTCGTTTAATGCTTCGGCATACATGAGAAGAACGTCTGCATAGCGGAATACGGGGAAGTTCAGTCCGTCGTGGTCAAGCATTTGTTTACCGGTCCTGTCCCAGTATTTAATGATGGCGATACGGCTGTCTTTAAAAGCCTGTCCCCGCCAGGTCTTGGCCAGATTGTGTTCAAGGCGCAGGTCCCATTCATCGTATTTATCATAGAAGGAAGTAGGGGCTGAACTTCCTCCCAAACCATTGAACTTGTCCCATTCTTCTTTGCTTGGACCCAGATACCACAGCATACGGGCCGAGAAGTCGGTATAATCGGCATTGAACTGAATAGAGAAGATGTGTTCCTGCTGGTTCTCGAATGCCTGTGAGAAGATGTCGCTATAGTTGTCGAACAGTTTATATTTGTTCAAGCCCATGATTTGCTCACAGGTCTTTGCTGCATTTTCCCATTGTTCTTGCAGTAAGTACATTTTTGCCAACAGGGTAAGTGCGGTTCCTTTACTGGCTCTTGCTACGATGGCAGGGCTTTTCTCTAAGATGTCCGATACTTCAGTGAGTTCATCAATGATGAAATTTGAAAGTTCTTCCCGTGTGGCTCTCTTTATATTCTTTACCTGATCCAGCGAGGTTATTTCATCTTTCAATAAGGGCACGCCTCCCCAGTAAGTCAATGCATGATAATAGTAGAAAGCACGTAGAAAACGAGCTTCTGCCAGCAGCGAAGTACGGCGGCTCTCATCAAAGGTTGATTTCTTTATGCGGCTTATGGTTGTGTTACAAGCGCCGATTGCCTGATAAGTGGTGAGCCACCAGTCACTCCACCGGTTTTCACCGGAAGTCCATTGATAATTGGCTGAGCCACCTGCACTACCGGATATATCGGTACCTTCAAAGGCAAAGCACCATCTGTCCTGACTGTAATATCCTGTTCCATTGAGGAAACTGTAACATCCGGATACGGCAGCTTCCGCCCCATCTGCCGTTTCAAACAGTTTACCGACGCTGAGTTGTGATATAGGTGTTTTATCGAGCATGTCCAGGCACGAGCTGCAAGTAGCAGTCAGGATGCACAGTGCCATTATCTTTAGTTTTTTCATGATTCTTTTCATTATAATGTGATTTTAAAGCCAAAAGTATAAGTTCTCGCTGAGGGATAAGCGGTAAAGTCCATACCCCGTAGCACGTTGGCCGAATAGACCTTATAACCGCCTTCTGTTCCGGTATTTACCTCCGGATCGTATCCTTTGTATGAGGTGAACGTGAACAGGTTGGTACCGGTAACGTAACATTGCAGTTCCTGAATCGTCTTATTCTTTTTCCAGCTCTTAACCGGGAAGTTGTAATACAAGCTGATACTCTTTATTTTCAGATGTGAACCATCATGAATCATGTAGGTAGAAGGCTGGTATTCGTCATTGGAATAGAGTTTAGGATAATTTCCGTTGGGATTGTCGAGTGACCAGAAGTTCTTTACCCGTTTGTACTGATTTACAAACCGGGGGTCGACTGTGGCATACAGGAAGTCACCTCCTGCAAGTATGTCATTTCCATACGTTCCCTGTAAAAATACACTTAGAGTAAAATTCTTGTAAGTGAACGTATTGTTGATACCTCCAAAGAAATCGGGATTCGGGTCGCCGATGGTTGTCTGGTCTTCAATGGAAACCACGCCATCCCCATTAATATCCCGGTAGATCTTTTGTCCGAGTGAAGCGTTTGGCTCATTACCGGCTTCAATCTGTGCACGTGAGCGGTAAATGCCATCCATAATATAGCCATAGAATACTCCGACGGGCTGTCCTACCTTTAACCAGGAGTAAGGATGTGTACCCAAACCCGGACGGAAAGTATATTCAAAATCTTTATCCGGTCCCATTGCTAAGACTTTATTTTTATTTGTAGAGATATTAAATTCGGTAGACCATGTGAAATCTTTTGTAGCGATATTGGTAGTACGAATCATAAGCTCTACTCCCTGGTTTGAGATTTTACCTACATTCATGAAACCATTCTTGAATCCTGAGATATAGGGGAATTCCACATCCAGTAAAAGATCTTTGGTTCTTTTAGAATAAAAGTCAAGTTCTATATTCAAACGTGAATTGAAGAAAGAAGCCTCCACACCAAAATCGAACTGGGCCGTTGTCTCCCATTTCAGTTTGTCATTACCCAGACGATCGGGGATGTATCCGATTTGCGGAATGTCGCCCAGCATCACATTTTGTTGTTTCATCAACGGTAATGTCTGGTACAGTGCAATATCCTGATTTCCGGAAAGACCATAACTGAATCTCAGTTTCAGGTTATTCAGTTTGGAAAAGCGCTTCATGAACTTCTCTTCCGAGAGTCTCCATCCCAAAGCTACGGAAGGGAAGAAAGCAAACTGGTTATCTTTGCCTAAACGGGATGAACCATCGTATCTGCCTACAAGCGAGAGCAGGTAACGATCGTGAATAGAGTAGTTGATACGTCCCAGATACGAAATGATGGCCCATTCGGAAGCAGAGCTGCCTATCTGGCGGGTTTTGGTTTCTGCATCAGAGAGGTTGTTCCAGTCCAACAGGTCATTGGTGAAGTTTTTCCCGTACAGGCTTAGCCCTTCGTTACGTCCGAATTGTAAAGTATATCCTCCCAAAACAGTCAGGTGGTGTCCTTCGGCTATCTCTTTCATATAGTTGGCTGTGTTTTCCCATAAGATAGAATAACCTTCTCCCTGATTGATCCACGCTTCACCTTTGGTTTTATTCTGCATCATGGTTGGGAGTGAACCGGGTTTGTATTCATTTGTTTTACTGGTACTGGCGTTCAATCCTAAAGAAGTTTTGAACTTCAATCCTTTTATGGCTTCCCAGTCTGCAAATATACCTGCATAGACAGTGGTCGATAATTCTTCTTTCTTACGCAGGTTAAGCTGTGCTACTACGTTGTCAATCTTGTTGCTTACCACACGTGAAGGGCTGTCTGCAGCATACGAACCGTCCTCATTATAAATAGGCATGGTCGGAGGAGTTGCCAGAGCCGAGCTTTGGTAATCAAATCCTCCCAAACTTACCAGATTGGGTTTTCTGGACGAGTGGGAAAATTGGAAATTAGCCCCGATATTTATCTTATCACCTATCTTTCTGTCCAAGTTGAGGCGGGTCTGATAACGTCTGATCCCGGATCTTTTGATGACACCCTCCTGATCGAACATACTTAATGATAAATAGTAACGGGTATCTTTACTTCCTCCCGAAGCTGCTACCTGATAATTCTGCATCAGAGCCATTTGGAGTATTTCCTCCTGCCAGTCAGTACCTTTTTCATAGATACTGGGATTCTCAATAGAAGGTTCTTGTCCGGCAGCCACATCCTGTTGATTCAGCATTTCGGCATATTCACGTGCATTGAGCATTTCCAACCGTTTGGCAACATGCTGGATACCGACGTAGGCATTCACTGTAACATTGTTGCCACCTTCAGTTCCTCTTTTAGTCGTAATGATAACAACACCATTGGCACCTCTGGCACCATAAATAGAAGTAGCTGCGGCGTCTTTCAGAATCTCTATTGATTCTATGTCATTGGGGTCAATCAGGTTCAGGTCGCCTGCACCGATAAATCCGTCTACAACATACAAAGGCTGATTACTTGCCGAAATAGAGTTACCACCACGGATCAGGATATTGGTAGCTGCACCCGGTTCGCCGGAAGTGTTAGTGACGTGTACGCCCGATACTTTACCGGTCAGTGCCTGATCCAGACGGATTGTAGGAACATTGTTTATATCCTTTTCTCCGATGCGGGCTACAGAACCCGTCAGGTCTCTTTTTCTCATCACACCGTAGCCGATAGCCACTACTTCATTCAGCATATGGCTATCTTCATCCAGCTGTACATTGACTACCGTTTTGTCCTTTACTCTTATATCCTTTTGTTTGTAACCGATGTAAGAGAACTGAAGTTCGGAATTCTTGTTTTTCAGCTGGATTGAGTAGTTACCGTCCATATCGGTCGTTGTACCTTCATTACCATTTTTAACCCGGATGGTAACTCCCACAAGTGGTTCGTTGGTAGTATCTGTAACTTTTCCTTTGATGATAACCGGTTTGCTTGCGGCTACCTGTTGCTGTGGAATGATGACTACTGATTTGGATTGTATGCTAAAGCTTAATCCTCTTGGAGTGAGTACCGTTTTGAGGACTTCCAACAGGTCTTTGTTTTGTACAGAAACCGTTATATCCTTCCGGTTATCCAATACTCCTTCACGGTAAGAGAAAGAGTAATCGGTTTTGTGTTCTATCTCATTAAAGAACTGCTTCAATGTGGCATTGTTAAGTGAGAGAGAGATTTTTTGCTCCTGGGCATTAATGGCGGATACGAATCCGGTCATTAACAATAGAAGCAGTATTATGCGAAATTTTCTTGTACTCATAATGATTTTAAGTATTTTATCATAAGTGATTTTCAGGTGTTTTTACTTGTTAGTCAGATGTCTCGTTTTTCTTTGTCCTTGTCCGTTCTGTAAGTAGTACACCGATTGGCTTTATTTGTAACATCTCTTTTTTTATGTTTTATAACATATTACTTTTTATTCCGTCACTCTCTTTTTCAGCTCCTCGATTGTAACATCAACCTGTCTGCCTGCTTGTACCTGTCCCTTGTAAGTGGCTACGCGAAGCATCGATGCATTTTTAGGAACAGAAAGTGTATCTGTATACATATTGGAGTAGACATCGGGGATTGTATTGTCGAATGTATAGAACAGGCTTAGGCCTTCTACTTCTGTCTTCAGTTCTATTTTCAGTTCGTTCTTTTTATCCCGGTGCGGACAGATGATCGGATCATAAATGCTACGGGCATAGTTAACTCCGGATTGGTCGAAGCGTTCAAATTGTTGTTCTACCCTGTGGACAAAGAATTTCCAGTTACGTAGCCGGGCATCGGTCCATAATGTCTCGGATATAGCTAAAGCACGGGGCCAGACCATGTATTCCACCTGACGGTAGTGAGGTACGGATTCTGTCCAAAGGTTTCCTTGTCCGCCCATTACCAGAGACGGATTTATGCTGTCGGGGATAAGCTGATATTTGTAGCAATCCTGCAGGCGAAGCATAGCATAAGTATTCGGTTCAACAGCCGGGTCTCCCTGATAGAAATCCAGGTAACAATGATCGCTCGGAGTCATAATAACCGAGTGTCCTTGGCGGGCAGCTTCCGCACCTCCCTTTATACCTCTCCATGACATTACAATTGCTTCCGGAGCTAAGCCACCTTCCAGTATCTCATCCCATCCGATAATTTGTTTCCCTTTTTTCTGAACCATGTCGGCCACCCGTTTTATAAAGTAGCTTTGCAGTTCTTCCGAATTTTTCAGATGTTCTTTTTGTTTTCGCATCCGGCATTTGGGACATTTCTCCCAAAAGCCTTTATAACATTCATCGCCTCCGATATGTATATATGGGGAAGGAAAAAGACGGGCAACTTCAGAGAATACAGAATCAAGAACTTCAAACGTCCGTTCATTGCCTGCACACAAGGAATTTTCTACTTTTGTATAAAATGTATTTCCTACATTCACATGAAAAGGGCCACCCGTACAAGAGATTTCCGGATATGCCGATAGAGCAGCCATACTGTGTCCGGGTATATCTATTTCGGGCACTATCGTAATATAGCGTTTCCGGGCATAGTCTACGACCTCCCGGATGTCTTCCGGAGTATAAAACCCTCCATAGCTCAAAGAGTCGGTAGAAAGTTGGGGTTCTCTCTCCCACCAGTTACCTACCCGGGGAGCTCTCCATGCACCGATATTGGTCAGTTCAGGCAGTGATTTTATTTCAAGTCTCCACCCCTGATCATCGGTCAGATGCCAGTGAAACACATTATATTTGTATTCTGCCATTTGGTCTATGAACCGCTTCACTTCCTGTTTGGTAAAGAAGTGCCGGCTGACGTCAAGCATCAGCCCGCGCCATGCGAACTGAGGTTTATCGGTGATTTCCACACAATTGATGTACCATGTTTTCTGTGGCTGTACTGTTTTCGATTTTATTTCCGGAGGGAGTAGTTGAAGAACAGATTGTATGCCGTTGAATATACCATGATGCCTGTATGCACTCAGCACGAGTTTCCCGGAGGATACGGACAACTGATATCCCTCCTCTCCCAACTCTTTATAATCGCCTAATTGAAAGACGATTGTTCCGGAGTCACCAATCGGTAAAGAGAATCCGGTAGCATCACTTGTCTTTTCGTTGAAGTATTCTGCCAGGGCTACCATTGCCGGGTCAGAAGTATCTATTCCGATCGTTGTTTGTCCGGTCATACAGAAACTGCCCGGTTTGAGTTCATACGAGTTTGGCAGAGGAATAATCTGTATAGACTCGTTGGGTATGTTCTCTTCCGGGCTTTTGCAACTTACGCATCCCAGCAGGAAGAGGAACAGAAAGAGATTGATAAGTTTCATTCTTTTGCTTTTTTAGATATGTATTTGGCTTTACCTGTTTGCATATATTCCCAGACTCCTTTCACCCATGAATCCACGCGTGCTTTTTCTGCCGGACTATCTGCCAGCGATTGTGCTTTACGGATATACCCTTCCAGTTCCTTCATTACCCGGTCTGTTCCGAGGTATTCCCATGCTATTGCTTCTGTCTGGTGAAACTGTGCATCTTTAGTCTGAATGTCCAACGGATAATTTTTGGAATCACTGTATACCTGTTCTATTTTGTCATAGAAGTTGCGCATGGGGCGGGCTGCTTTACCAAAATAAGAGGTGAAGAATTCATTTAGCAGGTGGTCTATGTCTAATGTCGGATTATCATAGAGTTTCATGGTGGCATAGAAATCAAACTGCTCTCCTATTCCACAAAGGAATATGCCTCGTACACCATCCCGGGCGTACATTTTTGTTTCTTCGGCCACCTGGTGGATACTGAATCCGGGAAATACGTTGAACCCCTGTACCAGTCCGCGTTCGGTTGGGAAACACAGGTAATTCCACAGATAGACGGGGCGATGGCTCTTCCTGCTTTCTTCAATCCAGTCTTTGTAGAAATCAGTTTCATTCTCTTTCATCTTTGGTGCCCAATAGTTGCGTGGGTGAAGGCAGGGGGCTACCGATATGTTATCTTCCAGTTCTATATCCTCAGGCAGATAAGCATATACATGATAGGCGAGGGCGGCTATCTTTTTTCCGGGATGCGTTTTCTTTACCTCTTTAGCCACATTGTTGACGAAGGTCCACAGGTAATGGGTGGCAGTACCGCAATTGAAGTGTTCTCCCCGGATATTATCTTTATCAATAGCCAGTTGCCGGCTGCATTCTTCACATTGGCACCAGTTGGCATTGTCAAGCGGAACCACTGCAAAATAGTCTCCTAAAGCTATTTGTTCACCTTTCAGGGGCTGCCCGTCAAAATAGCCGCAGGCATCTTTGGCCACCTGTTTGATAAATGCCTGATTGGTATAACAGAACTGGCGTTCGTGAGGCCCTCCGGTACGTCCGACGGCAAAATATTCGGGATGGTAACCTTCGAAGAGTTCCGGACGATCCGGGTTCTTTTGAAGGAAACGGTCCTGATAAGCTGTGAAAGCATGATTGGCAGCCCATTTCTCTCCGCCGAACCGGATTCTTCTGAGGAATAGCTGGGTCATCTCCGGCGTAGCTTCAAAATATTGTTCTTTCATCATCGGCCAATCAAAAGAATAGCTACTGTCTCTGTATTTGATTGCAGGAGAACGCATCACTCGGGTTGGAGCCAGTTTCAGTTGCTTCTGTTTGGGGACAATCACATTTAGCGGAGCCGGACCATAGAAACGGACACCCAGATAGTTCTCAACGAAGTCATATACAGCATAACAAGTTCCTTGTGCATCATAAATAGACGGCAGCGTCAACTCTACGTTGGCCGATGAATTACCTGTCAGCTTTGAGTAGTTAATTTTTAACCGGTCTTTTGAGGGTGTTATACCGTTGTTATCGCGTCCCCCATCACTGTCAGAGTTTTCGTCCTGTCCCATCAGAACGATTGTTTCCGGAGTGATTTGTATCAGATATTCCTGTGGTTCAAAGTGTATTTTATCCGTATATTCACTGTTACCCACATAGATAATCCCGGTGGGTTTCGATGGTAATTCATTCACTATGGGTACGTGTATCCCCAATGATTGTTTTACGAAATATTGCAGTTCGTGTGCTGCAAGCAGTGCCGGTGATGAAGCATGTTTACCCGTCAGTATCACGGTTCGGCCTTCTTCTATCACAAAGGCTTTCCGCGCTGAACAAAGGATCGGCAACATCAGTAAGGCGATATACATTATTATTTTCTTCATAAGCATTTTTTGTTTAAAAAAGGGCATAGCAATGACTTGGAGCCACCCTGAGAAGGCTCCCTGTCAATTGAATTGATTAAAATGAATTTGGATATTAAGAAACTGTTTTGATTATTTTTATCAGCTTCTTAAAAAAAGGACGGAACGGTGGAGGACGAAAGGATTTTTTTAATCGGTATTTTTCATATGCTTTTTTGTTTTTAGATTATGTATATGTCATTATTCTCTATTTTAAATTTCAGGTTATAGTGCATGCGCAATATATTCATCATTTCCTGGATGGAAATCATCTTGAATTGTCCTGTGAAGTTGTCGTTCACTAAACTTTCTTTGTCGTAGTGCATCGTTACTCCGTACCAGCGTTCTATTTTTCGGAAAACCTCTTCCAACGGTTCTGCATTGAATGCAAGTATACCTTGTTTCCAGGCCAGTTCGGTATCTCCCTCCATGATGGAGATAGTACCTTGCCGATCGCTTCTGGAATAGATAAACTTCTGTGAAGGCGTCAGATAAACAGGCTTAGACGGACAGCCCTGCATCGTCAGTTTCACTTTTCCTTCCATAAGTGCGGTTTCTACAATATTCTCATCATTGTAAACCGAGACATTAAAAGAAGTTCCCAATACCTCTACATCGAAAACGGACGTTTTCACAATGAAAGGCTTCTCCTTATTGGGAGTGACCTCAAAAAAGGCTTCTCCTTCCAGAACCACCTCTCGCAACTTACCATTAAAGTCCGGAGTATAAGTCAGTTTAGATTCACTGTTCAAATGAACAATTGTTCCATCAGGCAGTGTAATACCGGCTCGTTGTCCTTTGTTGACAGATACGATATTGGGTATCTGCTTGTAATGGTCCATTTCCTTATAGAAATAAACCGTAGAGATGATTAATACGGGTACCAGAATAGAAGCTGCAATGGTCGACGCCCGTTTGAACCAGACGCGTCTCATATCCTTCTTTATCTTTTCGTTAACCAGTCTCCGGGTCCGTTCTTTCGCAGCCCGGGGCATAACGTGGATATTCAGGTCTTTTTGCCAACACTCATTTAGCATATCCCCGACACTGTTATCAGAATCATTCTGAATCTGCTGTTGCAATTCATTATATTCTTCTTCGCTGATGCTGCCGCGAATATATTTTTCAAGTATATTATTCTGTTTCTCCATAATCAATCCTGTCCGTTTATAAGTGATACACAGAAATACGAATCATGTAACATATGTATCCTTTGTTATTAACTTTTTTTAGGTTTATCACTAACTCATAAAAAAGAGAGCGAAAGAAAAGCCGATTTTAATGAGTTCTTCTCTAAGTACTTTGAGTGCGCTACTTAATTGATTTCTGACAGATTGTTCGGAGATACCAAGTTTCAAAGCAATTTCCTGATTTGACAATCCTTCTTCTTTACTCATTTCGAATATCATCTTTTGCCGCTTACTCAGTTTATCTTTGGACTGGAGGACCTGTTCATTCAACTCATTGAAGTTAAACTCATTCTCTGTGGAGTTTTCTCCTCCTTCCGTAACATCCAGTTGAGTTATGTATTCGTCATAAGAAAGCAAGGTGAGCCGGTTTCTCAGGTCGTTCAGGAATTTATTTTTGGCAATAGTGAAGAGAAAAGAACGAAAAGAATATTCGGGAGATAAGTGCTCCCGCATCTGCCAGATTTTTAAAAAGACTTCCTGCACAATTTCCTCTGCCATCTCCGACGAATGTGTCAGGTTGTAAGCAAAGCCATACAATCTATCTGCATAAAGGTCATATAATTTATTAAAATCGGAGTATGAGCCCTTCTGTAAGCCTATAATGTATTTTTTATCCATATACAGAGAGTGTTTTTGATAGTACGGGCCAAAGTTATGGAAATATATTATAAAGGAAATAAATTCGATTGAGAATTATAATGTTGCTCGCATTAAAAAATCGAATTGATACAGGTGTATACTGTCGGTTACCTCATTTTCTATGTTAAATTTGTCCAGACTGGCAACATATTCAGGATAGTTTTATCCTATCAGTATAGATGGAGATTAGACATAAGAACATAAGAACAAATAAGCTGTTTATGGAGGTTATACAGAAAATGTGTTCTTTTGTTCTTATGTCTGAAAAATAATAATTAGTTCGTGTCTATTCAAAGTACATACTTACTTACAATTTGACAAAGTGACATTCCTGATCCTTTAGAATCCTCTAATTAAGGGAAGGTTTCTTGCAAGTAATAAAAATCTTCGGCATTTCTGGCTTCTATTATTCCTATTGTATGTTTTTTTGGAGAATTGCATGACAAAAACATCTTGTTTTTTTGATATTTATTACATAATTCAACTTTATGAAATTCTTTGATTATACTTTTAATAGTTAAGATTGGAGTGAATTTAGCCATCAGTTAGCGTCTGAAAACGTCTTTTTAGGCAGTTTTATTTTTTCTCGTAGAGTCTCGAGTCGTTTCTCTACGAGGTTTGAGTTGTTTCTCGTAGAGGAACCGAACTTATCATACCGGGAAAATTAGGATAACATGCCGAATAAATGTGCATGATTATCCAACTAAAGAAAGATTATACGATAGAATACGCATAATAATTGATATTGTTATGCATTTTATTCTCCAATTACAGTAATAATTAGAATAAGGGTGTCATGAAAATCAGCCATATAGGAACAAAAAGACAGGATAATTGTATTTTTCGAAATCTTTATTAATCCCATCACGATATTGCATTCAATGCCACCAATACCGGCTCATCAGTCCATTCGAATTCCGTTTTTAACCTAAATAGCCAACGAACTATAAGATTGTACACTTTTACCATGCAATATTGTACACTCTTGTCATATAAGATTGTACATTCTTGTATAACAAAAGTGTACAATCTTATAAGTGTTGATTATCAGTCTGTTGCAAGTTCGTGGCCTTGTAAAGTAGATGAAGTGGTGTATGTCTTTCAGTGTCTTTTTATTTTAATTCGTTTCCTTTACCTATTCATGAAAGAACAATATACCTCTGGCTATTGTTTCTAATTCTCATATTCATTGATTTGTAAAATTTGTTTTATTTCTATTGGTCAATTATAGAATTACTTCCTAAAACCAATAGGATTACGAGGTTTAGATTGTTTCTTCTTGTCTGCCAACTGTGAGAGTGCAAGGTAAACGTTATCGAATTCTTTACGGTTATCCTCAGATAAATCATTGATGGCTTCTAACGTTTCTTCTCCCAGCCTTTCTATCATAGCAAATGCTTTCACTCCTTGATGTTCCAGTTCCTCAATACGATGTTTAAGGTACTCTATCTCTTTGGTATTACTTTCATTGGTTAAGACGAATTGTCGAACACTAACAAATGCGCGCATGATATTAATGTTCACCTTTACAGCAATGGGAGATCTTAATACGCTACTTAGCATAGCTACACCTTGTTCTGTAAAAGCAAAAGGAGCATAGGCACTAAAGTTATATTGGGGTGTGCCAGCTTGGAATACCCCACTGGAATACAGGCTATTAGCTTCTTCTTTCGTTAATTGAAACATAAAATCTTCCGGAAAACGTTCCATGTTTCGTCTGACAGCACGTTTTAATAAACTCGTTTCTGTACTATACAATTTTGCCAGATCAAAGTCTAACATAACTCTACTTCCTCGTATCTCGTAGATCTTACTTTGAATTACTTGTAGTTCCATTTATTACCACTTATTATTGATCAGAGATTTTTATTCATTCGTCTCAGATATTTACTTTGATCAGGGGTGAGTAAGAATGTTTCAACTTATCGAAATCAACCTTGAACCTCGATTAATTAGTTCCCTTCAGTCATTGGTGGTATATCAAATGAGTTTGTCACGTCATTAAAGTAATAGTATTTTCCTTTTTCGAAAGATAATCCATAAAGATTAATAATAACTTTCTTTTTGTTTTTTCTTGTTACAACAATTTGATCGGATGCTTCAATGTCCTTACTTAGAAATATGTAATAGATTTCATCTTTTTTATTAAGGCTACAAGTGCTGTGTATATTACCAAGATATCCTGAGTATTCTATTGATGTGGTATTGCTTGCGTCAAATATCAGCATGAATGATGAGTGTTTAGCTGTCAATGTTATTGAAGTAGTTTCTTTTGTTATCGTAACTTTTTCATTAAATGACATAGACAGCGTATCAATAGACGCTCCAGAACTTGTAGGAATAGATGTACCATATATATTATAGGTTCCCTCTACTAATCTAATTCCATCCTTATTTCCCCAATACCCATTAATAGTTGTTGGTTTAGGCGTATCTTTTGTACTTAGGGATAATGAATAAGTTGTCGGAGTCAATAACTTGGTTTTTACATATTTATTATAGAAGTTAGTGTATAGATCTGCTCCGGATCTTGACATGCTTCCACTTTCCCAAAAATCATAATCAATGTTTACTGTTACTTCTTCTGGAACGAGGTTGTCCTGTTCTTCATTACTGCATCCGGTTATTGCCAATGTAGTCATCATTAATAATAAAATCTTTTTCATTGTTTGCATGTTAATAAGTTTGATATTTATTCCTGTTTCTTTAAACTATTGTAGTTGTTTACTGTATCATTCTAATCTTTGGAACAAGAAGTGAGAGTAATTGATAAGGAATAATGAGGATTGTTTCATAAGTTTGTGTGTTTTGATTAATATTGTGCAAATGTAATAAAAAATACAACAATATACAAACTTTTTTATAAATGTTTGAATAGGTTTCGTTAGGATGTTCCTTAATATTTTTGTGTTTCTTAATTATCAGGTGAGGTAACCACACTAAAAATTTATGAAAATAGAAGTTCATTCAAGTTGTTGTAGGCAGCTCATATGAACTTCTATTAATTGGGTGATGCTATCTATATCTGAGTTGTGGGAAGTATTATTTAATAGATAGTGAATGTTCCATTTCTTTTAGCCTTTCCAAAAAATTAGGATCCGCATAAGCGTTCAAGTAGTTGTAGAACGTTTTTTCTGAAATTAGATGCTTTGGCCAAATGTATCGTCTCAGGATTTCTCTGTTTGATAACCCCGATCGTGCATATGTGTCATATATATTGTTAACATCTCTGACTTTATTAATATAGCTGAAGCCTGTGCATTTTTTTTTCATTTTATGAATATTCTGAAAATTAATAATAGTAGTGTCTGTTTTTAATGCACGATTAGTTGAAACAACTTATTAGATTGTTAACTTGAATGTTTCCATACAATCTTTCACCTTTTCACTTTCATGATTTGTCAGGCTTTCTGTTCGCAGGAATCTACTTCGGTTTTCCAATTGCCATTCAGTTAGTAAACTGGCGATCCTGTCTGCCAGTTCAAATCCATGTAATGCAACTTGTGTGTCGTTTTCTGCGGTATATTCTATTATGTGCAGGCGTAACTGCACTTCACACGTTTGTTTGTTTCCACAAAGTGTTTTCCAGGTAGCTGGTAGGAATTCAATAAATACAGCTGGTGTTGGAAATGAGGCTTCGTTACCGGATTCGGTAATGGAAGTCTGCCAAAGATCAATGTGTTTCACTACTTTTTTTCCTGTTTCCGAATCGGTTAGTGTCTTTAGACAGTCTGTCACTGTCTCGAAAAGTTTTTTTCTCATAATAATTTATGTTTAAATTGTTTTTAATATTTCACTGTAAAGGTGCCTATTAATCGCTAATAAGAGAAATAACAGTGTAATGGTTACATACTTTTGTGTAACCATTACACTGTTATTTGTTTTTGAAATTTTACCCCGTTATGTTTGCATCATCGAAGCGATACGGACAGTACAGGTAGCCGTTACTGTTTCTGTTCGTTTTAATGATAAAACGGTAAATTATTAACAAATTTAATTTTTTAAATTATGGAAACTGGATATCAACATGGAAGTGATATGCTTGTGGGCATTGTAACCGGCGAAAACACATTCACTCCGCTGGGACACAGTAAAACGTGTACAATTACTAACAGTGCAGAAACAAAGGAACGGGCTGTGAAACCTACTCTTACTGAAAAAGCGACAGCTGACAATCCCGGTATGTGGAAAGAGAAGTCAGTCAGTGGTCTGTCTGTCAGTATTAGTGCCGAAGGTTTTAAGTTTTATGGTGATGAACTGGGGTACGACAAATTGTTTGAGTTGTGGGAAGCAGGCAAAGCTGTGAAAGTGCGCTATGCGTTGCGTGGTGAAGAGGCTACGAAATATCGTGAAGGAAATTTCATTATCACCAGTCTCGAAGAACAAGATCCGGGTGATGATGATGCCAGCTACACTATTTCAATGGAAAACAGTGGTCAGGTAGAATTGAAACTAATACCTACTGAAAAGTAAATCTTCACACAGATATGCACAAAGTGAAACTTTACGGAAAAGAGTATCCCAGTCGCATGACTATGGGTGCTATGATTGACTTTAAACGTCAAACCGGCAAGGATGTAAATGACATCGGTGCTGAGCTCGAACTGCTGACTCTATTTATGTTTTGTTGTGTACGTAGTGCTTGTCGTGCCGATGGAATAACATTTGACATGGAGTTTGATCACTTTGCCGATGGCATTAATCTGGAGGACTTTGCACAGTTCCAGGAAAACTTATCGGAAGGTGCTGAAGGCTCAAAAAAAAAGAAGATGAAAGCGTAACAGCAGAGGAACTGTTGGGCATTGCAATGGGGTGCATGGGAATGAGTATGAACGACTTTAGCCGGTGTACCCCATCTGAATTTTCTATAGCTTATAAAGTCTGGCAAGAAAAGGAACAACGATTAGAACGGGAGTCATGGGAACAAACCCGCTTTTTAGCTTGCTGTATGTTGCAACCTCATAGTAAGAGAAAGTTACTTCCTACTGATATTTGTAGGTTTTCATGGGAAAATCAACCACAAGATGAAAAGGAAGAATCTATTAGTACGAAAGATCGGTTTGACGAGATTGCAAAATTATGGGATAGATGAGATATTATGAATGGCGCTTGTGGTAGTTACCATCGTATTTATCTTCATCGCGTAGACGCTGTTTTAATTCTTCATCTTCTTTCTTTTTCTTTTCATTTTCTCGTTTTTGGGCTTTTTCTATACCGTCTGCAATAGTTTCTTTACGAAAACTATAATTGCAATAACCAATAAATAATACTAGTACGATAATTATAAGAACTTCCATATTATTAAATAATTTATATCACTACTGTCCCGTAAAAGAGGATAAATAGTTCTTTGAAATGATTGAAATATAGTCTATTAGACATGCTTTTCTAAGCGCGACGATTTGAAATCATATCTTTGAGGTCGATTAAAGCGGTCTCAAATGCACCAAGACAAATACGTTTTCGCTCAGTTAGTAGAATTCTTGAACAATGATAAGTTCAGAAGGCTCGTAGACAAGTACGATGGCAATCGATATGTGAAACATTTCGCTTGCTGGAACCAGTTACTTGCAATGATGTTCGGTCAACTCAGTAATCGTGAAAGTCTTCGTGATTTGATTGTAGCTTTGGAGGCCCATCAAGGAAAGCGTTATCATTTGGGGTTGGGTCGTGAACCCATTGCCAAAACCACGCTTGCATCAGCCAATCAGAATCGAGATTATAGAATCTTCGAAGACTTTGCTTTCTACATGATGAAGGAAGCATGTGAAAAACGAGTTACTAATATCTTGGATATTCCAGGAAGAAAGTATGCGTTTGATTCCACTACGATTCCTTTATGTTTGGCTACATTCCCTTGGGCGAAGTTCCGCAAGAAGAAAGGTGGAGTTAAGGCCCATGTCCTTTATGACATAGAAGCACAAATACCAACCTTTTATACAGTAACTACAGCATCCAGGCATGATTCAACAGCAATGTCCGCTATTAATTATGAGCCAAATGCTTATTATATATTCGACAGAGCTTATGACTCGTTTAAGGAACTTTATCGGATTCACCTTACAGGTTCTTTCTTTGTAGTCAGAGCGAAGTCTAATCTGAAGTGCAAGTTCTGTAAATGGAAGCGTAGAATGCCCAAGAATATCCTTTCAGATGCGGAAGTGAAACTGATCGGGTACACCTCTGAAAAGAAGTATCCTGAATCATTCAGAGTCATCCGTTTTTATGATGAAGAGGATGAACGTGAATTCACTTTCCTGACGAATGCCAAACACATTTCTGCACTTGATGTTGCCAATCTTTATAAAAAGAGATGGCTCGTGGAACTATTCTTCAAATGGTTGAAGCAGCATCTTAAGGTAAAAAGGTTCTGGGGTACCACAGAGAATGCTGTTCGAATACAGATTAGTGTTGCTATCATCACCTATTGTTTGGTAGCTATTGTCCAACATGATATGCAGTTGAATCGTTCAACTTATGAGGTCTTACAGATTCTTAGCATCTCATTGACGGATAAAACTCCTTTACAAGGACTGTTCAATAAGACTAATTTCAATGATGTCAAAGAGCAATTTAATCCCCTTATTCAGGGATTATTTGATTAATTATTAACGCGTCCCGATTTTAACGGGACACTAATGAATTTATATGACAAAATATGAATAATAAGATATTTATGCAAGGAAATTAATAATGCATTTATGAATGGCGTTTACGATAATCATTATCGTATTTATCCTCGTCACGAAGCCGTTGTTCTAATTCTTCAGCTTCTTTTTTAGCACGTTCTTCTTTCTTGAGCTTCTTAAAAAGAAGCTCTATGATACTATCGCTAGAACAATAATGTAAAATACCAAATATGGCGATTACAATGAGTGATGTTATTAAAATTTCTTTCATTGTTAGTTCTATATTAAACTGTGTGGTAAGAATAAGTAATAATTAAAATTATATTTATAATGTATGTTGGCATATTTTTAATACTCATTTCTTGACTTATTCTTTATAATATTTAGTTTTCACTTTCTGGATATATGAGGAACAAGCAACAACAGTGGTTAATAACCCCTAATAATGTTTTCATATTGAAAGATAAATAAATTTCAAATATATGTATAATAAAATAGTATACAAAATTTCTATTGGAATAAATGAAAATATTATGAATGGCGCTTGCGATAATCATTATCGTATTTGTCTTCATCGTGTAGACGTTGTTTTAACTCTTCATCTTCTTTTTTTTCTTTCTCTTTCTCTTCTTTTTTCTCTTTTAGGGCATTTTTTATAGCTTCTTTTATAATAGCTTTTTCACCACTAACGGAACTGATGATGAGAAAAATTACAATAATAATAAATATGATAGCAGCCCCATAACCTTCGGATATAATAAAAAGTAATTGTAATATTGGGATTGTACACATAGTATAATGAATTTATATTAATAGAACAAATATATGAGAAATAATCCATCTGACATAGGGTCACTATTAGAAGATAATGTATTAATAGAAAAAAACTGAGCAGTTAGCCAAATTTCGTCTTGAGGTTGATTGCCTTAAAGCTAATATAATTGATATAACTGGAAATTTAGCAGTTTATGGCGTCTACAATAGTTTCTTTACGAAAACTATAATTGCAATAACCAATAAATAATATTAGTACGATAACTCTATAAGAACTTTCATATTATTAAATAATTTATATGACAAGATATGAATAGTAAGATAGAATTGTGTAAGGAAATTGATAATGCATTTATGAATGGCGTTTACGATAATCATTATCGTATTTATCCTCCTCACGAAGCCGTCGTTCTAATTCTTCTGCTTCTTTTTTCTTTTTCATACGTTTTTTTTCTTCGATTGTTTTACGAAAATATTTGTGAACCGGATCTTCAGGTATAATTGCGGCTAAACTACCGAAAATCACTACAGACATGAGTATGAGAATGAGTAATGTTTGCATGTTGAAAGATAAATAAATTCAAATATATGAATAATAAAATAGTATACAAAATTTCTATTGAAATAAATGAAAATATTATGAATGGCGCTTGCGATAATCATTATCGTATTTGTCTTCATCGTGTAGACGTTGTTTTAACTCTTCATCTTCTTCTTTTCTTTTCTTTTCTTTTGAAGAAGACGAAATATCATTAAGAAAAGAGTTTATACCTAAACAAAGAATTAAAAAGATGATCGTACCTATGATAAAATTCATAATTATATAAATTAAATTAATACTTCAAATATATGAATAATAAGATAGAATATCAAATATTATTTGATGTAAAAGAGAATATGAAAATGGCTTCAAGGTCATTGGATGAATTTACAAAGGCAGTAGAATCTGTTACTGGTGTATGTAAAAAAATGGAAGACGTAGCTATTAGTTGCTTTGAATCGTTGTCGAATTATGCAAAGTTATTTCAACGTTATTCAAATGATTTTCAGTTTTTTTCTGAAAGTACAGACTCTACATCAAAAAAAATGCAGGAGTTCCAAAATGAACTAAAACAACTGAAGCTTAAATTTATAGATATTACAGGAGATTCAGCTAAGTTTTTTTCGTTATTTAATGAATATATTCCTATAATGACTTTTTTTGCGAAAGGATTAAAGCGAATGAGTAGTTCTTTTAATCTCGTATCCACTGCTCAAAATGCTTATAATGGAGTTATTATTTGGGGACAACGTGCCCTTTATATCTACCAGATGCAAGTACTATTGGCTCGTGCTGCCATCGCCACCACTACCGGTGCAACGAAAGCTATGAATATTGCCATAGCTTCCAGTCCTTATCTTATAGCTGCTGCCGCTGCTGCAACTCTTGGAATTGCAATATACAAATTAGCATTAGGTAATAGCGAAACAGCAAAAGCACAGAAGCGCTTAGATGAAGCAATGACCGACATGAATAAAGAGGTATCTACGGAGCAGAATTCTTTGGATACACTTTTTGGTAGTTTGTATAAAGCTAAGGAAGGAACAAATGAATGGAAACGGGCGAAAGATAAAATTCAGGAAAAGTATGGAGATTATCTAAGTCAGTTAGGAATAGAGATAACCAATGTAGACACTGCACGTGTAGCCTATAGTAAACTGAGTACAGCTATTCTTGAAACAGCCCGTGCCCGTGCCAGCGAACGTGCTTTATCCTCGGCAGGAGATGCATTGGCTGATAAAGAAGGTCAGAATCTCACAAAAATGCGTCAGGTACTTACGGAAGAATATGGTGAAGAGACTGGTAACCGGGTATTTGAGGGTATAGCTGCCAGTATTCGGAGAGGAGATAAAGAAATTCCGGAACGATGGATGCAATTTGTCCGTAAGTTGAATAAAACAGTTGTACAGAGTTATGGAACCGCCGGCCAGGCTTCTTCTTATATTGACAATCCGGTTACGCCTTATATATATAGTATGCAGTCTGCCCGAAAGGATTATGAAAAAGAAGTGAAACGGATAAATGCGGTTTTAGGCTCTCCACTTCAAAAACCTGATACGAATACGATAACAGAGAAACCAAAATCAGTCTTCTCTTCAGAGTCGGATACTCCTGCTAAAGGAAGTATTGCAGCTATGAAAAAGGAACTTTCCGAATTGGAAAAAAGTTTGTCAAATACTACAGTTGGTACGGCTTCTATAGATATTCAGTTGAAAATTGATAGCCTGAAAAAACAAATAGCAGGTGCAGAAGACTGGATTGAAAGAGAAACCTTCAAAAAAGAGTATGGTGAGATATCTATTCCGATAGATTTTACACCTGTAGGGGGTAGTATTAGTGGGATGGTAGAGCGCTTACAGAATGATTCCATAAAAGACAATCCGGGAATGAGATCTTCCATGTTGACACAAGAAGGGTTTAAGGATATGAAATTGCCGGAGCCGGAGGTGCCAAATATGGAAAAACCACTTTCCAATATGGAGAGGTGGAATATGGCAGTGGATGAAATGGGAGAGAGAAATGCTAATATGATTGATGGGCTGGGATCTATGGGTACAGCCATGGGAAGTATTGGTGATCTTATTGGAGGGGCAGCCGGGCAATGGCTTGATTGGGGAGCCAATTGTGTTCAAGCGATAGGAGCGGCTATACCACAAATTTTGGCATTATGTACAGCACAAGGGACACAGGTTGCAGCAAATACAGCAGCAGCAGGTACGGGTGCAGCATCGGCTATGGCTAGTATTCCATTTGTTGGACCGATCTTAGCCATTGCCGCTGTTGCTAGTGTTTTGGCTGCATTGGCTTCTATTCCAAAATTTGCGGCAGGCGGTTTAGCTTATGGTCCTACTCTCGGGCTTTTTGGCGAATATTCCGGAGCACAAAATAATCCGGAAGTAGTGGCTCCGCTCAATCGATTGCGTAATATGTTACAACCTGCCGGAGGTATAGGGGGGGAAGTTGAGTTTGTAATAGACGGACGGGTTCTTCGTGGAATATTGAATAAAGTAGATAGGATTAATCAACGTACAAAATAATATGGAAAAATATCTTAGATATAAAGGTGAATTCTTCAGTATAGCTGGTGTTTTATGGCGAGCTGAGATATGGCAGGATGCCGAGGAAAAATATGCAACTATCGGGCGTTTGGATTTTCCGGCAGATGATCCATTGGTAATAGAGTGGGGAGAAACAGACAAATTAGAGCCGGTTCAAAGTAGTAAGGCTACTTTAACTGTTGTAAGCCGGGTAGATAGACAGTATAAAGACCTGTATACTGTTGATACGGGTAGTATCCGCATGGATGTATATCGTGACGATACACTTTATTGGAGTGGAACACTGGATACGGAACTTTATGAAGAACCTTTTTCCTATGAAAAGGAGTATGAGGTTACATTAACATTTAGTGATTTTGCTGTATTAGACCGATTGAAGTTTCAAGAGGACGGATTTCTGACTCTTTTAGAGCTTTTTCAGAAAGCATTACATAATTCTTTTATAAATATCCGGGGTATACAACAATATATTTCTACTTCTCGAGCAGGAGATACTTCATCAGAAACTCTTCTTTCTCATACTTGTATTAACTGTGGTAATTTTTATGATGAAGATGGAGAGCCAATGACATGGAGAACCGTATTGGATGAAACATTGAGGCCATTTGCAATGAGGATGATACAGCGATCCGGAGATGTGTTTATATATGATTTGAATGCTATACAAGATACCTTTGAACCGGAATTAATACATTGGGAAGGAAAGGATGCTGTGCTTGGAGTAGATGCTGTATATAAAAGTGCGAAGGTATCTTTTAGTCCGTATGATAAGACAGAACTTATGAAGCAAGAAGTCATAACAGAGGGTTTATCTCCTTTTGCTACTGATCTGCTTGTGCGTACGGATTATTCTGTGGGTAGTGATGACCTTATGAATGCTTCGGAAGGTTTCTATATGGATCTTTTTCAATCTGTACCGGCACCAAAGGGGCTTTTTATACATAAATATGCGATGCTTTTCAAAATAGATCCGGTTTTCTCCAATTATGAAGGTGAAGGAGTGGCCTGGATTGTAAAAATTAGAGCTAATCAATATGGTCTGTATAATACGATAGTGAATAATTCGCTATTCACTAATTATGAAACGTTGATAAAAATAGATAAAAAAATAGATGTTCCTAATGTTCTTTCATCAGTATCTTACGGTAAGAAAAGGCAACGTTTGTTGCGACTTAAGATGGGAGTATTACTTGATGTCCGTTATAATCCATTTGAAACATCCGGAGATTATAATGAGCAAGGGGATTATGAAAAGATGCGAACTAAAATCAGATGTGTACATATTCCTTTTAGAATGCGTATAAGAAATGCAGAGGGAATTGTAATGAAACATTATGCAAATGTTTCTTATGATAAGGAAATTGGCGTTTCTTATGGTGGTAACCAACGTTGGGTAGATGGAGATTATCCGGAAACTAATAAACCTAATAGACCGTATGCTGTACTCTCTTATTATACTCCTCCGCGTGAAGATAAATTGACTAAGGCTGAATATCCGGGAGGATGGATGGAAAACCATCAATGTGTACAATATCCACATTTTTCTTTATGTCATTTATACGATATAATGGGGGCAGGTGAATATATCTCTATACCGAAAAATGTACAAGGCACGATAGAAGTAGAAATAGGTACAGGAATATTTAATCAAGGTTCATCGGGCTACTCTAATAGTGATATAGCACAGCATCCGGTATTTGATGGCTTTGCAGAAAAAGTTCGTTGGTTGCTTTATAAAACACCTACTTTGGATATAGTTGATGGTTATGGCAAAGAAATTGAAACTAAGGATATAGAATATTCCTCATGGGTAAATACTTCTGCAAAAGAGGACTTGGATATAGACACCTTTTTAGGAAATAGTGGAGATTTGAAGGTGTGTGGATTGGGGATACTGTTACGGAAAGAAGATTATAATCCTGTAGTAAAATTTAGCCGTGCAGGAGTTACAGATTATATAGAAAAGTTACTCATGGGAACTGTATACAGCCAATACAGTCATCGAATGAATATGTTGACCGGTACGGTTCGATTACTTAATGATTTTGGATTGTATACAGATCTTAGTGAGCCGGGTAATTATATGATAGTTAGTGATGTGCAGCATGTAATAACTGAAGAAAGTGAAGTGAAATTAGTACAGGTAGAACCAGATTATTTTGAGGGGATAGATTATGAAAAAACAATATAATGTTCTAACAGTAACCAGAGAAGCAAAAGCACGGAGTAAAAGGTTACAAAAAGTCGGAATTAGTGGTGGAAGTGTTAACGTTAATATGAACACTTCTTCGGTATCAGGAGATGGACATACTCATGAAAATTTGTTAACATTGGATAAGATATCTATTGATGATGATAATTATTTGCATTTGAAGACTTCTGTTCTTGATGATGATAGTGGGGAGGTAGTGAATATTGATGAGAAAGTAAAAGCTGGCTATTCTGATGCTGCTGCTTATTCTGATGAAGCCGCTCATGCTAATAAAGCAGCCTATGCGGATATAGCATATGATTTGGATATAGATAGTCCGGTTAATGAACGATTTTTACGTAAAGATCAGGCAGATGGTACTGATTATTTATTGGAACTTAACGGAGGAATTATTGTACGTTCATCAAAGACAGCATCGCAATTTCATTCTGTACTATCTGATGGATTAATAGAAGAGAGTAACATGGGTATGTCAGCCAATATCATCGAAGAGAGTGATGATGATTCACAGCCCCTTTCTGTTGCATTGATAGAAGTTCCGGCAAGTGACGGAGCCACCACGCTTGGCGGGTTACGCAATGTAGACGATACTGCCGATACATTTTCGGATACGGATGATATTCTGGTTCGTAAAGCCGGTACGAAAGAGTGGGCTGTAGAGAGATTGATACGTAGCGGCTGGATTCCCGTTAATACAACTTCCGAAAGAGATGCACTTGATACCTCTTATCTGCTCAAAGGATGCGTATGCTATGTATTTAATGAGGATGCACTATATAAGTGGACAGGAACTGCCTGGGAAAAGAAAGAGTTAGGCGGAGGAGGCTCTACCGGGATACAACGTAATGTACGTATTACGAATAACCTTGATAGCAAGAATATCTCGGCAAGTAAAGGGGAACCTTGCTTTTTGAAGTTCACCTTTGTTTCTCAGGAACGCTATGACTCCGGTGAAGCTTATGAAGATACGGGAGAACGTGGAGTGTGCCTGATATCAGTGAAGAGCAGTAATAGTGATGAATATGCAGTGGTCAAACAGCTATCTGTTAATTCTGCAGTTCCAACTACTATTGATGTAGCTGAGTTTTTGACTTCCGGAGTTAATAATGTGATGATTAAAGTGACGGGAACAGTGACGGAGGTTACTACACCGGCATTTGTGTACACCGTTCAGCTCACTTCATTATCTGTTGATGCCGGTAACTTTAAATGGTGGACAGCTTATACCGGTAACGTGACACTTCCTCTTTATATTGGTGGCAATGTATCTAAAACTCTGTATGTAAATATATCCGGTACAGATTATAATGAGTCTTATGAGGTGGCTTTAGGTACAAGTGTATATGTGGAAACTGCTTACAATTATGCCATTCCTCATCCCGGAAAGACCGGAGTGTTCCGAATATCTGCTTATGTGTCAAATTCTGATGGGAGTATAAAGACGAAGACGCTGTCTTTCAATGTAATTTGTGCTGTTCCGGGCGAACAAGTCAAGCTGGTGGCAGTGAATAATGCATTGGTCAAAGCTATCAACTGGTCCGAGAATACTCTGTTTGAGTATGCCATGTACGATGGTGATAATGTGGCTACTTCTGCACAGTTTGTAGTGAAGCAGGATAGTATGTCTGTATTTGCCTCAACCGAGGATAATATTGCCTGTTCGACTAAACATACTTTCTCTTTTCCGATGGAAATTGAAACAATGGATAACACAGATTTTGAAATTGTGACTCATATTCTGGATGGGGAAACGGAGCTGGTAAGTCCGATCTCTTTCTCTGTGAACAACTCTTTGGGATATTCTGCTGTGGCAGGTTCGGTGTTTTACATGAATCCGAAGACACGTTCCAACAGGCAGGAAAACTATAAGTCGATCATCAATGAGGTAGATGGTTCCGGTATAACCGGAGTCTGGAAAAATCTGAACTGGGGTAATGATGGTTGGATGACGGATATGGATGGAAATAAAACCCTCCGACTACTTGCAGAATCTATGCTGACAATGGACTACAAACCTTTTGAGGTAGAATGCGCACGCAAGGGTAAAACCATTGAAGTGGATTACAGGATTGATAATGTGACGGATTATACGGAGCCTGTTATTACGATTTCATCTGCTTCGGGAGATTCCTTTGTGGGGCTTAATATATATGCCGATGAGATTATTATGCATTCTCAGTCACTCAAAAATGAGGATATACAGAGCTTGCATACATTTGAAGGAAAACGTACACGTCTGGCACTGACTATTCTTCCGGATGCATACGGGAACTCCGGATTCAATCTGTGTATTCTCTATGTAAACGGGGTGAAGAATCGTGAGTTTACCTATGAAAGTAATGATTACTTTGCGCATAGTGGCGGTATTGTTATTGGATCTGAATATGCGGATGTGGATATTTATGGAATACGTGTTTACGACTCCGGATTAACCTCACAGGGGGTGATGACCAACTATATCAACTGGCTATCCGATATAAATGAGAAAACGGCCGCCAAAGCAAATAATGATATTTTTGACTCAAATGGTTCGGAGATCGACTTTGAAAATACGAAAGATCAGTTTAATGTGATAGTATATGACAACACGATTCCTTCTATGGCCGATCAGACCTCGCGGGTAGGTACACTGGAGGTATTTTTCTACGATCATCCCGACTGGAATGTGTCAATCAGCAATGTGACAGCCAAAGGACAGGGAACTTCTTCTATGAAGTACTGGATATGGAATACCCGTTATCAGCTCGATAAAGTGAATTCTGTGGTAACACATGCCGATGGGACTACTTCTGCAAAGAAGTGGCAGATGACGCCTTTTCTTCCTGCAGGACAGAAGTTCACGGCAAAGAAGAATTTTGCTTCCTCTATGCATTCACATAAGATAGGTTCGGTCAACTCTTATGATGACCTGTATCGGGAAGTGGGCTTGCTGAATGAGGCGATGAAGACAGAGAAATATGCAAATGCACGTGTGGCTGTTTATCAGATTCCATTTGTATGTTTTGAAAAACAGGTAAATGATGAGGGTGAAACGATTTATATATTCAGAGGGTTGTATACTTTCGGACCGGATAAAGGGGATAAATATACGTTTGGATTTGATACGGATCTGTTCCCGGATCTTTTGAGCATTGAAGGATCGGATAACTCTCCATTGTGTACTTTGTTTCGCGTCCCGTGGAATAACAACGTGTTTTACAACGAAGACAAAGAGGCATGGCAGTATAATGGTGCAAATTCATGGAACTTCGGTGAGGGGGAACTGGATAAAATCTCTAAATTCATTCCTGCTTATAATATGGTTTATCAGTGTTCTCCACGTCTGAAACCCTTTAATGGCACATTGGATGAACTGAATGCCCAGGTGATAACGTATCGCAATGAGCCTTATGAATTTTGGATAGCCAAAGAGGGGGATGTAAACCTATATAATGTGTACTATTTTGAGTCCTCACAAAATAAATTTATTCCTTCTGATATAGGTAATGGCACGATAAATCTTGTCTCTCAGCTTGTGGATAAAGGGTATGGATTGGGGACTGCCGATCTGGAAAACAAAACGGGCGATGAACTGAATATGCTTTTTGTCAATGCCCGCATTGCTAAGTTCAGGAAAGAAGCTCCGCAGTATTGGGATGTGGAGGATACGTTGTTTTTTATGAATAATGTAGAATTTAATGCAGGTACGGATGAGCGTGCAAAGAATACGTATCCTTACTGTTTTGGAACGGAAACATCGAAGTGGAGATGGCGTGTAGATGATGCTGATACCCGCTTTGATACTACCAACCGGGGATTGCCGGACAAAGAATATAGTGTAGAAACACATGATGTGGACAAAACGGGAGCTTCCATCTGGAACGGTGAGACAAACAACTTCTTTAATCTGATGGAACTGGCTTTTCCGGATGAGAAGATAACAAGTATGCGCAAAATGATGACAGCCATGCAAACACTTGGTGGCTTGAAGAGCGGTAATGACCTGGAGAAGATTTACGCATTTTATCAGAAGTATTTCTTTGACAATGCACAGGAGTATTTCCCGGAGAACGCTTATAATGCGGATGCAAAGTATTGTTATGAGAATGGTAAGCTTGCTTATAATGCGGGAAAATACTCCAATGATACCGATCCTATCACACAGAGTCTTGGCGATCATTATCTGGCAGAACAGAGGTGGATAACCAAGCGCATCTTGTATATGATGTCTAAATATAGTTTTGGGACTTTCAGTGCCGGAGGGACAGATACAATCACTGTTCGTGCTGCCGGAAATACCATAAAGTATGAATTGACTCCGGCTATGGATATGTATCCGGCAATAGCCAATGGTACGTCAATTATCCGGGGGACACGTACGAAGTCCGGTGATGTTTGTGAAATGGAGATAGAACTGTCCGGGTCCGGTGATCAACAGAATGCTATTCAGGGGGCCTCTTATCTGCAGGATATAGGTGACTGGCATAATAAGAATGTACAGGGATCGATGATAATTCAGGGACAGATGTTACGTGATATCCGATTGGGTAGTAAGACAGAACCTATTGTCATCTCTATTTCGTCGTTGACTATTTCTAATTGCGTATCCTTACAACGGCTGCTATTGTCGAATATATCTACATTGGCCGGTACGTTGAATCTGGCAGCTTGTACACATTTGCAGGAGGTACATGCGGATGGAACATCGCTTGTACAAGTTATTCTTCCTGCTGGTGGTGGTTTGCGTACGGTGGAGTTTAGTGCATACAATCAATATCTGACGCTGGCAAACTATCCTTTGATGACCAATGAAGGTGTGGGAATTGACTTGTGTAAAGGGATTATCACTGACTTCTTTGTGGTCGATTGTCCACGCATTGATCCGATGAGGCTGCTTGTAGATATAATGAATACACAAGATGATCAGGGAGGAGCACATGCTTTGAAGCGCATACGTGCCGTTGGATTTGATGAGAACTATGAGAGTTCGGAGATGTTGGATAAACTGGCACAACTGGCGGATGGCTCCTATTCTGGTTTGAGTAGTGAAGGACTTTCCGGTGAGGACGACTATCCGGTGTTGGACGGTACGTTGAATATCAATGCAAATTGCTATGAAGATTCTATTGAGGCTTTGAAAAATACGTTTAAGAAGTTGGTATTGAATATAACGGGTGAATACTATACTAGGTTTAAGGATAGTTTTGTACAAAACCTTATTGCCACTCACTATGGAGACGGTATAGGTACGAAAATAGAACAGATAAAGATTGTTTCTTCATTTGATGGGATCTTTAGGGACCGAACGGAAATAAAATCTTTTGATGAATTTGAGTTATTTATAGGATATACAACTGGTGCATGGGATGTGTTTAGTGGTTGCCTGTCATTACGGTCTGTAAAACTTCCTTTGCAATTAAAAATAGTATCTGGATGTATGTTTTATGGATGCGAAGCATTAAATAGCATTAATCTGGAAAATATTGAAGAAGTTCAGAGATCAGCATTTTATAAATCAGGATTAGAAACAGTTATTTTAGATAATGTCGTAACATTGGGGGCAAGTATCTTTTCCACTTGTCAGCGTTTATCTTTTGTCAGGATAGGGAACAGATGCGAGACTCTAAGTAATTGCTTCTGGCAGTGCACCTCTCTGACAAATGTAGACCTCGGAAATTCGATTAAATTAATAAACTATGAATTTCAGCATTCCCCTTTGAATGAAGTAATAATCAGAGCTGTTGTTCCTCCTATGGTTGTAAAATCGTTTCAGATGATAGAACCAACATGTAAGTTTTATGTTCCCGATACTTCTGTGGATGTTTATAAAACAGCTTCCAACTGGAGTCAATATGCAAATAAAATTTATCCATTATCAGAAAAAATATAAAAGATTAATTATGGCTATATTATCATCAACCGGAGTATCCGGTTTCCTCTCGTCGGCAAAAGCTACGGGAAAACAAATATTGAATAAGGCGGGAAAGCTAATCCCGGAGTATATAGAAGATTTTGTGTCCGGCTTTGCCGGGCATGGTTGGAAAATCTGGGAACGTGTGTCCGGCATATGGCGAATAGAAACGGATGAACTGGTAGTTCGAAGGACAATGATTGTGTTTGAAATGCTGATTAGTAAAATACGTTGTATAAAAGGTGCATTAAATATCTCACAGGGTAATGGTAAGATTAAAACAGCGGAATTGAAGGAAGATGGTAATTGGTATATCACAATTGAGGATGAAATGTCATTTGTTGCCCATGATATTATCCGTTGTCAGCATTTTAGTAATATGGCGAAATTCTATTGGGTAGAAATAACTGATATTATTAATGATAACACTACTCTTATTATTCCTGCTACAGAATTTATGGGGTCGCTTGAGTATAAAGATGGAATTGAGTATGTTGCTGGTAGTGGGGAAATGAATATCCCGGAGCCGGGCGATGAAATTATTCAGTTTGGTAATCGAATAAACAAAGACAGGCAATCTGCTATTTATTTACATGCAGACGAAGGAGGGCAACCTGCTATTGATATCCTCTTTAATATAAACTCGAAAAGCTTTGAGGGCTGCCTTAATATGAGAATGGGAGGAAGCATACCGGGTGAAGGCGACATGAAAGGATTCTATTGTGAGAATGGTATGATAAAAGGAACTGTAGATAACCACGTTGTTTATCAGATCAAACCGGACGGTTCAGCCATGTTCGGTGATGGCTCTGCACAATTTAACGCTGACAAATCCGGGTGCATTGCCGGAGGTACAATTTCTTGGAAATGGGATGAGTCGAAGGGGAAGTATGTATGTACAATGCAGGATGTAGTTTTGACCTGGGATAACCTTTCGGAGGAAGCGAAAGAGAATCTGAAAGGGGATAAGGGTGAAGATGCTGTTTTTTACTTAATCGAGTTCAATGAGGATGGAAATACGGTTCAATCTATTTCGGCAATAGCAGATGGAGTACCTAAAGGAAAGTCATTAAAAGCTTCCCTTTATAAAATAACTTCTGGGAAGAAAGAATTATGTGGTGTAAGAAGATTTACAATTTCAGCAGGTAGTCAAATTTGGGAAGTAATTCCTCCGATGGGGGGAGGTCCGCTTCATACAATTTCTATTGATTACGGAGATTCATCTATACAGTCTTATACAGTAGCAGCGTATGATGATGTAAATACAGTTATTGCTCTGGCAACCATACATAAAGTTTTAGATGGTCAGCAGGGAGAACAAGGTAATCCTGGCGCTGATGCCAATTTACTTCCATGGATAGAAAAATGGAATGGCTATGCTACCGAATTGGGCGGTGATTATATTGTTACTCCAAAAATGTTTTCCGGCAAAGTTGAGACTGATGAGAGTGGAACTCGTTTATTGACAGGTATTGCACAAGGTAAAGATTGTATCACAGCTTCAGATGGAACTACACGTACAGGTATTTTTGCTCTTGTAGATAATGAGCCTGTTTTTGAGTTGGATCCGATTAATAAAAAGTATAAGTTTAAAGGAAAAGTTGACGCTGACGAAGGTACATTCAAAAATGTAACTATAGAAGACGGATCTCAAATCGGTAAGATGTCTGTGTATAATGGTTTCTTAAGATATTCTGATGATAACTATTATGTTGCACTCGGGACGGGAGTTCTACCTGGAACTTCCGGATCGAGGGGGGCATTGTGGTTGGAAGATAAAAGTACGGGCAATATGGCAAAGACACTTGTAATTCTCAACGCAGTTCCTTCATCTATACAAGGGGGCTTAGGTGATCCGCGTGATAAAAATATAGCTGTTAGTATTCCCAACGGAACAGTAAGAGTTTCTCCCGGAAATCTGATGGATGTTCCCGGCATTATTCTTGTCGGACGAATCGGGTATAATGGAGAGGTCGAATACCAATATGGGCGCAAAGGACGTGGCAGACTTAGTGCCGCTTATGCTTTCGGTGTGAATATTTCCGGAAATGATTATGAGATAATACACGATTTGGGGCATGCTAACTATACAGTACAGATAACTCCATATCGGCCGAATAGTTCCGAGAATAATGTGACACCGATTGTCAGCGATTTAAATGGGAATAATTTTGGTGTATTCTTTAATGACGCCGACACTGCCAATAAACATGTGAGGTCCGCGTTTTTCTTTACTGTAATAGGAGAGAATACATAATAGTGAACAGTTCTTTTTAATAGATAGAGGAATAATAAACAGGTAAGGATGAACTTGAATGATTGGCTAACCATAATTGGTGCATTAGGAGGTTTGGAGGCCATAAAGTGGATTGTTAATTTCTTTGTTAACCATAGGACGAATGCCCGAAAAGAGAATGCTTCAGCAGATGGGGTGGAAATGCAGAATCTTCTTATCGTTATCAATACGTTGAAAGATGAAATAGCACGCGTTATGTCTGAAAAAATAAAAAGAGATGAGAAAGTGGACTATTTGTATATAGAGCTTAGAAAATCAGAAGAGAAGGCTCTTAAGGTGACTAGTGAAAAGCATGAATTAGAGATGTGTCTTAAAGAGGCTGAAATGAAGAAGTGTAATGTTCGTGGATGTACCGACCGTGTACCACCTTCTGATTATTGAGTCCTATAAAATACTTATTGATAATTCTGTTATGCTTTTCTATAATAAATAAAAGAAAAATGTATGAATAAAATTGATTCAATTATTATTCACTGTTCGGCCACACGTACCGGACTGGATTTACGTGCAAAAGATATTGACTATATGCACAGACAAAGAGGGTTCATCCGGATCGGTTATAACTTTGTAATTGATCTTGATGGTACTGTAGAGAACGGACGCCCACTCTCTTTTGATGGAGCTCATTGCAATACAAAAGGATTTTCCGGGGTGTCATACAATAAACACAGTATTGGTATCTGCTACATTGGTGGGCTCGATGTGAATGGACGTCCGGCAGATACCCGGACAGAAGCGCAGAAGAACTCTCTTCGTGATCTGGTTGCAAAGTTATGTAAAGAATATGATATCATTGAGTTGCTTGGACATCGCGATACTTCTCCTGATCTTGATGACAGTGGTGAAGTTGAACCGGGAGAATATATCAAAAGCTGCCCGTGCTTCGATGTGCGAAGTGAGTTTAATAACTTTTTGCGTAACACAATTGTGAAACCATGAAACGGTTTATTTACATACTGACCATGCTCCTATCCATCGGGGCATGGTTGGTATCTTGTAATAGTATTAAATATGTTCCGATAGAAACGGTTAAGATAAATACAGAATATCGCGATCGCTGGTTACGTGATTCTATCCACGTACATGATAGTATTTTTATGTTTATGAAAGGGGATACTGTTTTTCGTGACCGTTGGCATGTTGAATATAGAAATAAACTTGTATATGATACGACTTATATCAATCGGACGGATAGTATTTGTGTACCTTATCCCATTGAGAAGCAGTTATCTCGTTGGGAGTCTATTAAAATGGAGCTTGGAGAATGGGCCTTTGGTATTGTAATCGGACTTGCTTTGATTATGGCTGGTTGGCTGATATATCGGTTGAGGCGGCGGTATAAATAACTTTTCCCCAACGGTTGATATGATCAATCAAATTCTGATTATTTAAATCATTAAATATTGAAATATCAAACAGATATGGCAGTGAGGATTCGGAGAATGCACAATTGATGGAAAGTAAGGTCTCTGGTGAGATCTTCCCTTTTAAAGTGATGTCTATGTCAGAGAAAGGCTTGAAATTCCCTTTAGCTCTTGAACCATAGAGTATTACTTCCTCTACTTCCGGGTATTTGCCGAATATAAGAAAGATGGTTTGTAGGGTTTGTTCTTCTAATCCGTATTTCATAGATACTTTATTTATTAATCAGGAGTATTATAAAGATACGTATTTAACTCTGTGTTAATTAGTATTCTTTATATACCAAAAGTACGTACTTTTATAGGCATAAAGTACGTACTTTTGTAAGCTTAACAATGGTAGTTAAGAAACTCTGTTAATAATGTTAATTTGAATCTCTGTTATTCTACCATTGCGCGGTACTTGTTAACGGTTGCTCCCATACCATCTACAAATCCGATTTTAGTACGATCACCACCCACATTGAATTTAACGTATTGATCATAATAGAGTGTGGAGCAATCCCCGTTATTTTCTTTCAGTTGGCGATACTCATTCCATGAGTGATCGTATTTTTCGAGTGCGAGTTTAATTGCTGTTTTATCATATACACCTGTTTGGTCACCCTGATATCCTTTAAGCATGACAATCCAGCCTTGTTCCATAATTCTGTGAAGCCAGAGTCCATATAGAGAAGAGGTTTTGATATACTGTTCGATGGCTTTGTCGTTGCATTGTATCTTTTCGGATAATTCTACTATATCCTCCCAGAGTGCTACGGAAAGTTTCATTTCGTACAATGACTCGTCGACCATGTTTTTCTTTAAGATTTCATCGAAGATTCTCTTTAGCTGGTTGATTCCTCCTAAATAATGATCACGTGTCCAGGTTACATTGACGGAGTGCAGGAGTGAACCTCTTCCCCGGATAATAGCATCGGGGGTCAGCATACACAGACGGCGGAAGAATGGGAGAGTCTCTTGGGATATGCCAATTTTCAGTGCATATTCATTGAAAATATCTTCTTCTGTGCGGTTAGGATTCAGGGCCCATTGGCTCATCACGTAGGTATTGAGGTCACACCAAAGTTCATTGGAGATGTAAGGACCGTACCAGCCTCCACCTCTCGACCAGGTCCATACGCCATAGAACAATGGATTATCTTTCACATCGTTCAGGCAGCGGGGAGAAGCATCCTGCTTTGTCTCTTCAAAGCCATTGATTACGGCATTTGCCACATAGTTCGGATAAGCTCCTTTTCCTTCATACTCACGCTGGCATTGTACCTCCACTACTTGTTTGTGTTTACCCAATGTGATCGTTTTGTTGAAATGGAAAGTCCGGAAGTAGTCTCCATTGGTGTGTTTGATAGCTATATAGAGATTGGGATGTGGTTCTACTTGCTCGGTAACGGCTAAGTAATAATCCGGGCGGACATGGAAGAAACCAAAATCCCACGTACGGTATATAATCTTCTTATTTCTTTTTACACATACCTCTTCTCTGAGCAGATTCATTAGCCGGGCATGTATCTCAATACTTTTATCATATCTGTTTTTATAGTCTACCGGGCCGTTTCCTATGTGATACGGAATGTTGTGGGTATAAGTCTCTCCGGTACGGATCACCAATCCGTCCATCTCCGGGAAACGCTCGAATAATTCTTTCAGCATGATCCGGTGAATCTCCCAGGTTTTGGGCTTCTCGAAAGATATTTTTCCATCCTCGTCACAAATCTCGTCTTTATAGAGCTCAACTAACTTTTGGGGTAATACAATGATATCAGTGAAATAGAACGCTTGTAAACCGTTCTCGTGACACGCTTTGATCTGTGTTCTGATTTCTTTTGTCAGTGTTTCGATCCATGCTTTTTCTTCTGATCCTTTCGGGAAAATACGCTTGTCGAATTTTGAGAAACTGACGGCACATTGCGGGAATTTAAACTCATTGATAACCATGCCATTCATACCAAAAGAGGCTAACTTCTCCGGTTTGCGGAAAACACTCTGTGTCATGGCATCCCCGGGGTTGTGATGTACCATGTCCATTACCAGATATCCCTCTTTTTGAATTTGTTGTGCCAGGATAGGCAGAAACATACAGAGCCCTATCCCTCCTAATATCCACTTCTTCATAATTTTGATTTGTATTTATATTAATTGTGTCTTATTCTGTTGTAACGTAAGGCATTGCATCGGCACCGGATGCCCATTGCTTGTTGGGAGTATTTCCCATGACGAAAGATAGAGTACCCCCTTTCAGTATGTCTTCATGCAGGATATAGCATTTGTTGTAAGGCTGTCCGTTCAAGGTTGCCGACTGGATATAGATGTTTTCCTCTGTATATCCTTTGGCCTCTACCTTGAATTTTTTTCCATTCTCCAGCGTGATGATACTCTCTTCAAAGCCCGGACTGCCAATGACGTAATAAGGCATACCGGGACATACCGGATAAAATCCAACCATACTGAATACCAGCCATGCGGACATTTGTCCGGCATCGTCGTTCCCGCTCAGGCCATCGGGCGTAGGATAATATTCTCTATTCAATATGTTGTGTACCCATTTCTGAGTTTTCCAGGCTTCACCAGCTAAAGCAAAAAGGTAGGGAATATGATGTCCCGGCTCATTGCCGTGCCAGTAGTAATCTTTTTCAAAGAAAGTGTCGAGACGTGTCCGGAAACGCTCTTTGCCGATATGTTTCATCAGTCCGTTTACATCATGGGGAACATACCATGTGTAATGGTAAGGTGTTCCTTCGCATATATAATCTACAAATTTATCGAACTCAAAAGGTTCGATCCATTCTCCGTTTGCATAACGTCCGCGTGCATAGCCGGTTTCCGGATCGATCACGTTTTTATAGTTCATGGCCCTTTTTACCAATGTTCTGTAGTCATCCGTTTTTCCTAATTTCCTGGCTACTTGTGCCAGAACGAAGTCATCATAGGCATATTCCAGTGTTCTGGATACTTGTTCTCTCTTATGGAATGCATCCCATACATTGTCTTCCAATGGGATATAGTTGTATTGAAGATAGGATTCCAGACCCCGGCGTCCTTTACCTTCTACATAACTTTTCCGGTCTGTATTGACTTCAAATGCATTTTTGCGCATAAGCCGGTAGGCTTCCTCATAGTCGAATCCCGGAACCTCTTTCAGGATGGCATCCCCCATCATGGCTATTCCGTGATCGCCGATCATGGCTGCCGTATAATTATTCCATAGCGGAAAGATAGGTAGCCACCCACCTTGTTGCCCTTTTACAATGAAAGATTTAGAAAAATCTCCTGTGAGAGACGGGCTAAGAATGGAGTAGAGGGGTAATACGGCTCTGTAGATATCCCACATGGAGAAATCGCAATAATAGGTGAAATCTTTGGCTTGATGGATGGTGTAATTTTCGGAGAAACCGGGATAATAACCTTCCACATCGCTGAAAGTGCGGGGCAGCATACGGGCATTGTAAAGAGCGGTATAAAATTGAGTCTTTTTCTTCTCATCGCTACTCTTTACAGCTATCTGGCTCAGTGCTTTCTCCCAGCTGGCTGCCGATTGTTTCTTTACTTTCTCGAAGTTCCATCCGGGAATCTCTGCTTCCAGATTTTTACGGGCATTTTCAATACTGGTGAAAGAGGTACCTACTTTTACCTGTATGCTGTTCCCTTTTTCGGGAGCGAGTTTAATCCAGGCCCCTACCTTGTTTTTGTTCCCTTTTATTTCTGTTTCTCCCGTTGTAATTTCACTGTCTTTCCATGTTCCGAAGGAGTCGAAGTCTTCTTCAAACCGGATGACGAAATACCCGCTGAATCCGGCACTCTTTCCACTTCCCTGATAGATTCTGTAGGCAGGATTATAGCCTGTTACTTCCCTGCTCTTTGCATCAATTTTTAAATACCCCTGTTGCTTGTCACTATTGGGTTCTATAATGATATAACGATCTTTATCCGATTGAAAACTAAAACGCATGATTCCTGCATGGGACAAACCTGTAAGTTCGGCATGAATCAGGTAATCTTTCAGCATTATCTGATAATAGTAAGGCTTTGCCGTTTCTTCATCATGGCTAAATTGGGAAGCGCGCTCTCTGGCATTTGTTTTTAATTCACCGGTGACAGGCATTATTGTTACACTGCCATAATCCTGTGTACATGAGCCACTGATCCAATGGCTGGCACGGAATCCTTGTATTTCGTCGTGGTAATAATAATAAGGGGGATTGCATTTATGCTCTCCTTCCAGTGTTTGTGGTACCCAGTTGGTCATTCCGTTGGGTACACCGACTGCCGGCATGGTTTGTCCTTTCTCCTCTGAGGGTGCTTTGTCACCTCGTGCATGTCTTTGTATGTCTGTACCAATGACGGGGTTAACGTAGTCTGCATATTTCTCATTCCGCGTCATAGAACAGCCGGATAGCAGTAGTGTACATAATAAACTTAAATATAATTTCATACCTATTTATTTGTTTTCCATTAATGCGAAAGCGCACCACAGTACGGGTGCCTGTCCATGATAATCTCCTGTTTTTTTGGGTCGGTCATAATAGTATTGCCGGTTATTTCTCTTATTGGTGCCCGAACATACCTCTGTTACATCTCCGTCTTCATTGATATAAGATACCAGTGATAGCCATGCTTTACGGACTGCAGGAGCATATTCCCGGGCTTTCAGCCAGCCTTGCTTTACGCCTGTGATCATGGCGTAGGTAAACATCGCCGTTCCGGAAGTCTCGTTCCAGCAATCGGGAGCGTCTATCAACTGATTCCACATACCATTTTCTGTCTGATATTGTTTTAAACTTTTCATCATATCGAGATACCCCTGTAGGATACGCGGACGATCCGGGTTGTCTTTGGGTAATACTTTCAACAGTTCAGCCATACCTGCTGCCATCCATCCATTGCCTCTTCCCCAAAGGAAAGGAACATCCGGGGCATGATAAAACAGCCCGTTAGGACGTTGTAGTTCGTCCAGGTAGACGGCCATTGAACGTGCAGTCCGGTCGATGTATTTCCGGTTACCGGTTGCTTTGTAGGCTTGCGATTGCAAGATGGTTATCATATACATATCGTCTATCCACAAGCGGGTTTGCCAGCTAAGTCCTTTGTCGGTCCACCTTTTTTCTTCGGCTGAGGCTTCTACAGGTAGTTCCCATTGTGTGTCGGCATAAGAAATTCCCAAATCCAGATATTGCATCTTTTTTGTTATCAGATAGAATTCCAGAGGAAGACATCCGAACATGTTCAAATCGACATGATTTTTGATAGGTAGGAAATCTCTTTCTGCTGTACACAAAAAGTCAAAACGTTCTTGTAGCTGCCTGGATAACTCTTTATTCTTGCTTTCGCTGGCAAAGCGTACTGCTCCGTACCAGGTACATACTTCAGCATAATGTATCCATTTACCACCATGTAGCATATGTTTACTCGATAGGAAGCGGTTGGCAACCTTGATTCCTACCTCTTCCGGAGTGTAACCTTCGGGAAACTTCTTCAGAATCCTATTTTGCGCCACAGAGGTTGACGCAAATATAGTAAAGATAATGATATACAGGACTTTTGTCGACATTTACTTTGATGCATTTATGAGAAATGAATTAATTCGATAGAACGCAAATTAACACAAATTCGTGCAAATTAGAAAGACGGTTCTTTTTTATTTTCCGTTTATTTACTTTGCGGGAATCCTGGTTAATCTGCGTTTCAGTCAATCATCTCTTTGGTATACTTTTCTATAATTATTCTTTATACGCTCCCCAGAATTTAAGTTCACTTAGCTGAATCTGAGCACTGGGTTCCCTACATTCACGAACCACAAAACGAATGTAACGGAAAGGTTCATTAGCGTATTTCGGGTCCATTTCTACTTCAAATCCGGCTTTTATAAATTCGGTATCTTCATTGGTCAGTAAATTGGGGTCCGTGGCTCCTGAGGGTAAAGTCAGTTTGAAATCTGCCAGTTTTTCCCAATCGTTCTTCCACTCATCCGTGCCGTTTACTTCCGGCCATTCCGTCCAGTACTTCAGGTTATCTTCTTTACTTCCGTCTCCTATCTGGCTGAGAGGTTTGGGATTGTTGGTACCCCATACTTCGAAACTCGTAAATGTTTGTGCTGAGAAGATAGGACTACGGCTTCTCATCCAATACCTGAGCCGGCTATAAGAGGCTTTTCTGCCCATATCAATGGTGAAGTACAAGGGCATTACTGTATATTCGGCATTAGGCCAGTCGATAAAGTCGGATAGCTTGTTGCCCTTGGTATGCCACCAGGTAGAATTATTCCAGGTGTTACCATCATGAATCAGGCGGAACTGACGATTGGCAGCGGCTTCTTGCCCTACGATGTCACCTCTGTAGATGCAAGATTTATCGTCCCATCCCCATCTTTGCCAGATATCACCACTGTTGTTACGTCCAACGATCTCTTCTTCAAACAAAGGAGTCAGTACGGTATCCAGCGGAGCTGAATAATTTCCCCATTTGTCCTTGATCTCGAAATAGAACTCCTGTTCCGCGTTTTCCAATCCTCTGAACGTGTATTTGCCCTCTTTGGCTTTACTGTAATAGGCATCATAAAATACCATGTCACCTTTAGCATCTTTTCTATAAAGAGTGATAGATATCTCGTCTTCCTGTGTATTTTCCCATAGCATATAGACTCCACCGAATGTAGGGTTCACTTTTAGTGATTTACGAATCATTTCTACCGGAGGAAGGAGAGGTTTGATCTGTACTTCTACAGGGTCAGAGTGATTCATACTTTTATCAATGGCAAATAGTTGTACGGTACGTTCGTTTACATCAGGAAAGCCTTCCAGTGAAATTGTATTATTGAATGCAGATGAGTATGCTTCCTTCAGGTCTTCTCCTTTTTTGTAGTAGTACACTGCTTTTACAGCCAGAAGATCGGGATCATCGGGTAGTTTATAAGTGATTATTGCACCACCGTTTATATTCTCTACTACTACGTCTGTTACACTCTTAGGAGGAATATTGTCTTTTTCATCCTGCCAGTCTTTTATTTCCGAACAGCTCCACATCAGGGAAGCTGTTAACAATATGTATGCTATATAATTTCTTTTCATTTTGTTTTATTATTAAACTGTTATTAATCTGTTTACAATTACCAGTTTAAGTTTTGTACCAGGTTTTTGTTTCTTAACAAAACGCTTTGTTTGATTGGCCACAAGTAATCTTTCTTTGTATATTTCAATTGATAGACAGTTTTCACCTGATAGAAATCCTGTGTTGTTTCGCCCAGAATATTCAGGCCACGTATCGGTTTGTTGAGGTATGTTTCTGCCAGTTTCCATCGTTTCAGGTCCCAGAAGCGAACGCCTTCGAAAGCCAGCTCGTTCATACGTTCTCTGCGTATAATTTCTCTCATTCCTTCCTTGTTTTTCGGTTTGTCCGGAGTTAATGAATGTTCCTGCCAACTTTTTACCACACCTTCCAGTCCGGTTCTGGCTCTCACTTTGTCGATGTATTCATATACATCCTGATCCGGGGCTGCTTTCCATTCGTTCAGTGCTTCGGCATACATTAAGTAAAGATCGGCCAGACGTATAATAGGAAAAGCATATCTGTGTTGGGTAAACTGGTCGCTGTTATCAGGTACGGACGATAAATAATGGATCATTTTCTTGCACAGGTAGCCAGTGCTGGAATGTCTGTCCGAAGGATTGGTACCTCCACCGATATTGCCGAATTTCAATTGGGTTACCCAAAGATTATCATCGGAAGTGGTCCTGCTGTTACCATAAAATGTACCCCCGTCGAAAATGATAGAACCATAAAAACGGGCTTCTCTTTTGAAATGAAGATTGATTGTCTCGAATCCTTCCTGAATATACAGCTTGTCACTGGCAGATGCTGTCTTTATTCCCATTGGATCTACTCCTACCCAGTCTTTGTCTTCTTCGATCGGTACTCCGTTTTCGGTATAAAACTGTTCAACCATTCTTAAAGGAGGAGCATAGCATTTCCGCAGGCCACCTGTACCTTGTCCGCTCATGAAGATGGGATGGCAGGCGCGTTGCAGGTTATCTGTGTTTGAATTAGAATCGCCCCAGATGATTTCTTTGTTCCATCTTTCTGTAGCGGCTCCCCTCACTTGCATAGCCAGAATTGTCTTTTCATTCAGTTTGCTTGCATAGTTTGTCTGCTTGAAGTCAAATAAATCATGACCGGCTTCATGCGCTACATCAATAGCGGTTTTGAGTGCATCTGCGGCTGTTTTCCACTTGTCTGCACTGTAATTTTGCGGGAAAAGATGAATACCTCTGTTGTCGGTAATGTCCGCATAGTCGGGATTACCATTGAAGAGCGGGCTGGCAGCTAACGTAAGGAGTTGTGCTTTTACAGCCAGTGCCATCGGTTGGGTAGGTCTTCCCAGGTCATTCATCAGATCTTCTATCTGTAACGGAAGATCACTGGCAGCTTCGTCCAGTAAGGATGCGATATAACTCACTACCTCGTCTACCGGCTCCCGGTATCTTTGTACTTCTTCGGATGTGGAACTGATAGGCAGGTTTTCTTTAATTAATGGGATAGGTCCGTACATGCGGAAGAGCCAGAAATGATAGAATGCTTTTAAGAATTTTACTTCTGCAACCCATCTGGTCCGTTCTTCTTCTGTCAGATCATAAGGTTTGTGAATGTTTTCAAGAAAGATATTGCAATCGCTCAATGCTGTGAATATTGCTTTACCTCCTTTCAGATCATCGCCATTCTGTTTGCTGCCCCAATAGTTTGCCAAAGGAGCATTGGTACCCTGGTCGCCACGGGCAATGTACCAAAGGCGAGGGCTCATACCGGTTACAGGATCAATATACCATACTTCGTCTCCACCAAGAAGTGCCGGATTGGAACCGGCATCGGCAAATGAAGGGAGGAAGGAAAAGCAGCCATAGAGGAACCCTTCTGCTTCGTGCCGGTTTTTGAATGCATGATCTACTGTGGGGATATTGTCTGGAACTACATTTAAATATTCCTGACAGGATGCCAGTGAAATGCAGAGTATCAGGATAAAGGTTTTAAAAATCGTCAGATATGTTTTCATAATGTATATGTTTTTAGAATGAAAGATTAAGTCCTAAGTTAATAACGCGCTGGATAGGATAGCCTAATCCGTTACCACCCATTTCTACATCCCAAAGTTTGAACTTACTGAATAATAACAGATTGGTACCGCTTGCATAAAAACGACAGGTAGTCAGCCTCATCTTGTTCGTAAAACTCTTGGGAAGTGTATAACCTATTTCCGCACTTTTGAAGCGAAGAAAACTACCGTCCTGCATAAATTGAGTACTGCGTTGGTTGTTGTTGGCAATAAGCGTGTTTGATAACCTTGGCCAGTATGCTTTCGGATTCTGAGAGGTCAATGACCAATGGTCGTCTGCAATGAATTTGGCCAATCCGGTTTCAATCACTCTTCCGTTGGCAGTGGATTGGTTGAATGGAGACATTTTATCAGCGTCTATCCAGAATGAGGAGCGGGCGGAGCCTTGAAAGAATACGGAGAGGTCGAAGTTCTTATATCCGAAGGAAAGTCCGAATCCGTAGTTGATTTCCGGTGTGGTAGGATATCCGATGGGTACCATATCTATTTCATTGATAACACCGTCATTGTTGATGTCTTTGTATTTGATGTCGCCTGCCAGATATTCACCGAAATCCTGCCGGGGAGAGTTCTGTACATCTGCATCATCAATGAAAAGTCTTTCGGCCACATATCCCCATTTCTGCGAAATAGGCATGCCCATTTTTGATTTCCAGGGAATGGCACTATAGTCAGGTTCTTCATAGAAACGATAGGTAGATTTGGCATATGTAAAGTTAGCTCGTCCTACCATCCACAAATCCTTATGGAAAGAGTGGTTGTAATCTATCGATATATCGATACCTTTGCCGTTCGCTTCTCCCACATTAACATCCGGAGTAGCCCATAGTCCCATTGAAGTGGAAATATCTTCTCTGGACTGGAGAATGTTGGTACGCCGTTCTTTGAAAAAGTCTGCCATGATATCTACCTTTCCGTCAAACAGTCCGAGTTCAACGCCAAGATTCGTTTTATAAGCTATTTCCCATCCGATCTCGGAGTTAGGATAATTACTGATTTTTACGCCTTTACGGGTTCTTCCGTTAAATTCATATCCGGTGCTGAAGCTATCTCCACCACCTATGGTTACTTGTGAAAGATAGAAGAAACGCTGACTCTCTTTTCCGATTTCGTCATTACCTACCAGACCGTATGTGGCACGTAGTTTGAGTTTGGATACAACTTTTTTCAGATTGTCTGTCCAGAAGTCTTCATTGGAGATAGACCATCCAAGTCCGAATGAAGGAAAAAATCCCCAGCGGTGGCCCTTGTCAAACTTCTCCGAACCATTATATCCAAAGTTGAACTCTGCCATGTAACGGGAGTCGTATGCATAGGTAAAACGTCCTGATAATCCCAGATTTCTTTTCTGTAAAGATTCGGAAAGAGTAGAAGCATTACCCGTCAGTGAGTTACGTGCAATGGCTACTAGCATACCACTTACTGCATTCTTTTTAAAATCGCGATTGTAAGCAAGAGAAGCTTCTCCATAGAATGAACTGATAACCGTTTTATTCCCCGGATTATAGCTGATAAATTCTTCACCAGTGTCCGGATTTAGTTCTGTCAGGGTATAACTATCTGTGAGTCTGTCATAGGTTGATTCATAGTAGAACGGACTGTATGCTCGTGTCACATCAAAACCGGAAGTACGGATTGTATTACCCAACAAGCGGCCTGTCAACCCTTTTACCCATTTTCCAAAATCCTGTTTCAATTCCATCTGGGCCATCATTACTGTTTTGCTTTCCTGCTTGTAACCCTTTACCATTTCGGCATAGGGATTCATATATTGCACCCCCTCATTACCACCAAACAGGATGTGGGTAGTACCGGCATAGGTTTTATCCGGTTCGTAATAAGCAGGAAAACGTACAGGGCTTACATTCAGAATATTCCTGTACATTTCGCTACCTCCTCTGATAGGTCCCGAATAATCATCGAAAGTACCATGTACACGAACGATTGCTTCTGTCGTTTTGGTCAGATTGATGTTTATATTAGAACGGATCAGATACTTTTTCAGATTGATATTATTATTAAAGTTGTTGCGCTTGTCTACTTTCAGAATACCATTGTCCTGAGAGAAAGAACCTGCAATATAATACCGGGCTACTTTGCCACCTCCCGAAATATTCAGATTGGCTCTTTGATTGATGGCTACATCTTTGGTCAGCATCTTCATCCAGTCTACTGCCGGATAAGCATACTCATTTGTTCTGCGGATGGTATTATCGATTTTGCTGTTTGAGTAAGGTACCGGAGCCAGGGGATTCCGGGCGGTTACTGCTTCGTTGGCAAGCCGCATATAAGTGATGGGGTCTGCCATCTCTATTTTCTTGGTGGGTGAAGAAAAGGAATTTTCCACACGGAAGGAGACTTTTATCTTCCCTTCTTTTCCTTCTTTGGTTGTAACGAGGATTACGCCGTTTGCACCGCGAGCACCGTACAAAGCAGTTGCCGTGGCATCTTTCAGAATAGAGAAACTTTGAATATCGTCCGGATGTAGCCGTGACAGGTCATTGGAAGATACTTCCACATTGTCAATCAGGATAAGCGGGTCTACCTTCCCTGCACCAAAAGAGGTTACACCACGGATAAAGAATTCCGCATTGTCCTGTCCCGGTTCACCACTCGTCTGATAAGAAATGACTCCGGCTATACGTCCTGAAAGGGCTGTTGTCAGATTACTGGAGGGAACTCGCAGGTCTTTGACATGTACTGTCTGGATGGAGGAGATTACACTCTCCTTTTTTTGCTTTCCAAAAGCAACGATTGTTACTTCTTCCAGCATATCTTCCTTTTCTTTCAGTGTTACATTGATAATCTTTTTATCTCCGACAGCAATTGTCTGGCTCGCCATTCCAAGATAAGAAAAAGTAAGTTTCTCGTTCTTATTTACGTCGATAGTGTAAGTACCGTCAATATCTGTAATAGCTCCCCTGGGAGTACCTTCTACTACAACGGTAGCACCGGGGAGCTTTTCGCCGTTTATATCTGTTACCACTCCTTTCACGGTTACCTTTTGTTGAGTGACGGCCGGAATACCCGGAGAAGCCATTTTCTCCTTTTTGGTAATAAAGATTTGCTTGTCGTCTATCAGATAAGAATTATTGGTTTTTGCCAATACTTTGTCAAGAACTTTGTCTACTGTCTGGTTCTTGACTTTTAAGGATACTTTTCTATTGGAATCTACGTCTTCTTCTAAGTAAAAAATTACAAATTCACTGTTTCTTTCTATTTCTCTGAATACTTCTTTTAAAGTCGTGTTTTCAACATCTATAGAAATATGTGTTGCCTGGGCATAGCTACTGTTTGCAAATGAGTCGATGATTATGCATGTAGTGGCTAAGAAAGTTATAAGACCGATTTTCATAAATTTATTTAATTGGCATCTGTTTTTGCCAATTATACATATGTTTTTCATACATTTACAATGATTTTTGTTTGAATAAAATTGGACTGGTTGCAGTCAGTCCAGTTATTAGAAATCTACAGCCGGATGATATTGCAGTATCGTCCGGTTTTTTTTAGGGTTATTGTGCTTTTCTAAGTTATCATAAATTTACTTTTTTTTAGGGTTTAACATCTACAAATATTTCATCACTTTTTGGAGTAAAGGTTATTGGTGCTGCAGCTTCCAGACCTTTTAGCAGTTTAAATATATCATCTTTTAAATTGAGTGTTCCCGAACCATGAAGTTTTCCAACTCCTTTCGTCCATACTATTTTCCGACCGTAATATTTGGACAGTTTGTTTAATATGACAGAAAACTCTTCGTTATCAAACATGTAAGTACCATAACGCCAGGAGGTGTAATTTTCTGTGTTGACTTTACTTTGGGAAATCTTACCGGATTCAAAGCAAAGCATATCACTTGGTGCGAGCGTTGCCTCCAGATTATTTTGGGTATGAATGTTTACTTTTCCGCTGACAAGCACTACTGCCGTATTACTGTCTCCTTCATAAGCAGATACATTGAAACTTGTTCCCAATACATTTATATCCAGTTGATTTGTTTTTACTATAAATGGCTTTTTCTTGTCTGGTGATACTTCCAGATATACTTCTCCCTCTACAAAAATTTCCCGCTTATCGTCTTCAAATATTTCCGGATAAACGACACGGCTATTGGCACTTACCCATATATTGGTCCCATCTGAGAGTGCCAAGAATGAGCGTTTGCATGGTGGTACAATTAACTGATTGAATTTCGATTGCTTTTTTTCCGGTTTGTCATTTTCTTTAGTAGCCACTTTTTCGGAATTGATAGAAAGCGTACCCTTTTCATCATATTGAATGACGGATTCTTCTCCCTGGATAGTCATCTCGTTGTTGTCACTTCGTATTAATTGTACTTCTGAGGGAAGCTGGGTGGGCTTTGCTACTTCTTCAATGGCCATTAAATTATCATTTGAGTAAAAATCACTGTAGTAGGTCCAACCCAATATACAGAATAATGCGATACTTGCTGCTGATATAGTGATCCATAAATGCTTTTTACTCTTTTCCTTTTTAGTAACTTCAATGCTTTGATTAATTCTGTTTAGTAATTCATCTTGCGCATCTGCTGAAATTTCTTTTTTTCGGAAAGGTATTCTGCAAATAATTTCCTGTGCCCGGTTGATTTCAGAAGCTAATGCCTCGTCATTCTCTATGAGAGTATTCCAGAAACGGATACTTTCATCCGTTGGAGTAAGCTGTGATTCCAGGAAAAAATCATCCTGTAGTAGTTCTTTATATGTGCAGCCTTTATAATTCATGTATGCTTTAATCCTTTCTTGTGTTTACGGTAACATACAGAATACAATTGGTAGAGGAAAACATACTCACCTTAAGTGATTTTTTTTAGTAAAAGTGAAAAAGTAGTTGTTCGGAAATAGGTTATACAGCTTCTATAGCTTTGTATAACAATGAGATAGATAGAGGAAGAGGTAACTGACTTTCGCGCATTTTTTTTAATGAACGTTGAATGAGATTTTGTACGGACTGAGTATTCATTTGCATCAGGACACCTATCTCTTCCATAGAGAGTTCTTCTATGAAGCGATGATAAATGACTTCGCGTTGCCGGTCCGTCAGTTGGTTCATTAGTTGCAGGATTATTTTTCTTGTCGATTCCTGTTCCAGACTTGACAACGCTTTGTTTTCATCTGAATGGTCTAATATATTATATAATTCCTGTTCTCCGAGTTTCTCGAATACCATTTCGCGTTTAAACGTATTATACAGGCTATTCTTGAGTGCGGTGAAAAGATAGAATTTGATATTAACCTCTTTCTTCAATTGTATACGATTCTTGTATATGCGGACGAAAACATCATGTATAGCATCTTTTACAATATCTTCGTCTTGAGTGAATTGAATGCCATAACGAAAAAGAACCCCGACATACTTCTTGTAAATCAGTTCAAAACTTTTATCATCTCCGTTTATGAAATCAATCCAAAGATGATTTTCTTGCCTGTTTGAGGGTGAAAATGAGTTTTCCTGTTCTTTATTTATATGCATTGGTTCTTACTCTCCAACACAAATATAGTAATTTTTGCATTATAAATGATTTTTTTTCTATCTTCTATGCAAAATAGCTGTTTAATACCGCCGCTATTTATAGTGTTCTTTTATCATTTTTGTTTAATCATTTTCTGTACTAATTTTGGGTTGTTGGTAGTAATATAGTCGGCACCATTGTCGATGCACCATTGAATCCCTTCAGGATCACTAACTGTCCAGATGTTAACTTCAAGCCCTAAATTATGAAGTTGTTTTATCCATTCGGGATTTTTCTTGAATACATTGATGTGATAGTCGGCTCCCGTTCCACCAATGCTTTTTAGTACATCCGGAGCCACTCCATTCAGGTAAAGAATTGGCCGTCGGGTTTGTTTTACAAGCTCATCAAAAGCATTTCTGGAGAATGTTATGTAGGATGTTTTCTCTTCCAAACCTTTTTCTTGTACCATGGTGAGTACCATTTTGACGGCTTCTGCTTCGTGCTCTTTATTTTTGTGAGGCTTTATTTCTAATACAAGATCTATTGTAAGGAGTTTTGCGACATCGAGAAATTGACTTAATGAGGGCAAAAATTCTCCGTTTTTTAACTTTTGACTGAGGATTGTATCAGAGGAAGTGGTTTCTATTTCATAACCATTTATAACGTCGTCATGATTTACTATAAGCTGTTTATCGGCCGTTAACCATACATCAAATTCACATGCATCGCATTTAATAGAATCAGCTTTGATTAGTGCTCTGATGGAGTTTTGTGCTGAACCTTCGGTATCCCAGTGTCCACGGTGGGCGACGACCTTTGGCTGGGCATTTGTATTTGTAATACCAATTGTAAGAAGTCCTGTTAAGTAAATCAATGTTAGTTTCCTTTTCATATATTCTAAAATTTGGGATTATTTTTTCAATGAGATAATTACACTCCCCGGTGAGTTGCAAGGAAGATAAATAAAACCGTTTTTCCTTTTGATTTTAGAATCAGAGGAGTTTTCTATAAAGTTTATTTTCTTGTATTCTATACTTTCCGGGAAAGGAAAGGTAAAGTTCCCTTTTATATTATTGCAGAAGAAGATAGCTTTTTCCCCATCAATAAATCCGTCATAGGCGAATGCGGACTCATTGTCGAGTAGTGGTGTCGTAATCCAGGTATAAACTCCACTCCATGAATCGTAGTCACCGGCAGTACGTGGTACGTTTCCTATCAGTTTATGATAGCATTTGGTCCATGAATTACCTATGAAAATAATATCATCATCAGGAAGTTCATTGTGTGTTCCCAAACTGCGATTGAGGAGAAAGGAGGACTGAAAGTAAGAATCGCCCTTTTCAATATACCGGTTGAAACGGGGGAAATCTTTTTTCTTGAATCTATTTACTTTTTTTATGTCAGTCCAATACGGATATTCACCAGAAGGAGTAAGAAGTTGCTTTTCGTTTTTAAACATGGATTGCATTCCATAATATTTTTCTATTATAACCGGGATTCTATTGGTATAATCATGGGATAAATCCACCTGGATACTATTACCGTTTACTGTGTAGTTTACACTTTCAGTGCACAGCGTGTCGGTGAAGTATATCTGATTATCTTTTTCTTTTGCACTGAGCGGGTTAATAATATAATTTTTTACTTCAATTTTAATTGTATGCGCTTTGAGCGTAGTGTCAGTAGTGATACTACGCCCATCAGCATACAATTTGATAGAAAATGTTTCGGCTGTTTTGGTTTTTTCATCCAGGAACAGATGGTTACCGCCACACCAACCGCCTTCCAGAATGTTAAATGGACCTATATTATCGCTATAGGTTTCATTTACTATTTGAGTATTAGTGGAATCGGAAGTAATGGAAACACGGTAAAATGTAAATAAATCATTGGCCATGCATTTTTTGAACCAGTAGTTTATTTCATGACGGTCATCGATCATAGAAGATATATATACATCCTCCCCTATCTTCTTTATTATGCTCAGTTCGTTTTGAGAATAAGACGATAGGGAGATAAACATACATATAATTAATATAATCCGGTTCATCTATTTGGTTAATGCTTTCATATTTCTACGGGCAGTAATATGACGTGCCAGGCGATCCATAATCTTCTTATCTTCCGGGGAAGTAGAATTATACATGTCAATAAATCCTTTGCTTCCGGTGTAATATGCGATGGCAGAGGTTTCAAATACATTGTGCTTCTCGAATGCTTCGATGTAGGCTAACATTCTGTCATACGAAGAGTCCTCACAATCATAAAGAGCTTTGCTGTCACATTCGAATTCCATAGCCATTCCATTGCTCAAAGCAAGTTCACAAGCTTCGTCCAGCCGGGAGTCCGGGATGTCCTTTGTGAAGAAATGGTTCGGTTGTTGATATGCGATGTCAAATCCCAAGTCTTTCCACTGTTCGTATCCTTTAGCCTTCCAGTAGGGTATCCATACAAACTCCTTTTTCTTTGAGTGGATGTATTGACTTACATATTTAGGAAGATCTTTACAGGTTGCTATATCTTCATCTACCCAGTAGAAACCGGCAAGTTCCAGATTTTTGTATTTAGCTTTCTTGAAACGGGTCATGAGTTGGTCTATATACCATTGGGCTGCTTTAACCTGGTCAGACTGCAGGTTGAAATCAAGAGAATTTCCATCGATGCTTCCCCAGTCTTTTTGTTTAGGTAATGGTATAGCAATTCCTAAAATGACTTGATGTTTAAAGGATGGTTTTCCGATATTTTTTTTCTCATTTTCAATGCATTGGTTTAATGCATCCAGCGCTTTCCCTTTTTCAAACAACCTGTCGAGAAGCCATTCCCATTCTATTTTTCGTGCCTGCTTTTTGGCATATCCATAAGCATAATTATGACCTTTACCATCGGCAAACTCGAGGAACAGAAAGCCATCGAATAACCAGTCTTTCGTGCCGTTGGCAAACTGATGGGTGACATACGGGACAAACTGATCAGGAGTCCAGTCGATTCTCTGTACACCTCCCTGGTATATTAATGCAAGATCTCTGATCTTACTGGTTTTGTACTTATTTCCTTGACTGTTTTGAGCCTCTATCAAGTGTATAGGAGCTGTAATGATTAGTATCACTAAGAAATATAAAATCTTTTTCATGTTTGTTCTTTTTATAAGTAAGTTTTTATTTTTGAAATACAATTTATTATCGTACAATCACCTTCCTGGTTTCTCTGTCAATTTTTACTATATAAACACCTGGTGCGCATTGTAGCTTTCTGGTATTTTCACTGACAAGTATTCCATTTATAGTGTATATCTTAATCGATTCGGCGATTCCCTCTATACGTAATTCTCCGACACCCCCTGCCACGATAACATCAGTTTTAGGGTCATTGGTCGTTTCAATGCCTACACTCCGGCTGCGCCTCTTTAATATATGATTGGCTATTCTATCAAGAATGAGAGTATTTTCAATAGAATTTGAACGATACATATCAAGTATACCTTTTGTTCCTGAGTAATAGGCTATTGCCGAATTTTCAAAGACGTTATTCGTTTCAAAAGCATTGATGTAACTCTCCAGTCTGCTGTAATATGAATCTTCATTCTCATACAATACACGGCTATCGAACTCTACTTCCAATCCCATATTGAATTTATTTGCAGTATTGCATGCCTGAAGGAGGCGGTCATCTGCTATCTCTTTGTTAAAGAAATGATTGGGTTGTAAAAAAGCAGTATCAAATCCTAACTTTCTCCATAAGTTATACCCCTGGGCATTCCAGTATGGAATCCAGTAAAATCGTTTATCCAGTTGGTGGATATAGTCACTTACGTCTTTGGGTAAATCTCCGCATTTAGCAGTACTCTCTTCAAGCCAATAAAACCCCGTTAGTTCGAGATTCTCGTATGCTCCTTCGTTAAACCGTTCCATGAGTTGGTCAATGTACCATTTTGCAGCTTTTATCTGGTCATTCCGATGTGCAAAGTTTAATACTTCTCCATCAAGGTTTCCCCAATCGGTTTGATCGGTGATCGGCGATACTACCCCCAATACTATTTTGTGTTTAAACTGAGGTTCTCCGATAATCGTTTTATAGTGTTCGATACACGAATTCAGTGCATCGAGAGATTTACCTTTTTCAAAGATTCTGTTGAGTAACCATTCCCAATCACTCTTTCGGGCATTTCGTGCTCCATAATTATATCCGAATGCTATCTGCCAGCTATCTGTAAACTCAAAAAATAGAAAAGAGTCGAAAAACCAGTCCATATGCCCATCGGCAAAGGTGTGTATAACGTAAGGCCGCAGTTCGTCTTCTGTCCATTCGGGGCGATGGGTACCTCCCTGATAGATAAGAGCCATATCTGATATTACATCAGTCTGGTAAGCAGCTAGTGTCGTATTTACTCCGGTGAGGCTACTTATTATGGCTATAAGTGTTATATATCTTTTTTTAAGTGTTGTGATAAACATTCTTTTCTTTTTATCAGTCATGACTTTTTTCAATAATGGTAGTAATCGTTTTTTGTAAACCGGTTATTTAATGGAGAGTTTCATAACGTTTACTTTCTCAACGGGTTTTAGTACATCATTCACTTTCCAGGTTTTATCTTTACGGATACTGAATGGAATAGTAGCCTTAAGATCATTGCTTGAAGAACCGAAAGACAGAAGATATTTTCCTTTTGACGTAAGCCATTGCGAATTGTTTTCATCGAATGAAGCTATATCATAATCGGTAAACTGAAGTTTTATTATTTCACTATCTCCGGGTTTTAACTCCCGGGTTTTTCCAAAGGCTTTTAATTCTATACCGGGTTTTTGAATGAAGGTTTCAGGAGCAGAAATATAGAGTTGTACTACCTCCTTACCAGAGACATTACCTGTATTGGTCACTTCAATACTTGCTACCCACTTGTTATTTGTTCTTTCGATTTTTGGTTTACTGAAAGAGAAATCAGTATAGGATAACCCATATCCGAAAGGATAAACAATCGATTGCTTTACTGTATTAAAGTAACGGTAGCCCACCCATATATCTTCTTCATAATTGGTATAATCGAAATTCTTACCACTCTTGGTCGCTCCCACTATCGGAAAGTTTTTAGAAGAAGGAATATCGAAATAATCTGTCGGGAAAGTCATCGGAAGTTTCCCGGAAGGGTTTACTTTTCCACTAATTATATCTGTTATGGCATCTCCACATTCTTGCCCCGGAAACCATGCCAGCAGTATAGCGTCCGGTTTCTCTTTCCAGGAATTCATTTCCATTACGCCGCAGACATTCATTACTACGGCTACTTTTTTCCCAAAAGCATGAAATTGGGAGGATACTTTTTCGATCATAAATTTTTCTTCGGGAGTAAGATAGAAATCTCCCTCTAACCTTCTGTCGGATTCTTCTCCGGAGCCTCTGCCGATAACGATTAGTGCGATATCAGAATTTTTAGCTTCCTGTTCGATGGTATTTTCTGCTTTTGTCAGATCCATTTCGGGAATGACTGTTCTGTTATAAGATAATTTTTCCCAGTCAGTACTTTGGGGGTGTTTATCAAGAAGATCATTCTGGAATTCTACGAATTTTGTGTAGATTCCTTTCAATCTGTTGTTGAGTTGATAGCCGCCATTTTCAAGTCCGGTAGATATATCAGTAATATGGGCTTTATTTACATTCGATGAACCTGTACCGCCTGCAATAGACTTGTATGCAGTAGCACCGAATAGAGCAATTTTAGTCCCTTTGGGTATGGGAAGAAAAGAGTTGTCATTCTTCAGTAATACCATTCCTTCGGTGGCTATACTACGCGCTAATTCTGCATTTTCGGAAAGGTCGGGAGCTTCTGTATACTTCCAGTTTTTATAAGAGATGGATTTGAAAATGAGTTCCAACGTATATTTTACACTTTCGTTTAAAGTAACTTCACTGATCCGGCCACTTTTTACTCCGGCTATTATTTCGTCTATTTGAGATTGTTCTCCCGGCATCATTAAATCTGTTCCACCGTTAAGCTGGTCGACAGTATCCCGTTTCTTATACCAATCGGTCACTATCAGTCCGTCATACTTCCACTCATCACGAAGAATTGTTTTAAGTAACTCCGGATTTGCCTGAGTATATTTACCTCCTATTTTGTTATAAGAACCCATTACGGTCCATGGATCGGAGTTTTTGATACAGATTTCGAATCCTTTGAGATAAATTTCCCGTAGTGCGCGTTGCGAGATACGTGCGTCGTTATAGAGTTTTCCGGTTTGCTGATTATTGGCTATAAAATGTTTTAAGCTGGTTCCAATGCCTTTGTCCTGAATTCCGTTAATCATGGCTGCTCCCATGATACCTGAGAGGTAAGGGTCTTCGGAGAAATATTCAAAATTGCGTCCGCAAAGAGGATTGCGCATGATATTGATTCCCGGTGTAAGTACGATGTCGACACCATATGCCCTGGCTTCATCGCCTATTGCATTGCCTTCCAGCCGTGCTATGTCTTTGTTCCAGGTGGCGGCTAATGCGGTAGTAGAGGGGAAACAGGTGCAATAAGAGGTGTATTTTTTAGTTGGATAGGGGGAGGGGGATTTCCCGCTTGCCGGGTTTTCTGCCTTGCCTGCAGAGGGGATGCCCAGAGAATCATATATGATGTATTTCCAATTCGATGGAACAGGGGTGATTCGTACACCTACCGGTCCATCTGCCAGGTTGATGGAGGGAATACCTAAAGAATCGATAGGAAAGGTATATCCTGCAGAACCTGCAACCATGTGGCTTAAGCCGTTATCACTACCCGTACATCCTACCAGAAGCCGGGCTTTTTGCTCCAGAGTAAGTTGGTTTATAATCGAATTTATATCTTTAGGCAATGGCTTATTACCGGCCAGTACGTTGCCAAATGAAAAGACGAGAGCGTATAATATAGGTATTATGGCTTTCTTCATGGTGTAGATGGTTTCTTATAGTTAGGTAAATGTGATTGATAAAAAGAGGCTGTAGAAAGAAAATACTACAACCTCTTCTCTCTGTTATCCTGTGTAACTGGTTATGTTAAGAAAATGATATTTGAACGAATGGCATTTACTTAACCATAACTTTAGTTACATTGTTATCAGTTTTAACAATATATGTTCCCGGAATACACTTAACGTTGTTTTGGTTTCGGCTTATAAGAGTACCGCCAATGGTATAAACTTCGATAAAAGTCGGTTCTCCTTCAATGGTTATTTCACCCTTACCACCGATAATTGTTGCTTTGGGAACTTCTACTTTTGCAACACCGGTACCACCATCCACTGTGAATAAATATTTTGCAATGTATCCACTGGGGAAGTATTGATAAATATGAGCCTGGGTTTCGCTGATAGCTTCAGCCGAAAGATGATTTCCGTAGAAAGCGTTGCCGATATACATGGGATTACCATCATCTTTTTGTTCTGAATATTTTGTTGCTATTCTTACCGATTCATCACTCTCTTCAACATCAGAAATAGCTTTCGTAGCCAGTTTTGATACGGTGAAACCATCGGCATTGTTCGAGCCGGAAGGATATACGATGTAATCTTGTCCTCCGAGTTTGAAGATATAGAATCCTGCACATCCGCTGTGGCGGGGTGTTATATAATAAGAGTCGTGCGACCAGTTTCCATCTTCATCCAATGATAGCTTCTGGATGGAATTGCAATTCGTCTTATTAAATAACGGACTTAAAATAGACACATTCTCTTTTCCTTCCCAAGCTGAGATGATCGTAGTAGTGGCAAAGTTTCCTGCAATTTCGAAGGGGCTTGCATATGTGTAAGTGTATGTGTTGGCCACATCTTGTTTACCGTCTATGATAGGTATTTCAACCAGCTGGGGATAATAGGTGGTACCCATGTATATGATACCGCCGGTTTCCTTATCAAGTACATTGCCTTGAACATGCCCCCAAAAGTCCAAACGTCCTCCTGTGATACCGCTTAATGCAATATCTATCGTTGCTGAGCCGTCGGCAGGAATAATTCTCAATTCATTGATATCCTTGTTGAAAGGATCGGGAAATGTACCGATACGTACGAGGATGTTTCCTGCATCATCGAAAGTAATGTTAGTACCTGCTCCGGAAGGAATCTCTTGGATTTTTCCGGTTTCATTCCATACTTCGATTGTCTTGGCTGCCTTGTTTTGAAGATAGAATTTTCCATCTCTACCAAAACCCTGGCGTACGTCCAATGTCAATGGAGCCACATCCGTGTTCATCCATAACAAAGTAAGATTTGAATCCATAGTAGACTTCGCATCTGCAACAGAAGGAGTCAAAGCGAACATGCCGGTTAGCATTAACGCTGCTGTAAGTAATTGTTTTTTCATCACCTTTGAAATTTAAGTTAAACAATAGAACTATTTTTGATTGAATTACTGTATCAGTAATTTGGCTATCTTGTTGGAGGTTTTACCTGATATTGAAATCATATAAAAACCTGGGCTTAGCGATTCGGTCGGTAGTGTTACCGCTGCGTCTTCGCTATTTTCACAATTGAAACTGTTTACCAATTGTCCGGTAGCATTATAAATATTTATTTTTGCACTTCCGTTGAAATTGATACGGGCTTGCTCTCCTGTTCTTATGGGATTGGGGTAGATATTCACATCCTTGTCTCCATCGGCTATGGAAGTTATCCCTGTTCCGGAACTTTCTACTGTAACAAGGACTGTTGATGTCAATTCGTCTAAAGAGGCGGTTAGTGGTTGAGTACCTGTGCCATTACACAATACCGTATTCCCGTTTTCCTGTACTTTTCCCAATTTCGCACTGCAGGAAAGCATGATTCCTTTTACATTCGTATCAATCAGCACACCCTGTGCATTGTAGCCGTATATCACCGGAGAGTAATAACTATTGCGTTCTACTTTCTTAGTATAGTCGGCAAAGCGAATTTCTGCTATTACCTTGTCTTCGGTGACGGGAGTTGTGATAAACAGTCCGTTTTTGACTGCTCTCAGGCTCCCTTCGCTTGGTGTATTGACCACTCCCAACTCTTTGACATATAAAGTAGAGGAACCGCCGCCATCGAAATTCAGAGCTTCCGTACATCCCAGATTGAGCATGATTGCAGCCAGGTCTTTTGAAGGTACACCGACCGATACTCCTGTTTGGCGGCCATCGACAACCAGTAGTATGGCTTTTGTCCCATCCGAATTATAGCCTATTGCCGTACGGGGTTCCCGGTTGGCCAGATGATCCAATGCACCTTGCGTTTCAAGAATTTTACCACCCTGCAACAGCATCGGGCATCCGCCGCACATTTCTGTGATATCTGTTTTTACTACGTTGTCAAAATAGAGGGTCGGAGTCACTTCAAACTCTTCACCCAATTGCATTTTGGCTAATGTATTTGCTGTAAATCCTGTTCCGGATAAGACAAACCCTCCTTCCGGAATCGACATATTACCAACGTCTTTGACCGGTGCAATGGTGACACGCATTTTGGTTGCTCCCTCTGCTTTCAACGGGCCGTCGACAGGTACAGCTCCTACTTCTACTCCCGCACCTTTGGTACCTGTAGTACTTCCTTTACGCGAAGTGAATAATATCAGTTCATTATCGCTACGTACTGCATTGACAGCTTTGATAGATGCCTGTCCGGCATTTGGCGAGACTAATTTGAACGTTGTATAAGGAGCTCCGGAGCAGAATTTTTTATCTTTATCAATACCTATTGCATACCAGCCGGTTCCCTTATAACTCTTATAGAGTTCGCCATCTGCCACAGTTGTACCTACAGGGCCCATACCACCAATGAAATCGGCATTCACCCCGGCAAAATATATATTTTCGGGATCGTTGTGAGAGGCCGGCATGTTCGGTACGGTTACGTTGCTTGTCAGATTATCTTTCCCCATTATTAATTTCAGGTTTACATTCGGGTTAGTCATATCGGTGGTTGTGTAGAACACACGTAGCTTCACCGGTCCTTCCAGAGCTAAAGTTGTTTGGGTAGTTCCGGGACCTATTACTACGTGTGATAAAGTATCCACACGATATTCGACATTTTGCAGTTTCCAGGTATTGGAAGCAAAAGAGCTGAATGTGAGGCAACTCAATAAAAATAATGGTAAAGAATATCTGTTTTTCATGACTCTATAAATTTATTCTTATGCCTTGCAGGGCTTTTACAGTAATCTTTTTATGGTCAGGCAATACTATTTCATGGTCGATACTGTCCATATTCACGTAATATTGAACTTTCTGACCTTTAGAAGAGAGCCACTCGGAACCGGCGACAACATTCATCTCTCCGAATCCGGGGACATCTATTGCCGGATTATCTCCTTCCGGAATGATTTCTTTTATATATCTTCCGCCAACAAAAACGTCATGTTGTTTTTTGCGTAACGTAGAAAGAGTCTTTAAAAAATTAGCTTCTCTTTTGGCTTCGTCTTTCATTAACAGGGTAGGATCTACCCATCCTAATTGGGAGCCATACAGGAAGCATTGCATGGTTTGATACAGGAAATCACCACGATTCACTCTGTCGGTAGGAGAGTAAGTATAAGCCGAGGTGATGAGTCTGTCGGAATAAACCATCGGGAACAAAGGCACAATCTTACAGCCGTTGTGAGGAGAATTGACTGTAAGCAACAAATCGAACATGTCGATGTAGCATTCCGCATTTTCCTCGCTTATAAGTATGTTTCCCGGTTCCAGGTGATGAGTACGGAGAGAGTCCATCAGATGGCGGTAAGATTTATGCCAGTAATCACCTCCACCGCGAGCATGTCCATGGTTGGTAGCCCAGCAAGGCTGAGGGGCTGCTGCCGCTATCTGGTCGATATATACTCCGTTTGTTTTCAACTCTTTTTGGATTTTTATTACAAGGTCGGTTATAATGTTTTGCCACAGTCCGGATGCGGGACAGGTAACAGTGTTCAATACCTGTGACGTTGGGTAAATTTCGGTATAAAGTGTACCGTCTGGCTTTCTGCACGAGGCAGAAGCCCCGTTCAAAGCTTTATAGCTGTCACTGGCAGGATCCCACAACCGGCCGTTAATATAGGGAACGGTATGACAACCTCTTTTTCTTACTTCAGCTATCATGTCGGCAAAGCCGGCTTTGGGCGGGAAGTAGTCGGGATAATGCGTATCATAAGGATAATGGTGCCAGAAGTACCAGTGAACAAAGGTGTTTTTGCCATACAGATCGATGGCTTTATTTACGGCACTTCTTACGGTATCGTTTACTCCTTTCGCTCTAATCCAGATATCGGTATCCAGGAGCCACTGTGGTATATTACGGGATGCCAAAGGTTTACTTCCCCATTCGGTAGTGAAAGTGAAAGGGCGGTACCATTTCGTTACGGCATCTTGCCAACCGATGTTTGAATATCCGATGACTGTTGGCCATGGAACAGTGAATGTTTCGGTTGTATCGTCCGACCAACCTTCGGAAGCTACAATATCTGTTAATAGAGTAACACTCTTCTCGCCTACGGCAGCTCTGAAGTCTTTGCCGCAAGCTTCTTTATCTTCGGTAGCGTAATAGACTGAACCGTCGGAATTGTGAAGAAGCAGGAGCTGCATAGAACCGGTTACCGAAGGGTAGCTTGAAGCATATACCTGAGGGTTTTTCAGGTCGTACTCCGCACCCCAGCCTGCTGAGGTGATTAATTTGGCATCATCAGGACGCGTTACGGTTATGCGTGGAAACTGGGTATTACTTATCAGCCAACCTTCGGGAGTACCCGCCTGGATATCCCAATAGACAAGTTCTGAATCGTCAGGAACAGAAACAGTCATTACCACCGGGACCAAGTCATTGTAAGTGAGTCTCATGTTCCACTTGAAAGCAATGGCGGTATTACCGTTTTTTGTTTCTTTTGACCATCCGGCATATTCTCCATGAGAAGGGAAAAGCACCGGATTTTCTCCTTGGGGACCTTTATAGGTGAGTGTCCACGGAACAGTATTATATCCTTTGCCCAATATTAATTCTTTTCCGCTAAGGGTGAGTTTCGAGATATCGAAAGCTCCGCCCTTAGGAAATTCAACTCTCACTTTGCTATTCCGGAGTGTCACGGTCGAGTCGGTTTCGGTAATTTGCGTACCTTTGGCTTGGCCCCACGATGCAGTCAAGCTTACGAGAGAGACAAGAATAGATATTAAACAACTTTTCGTCATAATCTATGAGTTTATGGGTATTATATGGTGATTATCAATAATCAGGGTTAGTAAGATTCGGGTCGCGGTCTGTTTCCAAACGTGGGATAGGCCACCATGTGAATTTCGGATCCCAATATCTGTTTCTGTCGCGCACCCTGAGTTTGTCTTTATAAGCCTCATACGAAGGAATATCATTGAGGTCGTGCCGTTCGTCAGTCTTAAAGTCAGGAATGTCGGTTGGCTCTAATCCTTCGTATCTGATGTCCGGTTTAGGTTGTCCGTAAGAAGGATGCTCATTAAGCATATCGCCTATACCCCAGCGCCGAACATCAACGAAGAGTAACCCTTCGAGTGCCAGTTCAACTTTGCGTTCGCGCCGTATTAACTGTCGCATTTTGTTTTGATCTCCTTTCCTGTCTGTCGAAACCTCCGGCATTCCGGCGCGTTTGCGTACTTCGTTAATGGCCGAATATACCGATTCGTCTAACTCATTGAGTTCAATTTTGGCTTCGGCATATGAAAGGAGTATTTCGGCGTAACGCATCAGAATTAGATTGCTCGAAGAGCTCATGAGCAGCTCGGTATTTTCATCCGCATATTTGCGCCATAAGTATCCTACTCCACTATTCACAAGTGATGGGCTGGTGGTGGTAACATCTACATTCGGTGCAGTGTACCAGGCATTTCTACGCGGATAGAACCGGGTCTTATCATCATAAATGTTGAGAATAAATTTCTGAGGGTTATTACCGTCGGTAATGGTATAGTTTATCGTGTCGCCATGTCCTGCCAGCGTGGCATTAAAACGCGGGTCTCTGTTCAATGTAGGCTGTTTCGGGTCATAAAGAGGAGATTCGTCTATACGTTTTCCATCGATACATTCGTAAGTATCTGCAATCAGAGAACTCGGGAAACGTACTGATGATGCATAGTTACGCGATGAATGCCCATAACCTACCGTATGCAATTTTTTCGTACCGTTTGTAGAATACATTAATTCCCATAACAGTTCGTCCCGGACTTCACTCTTAGCCTGGCCGGTCAGATTGAACAAGTCGGAGAATTTGGGTGCCAATTTACGTTTACCGATCACCTTACCTGCTGCATCGGCAGCTATGCTGAAGTACTCGGTGGCTTTGTTTTCTACATTAAAGCTTCCGCCAAATAAGCCCATACGTGCTATCAATCCGTATGCGACGGCTTTGTCCACCCGTCCCCGTTGGGTTGCGGTCCACGGTAGATAATCGGCAGCATCGTTCAGGTCTTCTATCAGAAAATCGAGAATCTCTCCTTTCGGAGTACGTCCTACCTTGTATTCATCGATAGTTACGGGAGCAGTAAAGAAAGGTACATCGCCGAATGCCGATATAAGGTTATAATAGGCATAAGCTCTTAGTACGCGTGCCTCGGCATAATACTGCCTGGCCACATCGCTCATTCCCGCTACGGCATCTTTGGCACCGTAAATTACAGAATTGGCACGGGCGGCTATTTGATATTCTCCGGTCCAGAACGCCTGAATCTTTCCATTGTCGGGGTTTAACGTTCCCCCTGCACCAATCGAACTATTTTCATCTTGTTCGAGTCCGTATGCCGTATAATGGTCGAGAACGATGCATGCAGGCACTGCCCAGTTCATATCGAAGTATAAAAGAGGGTAAATACCGGTAACGCCTTCTTTTAATCCTGCTTCGGTTGCATAGAATCCTTCGGCATCGTAGGCCGGATTTTCCTGGTCGAGAAAATCGGCACATGAGGTAGTACCCATGGTGATAAAAAACGTAGCTATTAAACTATATAAGGTTGTCTTTTTCATCTTTTTTCATCAATTAAAATTCCACATTGAGTCCGAATATAAATGTCTTGTTCAACGGATAGCAGCTTGCACCTGATCCGATGTTGTTTTCAGGGTCGAAACCTTCATAGAAGTTATTTTTTATGGTAAACAGATTTTGTGCACTTGCATAAATTCTCACTTTGGATAGTGCGGCTTTCTGTATCCATGTTTGCGGTAGCGTATATCCCAATACAATATTTTTCAGGCGGCAATAGGCTCCGCTTTTTACCCAAAAGCTTGATATCATATTGTTTGGATTTGTTCCACTGGGGTCTTCAAGTAATATTGGGAATCTTGAATTAGGGTTGTCTTCGGTCCAATAATCCAGTTGATATTTATATATTGTGTAATTACCGGATAAAGCACGTGCCCCTGCTCCGGAGTAATATACATCTCTTTTACCCACTCCCTGAAAGAATAAGGAGAAATCAAGGCCTTTCCAATCGCCGCCTAATGTCAGTCCGAATTCATACCGCGGAGTAGAGTTACCGAGTATCGTGCGGTCGTAGTTATCTATTTTCCCATCAGGTACTCCTTCCGGACCGCTGATATCTTTATATTTAATATATCCCGGTTTTATATTGTTGGGATTACCGCCGTATACAGGAGAGTTGTTAATCTCTTCCCGGTTTTGGAAATAACCGTCGGCAACGTATCCGTACCATGAGTTATATTCTTCGCCTTCTTTGGTTATTGTTGTGGTACCTACGTATTCTTTCCCATATAAGTCTATTACTTTGTTTTTTACATCAGAGAGATTTCCTTTGACGTAGTAGTTCACATTACCGATACGGTCTTGCCAGGATAGCGAAAGTTCCCAGCCGCTGTTTCTCATCGAACCGGCGTTTTCCCATGGAGCCGTCATTCCTACGAATAATGGAACGGGGAATTGCTGAAGCATATCTGTGATGTTTTTTATATAATAATCGAAGGTTGCATTCAAACGGTTATTAAACATGCCAATATCGATACCTGCATTAATTTGTTTTGATTTTTCCCAGGTTATTGCTTCATTGGCCAATTGAATCTGTGCAACACCTGATGCAAGCTCTTTATCAAACCAATATCCATAAGTGCTGGTGCTTCCTATGGATGAAGCATAAGGATAATAGCCGCTGATTGCCTGGTTCCCTAATTCTCCATAGGAGGCCCTTAGTTTCAGATTGCTTACTACGCTTTTAGCCGATTCAAAGAAACTCTCTTCGGATATTCTCCATCCGGCGGATACCGAAGGGAAGAAGCCCCAGCGATGCCCTTTCTTGAATCTTGAAGTGCCATCGTAGCGACCATTGACTTCAAACAGATATCTGTCGTCATACGCATAGTTGAGTCTAAAGAAGTAGGACAACATAGACCATGCATATTTTGAACTGGAATTCGATGCGGTGCTGACGTCACCATTTATAAGTTCTTCATACCCTTCGTAATAGTAGTTTTTACGGCCGGCTAACAGGTAACTGTTCTTCAACTCTTCGCTTTGAAACCCAACTAATGCTTTCAGGTAATTCTTATGGAAAGTCTTCTCATAAGTTCCCTGCAGATTATACTGTTTGGTAACTGTTTTTGTTCTTTGTTCTGACTTTGATGACCCTGTCGTTGGAAATTCACCCTTCGATACGCCATTTTCGTATACCTGGTAGGGCTTTACAAATGCATTAGTTTCTCCATCTGTTCGTTTCCATGAATATGCTCCGAAAATATTGAAACCATCAAAGGGGTCGATAGACAAGGTTGTTCTTGCAGTATATTCGGGAGCAATACTATTCGTTGTGCATCCGCTTTGTACCATAGCAATGGGGTTGGTTCCGTTAATACCATATCCCCATGTACCATCGGCGTTGATGCCCGACATGATGGGGGTCATGGTCAGAGCTTTGCCTATGATATTGGCGGGTGTATCCATTACGGGAGATTTGGCTGTAGCCTGGCGTATACCTATATCTACTCCGAGTTTCATCCATTTATTAATCTTGGTATCTGTGTTTACGCGTAAAGAGGTCCGTGTGAATTTGTTATTATCGATAAGGCCGTTTTGTGCATAATATCCTGCCGTAGCAAAAAGCTTTGTTATATTGTTGCCACCACTGATGCTGAGAGAATAATTTTGGGTTGTTGCGTGGTCTTTAATTACCTCTTTTCGCCAATCCGTATCGTAATAATTAATGTTGTCTACACCCCCATTTTTATATATATCGATGGTTTGGGTGTATAATGGCTCCTGGCTTGCGTTGACACGTGCCACATCTACTGCCTGCATGTACTCGATGGCATTTGTAGGCGTAGGCAGTGTGGTTGGTTTGTTATAGCCCATATAACCATTGAATGTAAGTTTCACTTTTCCTTCGGAACCTCGTTTAGTAGTAACCAGTATCACACCGTTTGAAGCTCGCGAACCATATATTGAGGCAGAAGCTGCATCTTTTAATACAGTAATTGATTCTACCGAATTCAAATCGATGCGGTTCATGTCACCTTCTACCCCGTCGATTAATATCAATGGAGAGGTTGCCGAGTTCAATGAGCCCAGTCCTCTAATCTTGATAGAAGCATTGTCTGCTCCCGGCTGTCCGGATGCCTGAATAGCTGTAAGTCCGGGGATAATACCCTGTAGTGCGGCGGAACCTGTGGAAACACTTCGTCTGAGAATATCTTCGCTGTTCACACTTTGTACTGATCCCGTGAGATTTATTTTCTTTTGGGTACCATATCCTACGACTACTACATCGTCGAGAAGAACATTGGAACTATCCAGAATGATATTCTTGATTTCTGATTTGTTTACCTTGATTTTTAGCGGAGTATAACCTATGTATGTATAAGTTAGTGTAGCCGGTTTATCTAATTGCAATTCATAGTTACCGTCAATATCCGTGATTGTTCCAACATTATTATCAGTTATAATGGAAGCGCCTATCAACGCTTCTCCGTCACTTCCCTTAACCTGACCTTTGATAATGATTTTTCCGGGTGATTGAGAGGGTGATTGTGTACTCCTTTTGGACAGAATGATTTGTTTCTGACTTTTAATGATATATGCAATTTCAGTATCTTTGAATAAGCTATTGAGTATTGTTTCAATGGGTTTATTCTCTGTTTTGAAACTGACCTTTTTAGTGAAATCCGGTAAGTTCTCTGCATAAAAGAACTTATAACCGGTGTCTCCTTCAATTATTTTAATTGCCTGCGCAATTGTTTTATCGGCAATACTAACTGAATGCTGTGCATGAACCGGATAGACTATAACTAACAGCACTAACAGGCATAACAGCTTGAGCGATTTTAAATTATTATTTTTCATAGGCTTAATTTGTTAACTGGTTTATTTTTATCTATGTTTTTTTATTATATCCTTTTGGGCAGAGACTGTTATTACAGAGTCGGTTACTGTGTATGTCAGCGGATAACTCAGACTCATCACGTATAAGACATTAGTCAATGAGTTATTCTGAATGGTACCGGTGAATTTCATATTTCTCAACTTCGTATCGTTGATATTGATTTTTACGTTGTACATTCTTTCGATGGTCTGTGCAATGGAAGACAAGGGTTCGGCATTACAGACAAGCTGTCCTGTTCTCCAATAATTGGCAATTGAAATATCATCAGTAACTGATGCTTTGATAGTCTGTCGTTTCAGATCATAAGTAGCTACTCCGTTAGGAAGAAGAGTCACACTTTGTTCGTTGTTGTAGACTTTGACTTTTCCTTTGGCAAGAGTAGTGGTAATGATGCTGTCAGCAGGATATGCTTTTACGTTAAATTCAGTACCTAACGCTTCAATGTCTACTCCGTTGCATGTTACAACAAATCTTTTATCAGGATTTTTGGCTACTTCAAAATAAGCCTCCCCATTAAGACTTACCACGCGCTCTTCGGAATTGTAATTACCGGTAAATGATATCTTAGATGCGGAGTTCAAGTGTACTATAGTACCGTCTGCTAAGCGCATACTTCCCTTTTGGCCGGGTTCCACTTCAAAAGTATAGATATTGCTTTCCCTACTCTCTTGATGTTCTGCAAAATTATTGTATAGTAAGTAGGCAGTAAATGTTGAGCATAATATAATTGCAATAGCGGCAGCAACTCCTGGAATAGAGTAAATTCGGCGTTTAATGATATGTTTGGACGATGCAGGTTTGGAAATAGGCCCTTTGATTTTTAACTGAATACCGTTCCATATTTCATTTTTAAGCGATTCATCAATATCTTCGGAGGCATTTTCCCATGCTTCCCTACTATTGCGTTCGGCATCTTCGGAGTTCATCCATTTAGCCAGTTCGGCACGTTCGGATGTTGAAGAACAACCTATAAGCAGATTGGTGATTAAATGTTTTATGCGTTCTATCTTCATTTTCTGTGGCTATTTATACTATATATCCACAGCTCCCACAAAAGGATTACAAGAAAGTGAAATATTTTAGAAATGAATTGCAGATACGGAAATAAAGATCATGAATGCAGAGCCCATTTTGGACTTAAGGAAACTAATAGTGCGATGAATCTGGGTAGAAACGGTTTTCTCCGAAATAGAAAGTTCTTGTGCTATTTCTTTGTTAGACAATCCTTTACTCCATCTCATCAGGAATATTCTGCGGCGTGCTTCCGGAAGTTCGGCTAATAATGAAAGAATCTGTTGTTCTATCATGTCTCGTGAGAGATCTTCTTCTATATTTGATTCTTCTCCTTCCTTTGCGGCTTCTTGTACCTTGACGGCATAACTCTTAAAGATGTTAAGACGGCGTATTTCACGGAATAATAAATTTCGGGCAATAGAATATATATAGCCTTCGATATTGCCATTAACGTCGAGATTTGATCGCGAATCCCATAATTGGAGGAATGTATTTTGAGTAATATCTTTCGCCAGATCCGGGTCATATATAAACGAATTTATATAATTGAAAATCTTTCCTGCATACGCATTATAGAGCGACTCAAAGGTCTCTCTACTGCCGGAAATAAAAGATTCTATATCGTTTTGTTTTTTCATAAAAAATGGATTTGTATGATAATTGTGACGGTTCTCTAAAAGTATTATTTATTTTAGTTTTATTGGATTGAAAAAACTGATTTTATCGCGGTTCTTTACTCTCTTGTAACTTGAATTTCGTATTAAAATTCAAAGTTATCACTGTAAAATGCAATTATTTGATAATTACTTGGCCTTTTCATCCTTTTGCGTTAATAAACTTCAATATTAGTAACTAAAAATAAATATTAATAATATATTTGTTTCCAAAATCGAGTATACCATGAAAAAATTATTTTTTATTCTTATTCTTTTATCCGCTTTGGATATAAATGCTCAAGATACTTTGAAGCTCAGAGTGATGACTTATAATCTAAGATTCGGTGAACTTGCAACTATCGATCAATTAGCAGAACACATCAAAGCTTTTCAACCTGATTTCGTAGCTCTTGAAGAAGTCGATGTAAATACTCATCGGACCCTTGCGCCTCATCAAAACGGCAGAGATATGCTCTCTGAATTAGCTGGAAAGACGAATATGTTCGGACTTTATGGAAAAACGATTAACTTCAGTAATGGTTATTACGGCATTGGAATACTCTCCAAACATCCTTATATAAGTGTAAACAAATTAATGTTACCTAATCCTCAAGGGGTGGAACCTCGCGCTCTTCTTGAGGGGTTGTTTGAGGTTGGGAAATCCGATACTATCTTTTTTGCAGCCACCCATTTGGATGTGACAGATGAGAAAACCCGCGAATTACAAGCGCAATACATCACTGATTATTTTAAAAGTTCTTCTTATCCTGTGATAATCGGCGGAGATTTTAATGCTGAACCCAATTCCAAAGTCATAAAGAAAATTATGGCTCGTAATTGGTGGGATGCAACCGATTCGTCTTTTACTTTTCCCGCCTGGGAACCTAAAGTGAAAATTGACTATTTATACGCTCGTCCTCAAAAGGGGTGGAGAATAGTAAGAACCCAGGCAGTTCATTCATTGCTGTCAGATCATCTTCCTATTATCACGGAACTCGAATATGTGCGTGAACAATAAGTTGTTAAGTTTCATTTACATATATTTTATTTATTAAATTATTTTTTATCCCAGTTCTTTTCTATTTCTTCAAGACTTTTTCCGGTGGTTTCGGGAACTAATTTCCATATAATCAGAATGTATGGAACGCACATACCTGCAAAGGTAAGGAACGTGCCTGCCGGAGTTAGGGTTTGTAGCATCCAAGGGGTAAGTTGACCGATGAGGAATGTCCCGATCCAAAGTGAGAATCCGGCAATAGACATAGCCAGTCCCCGGACTTTGATGGGATACATTTCGGATAAAAGTACCCAGATAACGGCACATATAGATATTGCGCAGCAGAATATGTAGCTTAGGAAAAATATTAATAATGCAGTGCTTGGTATCTGTAGTTCAGCTCCTTTGGTAAAGTAGAATGCAATGAGTATTAATGAGATTATCATTCCCGAAACTCCATAATATACTAATTTCTTTCGCCCCACTTTATCAATAATAACCAGTGCCAGCACTGTGGTGAGCATGTTTACCATTCCTACTAATACCTGGTAGAATAGAGAATCTCCACTGGAGAGCCCGCTTTCCTGGAAGATAGACGGACCATAGTACAGTACAGCATTTACTCCCATGAATTGGCCTAAGATCGCGATGGATGCTCCGATAATTACCGCTTTGAGTATACCGGGGCGTAGAAGCAGCGACCATTCGGATTTAGACTCTCCTCCGGCAACTTGTCGTATGGCATTTATCTGTATTTCAGATTCACTTTTGCTACCATAGATCCGTTGCAGGATACGACTTGCCGGTACTTCTTTATTTTTAAGTACCAACCAGCGGGGGCTTTCGGGAATAAAGAAAATGATAAGGAAAAAGAGTAGAGCCGGAACCGTTTCCATGCCTAACATACCTCTCCATATCTCGTCTGAAAAGACTTTAACGATCCATTGGTTGCTCGATTGGGCAGCGGCATCGGCTCCAAGCATCAATTGGTAATTGACCAGATATGCCCCCAGGAAACCGATGGTAATGGCTAATTGGTATAATGATACCAGTCGTCCCCGGTATTGGGGAACGGATACTTCGGATATATATAATGGTGAAATAATGGAAACGACACCGATACCGATTCCCCCAATGATGCGGTATATCACCAGTTCGTTGAAAGAGGATGCCAACGCACAGCCTATGGCAGATGCTGAGAATAGTATGGCCGAGAGAATCATTGTGTTTTTCCGACCACCTCTGTCGCTTAGGATTCCGGCGCAGGCTACGCCGCCAATAGAACCTATCAACGCACAGCCTACATACCATCCTGCCTGAAGAGTGTTTAACCCGAATTGTTGTGATACTTGTGCTATTGTTCCTGAAATAACGGCTGTGTCATATCCGAATAGGAAACCTCCTAAAGCGGCCACTACCGATAAAAATATGATATATCCTATATTTGTTTTTGACTGATTCATTTCTGTTTATTATTTGATATCGAAATATTCTTTATAGCGATCATACAGATGTCCGGCCTGGAGATAAGCTGATTGCGGGCTCATAAAATGAGAGAATTCAAATGTTATAGCCTTATCGTATCCAGCTCTTTGGGCTGCCTCAAGTTTAAGCCGTAATTTATCAAATTTTATTGGGAAAAACTTAATAGGCATATCTCTGTCGAAGGATTCGGCATTTGTCCAGCATTTCAATCCGTATTTATCGGCCAGTCTTTTGTTTACTTCAAAAAAAGCATCCAGTTCATGATAGTCTATCTGTCCGTCCTGGAAAGCGCAAGCGTCTACTACATCACTGATTCCGGCAAATATTTCATCCCACTCTTCTTCGTGTTCTTTTACCGAAATTGAATCTTTTCTGCTGAGTATGGCACTTGAGGCCTGTACGGCTTTTTTTCCGTCAATCCATGGAGATATGAACGTAGGCAATCCGTTTGAAATATCCTTGCATTGTTTTCCCAGTGCGTGGAATGTCCCGATTGCACCTTTGGTCTTTCGGCTGATTTCCGTACTGATATACCATCCCTGAAAGCTTTTATACTTCTCTCCGTAATTTTTCCAGACTTCGTCAATTACATGTTTGTTGTGTTCTATTTCCCATGTAAGATCATTTGTATCCCAATATTTTCCGGAGTCGTACAAGCCGAAATAGAACTTCATGCCATATTTATCGGCCAGTCGCAGATACATATCCAGAAGATCGACCGAAGGTTTATAGCAACCCTGACCGATCAGATATTCAGATGGATAAGTAATAAATTTGCGATATCCCGAGCGAATCATAATGACAGTGTCTATACCAATCGCTTTCATGTGCCGGAAATCGGCATCCCATTCCTTTTCTCCCCAGTTCTGATGAGGGATATCATGAGATATTTCATCCAGAAAAGTTCCGGTTATTTTTAGTGCATTATCTGTGGGAACGATAAGTTTGTTCCGGATTTCATCAGTTGTAGTTTCTTGCTCCTTTGAGATGCATGAAGAGAGCCATGATGGTAAGGCAATAGCAGCAGTGCCTGCCCATACTGATTTCTTTAAAAATTCCCTCCGATTGTTGATTTTCATATTTCCTGGTTTTTATGATTGTACAGATTATTGGTTTTCTAAAAATAGTATATATTCTATATGGATAGTAGTTTGTTGCACTTTCTTTGTGCATCCTTTTTCTAATCTTCTATTTGTAGGAGATTAGAAAGATGTTTTTTAATAATATCTCAATCTTTTTGGCAAATAAAACAATAAAATTATGATCTTGCAAGTATTTAATTAAATATTTTATTAAATACTCTAATAAAATGGATATATTATATAATAAAGACCCAAATATATCAGGAAAGAAAAACTATAAGTTGAGTGGGTGTATAACTGGCAATGATATGTTTGTAAAAATGTATACTCCGGTCTTTGAGAGGTCAGATTAAAAGTTCTGTTAATTGTATTATTGAATTTTATATTTACAATTAATATTGATAATTATTTCTTTTCTTTTAATCCTGTAAAATCTTATGTATTGTCTGCTTGTTCTTCGTAGAGAATCAGCCTGTTCCTCGTAGAGAATCGTAGCGATCTCCGTAGAGTTTCGGGGTATTCTTCGTAGAGGAAAAAAGTGCTCAATGCAATGTGTTGAAAATGAGTAGTTTGTGTGATCTTTAACTGAACTTTCTTGTGTCTTGTTTTTTCTTGTGTCTTTTGTCTTTAGAAATGTTTTGGTATATTTTTGTATATTTACAAATATGCTATATGATTGGTGGCTTGTGGATATTTGGAATAATAATAGCGGCATAAATCCAAAACTGGATTTATGCCGCTATACTTGAGATTTTGGGGTTGTGACTTTTATCTGGCGTATTCTGCCCAGTTTACATTTCTCATATCTCCACTTTTAGCAAGCTCTGCATGCATACCCAATGCAGCCTGGATACAGTGTGGCGTTTGGGCTTTGCTACCTGCCAGTTTGAGGTAGTCCCAAAGTAACTGTTTGTAATCTGGGTGAGCGCAGTTTTCAATAATAGCCTGTGCACGTTCTTTCGGACTCTTGCCACGAAGATCGGCTATACCTTGTTCGGTTATGATAATATTAACCGAGTGTTCGCTATGATCGAGGTGAGACACCATTGGAACAATGGCACTAATCTTACCTTCTTTGGCCACAGAAGGACAAGTGAAAATAGAGATATAGGCATTACGGGTAAAGTCTCCCGATCCACCAATACCATTCATCATTTTCGTACCACCGATATGTGTGGAGTTTACATTACCATAGAGATCGGTTTCGATGGCGGTATTTATAGAAATGACACCCATACGGCGAACGACCTCAGGACTATTGGATATTTCCGAAGGACGAAGAACCAACTTGTCACGGAAGAAGTCCATATCATCATAAATACTTTGCAGACAGTCGTTGGTTACTGTCAGCGAGCAGGCACTGCCAAATTTAACACGGCCCTCACGAATCAGACCAATTACAGAATTCTGGATAACCTCTGTATACATTTCAAAGGCCGGAATTGTTTTATCGCGACCCAATGCACCCAATACTGCATTGGCGATATTTCCTACACCCGATTGTAACGGAAGGAATGTAGAAGGAATAATACCGCGTTTCATATCGGCAGCCAGGAAGTCGGCTACGTTCTGGCCAATTTTATCAGTCAAAGGATCAGCCTCTGCAAAGCTGCGGGCTTCATCAGGCCAGTTCGTTTCTACTACGCCGACAATTTTATTAGGATCTACTTGTATATAAGGTGTACCGATACGGTCACTTGGCTTGTAGATAGGTATTTCGCGACGATAAGGTGGATCAAGTGGTTCGTACACGTCGTGCATTCCCATCATATTCTTGCTGTGCGCACTATTCAGTTCTACAATAATTTTATCTGCAAGGCGGCAAACAGTCGGAGCAATACCACCGGCAGCTGTCAGATAGATTTTTCCATCCGGAGTTACTTCACAGGCTTCGATGATCGCTACATTTACTTTTCCCATAAATCCATAACGTACTTCCTGCGCCATCTGTGACAAGTGGATGTCGTTATAAGCAATCTCACCATTGTTTACCGCTTTGCGGAAATCTGAGTTAGTTGTGTACGGAGCACGGTAACGGATTGCTTTTGCGCGTGATAATATACCATCGCATGAGTCACCTGTGGAGGCACCTGTAAAAATACCAATCTGGTACGGGTTTCCTTTAGCGTGTTCAGCTTCTGCTATTTTTGCAATTTCAGCCGTAACGGCTTTAGCCGTTCCGGCAGGAGTAAACCCGCTAAGGCCGATGTTGTAGCCATGTTTTACAAGGCTGGCAGCTTCCGCTGCCGAAATAAAATTCAATGCCATATAAACTGTATATTTTTCGTGTTAGAATTTACATTAATATTTTCTTTGCAATATTTCGGACCAGATAATGGCACGCCTTGCCTCTTCTACCGATTGAATGGAAAACTCACCTTTATCCACTGGGGCTTCTTTGGCAGCTTTGGGGGCTGTAGTAGGGACATAAGTACTTCTAATGCCTTCCTTGGGGAGGGGGGCTTTAGGTGGTGCTGCTACTTTCTTTTGTGGTTTTTCAAAGATTACGGATTCTTTAAATTCTGGTTCATACTCATATTCGGGAGTTGGCATAGGTATGCTTTTTTCTGGCTTGTTGGACTTTTCTTTGTTGAACTGTTTGTAAATTCCAAAAGCGAGAATACCTGCTACCAAAAGAAATTGCATAACATCTTCCATAGGTTCGTTGGATTTTTGTTCGCCAAAGGTAATTATTTAATCTGATTAGAGCTAACATTTTAGCATGAAAAAAGGGCAGCTTCACAGCTCCCCTTAATTTTTTTAACCTAAACCTTAACTATGAAAAAATCTAATGTTTCTTTCATTGCACAAAAGTGTGAAATAAAGTTGAAACCTCCAAGTTGTAACTTGGAAAATGTTTGCTTCTTTAACATTAATTATAACTCTTGGCTTCGATTACTAACTTGAAACGTTATTTTTGTTTCAAATTGCCACTTATTGACTCTGAAGCCGTATCTTTGCAACATCTAATTTAAATAATGATAAAATTATGAGTGAATTAACGGGAGCGGACTTTAAATCCGCAACTGCTGATGACAACAAGAAGTTGTTTATTGAAACGTACGGCTGCCAGATGAATGTGGCCGACAGTGAAGTCATTGCCTCTGTGATGCAGATGGCCGGGTATTCTGTGGCCGACTCTTTGGATGAAGCAGATGCTGTGTTTATGAATACTTGTTCCATTCGTGACAATGCCGAACAAAAGATTCTGAATCGTCTGGAGTTTTTCCACTCGATGAAAAAAAAGAAGAAACATCTGATAGTAGGTGTACTGGGATGTATGGCAGAGCGTGTGAAGGATGATTTGATTGAGCATCATCATGTTGACCTCGTAGTAGGTCCTGATGCTTATCTTACTTTGCCCGAATTGATAGCTTCGGTAGAGGCCGGAGAGAAGGCGATTAATGTGGAGCTGTCTACAACGGAAACGTACCGCGAGGTCATTCCTTCCCGTATTTGCGGAAATCACATTTCCGGGTTTGTGTCTATTATGCGTGGATGCAATAACTTCTGTACGTATTGTATTGTCCCCTATACCCGTGGACGTGAGCGTAGCCGGGATGTGGAAAGTATCCTTAATGAGGTGGCCGATCTGGTGTCAAAAGGGTATAAAGAAATCACGCTGTTAGGGCAAAATGTAAATTCTTATCGTTTTGAAAGAGAAAATGGAGAGGTTATTACTTTCCCGATGCTTCTGCGCACTGTAGCCGAAGCAGCACCAGGCGTGAGAATTCGTTTTACTACTTCGCACCCCAAAGACATGAGTGACGAAACGCTGGAAGTAATAGCACAAATGCCTAATGTATGTAAACACATTCATTTGCCGGTGCAAAGCGGAAGTTCACGTATTCTGAAGTTGATGAACCGGAAATACACGCGTGAGTGGTATCTGGATCGTGTAGCTGCCATCAAGCGTATCATCCCCGATTGCGGATTGACTACTGATATTTTTTCCGGTTTCCACTCAGAGACGGAAGAAGACCACCAGGAATCTCTTTCACTAATGGAGACCTGTGGTTATGATGCTGCTTTTATGTTTAAATATTCTGAGCGCCCCGGTACGTATGCTTCCAAGCATTTGGAGGATAATGTCCCGGAAGATGTTAAAGTGCGTCGTCTTAATGAGATTATAGCCTTGCAAAATCGGCTTTCTGCTGAATCTAATGCGCGTTGTATCGGAAATACTTATGAGGTTTTGGTGGAAGGAGTATCCAAGCGTTCGCGCGAACAGCTTTTCGGTCGTACAGAACAGAACCGTGTAGTGGTATTTGACCGGGGTACGCATAAGATCGGTGATTTTGTAAAGGTGAGAATTACTGAAGCCAGTTCGGCAACACTGAAGGGTGAAGAAGTAATGGCTTAATCTCGCTTATTTCAGTATGGAAATGAGCGAAACTCACCACAGAGTAACACAGAGTTTAAATCTTTATTGAAACGCAGATGATCGCAGATTTTCGCAAAGGGAAACAAATCTAGGATAAAGAACTACAGTCTTTTAATCTGTGTTAATCCGCGTTTCATCAGATAAATAGTACTCTGTGGAACTCTGTGTTATTCTGTGGTGAAATACACTCAAAACTATTTTAATATGAGTGATTCTTTATTTTTTTGTTCAAGAAAGTTTTATCTTTGCTCTAAAGCGAAGATAAGCTGTATCTTGGCATAAAAAATAAACGAGTTCATTTTATTCTGCTCTCGGTTTGCATTATCTTTGCCGTATAAACACTAAATGATTGTACTACTATGAACAGATTTTTTCTTTTGACATTCTCTCTTTTGTTCTCATTGTCGATGATGGGGCAGTTACCATTTCAAAAGACAGACGTAAAGGATGTTATGAAAAAAGTGGCCGATTGGCAGATCGCTCATCAAAAGGATGTGAAACACGGAGCACTGGATTGGACAAATGCCGCACTTTACATGGGAATGCTCGATTGGGCTGAACTGGCTGAGACGGAAATGGGAGATGCCTCTTATTATGATTGGTTGGTGAAATTGGGTCGTCGTTATGGCTGGCAGCCTGATAAACGAATGTATCATGCTGATGATATTGCTGTGGGACAGGTTTTTATAGACCTGTATAATAAGTATAAAGATAAGAATATGTTATATCCTACCCAGGCACGTGCAGAATGGGTGGTAAATCACCCTTCGGATGGACCGATGGATCTTGACTATAAAAAGCGCGAGACACTGGAACGCTGGACCTGGTGTGATGCACTCTATATGGCTCCTCCCGTATATGTGAAGCTCTATATGCTGACCGGAGATAAACGGTTTATCAAATTCATGAATAAAGAGTATAAAGCGACCTATGACCTTTTGTTTGATAAAGATGAACGTTTGTTTTATCGTGATTCAAGATATCTCACTCAAAAAGAGGCGAATGGATCAAAAGTGTTCTGGGGACGTGGTAATGGCTGGGTACTTGGCGGATTGGCGGAAATGCTTCAGGACTTTCCAAAGAATGATAAGAACCGTAAGTTTTATGAAAACCTTTTTATAACTCTTTCTGCCCGTGTGGCCGAGTTACAGAGTGCTGATGGTTTCTGGCATGCAAGTATGCTTGATCCGGCTTCTTATCCTTCGCCTGAGACCAGTGCTACCGGATTTATCGTATATGCTCTGGCGTATGGGATAAATGAAGGTTTGTTGGATAAAGATACTTATCTCCCCATTGTTGAAAAAGGGTGGAAGGCATTGGTTTCTGCTGTTGAAACAGATGGTAAGCTGGGGTATGTACAACCCATTGGAGCTGATCCTAAGAAAGTGACCCGTGATATGACCGAAGTGTATGGAGTCGGAGCTTTTCTGTTGGCCGGTAATCAGATTTATAAGATGTCCCGTTAATAAAGCGTATATAAATATAATGAAGGTATGTCAAAACTCACCACAGAGTAACACAGAGTTTTTTGCTAATAATCAACGACTTAAAATCATCTCTGTGTTACTCTGTGGTGAGTTTTGACACATTTTGTGATGGTCTGGTTTCTTACTTTCCCGTCAGTTTGTCTATTAACCATTGATTGACTTTTACATTCTGTTCCGGATAGCGCCAATGCCCGGTTTCCTTTAGCAGATAAAGTTCTTTGGGGGCTTTTATAACATTATATGCACTGTAAAATGAAGTAGGCGGGCAAGTCTCATCGCTATACCCCCAGGAATAAAATCCGGGAATATGAATAAAACGTGCGAAATTGACTACATCGTAATATGCCAATGTCAGTGTTTCTTTGGGGGTAAGTTTTTCTACTCCAAACCACCCTCCTGCCCGGTTATGTGCATATCCTGCTATATCACAAAGAGCCGGATAAAAAGCCACCAGGTATTTTACCCTGGGATCGAGAGCAGCAGTAACCAAGGTCAGTGCTCCTCCCTGGCTTCCACCATAAGCCGCCAGATTCTCACCATCATATTGTGGAAGTGAGGCAATGAAATCGTTCGCCCGTATACAACCAAGGAACACACGGTTGTAATAATACTCCTCCCGGTTATCCATGCGATGATACATGTAGTTTTTGAGTGCTCCCGCTTGTAAGTTTGCGTATGCTTCCGGTTTTAGGTCTAAAGGAATACCATGAATCCCTATCCGGAATGTGATAACTCCCATACGTGCAAGTTCTTTATCTCCGGTGTGCTTTGCCACACCGGCTCCCGGCAGACGCAAAACAGCAGGGAAACGTCCCTCTTTATTAGGAATACATAATACTCCATACAGGTAATTACCGCGTGAATAATGGGATATTTTCACACGGTATACTTTTACGTCGGCATCGCTTTCTTCCGGTATAAATGTCATTTCCGATTGCATGGGGTATTCTCTCATACGGGATATTTGACTGTCCCAGAACGAACGGAAATCCTTTGGAAGCAGAGTGGTAGGTTGTATCTTTTCACAATCATATGCAATGTTAATCAAATTCCGATAAGGAAATCCGTCTACTGTAGCCCTGACTTCACAAGACAGGAATCCGGGAGAGCGCAGTCCTGCTGCTTCTATGGTGGCAGAACCGTTTTTTAGAAGTACGGAGTCTTTTTGTGCCGGAGGCATTTTTTCCGGACCTATTTTATATTCTATTTTTACATTTTTCAGTTTTTGCTGGTCTTGAAATAAGGAAATGGTGAAACGTGCCGTTTCGCCTACTTTATAATTCCAATCATAGTGGTCGGGTGTAATCTGGATGGTTACCAGGTCTTTATTTCCTTTTGCTGCCTGTGTACTGATAGTAAAAAGAAATAGAACGGATAGAATCAATATTCTTTTCATATTTAATGCTTTATTAGGTTGGATATGCTGCCGGATACTTTAAAAAGCAGATTCTGACCGTATTGAAGCAGAGTAGTTACTTCTTCCCCTGTCTGTCCTTCTGCATAAAAACGGATGATATCCTCCGTTTCGGAACTGCGGATTAATAGCCATCGGCAATCTCCTTCAAAAACGAATTTGAGTCCGTTTACAAGATTGCGGCTACTTAAAAACGGCAGAATCTTCCGAATTGCAAAACCTGCTATTTCATGAGGCTGATTTTGATGTAACCAGGGTAACAGTTCATTTTTATCTGGTTGTGTATAAACCATATCAATACGGTCATAACATATAACTCCCATCTTTTTTTGTTTCTCTTCCAGGTAGTCGGAAAGTTTGCAATAAGGGGATGCAGAAAGCATTTCGAGGAGTAATAGTGAAGAGAATATGCCATCCCGTTCGGGGATATGCATACCGTAGCCGAATCCTCCGCTTTCTTCGCCACCGAAAGCTATGGAATGGGTAGTCATGATGTCAGCAATGTATTTGAAACCGACCTGGACTTCATATATAGGTGTTTGAGGAGATTCGAAGATGCTGCGTACTTTGTCTGAAACGGAAGACGTTTTTACAATACCGCCTGGTATTTGTTTTACTCGTTTCAGATAGTCTACTAACAATAATATTGTATTTTGTGCCGATAACCATTCACCTGTATCCAGGCATACCCCTACCCTGTCGGCATCTCCGTCTGTTGCTACACCAAAAGCAAAATCTCCTTCTTTTAATGCTTTCTTTAGTGGCAGCAGGTTTTTCTCAATCGGTTCGGCCAGTCGTCCGTGAAAAGTTTCGGACGCTTCGGAGTATATGGTATCCGCCGGACAGTTATGGGCATCCAGAATCTCCTGGATGAGCGTAAGCCCTGCCCCTCCCATGCTATCTGCCAATAGATGTAACCCTGCTTTTTTTATTATTTCAAAATCAATTAATTTTTCAATATGCTCCGTATAAGCTGGTATAAAGTTCATCGGATGTATGTTCGATACAGAACGCCTTATGGGGGATACGTATAAATAACTTTCTACTTTTCGCGTGTCGTCTGAATTGAACGGACCTCCTAAACGTGATTTGAATTTGATACCGTTATATGAAGGAGGATTATGTGAAGCAGTAATCATCACTCCGGCACAACAGCCTGCATGCAAAGTGGCATAAGATAATACCGGTGTCGGAGTGATGCGATCGGATAATAATACTTCTATATGGTTGCCTGATAGTACTTCGGCAAAAATCGTAGCAAACAATTGTGAGTTCTTGCGTGTGTCATAAGCCAAGGCTACCCGGGGGAATTCTTCTTTATAATTGTTATGTATGAAATCTGCAAATGCCTGGGCTACCACTGATACGGTCTCTTGATTTATTTCCGTATCGATGTGTGCTCTCCAGCCATCTGTTCCAAAAAATATATTCATGTTTTTTTATTGTTTAATGTTTCTGACTGTTAGAGAATATTTACCTGTTGCAGGGCTTCCGAAAACCATTTTGTGATAAGGTGGGGGCGTGTAATGGCTGAACCCACAACGACTGCCCAGGCACCGTTCTCAATACTTTTTGCAGCTTCGAGAGGGGTATTATAGCGTCCTTCGGCAAATACAGGGCACTGGGGAAGAGCGTTGACACATTGGCGCAGTATTTCCAAAGAAGGTCCGTTATGGGATTCTTCTGCCGTATACGGAGTATAACCGCATAGGGTAGTTGATACACAGTCAGCACCGGCTTCCCGACATGCAATGGCTTCGTCAACGGTTGATATGTCCGACATTATTTTTACTCCTGTATATTTCTTTTTTAGATTCCGGATATATTCCGGTCCGGTAAGTCCATTTTCCCGTAGGCGGAATGTTCCATCCACAGCAATCAGTGGCGTACCAATTGCAATCAGTGCTTCTACTTCCCTGAATGAACCGGTAATACGCACAAATCCGTCCGGGAAATAAGATTTTGTCAGACCGATTACCGGCAAATGGCTATGTCTGATGAGATAGTCCGTTTTTTCTATACCACAGGAGCGGATACCGGCAGCACCTCCCTGGGCCGCACATTGGGCAAATGCTCCTACTCCTTCGGGTGAATTAAAGGGTGAGCCTTCCTCGGCCTGACACGAAACGATGAGTCGGCCTTTAACTTTTTGAAATATGTCAATCATTGTTTTTCTGTATAGTAAGTTCTTAAAAATCAACAGTAATAACTATAGGATAATGATCCGACATATAAACCGGATCTGAATTTTTAGTGATGGTTACTGCTTTGATTACCGATATATATTCATTTACAAAAATGTAATCTATCTGTGAAGGCGGATACAATTTACCATAGCTGTGTGCTGTTCCTGCCGGCCCTGATTTCTCTGTTGCAATTTCCCGTGAATTGCTGAATTCACTGAGAAAAGTGTGAATGGGGGGAGTTTCGGGAGTACTGTTCATATCTCCTGTAATGAACACGGCTTCTTCGGTTGCCATTTCTTTTATTTTCCGGCAGATTAACCGGGCACCTTCTAACTTGGCTATCTCTCCGACGTGGTCGAGGTGAGTGTTAAACACGTAAAAGCTGCGGCAATTTTCTATATCCCTGAATTTTGCCCACGTACAAATGCGGGGGAATTTACCATCCCATCCCCGGCTGACAACATCCGGAGTTTCGGATAACCAGAATGTTCCGTAATCTAATACATTCAGTTTTTTCTTGTTGTAGAAGATGGGAGTAAATACATCGTTGTCCGGTGTACCCTGGCCGGATACTCCAAGCCACTCGTAAATACCGATGGATAGGAAATCCTGTATCTGGTCGATGAGTGGTTCCTGCATGCATACAATATCATACTGATAATTGCTGAATTCTTTGATTACCATTTTTTTCCGGTTCGACCAGGCATTCACTCCGGTGTCCATGTTTGAACCACGAATATTAAAGCTGCAAATTGTAATTTCGGTTTCGAAATTTTCACCATGTACCGGCAACCATGACAGGCTCAGGCAAGCAAAGAGGAATATATATATTCTGAAAGCCATATTTGAGATCTTTTTATTGAATTATAAACGGGCGTTGATAAATACAGCATAATGATCAGATGGGAAAAAGCCGTTTGGATAATGTTCGTCGTCGGCTTCGTATTCTAACACTGTGATTTTATCATTTACAAAGATGTAGTCGATACGGACGGGCTCTACCTGCCCGAAATTGTGAGCTGTACCTACCGGTCCTGAGATATGGGGAGCAATAACCCGGGAATCTTTATAGTGAGAAGTATACTCTTTGTATGCATCGGTTGTATCGAAACTGTTCATATCTCCGCATATAAAGACCGGGGAGTTTCCTGCAAATTTCCGGGCTTGTGCACAGACCAGGGCTGCACCTTCCTGTTGTGCTATACGCCCTTTATGGTCGAGGTGAGTATTGAAAACATAGAATACCTTTCCGTTTTTACGGTCACGAAACTTGGCCCAGGTACAATAACGATCGTACTTTCCGTCCCATCCTTTTGAAAAAGGCGTCATTGTTTCGGACAACCAGAACATTTCATTATGCAATAGTTCAAAACGCTCTGCTTTATAGAAAATAGGGTTGTAAAGCCCTCGGATTCCTACAAAAGCATAGCCTGTGGCCTTTTCTATATCTTCAAGCTGATTGGCCAATACTTCCTGCATACATACGATATCAAAATTGTGATGTTTGATTATTTTGCATAAGGAGTCTTTTCGGAATTTCCAGGAGTTAATACCATCATTGGGCAGATCCCCCCGGATATTATAAGTACAAAAACGGATGTTACAATCGGTCGTTTTACTCTTTCCCTGAACGGAAGAAATAATTCCTGTTGAGACAAATGATAAGATAAATAGGATTTGAAATACTCTTTTCATGATTTGTATTGTTTAGTAGTTAATTTTTTCTTTTTGCACTCCAGATTATTATCAGGAATAATAGGGATATGAAAGCTGCGGAAAGCCAGAAAATACGTATGGCGGAGAAATCGTAGATAGGGTTTCCATCGATGATAACTTTACGTGATTCTATTAGAAAACCACTGACTACGTCTTGCAAGCCGGCTGCTATATAACTGGCTATTCCGATGACTCCTACTGCTGCGCCGGTTGCTTCTTTGGGAGCTATGTCTATGGCCATGAGCCCTCCCAAAAAGCATAACAGAATACCAATGGATATGCCAAACAGTATCATAGAAATAATGTCCCAAACCTCACAGTGCTGCGGACCGAATAGAAATAGTACCAATGCAAGCAGATTGAGCAAGCTGAACAAGCAAGCCGGTATGGTTCGGTTACTGTGGAATAGCTTGTCGGATAGGAGACCGGAAAATACAGTACCTACAATGCCACAGACCGAACTGACGGATACGAGGGTACTGGCGGTTACAATATTATATCCTTTTTCTATCTCGAAATAATATACTCCCCAACTATTTACAGCATACCGACTGATATACATGAATGCACTGGCAAGTGCAAGCATCCATATCATCGGGCTTTTTAAGACTTCAAGCTGCTTACTTTTAACGGATGAGGCTGTTTGCTTTTCTGCGGAACCGGATGGGATTGCTTTCCATTCGGGAGGAGCCGGTTTTAAGAAAATGAATATTAGAGCAACTCCTGCAGCTCCCAGGCATGCAGCACTCATAAATCCCCACTGCCATCCTAAAGCACCAACGATGAATGATGTAAAGATAAAGGTAAGCGCTTCTCCAATGTTGTGACTGGCACTCCAAAAGCCATATACTGTTCCGCGTTCTTTCTCTGTAAACCATCGGTTTAATGCAATAACACTACAGGGGCCGCCTACTGACTGAAACCAACCGTTTATCGCCCAAAGTATGACAAATGCCCAGAATGGTACGGCAAATCCGAGTGCGGCATTTACCAAGGTCGCTACGAGAAGTCCACCCGCCATCAGATAACGCACATTTACCCTGTCGGCTAAAAAACCATTGACAAATTTCCCGATTGCATAGGAGAAAAATAAAGCCGAACCGATTATGCCTAATTCTGTCTCAGTAAGATAACCGGTGTCTACTATTGGCTTTTTAACCACATTCAGACTCAGCCGGCAAACATAGAAAAGGCCATAACCTAAAGTTGCTGCTGTAAATACAGCCCATTTGGTCCGATTCGTTCGATTTTGTTGAGTATGATTCATCTTCCTACTTTTTGATTATTTTCTTTGACAGGATACTCTGTTCTGAAATACATTTGATAATATAGACTCCCTGGGGGAAATGAGATATATGAATTGCTTCGGAAGTATCTTGAAGGACATGGTCAACCATTAACTGTCCTTGTGTAGATATAATCTGAAGTCGTATTTTTCCCGTTAAGCCTTTAATGAAAAACTTATCTTCCACAGGATTCGGATAGACTTGAAATGTGGTTTCTTCAGTTTCTGCCCAGCCTACTCCTCCATTGGATTCTACCTGTAATATACAAGCAGAGTCCGAGCTGTCTCCAAGTTCGTCGGTACCTCGTATTACCAAAGGAAAAGAACCGCTTTCAGAAGGAGTACCCGACAAATCCCCTTGAGATGAAAAATACATGCCGGAAGGTAAACCACCGGAAAGTAATTGATAGGTCACTTTTCGTGAACCACCCCGGTGATAGACGCAATTGCGGTAAGAAACTCCTTCCTGTGCCGGTATCACATGATTGGTGAATATCCGGATATGTGCGTAAGAAGCTAAAATGACATTATTGCCCGATCCGATTGCTTCTAACGGGAATGTGGTTGTTCCGGATAGAGTCAGGTTGGTAGTATTGTAAATAGTACCGTATTCGTTGGCTTCTTTGAAATTGGTCAGCGTAAATAAACGGTATTCTTTTGCATCCGGTATAAATAATAGATCGGTTATTTCCTCGTCTGTTTTATTACCGAAACGTTTCACATTCAATACTTGATTCTCTGAAGATAATTTTACGATAAAGGCATCTTTCGCACCTTTATCAGGGAGGTTATAGCGATTATCTCCGGATGGGTTGAAAATTACTTTCCCCATACAATAACCTCCTGCGTATATTTCATCGTTATCGTTGACGTATAAGGTATTGATTGCCGTATTTTTGCCTGTAGATGTTCCTCCGGCTGTATAGATGGATGAGTAGCTACCGTCCGGATTGAGCATAATACACAAAGCATGCTGTATCCCTGTGGATGTAGTGGTTTGTGTGGAAGAACCGATAGAGAGCTGCTGACTGGTTGTAGAACCGGACAAAATAAGTTTACCGTCACTCAGGCATGCTATGTCGGAAATCGTTTCATTCCCTGCTCCTATTATCGGGCATGTCCACTTCTTTTCGCCGGATATATTGAAACGGCTGACAAATATATCTGTGTTGTTTGCAGTCGTTCCCTGGTATGTTCCGGCAAGAATAATATCCGTGCCATCGGTCTCTATTTTTTTTCCGGAGGCGGATAAATAGCCCTCTTCAGCAGAGTACCACAGTTGTTTTCCGGATAGAGTATAAGCAGCCAGAAAGCACCTCTCTTCCGAACTTCCGCAGAGATATACTGTTTGGTTGAATAATATAAAATCCTGAATGATGAAGTCTGCACTTTTTTCAAACGAAACGGGTGAAGATACTACTCCTTTCGGGGATACCGAATATAATTTTTCGTTTCCGTCATTTCCGGTAAGAAGCCATAGTACTCCCGCCTCATCGGATATTGCGGATTTCACTTTTGATTCGTTTTCGATTCTGATTAAACATTCGCGGATACCTTGTACCGAATATCTGGCAGCAAAAATAGCCGGGAGTTCGGATACCAGTCCGGTTTCCGTATTGGAAATGAGCTCTCCGCTAAATTCTCCTGTTAACCAGATGTTATCACCGTCCGATACTATTTGCCGTCCGCATACTGCCGCTATACTTCCGAAATGATGAACCGTTTCGGGCTGTTGGGCATACGATACAGTACAAATAGAGAATATAATGATGATTAGAATTTTGTTCATGATATACATATCGTAGGGAAAGAATACCCGGAATTCGGGCGTACCGGGCATTCTTCCATTGATTAATATTAGTAGACGCTTGCTTTATGTACCGATTTCTTTCCCGAGATACTATCTTCCACAACTACGGTATAGATACCATTGTCTACAGTATAACGGTCATTGCCTTTTAAACGGTTTTGTATTATTAATCTGCCGGACAGGTCGAATATCATCACTCTGCAATTCGATGTACTTGTTGATACTTCGATGGCACCGTGGTCTCCCCATACCCTGATAGTTTCCTGTTGATAGTCTTTCAGTCCGGTACCGGTAGAAACAGTAAGTGTATATTCGGCAAATCCAATGTTTCCATCAGCGTCTTTCATGCTGATCACAATCGGATAAATTCCCGTAGTAGTACTTGTTCCACTTAGTTCGCCGGTTGCCGGATTCAGATTGAGCCCTTCGGGAAGAGTACCATAATAGAGTGTGAATTCGGCATCACCATTGGCATTTTCTGCATTAATAACCTGACTGAAAGCCGTACCGGGTTTAATGACAGGTAATACAGCCGGAGTTGCATAGATTTGCTGATAGCATAGTAAAGCTACGCTGTAGTTGCTGCCGATAGTTGGTATTGTAATCGGGTCGCCAAACAGGTTTACGGGAGAAGCCGTACCGCCGCTACGGGTAGATATCATATCGGCCACATATAATAATCCTTCATTTCCTACTACCATAGCCATCGCACCTTCCCGGGTAGCATCTCCTATGCGGTGTCCTATCAGTACTTCGCCTCTTGATGATAATTTCATCAGATACATATCCTGTCCTCCTTTAGCTTTAGAAGGGAACTGTCTTGCCTCGTCTTCTGTATCCGGATTAAAATAATAAGTTCCAAAAGAAGTACCGGCGTTCCATATCGAGCCATCTTTGTCTATGGCAACTGTTTTGACATCTGTCGGTTGGTTGATACTGCCTGCTATATAATTCCATTGATAGTTTCCGTTTGTATCGAAAGAGACAATCAGCATACTGTTCCAACTTCCGGAAGTGTCCAGGGTCTTCATGGTTACTTCGGGTGCATTGTCCACAACCAGATCTTCGCTTCGTATCACACCGCCGATGACTACCTGATTGCCGGCTACATCCATGGCATTGATATCGTCTAATTTACTACCTGTTAAACTGCGTGCCCAAATCAGATTTCCGTCAGCTGAATATTTAATCAGGAAATTGTCTGTGTTTTCTACAGAAGCCGCCGTCATAGACTGTGTTCCGAATTGAATGGTTCCGCTGAATGTTCCGGCTGCATATATTCCCCCTTCTTCGTCTACAGATATAAGATTTCCCGTTCCTGTTCCGCTTCCTGACATTGTTTTTGTCCAGATCAGATTAGCGTTACTATCGTATTTAGCGATAAAGAAAGCGAGTTCGGAATCACCGGATGAAATTTCTGAGTTACCTCCGTTTATATCCATATTTAAATTTCCAGTGAAAGCTCCGGTAATGACAAAACTTCCATCATTTTGATTTACTGCTATACTTTTAATAACAGGTTCTATACCGGAGGCGGTGCCTTTCAGCCAGACAGGATTTCCGGTCGCATCGTATTTAGCGATCAGGAAATCTTTATAGTCGGATTCTATTTTAAATGTTTCGGAGATTTGAGCGTCAGACTCAAAATTACCTACGACGTAAGAGTTGCCTGAGGCATCTGTGGCGACACTTTGTATGATTACCGAGCCCGATGTACTTTTAATGGATGAGGCAAATACGCATTGTTTATTGGGGGTAAACTTGGCTATGTATGCATCCATTACGGTGGAGGTTCCTTTTATTTCTTTATCACCGATTGTCATTTCTGCTCCGGTGAAACAACCTGTGAGGTATACATTGTTGTCGGCATCTATAGCCATACTTTTGGCTGAAGTTTCTACATCGGCAATCCCAAATTGGCTACTCCATAAATATTTCTGAGAAAAACCGGTTAAACAGTTCATTACCAGTGCTGTGAAAAGGAAAAGTCTTGTTTTCATAATTGTAATAATTTTAATTTATAGGTATAGCAAGGACCAACAGAGAGAGTTGACTCCCTGCGGAAAAGTTTTTAAATAAAATAGTATTCGGATTTTAGTATCCGTCGTTCTGATACATTCCGGATGGATTTATGGACACTTCCCGCCAAGGTATAGGAAGTAATAAATCGCGTTTGGAACACCCCTGTACCGATTTACTGCTCAGGAACTCTACCAGGTCGCCGGGCTTATAAAACCGGAGAAGATCAAACCAACGGTGGTTTTCAAAAGCCAATTCGATGCGGCGTTCGTGCAGAATGACCTCTTTGAGAGTAGGATAGGCTGCTTTGTACGTTTCAGAAGCCTGATCGTAAGGTTTTAATTTGGCACGGGTACGAATCATATCAATATAAGTAATGGCTTCGGGTTCTAAGTTGAGCGCCTCATTTACTTCGGCAAGCATCAGAATAACATCGGCATAGCGCAACACTATCCAGCAAGAACCGCCGCGCCCTTGAGAATCTCCCAAATCTACATATTTGTTGACATAGGGAGTTGTTCCATAGGTCTTGTACGAAACCACTTTGCGCATATCGCCGGTTTCGTATTCTTTAGTCAGGTCATTTTCCGGAATATTGTCTCCCAAACCTTGTGATTGTGAAATGATTCCTGTGGCATTGAGTGGCTGAAAATTTTTCGCAAAGTAAGAGCCTTCGTCGGTTCCCTGTAAGTACATTACCTGAAATATGATTTCATTGCAGGCAATATTGGCGACACCGAATACTTTGCCATAGGCGATATCTTCCAGTTTTCCGAACGGGCGAACGTTGTAAGCGGCTTCGAGGGCTTCTTTAGCCAATTGAAGATAGTCTTGAGTGGCCCCATCATTTAACCGTTTGGCCATTGTAAGGTATACTTTTCCTAATAAAGCATATCCGGCTGTTTTTGAAGCACGTCCGAAATTGGGATTGTTTCCGTCAAATCCCCAATTGTCCGGCAGTTGGCTTTGAGTTACGAATTCCAGGTCTTTTACAATAAAGTCATAAACTTCTGCTATCGGGCGACGACCGTATTTGAGGACTTCCGCTTCACTGTTTAATTGTTTGTCTACAATAGGAACATCACCAAACAGTTGTGACAGGTTATAGTAGGATAGAGCACGCAAAAAACGGGCTTCTGCTTTGTATTGGCTCTTCTTCTCATCACTCATCGGTACGGCATCGATGTAGTCGAGCACTACGTTACTGCGATAGATACAAGTGAACATTCCGTACCAGGCCCGTTGTACCTCTGCATTGCTCGATGTCAGATTGTATACGTCAAAATCATTGTATATACCCGAATTGGCTGTTTTGGATGCTAATGTGGTATTGTCGGATCTGATTTCAGTCCAATAATACATGTTATTGTAATAATTTGTTTTTAATCCGTCATAGGCGGCGTTTAACGCCTGATACATATCATCCTCAGTTTTATAGAAGTCTTTCTTATTGAGTTTATCAGGGTCGGAACGTTCTAAGAAGTCACAGGCGGTAAATCCCGTAATCAAACAACTAAAGAGAATTATGTTCTTTATTAATTTTATCTTTTTCATAATGCGATCCTGTTTTTTAGAATGATAGTTTACAACCAAAATTATAGGCTCGTGCCAGTGGATAAGTTCCCCAGTCGAAACCCGGCATCAGATTGCCCGACTTGTAATTTACATCCGGGTTATAGCCTATGTAATCGGTTATCGTAAATGCATTGTCAACGGAGGCAAAAAGTGAGATACCTCTTAATTTTATTTTTTCTACCCATTTTTGAGGCAGATTATAGTTTAAAGTGATGTTAGTACAACGAAAGTATGATGCATCGTTCACCATATAGGATGACACCCCATAGGTGTTTTTGTTAGTGGTGGCAATATTGGCACGATACATAGCCGGATTGGGATTAGTGACGGCATTGTAACGGTCGGCTGCCAATGCAAATTGATTGCAGGTACCTTCCATATTCAGCAGGTAGTAATTCTGGAAACTGATAACCTGTGCTCCCTGTACTCCCGAAAAGGAAGCGCTTAAGCTTAATCCTTTGTAGCTGATATTGGTGCTGAACCCATAAGTAAAATCCGGATAATTATCTCCTAATATCTCCCGGTCATCATCTGTGATTTTACCATCATTATTGACATCTTTCCATTTGGCATCACCCGGTTGTACATTTTCGTAGTTCCATACGGCCGGGCCGGTGAGCTGATAACCTTCTTCACCTATGTGTTGTTTATCTACCAGTATCCGTTGATACTCTTCTTCTGAAATTACTCCGAGACTGTTCAGCCCGTAAAAAGAACCGATGGGTTTTCCAACCATTGTTATGTGGCTGATAGCACTTCTTTCTCCAATGCTGACAATGGATTGAGAATCGGGTAACGAAAGTACTTTATTTCGGTTCAAGGAAAGATTGGCTCCTATATTCCAGTTTACAACCCCGGTGAGGATGCGTCCGTCAACTTGAATATCGAAGCCGGTGTTGCGTATTTTGGCATTGGACAGGTTTGATTTATATTGAGTTGCTCCGGCAATGGCCGATACCGGTTTATTGAACAATAAGTCATTCGAGGTACTGTTGTAATAGTTGGCGGACAGGGTGATGCGGTTTCTAAGGAAACTCAAGTCCATTCCTACATTATACTGATCTGTTTTTTCCCACCCCAGTAAGTTGTCGACGAAAGCGCTTGGATAACGTGTGGGAACTATTTGGCCGCCTAATACGTAACCGCCTAAATCACTCATATACCCTACATGCTCGTAATTTCCGATGTTATTGTTTCCGCTGATACCCCAGCTTACTCTTAATTTTGCTCCGAAATTTTCTCCGATGTGATTCGTCCAGAAATCCTCATTGGATATATTCCAACCTAAAGCAACGGATGGGAACATTCCCCATCGATTGTCTTTTCCAAAGCGGGATGAACCGTCACCACGCAGAGAGCCGGTAAATGTATAACGGTCCTTCCATGAGTACACTACACGCCCGAAAACAGACATCATGGCCCAATCGAATTTATCAGTATCTCCCCAACTGTCTCCGGGAGCAGTTCCATGGGCACTTAATTCCCGAATCGTATCATCTACAAAGTTGCGGGCACCGATGGAAGAGTTATCATATACTTTTTCCTGCATAGAGTAACCTCCTAAAATGTTTATCCCATGATCTCCGAAGGTACGGTTGTAATTAAGGGTTGCTTCCAATATCCAGTCAAGATTGGTTTGTGTACTGTAAGAAGCCCTTGAAAGCCGCTGATCACCCACATATCCGCTACCGGCCGTTGTGCCGTCGGTATTCATAATGGTACCTCCTACTGTTGAGGGGCGATAATAACTTTCTGTCTGGGATATATATTGCATTCCGGAATAGATCTTTGCTTTTAGGCCTTTTACGATTTCCAAGTCCAGGTATCCCGAGACGGATGACATATATCTTTTCTGGAAATCTTCAATCTCATGTGCCAGGGCAACCGGATTTTCAGCCGGTGCTATGGAATATTTTTTTGCATATTGCATCTGCTGATCGACAGCGTATGAACCATCTGTGTTATATACCGGGAATTGCGGGAACATCACGAGGGCACTCATAATGATACCGTCATTGTAATGACGTCCTTCTGCCTGTACGATTCGGTTTTTGGTATAGGAGGCTGCGGTGTTGACTCCTATACTCAAACGGTCGGTCAGTTTACCGTCAATGTTGAAGCGCGTCGTAAACCGGTGATGATAAGATGGTGCGATAATACCGTCTTGTTCCAGATATCCGGCACTGGCCATATACTTTACCCGGTCATTGCCACCGGTAATATTCAGATTGTGCTTCATAATAGGAGCTGTGGAGAATATGGCATCCTGCCAGTCTGTATTATAAGCCGGTTCAATGGGTTGTCCTGTCTCAAAGTTGAAAAAGATATCCGGTATCTGGAAAATCTTTCCACTGGTTGCTCCGGCAACAGACATACGGTACTCGTTATTATGTAGCGGACTGTATTCCTTCCCGTTTTTGGTACACCAGTCACGATAAGCATTGTTAGCACTTTCTATTGAAAAATCGCGCATGCCGTAAGCGTCCAGCATTTTTATTTTGTGATCTACCTGTTGAAAACCGTATTGAAAATCATATTCTACTTTTGCCCGTCCGCTGTTTGTACCTCTTTTGGTTGTTATTAAAACAACGCCTCCGGCTGCACGTGAACCATAGATAGCTGCTGATGCTGCATCTTTCAGAACTTCGATGGAAGCCACATCGTTCGGGTTGATATATACATCTTTTGATGTGGGGAATCCGTCAACTACATACAGTGGTTCTGAACCGGCATTGATAGAACCTACTCCACGAACACGCAGTGATAAACCTTCACCCGGGCTTCCGGATGTCTGTTTAATTTCAACACCGGCAGCATGCCCTACCAATGCTTGCTCGAGTGTTGGTGTAGTGACACTTAATTCATCCATTTTAATACTGGAGATAGCTCCTGTCACATCTGTTTTGCGGACTGCGCCGTATCCGATTACTACTACTTCTGAAAGAACTTTGGTATCTTCCGACATGACTACCCGTATCGGTTCTTTCCCTTTTACTATTAACTCTTTCGAAGTGTACCCCAGATATGACAATACGAGAATATCCCCTTTTTCCGCTGTAATGGTGAATTCTCCGTCCATGTTGGAGCTTGTTCCTTTGGTGGAACCCTTGATCAGGACGTTGACGCCTATCAAAGGGAGATTATTTTCGTCATAAACGGTTCCGGATAACGAGAAGTTTGCTTTCTCTTTTTTTTCTTTTTGGGGAGGTTCTTTCAGAAAAATGTAGATACTTCCGTTCCGTATTTCAAAATTTACATTTGTTTTTTGAGTTAACTCGGAAAGTACTTCTTTTACATCTTTTGCAGATGCCTGTACCGAAACCTTCACTGACAAATCCGTAAAACTGCCGCTGTATGCCAGGCGGAGTTTAGATTGTTTGGCAACATCATTTAGTACGGTTTTTAAGGGTACGTCTTTGTACCGTACCGAAACCTTTTGAGCGCAAAGTATTCCAGTGTTGAAGAGGAATAGTATCGCTACTGTGACTTTTAGAACGAATGAATGTGATTCTTTTTTAAGAATATTAAAAAATCGAATCTTTATCATTCGTTTTCTGATAAAAACTGGCAAAATTTTCATACTTTTGTTTTGAATTTTACATATGAATAAAATTGGTAGTCAATGGAAGGGCCCTATTCCTTTATTGGCTACCTTTTTTTATTTTCTCTTGTATATTAATATCTTGTCGTTGATCTTTTCATATCTAATCGGAGAAATGCGTGTTAAATCTTCCAGAATTGAATCCAGAGGCATGTTATTAAATGATATTGTGTATATTGAATTCTCCAGAGACTGATCCATCAGCACAATTTCTTTGTTGAATTTGCGGGATAATTCTTTGGATATATCATCAAGGCGAGTGTCTGTGAAGTATAGGCTGTTTGTCTTCCAGCCTGAATAGTCCGACACATTTTCAAGAGAATGCTTATGCATTGTCCCGTTTTTCTTTTCATAGATAATTTGTTCTCCCGGAAACAGTTCCAGGCTTTTTCCCCGGATATCGCTTACCCGGACATGACCCTGATTTAGAGTGGTAGTAATATCCGATTCATCGGTGTATGCTTTTACATTGAATTTTGTTCCCAGTACTTTTATGTCAATTCCTGAGGTGTGTACTGTAAATGGGCGGATTTTATTTTTGGCTACTTCAAAGTAGGCTTCTCCTTCCAGTTCCACTTCCCGGCTAAATAATTTGAAACCGGGGGTATACTTTAGGCGGGAGTCGGCATTCAGGATAATTTTAGTTCCGTCCTGAAAGATAATTGTCTGCATATCTCCTTTAGGAACGTATATTTCGGCAAATCGGGGTGATTGTGTTTGATTGTAATATACGTATCCTCCGGCGGCTAATAATAAAATAGCAGGGATCCATATTGCGACATGGCGTAACCATCTTCCGATGGTTGTTGGAAGATGTTTTTTGTTTTTTTCTACCGGGTCTGGTATACAAAGTGGCTGTATTTTTATGGTTTCTGAGCTTTGCAGTTCCTCGCCCATCAGAATACGGGTAACATCTTCATCAATTACTTCAGATAAATAAAGTTGTCCTTCTTCAGTACCGAACCAGCGACGTATTTCAGCCCGTCGCTCCGGTGACAAAGCATCACATAAATAAAGCCGGATATCTTCGTCCGTGATTGGGTAGTGGTTTTCTGTTGTCATTTTATTAGTTTTAGGTTGTAATGAGAAAATACTCTTTACTTTCGCCTTGTATATAGAGTAAAATCGTAGTGAAGAAAAGTATTACCCGATTTTTGATATTTAACGTTTATAAACAAATCAGGGTGTGGTTATAGTTTAGGAAAAGGAGGCACTAAGCAATACCATGCAAATACAGATGAAATCTTTTTCGTTCAGGCTTTCACGCAATGACAATATAGCTTTATAATAAGATACTTTTACGGTGTTGACGGTAATATTAAGTTGTTCGGCTATTTCGGCATTGGATAAGCCTTCGAAGATTTTCATTTGGCAAATACGGCGTTTTTGAGGTGGTAACTGGGCTAAGGCTTTTTGTATAGCTTCGTCACGCTGTTTTCTGTACAGGGTTTGTGTAATATTCTCTTCTTCAAAAAGCGGCATTCCCAGTATGATTTCCTCTTTTTTTTCAAGAGTCAGCTGATGAAACTTATATGTATTTAACAGGTGATTTTTAAGGATACCGTATAGGTAAGGTTCCACTCCTTGCTCTACATCGATCTGCGTGCGGGTTTCCCACAGTCTCATAAATGAGTATTGCACCGCATCTTCTGCCATTTCTTTTGATTTCAGATAGCGTAATGCCAGCAGGAAAAATTGCCGGTGACACTTTACGTATATTTTGGAGAAGGCCGAATGACTACCGTTGATAAGTAATAAAACTATTTCTTTGTTTATCTTTTCCATGTCTAAACTTATTAAGGTATTCTGGTTGAATATGGCTACGAAGTTAAATAAAAAATCTAATATTCGTCATGCTGATACTGATTTTACCTGTGTGTAGTGTATCAGAGGAATAAACTTTTTATAAGCATATTGCATTTGGATTGCATTATCTGTTAAAAGACCTCAAAGAAACTACCTTACATCACTTTTTATTTGTTTCTTTGCACCAAATTCGGGTGAAGTGCGGTCTTGTGACTCAATGCCGCACTTAATTTATGGCAATAATCAATGAATAAACTCTCTATAAATGCTTGTCCGCTATGCGGTGGCACGCACTTGAAGCGTGTCATGACTTGTACGGATTTCTATGCATCGGGTGAACAGTTTGATGTGCTTTCCTGTGAGGACTGCGGATTTACTTTCACACAGGGTGTGCCTGTAGAAGCAGAAATAGGACGCTATTATGAAACTCCCGATTATATTTCCCATTCTGATACAAAAAAAGGAGTGATGAATGCTATTTACCATCAGGTACGTAAGTACATGTTGGGTAAGAAGGCACGTCTTGTGGCCAAAGAGTCTCATCGCAAATCGGGGCGTTTGCTTGATATCGGTACAGGAACAGGCTATTTTGCTTCGACAATGGAGCAACGTGGCTGGAAAGTGGAAGCTATCGAAAAAAATGCTCAGGCACGTATGTTTGCCAAAGAGCATTTCGGACTGGATGTGAAGGCGGAAGAAGAATTGCAGGAGTTCGAAGCGGGTTCATTTGACGTGATTACTTTGTGGCATGTGATGGAACATCTGGAGCATCTTGATGAAACCTGGGAACGTCTCCGGGAGCTTTTATCAGACAGAGGTGTTCTTATTGTGGCTGTACCCAACTGCTCTTCGTATGATGCCGGTAAGTATGGCAAATATTGGGCGGCGTATGATGTACCCCGCCACTTATGGCATTTCACTCCGGTTACAATACAGCAATTTGCTTCCAAACATGGGTTTATTATGGCAGCACGCCATCCGATGCCGTTTGATGCATTTTATGTATCAATGTTGAGTGAAAAGCACCGGGGTAGTTCTTTCCCTTTTATGAAGGGTATGTGGGTAGGAGCAATGGCATGGCTTGGTACCTTAACGAAGAAAGAGAGAAGTAGTTCTATGATTTACGTATTTAGAAAAAAACGCTGATGAAGAATAAAAACAAAAATAATTCGGTGTCTTATTTCGACATGCAATTCATAACGTCCAGTATCAGTACTACGTTGGTATTGTTGTTGTTAGGACTCGTTGTGTTTTTTGTTCTGGGGGCGCATAATCTTTCTATTTATGTCCGCGAAAATATTAATTTTTCAGTTCTCATCAGTGATGATATGAAAGAGACTGATATTCTGAAGTTGCAGAAGAAGCTGGATAAAGAACCTTTTGTGAAGCAGACAGAATACATATCAAAGAAACAAGCTTTGAAAGAGCAGAGTGAAGCCATGGGTACTGATCCGGAAGAGTTCCTGGGTTATAACCCTTTTACTGCTTCTATTGAAATCAAACTACACTCTGATTATGCTAATTCCGATAGTATTGCCAAGATAGAGAAAATGATAAAGAAGAACACCAATATACAAGACGTACTCTATCAGCGCGAATTAATTGATTTGGTGAACGATAATATACGGAATATCAGTCTTGTACTGCTTGCTCTGGCAGTGGTACTGGCTCTTATTTCTTTCGCATTGATAAATAATACCATACGTTTGGCTATCTATTCCAAGCGCTTCCTCATTCATACCATGAAGTTAGTGGGAGCCAGTTGGGGCTTTATCCGCCGTCCGTTTTTACGACGGAATATATGGAGTGGTGTGTTGGCAGGTATCATGGCCGATGCTATCCTGATGGGAACTGCCTATTGGTTGGTATCTTATGAACCGGAACTGATTCGTGTGATAACTCCTGAAGTGATGTTGCTGGTTTCTGGTTCGGTATTGATATTTGGTGTCGTAATTACGTTCTTGTGTGCCTATTTGTCCATCAATAAATACTTGAGGATGAAAGCCAGTACGCTGTATTACATATAACACAACGTGTAATTTCAATCGTAAATTGTAAATCGTAAATAGTAAATAACATTATGGCTGACAAACAAAAATTTGCCTTTGACAAGACCAATTTCATTTTACTTGCTATCGGAATGGCGGTAGTAATTATTGGTTTTATCCTTATGACGGGGCCTTCTTCTACAGAGACCGTTTTTGAACCGGATATTTTCAGTGTACGAAGAATAAAAGTGGCACCGGTAGTTTGCTTCCTGGGCTTTATTTTTATGATATACGCAGTGTTGCGCAAACCTAAAACCAAAATAGAAGAATAAGTATGGGAGATTTAACGACGATACAAACTATTATTATTGCTATTGTAGAAGGATTGACTGAGTTTTTGCCTGTTTCCTCCACTGGACACATGATTATAACACAGGCTTTGTTAGGGGTGGAAAGTACCGAATTTGTAAAAGCGTTTACGGTAATTATTCAGTTTGGTGCTATTCTTTCGGTAGTTTGCCTTTACTGGAAACGTTTTTTCCGTTTAAATCATACTCCATTGCCTGAGGGTACTTCAGCCCTTAAACGCTTTCTGCATAAGTTTGATTTTTACTGGAAGCTTTTGGTGGCATTTATTCCTGCGGCAGTTCTTGGCCTATTGTTTAGTGACGAAATAGATGCATTGTTGGAAAGCGTGGTAGTGGTAGCCGTAATGCTTGTGATAGGTGGTATATTTATGCTGTTTTGTGACAAGATATTTTCTAAAAGTGATAAAGACTTTAAGATGACGGAAAAGAAAGCATTTAATATCGGATTGTTCCAGTGCATTGCTATGATACCGGGTGTCTCCCGTTCAATGGCTACTATTGTGGGTGGAATGGCCCAGAAGATGACACGAAAGGATGCTGCCGAATTTTCTTTCTTTCTGGCTGTTCCTACTATGTTTGCAGCTACCGGATATAAGGTGTTGAAACTCTTTTTGGATGGCGGAACAGAAGTCTTAATGAACAATATGTCTGCCTTGATCATTGGTAATATCGTTGCTTTTATAGTGGCGCTGCTGGCCATTAAGTTCTTTATTAGTTTTGTTACAAAGTATGGATTCAAAGCTTTCGGTTGGTATCGTATTATCGTAGGAGGAACAATTCTGGTGCTGTTGATGTGTGGATATAATTTAGAGATTGCTTAATGAATTTTAAAGAAGGAGAAGTACTTTTTTTCAATAAACCTCTGGGGTGGACATCGTTTAAAGTGGTAGGCCACATACGTTATCACATCTGCCGGAGGATGAAAGTAAAGAAATTAAAGGTAGGACATGCCGGTACGTTAGATCCTCTGGCTACGGGAGTCATGATTCTATGTACAGGTAAGGCGACTAAGAGAATAGAAGAGTTTCAGTATCATACAAAAGAGTATATTGCTACCATACAGTTGGGGGCTACTACTCCGTCTTATGACCTGGAGCATGAGATAGATGCAACTTATCCCACGGAGCATATAACCCGTGAGAAGATCGAAGAAGCATTGAAGCAGTTTTTGGGAGAGATTCAGCAGATTCCTCCGGCTTTCTCGGCCTGTAAAGTAGATGGTGCCCGTGCTTACGATCTGGCACGTAAAGGGCAAGAGGTAGAGTTGAAGCCTAAATTGCTGGCCATTGACGAGATAGAGTTACTGGCATGTGATTTGGAGAAGATGGAGATAAAGATCCGGGTGGTTTGTAGTAAGGGAACGTATATTCGTGCATTGGCCCGTGATATTGGTGAAGCGCTTCACAGCGGTGCCCATCTCACAGGATTGATTCGTACCCGTGTAGGTGAGGTTAAATTGGAGGATTGCCTTGATCCCGAACGCTTTGCAGACTGGATAGACCAGCAAGAGATTGAAATAACAGAAGATAATTAACGTAATAAGGAGAATAGATATGAAACTGTCACAATTTAAATTTAAGTTACCAGAGGATAAAATAGCTCTGCATCCGATGAAGTACAGAGATGAATCGCGTTTAATGGTACTCCACCGTAAAACGGGTGAGATTGAACATAAGATGTTTAAAGACGTCTTGAATTATTTTGATGATAAGGATGTGTTTATTTTCAATGACACCAAGGTATTTCCGGCTCGTTTGTATGGTAATAAGGAGAAAACCGGTGCACGTATTGAAGTGTTCTTATTGCGCGAACTGAATGAAGAACTTCGCCTGTGGGATGTATTGGTAGATCCGGCCCGTAAAATCCGTATCGGCAATAAACTTTATTTTGGTGACGATGATTCAATGGTGGCCGAAGTAATCGATAATACCACTTCACGTGGGCGTACATTGCGTTTCCTCTATGATGGTCCTCATGATGAGTTTAAGAAAGCGCTCTATGCGTTGGGCGAAACCCCGCTGCCCCACTCTATCATTAATCGTCCCGTAGAAGAAGAAGATGCAGTACGTTTCCAGTCTATCTTTGCAAAGAACGAAGGAGCTGTAACGGCGCCTACTGCCAGCTTGCATTTTAGCCGTGAATTGATGAAACGGATGGAAATAAAAGGCATTGATTTTGCTTATATCACATTGCATGCCGGTTTGGGTAACTTCCGTGATATTGACGTAGAAGACCTTACCAAGCACAAGATGGATTCGGAGCAGATGTTTGTTACCGGCGAAGCTGTAAAAACGGTGAATCGTGCCAAAGACCTGGGTAGAAATGTATGTGCCGTAGGTACTACTGTAATGCGTGCTATCGAGAGTACTGTAAGCACAGACGGGCATCTGAAGGAATATGAAGGCTGGACAAATAAGTTTATTTTCCCACCGTATGAATTTACGGTAGCCAATGCGATGATCTCTAATTTCCATATGCCATTGTCTACCCTGTTGATGATTGTAGCCGCTTTTGGTGGATATGACCAGGTAATGGATGCTTATCATGTGGCAATGAAGGAAGGCTACCGTTTTGGTACCTATGGGGATGCAATGTTGATTATAGACTAGGAAAATAACGATTAGTGATTAGTGATAAGTGATTAGTGCCATGCGGCGTATGCTTATCACTCATCGCTAATCGTTAATCACTTATCACTCATCGCTAATCACTCATTATCATGGTTTATTTGGGGCTTGGAACTAATTTAGGAAATAAAGAGCAGAATCTCCGGATGTCTGTACAAAAAATAGAAGAGCGGATAGGGAAGATTGTTTCCCTTTCCGCTTTTTATGTGACTGCTCCCTGGGGATTTGCTTCTGATAATAGTTTTTTGAATGCTGTAGTTTGTGTAGAGACCCCTCTCCGGCCTTTGGAGGTATTGAAGGAAACTCAGGCGATAGAACGGGAGTTAGGGCGTACAAGTAAGTCTATGGGTGGAGTATATTCAGATCGGCTTATAGATGTCGATTTGCTGCTTTATGGCGATACAATTATGGATGAAGAAGGACTAATCCTCCCCCACCCTCTAATGACCGAACGCCGGTTTGTAATGGAACCTCTGGCGGAGATTGCTCCCGATGTGATGCACCCTGTGCTTCACAAAACAATGAAAGAACTTTTTACTTCTTCTTTTTCTCCGCAATAAACTGAGGTAGATAGGCGATACATCCTATTAATGCTGCATATAGATAATGTAGCTCTGTAAATGGCTTGTGCATCAGCATGCAAATGACATAATAGATTCCTATCGTTACTCCGATATATGCCAACAAAATAAGTACTCTTTTTATTCTCTTCTTCATACGAAAATGATGTTAATATGGACCAAAGTTAGTAATTAATCAGAAATAATCTCTACCTTTGCATCCGAAATGAAATGTGGAAAGATTTGAGTAGCTTGCAACCACAGAAAAAAATGCTAAAACAACATTCCTTTCTGTGTGCCGGATGGCACTCCCCTACTCATCCTGTCTTTTCTCATTTGATTTTTAATTTTCAATTTTCAACTTTTAATTTTTAATTAAAATGGGATATTTATTCACGTCCGAATCGGTGTCTGAAGGACACCCCGACAAAGTGGCCGATCAAATATCGGACGCTGTACTTGACAAACTGTTGGCATTTGACCCCAGTTCGAAAGTAGCTTGCGAAACCTTAGTGACTACCGGACAGGTAGTGCTGGCGGGAGAAGTGAAAACCAGTGCATACATTGACTTGCAGCTTGTAGCACGTGAAGTAATTAAGAAAATCGGTTACACCAAAGGTGAGTACATGTTTGAAAGTAATTCCTGTGGTGTATTTTCTGCTATTCATGAGCAAAGTGCCGACATCAACCGTGGCGTAGAACGCGAAGACCCGATGAATCAGGGTGCAGGCGACCAGGGAATGATGTTTGGTTATGCTACTAACGAAACAGAAAATTATATGCCGCTTTCTCTTGATCTGGCACATCGTATCCTGCTCGTTTTGGCAGATATTCGTCGCGAAGGGAAGGAAATGACCTATCTCCGCCCCGATGCCAAGAGCCAGGTGACTATTGAATATGATGACAACGGCAAACCCGTACGTATTGATACAATTGTGGTATCTACCCAGCACGACGACTTTATCCAGCCGGCAGACGACTCTGCAGAGGCTCAGTTGAAGGCTGATGAAGAGATGCTTGCTATCATCCGTAAAGATGTTATCGAGATACTGATGCCTCGTGTGATTGCTTCTATTCATCATGCAGACGTATTGGCTTTGTTTAATGACAATATCATTTATCATGTGAATCCAACCGGTAAGTTTGTTATCGGCGGTCCTCATGGCGATACAGGTCTTACTGGGCGTAAGATCATTGTAGATACCTATGGTGGTAAAGGTGCACACGGTGGTGGTGCTTTCTCTGGCAAGGATCCCAGCAAAGTAGACCGTAGTGCTGCTTATGCTGCCCGTCATATTGCTAAGAATCTGGTTGCTGCTGGTGTGGCCGACGAAATGCTCGTGCAAGTGTCTTATGCTATTGGTGTGGCTCGCCCTATCAACATTTATGTAGATACTTACGGACGCAGTAATGTGAAGATGAGTGACGGTGAAATAGCTAAAAAGATTGACGAATTATTTGATCTTCGTCCGAAGGCTATTGAAGAACGTTTGAAGTTACGTAATCCTATCTATAGCGAAACTGCTGCTTATGGACATATGGGACGTGAACCCCGTGTAGTAACCAAAACTTTCTCTTCTCGTTATCAGCCCACTAAGACTATTGAAGTAGAGCTCTTCACTTGGGAGAAACTGGACTATGTAGACAAAGTAAAAGCCGCTTTCGGTTTGTAATCAGCGTAGCTTTACAGCTATTTATTTATAGAGAGCCGCTCTTCTATGCCATAGGCTATAGAAGGCGGCTCTCTTCTTTTTTAAGAGATAATTTGAAAGTATTCAAGTATAAACACAAGATCTCATTTGGATATAATTACATAATATCATTGATTTTATTATTGGTATTTGCTTGATAAACAATGATATAATATACCCTCCTTTAACATAAAATTCCACCTGTATTCCATACTCTGTCCCATCGATTAGTCGTAATTTTAAATTTGATTCATCCGGATACATTTTTTCGGATTTAGATCATTTTTACTGACCTATTCTACACATTCCTTGCATTTTTTTAATTACCACAAAAAAATCTCCCTGATAAATATTACCTATATATTTTGAAAGATAGTACCCAATCCGGCTGTGTAAAAAGCCATATACTTGCATTGGAAGGCTATGAATAAATCATCTTTAGATAATAGAAGAACAGGAGATCATAGCTTTCTTAAGGAATAAATAATTTAATATTTACTTAATCACATGAGACTTCATTTTATATTTTTACTATTTGTTTTGCAGAGTACAAGATATGGTGGTGCATATCCTGGTTCTCTATCCTCTGCTCAACTGGAAGGGGAGGAATATCTTACAGATCAACGTCCGACAGTTTCCATTATTGTTGAATCTTTATGGTCTGCTTTATGGTTTTATCCCCTTGAAGCGCTGGTGATAGGAATACTTATCTCCCTAATGACCTATAATAGGATAGTACATAATAAAGAATTACTTTCCCATGAAAAGTTAGGAATTTCATTGGGTATAATTGATAAGGCACAGACTCCAATGACACTTATACAGAACCTGCTGGAGGATGTAACCTCTGACAATATCTCTGAATCTGCATCAAAAAAAGTAAAACGGGCACTTGGACACACTAACTATGTCATGGATTGTCATAAAAATATTATTGCATTGAATGCTATGGAGAAAAAAATGCATTCTGGTTTTACTACTACTGAGTTTGAACTTTACACGTATCTGACTCTGCTTACTGACCAATGCCGTGTATATGCCAATATGCACCGGATACAATTAAATGTCAGTAAGAGTTTCAATTATCTCAGTTGTCAGGTGAATGAAATTGCTATGACTGTTGCTCTTCAGTGTCTTCTGAACAAGATAATTGATATTACACCTTGTGGTGGTTGTATAAATATTAGAGTATCTCACCTTGCTGATTGCTGGAGTCTGCAAATAACCAACTGTCCAGAGTGTGACAATAAAGATAAAAGAGTGTTTGCACCAATCTCCGGACTGGGATTAGTACATTGTTACGGAAGTCTTCGGCTTATAAAAAAGATAATCCACTTGCATGGTGGAAAACTGATAGTAAATAGTCGTGGACGAATAGTTACTTTTCAAATAGTCGTTCCTTTAAATTGTAATATAACGAAACATCCGGTGGCGAAGAATTGTGTACAGAAAAGTGATAAAGCTATTTGTTCTAATAATAATGAAGTTGATGATGTAAAGTTATCGCTCGGATCCAATAAAGCTCCGTATGTTCTACTGGTGATGGCCGATAAAGAATTAAGCAATTATCTGAATGAAACTCTCTCGGTATCTTTTCGGATGACAACTCTTGAAAAGCCGGAACAGGTTTTCTCTTTCTTTGATCAATCCATGCCGGATGTTATTATTATTGATGAAACTATTGATGGTACGTATGGGGATGAGCTTTGTTCCCGGATAAAGTCGGATATCAGTATGATTAATATCCCTGTCGTTCTCCTGATAAACTCCGATGATAATGAAAGTTATCTCACCCACACCCGTTGTGGTGCCGACAAACTGGAACGACGTATGGTTAATATTTGCAGGCTCAAAGCAGACATCCGGATGCTCATTGCCAGGCATACTTTACAGCGTGAACAGCTCAGAAAGCTTCTGGCAGAGAATTCATCTGCCATTCTTCCTGAAATAGCAGTGAAGAATGATGACAGTGCTCTGTTTATGGATAAGGTACAAAAATTCCTGGAGGAAAACCTTTTTGAAAGGAAGTATACAATTAAAATGCTGAGTGCAGACATGGGGATGAGTCGTACTAAATTCTATGGCAAGATGACGGATATTATAGGGAAGGCCCCCGAAAACTATATACTTGCTTTTAAGATGGATAAAGCCAGAGCCTTACTTGCCACGCAGCGATACAGCGTTACAGAGGTAGCAACAATGGTAGGCTATTGTGATGCCAAGTATTTTGGAAAGAAGTTCAAGGAGTTCTATCATGTTTCACCATCGAAATATATTGAGAATGCTATAGGGTAGGATCAGGTTGTTTTAAGCGTTATACTTCTATGTATCTCTGTTATGTAAAACAACTGTTCTTTATAACTATAAGATGTACTCTTCTCATGTATATCTTCTTTATCAGGGCCGACGCATTAAAATGCGCTGTCCTGTAAAAGTGTTGACAGGTATTTTTCATCCCATCCTGCTTTCAGCCTTTTGAGATTCATGCTTCCTTTTGTGACTTTATCATTCTTCAAAATGGTGAGCGCCATTTTTGTAACTGCCGAGAAATTTCTTGCTGCATTCTGCACTTTCTTGCTGTAGTCTTCCCTGAAGGTAACATCCAGTTGCCAATGCAGATTGTTTTCAATGGACCAATGCTGTCTAATGGCATTGGCTATTTCCTCCGGGTTAGTATTTTCAAGTGAAGTTATATAATACCTCGTTTCTTCAGTACGTTCCCCCGTTGCCAAAATTATCCTTTCGGATTTCATGCCCACTATTGACCTCAATCCCGCAAATTTGTCCTTAAACATCGGCTCCATGACCGGACCATAACTGACTACAGTACAGACTCTTGTTTCAAGCCTGCCATGTCCTGTACTTTCGCTGGTATGCCGGGTAACCCTATTGAGAATCACATTTCTGTTTTCATACCCATCAATTATTTTCTTGGCTAATTCATAACTGCTCTTTTGATTTTTCTTTAAAGCTATTATATAGTTTGAATTCCGTTCAATAATGGCTTTTGTTATTTCCAACTGACAGCCCATGGCATCAATAGTGACGATACAATCATCCAGATCCAAGGCATGGATTAGCAGAGGAACAGCTGTGATTTCATTACTTTTATCATCCACTTTTACCTGACCCAGAGAAATACCGTTAGCTGCAGACCATGCTGAAACCATCCAGAGCTTAAAGCCTTCTTTGCCGGTAGTATGTTCATCATTACATTTGCTAGGACCACGCATTAGTTTTCCATCGATGGCTACAACACCTTTAATCTCCTGACACACTTGTTTCACCCAATTGCGGAAAATCAACTCAAAATAGGATGGTTTTATAATGCTGAAGAAACGATTAAAAGTATCATGGCTGGGGATAACTTCTAAATCGGGTATTCTACTTTTAAAAAAATTGAATTTAGCATGGCCAAATTCTTCAATCTCATTCCAAGACTGAGCACCACAGATGACAGCAGCAATGGATACATATATGATCGTTTCCATTTTATGTAACTTTTTACGATCCATCCGAGGGTCCTCTATTTGCTTACAAATGTCAATTATACCTATTTTCATGTCAATTACTGTTTAATATTACCATGTAAATATACGAAATATAAACGAAATAAAACAATGCTAAATAATTAATATTCAATTAAATAGCAATAAGAAAAGTACATATGCAATAGTAAATTATTTAATGCGTCGGCCCTGTCTTCTTTATGAGATAGATTCAAAACATCCGGATGTTTTGAATAAAAACATGGGGATGTTCTGATTTATAACATCCGGATGTTGTGTATGATAACATCCGGATGTTTTGAAACTTAAACTCTTGTATTCATACTTGTAGATAGGCTCTTGTACCTTCTTTTCAAGTATATAAATTTATACCCTTAAAGAATATATTCTTAGGCATTTATCTTTAAATAACTAAAGGTTTTCTATATTTGCATCTATGACACATTTTATACGACGTGCTATTCTGTTTGCCCTGATAGGGTTATCTTTATCCTCTTGTCACTTTTCTGGTGGTAATAATCAACTTGCTGTATTGCAATATGCTGATTCACTGATGGAAAACCACCCCGATAGTGCTCTTTTATTACTTGAAAATATTGACAATACAGATACACTTTTACGGGCAGGCAGGGCATATTATGCATTATTGCTAACGCAAGCCAAAGACAAGAATTACATAAAACACACCACTGATTCAGTGATGTATAAAGTAGTGGACTATTATGATTCGGGAAATAATGATGTTTTGCGAATGAAAGCTCATTATTATTTGGCCCGGGTTTATCAGGATATGGATAGTGTATCTGCTTCTGTAGGTGAATTCTTGATTGCTTTACAATTGGCGGAGGGTGTGAAGGATTCTGATTTTATCTGTTTGTCTGCTGCTAATTTAGGGAATCTTCTAAAAGAACATGATTTACCTGATGAAGCAGATTCTTATTATCAGAGAGCAGAGGAAGTAGCGTTATCGAAGAGAGACTCTTCATATTGGGCATTAATATTGATTAATCGGGCGGCTATTGCTATACAGAAAGGTAAGGAATATTATGGGGCGGCTGAACTTATGTTATTGAAGGCTTTTGAGTATGCTAAAAGTAATAACTATATATCCATAAGACGAGCTGCTACTAATTCATTGTTATTTTTATATAGCAATATGGAACGGTATGATGATGCTATACAACTCGGGCGAGAATATATTTATACTCAACCGGATTCTATTAAAAAGATAGATGCTTATTTAATATTGGGTGATGCCTTTTATAACTTGAGTCAGAATGATTCTGCATATTTTTATTTAAAGAAGAGCTTACTTTCTCCTAATTATCATACAAAGTATTGGGCATATAACCTTCTTAGTAATATGGCAGCAGAGAAAGGGCTTTTGGTTCAATCGCTTCAATGGAAAGACTCTTGCCTTGTTTATGATAATTTGGCTTCTACTTTATCTTATCCGGTAAAAACAATTAAGAGTCTGGAAAGAATGATACACCAACGCTATCTTATTCAGTATAAATCTCTTGCAAAGTGGCAATGGTTCGCTCTTTCTTTCATTGTTACTATATTGTTATTGTCGTTGATTTATTTTGTATATAAACGACAAAAATATCATAAGAGACTCATGCAATTGAATGAAGAACAATCTTCGATGAAAGAACTTTTTAATAATAAATTAGCTGAGATACAACGTTTGCACGAACTTATAGGACAGTGTGAAGGAGATAAAGCGAAGATCTATGTGTTGGATAGGCAGTTAAAAACGGTATATACTGAGAGAGACAATTTGCTTGATAAACTAATTCATGCTCTTCCCGTCTTTAAGAGCTTGACCTTAATGATAGAGAGAAATAAGGATAAGAAAGGATCAAAAGAAATGATAGATATTAAGCTTTGGGGAAAAATAATATCAGAGTTGGATGATGTTACTAATAACTTTACCATAAGGTTGTCCGATCAATTTCCTATGTTGAAGAAAGATGATATTCATTTTTGTTGTTTACTGAAAATGGGATTTAAATATTCGGATATTGCTTGTCTTTGTGACCGTACTATTAATATGATGTATAAGCGGCGTGATCTGGTGATTGAAAGAATTGAGTTAGATACTTCTTCATCTTTGGAGGCTTTTATTAAGACATATTGATTGAATTTGAAGGAGTATTCATGTAAATTACACTTATCTATTTTTGCTTATTTTGTTAATTTGTTGTAAATCAGTTATTTGTTGGTTTGCGCTTTAACAAATAACTACACATGTATTATACCCTGGTTTATGAATAAATCGTATAATTTTGACAGTAAATATAAAACAAATAATATTATGGCAAAATTATTCTTTTTTTTATTCATTATTTCTACTGTATTGTATAGCCAGCCGGTTGCGGCTGAAGAAGTTCTAAATGATGATGTAACGAATGGGCTGGTATGGTATTCGGTTCCTTTAAAAGGACACTCTACAAATTCTAATGATGATCTAATACTGCGTAGTCCAGCCCTTACTCCTGTTAAGGCTTTCATGTGTGAGAAAACGATGCGTCTTGACTTTTCGTCTTCCATTAAAGATGTTATTATTACAGTAGTTAATGCTTCTACAGGCGAGGTTGTTTATTCTGAGAATTTTGCTACGCCGGAGGTGGTATTTATAAACTTAGATGCAGAAGAGGCTGGTGATTATCGATTGGACGTTACGGGGGATGCTACTGCATTATGGGCTGAATTCTCGTTATAATGATGTATATCTACTTAAAAAGTACTATGGTGTTAGTATTGAAATTAGGAGATGGCTACAAGTATAGAAAAGTGAATTTATCAGCAATGAAATAACTATAATATACTTGTAAGACAATTTTGAGAAGATGTCTGAAATATAGATGTTGAAAGAAATCTGGAGGAGGGATACTTAAGTTTCTTTTAATTATTTGTATTAAGACATCTTTTTGCTTTATTGTTGTAGAATTTTGTTTATCTTTAGAGGTTAATTAGCTGTTGTTATATTTCTGATACACATTATTGGTTCTGGAAGTCTAATCTTAAAATACATTTACTTATGAAAAAGATTTTATGTTTTGCATGTCTGCTGTTTGTCTGTTCATTCGCATCTGCTCAATTAATAGTGAATCCCAATGGTAATGTTGCTGTTAAAAGTGACGTAACTCCTTTATCTACGATAAGTGTAAATGGGAATGGTAATACGGAAAGTGATGTTTTTGTTGAATCAACGAAAAGAGGTATAATGGTGCATCGTACAGGAATAGCACCGAACGGTGGGTGGGGGATCGGTATAACAGGAGATGCCACACCCAATGCAAATTCTTTCAATATAGGTACACGTGGATATACCGTTGCTGGTTCTCCTTTGGGAGGCGGACGGGCTTACGGTGTATTTGGAAGAGCAGGGAATTGCACTTCCGGGTATAACTTTGGTGTTTTAGGAGCTCTTGATGGTTCTGTCAATGGAGCGGGTATATATGGCACTTCAAATGCTTATGATTGGGGAGAATCTGTTCCGGGGCGTTATGCCGGCTTTTTCAGAGGCAATGTATACGTGACTGGTAGTATTTATGGCCAGTTATTAACTCCTACGGCTACTTCTCAGCAAAGCTTGTCTCCTTTATCGAGGGTTTCTGCTGCTGATGTGAGTGTAACAGATAAGCTCAGTCAGTTGAATTCTGTTCGCTACAATTTAGAGCAACCTGCCGCACAGAATGTTTCCAAGGTTAGAAATGCAGGCGATAGCCTGGCGATTAGTTCTTTGGAACTTTCGGTAGAAGAGGCTCAGGCTTATTCTAAAGCGCATTATGGCTTTGTTGCACAGGAACTGAAAGAAGTATATCCCGATCTGGTGTATGAAAATGCACAAGGCGAACTGAGCATTAATTATATTGAAATGATTCCTTTATTGGTACAATCTATCCAAGAGTTGGCTATGGAAGTGAATAATCTGAAATCAGATAAAGGCCTTACGAGAGCGGCTGTATCAAAAGGTGGAGATGATGACTCTTCTTCTGAGTACAGGGATATCATAGCACCGGAATTATTTCAAAATATGCCTAATCCTTTTACAGATAATACGGTGATCAAATATATTATTCCACAAGATGCCCAAAAAGCCAATTTACTTATCTATAATATGAGCGGTAAACAAATTGAGCAATTCACTTTATCTCAAAAAGGTGAGGGCTCTGTCACTTTGGCGGGTAGCCAACTGGAGGCAGGTATGTATTTGTATTCTTTGATCGTTGATGGAAATGTGATTGATGTGAAAAGAATGACCCTAACTAAGTAGGAGAAACTAGGACTAAACTATTTGCTATTATTAATAACTTTAAAAACACACACTCATGAAAACTAACAATGCAATTTTCATCTCAATTATTCTTTTCTTCTGCTGTTCAGCGAGTCATGCACAATTAAAAGTGCTTTCAAATGGTAAAGTTGGAATTGGTACTACTACTCCCAAGTACAGCCTTCTGGATATTGGAAAGGCAGGTACTGCCGGCGGATTGACTATTTATAACAGCGCATTGACCAATCCTCTTCTTTTTAAATTATATTCTAACGGAGATTATGGCTATTTAAATTTTGGAGGAGTAGCAAAATCTGGAATAACAATAAATAAAGATGGTGGTATTGGTCTTGGGGCCGATCCCTCTATAGAACTGGATACTCCTGAGTATATTAACATATATACTTATGGGGAGAGATCTGCATTAATGGCTTATGCAAAGTATCCCTACGATTATGGTGATGTCATAAAAGTTTATTCAAACCGGGATACCGATGTGGCTTATGTTGTGAGAAGAAGTGGTCAGTTTACTTTTTATGTGACCGGGGATGGAAATGTTTATTCTAAAGGTAGTTTATTGACAGCCTCTGATGAATCCTATAAAGAAAATATAAGTTCAATAAACAATAGCCTGAATACGATCAGACAAATGAGAGGTGTTACCTATAAGCTAAAGGAACAGGCTGATGAATCAACTACTGCAAGCACTCTTCAAAGTGATGTTTCTTCCAGAGATACTTTATCCGCTCAGTCTCCTGTACCGGTTGAGATCGTTAATAAGATAAAAGCTGAAAAGAAAAGAAAGAAGTCCGGTTTTATCGCTCAGGAATTGGAAGAAATATTCCCGGAAGCTGTTTATACATTACCCAATGGAAAGAAAGCCATTGCTTATTCTGAAATTATTCCTTTATTAGTGGAAGCCATCAAAGAACAACAAAACGAAATAGATAAACAGCAGAACGAAATTGATGAATTAAGACAATCTAAGATCGTTCAAACCAGATCTGTTATTGGTGCTGTAGATGAACAATCGGATGTAAACTCATTGCTGGATGAAAAGCTGAAAGCCAAACTTTATTCCAATATACCCAATCCTTTCAAGGAGCAGACTACCATTTCTTTCTTTATCCCCGAAGCATCTTCCAGAGCCAGTATTCATATCTATAACCTTCAAGGGAAACAGATTAAACAGCTCAATATTGAGTCACGAGGAAATGGTTCGGTAACTATCAATGGCTATGAGTTGACTCCGGGAATGTATATGTATTCGTTGATTGTAGATGGCCAAGAAGTTGGTACGAAAAAGATGATATTAACCGAATAAATGTGAGGTAATTATGAATAGAATATTACAGTTTACAATTTTTATATTTTGGAGTACTTTGTTGTATTCTCAGAATATAGTGGTTGATGGGGTTACCTTTTCAGCAGATGGAAGTATATTGATAAAGTTTCCTACAGATAAGTTCTATAAAGAATATGTAATACCTGAAGGTACGAAAATTATAGGTAAAAAAGCATTTGCAGGAGCTCAAATAGGGGAAGTGACATTCCCAACTACATTAACTCATATAAACGATTCTGCATTTTACAATGGTCCATCTGATTTCATTCTTACAGGGAAATTCCCCATTATTGGAAATCGTGTTTGGAGTAGAGGAAGACGTTTTGTAGTTACTGAGGGTAATCCTTATTGTCAAGTATCGGACGATAATTTTGTTTATTCCAAAGATAGGAAAACTGTATACATAGCTTTTGGGTATATGGCAGGGAATATGGGGTATGTTGAAATAATTGACAGGTATACATTTCAGGATTGTTATTTTGCTTATGGAATTATTTATATTCCTGGTAGTGTGCGTTTGATTAGAGAGCATGCCTTTGATGATATTAAACCTGCCTTGCCAACACGCTCAGAGCCTTCGTATTATAATTTTGAATTTACTTGTGATGTATTGACTCCTCCCGAATTGGAAGGTGAAGTGTTTACTGAAAACAATGTTGGTAATAGTACTTTATTGGTTCCAAAAGAGTCTGAGGAATTATATAAAAACACTTCTCAGTGGAATACATTCGGAACTATAAAAGGGTATACTCCTGGACCTCCACAAGGAATTTCTGAAAATTCAGCTTCTGCTTTGAAAGTTAATTGTGTGGATGGAACAATTTACATAGAAACTTTAAAACCATTGGAAACAGTAAGATTAATCGATCTAAATGGAAGTGTTGTATATGAAAAGAATAGGGTTAATAGTAATAACACTACTTGTAATACTTCTTTTCTTGATGGATTTTTCGGTTTACTACAGGTTATTTATGAAGATGGAGATAGAGAAGTTATCAAATTAAACTTTTAATTAATTTAATCGGAAAGAATTATGAATAGAATATTGCAATTTTCGATTTTCATATTTTGGGGTACTTTATTGTATTCCCAAAATGTTGTGATTGATGGTGTCGTTTTTTCTGTTGATGGAAAAACTTTAATTAATTATTCAACAAATAAAACAGTTGAAGAATATAGAGTTCCAGAAGGGGTAGAAGAAATAAGTGAAAATGCATTTAGAAATGCTCAAGTAAATAAGTTGATATTACCTTTTACATTGAATAAAATAGGGAATTTAGCTTTTCAAGACTGTTGGAGACTAGAAACGATTATATGGAAAAATTTCCCCAAAGAAATAGGGAGATATATTTTTTTAGGATCTGGAATTAGCTCTTTTCAGACATTAAAAGATAGTAAGAATTGTATAGCTATAGATGGTATATTATTTTCTAAAGATGAAAAAACTCTTTTATGTTTTCCACGATTAAAAGAACCTGCGATTGTTCCAGAGGGAACTGAAATAATTGGTGAAAGTGCTTTTGAAAGTGGGGAAATGTCAAAGGTTATTTTACCAGAATCTATAATCCAAATAGAAGATAATGCTTTTTGGATGGTTAGACGTGTACCAACGAGATTTATGGATTATATTTGCTTAAATAGTGTAGAATGCAATGCATTAATACCTCCTACTATAATTGGTAATCCTTTTGCAACTCCTAGTAATATTAATTTATTTGTTCCTGAAAAGAGTTTTGATCTTTATCGTAATACTCCTTATTGGCAAGATTTTTATTCAATAAATGGAGACACCGGTATAAATTCAAATCGAGTAGAAAATTCTACTTCAAAAGTTTGGATGGAGAGTGGTATATTGTATTTGAAAAGCGACAAAGAGGTTGAAACAGTAGAGATATATAATACTATTGGAATTTGTATTTGGAATGAATGTATTAATAATAGGATTTGGGAATTGGTCACTTCTAAACTATCCAAAGGACTACTTTTAGTGAAAGTTGCTACTGTTGATGGTAATCAGGAAATTTTTAAACTATCAAATTAAAATACTATGAAAAAACACATTTTAACTATTTTGTTTGCATTATTATGTACTGTTTCATATGCACAAATAAATGGTACTATTAAATGGATACAAAATGTAGATTTTTCTATTCAAACTGGAAATGAATATACTGAGGTTTGGGCAAGGACAATGTGTTATACAGAAGAAGTTGGAAGTCCTAAACTTCCATACTGTGTGAAATCTTTTGTTTTACCTAATAATGCGGAAGTATCAACGATTCAGATAACTTCCATAAGTAAACAATTGATAGGTGAAAATTTGTTGGTGATTCCAGCTCAATATCCTACTCCTGTGGGAGAAGGTTATTCCAGTTGGGTAGATCCTAATAAAGAAATTTATAATTCGTCGAACCCCTTTCCGGGGCAATATGCTGAAGTTATTTCTGATAGAGAAGATTTTGGTTATCATATTGTTTCGGTTAAGTTTTGCCCAATAGAGTATATTCCTCTTGAAAGAAAACTATATCTCTGTGATTTCTCTTTTTCTTTAGAATATTCTATGAATAGAACAATATCTCGTACGTCTACCCCAGAGAAACAGTCTAAACGATTAAGTGCGATGGACAGAGAATATGTTCAATCAATTGTAGATAATGCAGATATGTTAGACTTTTTTGTGCAATATGCTAATCAAAGTTTATCACCAGTGAAAGAGATAGTACCGGAATATTTAATTATCACGAATGAGAGTTTGAAAAATTCTTTTCAAGCTTTGGCAGATTGGAAAACAAAGAAGGGTATACCTACTATTATTGAAACAGTGGAGAATATAGTTGAAAAATATCGCGGAGGTGATACACAAGAGAAAATTCGTAATTACCTGAAGGATATTCGGTCTATATATGGTTCGTTATTTGTTTTGTTAGGGGGAGATACAAATATTATTCCTACTCGTATGAAAAAGTCAAGGAGCTCAAAAGGACCGTCTTTAGTTGCAGTAGATTATTATTATACTTGTGCGGATCAAGGAGAATGGCGCGTTAATGGTAATAATATGTTTGTAGATTGTTTTGGTAATAATGCGTTTGGGGTGACATTTAAGCTGGGAAGAGCTTCTGTTGAAAATAAGGAAGAAGCAGAAATTTTTGTTAGCAAAGTTATTAATTATGAAAAATGTATAGGAGTAGAAGATACGCGATACTACAATAATGCATTGGTTGTCGATGCATTTATAAGCAGTGGAGAATGTAATACATATTTATTGTATGATGAAGGAAAAGACGCATTGATAATAAACTATCATGAGTATAAAAACAGCAAAAATAATATGGTTAAATCATGGTTTATGTATGATGACTATTTAGGTACCGATATACTTCGTTGCGCATATAGAAATGCACGGGGGTATTGGGATTATGTAAAATGTGATGAAGAAAAGGATTTATCAGATCCTGTATTAGGTAATGTTTGCCGTTTTGAAGGTAATGAAGAACTCTCTTCTACAAATTTTTTAAATGCTTTAAACAATGGTGGAAATTCTAATTATGGTCATTTTCACATTGTTTACCACATGGATCATTCTTCGCCGAATGGTATGGGAACATCATCAAAAATGAAGAATCAATCGATAAGTAAATTTGATGTTGACAAATTATCAAATGGAAATTATAATCAAATAGTGATGTCTGGTGGTTGTACTCCTGCGGATATAACTAAAGACTGTATAGCAGAACATTTTTTGAATAATCCGAATGGAGGAGCTGTTGCTTTTATTGGGAATACAGATATTGGTTGGGCTAGTGAATATTCACAATATCAACGTTTCTGTAAAGAGTTGTATAAAGAAACTCCATCTTTAACCGATAGATACGATTTATCATATTTACATATAAAAGCAAATACTTCTTATAATCCACCTGTCAATGAAGGAAATTGCTCTTTACATCTATTGGGTGATCCGGAAATGCAAGTGTGGACTGGAATTCCTCAGAATTTGAATGTTAGTATAACTCCAAGCTCAATACAGAATGGAAGTGCCACCATAACAGTAACAATTAATAATTTGCCCAATTCACAAACAGCTATGGTCTGCCTGCAAAAAGGAGACGAGGTATATACCGTTCAGACAATGCAGAATGGTACTCAGTCATTTGTTGTTACTCCTAAAACTACAGGAGTAATGGAGGTAACAATCACATCTCATAATTTCCGTCCTTTTGAAACAACGATACCGGTGGGTGTTAGCCCGAATGCTGTTCTTCATGTTTCCGATTTGACGTATGATGATGATAAGACGGGAGAAAGTAATGGAAATAATGATAAGCAACTGGATGCAGGAGAAAAGATAGAACTCTCCGTAACGTTGAAAAATGAAGGAGGTGCAGTCTCTGGTGTTGTAACGGGAAGGTTAACTTGTAACTCTCCGGAAATCAGTTTAATAAATAATGTAGCTTCATTTGGTAAAATAAATGCGGGAGCCAGCCAGGTATCGAATACGAAGTTTGTATTTGCTATTGATAAAGATTGCCAAGGACACATTGAGAATGGCAGGGATTCAATAGAGTTTGTACTAACCTTAACAGATGGTACAAATTCTGTCAATGAGAAATTCCGGATAGGTGTTTGTGCTCCTGAAATAGAAATGGGTAATCAGAAAGTAACTTGGACGAGTAATGGAAATACTACGATTGAGGCAGGAGAAACGGTAAAGATGAATATCGATTTGATGAATGTAGGTAATGCTACGGCAACAGGATTGAAAGCTGTACTTATCTCAAACAATGCACAAGTATCGTGTCCGTCTGCACAAATAGCTTATCCGGCTATTCCTTTCGCCGAGGCTAAAACAAATACGGTTGCTTTTCAATTTCAGACATCAGCCAGCTATACAGGTATGTTAAACTTAACTTTACAAGTAAGTAATGAGTATGGGAAGACCTGGAACTTTCCGGTGAACCCATTGTCAAGACCTGCTGTGGTAAATATATCAACGATTAATAGTCAGGCTTTTAGTTCGTCGATCAATGTATATTGGACATCTATGGATAGTAAGATAAGCTACAATATATATCGCAGTGATAATGGGGAAAATGGAACATATAGGAAACTGAATAAATTTCCATTGACTGCTGCATATTATTTAGATGAAAATCTTCCTGGATGTACAATGTTCCATTATAAAGTTGCGGCAGTTTCTGACAATGGGAATGAAAGTAGCTGGAGTTCGGCTTATCGTACATGGACTTCGTATCCGGTGGTAAGTCCGTTCCCACGAAGAATTGCTACTGGCACTTATTCATCTGTATCCAGCCCTAATATTGCAGATGTTGATAATGACGGTAAACAAGAAATATTTTGGATATACGAAGATCGGTCTGGAACTCGTACCAGCTATTTGATGGGATTCCGGCCTACGGGTGAGGAATTGTTTGATATTGATGGAAATGTAACTACGGTCAGCGGTTTTGCTAAAACACCAACAATGCTGACAGGCCAAGTGGCTTTTGGAGACTTAGCTGGGAATGGGGAACAAAACATTGTAGTATCTACGTGGGATGATACATATAAAGATAAAAACGCAGTTTACTGTTATTCTCCATTTGATAAGGATGGAGATCATAAACCGGATTTGTTATGGGAAAAAAAGATTCCTTATTCAATGTTTCAAAGTCCGGTAATAGCCAATTTAGATGGGAGTTCGGATGGGACGATGGAGGTTGTTATTAAATCGCATCAGACTTCTGATATTTTTATTCTGGATCATAATGGTAATGAATTGAGGCGAATAAATCCGAATGTTAATGATGGTAGAAGTTGTAACTATTCAGCTTTGGCGGTTGCTGATCTTGATAACGATGGGCAGATGGAGATTATAGCCTCCTATGATTCTTTAGGTATTTATATCTGGCGGCAGGATGGTACAGCTTTTACAACGAATCCATTTTGGGGAGCGGGTATTCTTAAGTTGGCATCTGCTCCTGTAGTATGTGATTTGAATGGGGATGGAAAAAAAGAATTAATCTTTTCTCAGCATGATGTAGCGGTTAGTCACGTTTATGCCGTTAGTATGGAAGGGGATAAAGCAGTTGCCGGATGGAATGAAAGCCAGACTATTCCTTACACTGATAATGGTTATTCATTAGACCATACTTTGTCGGTAGGAGATATTAATAATGATGGGCATTTGGAAGTTGTGATATTAGGTACTGGAATGGTAAAAGCTTGGAAGCATACAGGAGAAGAGATTTTTAGTACGCCTATTGATGGATTGTTACCACAAATAAAATGGGCAGCCAATGTGAATACTCCAATCTTGGCTGATGTAGACGGAGATGCTATACCGGATATTGTTTTCTGTTCTAAAAAATTGATTTATGCTTTACATAATGACGGAAGTGATATTGTAGGGTTTCCAATAGTATCAGATGAGGAGTTTCTGGTGGCCCCTTGTGTAGCAGATATTGATAATGATGGTAAAAATGAACTAATCGCTGGTAATGAAAAAGATTTGTATGTGTGGAAGACCGAAGGTATTCCTACTGCGATAGAGTGGAGCGTTATGCGTGGTAATCCGCAAAATACGGGAGAGTATTTTCCAACAGTTTGTAAACCAATGCTGATAAATGCCAATGAAACATGGGACGGGGAATCTCCTTGCGGAAATGTGGTATTGCAGTCGGGACGCCTGGTGGTTCCAGGTGGTAAGACGATGACGCTGAATAATACTTCATCGGTGATAGTTCGTTCGGGGGCTGCGCTTGAAGTGGATGGTGGCAGTATCCTGAATGCACGGCTTATGGTGCAGAAAGGAGGTACAGTGGTTGTCAAAAACAACGGTCTGATCAAGTTACGAAGCGGTGCCGGATTTGAGATGGAGAATGGCGCAGTGCTGGATTTACCTTGTGGGGCGATTGATGTACCTTAAATGATATTTATAGAGTGGACTTAAAAAGATGTCTGAAATATGGATGCTAAAGGAAAACTGGAGGAGGGATACTTAAGTTTCTTTTAATTATTTGTATTAAGACATCTTTTCTTTTTGCTTGAGATATACAATATTTCTGTTTTTAATTCTTGGCCTCTTTTGTGGTTATCTTGATGAAATCCTGTACTTTTGCAAGCGTAACTAATGAGAGAGCCAACTTATGAACCAGATAAATTCAGTATGCGTCTACAGCGCATCAAGTACCAAGATAGATGAAGTTTACTTTAATGCCGCCCGACAGTTGGGGCAATTGCTTGCCAAACGCCATATCCGGCTCATTAATGGGGCGGGTAGTATCGGGCTGATGCGCTCGGTGGCAGATGCTGTTCTTGAAAATGGTGGAGAGGTGACCGGAGTGATTCCGAAGTTTATGGTAGAACAGGGATGGCATCACACAGGATTAAGTAAACTGGTAGAAGTGGAAAGTATGCACGAGCGCAAGCAATTGATGGCTGATTTGAGTGATGCTGTTATTGCGTTGCCCGGTGGTTGTGGTACATTGGAGGAGTTACTCGAAATTATTACCTGGAAGCAGTTGGGGCTTTATCTTAATCCGATTGTTATACTAAATACAAATGGTTTCTTTGATCCGTTGCTTGATATGCTTACGCGTGCTATTGATGAAAACTTTATGAGGCGTCAGCACGGAGAGATCTGGCATGTGGCTACTACACCGGAAGAGGCTGTGGAATTGATATATACGGTTCCTGTCTGGGATGCGTCTATTCGAAAGTTTGCTGCGATATGAGTATGTGGTTAATGCTGACATCGGGCTTTGAGGGAATGCCCCTCCCCTACTCTCCCCGCACGGATGATGTAGTAGCATTGATATTGCTGACTTGTTTCTTTTTGTCTTCTTTTGCATTGGCGCGTAGCAAAAAGTTTCTTTCTCAACAGGCGAAGGATTTTGTACTTCATCGGGAACGTACCAGTATCTTTGCCACTTCTACGGCAGCTGATGTGCGGTATCTGTTATTGTTGGTACTGCAGACTTGTATTTTGGGTGGTATTTGTATTTTTAATTATTTCAATGATGTACAGCCGGCTTTGATGGAGGAAGTCTCTCCCCGCCTGCTGCTTGGAGTCTATGTACTTGTTTGTTTGCTTTATCTATTGTCCAAATGGATGCTCTATTCTTTTCTGGGATGGGTGTTTTTTGATAAAAACCGGACAAGTCTTTGGCTGGAATCCTATTCTACATTGATCTATTATCTTGGATTTTTCCTTTTTCCATTCGTATTGTTCCTTGTTTACTTCGATCTGAAAATCATATTTTTAGTATCAATCGGATTGTTTCTGATAATTTTTACTAAAATATTGATGTTCTATAAGTGGTTAAAGCTTTTTTTCGATAATATTAGCGGCATTTTCCTTTTAATTTTGTACTTTTGTGCCCTTGAAATCATACCCTGTTTGCTTTTGTATCAGGGTTTGAGAGAGCTAAACAATATATTGGTAATAAAATTTTAGGACGTTGAAAATTAAGAAAGTACTTGTGTCGCAGCCAAAGCCTGCTTCGGAGAAATCTCCATATTACGACATTGCTGAGAAGTATGGCGTAAAAATAGATTTCCGCCCCTTTATCAAAGTGGAAAGTGTTTCTGCTAAAGAGGTTAGACAACAGAAGGTGTCAATACTTGACCACACAGCTGTCATATTTACTTCGCGTCATGCGATTGATCATTTCTTCCACCTTTGCACGGAGCTTCGTGTGACGATTCCGGAGACGATGAAGTATTTCTGTGTGACGGAGCAAATCGCGCTATACATACAGAAGTATGTGCAATATCGTAAGCGTAAGATATTTTTCGGAGCTACGGGTAAGATTGAGGATCTCATTCCTTCTATCGTAAAGCATAAGACTGAAAAGTATCTTGTGCCAATGTCTGATGTGCATAATGATGACATTAAGAACCTGCTGGACAAGCATAATGTTCAGCATACGGAAGTCGTAATGTATCGCACTGTCAGCAACGATTTTGGAGAGGGAGAAGAGTTTGACTATGATATGTTGGTATTCTTTAGTCCTGCCGGTGTTTCTTCATTAAAGAAGAACTTTCCGGATTTTGATCAAAAGAATATTAAGATTGGAACATTTGGTTCTACTACAGCGCAAGCTGTTCGTGATGCCGGCCTTCGTTTGGACTTGGAGGCCCCTACTGTGCAGGCTCCTTCTATGACAGCTGCACTGGATATGTTTATTAAGGAAAACAATAAGGGAAAATAAAAGAAAGGAATAAGTTACGGGCTACGAGCTACGGGTGCTGCGTATTGTACGTGTGTTAGTGCTTGTAGCTCGTAATTTTTTTAACTTGTAACCGGAGAAGATGAATACATTGTGCAAGGCCGAAAGGCTCTATAGTAAGATTGTTATTGAGAAGATGTTTGCAGGCGGGGCTTCGCGTTCATTTTCTGTCTTTCCTTTGCGTGCAGTGTATATGTCTGTTGACAGGCAGGAGGTGCCTGCGTCTATTCTTATCAGTGTTCCCAAAAAACGGTTTAAGCGTGCTGTGAAACGCAATCGGGTGAAGCGGCAGATACGCGAAGCTTACCGGAAAAATAAGGGTGGATTGTGGCAGGCTTTGGAAGAGAAGGAACAGGGGGTGGCTGTTGCTTTTATCTATCTGTCGAATGAATTGTTCTCCTCTGCTGAAATAGAGAACAAGGTGAAGATTTTGCTTGCCCGCATAGCAGAGAAGCTGGAATGAGGCGCTTTTTGTCTTACATATTGTTGCTTCCTATTTACTTTTACCGGGCCTGTATTTCACCTATGACCCCTCCTTCTTGCCGCTTTACTCCTACCTGTTCGCAGTATGCTATTGAAGCGATCAAGAAACACGGACCTTTCAAAGGGCTTTATCTGGCTATAAGAAGAATTCTACGTTGCCATCCATGGGGTGGTTCCGGCTATGACCCTGTGCCTTGATTGCTTATGGAACTATTAGATATACATACCCATCACCTGACGGAAAGTACGTTTTCTGCAATTAAGAATATTCGTTTTCTCAAAGAAGAATTTTCTCCGGAACCGGGGCGATATTATTCAATAGGCATTCATCCCTGGGATGTAGAACTGGAGGATGAGATTGATTGGGGGGTATTTGAGGAGTTAGCTATGCATCCCCAGGTATTGGCTGTTGGTGAGTGCGGTATTGATAAACTGGTACATAAAGAATTGTTACCGGCTCAGGAACGTATCTTCTCACGGCAGTTGGGCATTGCAGAACGTCTGCTGAAGCCTGTTTTAATTCATAATGTGAAATCTACGGAAATCATCAGTTTGATGAAAGGTCGTAGTTCTGGTCCTGTTCCCTGGATATTACATGGTTTTCGAGGGAAAGAACCTCTTGCTTTGCAACTTATCCGACATGGATTTTATCTCTCATTCGGTGCCAGATACAACGAAGATACTTTACGTGCTGTACCACTTGACCGATTGTTTCTGGAAACAGATGATGCAGAGACGGATATTCATGAAATTTATAAGAAAGTAGCTGATACACTGAATATGTCTGTGGGAGAACTCACAGGGCGGGTACAGCGCAACATTAAGAATGTATTTTTTAATGAATAAGAGTTGTTTCTTCGAAGAAAGAGTCGTACTTTTGCCCAGACTAAATATTTAAAAACTAATATCATTCGATGAATTTTGTAGAAGAATTAAGATGGCGTGGCATGTTACAGGATATGATGCCAGGCACAGAAGAATTGTTAGCTAAGGAGCAAGTAACGGCTTATCTCGGAATTGATCCGACTGCTGATTCGCTGCATATTGGTCACTTGTGTGGCGTAATGATGCTCCGCCACCTTCAGCGTTGTGGTCATAAACCATTGGCACTCATCGGTGGTGCAACAGGTATGATTGGCGATCCATCCGGTAAATCGGCAGAGCGTAATCTGTTGAACGAAGAGACGTTGCGTCATAATCAGGCTTGTATAAAGAAGCAGTTGGCTAAGTTTCTGGATTTTGAATCGGATGTTCCGAATCGGGCTGAGCTGGTCAACAATTATGACTGGATGAAAGAATTTACTTTCCTTGATTTTGTTCGTGAGGTGGGCAAACACATCACTGTAAATTATATGATGGCAAAAGACTCGGTGAAGAGACGTCTGAATGGCGAAGCTCGCGATGGTTTGTCATTTACTGAGTTTACTTATCAGCTTCTTCAGGGATATGACTTCCTGCATCTGAATCAGACAAGAGGTTGTAAACTTCAGATGGGTGGTTCGGATCAATGGGGCAATATCACTACTGGTGCTGAGCTGATACGCCGTACGAATGGGGGAGAGGTTTTTGCCTTGACTTGTCCGTTGATTACAAAAGCCGATGGTGGTAAGTTCGGTAAGACGGAATCGGGAAATGTATGGTTGGATGCAAAATATACTTCTCCGTATAAATTCTTCCAATTCTGGTTGAATGTGAGCGATTCGGATGCCGAACGTTACATCAAGATATTTACTGCTTTGTCGAAAGAAGAGATTGATGCGTTGATTGCAGAACATCAGCAGGCTCCGCACTTGCGTGTACTTCAAAAACGTCTGGCAAAAGAAGTGACAATCATGGTTCACTCTGAAGAGGATTATAATGCGGCTGTAGATGCTTCGAACATCTTGTTTGGTAATGCAACCTCTGATGCGCTGAGAAAACTTGATGAAGACACGCTATTGGCGGTTTTTGAGGGTGTTCCTCAGTTTGAAGTATCCCGTGATGCATTGGTGGAAGGTGTAAAGGCAGTTGATTTGTTTGTGGACGATGCTGCTGTATTTGCATCCAAAGGTGAAATGCGTAAGCTGGTGCAGGGTGGGGGAGTTTCTTTGAATAAAGAGAAACTGGCTGCTTTTGACCAGGTTATAACCACTGCAGACCTGCTTGACGAGAAGTATTTACTTGTTCAGCGTGGCAAGAAGAACTACTATCTGATCATTGCTAAATAAAAAAAGTAGCAAAATATTTGGAGAATTAGACGTATAACACTATCTTTGCACCGCTTTTTAACAGAAAGCACAGTTAGTTTGTCCCATGGTGTAATGGTAGCACAACAGTTTTTGGTTCTGTTTGTCTAAGTTCGAATCTTGGTGGGACAACAAAAAATAAGAATAAACGCCCTGAAAGTGAATAGCTTTCGGGGCATTCTTTTTTTTAATGTATGTTGTGAAACCTTTTGTGCTCTTATCTCTAATTTTAAATGCCTTTCTCCTTTAATTCGTATTATATATTGTTAAACAACTGCCTTATTGTACATCTGTGGACAATATTGATAGATAATAAGAACAAAAATGCAAGGTTTTGCCGTTTTCTTTTCTTATTTTTGCATCGTGTACGCAAACGACGTGCATTTGAGAGTATGATATTATGAACTATTTAAATAAATAAGGTATGAAAACGAACTATGAAATTCGCTATGCTGCGCATCCTGAAGATGCAAAAAGCTATGACACCAAGAGAATCCGTCGTGATTTTCTGATTGAAAAAGTATTTTCGGCAAACGAAGTAAATATGGTGTATTCCATGTATGACCGTATGGTAGTAGGTGGTGCAATGCCGGTAGGAGAGGTGCTGAAGCTTGAAGCTATCGATCCGTTGAAGGCTCCTTATTTCCTTACTCGTCGTGAAATGGGTATTTTCAATGTCGGTGGTCCTGGTGTGGTAAAAGCTGGCGATGCTGTATTTGAACTCGATTATAAAGAAGCACTTTACTTAGGCTCAGGAGATCGTGAAGTGACTTTTGAAAGTAAAGACGAAAAGAATCCTGCTAAGTTCTATTTTAATTCGCTGACTGCTCACCGTAACTATCCTGATAAGAAAGTGACAAAGAAGGATGCAGTGGTGGCTGAAATGGGTTCACTGGAAGGATCTAACCATAGAAATATAAACAAGATGCTGGTAAATCAGGTATTACCTACTTGCCAGTTGCAGATGGGTATGACGGAATTGGCTCCGGGAAGTGTTTGGAATACAATGCCGGCACACGTTCACAGCCGTCGTATGGAAGCTTATTTCTACTTCGAAGTGCCCGAAGAACATGCTGTATGTCACTTTATGGGTGAAGTAGATGAGACACGCCATGTATGGATGAAAGGCGATCAGGCTGTATTATCTCCTGAATGGTCTATTCACTCGGCTGCTGCTACTCATAACTATACTTTCATCTGGGGTATGGGGGGTGAAAATCTGGATTACGGAGATCAGGATTTCTCACTGATTACAGATCTTAAATAATGAGGCATGTGCTGATATGCCCTGTGTCAATTTAAGAAACGACTTAATAAGAACAATTAATTAATAACCTTCGTGCCACATGTGTGAATAAGTGCTTTCATTGGCACTCTGTACATTGGCACATTAATAAATTATTATAATGGTAAACTTTTCATTAGAAGGTAAAGTTGCACTTGTTACTGGTGCATCTTACGGAATCGGTTTTGCTTTGGCTACTGCTTTTGCTCAGGCAGGTGCAAAAATCGTGTTCAACGATATCAAACAAGAACTGGTAGACAAAGGTATTGCTGCTTACAAGGCTGAAGGTATTGAAGCTAAAGGTTATGTATGCGATGTAACCAATGAAGAACAGGTGAACGCTATGGTTGCTCAGATTGAGAAAGAAGTAGGCGTTATCGATATTCTGGTTAACAATGCAGGTATCATTAAGCGTATCCCGATGCACGAAATGTCGGCAGCTGAATTCCGTCAGGTAATTGATGTAGACTTGAATGCTCCGTTTATTGTGTCTAAGGCTGTTATCCCTTCTATGATTAAAAAAGGTCACGGTAAGATCATCAATATCTGTTCTATGATGAGTGAACTGGGTCGTGAAACAGTATCTGCTTATGCTGCTGCTAAGGGCGGTTTGAAGATGCTTACTAAGAACATTGCTTCTGAATATGGTGAATTCAACATCCAGTGTAATGGTATCGGCCCGGGTTATATTGCTACTCCGCAGACAGCTCCGTTGCGTGAAATCCAACCGGATGGTTCACGTCACCCATTTGATTCATTTATCATTGCTAAGACTCCGGCTGCCCGTTGGGGAACTCCGGAAGACCTGGCAGGACCTGCAGTGTTCCTGGCTTCAGATGCTTCTGACTTTGTAAACGGACACGTATTATACGTTGACGGTGGTATCTTGGCATATATCGGAAAACAACCGAAATAAGAGATAAAATACAGTTATGCTGTAGGGCGGAGGAATACTCCGCCCTTTCGGGTTTTATTATCAAACTAACGACAAAAAGATGAAAAAGTTATTTTTCTTTATTGCAATTGCTCTTGTAAGCTTTGCTTGTACTGAGAGCAAGACAGTTACTGTTACAGTAACAAATCCCACCGCTATGGAACGTGCCGGTGAAATGGTAGAGGTATCCATGGGTGATGTCTCTTCTAAACTGCAATTGGCTGACACTGCTCAGATTGTTGTGCTTGATGCTGATGGTCAGCAAGTGCCCTATCAGATTACTTATGATGAGAAAGTAATTTTCCCGGCTACCGTAAAAGCTAACGGAACAGCGGCTTATACTATTCAGGCCGGTACTCCTGCCGTATTTGATACAAAGGCTTGCGGACGTTACTATCCTGAACGTGTAGATGACGTGGCATGGGAAAATGATCTGGTTGCTTTCCGTACTTACGGCCCTGCTTTGCAGGCAACTGGTGAGCGTGCTTTCGGTTATGATATCTGGACTAAATACAATACAACAGAGCCGGTGGTAGAGGCTCGTTATGCAAGCGAGTTGAACCCGGACACAAAAGCTAAAATTGCTGAACTGAAAAAGACAGATCCTAAAGCAGCAAGTGAACTTTATCGTTCTGTTTCTTATCATGTAGATCATGGTAACGGCCTGGATTGCTATAAAGTAGGTCCTACGCTCGGAGGAGGTACGGCCGCTTTGATGTCGGGTGATTCGATTATCTATCCGTATTGCTATGCAACACAGGAAATACTTGACAATGGTCCGTTGCGTTTCACAGTGAAACTGGTGTATAACCCGCTGACAGTAAAGGATAATTCTGACGTTATAGAGACTCGTCTGATCTCTTTGGATGCTGGTTCACATATGAACAAGACTGTTGTTGCTTACAGTAATCTGAAAGAAACAATGCCTGTTGCTACCGGTATTGTTCTTCACGAACCGGACGGTGCCGTTGTGACAGATGCTGCTAACGGTTATATTACTTATGTAGATCCGACGGATAATGTGAACAATAATAACGGAAAGATTTTTGTGGGTGCTGCTTTTCCTGCTACAGTGAAAGACGCCAAAGTGGTTCTTTTCCCTGAAAAAGAGAAGAAAGAATTGCGTGGTGGTGCAGATGGTCATGTACTGGCTGTCAGTGACTATGAACCGGGCTCTGAATATACTTATTATTGGGGTTCTGCATGGGATAAAGCTGATATCAAGACTGCCGATGCATGGAATGAATACGTAGCTGCATTTGCACAGAAATTGCGTGCTCCGCTGACTGTAACAGTGCAGTAATTAAAGGGAGTTAAGAGAAGGGAGAGGGGAGAAGGGAGAGGGGAGAATGGAGAAGGGAGAAGTACTATGCAGCGTAATAGCGCAGCTCCTTCTCCCCTCTCCATTCTCCCTTCTCCCCTCTCTTTAATCATCCTGCATAATGCCTTTTATCTGTTCCCATTTGTTGGTCGCATCGTTTTTCTGAACTGTTCCCGGGGTACTTCTTCCGTCTTGTATATACTTCTGTAACAGCTGTTTTAATTCTTGTACTACCTCCGGATGTTCCTGATATACATTGTTTTTCTCTCCCGGATCTTGTTTCATATTGTAGAGTTGAATAGGAGGCAGTGTAGCAATGACTTCTTTGTCTACATTTGGTTTCGGGTAACTCCAACCTCCTGAACTGGGTGAACAAAGTAGTTTCCATTCGCCTTTGCGTATAGCAAACTCACCACGGATGGAATGGTGTACAACGGCTTCCCGGATTGTTTGGGGATAACCGGGATTCTCGATCAATGGCAAAATGTTGTAACTATCTTCTGCCTCATTCTCTTTTATCTGATATTGGTTCAGTGCTGCGAACGTTGCATAAAAGTCGTTTAGGCAGACCGTTTGGTTGCATTTGCCTTTTCCGGCTCTTTTGGGCCATTCTACGATGGTAGGGACACGGTGTCCTCCGTCGAAAAGATCGGCTTTCATACCTCTCCATATGTAATTGGCGCGATGTCCTTTCTGTGCCATCTTGTCAATACCTCCGGCCGGTGAGCAACCATTGTCTGTGGTAAATATTAGGATGGTATTTTCTGAGATATTATTGTCTTTGAGCGCTTTCCGGATCTGCCCTACCACATCATCTACCATTAGCACAAAGTCTCCATAATCTCCTAACCCGGTTTTCCCTTTAAATCTTTCGTCCGGAAGGATAGGGGTGTGTGGTGCAGGAAGAGGCAGATACAGAAAGAACGGCTGCTTGTTTTGGGCGTGTTGATTTACATAGTCTACGGCCCGGCGGGTAAGGTTGGGCAAGCACTCCTGATGTGAGAAGTCGGAACCTATGGCACCTGCCCGCCACATGGCAGATCCTCCCGACTTGGCGATGGTTTGTATCTGAGTGGTAGTAGGCTGGCTATTTTCTACATAGACATAAGGAGCCATGTCTAATGAACCACAGAAGCCGTAAAAATAATCAAATCCTAAATCGGCAGGGCCGTTAGTGATGGGTTTACTATAATCCACATCTTCCTCTGCCAGTGCATTGGCATTTGGTTTTTCGTGTCCGGCTTTCGTACCCCAGTTCCACCCCAGGTGCCACTTGCCGATGCAGGCTGTGGTATATCTGCTTTGTTTTAGCATAGAAGCTATTGTGTTTCGTGTGGTAGGGATAATGGGGCGTGAGTACCCATATAATACACCGCTTTTAAGGCTCGAACGCCAGTTATATCTTCCGGTGATAATCCCATAGCGGGTAGGCGTACTAACGGACGAGCAGGAGTGAGCATCGGTAAAAGAGACTCCGTTATCGGCCATTTCATCCAGGTTCCGGGTAGTAATGCCGGAATGTTCATTGAATGCCGAGACATCGCCATAACCCATATCATCTGCAAGGATGAAAACAATATTGGGGGAATTTGTTTGCCGGGAGTTGTTTTGTGCCTGTAGGTGCTGGCAGAAGCATAGGGGAACCGATAAGAATCCAAGATAAGTCATTGTCTTCATGATGCGTTGTTTTTAGGATTAAAGTAGATCCTAAAAGTACGGCTTCTGTTTGGCATTCTATGTTTACATTTTCTCAGATACTGTTAATCCCGTCTCATGTTTATGTTTACACGTCTGGCAATGTTTGTACTTCGTCTTTGTTGTTACTCTCTACTTGATGTATGTTTCTCATCAAGCCTGTGTACTTGGCTCTTTTTACCGCACTTCCTTTAAAGATTACTCTGTATTGTTCTTCTGTCAGTGCATGCCAGTTCTCTTTTTCCATCTGCATGAAGGCATCAGTGGGTTGCAATTCCGGTGTCTGGCAGGGAGTGGAAAATCTGTTCCAGGGACAGGCTTTCTGGCATTCGTCGCAGCCATATATCTTATTGCCCGTTTTTTTGCCTTCTGCGGGCGGAATAGCTTCCCGGTGCTCAATGGTAAGATAAGACAGACAACGGCCTGAATTGAGCAAAAAAGGGGCTTCCAGTGCTTTTGTCGGACAGGCATCAAGACATCGGGTACAGTTTCCGCAGCAGCTTTTTAACGGTTGGTCGTATTCGTCTGCTTCTGCACTGAGAAATATTTCTCCTAAAAAGAAGCAGGAACCGGCATGCGGAATAATAAGCTGGGTATTTTTACCTATCCAACCCAATCCGGCACGCCATGCCCAGTAACGCTCTAATACGGGGGCTGTATCACAGAATATACGGCTTTGTAAGGGTAGGGGAGAGTGTGCGGAGATATATTCCTGTAAGGCGGTCAGCCGGGCTTTCATGATATCGTGGTAATCTTTGCCGTATGCATACCAGGCAAACTGATACTGATCTTCTCGTAAGAATCGGGCAGGGTAATAGTTGAGGGCTACGGATACAATGCTGCGTGTTCCTTCTACCAGTAAACGGGGATCGAGGCGCTTTTCGAGGTGGTTGCCCATGTAATTCATTCCTGCTTGCATGCCGTGCGAATGCCAGTGGCAAAAGGCATTGGAGACGGTTTCATTTACCGCTTCTGCCGGTGCCACTCCACAAGCAGAAAAGCCGAGGCGCAGAGCTTCGGCTTTTATTTGTTTAGCAGAAAGAATAATTTCTCCCATCCTGTCTTTTTATTTTTCGTTACCTGTCCGCTTGCCGAACCTCTCCATGCGGGAAGTGTGGAAGCATCTTGAATTCGTAGCCTTGTTCTTTCATAAACTCGATGGCACGCGGCAAAGCGTACTGAAGGTTTCCGTTATTCCAGGATTTCAGCGAATCGTGAAACGTGATGATAGAACCATTCCGTACATAGCGTTTTACGTTTGCCAACACCTGTTCGGGACGCATTTTCTTACTATAGTCACGTGTTACCAGATCCCACATGATAATGCTGTAGTACTGTTTCAGCGCGTGATATTGCTTGAATCCCATGTGTCCGTGTGGCGGGCGGAAAAGATCGGTCTTCATCTCTTGATTCGCACGATCCGTATTTTCCAGATAATCATTTGCGGAATACTCGAATCCACGGATGTGATTGAAGGTGTGGTTACCGATCCGGTGCCCGTGCTCAATCACCATCCGGAAAATATCCGGATACTTCCGTACATTGTCACCTACCATAAAGAAAGTGGCTTTGATCTCATACTTATCCAGCAGATCCAGCACCCAGGGAGTTACTTCCGGAATAGGCCCGTCATCGAAAGTCAGGTAAACTGCTTTTTCGGCAGGGTTCATCCGGAAGATAGCTTTCGGGTATAAAATGCGGAAAAACCACGGTGGTTGCTCTATAAACATCTTTCTATCTCGTTCCTTTTACACGGGAGACGTACATGCCGTACAGTTCGTCCAGTTTGCCGGAATAGTTTTCTGACAGTTTCGATTTATATTTCTCCATGAGTTTCAGCTCTTCATTCAGTAAGGCTATGTGGTACTCGAATTCCCGGGTTGATACGAAGAATTGTGAGTCGTCCAGACTGAGATACCAGGTCATGTATTCGAGTGCCTTATTGGCCAATGCATCCATGATTTTGTCTGCTTTCTCGGTTTGTCCTAACTGATAGTAGGCTTCCGCCATTTGTACGGCGCCATTCTGCCAGTCATAAGGTACGTTGTAAGCAGGAATCATCTTCTCGGCATAATCCAAAGCAGCGAGGGCTTTGTCTTTTTGACCTTCCTTCATCAGCTGTTCGATGAGTTGCGCGAAAACACGGCGGTGTGTATAGCACATACGCATCACGTTTTCATCGATATAGATGCCGGGCTTGTCGATACCACCAAATTTAAACTTATTCATCAGGTTGTCGTACATCTTCTCGCTGTCTATGGTTGCCCCCAATTTCTTGGTTTCAAACGGTGTGAAGCGAGAGGCGAGTCCTTCCTGAACGAAATGCTTGTCCATACCTAACTGATTTTCTCTGCCTACGGTGATAGCCATATACATAGGACGTTCCCAGTTGGCATTTGCCAGCATCTCAAGCATCATCAGTTCACTCTTATAGAGGGCACGTTTCGGGTTTCCATTGTCATCTCTCAGCAGAATATTCATATGATCGGGGATAGAGTCGCCCAAAGCTTCCGGAATCTTCATGCCACTGCGGCGTATCGTTTCTTTATCAATCTTGATGACGATACTGTCTGTCGGGATGACATGCAGGCCCTCTTTGTCTGAACGTATCCAGTATTTAAGGATATTCTTCAGTTCATACGGATCTTCACCGAATTCATTGTGGATATTTTGCAATGCTTCCGGGTTGCCGCTACTGTCTGCCTGTGCGTAAAGAGCGTCAATTGTCTTTTTAATCTCCGGGCGAATTTGTATGTATTCGTTCGTTCCTTCTACGTATTCAACACGGTCCCAGGTGATTGGCAGTGACGGAGAGTCATAAGCAGGGCGTTTCATCTGGTCAATATACCAGTCTGTTTGCAGATAACTCAGGTTACAGGTGCGGGCATCTGTGCGGAAGCCTTCTGTCTCCTGGTTGTACCACAACGGGAATGTGTCGTTGTCACCATTGGTGAAGATAATCGGATTGCCGCTTTCCTGCAAGGACATCAGGTAGTTTTGTCCGAAGTCACGGGCTACATAGCGTCCTGAACGGTCGTGGTCATCCCAGGTCTGGCCTGCCATCTGAATGGGTACCAGCAGGCAGAGTACAGAGACAAGAATAGCAGCCGGTAATTCTTGCATCTTGGTATAGTCGCGCAGCAGTTTGATGATACCTGCTACACCCATACCGACCCAGATAGCGAATGCGTAGAACGAACCGGCATAAGCATAGTCACGTTCGCGGGGCTGGCTGGGAGTTTGGTTGAGGTAGAGCACAATGGCAATACCCGTCATGAAGAACAGGAAGAATACTACCCAGAATTGTTGTACGCCTTTCTGGCCTCGATATGCCTGCCAAAATAGTCCGATAAGACCCAGCAACAGGGGCAGGCAGTAGAATACATTGTGCCCTTTATTGTCTTTCAGTTCCTGCGGAAGCAAGCTTTGATCGCCTACCAACCAGTTGTCGATGAAAGGAATACCTGTAATCCAGTTACCATGTTCTATTTCGCCGCTGCCCTGGATGTCGTTCTGGCGTCCGGCAAAGTTCCACATAAAGTAACGCCAGTACATGAAGTTGAGCTGGTAGCGGAAGAAGAACTTGATATTTTCCCACTGTGTGGGGATATTGACCATAATTGCGTTGCCGCATTCATCATAGGGTACGTCATATCCTTTGATGTCTACCCAGCCTTTGTACTGCGGAATATGTGCACTACTATACATACGCGGGAAGAGCATGTTCTGTGCATATTGATATTCTACACGTCCCGGTACTTCAACATACGAATCTTTCTCTTCCGATGACGTTTTTTCTTTGCGGATGTATTTGGTTGTACTGTTTGCCTCTACAGGGATGCAGTATCCGTCTTTCACTTCCAGAGCTACCTTTGAAGAGTAAGCTTGTCCGTAGAATAACGGGCGTGTACCATACTGTTCACGTCCTAAATATTCGCCCAACGTGAAGATATCTTCCGGAGAGTTCTGGTCCATCGGAGTATTGGCAGTAGAACGGATTACGATAAGTGCATACGAAGAGTATCCTACCATAATCATCATTGTACAGAGCAGTGCGGTGTTCATACTGCGGGCCGAAATCTGGTATTTCTTATTGAGGTTTTTAGCAAACAGATAGAGTCCTAATGCGGCGAGTACGATGATACCGATAATAATACTGCTTGCTCCGTGTCCGTAGAACGGGATTCCTAACAAGGCAATAGTCAGCATGAAAGAGATATTCATACGTGCACGGCTGGCTTCGGTATAGCTTTCGTATACTCCCCAAATGATACTGGCGGCAAGTATGATGATATAGACAATTACACCGGTATTGAAGGGTAGTCCCATACTGTTGACGAAAAGCAACTCGAACCATCCGCCTACTTTTACTACACCTGGCACGATACCGTAAAGCACGATTCCTACCAGCACCATAGAAGCGAAGAGAGCTAACAGAGAACCTTTTGCGTTGGCATTAGGAACTTTTTTGTAGTAATATACCAGTACGATAGCCGGCAGACAGAGCAGGTTTAGCAAGTGGACACCGATACTTAATCCGGTCAGATAAGCAATAAGAATAATCCAACGGTCACTATGCGGTTCATCGGCTACATCTTCCCACTTCAGAATGAGCCAGAATACAACGGCTGTGAAGAGGGAAGAGTAGGCATAAACCTCCCCTTCTACGGCACTGAACCAGAAAGTGTCACTGAATGTATATACCAATGCACCAACAAGGCCACTACCCATGATGGTAACTAACTGACCGGTGGTAATATTGTTTTCGTCTTTGATAATCAGTTTACGTACCAGATGGGTGATGCTCCAGAAAAGGAATAGGATACAGGCCCCACTCATCAGGGCACTCATGTAATTTACCATTTTGGCTACAGTGGTAGCATCTGAAGCAAACTGTGAGAACAGATTGGCTGTCAGCATGAAGAAAGGGGCGCCGGGCGGGTGGCCGACTTCCAGTTTATAGCCGGTAGTAATGAACTCGGGACAATCCCAGAAACTGGCTGTCGGCTCTATTGTCATGCAATAGACCGTGGCAGCAATAATGAAAGTAAGCCAACCGATTAGGTTGTTTACGGTTTTGTACTGTTTCATTAAGACGATAGATGTTTATTCATTAACATGTTAAGTGGGCGCAAAGATAATGATTTACGTGTACAATAGAAGTAAAAGTAATAATTATTATAAGATTTTAGGAAGGGGACAGGAGGTGAAGTAGTCTCCTGCCTCCTGTAGGACTGTTTTATGCAAAGTTCTGCCTGCGGTCGGGTTTATAATAGTGCTGCTATTTTACGGATATTATTTAGTTTGTCCATGAAACTTGCATTTTGCTTCGCTATTTGCATATTATAGTCAGTTTGCATGTTGACGAGCAACTTTGCATTGATGCCTAAGGCTGCTTCAAATAGCAATGCATACTCAGTTGTAATAGCACGTTTGGCATTCAGAACTTCATTTAATACGGAATAAGACATACCGATTTGCGCAGCAAATTTTCGTTGTGAAATACCACGATATTCAATTTCTTCTTTCAATATATCCCCCGGATGTGTAGCCATACATGGTGTGAGGTTGTTGGCTATCATTTGGGGGGAAACTCCCTTTATTGTAATCATAATGAACTTATTTATAATGGTTTGACAACTCTAATATGTTACACACTGTTATAACAGGCTCACTCTCTTGATGTGTTACAGTAAACTCAATTCTATATTGATTGTTCACTCTTATTGACGAGATTCCTTGCTTGTCACCTGTGAGGATTTCGTAATTCAATGAATTGATACTGAATAGGTCTTCTATTTCATCAGCTTCTTCAAGCGTTTTAATGCGACGTATGTAGTTTTTGATAATTTCGGGTTGAAACCGATGCTTTTTATCAGGGGATATACCCTTTTCGTACAAGTCACGCAAATATTCTTTTTCAAATGTAACGACCATATTAGCTTGTTTGTTATTACAAAGATAGTACTTTTTTAAATTGTTTGCAAATTTGCGAACACTTTCTTGTGCTATTTTATCTTTTATAAAATGATACACCCAGATAGAAGTGATGTCTATTCCATCTGGGTGCAGGCCATTTCTTCATTCAGATGAAGAAAGCATGATTTCTATTTATCAATCATTCTAGGCTATAGAAACCGACTTGTTGCTTGTATAGGTAATCCCCTGAGCATTTCTTACATACTGGCAGGGGGGATGAATACGGAGTGTGCTGTGCAAGCTTAGCAGAGTCTGATTATACAATCCGGTGGCTGCTGTGTTCTTATTTACTTCGGTGGATCGTACGCCAATGGATAAAGCCCCCTCTCGTAGAGTAACGTATGAAGCCTCGGTGTGTAACGTTGTTTTAGATGTACATGTAAAGCGATACGACATGTGCATGTGGGACAGTACGACATGTGCATCTCGTATAGCTTTACATGTACATCTAAAACAAGATTGTGCACCGAGAAAAAGAATGTTCCTTTCTGAGAAAGACAAAGTACAATACCGGACAAGGGTAACGATGCCGTCTATGGGCACTTTCGTCACCGAAAAGATAGAGCCATAATCTTCGTTACTGATCTGATTTGAATCAAACTGTATTCTACTTTTATGGCATACGAGATAAAACAGATCGGACAGATGATAACGGATCTTTTTATTTTATTTATTGGTAATCAGGAAGTAAGAAAATCTGATCCGTCGTCATCCGTTTTACCAGTTTCATCCGTGTGCCTATAGAAAACACAAAGCTATTTAGCTTCTTCTACATGCTAATGAACGAATGTGAGCAGGGTTCTTCGGGCTTTTTTTAATCATGATGATGGTGATGTTCCCCCAATATGCGATGAGGCAACGTTCCGTGACCCAATAATTCGATAGGGCAATTGAAATTACGTTCCAGCCACTCTGTTGTGACACCTGTGTCTGGATGATAATCCAGCGTTTCGTTGACGCAGGCGATAGACTTTACCTGCTGTAATACCGTACCAATGTCATGGCTGACAAGGATAATGGCGCATTCCTTGTTTATCTCTGCCAGAAGCTCATAAAGACGGGCTTCAAAACGTTTGTCGATATAAGTACTTGGTTCGTCGAGAATGAGAACGGATGGATCGCTGACAATGGCACGTCCTAACAGGGCACGTTGCAATTGTCCGCCACTGAGTTGTCCGATGGCACGTTTCTCCAGACCTTCCAGTCCCATACGGGCGATGACAGCATGAACTTTTTCGTGCTGCCGGGCTGTAAACTTGCTGATAAGCGATTTTTTAGAACTCAGTCCGGAGAGTATTACTTCTTCTACAGAGATGGGAAATTTGCGGTCTATTGTGTTGTATTGAGGCAAATAACCCATAAAAAACTGGGAGTTGAGTGCCGGGAGTTGTGAGTGATCTGCTCCATAATAAGTGATTTTTCCGGCTGTAGGTTTCAGCAATCCCAGAATACATCTGATAAGGGTTGTCTTTCCACCTCCATTCGGTCCGATAATTCCTAAGAAGTCACGTTCATATACAGTGAGATTAACGTCGTGCAATACTGTACGACCATCATATCCGGCGGAGAGTCCACGAACTTCTATAATCGGTTGTGCCATATTGGGAGAATCTTATTTCTTGTTATGATCCGTTAGTGCCTGAGCAACAGCCTGCATTTCGGTTTCCCAGTCATAACTCAGCGGGTTGATAGGGACGATGTCAGTACCGGTTTCCCTGGCAATAATTTCTGCATTGCGGCGGTCAAATTCCGGTTGTATGAAAATGATACGGACATCTTCCTGGCGACAAAGGTCTACCAGATCCTTCAAATGAGCAGGTGAAGGTTCTTTTCCGCCTTCTTCAATGCTAATCTGTTGCAAACCGTAGTCACGGGCAAAATAGGAGAGAGCCGGATGGTAAATCATAAAACTTTGGGCTGTACCAGGCTGTTGCAGGGTTTTCCTGATGATGCTATCGGTGTGCATAATGCGTTGGCAAAGGCTGTCATAGCGGTTCAGATAATAAGCCTCATTCTCTTTGTCAAGCTGGCAGAGAGCCTTGTAGGTGTTACGGGCAATGATCAGTGCATTATTGGTTGAGTTCCAGATGTGCGGTTCTACTCCACCGGCATGCTGGTGATCGCCATGGTCGTGTGCCTCTCCGAGGATAAGATCAATATCTTTGGAAGTATCGAAGATCTGTATATGCGGAGTATTGTTTATCAGGCGGTCCATCCATACTTGTTCAAAACCGATATAACCGATACGTAGATATGCTTTACTGTCTCCCAGCGAAACGAGTTGCTGGGGGGTAGGATCGTAGGTTTCAGGACTGCTGCCTTTGGGTACGATACTGATAATATCGAATTTATCTCCGGCAATAGCCTCGGTAAAATAGCGTTGAGGCTCTATGGTGACGGTGATGACGGGTTTCCCATTATCTTGATTCTTCCCGGACTTACCCATGTTGCAGGAAGCCAGAAGAACGATTATCAGAAGAAGAGGTATATGTTTCATATGTTCTTTGGGTTTAGTATATTTTCCCTCCGGCAGTTTTATTTTCTTGCTCTCAGTATTTCCCGTTTTCCTCCCGGAGGGCCGGGGAGACGTTCTACTGTAAATCCTGCTGTCTGGAGCATCCGGCGTACTACTCCTTTGGCACAGTAGGTGGTGAGTATGCCTTTCTCGCTTAATCTAACGTGTAGCCGGTCGAATAGTTCTTGTGACCACATCTCCGGTTGCTTTTCGGGAGCAAAAGCATCGAAGTAAATAATGTCAAACGAGCAATCCGTAGTAAACGTTGTAAAGTCAGCTTGTACTTTTCTTAACGTAAAATAGGGGGTTATTATTGCATCCTCTTCCCAGGGAATAATATGTAGCGTTTTGAATAACGGATTGTCACTATAGCCCAGTGGTTCTATCATTTCCCAGGAGAGGGGATAGAGCTCAATTCCGGTGTAATGTACTTTTCTTTGAGTCGCTTCTGCAGTTTCGAGTGTCAGCAGAGCATTCAAACCTGTTCCGAAACCTATTTCGAGGATATGCGGTTCGGTCACTTCAGAGGCACTCAGGCCCATATCAATAAAGATATGTTGGGATTCTGTACGTGCACCTTTCACGGAATGATAGTGCTCGTTCAATTCCGGAACGAAAAGAGTAGCACTCCCGTCGGCTGTTTGTTCGATAACCCGTTTCATGATTATAAAACGAAATTGATAATGCCTTTCAATGCAAGCAACATGAGAATATAGCGTATCAGTTTACCAGCAAACATAGAAATCGTCGTAAGCCATACATTGCTGCGCATGAACCCCAGTGCAATGGCAATCACCTCCCCTACAAACGGAAGGAAAGCAAAAAATGCCATAAGTGCCCCTTTGCCTTGCAGAAATGCCTCCATACGATCTACTTTCTCCTTTTTTACTTTAAAGTATTTCTCTATCCAGTCTACCTTGCCGAGATGTCCCATATAATAGCAGGTCATACCACCCAAAGTATTTCCCAATGCAGCAGCGAGCACACAGGCGACCGGGTTTAACCCTACTTCTACTAATGCTACCAACACCAGTTCGGAACTGAACGGGACAATGCTTCCTGCCAGTAAGGCAGAAAGAAACAAACCAGGAATACCCCAGTCGATAAGTAGCTGTATCACTGAGTTTATAAAAGCGTCCATACGTTGAAGCAGAATAAGAGGATTAATCCGATGGTGGAACCGATAAAGAATACGTTAGAAGTCTTGCTGCTGGTCAATACAAAAAGATGTCCTACGAGAATGCTGACACCGGTCAGAAGGAGTGACAACAGATCCATACAGTGTATGGGTTGCAGGAAAATGAACAGGAAGATACAGAAGTTCAGGAATATCAGGAAATGCAGATAGGAACGCGTTCGTATTTTATCTTCATATCCGCTAATAATACAATGGGCAGCACTGACAATGAAGAGGATAAACAGATAAATCAATGTAACAAGTTCCCAAAGCTGTAGATTCTTACCCAATTCTATCGGTTGGAAATGAACCAATTCGATAAATGGTTGGTAGAATAATTCCATCTGTCCGTAAAAGAAGGCATGCCCCAATAAGAACCAGTAGGGAAGACTTATTCCGATAATAGCTCCGCAGAAGCTGCGTATTGTGAGTGACTGAAACGAATAAGCTCCTATCAGCCAAAGGGGGATGAAGTAGAGTAATTGTGGAAATAATAAACTTCCTGCACCGATGAAGGCGAAGGAATGGAATATATAACTCACCGGGTAAGGCTGCTGGTAGCTCTTGAATAGGAAAAACAATGAGATAAGAAAAGCTACGGCAGCTATATCGCCTGCATACAGCAAATGCATACCTGGACAGATGGTAACTAAAAGAAAGTAAAGCGAGGTCTGCACCGAGGCGCGCATGCGGATAATAGTGAATGTGTTGTTTAGCTCAATCAAGAAATAACCGATAGAGGCGTATAGCATGAAGCTGATAATTCTGTTTGCCCAGGAAGGCAGGCAGGAAGTACAAATAGATTGCCACAAAGCGTATCCCGTCTCTTTTGCTGAACTCATGTCGGGCAAAAGAAAGGAAGTACTTATCCAGCAGATGGTGCAGATAAGAATGACAACAGGCAATGTAAACCGTCCTGCTGTCACCCGACCTTGTAGTCTATTATTTCTCATTATAGGGTTATAAAGTTATGATGTTATAGGGTTATAACCTTTCCTCACTACAGATCAAAACCAATATCTCTTCGAAGATTCTTCTTTTCGAACTGTACCATTTCAGCCACTTTATAGCTTTTTGCCAGTGCTTCTTCTTTAGTACTTCCATACGAACTAATAGCAATGACACGTCCGCCGCTGGTTACTACTTGTCCGTCTTTCAGGGTAGTACCTGCATGGAATAGGATACTGTCTGTGGCAACAGCCTGATCGAAGCCGGTGATAGGAAATCCTTTTTCGTAAGCTTCCGGATAACCGCCACTTACCAACATTACACAAGCAGCCGTACGTGGGTCTATTTCCAGTGTTTTTGTGTCGAGGTTCTTCTCTGCTACACCTTCAAAGAGATCTACGAGGTCACTCTTGACACGTAGCATAACGCTTTCTGTCTCAGGATCGCCCATACGAACATTATATTCAATAACCATTGGTTCTCCTTTTACTTTTATCAACCCCAGGAAGATGAAGCCTTTGTAAAGAATGCCTTCTTCTTTCAAACCATTTACAGTAGGTTCGATAATACGCGTACGTACTTTTTCCATGAATTCATCATTGGCGAATGGAACAGGCGTAACGCTTCCCATACCACCGGTATTAAGTCCCTTGTCACCTTCGCCGATACGTTTGTAGTCTTTGGCTACAGGGAGTATTTTGTAATGTTCGCTATCTGTCAGCACAAATACACTACATTCAATACCACTGAGGAATTCTTCAATGACTACCGTTGCCGAAGCATCGCCAAACATGCCGCTAAGCATCTCTTTCAGCTCCTTTTTAGCTTCATCTAAAGTAGGGAGGATCAGAACGCCTTTTCCGGCACAAAGTCCGTCAGCTTTCAGAACATAGGGAGCTTCCAGTGTTTCGAGGAAAGCAAAACCTTCTTCCAGTGTGTCGGCTGTGATACTTTTATAGCGTGCAGTAGGAATATTATGACGTTGCATGAACTCTTTGGCAAACTCTTTACTACCTTCCAGACGTGCTCCTTCGCGGGTAGGACCGATGACAGCTATATGCTGCGTCTCAGGATTTCCCTGAAAGTAGTCGTAAATACCTTCAACTAATGGGTCTTCGGGACCAACTACAATCATGCTGATGTTTTCCTTAAGAACGAATGCCTTTAATGCATTAAAATCGGTAGCTTTGATGTTCACGTTTTCGCCTACAGAAGAGGTGCCGGCATTACCGGGGGCGATGTATAGCTTTTCTACTTTGGGACTTTGAGCTATTTTCCACGCCAGAGCGTGTTCACGGCCGCCCGAACCTAAGAGTAACAGTTTCATATCAATAATTGGTTAATGGGCCAATATGCCAATATGCCAATGTTGGCATCGGATATGTAGCGCTTGTTATTATTATTATTTTTCTCTCGTTTCTTTTTCAATCGGCATATTGCCCATTGTTACAGGTTATCTTCAAAATAACGGGTTATCTTTTCGTGCAGATGTATGCGGTCACGTCCCATTACATTGTGCTTATGTCCGGGATAAATGAAAAGATCCGGATACGTACGGGCATCTATGCATGCCTTCATAAAAGATAATGTATGCTGAGGCACGCAAGTATCATCATGATCGTCATGGATAATGAGTAAATGTCCCTTCAGATTGCCGGCGAGATTTTTCAGATTGCATTGTTCATATCCTTCCGGGTTACTTTGTGGAGTGTCCATATAACGCTCTCCGTACATTATCTCATAATATGCCCAGTCTATCACCGGGCCACCTGCCACACCTACTTTGAAGATTTCCGGATAGCGAAGCAACAAAGCGGTAGTCATATGACCTCCAAAACTCCAACCATGCACACCGATACGATTGCCGTCTACATAAGGAAGGCTTTGCAAATATTCGACTCCTTTTACCTGATCTTTTCCTTCTTCAATACCTAAATGACGGAAAGTTACATTCTCAAACTCTAATCCGCGATTGGAACTGCCGCGATTGTCAATAGTAAACATGATGTACCCTTTGTTTGCCATATAGATATCCCAGCCGCGGGCGCCATTCTGCCAGCCTCCGGTTACCATCTGTGCATGCGGACCTCCGTATACATATACAATGGCAGGATACTTTTTATTCGGATCCATATCAGCAGGTTTGATAAGGCGGTAATAGATATCGGTTACACCGTCTGCGGCTTTGATTGTACCGGTTTCGATAATCGGCATTTTGAAGCCAAGGAATGGATTGGAAGCAGTAAGCAGGTTAACGCTTTTGCCTGTCTGAGTATCAATGATATCAATCTTTCTGGGTAGGGTAGGGGTTGAATAATTGTCAATCACATAGCGTCCCGACTTACTTGCAATAGCATTGTGTACACCTTCAGTGGTAGTATGCATACTGAAAGGTAAACTCCTTTTTCCTGTTTTTATATTCACAGAAAAGTTATTTCGTCCTGTAGCGTCGTTGGCACTAAAAAGAACTTCTTTCTTTTTTTCGTTGAATCCCAGTATATCACTGACCAACCATTTACCTTCTGTGAGTTGCTTGATTTGTTTGCCTGTGGTGTCATACAGATACAGGTGGTTGAAACCGTCACGTTGGCTTTGATAAATGAATTTTGTAGCATCCCAGGGGAGAAAAACAATGGGTTGTTGAGGCTCTACATATTTGGGATGTGTTTCTTCGAAAAGTGTTGCCATCAGCTCACCTGTTTCTGCGTTGTACTGGCAGAGTTTAGCCTGATTTTGATCCCGGTTCAATTCTATAAGGTAGAGACTTTTCTCATCCGGTGCCCAGCTGATATTGGTAAAATAGCGGTCAGTCGGGTCTCCGGCTTTCAGGTAAAGTGTTTTTCCGTTGGAAGGATTATGAATACCTATTGTTACCAAATGGCTGGTCATACCTGCCATCGGATAACGAATGTTGTTCACTTCTGCTATACGTTGAGTGATATCTACCAGTGGATACTTTGTAACCATGCTTTCATCCATGCGATAAAATGCCAGCAAGTTGCCTTTCGGACTCCAGAAAGTGCCTTTGCTGATGCCAAACTCATTACGATGTACAGACTGCCCGCAGACAACACCTTCGGATTCATCGGTTATTGCATTTTCGTTTATATACAGATTGTTGCCTACTGTATAAGCGACATTTCCGGTGGTAGTGCAGTAATCCTGATTGGCAGCCTCTTTTTTCAGAGCTGTTGTGGAAACTATTTGGTTGTTTTTGAAGTCGTAAACAATATATTTACCGGGTAGCTTAATCAGCATTTGCTCTTTGTCAGACCAGGGAAAGCTGACAGAGTGGAAGTGTTGTATTTTTCCGGACTGGTTTTCTTCCAATACTTTGTTTACAATCTCCCGTGTAGTGATAATCTTTTCTTTTCCCGTCTTTGGATTAATAACAAACAGGGTATCTATGTTTGGTTTTATACATTCATCACCCCACCATTGTAGCCCATAAAGGTTTTTTGCATAACGATATGTTTCACCACCCGGAATTAGATCTTCCAGCGTAGGAGTTTTTAATTCTTGTGCCATAACGTTCGTGATAAATAGAGCTTGAAGCAACCCCATTAATAATAGATAGCCTCTTTTATTCATTATCTTCTTGTTTTTTATCTTTATTATTGAACCAATCCAGCATTACTTTCTGACTTCTGATTTCGTATATCTTAGTTTCTATGATAACAAGTTCATCTATTATTCCTTCTTATCACCTCTCGGTTCCCAGTTCTTCTTAAACTCCTTTGGCTTTCTGTCTCCGTTGAAGTTTCGTCCTTCTCTCGGTTTTCTGTCTCTGTCACTTGAAAAGCTACGTCCGCCCTCTTCACGGCGAGGTTTAAATTCTCTTTTTTCTTTGGGAGCACCTTCTTTATTTTCTTCTTCGCCTTCCTGGCCTTTGAACTCTTTGTACTTTCCGTCGAATATCTGATATTTGCGGAACTCACATTCCAATGCTCCGTTGAATAATGGCGTTTTTTGACTGGGTTTCAGGCCGATCTGGTCGAAGCATTCCTCACGATAGGAGAGTACCCAGGCATCATTTCCAACGAAAGCGTGCTTCAGACGTTCGCCAATCATGCTGTATAATCCTAAAAGATCATTGGTAGAAATACGTTCACCGTAAGGAGGGTTGGTGATGATGATAGATTTTTCTGCCGGTTGCTCAAATTGCTGGAAGGGTTGTAACTTCAGAATGATATCTTTAGAAACCCCTGCTGCCTTCACATTGTGTGTGGCTATTTCGTTTGCCTTAGGGTTATTATCATAGCCATATATTTTGTGTGTGAATTCACGTTCCTGGCTATCGTCATTATATAGATTATCAAACATATCCTGATCAAAATCCACCCATTTTTCAAATGCGAACTCCTTACGGAATACTCCCGGAGCAATGTTACGGGCAATCAATGCAGCTTCTACAGGGATGGTACCTGAACCGCACATCGGGTCAATAAGGTCACATTCTCCTCTCCATCCCGTCATTAGAATCATTCCGGCAGCAAGAACTTCATTGAGTGGTGCTTCTACAGCTTCCTGACGATAGCCGCGGCGGTGAAGTGATTCACCGGAGGAATCTAGTGAAAGGGTACAGGTGGTTTGCGCAATATGAATGTTCAGTAATACATCCGGTCTATTAATGCGAACGGACGGACGTTTACCATTCAACTCACGGAAATAGTCGACAATGGCATCTTTAACTTTGTAAGAAACGAACTTAGAATGACGGAATTCATCACTAAATACGACGGCATCTACAGCGAATGTTTTGTTTACATCGAGTATTTCCTCCCAGGCAATGGCTTTGATCTGATCATAAACCTCGTCGGCATCTTTGGCCTTGAAATGTTTGATTGGTTTCAGAATGCGGATGGCAGTACGCAGGCAGAAGTTTGCTTTATACATCATTTCCTTGTCTCCAGAGAATGAAACCATTCGCCGGCCTATTTGTACGTCGTTTGCTCCCAGCACTGTCAGTTCTTCGGCCAGTACTTCTTCCAGTCCTTGGAAGGTTTTGGCAATCATTTCAAATTGTTCGCTCATAATGAATAATGTGCCAATATGCCAATGTGGTGATATGCCAATTGGCTGGCGCGTTAAAGTTGTTATTTTTTCAAATTGTTAATATCTGATTCTCTCAATTGGCACATTGGCATGTTCGCACATTGGGCCATTATTTCTTTGCTTTCGTCTGTACGATTCTCGCTCCTGCGGGAACATCTTCTGTTACCCAGATATTACCCCCTACTGTGGCATCGCGTCCAATGGTAATACGTCCTAATATAGTTGCATTTGAGTAGATTATAACGTTATCCTCCAGTATCGGATGGCGGGGAATACCTTTAATCGGCTTACCATCAGTATCCAGAGGGAAACTTTTGGCTCCTAGTGTGACACCCTGATAGAGTTTTACGTTATTGCCAATGATACTGGTTGCTCCGATTACCACACCCGTTCCATGGTCAATGGTGAAATAACTACCTATCTGTGCTCCGGGATGAATGTCTATACCTGTTTCGCTATGGGCCATTTCTGTTATAATACGGGGGATCAGTGGTACTCCCAGTTCTAATAGTTCGTGAGCGATACGATAGTTGCTGATAGCTCTGATAGCTGGATAGCAACAAATTACTTCGCCAAAACTCTGAGCTGCAGGATCACCATTGTAGGCTGCTTCTACATCTGTTGCCAATACACGACGCATGTGTGGTAATTTGCTGATAAATTTAGCAGCCAGGCGGGCAGCTTCTTCTCGTAAAGAATCATTGCAGGTATCACATCCTTCATTACTTCCGAAACAGAGTCCGGCTAAAATCTGCTCAGTCAGCAGATCAAATAATCTTTCAATGTTAACCCCTATGTGATAGTTGATTGTACGACTGTTGATAGTAGAATTTCCAAAATATCCGGGGAAAAGAATAGAGCGTGCCAGCTCGATGACGTCACACAATACCCGTGCCGAAGGCAAGGGCTCGCCGTCCTTGTGTTGATGGAACAGTCCTTTGTATGATTCGCTTTCCGAAAGCTCATCGACTGCCTGTGTCAGAATGTGGGTGAAATTTAGTGGACTCATTAGATTCCTTTTCTAATTAATTGGCTACAAAGGTAAGAAATATTATGCACATTTTTCTATCTTTGTTGCGACATTCTATTAACAAAGAAGTTTATGGGGAATAAAACCATCAAAGGGTTTGCAATAATTTGTTTATTCTTGTGTATCAATGGTTGCGGAGAACACACACAAACAGGAGAAGCAATAAAAAAGAATACTCAGACTGATTCGCTGGAAAAACAGGCAAGAGATTCTTTATTTGCTAATAATACGTATGCCCGTAATCTGTTGCGTAACGGAATGGCAAAAGCCACAGATAGTCTTACTTTCTATAGATTAATGAATCATTACGTAAAAGCTTGCTTTGCCTCTTCTGACTTTGACTCTGTGCTATATTATAATCAGATAATTTCCCGCTTTTGCAGGGAAGCGCCCGATTCTCCTTCCGTACATGATATTAAGACGAATGTTTATAATATGACCGGTAATTACTGGATACAGAAAGCAGAGCCTGATTCATCTCTGGCATATTATCGAAAGGCATATGAAGAGCAGCGGTTGGGAAATAATGTTTTTAATCTTCCCGAACTTTGTTTTAATTTGGCAGATGCCAGTAATCATTTGGGTAATTATGCCGATGGAGCCTTCTATTATCGTAGGGGATTGTTTATTTGTGATTCACTCCAGTTACCTGATACAAAGAAATGGACTGTTTACTGGGGATTAGGGCAGACTTACATGGAGTTACGTGATTTTGAACTTTCCAATTATTACTATGAACTGGCAGGAAGTTATTATCAGGAAATGAATCCATATGAGAAATGGGGATATCTCAATAACAGAGGGAATCATTTTTATTACAAAAAGGATTACTTACAAGCCGAATACTATATCAGTAGAGGATTACATGTATTGGATGATTATCCTCAAATGATTTTTGAGCGGAATCTTAGTAAAGGAAATCTGGGAGAACTTTATATGTTGAATGGTAAACTGGACTCGGCTCAAATCTATCTGAATGACAGCTATCGCTATTTCACGGAGATAAATAACCGTTCAGCACTTTATTACATAGAAACCCAGTTGATAGAGCTTGCTTTAAAGCAAGGTGATATTTCACGGGCTGGCAGGTTGATTGCCAATGCAACGCCTGGCGTACACATTGATGCGAATATGATAAATATCCGGAATCAATATCTGGAGCATTATTACGAACGTACAGGTGATTACAGACGTGCTTATGAGTATCTGAAGCAGGATGTCGCACTGAATGATTCTATTCGGAACGAGCGGGTTCGTACGCGTGTAGCGGAACTTGACATGCGTTATCGTCAGGATACGATTGTGATGCGGCGTGAATTGGTGATAGAGAGGCAAAAGAGTGAAATGCAGGTGTTGCGTTTGACATCGTTTATCTGGGCTATTGGTTGTATCGTTTTAATAGCTGCATTGAGTGTTTTTTACTGGTTGATGAAGAAAAAGCGTGCTTTCTTGCAGGAACGGCATTTGAACCAGATAAGTCGTCTTCGCATGGAAAACATACGTAATCATATTTCGCCTCATTTTACTTTTAATGTACTGAATAGAGAGATTAGTCATTTCAAAGGTTCTGAAGAAGAACGGGAGGGGTTGGTAGGCTTAGTAAAACTTTTAAGAAAAAGCCTGGAGTTAACCGAAAAGTTAAGTATTCCGCTTCGGGGAGAACTGGATTTTGTGCAGACTTATATTAACTTGGAACGGATCTGCTTGGGAAATGATTTTATATTGACATTGTCAGTCGATGACAAATTGAATACAGAACAGGTTATTATTCCTTCTATGATTATACAGATTCCGGTAGAGAATGCTATGAAACATGGACTTGCCGGAATCGAAGGAGAGAAGCGGCTTACTATTTCTGTAATTCCTGAAGGCAATGGTGTTCGGATAATAATTGTAGATAATGGTAGGGGATATCTTCCCCATATGATATCTCCCTCCAGAGGAACGGGTACAGGTTTGAAAGTTCTTTATCAGACTATCCAGTTACTCAATCAGAAAAATAAGGGAGAGAAGATCTGTTTTGAAATAAAAAATCTTGCCGATGGACAACAAACAGGGACTTGTATTTCTGTGTATATCCCATGCAAATATTCTTATGATTTATGATGACAATGAACGAAATTTATAAAGTCGTAATTATAGATGATGACTATACGGCGACAGAAGATTTGAAAAAGAGGCTTACGGCTTATCCTGATATGTCAATCAGGGGTACGGCTGTCAATGGAGTTAAAGGGAAGAAAATAATAATGGAACAACGTCCGGATTTACTGTTTTTGGATATAGAGTTGCCGGATGTGCTGGGTATCAGACTACTGAGTGACATGCGTGATGAGATTGTATGGGATATGAAAGTTATTTTCTATACGGCATATGATAAATATCTACTTCAGGCTTTGCGGGAGTCGGCGTTTGATTACTTATTGAAACCTTTCGGTACAGAAGAATTAGATGGGATTATAGAACGCTACCGGAAGGCAATGGCCACTCATCAGGTTACTCCTTCATTTTCGGCATCTATCGCTGCGTTATTGCCACAGCGGGATACGTTTATGATCAGTAGTGTAACTGGTTTCAAACTACTTCGTATTGAGGAAATTGGTTTTTTTGAATATTCTAAGGATAAACGGCAGTGGCAGGTGACTCTTTTTAATCAGACAAAACTAAGTCTTAAAAAGAATACAAAAGCAGAGGATATTATAAGTTATTCAGTATCATTTGTACAGATCAGCCAGTCGGTTATTATTAATGTCGGCTATTTGGCTGTTATTAATGGCAAGCAATGTCAGCTTTATCCCCCTTTTAATGAGCGAAAAGACCTGTGTATTTCGCGTGGATTTTTGAAAGAATTACAGGAACGTTTCTGTCTTATCTGATTTTTTTTGTTGTATAAGCACTTATTTAGACATTTTATATGTGATTTGCGGTAAAATACTCATTTTTCGCAAAAATGGTATTTCATATTATCCTTTTTAATGTTATCTTTGTGATGTTAGGTAGGAATTGAATGTTTTTTGGTTTTTAGATGATCAATTCTATGTAACTGGTTGAGCCGGAGCTTTTGTGAAAAAGTCTCCGGCTATTTTTTTATTGATGAGTTCTGTTTGTGAGCGCCCATTTGGTACTTATAACAAAAAGGCGAACCGAATGTTGTGAAATGGTGGTGTAGATTTGTTTTTTATATAACTCTTGTGATTATTTTTCTTCCATAAACATTCTGGCAAAAGTCTCTTTTAGCTGTTTTCGGTTATTTATTAGAGCTCTTAACTCTTTTAGCCTTTCTCCGTTCTTTGAGTTTTCAAACCATAGTTTTAAATATCCTCCTTCGGCATATTTATTCAGGAGATGATTAAGAAAGCGTTCATAATGCCATTCCTTGTTTCCTGATGGATTTTGTTTTAATCCATATTGTACAGTTCTTCTCAATGTAATTTCTGGGTCTATGATCCTGTCTGCTTCGGCTACAATTTTTCCATAAATGCTGCGTGGCTCGTGATTTGAAGAAGCTCTATGATCTTCTACGGCCTCTTTCATTGTTTGTATTTCTTCGGCAGAAAACCATTGACGGAGTCTCGTGTCATTTTCAAGAATAGTTCCTGAAATAAGGTGATGAGTTGCCCTGTCTTTGTACAGTCCTGTGTCATGATAGGCGGCAATGACATATACCATATCTGCACGTACAGGGTAATCTTTGGCAAGTTCCAGACTCTCCGCTATTACGGCATTTACATGCATTAAATTATGTGCTTTATCAAACGATTCATACTGTGGAATAATAACCGTTTCTATGTATTCTTTTAACTGTTCGTCCATCTGGGAAAATCTTACTTAATAAAGAGAAAACAAAGATACTAAATTTCTTGTAATGTCTTAGCACTTATCGATTTGTTCCACGTGGCACAGAAAAGGCCGGAATATAAATTCCAGCCTTTTGTTGTATTAATGTAAAGTGTAAAATTAGAGAGAATATTTGTATCAGATATTTGTATCGTCCATTGTAACTGTCATTTCCGGAACAAGAATATAGCTATTCTTCTTGCTGTTCCATTTGTAATAATTGGTAGTTACGGTTTTGCCTTCATAAGTATAAGTAATGCGCAAGCTATTTTCCCATTTTTGGCTGCTGGCATTCCATTTGAGCGCTTCGCTTTCTGTCATACGTTTCTGATCGTTATACTTATAGTTGTATTTCATATAGTTAGCGAGTGCAGTACCTTCCTTTTTATAAACGGTTTGTTCTACCATTACTCCGTCTTTTTCTTCTGAGTTGTAGATGAGATTTCTGTCGTTATTATGAGCTGAGACGGTCAGGCTACCTACAAAAAGAGCTGCTGATAATGCGATTGTTCTTATGGAAACATTTACTTTCATGACTATACTGTTTTTAGGGTTATATTATCATTATGTTATATTAAATCTCTTTATTTGCTGCAAAGTTACATATTAAATGGATATTAATACTTAAAATGAATTAATTTATTGTCATAATGATAGTGTGTGTTCTCTTGTATAACTTTCTTTTTGCAGGTGTTAATGATAAAAAAATATCCGGCAGATTATTTGCCGGATATATGTTTAAACAGTTCGCGTGTTTAATGAAGTATTTAGCAGCTTTCTGTTTGATAAGTTAATTAATGTTATAAATGTTTCAGCAGGTAATAATTGTCTTTTTAATGAGCTTCTAACCAGTTTTTTCCCCAGCCACAATCAGCTTTCAGAGGAACATGCATCCGGTAAGCTTTCTCCATTTCTTCAATGACAACTTGTTCCACTTGTTCTTTTTCCTCTACCGGAACACTGAAATTCAATTCATCGTGTACTTGTAATATCATTTTTGCTTTTAATCCTTCACGTTTGAAGCGTTCGTAGATACGAGCCATTGCAACTTTGATGATGTCGGCTGCACTTCCCTGGATCGGAGCATTAATAGCATTGCGTTCAGCATATCCGCGTACTACAGCGTTGCGTGAATTGATGTCCGGTAAGAAGCGTTTCCTGTGAAAAATAGTTTCTACATAGCCTTTTTCGCGTGCTACCTCAATACTTTTATCCATATAAGCCTTTACCTGGGGATAGGTCTCAAAATAGCCGTCTATGAGCTCTTTAGCCTCTTTACGATCTACATTCATTCGTTCAGCCAGACCGAAGACAGAGATACCATAAATGATACCAAAATTGGCAGTTTTAGCTTTACGGCGCATATCCGGATTTACCTCTTTTATATCGGTTTTATATACTTTGGCTGCTGTAGCTGCGTGAATATCATAACCGCTTAGGAATGCGTCTATCATATTTTTATCTTCGCTCAGGTGCGCCATAATTCGTAGCTCTATTTGTGAATAGTCGGCAGAGAAGAAAAGAGAACCTTCGTCAGGAATGAATGCTTTGCGTATCTCTTTTCCATTTTCATCCCGGATGGGGATGTTTTGTAAATTCGGATTGCTGGAGCTAAGGCGTCCGGTCGCTGTTACCGTTTGGTTAAAAGAGGTGTGTACACGGCCTGTACGTGGGTTTATTAACAGAGGAAGAGCGTCGATATAGGTACTTAACAGTTTCTTTAGTCCACGATGTTCCAGAATTTTTTCTACTACAGGATGTTTGTGACGCAGGCTTTCGAGTACCTCTTCTGATGTAACATATTGGCCGGTCTTGGTCTTCTTTGCTTTATCGATAATTTTGAGTTTATCAAATAATACCTCACCTACCTGTTTGGGTGAAGCGATATTGAATTCTTCGCCTGCCAACTGATAAATCTCTTGTTCAATAGCCTCCATTTGTGTTGTGAAATGTTTTGAAGACTGTCTGAGCGCTTCTGTATCCAGAAGTACTCCATTGCTTTCGATATTTACCAATACAGGTACCAGAGGCATTTCTATTTCATAGAATAATTGCTCAGCACCGTTCTCTTTCAATTCTTTTTCTAATATATTCTTTAGTTTCAGTGTAACATCCGCATCTTCACAGGCGTATTGATAAATAGCTTCGGGGGCAAGATCACGCATATTCTTCTGATTCTTTCCTTTCGGTCCGATAAGTTCTTCGATGTGGATTGTTTGATAATGCAGATAAATTTCCGCCAGATAATCCATTCCGTGACGAAGTTCGGGTTGAAGAACATAATGTGCTACCATTGTATCGAAAAGAGGACCTTTTACTTCAACTCCGTAATTTTGGAGAACGATCATATCATATTTGATGTTTTGCCCGACTTTTAACGATTTTTCGTTTTCGAATATTTCTTTAAATTCATTTACGATTTTTAACGCTTCTTCCCGATCTGCAGGGATTGGTATATAAAATCCCTGATTTTCGGTAACGCTGAAGCTCATTCCTACCAACTCGGCTTCCATTGGGTCAGTCCCAGTTGTTTCTGTATCTAACGCAAGAATTTTAGTTGTAAGTAACTTTTGAATAATTTTGTTCCTTTTCTCCTTATTATCAATTAGTTGATAGTCGACATTGAGTGTTTTTAATGTGTCTAGATTCGATTTTTTTTCTTCAATCGGTCCGTTGGGCGTAATTTCTGCAAATAAATCGCCTTGAATTGGGCCACTTTCTTGTGTAAAAAGCGGACCTGCAGAAGAGGGGAGAGGCTGACTCTCTTTTTTGAAGATTCTCTCCATTAGTGTACGAAATTCCAGCTCTTCAAAAATTTTTCGAAGTGCTTCTTCATCCGGCTGTTCCCGTACCAATGCATTCATGTCAAGTTCGATAGGTACATCTGTTTTTATGGTTGCCAGGAATTTGGAGAAGGTTATCATTTCCCGGTTTGTTTCTACTTTTGTTTTGAGTGCTCCTTTTAATTGGTCGGTATGTTCAAGTAGATTTTCGATGTTACCAAATTCAGCAATTAACTTTTGCGCTGTTTTCTCTCCGACACCTGGACATCCGGGAATGTTATCTGAAGCATCACCCATGAGCCCCAACATATCAATAACCTGTGAAGGTGACTGAATATCGAACTTCGCTTTGACTTGTTCTATACCCATAACCTCAAATTCTTTGTCGCCATACTTGGGACGGTACATGAATACGTGTTCTGTTACCAGTTGGCCGTAGTCCTTGTCAGGTGTCATCATATAGGTTGTGATCCCCTGTTGTCCGGCTTTGGTTGCCAGTGTTCCGATAACGTCGTCTGCTTCATAGCTCGCTACTTCAAGGATAGGGATACGATAAGCACGAATGATATCTTTTATGATAGGTACGGAAAGGCGGATCGCTTCCGGAGTTTCTTCGCGCTGTGCTTTATATTGCTCGTAGGCTTCGTGCCGGAAAGTAGGACCCGAAGGATCGAAAGCAACTCCGATATGTGTAGGGTTTTCTTTTTTCAGTACATCTTCCAATGTATTTACAAAGCCGAGAATGGCTGAAGTATTGAAACCTTTGGAGTTGATCCGTGGATTTTTGATAAAGGCATAATACGCCCGATATATAAGTGCGTAAGCGTCTAAAAAGAAAAGTTTACTGTTTTGGTCCATATTTATCTAATTTTTCATGGTAAAAGTACAAAAAAATACGGTATTAACCGTTTTATTATTACTTTTGTGCTCAAATAGTGTTATTATATGGATAGCTCGTCTCTTATAAAGTCTCCGATAAATACGGAACTGGAAGATTTCAAAAAACTATTTGATAGTTCTCTTTCCAGTTCAAATTTCCTGCTAAATAATGTGATTGCTCATATTCGGCGGAGAAACGGGAAGATGATGCGTCCTATCCTGGTACTCCTCGTGGCACGTTTATACGGTGCTATACGCCCTGCTACTTTTCATGCTGCTGTTTCTTTAGAGCTTCTTCATACAGCCAGTTTAGTACACGATGATGTAGTTGATGAAAGTACAGAACGTCGTGGACAGCTTTCTGTTAATGCCGTTTTTAATAATAAAGTGGCGGTATTGGCTGGTGATTTTTTGTTGGCTACAAGCCTTGTGCATGCCGGAAAGACGATGAGTCACGAAATTATTAATGTTGTATCTTGCTTAGGTCAGGATCTTGCCGATGGAGAATTGTTACAACTTTCCAATGTAAGTAATCCTCATTTTTCCGAGGAAATCTATTTTGATGTTATTCGTAAGAAAACGGCAGCCCTTTTTGCTGCTTGTACTAAATCGGCTGCGCTTTCTGTTAATGCAAGCGATGAAGAGGCGGAATTTTCGCGTTTATTTGGTGAATATATTGGCATCTGCTTCCAAATAAAGGATGATATTTTTGATTACTTTGAAAGTAAAGAGATAGGTAAACCAACAGGAAATGATATGCTGGAAGGTAAATTGACATTACCTGTCCTTTATGCTCTGAATTCTACAAATAGTGCCTGGGCGCAAGAGCTGGCTGTCAAAGTCAAAGAAGGAGTTGCTACTCCTGATGAAATCGGGCGTTTAGTTGATTTTACCAAGTGTAATGGAGGAATTGAGTATGCTGTTGAAATGATGGAGCTATATAAGGGTAAAGCGCTTGACTTGCTTCATTCGCTTCCCCCTTCTGATGTATGTACTGCACTTGAGGCTTACCTTGATTATGTAGTTGACAGAGATAAATAATACTTTTTCCATGGACTCTCTGCATTCTGTGTGGCTGAGAGGAAGCTTATGATTGTGTTGTCTATTTCTTCTTTTTTATTCGTTTTCATAGCCTGTCCGATGAGGTAACTCTTACCTATCTCTTCCCAATTTTTAAATATCTGTCGACATTTTTCACCGGCAAATCTGATATATTCCCATGCAGTCTGCTCATCAATATATCCTGTTTCGAATGCCATACGTGTTAAGGTGATTAGTTCCCCCATGTCCCATGCCAGAATACCTCGTTCGAAATCTTCTTTTTCGATGGATACGATGTTTTTCTCGCGTATATACTTCATAAACCAGTGCAGATGGTGAGCGCGCTGTATAAACGATTCTATGCCGAAAAAACGCTTGCGGAGGATGGTTTCTGTCTCTTCTTCATTGTCTGATGACAGGAGATAAGGTAAAAGGATGGAATATGTAGTACGTTCTCCTTCATTTTTGAGGAGAGTCAGCATTTCTGTAATGAAGGATTCTTGCTTGAGTTGAGGTATTTCTGCCAGTAGCTGGCGGACTTTATCTTTACTCATGCCGGTCTCCAGACTATCCACGAAAAGACCTGTTTGTATACTGGAAATAAGTCCAATGAGCAGGCTTTGCTCTTTGTTGGCTAATAAGGCATTGCCTTTTCCGTTCCGGCTGAACCGTAATGAAATACTGCTTTGTTTCATACCCTTGTTTTTTTTAATTCTTTGTTAACCGAAAAGCGTGAGAACTGTTGCTCTGTATCTTTCCTGGGGCTTCGGCAAGCCGTTATGACGATACAAGCAACAGTCTCACGCTCCATTCGATATATAACAAGAGTATATACGTGAAGGTGCGTGAGACCCGTTTGCCTATTACCTTTCATAACATGAATTTTGCCGAATTCCAGGAAAAGATAATAAATGAAACGTTCTCTAATACAGTTTATTAGCCTTTTCTCTATGGGCTAATACTCGGCAAAGATAGTAAAAAAATGAGTATCTTAAAGTAAGGAAGTTTAGTTTTTCTTAATTATAGATATGATATTCGTGCTAAGGTTAACCGGATGGAAATATTTGAATAATAAATGAGGATATACAAAAGGGGGGATCTGATGTTTTATTTAAAAAACACAAAGCCTCTTTGGCATATCCTCACGGATTATTTGAATTAGAAGAATTTTATATCTTCGCCTTTAATGTCAGAAAGTAATAGGTTTGCTAATCGGCTGGTACCCACTCGGAAAAGCTTATTGTTAAGCCATTCTTCTCCCAAAATCTCTTTTACTATTGTGTAGTAAATCAATGCATCATTTACCGTATTAATGCCTCCGGCAGGTTTAAATCCAATTTTGTTTCCGGTCTTTTCGTAATACTCTTTAATGGCTTCGCACATCACGTAAGCTGCTTCCGGAGTGGCTGCCGGTTGCTGTTTTCCTGTGGATGTTTTGATAAAATCTGCTCCGGAGTACATTGATAGGATGGAGGCTTTTTTAATGTTCGAAGCAGTTTTCAGTGCTCCGGTTTCAAGAATTACTTTCAGGTGGCGTTCTTTACAAGTGTCTTTTAACTCTTGTATTTCTTCACACATTGTTTCATAATCTCCACTCAGGAATTTACCGATAGAAATAACAATGTCTATTTCGTCTGCACCTTCCATCAGTGCCATGGCTGTCTCTGCTATTTTTACCTCAATAAACGTTTGTGACGACGGGAATCCTGCTGATACACAAGCAATATTAATGCCGTCAACATCTAATGTGTTTTTTACTACCTCTGAAAAGTTGGGATATACACAAATTGCTGCTACATTCTTTAAATCGGGAAATTCATCGTCAAACTTGTTTACCTTTTCAGTAAATTTCATAACGCTTTCGTCACTATCCGTACTGTTGAGGGTAGTGAGATCAATACAGTTGAAAAGGAGTTTTTTTACCTCTTCTGTGTTGTTTTCCGCTACTTTGTTTTCGATAATTGAAGCTACCCGGGCTTGTACATCAGCGTCGCTCAGGTTTGTATTGTACTTTGCCAATGCGGCTTCATACTTAGTCAGATGGCTGTCATTCTGTTCCATGGTCACTCAGTTTGGGGTTGTTTATATGTCTTTTCTTATCTCTTTTGGTTTTCTTTTCCAGATTGCGTGTAAAGGCCTCAGTGAGGTTTACGCCTGTCTGGTTAGCCAGGCAGAGGAGTACCCAAAGTACATCTGCCATTTCGTCTTCCAGATTGTCTTTTTCTCCTTCTTTGAAGGATTGATCACCATATTTACGGGCCATTACACGTGCCAGTTCGCCTACTTCTTCGGTGAGTACGGCCATATTTGTGAGTTCGCTAAAGTAACGTACTCCATACTTCTTGATCCACAGGTCAACCTGCTTTTGTGCTTCTTCCAGTGTCATTATTCTTTGTTTTTTGTATCTATACAAATAGTTACCGGACCATCATTCAATAATTCTACTTTCATATCTGCTCCGAATTCACCTGTGGCTACTTCCTTTCCAAGTAGAGAACTAAGTTCTGTGCAGAATTGTTCATACAGTGGGATTGAAATATCTGGTTTGGCTGCTTTTATATACGACGGACGGTTACCTTTCTTTGTAGATGCATGTAGAGTAAACTGGCTTATTACCAGTATTTCGCCGTTTGTATCTATGACAGATTTATTCATGACTCCATTTTCATCATCAAAGATGCGGAGATTTATTATTTTCTTACACAACCAGTCGATGTCTTCTGTTCCATCAGCTTCTTCGATGCCTACCAGAATAAGCATTCCTCTTTTGATGGCCGATTTGCAATTTCCGTTGATGGTAACTGAGGCATGGCTGACGCGCTGTATAACTACTCTCATTTCTCTTTTTTTGTTTTATTGGAAAGGCAAATTTACAAAAATCGCTATAGAAAAATCATGTTTCACGGAGTTTTTTCGTAAAATCACATGTGCTTTGCGTTTATTTATAATGAGACATATGACCTGTGAATGTATTTAATGTCTCTGTTATTGCAGATTTTCTTTTATTACTTTTGCTTTGTTTTCGCCTATAATGGCGCTAATATCCTCTAAAGAGGCTTCTTTGATACGTTTTACGCTCTTAAATTCTTTTAGTAATGCGGTTTTTGTTTTGTCTCCGATACCCTTGATCGTATCGAGGGCAGAAGCCACCTGGCGTTTACTGCGTTTATCACGATGAAAAGTAATAGCAAAACGGTGTACCTCATCTTGTATCTGCTCCAGTAATTTGAAAAGTGGAGAGTGTTGTTTTAATCCGATTGTTTGAGGCGGGAAACCGAATAAGAGCTCTGAGGTACGGTGTTTCCGGTCTTTGGCAAGGCCTGCAATAGGGATGTTTAAATGTAATTTCTCCATAACTTGTCTTACGGCCTCCATTTGCCCTTTTCCTCCGTCTGTAATGATGAGGTCGGGTAGGGGGCTATCTTCCTCTATAGCGCGCTGATAACGCCGTTTCACGACCTCTCTCATGGATGCGTAGTCATCGGCTCCTTCTACGGTTTTGATAATGTACTTTCGATAATCTTGTTTCGATGGCTTTGCTTTCTTGAATACAACACAAGCTGCTACGGCGTCTGAGCCCTGGATATTGGAGTTGTCAAAGCATTCTATTTGTAGAGGTGGTTTTTCCAGATGTAGCTCTTGTTGGATCTCCTTCATTAGTCGCATGCTTCTTTGTTCCGGATTTAGTTTTTCTGATTGTTTCATCCGGTCTGCTTTGTATTGTTTTACATTGAGCAATGAGAGATCCAGCAGTTTCTTTTTGTCCCCTCGCTGGGGCACGGTGAAAACGACGTTATTCAACTCCATATCTACTTCAAAAGGAACGATGATTTCACGTGAAAAGCTTTTGTAACGTTCCCGCATTTCAATGATTCCCAGTGTAAGAAGCTCCTCTTTGCTTTCGTTTAGCTTTTTCTTGTACTCAAAGGTGAAAGCCTGATTGATAGCTCCGTTTGTGATGTGCAGATAGTTGATAAATGCTGAATTGTGCTCGTCTTCTTCAATAGAAAATACGTCGATATTGTGTAATATCGAGCTTACTACTTCTGATTTTGAACGGTAATTTTCTATAAGTGTATATTTCTCTTTTATTTTTTGTGCTTCTTCAAACTTCATTTCAGCAGCTAATTCCTGCATTTGCTGGAATAACATACGACTTATTTCCTGGGTGTTTCCTTTTAATATTTCCTTGATTTCATCGATATTCTTTAGATATTCCTCTTGTGATTGGAGTCCTATGCAAGGTCCGGCGCAATTCTTTATATGGTATTCAAGGCAAACGTTGAATTTGCCTGCGCGTATGTTTTCCGGTGACAAGTTCAAGCTGCATGTTCGTAGTGGATATAGATGTTTTATTAGGTCTAACACTGCATTCATGGATGGTGCATGACTGTATGGTCCATAATACGAAGAACCGTTACGAATGATCTTGCGTGTTTTGAATATTCGTGGAAAATATTCATTTTGTACACAAATAGACGGGTATGTTTTATCGTCTTTCAGCAGAACATTATATCGCGGCTTATATTTTTTTATAAGGTTGTTTTCTAATAACAGGGCATCTTCTTCAGAGTTGACGACAATATAACGTATATCTGCGATTTTGCTGACGAGTACTCTGGTTTTCCCCGGCTCATGATCTTTGCTGAAGTAGGAATATACTCTTCTTTTTAAGTTTTTGGCCTTTCCTACGTATATAATGGTACCTTCGGCATTCAGATATTGATAAATGCCGGGGCCTTCAGGGAGGTTAGATACAATCCCTTTCAAGTATTCGTTGGTTTTCAGTTCCTGGTTTGTTTCCATATAAAGAAGGCGTAGTAAAATAACTACGCCCTGCAAATATAACATTTATATCTATAAAGACAATACGGATTCTACTTCTACCTCATCTCCAAACACTGCTTTACCGTTCAGCTCTTTTAGTTCGATGATAAAGTTTATATATACTTTCTTTGGCTTTAGTTTCTTTACGAGCTCGCAAGCTGCTTTCATTGTTCCTCCTGTTGCCAATAAATCGTCATGTAGCAATACTACATCGTTTTCATCGAGTGCATCTTTGTGTATCTGCACAGTATCCTTTCCGTACTCTTTATCGTAACTCTCTTCGATGGTTTCTGCCGGAAGTTTACCGGGTTTACGTATAGGGATGAATCCTGCGTTTAAACGGGTCGCAAGAATCGGGCCCATTATGAATCCTCTTGATTCAATACCTACTACTTTTGTGATGCCTTTGTCTTTGTACATCTCATACATTACGTCAGAAAGTTCCTGCAGGCATACAGCATCTTTGAATAGAGTGGTTACGTCATAAAAAAGAATTCCTGGTATGGGGAAATTGGGTATTTCCCGGATGCTTTTGATAAGCCTTTCTTTGCTCATAATCATGGATTTATTTCGTTTTCTTAAATGTTTTGTTTCACGTGAAACGCATGTTCTTATCTTCCCGAAAGCACCAGCAATACGTTGATGTCACTTGGCGATACTCCTGGAATTCGACTTGCCTGAGCGATTGTTTCCGGATCTATTTTTGCTAGCTTTTGGCGTGCTTCCGTTGAAAGCGATTGGATAGAATTATAATCAAACTTGCCTTTGATCTTGATGCTTTCCAATCGGGCCAGTTTGTCTGCAATGATACGCTCTCGTCCGATATAGCCTTCGTATTTAATAAGAATTTCCGCGGCTTCAATAATTTCTTCTTTTCTCTCCGTGATCTCGTCAAGTATACGTTTGAATGCCGGCACATGTTCTGCGATGTTTTCTATTGTTATCTGCGGACGATTAATCAGATCAATTAACTTACACCCATGACGCAGCGGGGTAGTACCTAATTTCTCAAGAGAATCATTAATAAGAGCCGCTTTTATCGAATAGTTTCGTGCAAAAGATATAATACGTTCCACTGCTTCGCGTTTCTTTTTCAGCAGAGTATATCTATCTTCTTTGACGAGTCCTAATTTCCAGGCTTTTTCTGTAAGACGCATATCAGCATCGTCCATGCGAAGAAGAATACGGTATTCTGCACGGGAAGTAAACATACGATAGGGCTCATCTACTCCTTTGGTAACGAGGTCATCGATTAATACGCCAATATATGCTTCATCGCGTGCCAGTGTAAATGGTTCTCCACCTTGGCAGTTAATGTGTGCATTGATGCCGGCAATGATACCTTGGCCACCTGCTTCTTCGTATCCGGTAGTTCCGTTTACTTGTCCGGCAAAGAATAAATTCTTAATTATCTTCGATTCCAACGTATGTTTTAATTGGGTTGGGTCAAAGAAATCGTATTCAATCGCATACCCGGGACGGTATATAACCAGATCTTTAAATGCCGGAACTTTTTTCAGAGCTTCGATCTGTATGTTCATAGGCAATGAAGATGAAAAACCATTCAGATACAATTCTTGTGTGGTTTCTCCTTCTGGCTCCAGAAATAACTGGTGCTGTTCTTTATCCGGGAAGGTAACAATCTTGGTTTCTATGCTAGGGCAATAACGCGGTCCTATACTTTGAATTTGTCCGTTGAAAAGGGGGGATTCTGATAATCCTTCACGAAGAATGTTGTGCACTTCCGGATTGGTAAAGCAGGTCCAGCATTGCAGTTGTTTAAGATGGCGTACATTTGTATCCATAAATGAGAATTTATGAAAGTCGGCTTCTCCATCCTGTGTGTCCATTAATTCATAGTGTACACTTCGTCCGTCTATTCGTACAGGGGTGCCTGTTTTCATCCGTCCGTAACTGATTCCATGGCGTGCGATGGATTCGGTTAATTCGTAAGATGCAGGTTCTGCCATACGACCTCCGGGAAGCATATTTTTACCTACATGCATCAATCCGTTGAGGAAAGTTCCGGTTGTGAGTACGATACATTTCGCATGAAAAGTGACCCCCCACATGGTAATTAACCCTGTTACTTCGCCGTTTTCAACGAGTAATTCTTTCACTGTATCTTGCCAGATATGCAGATTGGGAGTATTTTCCAATACTTCTCTCCATGCTCCTATAAATTTATTGCGGTCACATTGTGCGCGTGGACTCCACATTGCCGGCCCTTTCGACCGGTTTAGTATGCGAAACTGGATAGCTGTTTTATCTGTTATCAGCCCCATTTGTCCACCAAGTGCATCTATTTCGCGTACAATTTGTCCTTTGGCAATACCACCTATAGCCGGATTACAACTCATCTGCCCGATTTTATTCATATCCATCGTGATCAGACAAGTCTTTGAACCCAGATTGGCCGAAGCGGCAGCCGCTTCACAGCCTGCATGTCCGGCACCAATTACAATAACATCATACCTAAAATCCATTTGTTCAATCCTTATTTGCAAACGGTGCAAAGTTACGAAAAAAGTTCTGCTATTTGGTGTATATTGTCTGGCTACGTGATTAAAAAGCTCTCCTTTTCGGCAGTAAAATAGATATTTGAACCCTATTACGCACTCCTTTATTGTATTTTAATTAAAAAATGTGTTTATCTTTGTCATTGGAGTAATATGGGATGCAGAGACATTGAAATAAGGAATCATTATTTTCTGTGTATAAAAGAAGATGTTGCTCGAATATTGCAGACAGATGGCAAAACTCATACATTAAAACAAACTTAATAATACAAAGCTTTATGAAACTAACTAATCTATTGTCAATCTCCGTATTGCTACTTTTAGCTTCCTGTTCACCCAAAGTCGTGACAAATCTGATAAAAACTTATCCAAATCCAGTTCCGGCCGATTCTGTTCGGGTCTTTGAATTGGGAGAGACAGTGCCCAACACTGCCGAAGCCATTGGACGCGTTTCTGTTATAGATCCCGGTACGGCTACAAAATGCCGGTATAATGAGGTCGTTCATCTTGCACAGGAGGCTGTTGGTAAAGCCGGTGGAAATGGTTTTGCTATAACCTGGCATGAGGATCCGTCTTTCTGGAGAAGTTCGTGCCATCAGATATCCGGATTGATGCTTTACCTGAAAGATAATGTGGTGGATACATTGAGGGCAAATCCTGTACAGTATGCCATCGATATGAACTTCGTAGTGGCCAGAGACAAGAAGCAACCTGAGCGGAGGAATCCGGCACCTGCTAATACCTTTGAAGTTAGCTTGGGGTATGGTTGGATAAGCAGTAAAATCTATGATGCTAATAATGTGTCTTTGGGGAGTAAGAGCGGTTTAGAGTGGAAGCTTGGCTATGAGCATATATGGACTTCCGGATGGGGAGTAGGTATGCAATATTCTGGTTTTAAAGCGGAGCTTCCGGGAGGAGATATGGTGCTGTCTTATCTGGCACCGGAGGTTGCATTACGTACAAAGTTTGATAAATGGATTCTGAAGTGCGGAGTAGGCATGGGGCTTTTTCTTTATAATGAACCCTATTACAGTACTGCCGGATTTGGCGCACATGTCACTATGGGATTAGAATATATGTTGTCGAGCCATGTGGGACTTGGCGTATCAGCCAGTTCAATTGCAAGTAACTTGCCGAAACGGGATGGAGTTGAACTAAAGAAGGATGAAAAGAGCGGAATAAATCGTGTCAATGTATTGGGCGGATTGAGGTTTTATTTCTAAAATAGGCCTGTTGCCTCAATATAGATTTATTTAATTGTTTGATCCGGTAAACAAACATACAGTTATTGAATAGTATGTGAAACCTGATGATAGATTAAGAACATTTTTCTTTATATTTTCCATATGGGGGAGTAGTCATTTGAGCTAAATAAACTCTTCGTTCCTATCTCATGTTTAAAAACATAATAAAATTTAATTGCAAAGGTTTTTATTGTGGTAGGCGCATGTGTTATACCTGATACATGCGCCTTATACTAATTGTTAAAATCCAAAATTTTATACCTGTACTCTAGTTCGTCCAGAGGGGGGTCGAATTTGTAAACACCTCCACCTGTAGCGTGATATAACACTTGGTATCCAACTGTTCGCATAGTACATTGTCGTCCATTTTGGCTAACAGTAAAGCCTCTTTCTCCTTTACCGATTGCATTAGGGTCAAAACCGCAACTTGGTGAAGGGAGAGGAACCATATATAAACCATCAATATACATATATACAATCTTGGTTACATTGTATAAATCAACAAAATAAATTCCAGTACCAATGTTAGTCGGAGAATTCCTCAAAAGCACCTTGACTTTACTTTGAAGCAATTCATAGCTACTATATCCATAGAAAAACTTATATGGTGGCAAAGGTGGCATGTCCTTGGTAGCAGGATGCGTGCTTTTATATTTATCAATCTTCTTTTGATGCTCGATTTCCATCAAGTTCGGATTTTCCTTTTCATAGGTTCTAATCAATGAACAAAGCGAGTCCATCGTTATAGCTTTTACAGATTCTGCATAAATATTAAGTTCTTCATCAGACATGCGTGAGAAATCAACATCTTGCATGGTATTAATACCTGTAATCTCTTCTTCATTAGAACAGTTAATAAATAATATAGAAGTAATGCCAAATAACAATAGTAGATAGTTTTTTGTTTTCATGTTCATTTTATTATTCTAAAAATATTATTGATATTTATTGTAAAAAAATACCGAATAAATGTAATAAAAATATTTTGTTTACGTTAATTAATTAAATCAAATTCAAATATTATGTTTAAATATTTATTGGTGTTATTTTTTCTGATAGTTTTTTCTCAAAATGCTTTAACTCAAAGGTTAAAGATAGAGAGCGGAGTTTCATTTTCTTCTACAAAAAAAACTATGTACGAAGAAAGAGCAAATCATTTCCAACTGTCTATTGGTTTAGATTATTTTGATAAAGGTTTCTGTTTTTTATCAAGCAATGTCGGATATTTTAGAAAAGGAGGAAAAGTAACATTAGGCCTTGTAGAGGAATATTTCAGTAGTAGTGGAGTGGAAACGCTATATATAGATTGCATAACAGTAAACACTACCTTCAATTTGAAAGCTCAATTGAGAAAATCAATATTTTATTGCGGTATAGGCCCTCGATTTGACATAAATATGAAAGATGGGGTTGATTTTAACAATGCATCAATACACGAGCTTGTTGAACCCAATATTCCGCATATTAATAAAATTTCAATCGGGCTAAAATGCACTACAGGATTTTATTACGATCTTTTTCCTTTTCAGTTGGGTATATATTGTGATTACCTTCCGACATTTACGAAGACATTTAAAAATAGTAGTACCAATAAAATGTTTGGGAATAATCGGACTTTTAATATCGGAGCATCTTTAGGGTATAAATTATAAATATACTCCAAAGCATAAAGCTTTTAATTAAATTTACATAAGTAGGTGAGCTAAATTAGTTTCTAACAATAGAATCTTGTGCTCTAGACCCTGAACTCTCATGGAAGAATTATCTAGAGCTCTATATTATTAAGATAATTATACCCCACCTACTATGTCATATAATTAAACATCTAATAGTTAAGATGAAATGTTTAAGCATATGATATTTGTATGTTAATAAAAGTACTTATATCTATATTCCAGGCTGTTCAAAGGCGGATCCCAACGTCCCCAGTTTATTCCTGTAATGTCATATTCAATCACATACCCAATTGTTCGCATATAAAACTTATTACCTGTTTGACTGAATGAAAACCCTCGGCTACCGCCGCCTATTGCATTTGGATCTAATCCACAGTTTGGCGAAGGCAGACCTACTCCCAAAGCACCTTCTGGGAGATACACCATCTTTGCTACATTGTACAAATTGCAAAAATAGACACCATCCGCCATTCCTGTAGGAGAATTTCGAATAATAGTTTTTCTGTTTTTGGGAGGGATGGGCTCATCAGATTTCGAAGAATATCCATAAACATATATAATTTCACTTTCCTGAGCCCGAGTCTGAGGAAGCTCGGACAACCTATTCCGATGTTCAACTTCTTCTTTAATTGGATGTTCTGCTTCATATGCCTTAATCCATGACATTAATGAGTCCATTGTTATTGCTCCTATTGATTCCGCATAGGCTTCAAGTTCTTCGTCGGACATTTCAGAAATTTCACTCTTGGGTTGTGGAGGATCAGTATTCACTTTCTCATCCTGTGAGCAGCTGCTTACAAAATACAATAAGCCAGCAAGTAATAATGTACATTTCATAATAATAAATTTTAGTGTTAAAAAACTTATATTCTATAATAATTCGCTTTAAAATGTGGTATTATTTTTCATAATCAATATTTTATCTCATGTGTCAACTATGTAATATGTAAAGAATAACATAGTGGTTTTATGTTGAAAATGTCTCTATAGATGTGACTATAGCTGATGATTTCATTTGTGATTTTATTATGTTTTATTTACATATTAGTAACACTTTACCGTCACCCTAAATTGTTTATATTATTTCTATTTTGCAACTTCTTTGTTTATAAGGTTTTTCTAAATTCAATAGTATAAACTAATTAAGCGAGGGCTTGTGATTAATTGTACAGATAAAATTCTCCTTCCAATGTACCTTGAGGAGAAATAATTTCAATGGTGTATTTGCCCGGTTTGTTGGGAGATAATTCAATAGAAATAGCATCATCAGTTTTAGCATCAATGTCTTGCTGATAGGTAACTTTTCCATCTGCATTCACAATCTCAATAGTAGCATTTTCTAACGGCTGATTAAACCTTGTTAATAAAACACCTCTCCAATCCATTTGCACTTCAACGTTTTGAGAAGTAAGTTGTCCTTTACCTGTTAAGATGATTACTCTTGTCGGTACTCTTGGCTGAGCCTGCATTAGAATGCTTACATTTACAGCCAGTGTAATAATGAAAATAATTTTTCTCATGTTTCTTAGTTATTATGATGCAAATATAACGCGATGTTCAAGTATGGACAATTAAATGATGTGCGAAGTGAATTTTGTGTAAATTGCAGATCATCAATGATGTAGAGCTAAATATTGTGTTAAATCAGCAATTCATTTTTATTTTTGAAGAAAAAATGAACTCAAATAATTCTATTGAGGCAAAAGAGTCTGCTAATCTTTTCTTTATCCGAGTCTTTTGAGAACGAATCGCGTCATTTGTGACGCCGCGAATAAATGCGCATTCTTTAGTTGTAAATTGCGCCAAGGCTAAACAACAAAAAAGACAATCATCTTCTGGCATATCAGTAAATGCCTGTAAATATTGAATGAATACATGATATTTTGTATTTACTACTTCTGAAAACTTCTTTTGTTCTTTAGCCGTTAGTAATGAAGGATATTTTTTGAAATGTATTCTCATTTCGACACAGAATTTCGATTTCACAAAACTTTCGTTGCATCCGGTAGCATATTTTTTCATCTCATCAATAATTCTGTTTTGTATTAATGATAACTTTTGCATTGTTTCGACTTGTGAGAGTTTCGCTGTTTGCTTTTCCTTTTCTTTAATGTGTATGGCTAACTTCCGGTGTAGCCTATTCATTTCTTTAACTAATTTTTTTATTTCCTCTCTTCTGTTTTTTTCAATATTTCTGAGTTTTATTTTGTGCATAGATATTGTTACTAAGAACACGACAGATGAAAGAAACAAAACAAAGCCTATCCAAAATATTAGATTATTCTTTTGCTCCGTGATAATGTTGTCAGTGAAATAACTATACTCTGCTGATTGAATTAAGTCCGGATGGCTAATTTCCTCAATTGAATCCCGAAGTGTTGTAAAATGACTGAGATAATATGCTGTATCCGAATTGTTTAACAGTTTTGAAAGCTCATAGAGCATATAATAACTACCAGCCTGGGTGTTAAGATTCTTGCACTGAGTACTAATGGTGTAATAATATTGTGCAGAATCATATTTCTGTAATTGATACATAATATCAGCTCTTGCAAAACTATTAATATATTTGCTTGTACTATCTTTAGTCATATTTAATGCTTGGATGTTGTGTTTTAACGCTTCATCAAACTGTTCCAGTTCAAAGTAAGCATTCGATATATTATTATGGATACGAACAACTTCTTCCTTATCATTTATTGATTCGGATAGTTGCAAGGCTTGAGATAGATAAATTAGACCGGAATCGGGCATGGAACGATATGTATAACTCTTCCCTATTCCTCTTAAAGATTTGGATGCATTAATTTTGTCAAGGAATAATTGGTTATATTTTAACCCTGACTGATACGATAAAAGAGATTTATTAAATAGATAATGGGACAGATATAAGTCTCCCAGTTGATTATAAATTAATCCAATTAGCTTTGTATCTTTGGAGGCCATGGATTGCTTTATAGCTCTCTGATACATAACTACCGCAGAATCAGGTTGCATTCTTTCTTCCATAATCCTTCCGTATTCAAACAACTCAATGGCCGATTCTTTATTCGTGTGACAAGCAAATAAGGTGATTAATAATAGAATGCTTAAGCATTTTGCAATTGGTTTAGTGGTTCTGTTCATGTTTCTTTATATTTCTACAATCTGTTTTTCTTGCTTTATCTTATTTGAGAGATAGTATAAATGGACTATCATGGCATGTATAGATAGTACTATACTGTCAACCTATTTAATATTACGGCCTGGTAGCTGTTTTTACGCTTTGGAAGCAAAGATAGTAAAGATTTTATTCCTTTTTATTGATGTTAGGAATAATATTGTAAACAATATCGATAGTAAGAGGCTCATAGGGAAACTTCCGTTACGATGTATCAAATTGCTCGGCTTCCTTGGGTGGAGAGACAATGAGGTATGACGACGATGACAAAGGGGATATTTTTGTACTGACTTCTGGTTTTAAAGCGGAGCTTCCGGGAGGAGATATGGTATTGTCTTATCTGGCACCGGAGGTTGCATTACGTACAAAGTTTGATAAATGGATTCTGAAGTGCGGAGTAGGCATGGGGCTTTTTCTTTATAATGAACCCTATTACAGTACTGCCGGATTTGGCGCACATGTCACTATGGGATTAGAATATATGTTGTCGAGCCATGTGGGACTTGGCGTATCAGCCAGTTCAATTGCAAGTAACTTGCCGAAACGGGATGGAGTTGAACTAAAGAAGGATGAAAAGAGCGGAATAAATCGCGTCAATGTATTGGGCGGATTGAGGTTTTATTTCTAAAATAGGGCTATTGTCCCGAATCAATCCATTTAATTATTTGAGATGGATCTTGATTTTGTGGTATGAATAAATTATTACAATAAAGTCGTGCGGTTTATTTTCGTTTTATACCGATTGTCAATTTTGTGAACTTTCATCTTGAAACTCTACGAAGATCACTCCGATGCTCTACGAGAAACGACCCGATCTCCGTAGAGTTTCGGGTCGTTTCTCGTAGAGGAAAATTGTGTTTTGTAATGTCTTGATTGCCAATGAGTTGTAGGTTTACTTTGTGTCGCTTATTTTTGATGTGTCAATTCTCTTTTTTATTCTGTTTATCTTTCTAAATAATTACAAATGAAAGGTGGTTCCGAATGTGATTTTTGTTATCTAACTGTAGGACGCTAACCAAATTATAGATGCTATGCAAATGTTTCTTGGATATATAATTCAAGATACTATAATCGGTAAAACAAACTATGCATTTTAACTGTGCGTTAAATACGTATTTAACGCACAGTTAAAATGCATAGTTTATATCTATAAAGTACGTACTTTTGTAGTACTCTATGTCGTGACTTCTTATTTGTTAAAAACCTGTTTCATCGGGCGGCCGATCCATACTTGCGGTTGTTTCAGTCCGAAGATGTAGGCGATGGTTGATGCTACGTCAAATTGCATCATACTCTCGTTGAAGTTTAATCCTTTTTTGATGTTTTTTCCGCAGATGATGAATGGGGTTTCCATTTCATTCATCGTTTTTCCGCCGTGTCCTTTGTTAATGCCACCATGGTCTGCAGTAACAATAAAGATCGTTTTGTCAAATATTCCTGCATCTTTGGTAGCCTGAATAATTTGTCCGATATATCCGTCCAGTTCTTTCAGTTTGGCATAATACTCCGGTGTGTCGTGACCTGCACCATGACCTATATGATCGGGATTATCAAAAGCAACCAGTGTGAGGGTCGGCTTCTTTTCTTTCAGATAGCTAACTGCCATTTCGCACAGAGCAGTGGGATACTTGTTATAATCCGGTGCCTGTTTGTGATAGCTCAATGCAAGTGTATCTACCAGATATTTAATGCCGTTCCATTCGTACAGGCAACCAATCTCTGCTTTCGGAGCAGCATCCCGCAGTACTTGAAAAATGGTAGGGAAAATACCGTGCTGGTTCAATTCGCGTGAGGGAAGTTCCGGAGTTTTAGATCCCCATTCGGTATAACCGTGCAGTTCCGGACCTGCTCCCATGAACATGGAAGCCCAGTTTATAGCACTTGAAGAGGGGAGTGTAGAACGTTTTTTTAAAGTATAGCTACCGTTCTCCATTAAACTCTTGGTGTTTGGGATATCTGCTTTCTCTACGCTATAAGCTCCCCATCCATCGAGACCGATAAGAACGACATGTTCGGCTTTCCATTTGGCGGCAAAACTGTTGGGGACAATAATAAACAGGGCAAACAGGCTGATTGCCCAACTTGAAAATAGATGTTTCATGGTGTTTCCTTTACTTTTTTAAGATTATGTATTTAATAAGCTTAACTGCCGGTGAGATACAAAAAGCACTTACCCCTCGCCAGCAGTTATGCAAATAAAGGTTTTTTCACCGGAATCAGTCTGTATCCTTTGTTTAAGTAAATGCCATAATAGTTCATTTGGACAATGCTACCCCTTATAATGGACAATATATGTAGAGTTTTCAACTCTATCGTAACGCCAGTGCTTTGTTTTCCGCCGCTTCCATTATTTCCCGTTCTCCCGGTCCTTTGTCATTGATGCCGCAAAGATGAAGGATACCGTGAATAATGGTACGGTGAAGTTCTTCGTTATAGGTGGTATTGAACTGTTCAGAATTGGTCTTTACAGTATCGAGGCTTATAAAAAGATCACCCGAAAGACGATCTCCTTCGCAATAATCGAATGTGATGATATCTGTATAGTAATCGTGTTGCAGATATTGCCGGTTCACTTCTAATATTTTTTCGTCCGAACAGAAAATATAGGCGATTTCACCGAGTCTCTTTCCATAAGTGGCAGCTACGGATTTGATCCATTCTGTGGTTTCCCGTTTCTTAATATCGGGCATCTTTACGCCCTCTGTCTGATAAGTTACAGCCATGATAATGTATTGTTTTAAAAGAAAAATAAATAACTGAAAAATATGGCAGCAATGATACCCGAAAAGTCGGCTATCAAACCGCAGGTAACGGCATTTCTTGTTTTTGTAATGCCTACACTGCCAAAGTAGACAGCCAGAATATAGAATGTGGTGTCTGATGCACCGCGAACTACACAGCTGACGCGGGATACAAAGGCATCGGGGCCAAACTGTTTCATGGTGTCAATCATCAATCCGTTGGCAGCACTGCCACTCAGAGATTTCATCAGTCCGGTAGGCAAAGCACCGACAAAGCTGGTATCCAGTCCACAAAATCCTACAACCTGTCCGATTCCGTTGACAAGAATATCCATTGCTCCCGAAGTGCGAAAGACTGCAATACCTACCAGGAAAGCTACCAGATAAGGTATGATTCGTACGGCAGTACTGAACCCTTCTTTGGCTCCTTCTACAAAAGAATCGTAAACATTTATTTTCTTTCGCATGCCCGTCAGGATAAAGAGAATGATTACTCCGAATAGTATGATATTGGCAATCAGCGTAGAGTAAGTTCCCATTTCTTCACGTGAAAGAACAGTGAAAAGGTAAATCAAACCTCCGAAGAAAAGACTCAATATTCCCATTAATATCAATATGGGTTTGTTTATCAGGTTGATGCGTTGGGAAATGCTAACAACAATAACTCCCACTAATGTTGAAATGAATGTACTGAGCAGAATTGGGATAAAGATATCCGTAGGTTGTGCAGCTCCCATTTGGGCACGGTATACCATGATTGAAATAGGTATCAGTATCAGTCCGGAAGTGTTGATAACAAGAAACATGATCATTGGGTTACTGGCCGTATCTTTTTTCGGATTCAGTTCCTGTAACTCTTTCATTGCCTTGAGCCCCATCGGAGTAGCAGCATTATCAAGTCCCAGCATATTGGCAGACATATTCATAAAAATAGATCCCATTACGGGGTGTCCCTTGGGGATATCGGGAAACAGGCGGCAGAATACCGGGCTCAACCAACGCGACAGTGCATTGATAAGACCGCTGTTTTCACCAATCTTCATGATGCCCAACCATAAGGAGAGAACCCCGGTTAACCCGAGAGAAACCTCAAAAGCCGTTTTGGATGAGCTGAACGTAGAGTTGATGATTTCGGTAAATATTTGTGTGTCTCCTGTGAAGATAAGCTTTCCGAGTGCTACGATAAAAGCTATGATGAAGAATGCTATCCAGATGTAATTTAGAACCATAATGTACTTACTGTATTATTTGCAAAAATAGATATAACTTTCCATTAATCATCCATATTTTGTTTATTTTTGGCGGGGATTCGGTTTGCTATATTTATACAGATAACGATATGAAGACAAAAGTTGAGAGTATTCAGAAAGAGCTGGAAGCATATATTGACCCGGTGAAAAGGGAGTATTTGCCCAATTTCTTTAAGACAGGGAAGGGGCAATACGGAGAAGGTGATAAGTTTTTAGGAGTAGTAGTTCCCAATACACGTCTGGTGGCAAAGCGGCACAAAGAAGAACCGTTTGAGGTGATGGCAGAGCTCTTGCAAAGTGACTGGCACGAGTGCCGCCTCTGCGCATTGCTTATGTTGGTAGAGCGCTTCAAGAAGTCCGGTGAAAAGGAGCAAAAAGAGATCTATGATTTCTATCTGACACAAACGGAACGGATCAATAACTGGGACTTGGTGGATTTGTCAGCTCCCTATATTGTAGGAGAGTATCTGAGAGACAAATCGCGTGAAGATCTGTATCGTCTTGCCGGTAGTACGCTTCTTTGGGAGCAGCGTATCGCGGTAGTTGCTACGGCTACATTGATAAGAAACAACGATTTCGTCGATATCCTCCGTTTGTCGGAACTGTTGTTACATCACAAACACGATCTGATGCAGAAAGCTATCGGCTGGATGCTTCGTGAAATGGGGAAACGGAATCGGGACTTATTACTACAGTTTCTTGATAAGTATGCACGTGAAATGCCCCGTACGATGCTTCGCTATTCGATAGAGAAGTTGACGGATGAAGAGCGGAAACACTATATGCAGCGCTAATTGAACAAGATGAAATAGTTTGAGATAATCCATGTATTCCGGCTACTTTATCAGAGGTATATTCGGAAAAGGAGGCAATTATCCTGTCTGCTCGATACAACTATTCTCTGATTTGTACTATCTTTGTTAAAAAAGCGAAGATAAGCTGCACCTTGGCATAAAAAATGAACGCGTTCATTTTATTCTACTCTCGGTTTGCATTATCTTTGTACGATATATAAAAGAACGAGGATGTGATTTTATGGAAGAAGATTTCAATATACGCGATCATCAGTTGACAAGCCGGGAACGGGATTTTGAGAATGCGCTCCGTCCCCTTAGCTTCGAGGATTTCAGCGGGCAGGATAAGGTGGTGGAGAATCTCCGCATTTTTGTAAAAGCCGCCCGTCTTCGTGGTGAAGCATTAGACCACGTATTGCTGCATGGCCCTCCCGGATTGGGAAAAACAACTCTCTCAAACATTATAGCCAATGAACTTGGAGTAGGCTTTAAAGTCACTTCGGGCCCGGTTCTCGATAAACCCGGTGATCTGGCGGGTGTACTTACCAGTCTTGAACCGAACGATGTCCTGTTTATTGACGAGATCCACCGTCTGTCACCTGTGGTAGAGGAGTACCTGTACTCTGCTATGGAAGACTACCGGATTGATATTATGATAGATAAAGGACCCTCTGCACGCAGTATTCAGATAGATCTGAATCCTTTTACGCTGGTGGGAGCTACTACCCGTAGTGGGCTGTTGACAGCTCCGTTGCGTGCGCGTTTTGGCATTAACCTGCATCTTGAATATTATGATGACGATGTGCTGAGTAATATTATCCGTCGTTCGGCTGCTATCCTTGATGTACCTTGTTCGATACCCGCTGCGGGAGAGATTGCTTCGCGTAGCCGGGGTACCCCTCGTATTGCCAATGCACTGCTTCGTCGTGTGCGCGACTTTGCTCAGGTGAAGGGTTCCGGTTCTATTGATACGGAGATTGCTACTTTTTCACTTGAAGCACTGAATATCGACAAATACGGATTGGATGAAGTGGACAACAAGATCCTCTGTACCATTATCGATAAGTTCAAGGGTGGTCCGGTAGGACTTACTACCATTGCCACCGCTTTGGGTGAAGATGCCGGAACAATCGAAGAGGTATACGAACCGTTCCTGATTAAAGAAGGTTTCCTGAAACGTACCCCTCGTGGGCGTGAAGTGACGGAACTGGCTTACAAACATTTGGGGAGGAGTCTTTATAGTAGTCAACAAACACTGTTTTAGTGATTAGTGATAAATGATTAGTGATAAGCGATTGAGCGTATGGAATATAGAAAAGGGATTTTGAAAACTAAGACCAAGGCTTTTGCTGTACGTGTTGTAAAGCTCTATCAGTATCTGTCACAAACTAAAAATGAACATATAATGTCAAAACAATTGCTACGTTCGGGTACAGCTATTGGTGCTTTACAACGCGAAGGAGAATATGCAGAAAGTAAACTTGATTTCGTTCATAAATATGCTATTGCGCAGAAAGAATGTAACGAGTCTCTTTATTGGCTGGAGTTACTTCATGAAACTTCGTATTTAAATACAGAAGAATATAGTAGTATGTTTACTGATGCCGAAGAGATAATGAAGTTGCTAACAGCAAGTATCTGCACAGCCAAAACTAATCACTTATCACTAACTCGTTAATCACTAATTAACATGGGTGGATTAAAGTCATTAGCCAAAGATACTGCCATTTATGGTGTTAGCAGCATAGTAGGGCGTTTCCTCAATTATCTGTTGGTGCCTATTTATACAATTTCTATGCCCGCTTCTACGGGAGGATATGGTATTATTACGAATATGTATGCCATTACGGCACTTCTGCTTGTACTACTTACATGCGGTATGGAAACCGGATTTTTCCGTTTTGCCAATAAGGGCGGAGAAGACCCGGTGAAAGTTTACTCTACTACCTTATTGACTGTAGCAGCTATTTCTCTTTCGTTTCTTGCCGTATGTCTTTTGTTTCTTGAGCCGATAGCCGGAGTAATGGGGTATGAAGAGCATCCCTGGTATCTTGGGATGATGCTCATTGTGATCGCAATGGATGCTATACAGGCTATCCCTTTTGCTTATCTGCGTTATAAAAATCGTCCTATTAAGTTTGCAGCTTTAAAGATGTTATTCATCTTTGCCAGCATTATTCTCAACATTGTCTACTTCGTGTTTATGAAAGGAACCAATGTAGGCGCTGCTTTTCTGATTAATCTTATTTGTACATCGCTGGTAATGCTTTGCCTGATATCCGAACTGCGCGGTTTCCGTTATACACTGGATCGTGATTTGATGAAGCGGATGTTTCGTTACTCTTTTCCTATTCTTATATTAGGTATTGCGGGTATACTGAACCAGGTGGTTGATAAGATTATCTTTCCGTTTGTTTATCCCGATCCGGTAGAGGCTGATGTGCAGTTGGGTATATATGGAGCCACCAGTAAGATAGCGATGATTATGGCTATGTTTACACAAGCATTCCGCTTTGCTTACGAACCATTTGTGTTTGGTAAGAGTAAAGAGAAGGATAACCGGCAAATGTATGCACAAGCCATGAAGTTCTTCATCATTTTCACTCTTTTAGCCTTCCTCACGGTGATGTTTTATCTCGATATATTGCGTTATGTTATCGGACGTGATTACTGGGAAGGGTTGAAAGTAGTGCCTATCGTTATGGCTGCCGAGATGTTTATGGGTGTGTATTTTAATCTCTCGTTCTGGTATAAACTGACGGACGAGACGAAATGGGGAGCTTACTTTTCGCTGACAGCTTGTACGATTGTTATTCTGATGAATGCCTTTCTGATTCCTGTGTATGGCTATATGGCTTGTGCCTGGGCAGGTTTCACCGGATATGCTGTTGCCATGTTGCTCTCTTATTTCGTGGGACAAAAGAAATACCCGATCGCATATGACCTGAAGAGTATCGGTGGATACGTACTTTTGGCATTAATGATCTATGTGGCAGGAGAGTGGATACCGGTGGATAATATGTTGCTCCGCCTGCTTTTACGTACGTTGCTACTGTTTGTATTTATAGGATATATCATCAAACATGATTTGCCGTTGAAGCAAATTCCAGTTATTAACCGTTTTGTGAAGAAGTGATTATGAAAACAGACAACCGAAACATTTTTGCCGTAAAGAGCTTTCTTCGTGAGTATCTCGATTTGCGAAAGGACAAGGACAATGAGTTGGAAACCATTGACTCTATCCGTAAAGGAGTGGAATTTAAAGGAGCTAACCTCTGGATTCTGATCTTCGCAATCTTTATGGCTTCGTTAGGACTGAATGTGAACTCTACCGCAGTAATTATCGGTGCGATGTTGATTTCCCCCTTGATGGGACCTATTATGGGAGTGGGGTTATCCGTCGGGCTGAACGACTTTGAATTGATGAAACGCTCCTTAAAGAGTTTCCTCATAACCACTGCATTCAGTGTTACTACGGCAACTGTTTTTTTCCTTTTCACCCCCATTGCCGAGGCGCAGTCGGAATTGCTGGCACGTACTTCACCTACGATTTATGACGTATTCATCGCACTCTTTGGTGGATTGGCAGGTGTTGTTGCCCTCTCTACAAAGGAAAAGGGAAACGTGATTCCGGGTGTTGCTATTGCTACGGCATTGATGCCTCCCCTCTGTACGGCAGGATACGGGTTGGCTTCGGGTAACCTGATTTATTTTTTAGGCGCTTTCTACCTCTATTTTATCAACTCCGTTTTCATTAGCCTGGCTACCTTTATCGGAGTACGGGTGATGCATTTCCAACGGAAGGAATTTGTAGACAAGAAACGTGAGAAGACGGTACGCAAATATATTATCCTGATCGTTGTCCTTACGATGTGCCCGGCTGTTTATCTGACATTCGGCATTATCAAAAGCACTTTTTATGAAACGGCTGCCAATCACTTTATCAATACGGAATTGAATTTTGAAAATACACAGGTGCTTGATAAGAAGATTAGTTACGAACACCGGGAGATTCGTGTGGTGCTTATTGGTCCTGAAGTTCCTGAGGCTTCTATTGCTCTGGCGCGTAGTAAGATGAAACAGTATAAACTGGAGGAAACAAAGTTGGTTGTGCTACAAGGTATGAACAACGATGCAATGGATATTTCGTCCATTCGTGCCATGGTCATGGAAGACTTTTATAAGAACAGTGAACAACGGCTGCAAGAACAACAAAAAAAGATTTCCTCTCTGGAAAAGAACCTTGAGAAGTATAAATCTTATGATGAAATGAGTCGTACTATTATACCGGAACTAAAGGTATTGTACCCTTCAGTGACAACCGTTTCGATCTCGCATACACTTGAAACTACGGTGGATTCGTTGAAAACGGATACGATTGCATTGGCTGTACTGAAGTTTACCCGTCATCCGAGTGAGAGTGAGAAGAGGAAAATAACCGAATGGCTGCAAGCCCGTGTAGGGGCGAAGAAACTACGTCTGATAACAGAGTAAAATAAAAAACTGACTGCTAAATTCAATATAGATGAGACTTAAACTATTTACAATTATTGCCCTTTTCATCTCATCGGCTGTTCATGCTGACGAGGGAATGTGGCTATTGGGGAACCTGAATAAACAAACGCGGCAAACGATGAAAGAACTGGGTTTGCAGATGCCTGCCAATAAACTCTATAATCCTAAGAAGGCTTCGTTGAAGGATGCCGTTGTTAGTTTTGGTGGGTTTTGTTCGGGGGTAGTTGTCTCAGAAGACGGATTGGTTTTTACTAATCACCATTGCGGTTTCAGCAGTGTGCAGCAACATTCCACCGTAGAACACGATTACCTGAAAGATGGTTTTGTGGCCCGTAACCGGGACGAGGAGTTACCCAATCCGGAGCTTTATGTTCGTTTTCTGCTTCGCACCGAAGATGTGACCAAGCGGGTGCTGAAAGTAACCCATGACGCTATGACCGAGCAGGAACGTATGGTTGCTGTTGATTCTATTTCGCGTCTTATAGCAGACGAAGTGAGTCTCAAAGATTCTACTCTTGTGGGAGTCGTTGATGCTTATTATGGTGGAAATGAGTTTTGGCTTTCAGTTTATCGCGATTTCAACGATGTTCGTCTGGTGTTTGCTCCTCCTTCTTCTATTGGAAAATTCGGTTGGGATACGGATAACTGGATGTGGCCCCGCCATACCGGTGACTTCTGTGTTTTTCGCATTTATGCCGATAAAAAGAATCGTCCGGCTGATTACTCACCGGACAATGTACCCTATCATCCGACCTATGTAGCGCCTGTTTCGCTTGACGGATATAAAGAAGGGTCTTTTTGTATGACTTTGGGCTATCCCGGTAGTACGGAACGTTTCCTCTCTTCCTTCGGCATTGAGGAGATGATGAATGGTATGAACCAGGCGATGATAGATGTGCGTGGTGTAAAGCAGGCTATTTGGAAGCGTGAGATGGATCGGCGGGCAGATATTCGTATCAAATATGCTTCAAAGTATGATGAAAGCTCCAATTACTGGAAAAACAGTATCGGGACAAACAAAGCCATCCGCAAGCTGAAAGTACTTGAAAAGAAACGAGAGTTGGAAACGACCCTCCGTCAATGGATTCAGAATACTCCTGCCGAACGGGAGAAACTGATGCATTTGTTATCTTCCCTGGAACTGAACTATAAGAGCCGTCGGGAAACCAACCGTGCGTTGGCCTATTTCGGTGAATCCTTTATCAATGGGCCCGAGCTGGTACAGCTGTCTCTTGAGATTCTTAACTTCGATTTTGAAGCCGAAGAAAAGCAGGTTGTTGCGCGGTTGAAGAAATTATTGGAGAAATATGACAATCTGGACCTTTCGATCGATAAAGATGTGTTTACTGCACTTCTGAAAGAATATCGTGAAAAGGTTTCTCCTGAATATCTGCCACCGATGTATCAGACGATTGATACGCTGTATAACGGCAATGAACGGGCCTATATCGACACTTTGTATGCTCGCTCCGAGATAACTACTCCACGGGGATTGAAACGCTATCTGGAGCGTGATACAACATTTAGTATGCTGGATGATCCAGCCATTTCTTTGGGCATTGATCTGCTGGTGTCTTATTATGATATGAACCAGGCCATCGTGGAGGCTTCGCAAAGCATAGAAAAGGATGAACGGTTGTTTAATGCGGCTGTTCGCCGGATGTATGCCGACCGTAACTTCTATCCTGACGCCAATTCCACCATGCGGCTTAGTTTCGGGACGGTTTGCAGTTATTCTCCGTTTAATGGCGCTATTTATAACTATTATACTACTCCGTTGGGGATTTTTGAAAAGATGCGGGACCATCAGGACGATCCGGATTTTGAGGTCAGTCCTCGTTTACTGGAATTGTTCAGTGCCGGAGACTTTGGGCGTTATGCCGATGAAAAGGGCGAAATGAGAGTCTGTTTTATCTCCAACAATGACATAACAGGTGGTAACTCCGGTAGTGCCATGTTTAATGCCAAAGGAGAATTGCTCGGGCTTGCTTTTGATGGCAACTGGGAAGCGATGAGCAGTGATATTGTTTTTGAACCCGATTTGCAGCGTTGTATCGGCGTAGATGTACGTTATATACTTTTCGTTATTGAGAAGTATGGAGAAGCAGGCAACCTTATAAAAGAGTTAGATATCCGGTAAAAGCGAGTAATATGCATCTTTCTACCGTTTGAGAATGATCACTGTTACTGCGGTAATAATGAGTATTATTCCCAAACCTACGCTGTTCGTGAAGGGTTCGCCGAACATGAAGATACCTACACATACAGCTGTTACCGGTTCCATTGCTCCCAAGACTGAGGTGAGTGTGGAACCGATACATTTTACTGCTCTTACCAGTGCAAGATTAGAAATAACGGTTGGGATAATGGCAAGCATTACCAGATTTCCGGCTGTATGCAGGTTGGGGATCGGTTGGATATGTCCTGTTGTACCAATTCCTATGAAAAGGAGCAGGGTTCCGAAGAGGAAGACATAGAATGTGAGCCGTAGCCCCTTCATCTGACCTACTTTTAGCTGGCTCACAGTGACTAAATAGAGCGCATATCCCAAAGCAGAGAGGAGAACGATAAAAATACCTATAAATGTAATACTTCCCGAATCATCTCCTTGAGAAAGAAAGAATACTCCCGCCACAGCCAGAGCTATGGCCATAAATCGCCAGATCGATTTCTTTTCCCGGAAGAATAGCATCATGATCAGTGTAGTCAATACAGGATACATGAAATGCAAAGTTGTAGCTATCCCACTTGCCATAAATTTATATCCCCAGAATAAGAACACCGCAGATATAAGATAAAAAAATGCCAGTAAAAGAAGGGAAGGTATATCACGACGGTTGATACGAAATGACTGTCCGTCAATTAACAAAATAACTCCTAAGGCCAGTGTGGCAAAAGCGAATCTATATAGCAAAATGGACTCAAACTGCATCCCTTGCTGCATTGCAGGAATGGTAAACATAGGGATGAGGCCGAAGGATGCCGAAGACAGTAGACCATACAGGAAACCATTTAGTTTATTCATATCAAGGGATGGCGTTAATCAGTAAAAACGCTGCAAAGGTAATAAAATTAAGTATTACATCTGTATTCAGGTATTTCCGGTTATGGGTTTTCGCCACTTTATGTGTAAATGAGGATGCTCCGGCAAATGAAATGTACGTTCGAACAAAGCGATATTGGTTGTTGGTCGTATTTTTGTCAGGTAAACTTTATAATTGAAATGATGATGAAGAACAATGGCAAACTTGTTATCGCTTTGACTGGCTTATTTGGATTATTGGGATGTGTGCAGCCTTTATTGAAAGATAATGATATTATAGAGCTAAAATATGTGCCTGTACCAATCAGCGATATTCAGCCGGAAGGTTGGTTAAAAAATCAGTTAGATATAATGTGTGATGGATCTTCTGGGCATCTGGATGAGATTTATGACAAAGTAAAAAATGATAATGCTTGGTTGGGAGGTAAAGGAGATGCTTGGGAAGAAACTCCGTATTGGCTTGATGGAGCAGTTCCTTTGGCATATCTCACTAAGGACAAGGGCCTAATAGCTAAAGTTGAAAAATATATCAATTGGAGTCTTGACAATCAGCGGCCTTCCGGCTATTTTGGTCCCATTACGACTTACGAACGCGAAAGTGGGAAGCTAATAACAACACAAATTGCGGATAAAGGAGAGGATTGGTGGCCACGTATGATCATGCTAAAGGTTATGCAACAATATTATAGTGCTACTCATGATGAACGTGTTATTACATTTATGAGTAAATATTTTCAGTATCAGGAAGAAGCATTGAAGAATATTTCGATTGGTCATTGGTCGGAATGGTCACAAGCTCGTGGTATTGAAAATATAAATATGATTCTTTGGCTTTACAGAATTACTAGAAAGAATGAACTTTTGTGTCTCGCCGATAGAATTAGAAAACAATCATTTCAATGGACCGAATGGTTCGAAAAACGAGATTGGGTGATGGGAGCGGCCGCCAATCAGAATGGAGAAAACTGGATGGAACGTCATTCTGTTAATGTTGCAATGGCAATGAAATCACCGGCTATTGATTATTTACGGACTGGCAATACTGCTTTTTTAGCGATTCAAGACAGATGCTTTAAAGATTTGATGTTACTTCATGGTTTACCGAATGGTTGTATTTCCGGTGATGAGGACATACACGGAAATGAACCTTCACAGGGAACCGAACTCTGCACAATAGTTGAGTCTATGTATTCGTTGGAAAATATAATAGCCATTACCGGAAAAAATAGTTATATGGATGCATTGGAGCGTATTGCCTTTAATGCACTTCCGGCACAAACTACAGATGATTATAATTATAAACAATATTTTCAGATACCCAATCAGCCACAAGCCTGTTTAGGTTCTTTTGATTTTTCATTAACTGCTTATCAAGGAACATCAAATGTATATGGAACGGCCAGCGGTTATACCTGTTGTTACGCTAATATGCATCAGGGTTGGACAAAATTTACTTCTTCTCTCTGGTATTCAACTCCCGATGAAGGAATTGCTGCCTTGATTTATGCTCCTTCCCGTATAATTACTAAACTCAGAGATGCAAATTTATCAATTTGGGAGGAAACCAATTATCCGTTTGAAGAAAATATCCGTTTTCACTTTACATTAGATAAAGAGACTGTTTTTCCTTTTCACCTTCGGATACCCTCTTGGTGTGAAAAAGCGCAAATATATATAAATGGCCAAAAAGGAGAAGTTGATGGTAAGGACTCATTGATTGTTGTGAATCGTAAGTGGAAGAATGGCGATGTGTTAGAATTACGTTTACCAATGAGCATATTCATTTCTAATTGGGCCCGTAACTCTCATACGGTGGAGAGAGGTCCCCTAATATATGGACTAAAAATTAAAGAGCGTTGGGAAGAAGGGCATAGTGATATACAAGGAAACTATTGGAGTGTTTTCCCTGAATCGAAATGGAATTATGCCTTACATGAATGTGTAATAAATGATCCTGCAACCCATATAAAAGTGTCTTATCTTGATCCTGTAGATTCTCTTTTTGTCTGGAATCAGGCACATGCCCCTATTGAGTTGGTAGCACCGGCAAAACAGTTACCTTGGTGGAAGTCTGGTGAGTCGGGAGTCTTAAAACAACCTGTTACTGACAGAGAAGGATATTATAAAGGATTGGTTGGTAATAATGAGGAACAGATTTGCCTGATTCCCTATGGATGTACTAAAATTCGTATTGTTGCATTTCCGGTAGTTCGTTAATACTTCTTTAAGAAATAGACTAAAAATGAAATCAATAAACAGGCGTACTTTTATACGGCGTGTCGGATTATCAGCAGCTGCATTGGCTGTTGGAGATAAATTCTCAGTATTACAGGCTTTTCCGGAGCAGAATAGACCGTATCTTGCAACTGTTGAGGAATTAGAACAGGTAAATGAACTATGTGTAGTTTACCCGACTGATCATGGCGAAGCTCTGATAAATCCTGATATGGGATGGACGATGCATTTCTATTCCAACTTACTTGAAAACTATGGTTCCCGGCTGGAACCGGCTGATACACTGGATTATTTTCCCGGATTAAGTACAGTATACCTTCGTATACCGTGGGCTTTTGTTGAGCCGGAAGAAGGAAAATTTTGCTGGGAAACCTTAGATACACCAGCTCAAAGATGGATTGATAAAGGCAAGAAGATTTCGATAAGGATTACTGCAACAGAGAGTTGGATGTATAAAGCTACTCCCGAATGGGTATTTGATGCCGGTGCTAAAGGATATGATGTTGACGGTACGATTTATGAACCTGATTATGACGATCCTGTCTTTCTGGAAAAGGTGGAAAATTTCGTTCGTGCTATGGGAGAGAGGTATGATGGTAATCCGAATGTAGCATTTATAGATATAGGCCATTATGGAATGTGGGGAGAAGGGCATACGGTATTGACTACTCCGAAACATGGTAAATCGTGGGGTGTAGAAGTACAAAAGAAATATATCGATTTATATCTTCGTCATTTCAAACAAACATTATTATGTATTTCTGATGATTATGCGGGACACGATTTACCAGGTGAACGTTTTCCTATAATGGATTATGCTTTTTCGAGAGGTGTTTCGATGCGGGATGACAGTATACTGGTACAGAAAATCCCCAGGCATTGGTACCATAGTGAAATGGCTCAATTGTTTTGGCCTTCATTACCAGTTATTCTGGAACATGAACATTATGGAGGGTCGAAGAAGAAAGGTGCATGGGATAAAGATTTATTGTTAAAATCAGTAGAGGATTACCATGCTGCTTATATGTCAATTCATTGGTGGCCGGATATATTTCTGGAAGAGAATAAAGACATTATTCGTAAAATCAATCTAAGAATGGGATATCGTATTCAGTTACAATCCCTGAAATATCCACTTGTTGTCCATCTTGGAGAAGTGTTTTTTATTCAGTCACAATGGTATAACTCCGGGGTAACTCCTTGCTATCGCGGAGGCTATCCTTGCTTTACTCTGAAAGATGCAAAAGGAGGAGTTGTATCAGTATTGGTGGATAAGAGTTTTAATGTAAAGTTTCTTTCTGTGGCAGAGCGAACTAAAATAGCCTTTTCAACATTGAATTCCGGTTTTCGGGTAGCCCCCAGATTTCAAGATAAGATTAATTGCTTTTCTCGTACCTGTACCCCTGGAGAATATAGTTTGTATGTTTCTGTCGGGCAGGAAGATGGCACACCTGTTTTTGAACTTCCTTATAGTGAGTCGGATGGTAAGAAGAGATACAAAATGGGGAAAATAATATTGGCTGATTATCTGAAAGACGAATGATCACTGATATTATTCCGATTAAAATAATACACTTTTAGAAAGTTAGCCAACATCCTTTCTTTATGTATAACTACTTTATAAGAAGGATGTAGACTTTTCACGATTTGATCATTTATGAATGATCAAGAGTTGGTATCTGTTGGATTTCCTTTCAATTCTTTTAGAAACTGGGTAGGGGTTTTACCAAATTCTTTTTTGAATGAACTCGTAAAATAAGACTGGCTTTGTATTCCGATTTTTGTGATAATTTCCTGAATGGAGATATCTTCTTCTACCATGATCTGTGTAGCTTTCCTCAGGCGTATAGAACGTACAAGTTCCATAATCGGTTTACCGGTAAGATCTTTAACCCGTTGATAAAGTTTTGTACGACTCAGGCTTAACTCTTTGCTGATGAAATCGACATCCAGGTCTATGTTGGCAATATTCGATTCTATTACTAAAATCAATTGGTCGTAAAAATCTTTATCTTTCATTTGCATCGTATCGTCAATAGCTGTTGAAAGATAATTGGAGGATAAATGTTCTTTTATTCGTTTCTGCTGAGTCAATAGGTTTTGGATAGTAGAAAGTAATAATTGAATGCTGACTGGTTTACTCAAATAGGCATCTGCTCCGGAATTAAGACCTTCTATTCTTGCATCCAAAGTGTCCTTTGCCGTAAGCATGATAAAAGGAATGGTGCTGGTTATACTATTCTCTTTCAGGCGGGAACATAATTTATTTCCATCCATTTGTGGCATCATCAGATCACTGATGATCAGGTCGGGTTTATCTTCTTCTATTTTGGCAAGGGCGTCTACACCGTTGATTGCTTCACGGATATTATAAGCCTCACTTAGAGACTGGGATAAGAAATGCCTTACGTCGTCATTGTCTTCAACTAACAGAATATGGAGGTTGGCTTTGTTGACGAGAGAAAGTTTGGACTCTGTTTCCGTATATGTATCAGCTCCGGAGAAATGCTGAGTCAGAATGGCAGGAGTTTGTGAAATAAGCGTTCTTTCCTCTTCTAAATAATCGTTGTATTCGCATGGAATAGCCACAATAAACTCAGAGCCTTTATCTCTTTCGCTGTAAACAGTGAGCCGGCCTTTGTGGAGTAAAATGAGACTTTTTACTAAGGCAAGTCCAACGCCGGAGCCGAGATGTGGGTCATGTTCTGAATCTTCTATCTGATAATAACGATTGAATACTTTGTCTATGGAATCTTTTGATATCCCGATCCCATCGTCTTTTATACATATGTAAAAATATTTATTACCATTAAATCCACTGTCGATTGTATAACTGTTAGCAAATGCAGATTTATATCTTTTGATCTCTGATAAGACTTTGACTTCGATATATCCGCCTTTCTTGGTATACTTGAATGCATTATTTAGTAGATTCAGGAAGATTTTTTCTATCAGTTGTGGGTCAAACCAAACTTTTTCATATTGTTTATCCATATAAATTTCAAAATGGATTTCATTTGTTTGCGCTAAGCTATGAAATTCATTTGTAATCATCTCCAAATAATCATTTATGTACTTTTCTTGTACGATGAGGTGAAAACTTCCGGTCTCTGCTTTTCTGAAGTCCATTAACTCATTGACCAACCTCATTAGACGTTGAGCATTTTTAGATAGAATATTAATATATTCTTTCCTACCTCTTTCTGCTTTATTTAGTGACATTTGCTCTACTGTGCCAAGAATAAGAGTCAACGGTGTACGAAATTCGTGAGATATGTTTGTAAAAAACTGTAGTTGTAGTTGGTGCATCTCTTCATTCTTCTTTTCTTCCATGTTTTTGAACTCAAGTTGTTTCTTTAATCCGACCCAACGCAGAAGATAATAGTAGATAATGATAAGACAGGCTAAGATAAGTATACCATATATTATTTTTGAAGGAAGAGATAACCACCAGGGAGGAGTAATAAGTATCTTTAAAGTCCTGATTTCATTATTCCACAATCCATCGTTGTTAGCTGCCTGCAATTCAAATATATAATCTCCGTAGGGGAGGTTGGCATAGCTGGCATATGGGTTATTACCTTCAATTACGTTCCACTCCTTATCATAACCTAATAGCCTGTAACGAAACTTGCAGTTTCCCGGATTGGCATAATGCAAAGGGGTGAAAAAAAGAGTGAAATTATTCTGGTTGTAATGTAGTTTAATCTGTTCAAGGTAAGTAATGCTTTGGGGTAATAACCGGTTCTCTTTTTGAACCTCTGCCAATTGGTTATTAATGGATATAGCTGAAATCTCAGGTTGGGCCAGGAAAGGGTTTTCTGCTATTTCTTTGGAATTAAAGTAGATGAGCCCGTTGATCCCTCCAAAATAAATGTTCCCGCTTTTTCCTTTATACGATGCTCCTACTTTATAACTGTTTGTGTAGGTATTGTCAATTGTGTATGGTTTGAATGTATTCGTTTCCGGGTGGTACCTGACGATACCATTACCTGCGAGCCATATATTTCCCTGGCCATCTTTTTGCAGGCACTCCACATCTTTCAGTTTAAGTCCTTCTTTATCAAAGAAACTTTGTGCTTCGTAATTGCCGTCATTCAGGAGAGTAACTTTGTTTAGTCCTCCACCGATACAGCCTATCCATAGGGTAGAATCATCTTCCCGCTCAATGGAACAGATGAAATTGGAACTGAGGGAGTGTTGCTTGTTGTTATTTGCCTGATAGATTAATGTCTTGTTCACTGTTCCATCCTCATTCAGAAAGATGCGTGTGAGTTTTTCGCCGGAGGAGAAAAGTATTTCCGGCCGGATGGAATCTGCATATACCGTAAGGATTCTTTCGGGCGTGAAGGCCGGATAATCCGGTTTGCTCTGTCTCAATATTTCTGTTTGGTATTTACCTTTAGAGTCTTTGTATATTCTGCAAAGTCCGTTGAACCATGTACCTACCCATATCTGGTTGAAGCAATCTACAGCAATGGAGGACACTTCGGTTTCAGGAAAGGATGTGACTATTTGCCCATTGAGGAATGACACAGAATTCTTGTTGTTAAGAGGTAGCATATCTATTCCTTTCGTGTGTCCTACCCATAAATAATCATCCTTATCTATCGCTAAAGCCCGGATAGATCCACTCCTAAGCCCATTTCCCGGATTAGGTTGGTAGATAGTAAATTGGTCTGTGAGGAGATTATAGCGATTTAAGCCCATTGAGTTTGTTCCTATCCATAAATCGTTTTTATCTTCAACTACTGCCCGGACTATTTTTTCAGAAAGAGTATTTGGAGTGAATGGAATGCGTTGTATGATATGGAACGGTTTCTTGTTGAGGTCTAATATGCTGATTCCTGCTCCATAAGAGGCTATAAACAGGTTATTACTTTTATCTATCAATAATCCGTTTATATAATCAGAGTTCAGACTATTGGGATAATCACCTGCATAGATTGTCTCGGTATGAAATTCATCTTTCTTTCTCAGGATGTGGAATAATCCTTTCAGTGTTGATACCCAATAATCTCCATGGGTTGACTCGGTTATGTGGGTAATAGTGGCAAAAGATGAATTTAATGGAATATTGGTTCCGTTTTTGAGTTCATAATTGTCACTATGGTTGATGGTGTCTGTGTTGCAGGTGAAATAGAACAATCCGGAATTTCCCCCCGCCAACAGGTTATTGTGATGATCTATAAAAGTATAGTCTATACGGTTGTTGAGTTGAGGAAGAAATATATGCATAAGCTGATTCTGGGAGTTAAGCCGCCAGATTCCCTTATCAGTACTTATCCATGTATTCTGTTGGGTATCCTTGAATAATGAATAGCAGTTAGCATCCAGTGAAAATGGTTCACGTGATAAAGTATTCTCATTGAGGATTTTATATAGAGCTATTTTTTGCCGGTTATCAATGATGAACAAGTGTGAATTGTCTACATAAAGAATCTTTTTTATTTCGTGTTCACTGTCTTTAGGCGTTTCATTTCTTATTTTTATAGGAATATAGCTTTCAAGATAAGGATTGAAAAGCTGGATACCCGAAAAAGTGGCAAGCCATAGTTTTCCTGTTTTGTCAATCGAAATATCGGATATCCTGTTTAGATAGGATTTGTTAATGTAGCTTAGTTCATTGTAGAATGATTTTAACCGGTATCCGTCATATCTATCTAATCCCGAATAGGTTCCTATCCAGATATATCCTTTGCTGTCTTGTACTACCGTATTGGCATCAGCATGTGATAAACCGTCATTTATAGTTAAGTTATGAAAGAAATAAGATGCATTTTCCTTTTTCTCTTCAGCATGGAGGCTGAAGATACAGCAAAGAGCCAGAATGATAAGAATGTTTTTATGCATACTCCTGAGTTTTAAAGTTTACCATGAAGCTGAATTTAGTGAAGTACAACCCCAGACTGGTTTAATTGTTACTGGTCTTAAGATTTATTGCAAAATTAATCGATTTATTTCAGCTCTTTTGGTATGAGTACATTTGTTTTGCTCTATTGTACATTTCGGATGAAAAAACGCTTTTGAACGAAAGGAGTAATAAAAAGAATAACAGGGTGGCCCATAATGATCAACCTTTCATACTTTTGAGACAAAAAAAGAGATTGGTTATGAGAAAGATTGCAAAAAGGATTCTTCCGTTTGGAGATGGATTAATTTATGTACTTTTTATTTTTGTTGTGTGCATGTCGTCATCATGTAGTAGTCCTGATAAAAATAAAGAAGGGCTGTTTTCTCAAATTACATTTAGAGATATTAGCATGCAGGGGGAGTTAAGGACACGGATTCTGAGGAATTTTGACAGGCTTGAGAGTTCCAAGTATCAACCCGATAATGTATTCCTCTCAGAAGAGGCCTCCGGAAGTTGGCCGGGAGACACAGAGGGGCGTACCATATTGGGTTTAGTACTTGATGCAAGAGCTTCCTGTAGAGAACCCCTTTATCTGGAGGAGATCATAAATAGAATTCCGGGTCATCTGAATGAGGCCGGGTATATGGGTATTATTTACAAAGATAAGATGAACGAACAGCAATTATCCGGAAATGGATGGATGCTACGTGGGCTGTGTGAGTATTATGCCTGGAAAAAGGATGAAAAGATCCTGCAAATTATAACTTCGATAGCGAATAATTTATTTGTAAAAGGTAAAGGCTTTTATGCGGTTTATCCTATTGATCCGGCGGTGCGTGATACAAATGTCGGAAGAGAAGCCGGGACAATTCAAAAAACAGAAGGTGACTGGATGCTCTCTTCGGATATCGGATGTGTTTTTATTGGAATGGATGGTTTGATTCATGCTTATGAGTATCTTCGGACTCCGGAATTGAAAGAAGTAATAGAAGAGATGATTCATCGGTTCCTGATGATAGATCCGATAAAAATTAAAGCACAGACCCATGCAACGCTTACTGCTTGTCGTGGATTGATGCGATATGCAGAAATAACAGGTGATACGTATTATATTGATGAGGCCGAAAAGAGATGGTTGTTATATAAATCGGATGGAATGACGGAGAACCATGAGAATTATAATTGGTTTGACCGTTTTGATACATGGACGGAACCATGTGCAATTATCGACTCCTACTTATTGGCTGTACAACTTTGGGAGCATACGATGAAACCGGAATATCGTGATGATGCAGAACTGATATACTACAACGGGATATGTCATACGCAACGTAACAATGGGGGATTTGGATGTGATAATTGCCCGGGGAATGCGATTCATGATGTTTGTTTGAAAGTGCATGTTGACGAAGCTCATTGGTGTTGCACCATGAGAGGAGGTGAAGGGTTGGGAAGAGCTACCGAGTATGCTTATTTTATAAAAAATGATACTATATTTGTTCCATTCTATCATGAAAGTGAACTTTCTATACAAAGTAAGGATGGGGCAACTTTTGTGATGCACCAGACTACAAACTATCCTTTTACTGAGAAAGTAACTTTTACAATAAAGAAAAATACGGTTGGCAATGTTGTTTTAAAACTGGCTTCACCTGCCTGGATGCAAAATAAAAAGCTGAAAGTGAATGGGCAAGAGGTAGAGCTGAATGAAGAGAACGGTTTTATTATACTCAATAATTGTACGGAAGTAGATAGCTATATAGAATTATCTTATCAGCAGAAATTGTATAAGAAAACGGTCAGTAATTCCCATAATACAAGTCTGGACCAGTTTCGTGTGTATTATGGTCCATTGATTCTGGGCTTGGAAAACAGCCAGGTTATAAAATTGGCTCAAGAGGATAAGATTGTTCCTTTGGGTAATACTACTTTCAAGGTGGAAAACAAAGATGTATATTTATCTCCTGTTTATCACTTGATGGACTCTAAAGTATGGAGTGGTACAAATTATAAAAAACAAATACTATTTTAAAAACCGTTATTATGAATAGAATCCTGATTATTACTGCACTACTGCTATTTTCGTTGACTGGGTATGCCAAGAACTGGGAAGGGAAATGGATCGTTAATTTTGATAGCCAGAGTACTACTAACAGCTGGTTTGCTTTTCGGAAACAGGTTGATATTGACAAAGTACCCAACCAGGCCATTGCCCGTATTGCAGCTGATAGTAAATACTGGATGTGGATCAATGGTAAGCAAGTTGTATTTGAAGGTTCTCTGAAAAGAGGTCCTAATCCGACGGATACTTATTACGACGAAGTAGATATCGCCCCTTTTTTAAAGCCGGGGCAGAATACGATTGCCATATTAACCTGGTACTTTGGTAAGGATGGTTTCTCGCATATTAGTAGCGGAAAGGCCGGTTTACTGTTTGATTGTGTCTCTTCCGGGTTAAGAATAGTAAGTGATAAGAGTTGGGTTTCTTCCCGGTTGTATGCATACGGAACTTGTGGAGAGCCATTACCTAATTTTCGATTATCGGAGTCCAGCATCTGTTATGATGCCCGTAAAGAAATTCCGGATTGGATGATGCCCGATTTTGATGATAAAGGTATGGGAGGTGTACGGGTATTCGGAGAAGCCGGGTGCTATCCGTGGAATAAACTGCATAAGCGTAGCATCCCTCTTTTTAAAGATTATGGATTGAAAGATTACAGTAAGCAATACTTTCACGGCGATACGCTTATTTGTGAGTTACCTTATAATTGCCAATTGACTCCTTACATAAAAGTGGATGCACCGGCGGGGAAGACTATAGGGATATATACTGATAATTATTTGTTTTATAATGGGGCAGGCACTGGTATACGTGCAGAGTATATCACCAAAGAAGGTACTCAGGAGTACGAAAATCTGGCTTGGGTGAATGGACACAAGGTGTATTATGTGTTACCGCAGGGAGTAAAAGTCTTGGCAGCTAAGTTTAGAGAGAGTGGTTATGATACAGAGTTTGAAGGTGAATTTTCCTGTTCGGATGATTTCCTCAATAAATTGTGGGATAAATCACGACGTTCTCTGTATATAACCATGAGAGATAATTTTATGGATTGTCCCGACCGTGAACGTGCTCAATGGGCGGGTGATGCGGTAAATGAATCAATGGAGGCCTACTATGCTCTTTCAGTATCAAGCCATGCATTAGTAAAGAAGTGGCTATATGAAACAGTCAATTGGCAGAGACCGGATGGAAGTATGTTTGCTCCTGTTCCTGCGGGAAACTGGTTTGATGAACTTCCCGGGCAAGTACTTGCCACTATCGGGCGTTACGGTGTTTGGAATTACTATCTTTATACGGGTGACCGGCAATTGTTGACAGATTTATATCCCGGAATAAAAAAATACCTGGACCTTTGGATACCGGATGGTAAGGGAACAATGCAGTTTCGTGAAGGAGACTGGACATGGGGAGATTGGGGAGATAACCGGGATATGAAACTATTGTTCAATCTCTGGTATTATATTGCTATCCAGGGAATGGAACAAGCGGCTATGGAACTGGGCTATACGGAAGATGTACAGAAGTATCAGCTCTTTCTGACCCAATTTAAACAGTCTTTTAATCATCAGTTCTGGAATGGAAAGTCTTATCGTCATCCTGAATATAACGAGCGCACAGACGATAGGGTACAGGCACTGGCCGTTGTCAGCGGTATAGCCGATACAGACAAATACAAAGCTATTCTTCGGGTTTTTCAGACAGAAGAACATGCAAGTCCCTACATGGAAAAGTATATTTTTGAGGCAATGATGCAAATGGGATATGAGGTTGAGGCTTTAGCTCGTCACAAAAAGCGTTTCTCTAAAATGGTTTATTGGCCGGGCTTTACCACTTTGTTTGAAGGATGGGGTATTGGCAATGAGGGGTATGGTGGCGGAACAGTAAACCACGGTTGGAGTGGTGGTGGTCTTGTAGTATGTAGCCAATATCTTTGTGGTGTGGCTCCCACAAAACCTGGCTTTGAAGAATTTCATATCCTTCCTCAGCCAGGGAATGTAACACAAGCACAGGCGGTTGTTCCTACTGAAAAAGGGAATATAAGTACCGCCTTTATTCAGGATAAAGCCGGATTTAAGATGGACGCGAATATTCCGAAAGGTTGTAAAGCTCTGTTAGGCGTTCCTGTTGGGAATTACAGGGAGATAAGAATCAACGGGCAATTAGTCTGGAAGAAAGGAAAATATATCTCCGGGTTATCCTTCTGTCCTATGGTGAAGCCGAAAGAATCCCGGCACGTCGTTTTCAGTTGTGATCCGGGTAATTATACTATACTGGCTATCCGGTGAACGATTGAAAACAATGAGTTTACAACTTTCGGATAGTGTATATTAAATGACCCTATGGCCTTGTGTTTTTACAGATGAGCGATCATTTGAAAGAATATGAGGCCATTTTTAATAAAAATCCAGCTTGTTTTTAAAGGGTATTACAGGTGATTCTTAGTTTGGTTAGATATTGTTTCTGTATGGGTATACCTTTGTTTTATCCGTCGAATGTGAAGTTGTTGAAAAACTAATTACAGGTATTTTTTTTAAGAGGGAATAGGGTAGAACTGCGAATATGAATGTATGTTTAATCTGCTGGTTTACAGTGTGTAATAACTCTCTCTCTTAAGGCTCACAAGAGTGTACGCTTATCCATGTGTTAATAGTACACTTTTGTCCTGTAAGAATGTACATTTTTGAAGTACTAAAATGTACACTCTTGTAAAGCAGGAATCACACCGTTAAAAAATGAGTTAACAATGTTAATACCTCGGTGGGTACAAAACAAAACATTTATCGGATAGAATGTTGTTTTTGATAGATTTTCTGCTGTCTCTCTGGGAGAAGAAACTTCGTTAGGAAGCCCCTTCTTTTATCCTGTATTTTATCCTGAATGTACATGAATCTCAAATAAATTTTTAAAGAGTAAAAAGTGTCCGATCCGTATATTAAAGCTAAATATTTGCATGATTCAGCAAATATTTATTTTAGCAAACACATACTTTTGGATTGTGAACAAAGCGATAAAACTCTTATCACGATAAGTCATTAATAAAATAAAATTAGAGAATCCTTAATTTAATTAGACATGAAGAACTGCATGGAAAGAAAGGGGCTTAGCCTTTTTAGAAACGTTTTTAATGTGTTTTTGTCTTTAGTCATATTGGGTATATCTGTACCCGATGTGTATGCGGGAGATGATCAGGTATCTTCCCATTCTGCCACACAACAAATAAAAACGATAAAAGGAGTAGTTAAAGACAAATCCGGAGAACCTCTTCCGGGTGTCAATGTATCAGTCAAAGGGGCTACTACTGGTGGAATAACTGATGTGAACGGAGAGTTCGTCCTTAATTTAAGTGATCCGGCTCGTGCAATTTTAGTTTTTTCATATGTCGGATTTAAAACTTTGGAAACAAAAGTCGGTTCCGGAACCACACTGAATATAGTGATGGATGAGGATGCGGAAACATTGGATGAAATAGTTGTCATTGGTTATGGCACGCAGAAAAAAACATCACTTACAGCTTCTGTTGGAGTGGTAAAGGGAACAGATATGGTTGCAAAACCTGTTTCTAACCTGAGTTCTGCTATGGCCGGACGTGTTGCAGGTCTTATTACAGCCCAAACCTCAGGTGAGATTGGTAATGATGAGACTTCCATCAATATTCGGGGCGTTGCTACTTATGGGAATGCTTCACCTTTGATTGTTGTAGATGGCGTACCCCGTAATACTTTAAATAAGCTGGATCCTAACTCTATTGAATCCGTGACCGTTTTGAAAGATGCTGCTGCGGTAGCTCCCTATGGTATGGCTGGTGCAAATGGAGTTATTCTGGTTACTACCAAAAGAGGAAAAGAAGGAAAAGTGAGTTTATCATACAATGGTTATGTAGGATTTCAGAACCCGACTACTCTATTGAAGATGATGGATTCATACCAGTATGTTACTGCGAGAAATGCTGCCTCCTATAATCAGAATCCCAGAGCAAAATTGCCTTATGCGGAAGATGTGGTCGAAATGTACCGTCAGGTTTGTAGTGGAGAAATTCCTGCATCGGACTTATATGCAAATACAAATGCTTATGATGAATTGCGGAATAAGAACAATCCTATTACAAGTCATAATGTATCACTGACTGCCGGTAGTGATGTAATTAAGGCGTATGTGGGACTTGGATATCAGTATCAAGCTGGTATGTGGTCAACGTCTCATTCGCGACGGATAAATTTGACTTCTAATGTAGATATAAAGGCAACCAAAACAACTACCGTAGGAGTGGCTATCAATGGTTGGAACGAATTGATTGAAAGGCCTTCAGCCACAGGAAAGGATATTTTTGGTACTGCCACTCAGTATTTGCCAATAAATAAGATATTTTATTCTAATGGTCTGAGGGCAAATAGCCGTAACTCTATTATTGATACTGAAAGCGGTAAGGTTAGTAATGACCAGACAAAAATAATGCTCCAGGCTTATCTTGAACAGGATTTATCGTTTATTACAAAAGGTTTGAGTGCAAAAGCTATAGGAAATTATGATCCTACTACGGTTAAGGATAAGGATTGGCATGAACCGAAACCTACTTATTACACCTACAATGCAAAGACTGATAAGTATGATGCAACTGTTTCAAGTGATAAGTATAGCTTGGGCCAAAGTACCAAAAACTGGAGAGAGCTGACAGGACAGTTAATGTTGAATTATAACAGAACATTTGGGAAACATGCTGTTGGTGCTCTGGCTGTATGGGAAGCGAGAAAAACCTTGTATGATTATTTATCGGCCTCTCGTAACAATTATAATCTGGCAATTGATGAGATTGATTTTGGAGGCGCTAATCCGGAAGATAAGGATAACGGAGGCGGTTCGAGCAGAGAGACTCAGATGGGATATGTATTCAGAGGTACCTATGCCTATGCCGGTAAGTATATGATTGAATTGTCCGGCAGATATGATGGGCATTATTATTTTGCACCAGGCAAGAAGTATGGTTTCTTTCCGGCAGTATCTGCCGGATGGAGGTTATCTGAAGAGAAGTTTATTAAAGATAATATTCCATTTATTGATAATTTGAAATTAAGATTTTCTTATGGAGAATCTGGTAATCTTGCTGGTGGAGCTTTCCAATATTCGAGTGCGATGGGGATATATAGTAATGCCTGGAAGGTAGATGGCAATACTTATCAAGGGGCGCAGGAACGTATAGAACCGAATCTGGATATCACTTGGGAGAAGGCCCGTAAAGCAGATATAGGTCTTGACTTAACGATGTGGAATGGCTTGCTCGATCTTGAATTTGACTATTTCCATGAAAAGCGTAATAATATGCTTGTAACCAGAGGGTCTCTTGTTCCTGTAGAATATGCCATACCATTGGCACAGGTAAATGCCGGTATTATGAAGAATCAGGGAATTGACTTGACATTGAAAAGTACAAAGCAGATAACGCGTGATTTCGGGTATAATGTTAGTTTCAATTTTACCTATGCAAAGAATAAACTCATTGAAACATACGAGAACCCTCTGACTAAGGATGACCCCAATCGTGCACGAACAGGGCGTCCCTTATGGACACGTTTCGGACTGAAATCAGACGGGCTTTTTCAGGAAGGTGATTTCGATGAAAAAGGGAAATTGAAGGAAGGTATCCCCAATCATACTTTTTCGAAAGTAGCTCCCGGAGATATCCGCTATGTCGATGTGAATGGTGATGGTAAAATTACTGCTGATGATGAAACGGCAATAGGTTATTCTATGTTACCGGAAATTGTATACGGGCTGAATTTAGGAGTAGACTGGAAAGGGATTGATGCCAGTATTTTATTCCAGGGAACAGGACACAGTGATATTATATTGGGTGCGGATATTGTGAAGCCTTTTGCTACAGGAGGCAATGGGGCAGTCATTGCAATGGATTGGTGGACTCCGGAAAATACAGATGCTGAGTTTCCAAGGATATTTGGAGCCGGAGGAAACCTGAATAATCAACAAACCAGCGATTTCTTTTTGAGAAGTGCTTCTTATCTCCGCTTAAAGAATGTTGAGGTGGGATACACCTTACCTAAAAGTGTTGTGAATTTCTTAAAAATACAAAGCATTCGTATTTATTTCTCAGGACAGAATTTACTGACGTTCTCCGGTTTGAAAGATTTAATGGACCCGGAGATGAGTCAGGCAGGAGATGGAGATAGTAATGTAAGAGGTTGGTATGTACCGCAACAAAAGGTCTTCGCTTTTGGCTTAAATGTTAATTTTTAAATCTATAAATATAAAAACGATTATGGATAAATATATGAAACATGTCAGATATGCCGGTATTTTGCTAATGGCATTCATGGGTTTCTCGTCTTGTGGTGATGATTTCCTGGAAGTAATACCTAAAGATCAGGTTGCAGCTTCAACAATATTCAGCAATGAGACTTCTGCGGATCTGGCACTCTATGATGTATACAAAGAGTTACCGGATATGGAAGGATGGGGTAATGAAGAATCTTATTATTCTTATGATTCATTTGAACATTGGAGCGATAATGCAGTATGCAAATTTGACTGGGCTGTTACATATCGTGATTTGCAGACACGCTCAATGACTGCTGACCAATACAATCCCGGTTGGTATAACCATGGTTACCCGGCACTGCCTTTTGTTTATGATAAGGTATTCAAATTTGTACGAAAGGCAAATTTCTTTATAGAGAATGTAGCGCTTTATAAATCCAACTTCTCAGAAGAATGGATAAAGACAAGAGTAGCGGAGGCCCGTTTTTTAAGAGCGTTTTACTATCATGAAATGTGGATGGCTTATGGTGGATTGCCTATAATTACCCGTACCTTAAACCTATCGGAGCAAGGTGATAACATATTTTATCCCCGCTCTACATTTGAGCAGACCGGGAAATTCATAATTCAGGAACTGAAAGAAATAGCGAATGATCTTCCTGACGAAATAAGTAAAGGACGTGCTACACGTGCGGCTGCATTGACCCTGAAAGCCTGGTGCGAATTATTTATGAATAACTATTCGGACGCAGCAGCTACCTGTCAGCAGATAATTGGTGGAGTACATAGTTTGTTTACAGCTACAGGTGCCACCAGTTATAATGACCAATTCATGGAAGAAAATAATAATAATTGTGAGTCTATTTTTGCCTATCAACATGATAAAAAGACGAAGACAGGTTTGCGTACAAAGTATTTTGGCCCGGCGGGAGAATTTGGAGCGTGGGGTGCAATGTGTCCGTCACAAAGTCTGGTTGATGATTATTTGATGAAGGATGGTCTTCCGAAAGAAGATAGCCCTTTATGGAACCCGAAGAAGCCATATGATAATCGTGAACCTCGTTTCTATCAATCTGTCATATATAACGGGGCAGAATTTGCAGGAAAAGTATATGATCAGGTAAATCAGAAAGATCTTTATGATCCTTCCCGTGAATATCGTTCCGGTTATTTTCGATGTAAAGGCATTAATCCTGACCTGACAACAGCCGATTTTGAGGTAAATGCTGATGGGGCTAATTTTGCTTATTTTCGCTATGCAGAAGTTTTATTAATGTACGCCGAAGCAAAGATTGAGCAAAATCAGATAGACGATCAGGTTTTGAAAGCTATTAATGATGTGAGGGTGAGAGCCGGAATACCAACTTTGCAGGATACTTATGACAAAACCTCGTTTGAACAGAATGAACTGAGAGACATTCTTCGTCGTGAACGCCGGATTGAGTTTGCTTTTGAGTGTAAGCGTTATTGGGATCTTATCCGTTGGAGAACTGCTGAAATCGTTTTAAACGAGCCATATTATGGCATGACCGTCAATGCGGCAGGAGAGTATGAACCTGTATTTCTCAAAGCTTCTGCCTTCCACAAAGATCGTAGTTATCTCTTTCCAATTTATACACCGTGGATACAGATAAATCATAGAATGCTCGAACAGAATGATGGTGTAGAATTCTTTGATGGCCAAAATCCGGGATACTGATCGAATAAATAAAAAACGGTAGTCTGCTTATTCTGGCAGACTACTATAGCCAATTGATAAATTGTTTAATTAAAAAAATTACTATGATTATGAAAAAGATTATTACTTCTGTTATTGCTTTATTGGCCTTGACTGGTGCGATGTTTGCTCAGACTGGCGAACGTCTGATTCTGGAGAAAGGCAAAACTTATACATTTTGTGTAAGGGGCGAGGAAAATTTAGTTTTAGCTCATTATGGAGAAGAACCGGCTTTTATAGTGGAACCTTACGAGGAAGGTAATCCAAATCAGTTGATGGCAGTTGCATATTACGTGGACGATACAGAAGGATACACTAATTTATACAATGTTGGCACCGGTTATACCTGGAGTGATAAAGGTACTGCTGTACCCGCGGCCAAGGGACAGGATGGTGAATGGATAAGAGAGACCTGGCAAGCCTGGGATCTGGAATTGGATGAAGATGGATATATTCGTATTGTACATTTCTTGGAACGTTGGGGGTGGGCTGCAACCTACGAACCTCAGTATTTAGGTGTTATCATGATGTTGTCAGGAGATGAATTAGCGCCATTACTATATAGCAGGGTGTCTTCTCCGGGAGTGAGGGATCATTCTGAATATGAATCATATGCCGATCAGTTTTTTGATTTTAAAGTTAAAGAAATAGGTGTGTTGACTGGCATAAAAGACGCTAATGTTGATAAAATAGCAGTTACAGGAGGTGTTGGTACTATTGATTTGAATAACCTGAATGAGGGTTCTTCCATTATTGTTTGTTCGATAGACGGGAAGCAGGTGAAATCATTAAAAGCGACAGCAGGTGATTGTCATTTTAATATGGCTGAAGGTCTTTATATTGTAAATGTTGATGGCAAGTCTTTTAAGGTAATTGTCAGATAGTTTTTTCAATGATAGGTTGAGATGAGGCTCTGATTTCTCAACCTATCTTTTACGTTTACTAAAAATCCAAGAATTATGAAAATCAAGAAATTACATTGTTGTTGTATCTGCTTCTTTTTTATGTTTGCTGTGTTGAAGGTTTCGGCACAGGCGGTTATCTGGTCGCCTGATTCTCCGGTAAATGTAAAGATATTTATGGAGTCGGAGAAAGAAGCGCAGCTGGCAAATGGGAATGAATTATTAAAAACCTTAAGGTCATATGTGAGTAAACCCAATGAAGAGAAGGTATTGGTAGTGGATGCTGATTGCCGGTTCAGCGGTTCCGGATCTTTTAGTCTGACTCGTCTGTGCAAGACAAAAATTGTTGGAGCAGAAGGAAAGAATGTGACTTTTTGGTTTGATGCACCTCATATTTATGGCGTTCAGTTGAATAACTGTGAGAATATTACATTTGAAAACATAACTTTTGATTGTGATCCGGTTCCTTTTACGCAAGGAAAGGTAATAGCTAAGAATAGTAATAGTTCTTTGCTTCTGGAGCCAATGAAAGGATATGAAACGTTGATCAGCAATCCTAACGGTACTTTTATAATCTTTGATCCTAATGGGGACTTTAAGTTACATGGACACCGTACATGCACTATCAGTCAAAATGGTGATAAGACACTCTCTTTGACAAACGGAAATTTTGATATCGTAGAAGTAGGAGATTATATATCGATGCCATCGCGTACAGGTAGCATGCTTTCACTCTCGGGATGTAAGAAGATCATTTTCAATGATGTCAGGGTATATGCTTCGGGCGGTATGTGTTGTGTAGCCAGTGGTGGAGAAGGTGGGCATGAGTTTCATCACTTTATTGCCACAAGGCGTCCCGGTACCAATCGTTTGTATGCTTTTGGTGCAGATGGATTTCATATGAATGAATTGGCAAACGGACCTGTTATTGAAGATTCAGAGATGTCGTATACGGCAGATGATTTAATAAATATACACGGTCGTTTTGGTTGGGTATGTTCGCGAAATAATAATAGTAAGACTCATTTGAGGATATTGTGTTCTGCGGGAGCTATCAAAGTGGGACAGGAAATTGATTTCTGGGACAATGTGACTCAACAATATAGGGGAAAAGCGACGGTTGAGAGTCTGACGCGTGTGTCGAATGCAACAGAGATAGCTGAGGCAAAGAAAGATGTGATACAATATCTGGATGGAAGTATTTATGACATTGTTTTGAGTAATGAGGTAGAGGCAGACAAGGCATCGTTAATAGAACATCATGCCAATGTCTGTTCCGGATTCGTAGTTCGTAATTGTAAGCTACATGATACCTTCAATAGAGGATTTCTTATCAATGGAGCCAGTGATGGTATTATCGAGAATAACATTGTTCAGAATGTAGGTTCAGGACAAAGTTTTCATATGGAAACCTGGATATATGGTGAAGGACAATATATTAATAATCTGATTGTCAGGAATAATACATTCAAAAAGGCCGGGGCTCTTTGGTTCAGCACAGTACCTCCGGGGGGAAACTCTTTTTATGGAGCTTTTCGTTCTACTCCTATGCGTAATATCCAGTTAATAGGCAATCATATTGAATTGAGTGAAGGAGAAATAGCCGGTATTACCACTACCTACATTGATGGATTGAAAATTATCGATAATACAGTTGTCAGAAGTCTTTCTGATCAGGATTGGAAGAATGAAGATAATGTTCAGTTTGTGGAAGGGTATGGCAAGAGCATTGAAAGTGCTATCTTTACTACAGCCTGCAAGAATGTTGAAATAAGCGGAAATCAGATAGATGAATTAGTAGACAACTCTGCTCAGAAAATAGCCTATGGAACGCAGGTAGAAAACATTACGATAGATGGTATTAAACAACCGAATTCTGTTGCAGATGTACTTTCCGGGTGGTTTTTCAATGGAGAGCAAGAGGATCAGGGATGGTCATATGGATATGCAGATGGAAATATTGTTCGTGCCGGACAATATAAGACATCAGATTTCATTCCGCTGCCTTACTATACCGGAACATCGTGGCGTCCGGCTAAAGATTTGTATAGTCCTGTTGTGTCAAAACAGACAGCAACTCCGGGTAGTGAACGCTCAGCTGTAATTCGTTGGAAAAGTACAGTAAACGGACGCTTGAAAATGGTTGGAAAGATTGTACCTAAATTAGCTTCCTCGGGTGATAAGGTTAATTGTTTGATCTATGTGGATGGGGTAGAGAAGTCAAAGTTTGATACAGCTGATGGGGTTATAGCAATTGATCTTGATTTGGGTATGGTAAAGGAAGGTAGCTTGATCGATTTTGTTATTGACTCTAAGGGGAATGCGTCTAATGATCAGACTACTTTTAATTATAAATTCTTATCCGATAATGCACCTGTTGGAGTAGAGGATGAGTCAATGATTCTTATTCCTGATTTTCGTATATATGAAGGTGTTTTATATATAGATAAAATGATTGGTGATTCGATAAGGTTATCTGTTTATCAGGTGGATGGTTCTGTTATCATTGACAAAGATATTTATACTACTCCTTACCAATTGCCTCTTGAAGCAGGGATGTATTTAGTGAGAGTTAATAATCACATTAAGAAAGTAATAATATGACTATGAGGAATACCCATTATTTTTTTGAAATACTGTTTACCCTGTTCCTGACCGGCACATTTAGTTCCTATGCCCAGTCTTCATGTTATAAAACCGAATATGGGGTTGAAAACGAATGGATTACCGGTCACAATATTGACCGTTATAACAACCGCCCGCTTTATATAAACAATACGAATGCTTTTGTCTTAACAGGTGATAAACCATTAATGCGGTTGGCTAAGGATAGCAAATTGTATGGAACTTTGGTTATGACGGTAGAACGGGAGGGTATTAAGAAAGCAATCTGTGATTTTGATACTATCAACTCTTTTTATGCTATGGGACAGATGAAGTGGGAACTGGCAGATGAGAGCATAAAAGGAGGAAAGATTACTATCACTGTACTACCGATATCTTCCGGTATAGGTATGGCGTTGGCTATTAAGACTTCCGGATTGCTTCCCTCTGACAAATTGAACTGGGATTTTAGAGGTGAGAAGATATATGAAGGACAACACCTGTCGTGGATATTTGATGTAATGGGGCAACCTGAATTGCTAAGCTGGGGCGTTGAGGAAGATGAGGAAATAATAGTAAGCGGAGATTTGGTTCTTGGTAATGTGGAGCAATATCTGGTTTTAAAAGCAGATGAGAACGGTACTATCATTCAAATGAACAATGCTGAAAAGGAATTTCTAAGTGGCAGTAAAAAGTTGCAAACGATTTGTGGACGACTTAAGATTAAGACTCCGGACCCTTATTTAAACGCACTTGCACAGTCTTCTGTCAGATCAGTGGATGGTACATGGTATCCCCCTGTATTTGTACATGGATGTATGCAGTGGAACAGGCCCTTTCCCGGGTGGCGTTCTATATTTGGTGGTACAATGTATGGATGGCACGAAAGAGTGAAGGAAGAAGCTAAATATTATATTGATTCTCAGGTGACTAAATCTGATAAGATACTTCCTAAGGCTGATCCTTCTTTACTCTTAACCGGACAACATCCTGATTCAAGATTTTATGGAGTAGGGAGAATAGAGCAAGACCAGAGCTTCTATAATATGCAGTCGCAATTTTTTGATCAACTAATAGAAGAGTACCGATGGACGAATGATTCTGCCTTAATTTCTTTTTTGCGTCCGGCTCTTGAATTGCATCTCCAATGGCAGGAAGAATGTTTTGATCCGGATGGAGATGGAGTGTATGAAAGTTATTTGAATTCGTGGCCTACGGATTCCCAGTGGTACAATGGGGGAGGGTCTGCCGAAGAGACTTCTTATGCTTACCGGGGACATTTGGCGGCACGTGATATGGCCTTACAAGCCAAAGATAATTCTTCGGCCCAATATCATGACAAGATGTTGAAAAGAATAAAAGATGGATTTCAAAAAAAGTTATGGATCAGGGGAAAAGGGCATTCCGGAGCTTATAGAGAGCAAGGAGGGCATGAAAGATTACATGAAAATCCGTGGCTATATTCTATTTTTCTTCCTGTTGATGCCGGATTAACATCTCCTCTTCAAAACCTGGAATCAGTTTACTATTCGGAATGGGCATTACAGAATGATAAAATGCCGGGTGGTGGGCGACAGGTCTGGAATTCGAACTGGCTTCCGGGTATATGGTCTGTACGTGAAAGATGGCCGGGAGATAACTACCATCTTGCTTTGAGTTATTTTCAGGCAGGATTACCCGGCGATGGGTGGGATATAATGAAAGGAACTTTCATGCATAGCGCTTTTGACCATACAGTTCCCGGTAATCTTGGAGCGATTCAAGGGGGAATTGATTTTGGAGATTGTGTTCATACATTTACGCGTACTTTGGTAAGTGGACTTTTCGGATACCGTCCGGACTATCCTAACAATCGTGTTGTTTTTGCTCCTCAGTTTCCTCCTGAATGGGATATGGCATCTATTAGCCTGCCGGACTTTGGGGTATCGTTTACTGCTAAAGGAAATCAACTGAACTATAGCCTGGAACTAAAGTCCAAAGCTGATATGGAACTGTTATTACCGGTTAATAGCAGTAATATCAGTGGAGTTAGCATTAATGGTGCAAATACAAAATGGGAAGTGTTCCCCGGAATAGGATGCAGTATTGTAAAGTTACAGTGTCGTCATTCAGATAAAGTCGATGTTGTTATTACTTTGGAAGATAGAGCTGTTTACGTACCAGTAGAAACACGGGAATTAAATGCCGGTCAAAAGAACATATTTAAGTTAGAAGATGTACAGATTAAGGATATCTTTGATCCCCAGGGTGTATTTGAAACTATCCGGATAAATAAGGGGACTTTTGTTACAAAAATAGCCTTCAATGAGGGGTATCATACAGTTGTTGCTTCTATCAAGAAAGGAAAATTGCCGCAATGGAGAGTATTTCGTATAAAGGTGAATGATCCTGATAAAGATCGGGAACGGGCCAATCTGTCTGTTGATGAGATTCCTGATACGGCAAGTTGGAAAACTTATGATATTTCGGCTTATTATAATGCAGACGTTCGAACAGTTTATCAACAGGAGTATCTTTCTCCAAGACCTAATACTGTGTCGGCCCGTCTGGGTACTGATGGATATTCTCCATGGACGTTTCCGTACTGGCAATGTTCGCCTCCTGCTATCAGTTTTGATAAAGTTGTTCATTTGAAGACTGAAAAGAATGAATTATTGACAACTCAGGGAGTACCTTTTTGTTGGAACACAAACAGTAGCAATATATTATTTACTTCTTTGTGGGATAACTATCCTGCACAAAAGAGTATATCAGTTGGGAATGCCGGAGAGGCCTTGTACTTTTTAGTTTGTGGGACTACTAATGTGATGCAATGTCAGATTGCTAATGCTGTAATTTATATTAATTATGCGGATGGGGGAAGAGATTCACTCGAATTGATTCCTCCGGTTAACTATTGGAATCTAAGTGTTATTAACCCTAATACTTCAATTCCCGGTCAGGGAGTTCGCTCTTACTATACAGCAGAAATGGATCGTTTTTGTTTGCCGGAGAAGATGCCACAAATAGTAGAACTTGGTGAGAATTGTACAGCTATGTTGTTAAATAGAAGATTGCGCAAGGGTGTTGAAGTAGAAAGTATATCGCTGGAAACTTTATCGCAGGAAGTAGTGGTAGGATTAATGGCTGTGACAATGATGAATCCGGATAAGTGAGAAACGGTTTGCCTGAATGTGGATGATTACTTTTCAAAGAGAATTCTTTTCTGCATTTGGCTATCCAATTGTGTAAATAACAAACTCCGGGATTCAGGTTTTATACTTGAATCCCGGAGTAATATGAAACAGGGACATGCCCCTATTTATTTTTTCTTTTTTCTACGTGCCCATCCTTCTTCACTAAAATCCGATTTTTCATCTTTAAAGAACTGCTGCCAGTCGTCTTTTTTACCGCGTGCATTACTGTATCCACGTTCCTCCCGGCTTGGCTTTTGTTTTTTGCTGTCAGTAGAAGCTGAAGTTGCTCTGGCCGGTTTGTCTTTGCGTGGTTTTGTTGATGCAGATGACTTTGCATCTCTGCCGTTATCTTTGTATCTGCCACTGTTTTTACGCCCTTCTCCGCCTTCTTCTCCGGCTATTTCGACTGAAACCCTACGTCCATTCCAGTTTGTGCGATTCAGCGCTTTTATAACACTTTGTGCCTCTTTTTCATCTACCTCAAAGAATGAGAAGTTCTTCATCAGATCAATACGTCCCAGTTCGATGCGTCCGCGAGTATTGCTATTCAGCAGGTTGATAAGTTCGTTCGGGAAAAAGTTGTCCATTTTACCCAGATTGATGAATAAACGGGTGAATCCCGGTGCTGCTGTACGGCTACCGCCATTATCACGGCTTCCGCGTCCTTCGGTGCGCGTGCCACGTTCGCCACGGCTATCGGTTGCAGTTTGTATTTCTTCGCGGTCACGATAGTATTCAAGGAAACGGTTGAATTCCATAGATACCATGCGTTTGATAACGTCTTCTTTACTCAACCATTCCAGCTTACGGTAGATTTCGGGCATGAAGTCCGCTATCTCTTCCTCATTAACCTTTACTTTTTCAATATCGTCAATTACCTTGATGAGCTGTTTCTCACAGATCTGCTTGCCTGTGGGGACTTGCTCCATAATGAACTTTTTGCCAATGATACGCTCTATCTCACGCATTTTCCCTTTCTCGCGCATGTTAACAATAGCGATAGAGATACCTGTTTTTCCCGCACGTCCGGTACGTCCGCTGCGGTGCGTATAGCTTTCCGTATCATCCGGCAGGCCGTAATTGATGACGTGGGTTAAGTCGTTTACATCCAGTCCGCGTGCAGCTACGTCTGTAGCGACTAATATTTGTATATTGCGTAAACGGAATTTCTGCATAACGGCGTCACGCTGTGCCTGAGAGAGTTCTCCATGCAATGAATCGGCGTTATAGCCTTCCTGCATTAACTTGTCGGCAATTTCCTGCGTCTCTTTACGGGTACGGCAGAAAACGATACCATATATCTGCGGACAGTAATCTGCTACACGTTTGAGTACGGCATATTTATCTTTCGCCTGAACCATATATGCAATATGCTTCACGCTATTTGTACTTTCGTTTTTACGTCCAATGGTGATTTCTTTGGCGTCGCGCAAATAGTTCTTAGAAATACGTGCTATTTCCGGACTCATAGTAGCTGAGAAAAGCAACGTATTACGTTCTTGCGGAACGTCTGCCAGAATAGCGTTAATACTGTCTGTGAATCCCATATTCAGCATCTCATCAGCTTCGTCCATTACAACATTGCTGATAGTAGAGAGGGAAACGGTTTTGCGTTCCATCAGATCGAGCAAACGACCTGGAGTAGCTACTATGATGTGTACACCACGTTTCAGACTACGTATCTGGCTATCTATAGATGATCCACCATATACGGGCAGTACTTTTAATCCGTCGATGTATTTGGAATAATCATTTAAATCACCTGCTATCTGCAAGCAAAGCTCCCGTGTAGGGCAAAGGATAAGCGATTGAGGAACACGGTTTTTTACATTAATCTGTTGTATCAGCGGCAGACCAAATGCGGCTGTCTTCCCAGTTCCTGTTTGAGCAAGAGCTACTACATCATTATTTTCTCCTAAAAGGTACGGAATCACTTCCTCTTGTACCGGCATGGGATTCTCGTATCCCATTTCTTCGACTGCTCTACGTATCTCCGGAGAAACGCCAAGCTCTTCAAATGTCTTCATTAAATCTCTGTATATCTTTATATTCGGGCGCAAATATACGTAAAATTAGTGGAAACTAATTCTTTTGACTATAGCATTGTTTGTTTTTTATTTAATTTTGCATACTTATAAAGGCATATTACCGTTATTAGTGCATAACCGGAGGTATATAATCGATTCTTAGAGATATCATATCGATTATAAAATTGTAGTAAATCTGTTGCTTGAAAAAATAAAATCCTCAAGATTCCCAAACTTTGAAAGAAATGTTCTTTGTATTATTCCAGCAAAATACTTTGTAATTGCTCGATGTCCTTAGTGGTGAGATCGAGCCCCTTTTCAAGATAAGTCGGTATATCTCCGTATGTCCGCTCAATTTCCTCTTTGGCAGCATTTAGAAAATCTTCTTTTGCTGTATAAACGGTAGTGATGGCCTCCTGCGAATTCACCGGAAGTTTGTAGGCATATTTAGAGGCTTTGGGTATATTAAAGTAATCGTTACTCAGGCGATAATCCTGCATTATGATATCTTCGTTTACTCCCAGAGTGGCAAGAATAATGGCAGAGGCAACACCTGTACGTCCTTTGCCGGAAGTACAGTGAATAATAACGGGATAGTTGCTTTGATCCTGCAAAATGCTAAAAAGCTTTTTATACTCATCACGATAATCTATTGCCAGTTTACGATTCATTTGTTCTACGATACGGTTGATGGTATCACCCTTGATTTTTCCCTCCTGTATGCCTTGTAATACCTTTTCCATATTACCTGTTGCAATGGGAATGTAAACGACATTGAAACTTTCTTGAATCTGCGGATAGTTATTCCGTTCTTCGGGAGTACGAAAATCGATAATAGTCTTTATTCCTATATTTCTTAATTCTCTGAGTGCCGCACAACCGAGGCTGTCAATTTGTGCCGAGCGATAGAGCATACCCCAACGAACGTTTTTTCCTGTGGCAGAGGATTTATACCCACCCAGATCGCGGAAGTTTTGTATACCGGGGATATTCACATTACGGGTCGCTATTTTTACACGGTATTTATTGTTAAATACCATCATATAATAATAACGTCTGGAAGGGTCATCTGTGACAATGGTCATTTTACCATCGGAAATGGCGGCAGCGGCAATTGGGAGTGTTTCCGGTATCATTTCCGGATTGGTAGACGCATATACTTTCACCTGCCCCTGGATAAGAGGGGCCGTTTCCCACTTAATGATACAGTTTCCTACATTGTTTTCCTCACAAACAACCGAGATATTCGGAGGTGTTTTGGAGCATGAAGGGAACAAAAGGAAAATAGCAAGCCAGTTGATCAGGTTCTTATACATAGTATATTGTCTAAAACTCTAATTGCAAAGATATGAATAACTGGCAGACTTTGTCATTACTTTGCGATTATTAGACAAACTACAGAGTTTTTAATACTCACACAGATTATACGGGGAGATCTGTGTTCACTCTGAAACGTAGAAAGTCCGGATCTTATTTCTCAATAAGTTTTTCAACGAATTCCTTTGAAACAGAATTATGGAAGCTTTTACAAACTTCTGCAGCAAAAGCTTTGCCATATCCGATGATTTTATCCCATATTTCTTGGTTCAGTTCATTCAGGTCGCGATAGCGTATGTCATACTTCAGCATACCATAAATAAGTCCGGCGTTGAAGTTATCGCCGGCTCCGATAGTACTTACTGCATTCAACGGTTCTATCGGATAGTCTTTCCGGAAGTTTTTGGTACGTAGTGCGATTTGTTCGGCTCCTGCTGTACAAATAAAGTTAGGACAGTAGAACTGGATCTTATCTTTGTATATTTTATCTGTATCATTCAGCCCGTACATATAGAAAAAATCTTCTATTGAGCCACGCACAATATCTGCATACTCCAGATTTTCAATAATGGTAGATGCGAGCTTCATGGCTTCGTTTTTGTGTGAGCTGCGGAAGTTGGGGTCGTAATATATAATTGCTTTTTTCTCTTTTGCTGTTTCCAGTAGCTCCACTATTTTTTCGCGGAGTACAGGATTGAGTGCATAGTAAGAACCAATAACTACGATATCGTCTTCATGTATTTCCGGGAGTACTACATCGAGGCGCTGTTTGGGATAATCTTTGTAGAAGATGTATTCTGCATCGTTGCGCTCGTTCAGAAAGGCGAGGGATACAGGTGATTTTCCGTCAGGGAAAACGTTTACATGTTCTGTTGGCAACCCGTTATCCTGCATGAATTGCAGGATAATATTACCTACACGGTCATTTCCCGTTTCACTGATAAAACATACATTTATGCCTGCACGTCTCAAAGATACGATACCATTGAAGACAGAGCCACCCGGTACAGCAACCGAGGGCCGGTTTCCTTCAAAGATGATATCAAGAATCGTTTCACCAATACCGATTACTTTACGCATAGCTCTCTTGATTTTTCTCCCAGATAACCACCATGATGGCGTTTGGAATATTCTTCAATCGTAAATTGAGTTTTTTTCATGGTTTGTACTACCAAAATATCTCCGATAACAGTCATTACGGTAGTCGATGTAGTGGGGGTCATTCCCAATGTACATACTTCCGCCGGTTTACCTGTACTGAGACAGACATCTGACTCATCGGCCAGTGGGCTGTCCGGGTTACCAGTAATTACGATAAACTTCAATCCGGGATTCAGGTTGTGTGCCAGCTGTGTTAATTCCACAATTTCACGTGTTTTACCGGAGTTGGAAATGAGTAATAGCAAATCATTCTCTTGCAAAATGCCCAGGTCGCCATGCTGTGCTTCACTTGGATGTAAAAAAACAGAGGGAATACCGGTAGAACAGAATGTAGTGGCAATGTTCATGGCAATCTGTCCGGCTTTTCCCATACCACTGGTTACAAGCTTACCCTTTTTAATACAAATTTGTTCTATAATAAGGTCTACTGCCTTTTCATAGGCGTCTGTTACCGGGATATTCAGCACAGCTTGTGCTTCCTTCTGCAAAAGGTCTTTAATGGATTCTATCATATGGTCATTATTTCTTTTAATTCTTCCAGCGTGTTGGCTATGTCATAGTACGTAGAGAACGGATGACGGGCGAACCCTTTACCTTCTATCTCTTTGAGTGCTGCTAATAAGGTGTCGTAAAAACCATTCACATTGTAAAACACCACTTTCTTATGATGATAACCGATGGATGCGGCTGCCATGACGTGGAATATCTCGTCCAATGTACCTACGCCTCCCGGAAAAGCCAGTAATATATCTGATTCTTCTACGATAATGTCTTTACGGTCACTGAGGTTATGGGTATGAATAATACGATCCGGCAGCGTGCTGACTTTTCCGTTCTCTTCAAGTTTGGCGGGAACTACACCGATAATGTGTCCACCGTTTGTTTTTACTGCCTGTGCTACACATTCCATAAGCCCGAGACTGGCACCGCCATATATAAGAGTTTTGCCTGTTTCACCTATCCATTTGCCTACCCGGACAGCAGCATCGGAATACATTTTGTCAATGTTTTCTGATGCAGAACAGAATATTCCTATCTTTTCCATACACGTTGTCACTGTTATAGTCTACAAATATCTGCAATTTTCTATAAACGACAATAAGTTTTATTGTATTTTTGTAGCATCAATAAAACTTAGTACTGATAATGAAGAATTTACTAACGGAGCAGGTCGAGCATACTCTGTCAAATGGCTTGAGGATTATTTGTAAACCTGTAGTTTCCGATGTGACTTATTGTGGTTTTGCTGTGAATGCCGGTACTCGTGATGAGGCTGAAAATGAACAGGGAATGGCTCATTTTGTAGAACATCTTATCTTTAAAGGCACGCAAAAGCGGAAAGCCTGGCATATATTAAACCGTATGGAGGCTGTGGGAGGTGATTTGAATGCCTATACCAATAAAGAAGAGATGGTAGTTTACTCTGCTTTTCTGGCAGATGACTTGTCGCGTGCAGTAGAATTGCTGGTTGATATTGTATTCCGTTCTACTTTTCCGCAGCGTGAGATAGAAAGAGAGACAGAAGTGATCATTGACGAAATACAATCTTATGAAGATAATCCTTCAGAATTGATCTTTGATGACTTTGAAGATATGATATTCCGTGGACATCCATTGGGGCGTAATATTTTGGGGCGCCCGGAGTTGCTGAGGCAATTCCGGACAGCTGATGCATTGGCATTTACCCAACGACTGTATCAACCCTCTAATATGGTTTTCTTTGTTCAGGGAAAAATTGATTTTAAGAGGCTGGTTAATATGTTGGAAAAACTAATGGCAGATATACCAGCTGGTGAGGTGCAAAATTCACGTACTCCACCGCCATTATATGTCCCGGAACGTTTGGTAATACCGAAAGATACTCACCAAGCTCATGTAATGTTAGGAAGCCGGGGCTATAATGCTTACGATGATAAACGTACCGCTCTCTATCTGCTGAATAATATTCTGGGTGGTCCCGGTATGAATAGTCGTCTGAATGTTGCTTTACGTGAACGCCGTGGGTTGGTATACAATGTAGAATCCAATCTTACTTCTTATACGGATACCGGTGCTTTTTCTATCTACTTTGGTACAGACCCTGAGGATGTGGATACTTGTCTGAGATTGACTTATAAAGAACTAAAGCGGATGCGTGATGTAAAGATGACTTCCTCACAAATTGAGGCTGCCAAAAAACAGTTGATAGGACAAATTTGTGTGGCTTCGGATAATTTTGAGAACAATGCTTTGGGTATGGCTAAAACTTTCCTGCATTATAATAAGTTTGAGAATCTGGATACAGTCTGTAAACGTATAGAGACATTGACGGCAGATAATCTTCTTGAAGTAGCCAATGAAATGTTTGCAGAGGAATATCTGTCTACGCTGATTTATAAATGATATCATAACACTTACGGCTTTTCTTTCTGGGGCATCTCTTTTATCCCGGTGAAGAACGATGTACGACATGCACATCTGGTGCTGCACGAGATGTGCATGTGGGACATCCCGACATGTGCATCTCGTACAGCACGACATGCACATGTCGTACATCGTTCAATTACGACCTTTCGTTCGTTTGATTATAATGTATGATAGGAAGGGATTAAGGCAACGTAATAGGGTATTTTATCTCCGTATTGCCTGACCTTACTTTCTTTATAAGATACAAATTGATGGGTTTGTTCGTGAGGATAAAGTTTTTTATTTTATCTTTGTCTTGTTAATACTGATACTTTCATTTCAAAAATATGAAAATTAGATGACAAAGAAATGCCTCCTGTTTTTATCATTAACCCTGATTACTCACTTGGTATCTGCCAATACCAATCTCGATTCTTTGCTAAATGTACTTGATAGAGTGATTGCCGGTCACGAAGTATATGCTCAGGAAAAGGAGGCTCAGATTCGTCAGTTAACAACGACTACTCTTCAAACAAGTCCTTTCTCTATAGAACGATATAATTTGAATATGCAGCTTTATGAAGAGTATAAAGCTTTTATCTGCGATTCGGCCATCCATTATCTGAATGAAAACATACTGATTGCAGAGAAATTGGGAGATCCTGTCCGGGAGGATCAGTCCAGATTAGAACTTTCTTATTTACTTTCTTCATCGGGCATGTATAAGGAGGCAGTAGACTTGCTTGAAGCTGTTGACCGTAAAACGCTTGATGATCAGTTCGTTTTGAAATATTATGCTTGTTACAATCGTGCTTACGGTGAAATGGGCTTTTATACACAGGATAAAATTAGTTCTGCCCGATACTGGAGAGTTTCTCAGGCGTATAAAGATTCGCTTAACCGTTCTTTGGACCCACAATCGGATGACTATTTGGCTCTACATGAAGATAAATTACGGGATGATCATAAATATGATGAGGCTTTGAGAGTCAATGATATGCGTTTGTCAAAAGCAACTTTTGGTACTCCTCAATACGCCATTGCAACCTATTATCGTGCCACTATCTTTCAGGAACAGGGAGATGCGGAAAAAGAGAAGTACTATTTGGCTCTTTCAGCAATTTCTGATATACAGTCGGCCACCAAAGACCATGCTTCTTTGTGGATGCTTGCCCAGGTGCTTTATGAAGAAGGAGATGTAGAACGGGCCTATCGCTATATGCGCTTTTCCTGGAATGAAACTAAATTCTATAATGCCCGTTTGCGGAGTTGGCAAAGTGCGGATGTACTTTCTCTGATTGATAAGACATATCAGGCTATGATCGAAAAACAGAACGGGCGATTGGAACAGTATGCATTGCTTATTACCATTTTGCTGGTGCTTCTGTTGGTTGCCCTGGTTTACATTTATCGTCAGGTGAAGAAATTATCCGTAGCACGTAATCATCTTCAGACAGCCAACGAACAACTAAATTCTTTGAATGAAGAGCTGAGTGCAATGAATACTTGCCTTCAGTCCACCAACCTCGAACTGTCAGAATCTAACCAGATTAAGGAAGAGTATATTGCTCGTTTTGTCAAGCTCTGCTCTACCTATATTGATAAGCTGGATGCTTATCGGCGTATGGTCAATAAAAAGATTTCTGCCGGGCAAACTGCCGATCTTTTAAAGATCACTCGTTCGCAAGATGCACTTGATAGCGAATTGGAAGAACTCTATGTGAACTTCGATACAACTTTCCTCCATATATTCCCCGATTTTGTGAAGAAGTTCAATGCCCTGTTACAGGATGACGGGCAGGTTATATTGAAACGGGGGGAATTACTGAATACAGAGTTAAGAATATTTGCATTGATCCGTCTGGGTATTGAAGATAGCTCGCAGATAGCGGAATTTCTTCGTTATTCTGTGAATACGATTTATAATTATCGCTCTAAAGTGAAAAACAAAGCTTGTATTTCACGGGATGATTTTGAGGAGAGAGTGAAAGAGATTCGTTGACAATCTGATTGGCGAAGTTATAGTGAAATATCGGTTATTTTATGGCTCGTTTTAAGTAGAAGCAGACCTGAACAGGTCTGTATCTTATTCTAATTTATCCACTTTTTATAATTGGATTTTGATTGCTATTCTTTTGCTTATCAGTGTGATAGGCTAATTGTTAATCCACTATTTCTTTAATCGTCCTATTTTGACTTACCATTCTTTATACTTTTGTTGCGTCGGTTTGCGAGAACATTTGAGTTCAAATGAAATCCGGACCAAATTAACTTTAATTGTTCAATTCTAAATTAATACGTATGAAAAAGAACAGGTGGAAATCCCTCCTTGTGAATCGAAAGGTTCTCTTTGCTTTACTGGCAATGTTTTTCTCGTTAAGTGCGTTTTCACAAAAGATTACTGTAAAAGGACAGGTACTGGATTCACAGAAAGAATCTGTTATTGGTGCCAGTGTACTGGAAAAAGGTACAACAAATGGGTCTATTACCGATCTCGATGGTAACTTTACCCTTCAGGTAAGCCCAAATGCTATTTTGGTTGTTTCTTATGTGGGCTATAAAACTCAGGAAGTAAAAGCCGCACCAACGTTGGAAGTCACTTTACATGAGGATAATGAAGTGCTGGATGAGGTGGTTGTTATCGGTTATGGTGCTGTGAAGCGAAAAGACGTGACTACCTCTATCTCAACAGTTTCTACAAAAGACCTTGACCAGCGTCCGATTGTTTCGGCAGGGCAGGCACTGCAAGGTAAGGCTGCCGGTGTTTCTGTGATGCAACCAAACGGACAGCCCGGTGGTGAGATGTCTATCCGTGTACGTGGAACAACCTCTATGAATGGAAGTAACGATCCGCTTTATGTAGTAGACGGCGTGCCGGTGGATAATATAAAGTTTCTTTCTCCCAACGATATTGAGAGTATGCAGATTCTGAAAGACGCTTCTTCGGCTTCTATCTATGGTTCACGTGCTGCGAATGGTGTCATTCTTATTACAACCAAGGCTGGTGCAACGGGTAATGCAAAGGTCTCTTTGAACGCACAGTTTGGTTTGAATAAAGTAGCCAGCAAAATGGATGCATTAAATTCTGCACAGTATAAGGAATTGCAGGACGAAATCGGACTTGTTACATTGCCTGAGGGGTTACCTGATCGTACAGACTGGTTTGATGAAACATTCAGTACCGGTAATACTCAGAATTATCAGGTATCTGTTTCAAATGGAAATGATAAAATGAAGTACTATATCTCGGCCGGTTATCTGAATGAGAAGGGCGTACTGGACATCTCCTACTATAAGCGTTATAACTTCCGTGTGAATCTGGATAATCAGATTCGTAGCTGGTTAAATGTAAGTGCTAATATTTCTTATTCGGATTATTCCAGTAATGGCGGAGGTGCTATGGGAACAGGCGCTAACCGTGGTGGTGTAATTCTGGCTGTCGTTAATACCCCTACGTATGCTCCGGTTTGGGATTCATTGAATCCGGGACAGTATTACAATAATTTCTACGGTGTGAGCAATATTACGAATCCATTAGAGAATATGGCCCGCTCAAAAAACAATAAAGACCGTGAAAACCGTTTACTGGCATCGGGTAATGTCTTGGTTACGATTATCCCTCAGTTGAAGTTCAAATCAACCTTCACCATCGACCGTCGGAATGCGATCAGTACTACCTTTCTTGATCCTATCTCCACAGCCTGGGGACGTAATCAATATGGTGAAGGTTCCGACTCACGCAACATGAATACCGTATTGACCTTTGACAATATCCTGACTTACAATCAGAACTTCAAAAAACACGGATTGGAAGTGATGGGTGGTTCATCATGGACGGATTCCGACTATACCAATAGCTATATTAATGGTTCTCATTATCGTAATGATCTGATACAGACATTGAATGCTGCTAACAAAATATCCTGGAACAATACAGGCTCGGGAGCTTCTCAATGGGGAATTATGTCTTTCTTTGCCCGTGCTGCCTACAATTATGACAGCAAGTATTTGTTTACTGCCAATGTACGTGCCGATGGCTCTTCCAAACTGCATCCCGATCATCGTTGGGGAGTATTCCCGTCATTCTCTGCCGCATGGCGTCTTTCGTCCGAAGCGTTTATGAAGGATCTTACCTGGCTGGACGATTTAAAGATTCGCGGCGGATGGGGACAGACCGGTAACCAATCGGGAATAGGAGACTATGCTTATCTGCAACGTTACAATATAAATCGTGTGGACTGGACAGTGAAAGAAGATGTTAATGCACTTCCAACGATTAGTCAGGCCAACCTGCGTACTTCCGATTTAAAGTGGGAGACTACTTCACAGACCAACATTGGTATTGACCTTACCGTACTGAACGGTCGGTTGACTTTCAACATGGACTACTATTTTAAGAAGACAAAGGATATGCTGATGAACGTATCGTTGCCAGCCGGTGCTGCCGCAGCCAATTCTATTGCCCGCAATGAGGGAGAAATGACAAATAAGGGGTTTGAGTTTGCGGTCAGTTCCAAAAACTTCAGAGGTGAATTTGAATGGAATACTGATTTCAATATCTCTTTTAATAAGAACAAGTTGACTAAACTGGAGCTTCAGAAAGTATATTACGATGCAAAAACCAGCGATTTCACCAATGATTATGTAGTACGTAATGAACCGGGTCGTTCACTGGGTGGATTTTATGGATATATCAGTGATGGTGTAAATCCGGAAACGGGTGAATTGATGTACCGGGACCTGAATGGGGATGGTAAGATCACTACATCGGATCGTACCTATATCGGTGATCCGAATCCTGACTTTACATATGGTATGACAAATACATTCTCCTGGAAAGGTTTCAACCTGAGTATCTTTATCCAGGGTTCTTACGGGAATGATATTTTCAATGCTTCCCGTATCGAGACAGAGGGTATGTATGATGGGAAAAACCAGTCTACCCGGGTGTTGAACCGTTGGAAAATTCCCGGACAGATTACAGATGTACCCAAAGCCGGTTTCGATCTGAAGAACTCCACTTACTTTATAGAAGATGGAAGTTATCTGCGTCTGAAGGATGTTTCTTTGTCTTATAACTTTAGAGGCAAGTTGCTGAAACAATGGGGTATAACCCGCCTGCAACCTTATTTTACTGCATCCAATTTGCTGACGTGGACCAACTACTCCGGTATGGACCCGGAAGTGAATCAGTGGGGAAACAGCGGTTCGGTACAAGGTATCGATTGGGGAACTTATCCGCATTGCAGAACATTTACGTTTGGCCTTAATGTTGAATTCTAAAAAAGAGATTGTATGAAACTAAAGTATATATTTTGTGGATTAACATCCAGCTTGCTATTGAGCCTGGGTTCCTGCTCATTAGATTATAGTCCGCTCGATACCTATTCTGATCTGACAGAAGGAGTAGGAGATACCGGAAGTAAGGTTGTATTCAAAGATAAAGCAGCCGTAGAGAGCCACCTGACTACTATTTACAAACAAATGCAGGATCGCCAGGAACACTGGTATGTAGATTTGTTGTTGATTTCGGATTCACACTCTGATAATGCGTATGCCGGAACGACCGGTGCGGAAGTAGTACCTTTTGAAAATAACTCTATCGAAGGTTCCAATCCTGTGTTGAGCCGCGACTGGGATCGCTATATGGAGGATATTGCCCGTGCCAATAAGCTGATCTGTAATATTGATGCTGTGACGGACAATGCACTGACATCTGCTGAGCGTTTACAATACAAGGCAGAGGCAAAGATTTTCCGGGCAATGGTTATGTTTGATATGGTACGTCTCTGGGGAGACTTCCCGGTGATCATTACAGAAGCTGCTGACATTACCTCTGAAACTGTTGGTGATGTTTATCCTGAATACTTTCCTCCTCAGAATACGGAACTGGAAGCTTATCAGCAAATAGAGAAAGATTTGCTGGATGCAGTAAAGAATGCACCGGACAACAATCCCGGTAATAAGAAACTGTTCACCAAATCAGTAGCCCGTACATTGCTTGCAAAGATCTATGCGGAAAAACCTTTGAGAGACTATACCAAGGTGATTCAGTATTGTGATGAGGTTACTGCTGATGGTTTTGAACTGGTAGATAATTTTAATGACCTGTTTGGTATGAATGCAGCAGGTAACGATGCTAAAATGAGAAATACAAAGGAATCTATCCTTGAGGCACAGTTTGAGGGAACCGGTAACTGGTGTACCTGGATGTTTGGACGTGACCTGGCGAATTGGAACAATAACTTTACCTGGGCCAAATGGGTAACTCCTTCACGTGACCTGATCAATGCGTTCAAATCCGAAGGTGACGAAGTGCGTTTCAATGAATCAGTTGTTTACTATGATTGTACATGGAGTAACTATTATCCGGCGGACAATTATCCATTCATGTATAAATGCCGTTCTGCATTCAGTAGTATTATCAAATATCGTTATGCCGATGTACTACTTTTGAAAGCAGAGGCCCTGATCATGAAGGAGACTCCGGATCTGGAAGGAGCTGCCAAGATCATTGATCAGATACGTGAACGTGCAAAGTTAAGCAAACTTTCTTCTTCTGTGCGTACAGACAAAGACAGAATGTTGAATGCGTTGTTAAAGGAGCGCCGTCTTGAATTGGCTTTTGAAGGTCAGCGTTGGTTTGACCTGGTACGTTTGGATAAAGTAGAAGAGGTGATGAATGCTGTTTACGCTAAAGATAGCGGCCGCAAAAGTCAGGTTTATCAGTTCGATGTGGACTCTTACAGACTTCCGATTCCTCAGACAGTAATCGATGCAAACGACAAAATACACCAAAACCCCGGATATTAACCCTAAAACAAATAATGATTATGATAAATATGAGAAACTTGGCATTGACATTTCTTGGATGCTTCACTATATTGGCTGCTTGCAGCAACAGCGATGATGCAGAAACTCCGGTAACTCCTCCCGTAGGAGGTGATGTGACTATTTATGCAACAACAGAGAGCCTGACTAAGGACCTTACCCGTGATGGTGTATACTTTAGTAATAAAGACAACATGGCTCCTACTAATATAGTTCTTGATCCTGCTACCCGTTATCAGGATATGGAAGGCTTTGGGGTAGCCATTACCGGCTCTACCTGCTACAACCTCTTGTTGATGACTCCTACTGACAGAATAAAATTCCTGACGGAAACTTTTTCTGATACCAATGGATATGGATTCAGTTATATTCGTATTGCGATTGGTTGTTCCGATTTCTCTCTGAGTGAATACACCTGCTGTGATACCGAAGGCCTTGAGAATTTTGCTCTTCAGAATGAAGAAACAAAGTATATTATTCCTATCTTGAAGGAGATTCTGGCCATTAATCCTACGATTAAGATTTTAGGTTCTCCCTGGACTTGTCCGCTGTGGATGAAGGTGAATAACCTGTCTGACAAAGAACCGTTTCACTCATGGACAAACGGACAGTTGAATCCTGATTATTACGGAGATTATGCCACTTACTTTGCAAAATGGGTAGAAGCATTCAAGGCACAAGGCATTAATATCTATGCTGTAACTCCGCAGAATGAACCGTTGAATCGTCAAAACTCAGCTTCTCTTTATATGAGTTGGGAAGAACAGAGAGATTTTGTGAAGGAACTTGGCCCGAAAATGGAAAGTCTGGGTGTGAAGATCTATGCTTATGATCACAACTATAACTATGATAATATTGAAGATCAGCAGAGCTATCCTACTAAAATTTATGAAGACGCTGAAGCCAGCAAATACATCACGGGAGCTGCTTACCATAATTATGGCGGTAACCGTGAAGAGTTGAACAACATTCACAAGGCCAATCCGGAAAAGAGCCTGTTGTTTACCGAAACCTCTATTGGTACCTGGAATAGCGGACGCGACCTTCGGAAACGCCTTTTGGAAGATATGCGTGAAGTGGCATTGGGAACGGCTAATAACTGGTGTAAAGGGGCTATCGTATGGAACCTGATGCTGGATAACGATCGTGGCCCTAACCGTGAAGGTGGTTGCCAGACTTGCTATGGTGCTGTTGATATCAACAATAGCGATTACAAAACGATCACACGCAATTCTCATTATTATATTATTGCACATATGTCTACGGTAGTTAAACCCGGCGCTATACGTATCGGAACAAGTGGTTATACAGATAGTGACCTGACCTATTCTGCCTTTGAGAATCCCGATGGAACCTATGCTTTTGTGCTTGTGAACAACAATGACCAGAAGAAAAAAATTACGATCAGTGATGGTAGCCGGCACTTCTCTTATGATGTACCAGGCAGATCAGTAACCTCTTATCGTTGGGCGAAGAAATAACAGGAAAAACAATCAGTAAAGTAGACCAATATGAAAAAGAATATATATTTAGCATTGGCGTTGGCGGGAGTACTGTCTGTAACCTCCTGTAACGATGATGAGTGGAATCCGGGAAATCCGGGTATGGATGTGAAGACGGAGGATGCTGACGCATTGTTTGGTGATAGCTTGCCATTCACAGTGAAAGCTTCCGATCTGGAAGTACCTTTGTCTACCCTGAAAGCACAGCTTTTCTATGGTGAAGAGAAAGTTTCTGAAACGGTGATCCGTACCAAAACAAGTGGTGAAGACTATACCGGGAAGATTTATATTCCCTTCTTGCCAAATATCGCAAATGGAAAGGCAACACTGAAATATGTTTTGCAGAATATCCATTTTACTACTACTGAAACAGAGCAGGAGATATCATTGGCACGTCCGGATTTCCCTTATCTGACTTTGGTAACCGAAGATAATGTAGAGTACAGGATGGAGCGTACAGAGGCGTTCCAATATAACGTGACAAACGAATTCCCTCAGAAATTGAAAGCTTATATCAAGGCTCCCAAAATGGGAGAGAATGGGAATGAACTTGTGTTTGGCTGGGACAATGATAACCAGATAGCAGTGAGGGGAGACAATACGATCGCTTTCTCCAATACTGATCCGGGGGCTTACGAGATTAAGTTCAATACATTCTCATATGAGGCTTCTCCTTTTGTAAAGTTACTGGTGAACGGTGAAGAGATGGACATGGTAGATGCCAATACATACACAATGGACCTTAGCCTGAAGACTAATGACTTGCTTGAAATAACAGGGGTTCCCGATTATGACAATTGGTACATTGATCCTGATTACTTCTCTAAAGAAGCAGATGGAAAATTGAAATTCCTTCCGATTGGTGGTTCTTATCGTATCAAAGCTGATATGAAGTTGCAGTATTTCAGTATTGTTGCCCTGAAAGATGGCGCTCCGGCAGCTTTACAAACAGATGGTACGGGAGCAATCTGGGTGATTGGTGACGGTGTAGGTAAACCTTCTTTGTCCGGAAAGGAAGTGGGTTGGACTACCGAGAATGGTTTGTGCATGTCACAGATTACAGCTAAGAAATATCAGATAACACTGGTAGCCGGACGTTCACTCAAGGCAAGTAGCATAAACTTTAAGTTCTTCCACCAGCAAGGTTGGGGAGGTGAGTTTGGAAGTGATGCGCTTACTACGAGCAGTGATTTGGTTGGCATCGGTACTGGTGGCGATACCGGGCATGATAATGGTAATTTATATCTGCTTGACGGGAAGTCGTTTACAGAAGGACATGCCTATAAGTTTGTGGTAGATGTCACGAAGGGAATCAGTAGTGCTGTATTGACCGTAACTGATGAAGGTGCACAGCAAATAGAAATAGAGAATATAAACTTTGGTGGAGTGAAAATGGCTTCAACAGATGGAGAGACTTATACGGCAACTTTGGCTATGACTCAAAACCAATCTGTTACGGTTACCGGCATTGACGATCTTGCATCATGGTATGTAGATCCCGACTTCTTTACGAATAATGACGGGCAACTAACATTCCTGCCTGTTGGAGGCGATTATCAGGCCGTAGCCAATATTTCTACAAAAGTTCTGTCCGCTGTTCGTATGAGTGGAGGTGCGCTGGCTGGATTGGATAATGATGGACACGGCAGCATATTAGTTCTCGGATGGGGATTGGCTCGCTCTTCCATGGATAATCAGTTTGCCTGGGATCTTAATAGTGCCTATCGCATGGCGGAAATATCTCCGAAGGTGTATCGTTTTAGTGGAGTAGTCGGGCCAGAAGCACCGTCCGCTATAGGTAAACGTATCCGCTGTGATTACATCAGCTGTAAGTTTTATGCCAGCAATGGTTGGGATTATGAATTGAAGCTTACCGTAGCAGATGACTCCAAAGACCTGATAGAAATTAGTGGGGATGGAAATATTGGATATAAAGCCGGAGCTACCCTCGAAGATGGAGTAGAAGCCGTGCTGACACTGGATATGACTGCCGGTAATGATAAAGGTATTATTTCTTTAGTCAGGAAATAAGTAAATATAGGTAAGAAGATTGTTTATGGAAATTTATCCTTGCTACCTGAAAATCTCGGGTAGCAAGGATATTCAAAGAACTTATTAACACATTAATCTATTATAATCATGAAGAATATACTACTTTTATTACTAACATTCTGTTGCTCTGTTCTTCAGGCACAGACTTTGACACAAACGCTTTATTTTGATTTTGGCTCTCAGATAGCAGCTCAGGGAACTCTGACGGAAGGCCCCGATGCAAATAATCATTATTGGAATAATATAACCAATAACACAACGGAAAATAAATATGCAGTTGCCGGTACTGTTTATCCGTCTTTAATCAATGCTGAAAATACTTCAACCAATTATACATTAACATTGGATACCCGTTTTTCTACAAACGGTAAAAGCGGTGGAGGCGGATTGCTTGAACCTACAGTCGAAGATTTAGGAGATCTTGCCATTGCATCTGCTACAGAAGATTATTTCTTTATTGAGTCCGGTGAGGATAATAGTAGCTTTACTTTTTCTAATCTGGACCCGCAGAAAGGATATAAATTCTATGCATTCGGAAGCCGGAAAGCGGATGATGTACGTACAGCATACTATACAATGTCGGGACTAAACCTGTATAAAGGTGAACTGCAGATAGCCGGAAAAGATTGTGGAGGAACAGGTATTAACCAGAATATAAAGAATGTCTGTACGTCAGAGCTAATTTATCCGGATGATGATGGTAAGATAAAGTTCACCATTTCAAGAAAGACCGGAGCTTATATTGCTTTGAATGTATTAAAGATAGAAGAATATGCTGGTGGTGAACGTCCCGAACCGGCAGTTGACTATACTTCATTATCAATCAGTGGTACAGCCACAAAAGAAGGAACGGATATTCCGATGCATATGGTGTCTGCCGATGGAACATTAACGAATGTTTTTGAACTCTATACTTCGTTGAAAGCCGGAGAATTTTCTTTTAAAAGTATCACCAAAGAAGGAAAAAGTGTAAACTGGGGGGCAGGAAGCAATGATGATGTGTTGGCTACGGATGGAAGTGCCATTACTACTGCTGCAATTGGTGAAGCGCTTATAACAGTGGATCTTGCCAAGAAAACGTATACTATTGTTCCCATTCAGGAATGGAGTCTTGTTGGAAGTGTCACTCCCGGTGGCTGGGATCAGACTAAAGGAGTTCCTTTAACTTATCAGGGTAAAGGTGTATGGAATGGAAAAGTGGAACTTAGCAGAATATCCGGTGCCAGTGATCGTGAACGTTTTATTTTTGTGATGAACAAGAGTTGGGACTATCAGATGAAGCGTGTAAAAGGGACTGCAAATGAAGTCGCTTTGTCTACTCAGGGATATGCAGTGGAAGATATAAATATCAATCATGGTACATATAATGTAACGCTTGATCTTCGCAACTATGTTTATTACATTGATTGTGGCGATGGGGTTGATCCTTATAAAATATCAATGATGGGATCTTCGGTTGCAAATGGCCAGGGAGCAACCTCTAATCAGGGTTATGCATATATGTATGGTGAGATGTTAGAGGGACGGTTTAGCGATCAGGTAAGTGCTTTTCCCTGGTTTGTATCGGGCATCTCTGTGAATGGAAATAATACACTGAACTTATTGGGACGTTTCAACGACCTGATCCATGATTGCGGTGAATACGTTATTTTTGGTCTCTCTTTGGGCAATGAGGGTATTCATGAGGCAACGGATAAGCAGGCTACTTTCGATCAGTTTAAAACCAACATGCAAACTCTTATTCAGAAAGCGCGCGAGAGTGGTAAATATCCTCTGATAACAAATAGCTATACTCGTGGAGATTTCACTGCAAGTGATTATGAATTTGTGAAACAGATGAATCTGCTGATTCATGAATGGGATCTTCCGTCGGTTAATCTGTTGGGAGCAATTGATAACGGAAACGGTCAATGGGCGGATGGCTACCAGGTTGACGGTGACATTTATCATCCTACCACCGAAGGACATCGTGAGTTCTTTTACGCCATGGTTCCCTCTCTGTTTGATGCCATAAAGGCAGGTAAAACTTTACCGCAACGTGTATCGGGTACTTCATGTAGCTTGAAAAACGGTTCGTATCTGGAGTTTACTTCTGAAAATGAGGTACATCCGTTTACCGTCTCTTTTAAAATTAAAGGGGGTGAGGCCGGTACAATTGCCTCATTTGTAAATGCTGCTGCAGAAGGAAAGCTGATTGTCAATAAGACCGGAGAAATCGTATATCAATCACCGGTTAATGGAGAGATTTTAAGCAAGGCGGGCATCAGTGATGGCGAATGGCATACTGTGTCACTGGCACATTATTATGCACAGGGACGTACGCTACTTTATGTAGACAACGTATTGGAGGGAGAACTGAAAGAAAAACTGACTGCCGGTAAATTTACACTTGGTGATAAAACGTCCAATGTTGAGAGATCATACAGCGAACTGTTTTTCTATCGTTCTGCAATGAACGCGGAAGAGATTGCGGGTTTGTGTGAAGGAGATATGCTGAAGTCAAGTCTGGAGATTTATGCTCCGTTGGACGGGACGAAAGGGAGCATGGAGAACCTTGCCCAGAGTATGAATACAGTTACTTTGAAGTCTGCTCCCACAGGTATTGCTCCGGAGCTTGCCGATGCAATAACGGTACGGGGAATGAAGGGCAGTATTGCTATTGACAGCCTTGTGGAGACTCCTGTTAAAATTTACACAGGAGAAGGGCGTCTTGTTTATGAAGCCTCTGTAATGGGCTGTACTACGGTTCATAATCTGACTATGGGTGTCTACCTTGTAAATGGAAATAAGGTTGTGGTAAAATAACAGATAAGAGGATTGCTGCGCTTTGTACCTGCCATATTACTTAATTGAGGAACGGCAGGTATATGCAATTCTTAATGTTAGTGAATTTGTTTAATAAAAAGGAACTTGTTTGTCGTTTAACTAATATATTTATAGCTAAATAACTGGTACACGACGAAACGTCTCGTTTTAATTTTTTTGTATAATAAGTAAAATAGTATCATGAAAGTAAGATCAATGTTATTGGGCTTGTCCCTGACTGCTCTGCCTGTTTTTGCGCAGACCCCGGTTTATCTTGACGATAGCAAGCCGATAGAAGAGAGAGTAGAAGATGCCCTATCCCGAATGACAGTGGAGGAGAAAGTAGCCATGACGCATGCACAGTCAAAATTCAGTTCCCCGGGTGTGGCGCGTTTGGGTATTCCTGAGTTTTGGATGACAGACGGACCTCACGGTATACGTCCCGAAGTGTTGTGGGATGAATGGGATCAGGCTGGCTGGACCAATGATTCTTGTGTGGCTTTTCCGGCTTTAACTTGTCTGGCTGCTACCTGGGATCCGACAGTGTCTATGCTCTACGGAAAAAGTATCGGAGAAGAAGCCCGCTATCGCAATAAAACCGTTTTGTTGGGACCGGGTGTGAATATCTATCGTACACCGTTGAATGGGCGTAATTTTGAATATATGGGTGAAGATCCTTATCTGGCAGGACGTATGGTCGTTCCTTATATACAGGGAGTACAAAAGAATGGAGTGGCTGCCTGTGTGAAGCATTATGCGTTGAATAACCAGGAAGTGAATCGCCACACTACAAATGTGATAGTAGATGACCGTGCTCTGTACGAAATATATCTGCCTGCTTTTAAGGCAGCCGTTCAGGAAGGTAACACATGGGCTATCATGGGTTCTTATAATTTGTACAAGGATCAGCATGTTTGCCATAATCAATACCTGCTGAATGACATATTAAAAGGTGAATGGGGATTCGATGGTGTAGTTGTATCCGATTGGGGAGGTGTACATGACACAGACCAGTCTATAACCAACGGACTTGACATGGAGTTTGGTAGCTGGACCAACGGTTTGTCTAACGGTACGAGTAATGCTTATGACAATTATTACCTGGCGCAACCTTATCTCGAACGTATAAAGTCGGGTAAAGTAGGTACAAAAGAGTTGGATGATAAGGTACGCCGTATTCTTCGTCTGGCCTTCCGTACAACAATGGATCGTAACCGTCCTTATGGTACAATGAGATCACCGGAACACTATGAAGCTGCCCGTAAGATAGGTGAAGCGGGTATTGTATTGTTACAAAATAACAACGATCTGTTACCTATCGATCTTGATAATACAAAAAAAATTGCCGTGATCGGTGAGAATGCTGTAAAGATGATGACTGTAGGTGGTGGTTCTTCCTCTTTGAAAGTGCAACGTGAAATCTCTCCGCTGGATGGCATTCGCAACCGCGTTGGTAATAAGGCAGAAGTTGTCTATGCGCGCGGTTATGTAGGTGATGCAAGTGGCGAGTACAACGGTGTCGTTTCAGGGCAGAATCTGAAAGATGACCGTACTCCGGAGGAACTTATTGCTGAGGCTGTACGTGTGGCAGGCGAAGCGGATTATGTAATATTCATTGGAGGGCTAAACAAAAGTGCGCATCAGGATTGTGAGGACTCTGACCGTGCCGGACTTGGTTTACCGTACGATCAGGATAAAGTTATTACAGAACTCGTCAAAGCTAATAAGAATCTGATTGTAATCAATATCTCCGGTAATGCTGTTGCAATGCCCTGGGTGAAAGAAGTCCCCGCTATTTTGCAGGCATGGTTTTTAGGTTCGGAGGCAGGGACAGCTATCGCTGCTGTATTGACTGGTGATGTGAATCCGTCCGGTAAATTACCTTTTACCTTTCCTGCTAAGTTGGAAGACGTGCCCGCACATCAGCTGGGCGAGTATCCCGGCAATGAAAAGGTAGGTAACATTGTCAACGAGAAGTACAATGAAGGTATTTTCGTAGGGTATCGTTGGACCGATAAACAGAAGAAGGCGAAGCCACTCTTTCCGTTTGGTTATGGGTTGAGTTATACTACATTTGAATATGGTAAACCGGTTGCCGATAAGAAAACGATGTCTGCCGATGATACAATTACTTTTACGGTATCTGTGAAGAATACTGGTACCCGTGAAGGTCAGGAAGTAGTTCAGCTCTATATCAGTGATAAAAAATCATCTTTGCCCCGTCCTGTTAAAGAGTTGAAAGGTTTTGATAAAGTAAAGCTCGCTCCGGGTGAGGAAAAGACCGTATCATTTACGATTGCTAAAGATGCCCTGAGTTTCTTCGATGACGCCAAACATGAATGGGTGGCCGAACCGGGTAAGTTTGAAGCTGTAATAGCTGCCTCTGCCGCCGATATTAAAGGGGTAGTTCCTTTTGAATTGAAATAAAAAGATCTTTAAACAGATACTTGCTTATTGATAAGCAATACATCCTGCGCACTTGTTTTCATTTCGTCTGTTTATCAGAGAGTGAGAGTGCGTAGGATGTTTTTTCTTTTATACAGGGTCTATGCTGTTTATCTGATTAGTATAAGTTTCATTTTGTTTCATCGTATTGAGAATTTTGTTTCAATGCTTTGAGAGTTTTTTCTCAACGTATTGAGAAACTTTTCTCAATGCATTGAGAAGGTTGTTCCATATGCTTTGAGAAAAAGATCAGTGTATTATAGTTATACTACTGATAACGGTTGGTTACTGGGCTATTTTATCTCTGAATCAAGTTTACAAAATTTGTAAGCCCATCATTGAAATACTGTTTATCAATGATGGGCTTTATTTCGTTTTATTCTATTTTATCGTATAATCTTCCTAACAGTTCTTACTCCGTCAGCAACTACAGAGAGCAGGTAAACGCCTTTTTTCAGCTCTTCCAGACCTTCAAGTTTAATTTCTCCGTTTCCTTGAAACTTACTTGCTGTGTGATATACACACAAACCATCCTGAGAATAAACACGAATGTTGCAGGATGTATTATTCATGTCTGTATAACGGATAACAATGCCCTCGGAAATAAGAGTGACAGGTATTTCAATGTTACTTTGCTCTTCCGTTATAGAGGGTTGTGATATGCCGGTAGGGTTGGATTGTTGTTTTTTTACATAGTCACGCAAATAATATCCCAAATGAGGAGGCTGATTATATGCCACATTCTGCCAGCAGATAGACATTCTGTAAATATGATCGTGCATCAGGCACGGAACCCGATACGGAGAGGTAAACGGAGTAGAGAAGATCATCAGATTACTCTTGGTGGCTTCATCATAATAGATACACTCTTCTCGCCAGTCTCCGAAAATATCGGCTTGCAGCGAAGGGGTATCTTTAATGAGGTTTACGCCGCAACCATAAGTCGATACGAAGTTGGTCACAGTAGCACAGCTGGAGGTTGCATTTACCCATTTAGAGATAACTCCTTTTTCCTGTACTTCCTCAGATAGATTTCCTGTCCAGTATGTGCGGAAATTGACGGGTGGACGTTTCCCTGAAATAGAGTCGCCATCGCAGTTGAAGGTTATATTGTTGTAAGAGCTGCCATCGCTACTTAGATTGAACTTAGCCAGAGACCAATATTCGGCACCACGTGAAAGCGAATCGATATCTGCACAAAGACCACGGCCGATGTCTGCCCCCATTTTACGTCCCGAAAGTATTTCTCCGGTCCGGGCATCACGCATTTCAAAACCATAAGCAGCCGACTTTTCTTCGTGTACCATAAATACTTCCAGACCATCACGATCCGGGATGAAGTCACCTAAATGAAGAGCGTCTCCGTGTCCCAATCCCGTACGGTAGAGTAACGAACCGTCGTGATCGATACAGCAGGCGCCATAAACTATCTCATCGCATCCGTCACCATCTACATCTCCTACGGCAAGGCTATGGGCACCTTCACCATAGGCATCTTGCCCTTTGACGGTGGATGCGTGCATCCATTTTTTCTTCAACTCCTTACCATCAAAATCCCAGGCACAGAGATAAGCGGCTGTATAATATCCCCGGCACATCACAAGACTGGGTTTCTTTCCGTCCAGATAGGCAACACATGCCAGATAGCGTTCGCTTCGGTTTCCGTAACTGTCACCCCATGCTGAGTCTGAGATGATATTGCGACTTGGTTCATAAGCTACGGTAGAGAGTTCTTTACCGGTGCTTCCTTCAAAAACAGTCAGATACTCCGGCCCTGTTTTTATGACCCCTTTCTTACCACCATAGGTTCCACGATAATCGGCAGTAGGATCGTCATTACCCATAATTACATGGTTTCCTTGTCCATCAATGGTTCCCGGGGCTGTCTTACAAGCTACTTCGGCTTTACCGTCACCGTCCAGATCATAGACCATAAATTGAGTATAGTGAGCACCGGCGCGGATATTAACCCCCAGATCTATTCTCCATAATTTGGTTCCATTCAGTTTATAACAATCAAGATAAACATTGCCGGTGTAGTTCTGGCTGCCATTCTGCCCATTGTCGCATTGATTGGTGGGGTCCCATTTCAGGATAATTTCATATTCACCGTCTCCGTCTACATCACCTACACTTGCGTCTCCTGGGGTGTAGGTATAACTACTGCCTTGAACTGTGCCTCCTTGAGGGCGGTCGAGAGGAATGTTCAGGTATCCTTTTTCCAAAACTAATGCTGCAGCGGTTTCAACTACTTTGCCGGCACTCAATGCTTCGACTGTATAGTTTGAATTAACTGATCCTTCAGCATCCAGATAATTGGTACGTGATGAGATGGGCAGAGTATTTAGTTTTGTACCGTCACGATATATATTAAAAGCAATATCATCGGGATCTGTGGCAAGCCAACGCCAGTTTACCAGCATTCCATCGTTGGTGTAGGTTGCGATGGTTCCCCGGTTCAGACGCTCCGGATCGAGTACTTGCGGCCCACATTCTCTGGCAATCACAATATATTCGGAAACTTCTTCCGACGGAAGCATTCCCTCTTTTACAGCGATTGCTTTAAGTGTGGTGGTTGTATTCAAAGAGAACCCTTCTGTATATACAGAGGCTGAAGGGGATAAGGCGGAGCCGTCTTTACAGTAATAAATGGTAGCTCCATGGGTGGGACAGCTGATTGTTACATTATTATCGGTGTCATAACTGATAACGGGATTTTCCACTTGTGCGGGCACGGTATATTCACTTTTTGTTGCAGCCAGATAAGAAGCTGCATTTGTGATCAGCGTTTTTGCATCAGAAGTTAATGTTTCGATTGCGGAATAAGAGAGGGGAATGAGTATATAGCCATTTTTTCCGTTACTCTGTTTATGCTCATGTATGGCATTGTATCCGTTTGAGGCATTGGTAGCAAGTACTTCATCCGAAGCGATAATCTCTTTAGGAGAGGTATAGCTCTGTACATTATTACTTGTTTTCGCTGTACCGTCAAAGAGAGTGATGGTACCGTCAAAATTGATGCCTTTGAATAGAGAGTGTGTTTTAAATGCATCGGATACTATGATTTGATTCCATCCTGTAGAACCGGCTGTGGGATTTATTGCACTGGCCCAGTTCCAGGACGCACTTCCATAATAAAACGCTTTTAAATTTAGCATTGGAACTTTTCCTACCAGGTCTGATAGGGCTATACCAAATTTATTTGTACTGGCAACAGACTCAGAAGCAACTACCAGATCGTACTCTTTTAAGCTCTCTTTATAATAAGTGCCCGGGATGGAGTTGTAGTTGTTTGCATCAATCGTTGTTACTGTAAACGATTTTACCAATGTCAGATAGACCGGATCTTTGGTAATGGAGTAATTGGAATATTGAGAATCGTAGACGTAGGCGGCATTAGGAAGATTCTGAGAATTTGCAATGAAAGCTACGTAATACAAGCGACTGTCGGCTCCACTTGTACAAGCTTCTTCTGCCCAGGAGGTGACAGTGATGGTATACTGTTCGGCAGGGATCAAATCAGAGGTCTCAAGCACACCTGCCTCATTGGCATCGCTTCCTCCTAACAGAGTAATATTTGTTCCTGCATTGCCGGAAACAACGGCACGCACATAGCGGGTTGCGGCACTACCACTTTGAAAGGCTAATTTCAGTCCGGAGATACCAGTGACGGTAAATACAGCTCCTTTATTGTTATTAGCTCCTTTAACGTCCAGCCAGTCCGATTCCATAGTGACGGTGCCGTCAGTAAGTGCATCGGGAAATGTAGCCGAACGGGATGAATAATAAGCGAAAGTTCCTGATCCTTTTCCATCAAGGCACCAACCTTCATTATAAGCGGCGGTTAACCCCTCTGAATTGGCGTAAAGGACAAAAGATTCTGTGAACGATTTTACGGCAGCCTGCAGGGATAAAGCGCTGCACAAAAAAAGTAAAGAGAGGAAAAGTCTCCAATAGTTTTTCATAATTGATTGGTTTTTAAAGTATCACATCATAAAACTTATCACAAAAGTATCTCATGTAGAGGAAATAGACGGGTACATATTTTCCTATAAAGTGGAAAAATTGGGATTTCTTTAGAGAAAGGTGGATAAAATGATTTACTGAATAGAATAGGGGGGATATATAGATCAGATAATGAAAAAGCTCATCTGGCTGATACTTTTTGCCAGATGAGCTTTTACTGCTGTTTTTTTGTGAATAAGATATTACTTGTTACTTATATCTTCGGGACGTACATAAAGTAGAATGAATTCACTTTTGATATCTATTTTATTGTTGGCTTTGTACAGGCTAAGATAATCCGTACGTGTCGGATTCATCAGATAGATACGATACAAGTCTTTGCAAAGCTCTTGCTGTTTCATATTCCAGTCACTGATTTGCTGATAAGGCCATGCTGATACATCTTTACCCAGATAGGCTGCAAGAAAATCAGCTGCCTTGTAGAAGTTACGTCCGTCGGCAGAAGTACTGTTGTCGAGGGAAAGTCCCATTTTCTTTCCCATTACAAAGATGTCAAGCATGTGTTGCAAGTTGTATTCTGAATAACCAAAAGCGAGTGTGCGGCGAAGTTCCTGAGGTTGTTTCCCATCCGGTTCAACTTGCTTATAAACACGTTTTTCGGGGAATTCTTTAACGAATCGTTCTGCAGTGGCCTGATCTCCGGCATACATAGCGAAAGCGATTACTTGTGCATCATAGGCTATACTGTGATTGTTTTTGGCATCATGCTCTTCTTTTCCTTGTTCGCTGGTCAATATCCAGTTTAACAGTTCCCCAAACCAGGCTTTGAGTTGTTTGGAGTCGTTACTGGTGAATGCTTGTGATTGTTCCAGCAATTGCACTGCATCGAGCATTTCTATAAAGGAATAAGTGTCAATCACTCCAAAACTGCGCCCTTTGTTGTTGTGGTGTCCCGGAATCATTTGGGCATATTCCAGATTAGGGTTCATTCGGGTATCTTTATTAAAGAACCATACACGGATCAGTTCCGTTGCTTTTTGTGCATAACGTTCGTCATTGCTGAAATACCATGCTAAGCTGAGTGTTGTTATTCGGCTGGCTGTACTTCCTAAGCGATTACGATCCAGTTTGTTCAGTTCAGGATTTGACTCTCCGTCGCGGCTGATGTATGGTAAGCCGTCGGGTTTTGTCGGATCGGGCCAGTAATAACGCGCCTGGCTCATGTAGTCGTGTTTGTCTCCACTGGCAGGTGTTTTTTCTTTATCCATAACGGAATAAGGAACCGCATTGAGTAATTTATCAGCTTTTACTTTTAGTTCCTGAAAGATGTCTGAATAGGGTTGTTCCTGTATAGATTGTTTGACGGTTTTGAGATGTTCTGCATCCCAAATAGATTGTGCATACATACTGCCGGTTGTGAACAATAAAACGACAATAAATGAGGTAACTCTTGCTTTCATAGTGTTTTTGTTTTGAATTTACTAAACTTTTCAAAGCCTGGTATCATTCGGATGGAATTTTATTTTTAGTGTACCGGTGCACTTTTAAATTTTATCTCAAAAGCTTGTACCGGTGTATCTTCGTGATAAAAACACGAAATAATGGTTTAGGAAAAGGAAGGAGAAGCTTTTTTTTAGTATACTTTTTCTATGTGTTGATTGAGTATAAATTTGCCTGTCTTCTTCTACTTCTTTTTTATCTCGAAAAGAAATAGAAACAGATTGTTTGAAGATGCTTTCTTGTTTAGAAATATCTTAAAAAGGTTATTGCTCTATTTTCTTGTTTGTGGTTGTAGGACTAATAAGCTTTCCGGCCCCATATTGAATAGTAAGTCTATCATACTTAAATTCGGACGAAAACCATTCCGGGTTTCGAATACCTGGTAATAAGGATGGGGAATAAATTCCGGATCCGTCTCCCGGAAATCTTTTTTGGGATGGATGGCTTCTCTGAAATCATACTCATCCGGAGCGAAATCCGTTTTATACTCTGTGGTTCGTTTTAGGTGTAGTTCAATATCTGTCAGTTGACAAATAAGTCGGCAGAGTTCTTCGTTGAAATCGATTAAAAACTCGTATTTCTTCTCATAGAACGGATGAAAGTCATCTTTATAGTATTCAAAAAACGGAGTACTATTGTAGGCCGATTCAATTGCATTCCAATGCATATGGCGCCAGTTTCCATGATCGGAAATACGGATATCCTTCATGGGGCATTTCGGATTTGCCGGCTTTACAGTAGGGATAGAAAGTGCAATATCACCATCCGGACCGGCAATAGTACAACGATTACGGTAGGTTTGCTTCATATAGTGGTCATGCTGCTCGATAAAAACTTTATCATAGGTAACCAATTTGCTATAGTATTCTACGGGAGCCAGATAGGCTGAAGAGAGAAAAACAGTTTTCATTTGTAATTCATCATTAAATATTCATCATTATTCTCATCGTACAGGTTGAAAGAAACGATTCCACCTGTAACCTTCAAACAGATTTGTATTACTCTCTTTGGAGAACCAGATAAGAGAGGCCTTTCCGATAATATGATCTTGTGGTACAAGTCCGAAAAGGCGTGAATCGGATAAATTAACGGAATTATTGGATACCATCCAATAATAATCCTTACTGAAATAACAGTGTTGTGCAGGGTGTCCGTCTACATACAATGTATCATTTTTGATTTCTGCATGTTTACCTTCATGCAATACAAGTGTGTTACGGAGTAGTGTCCTGTTCCAGGGGTATACCCGGACGGCCATCCCTTTCCGGGGGATTATCAGCGGGTTAACTACTTGTTTTTCCCGGTCTGACTCAAGTGGCTGTATCCAGTTTGATCCGTTCATGGCCTGTTCCAGTAAGTAATATTCGTAACGGCTGAAACTTCGTACGTTATTGACGGAATCCTGTCCCATCAGTTCATTGGGAGTTATGGATAAAATGCTCAGGAGCGAATCAAGTTGTTTTTCTCTGGTTTTCGGGTAGGTATATAACCTTTTACGGTCGGGTCCTGCTACGTTTTGGGAGGACACTATCGTAAATAGTGAATCAATCAATAAGGTATCTCCTGGTACACCTGCACAACGGCTTATAAATACCTCCCGCCTGTCTATAACGGGCTGTGTTGTACTCGCAGGATTATTGAATACAACAATATCCTCTTTTTCCACTTCTCGTTCTCTCCATCTGTGATAAGAAAAAAGAGACATCAGTGGCAGGCGAAGTCCATAACTCCATTTGTTTATTAATATACGTTCACCGCGGAAGAGAGAATTTTCCATACCTGCCGAAGGGATAAGGCATGAGGTAAAAACAAAGCTGCGGAGCAATAATACGATGATTATTGCTCCGGCTAATGCTATTATCCATTTTAGATTTCTCTTCATGGCGTTTTAGTTCTTTAGTTCTTTAGTTTCAATTTATGATAACTACTAAGAACCTACCAACTCATAAACTTATCGACTCGCAAACTCATCAACTCACCAACTCATCAACTCACACTCATTTCACCCATTTAAAGATACGGTTCCAGCGGATCTTTCCGTTAAACCATCCCCGGTCTTTATCGAGAGATAACCAAACTACAATTGGCTTACCTACTACATGGTCTTCGGGTACAAACCCCCAATAGCGGGAGTCCTGTGAATTATGGCGGTTATCACCCATCATCCAGTAATAATCCATCTGGAAGGTATATTTGTCTGTTTTTTGTCCGTTGATGTAGATACCATCGTCTTTCACTTCCAGCTTGTTACCTTCGTACGCAACAATACATCTCTCATAAATAGGAAGATTATCCATTGTCAGTGTGATGGTAGAACCTTTGGCAGGTATCCATATGGGGCCATAATTGTCTACTGTCCAGTCTGTATACAGATTTTGTGGATAGAGATCGTGCGAGGGCCTATCTGTCGAGATTGGTTCTATCGAAGTAACAAGGTCTTTGCGTGCAAGTAACGTATTACGTGCTTTTTGGGTAAGTGGCAAGTAGAAAATAGTGGCTCCCGGTTGGTAGTATTCCGTATCTTCATTACTTAATCCCAACTCGTCATGGAGAAATTCGTCGGGTATCATCTTACCGGTGGCATGTACAGTATAGAGGAATTGAAGGTTTTCCGGTTCTTCCTGTGCTTTACCGTCGATGTATATGATGCGGTCTTTTATCTGAAGAGTATCTCCCGGAAGTCCGACACAACGTTTTACATAGTTTTCACGACGGTCTACCGGTCGATAGATTATTTCACCAAACTTTTCGGGGTGTGCAAGTACGTATTTCCTGCCGGCATCCCGATAAAGGTCGTATACGATCCGTTGTTGCTTGCGATTCAGACTATCCATGTTAATAGGGTTGGAAAAAGTTCCTTTTCCTTCCCGATAAATGATGTTGTCGTAGAAGTCAGTTTGTTGATAGCTGACAGCTACGGTATCTCCTGCCGGGAAGTTGAATACTACAATATCATTCATTTTCACTTTACCAAATCCCGGAACACGTTTATACTTCCATTGCGGCCACTCGATATATGATTTAGTGTTGACAAGAGGCAATGTATGTTGTGCCAATGGCATAGAGAGAGGTGTATTGGGAACACGAGGCCCATAGCTCATTTTACTTACGTATAGAAAATCACCTACTAACAGAGATTTCTCTAAAGAAGAAGAAGGTATCTGATAGTTTTGAAATACATATATGTTCACGAAGTATACAGCTACCAATGCAAAGACAATGGCATCCACCCAACTCATGATACTACGTACAGCAGGACTTTTCGATTTTTTCCAGAATGACCAGGGGACTTTCTTCGTGATATAAATGTCGAAGATAAAAGGAACTACGATGAGTCCCCACCAGCTTTTTACCCATACCAGAAAAGCCAGGTAGAGGAGGATAACGATGGCACATTTAATCCATTGTGCGCGCGTTGCTTTTTCCATGATATAATTTATTTATAATTATTCTTTTAAAAACGGAAACAAGTCACTCATGCCCAGATATCCTTGTTTATCCATAGTATATTCGGCAGCTAATATAGCACCTAAGGCAAATCCGCCACGGTTTTTGGCATCGTGTGTAATGGAGATACTATCGGCTGCCGAGTCATAACGAATGGTGTGAATACCAAAAACCTCTCCTTCGCGAATGGAGTGAATAGGTAGTTCGTTGGCTGTGGCGGCTACTTCTTTTACCCAATGGTCTTTGCGGTCCAGATTTTCAAGGATACCTTCGGCCAGCGTGATAGCAGTGCCACTTGGTGCGTCGAGTTTATGTATATGATGTGTTTCGCTCATGGACACATCATATATCGGGAACTGATTCATTATCTTTGCCAGGTATTTGTTGACAGCAGAGAAAATAACGACTCCCAGACTGAAATTAGAAGACCAGAAAAGTGTTTTCCCTTCTTTCTCGCAAAGGTTCTTTATTTCGTCACCATGTTCTGCCATCCATCCTGTACTACCCGAAACGAGCTTTACGCCGGCGTTGAATGTCTTAATATAGTTGTTGTATGCCACTGTCGGATTGGTGAATTCAATAGCCACGTCCGCAGAGCGGAATGCTTCAGATTCAAAATCATCCTGATTGTCGACGTCGATAATGCAGACTATCTGATGTCCGCGGCTAAGGGCAACTTTTTCCAGTTCTTTGCCCATCTTTCCATAACCGATTAATGCTATTTTCATTGTTTTACTGACTTATATTCAAAATAATAGTCGCAAAGATAAGATTTTTATTACATTTGTCGAACACATTAACGTCTTGTTAACATGGAACAACTCTTGCACTATGTCTGGAAACACAAAATATTCCCTCTGACTCCATTACAAACAACTTCAGGATTGCCGGTAGAAGTCATTGATGCCGGTTTACAAAACAAGCATGCCGGTCCCGACTTTTTTAACGCCAAACTAAAGATAGGTGACACTCTCTGGGTGGGTAATGTAGAAATACATACGATTTCTTCCGATTGGTATCGCCATGGACACGATCATGACAAGGTTTATGATTCGGTTATCTTACATGTTGTTGAACAAGCCGATTGTGAGGTTTTTTGTTCTAATGGCGGGCAGGTTCCCCAGTTGTTACTTGTGTGTCCGGAACATGTAAAGCAACATTATGAAGAACTTCATGCAAGTGATATTTATCCTCCCTGTTATTCTATTTTGTCCGCTTTACCTAAACTGACGATCCACTCCTGGCTTAGTGCATTACAGACAGAACGTTTTCAACAAAAGGCTGATGTGATTGCCAAACGGTTGCATTCTTGTAATAATAATTGGGAGGATGCTTTTTTCATTACCCTGGCCCGCAATTTCGGTTTTGGTCTGAATGGAGATGCTTTTGAGACATGGGCCACCCTGATCCCTTTTCGTGCGGTAGACAAGCATCGGGATGATTTGGTACAAATAGAAGCTTTTTTCTTTGGACAGGCAGGATTGCTGGAAGAGGATGCTACGGATGATTATCAGGTCCGATTACAGAATGAGTTCCGTTATTTACAACATAAATTTGAACTGTCTGCTGTAATGGATATTACTTTATGGCGTTTTCTACGGATTCGTCCGGGTAATTTCCCGCATGTTCGTCTGGCGCAGTTAGCAGCTCTTTACCAAGAGGAACGTTCGTTGTTTTCGCGTGTGATGGAGGCTAAGACATTAAAAGAGATCAGGCAGATATTGATAGCAAAGACTTCTCCCTATTGGGAAAGTCATTTTATATTTGGTAAATCTTCTCCCCAAAAAGAAAAGGGAATTGGTGTAAATGCACAAAATCTGTTAGTTATCAATACTGTTGTCCCTTTTCTTTATGCCTACGGGTTACATAAAGCGGATGAACGTTTGTGTGATCGTGCTACTGATTTTCTGGAAGAGTTGAAGGCGGAAAATAATTATGTGACTCGTCTGTGGAGTGGGGCAGGATTGTCTGTACACACAGCTGCCGATAGTCAGGCTTTACTGCAACTTCAAAAAGAGTATTGCGATAAAAAGAAATGTCTTTATTGCCGTTTTGGTTATGAGTATTTACGAAAGAAATAAATGATAAAACTAACCAATTATCAGGCAACTAAAATATTTTTCCTCTTTTACTCAACGCATTCAAACTTCTTTTATCTTTGTCGAAAAACGAAGATAAGCTGCACCTTGGCATAAAAAATGAATAAGTTCATTTTATTCTGCTCTCGGTTTGCATTATCTTTGCAGCCAATTTAAATGCAGTTAATTATGAAAACAAAAAGAGTTGTGTCTTACCTGTTGGTAGCTGTTCTGTTAGCAGGTGTTTGCTGTGTGTCCTGTGGCAATATGTCAAAAAGAAAAGCAGAGGCTCTTGCTGCCAATGTAGATGGGGAGGATTTTCCAGCTTTTTTAGAAAAGTTCACTTCCAGTGCAGCTTATCAGTATACACGTATTAAGTTTCCGCTGAAAACTCCTATTACTTTGATGACTGATGATGGAAACAGTGAGAAAACTTTTCCTTTCACCAAAGAGAAATGGCCATTGTTGGATAGTGAGGTATTGAAAGAAGAACGCATTACCCAGGAAGAAGGCGGTGTGTATGTTTCAAAATATACGCTTAATGAACCTGCCCACAAAGTTTTTGAAGCCGGGTATGAGGAATCTGAAATAGATCTTCGTGTAGAATTTGAATTGATTGAAGGAAAATGGTATGTGACCGATTGCTATACCGGCTGGTATGGATTTGACCTTCCGATTGGTGATCTTAAAGAAACAATACTTCAGGTTCAGGAAGATAATAAAGCATTTAAAGAACTGCACCCTTGATGGAAAAACTTGAATAGAGGGTGATTGACTCGAAAATAAGATGTCAAAAACGGATAAATAATACTTTGTGTTACTCTGTGGTGAAATAGATTCGTCCCTCTACAAGAAGTCCTTCTATCCACGGACTCGTGAATAATTATTGTATTATTCTGTACGATTTAAGCCCCTCTTTTTCCGAAAAGAGGGGTTTCTTTGTATCTGGTAGTAATCTTCAAAACTAATACATAAATAAATGAAACGAATTCTTATCCGTAGCACTGCTTTATTTACTTTTCTTTGGTTGGTAACAGCCTGTCTACCTTCCGGAAAAAATAATACCTCTTTAGCTGAAAATTGGATTGCAGAGGATGAATCTGCTGCTATGCAATTATCATCGGTTTCGGATACTTTGGACATTGTTGTACCTGCAGGTCTCACTTTATGGTATAATGAGCCATTGACTGGTGAGTATGAAATAAGTTATCACATAGCTATGTTAATGGAAGGTGGAAAGCAGGATCGGCTGAGTGACCTGAACTGTTTCTGGGCTGCTAATGATCCGCAGTATCCTGATAATATTTTTGCTCGCAGTGAATGGAGAAACGGAGTTTTCAAAAATTATAATACATTGAATCTATTCTATGTGGGCTATGGTGGCAATGAAAATACAACCACCCGTTTCCGTCGCTACTATGCTGAATTTTATGGGGCCGATGATGCCCGTGTAAAACCCTTAATTGCCGAGTATACTGATCCTGCCCACCTTCTGGTAGCAGGAAAGTGGTATCATATTGTGATTCGTGTAGAGAAAAAACAAACAACTTATACTGTGAACGGTGAGGAACTTTTTCGCGCTCCTTTAAAACCGGGAGAGGGAGATGGATATTTTGGCCTCCGTTTGCTCCAGAATCATGTCCTGATGACCGGATTTCAAATCAAACAAATGTGATAACCACACAATTAATACTCTAAATGATGAAACAATCTTTTATGAAATTGGGAGCTGCAGTTTTTCTCTCTCTTTTTAGCTCTGTTACCTTATTGGCACAATTGGTGAAGAATGATCGTATGTTTTCTTTTGAGGAGTCGCAAGTTCCTGCTTGTATCAGTAGCGAATCTTCAAAACTATCCATTTCACCGGAACATTATAAAGATGGTACGCATTCATTACTATGGACTTTTCAACCGAATGCAATACTTTCTTTGAAAAAAGATCTGAAGTTTGAGAAAAAAGATCCTACCGGGAAAGATCTCTATCTTTCGGCTTTTATTGTATGGATATATAACGAGCAGCCACAAGATAAAAAAATAAAATTTGAATTTCTGAAAGATGGAAAGGTTTGTACGTCATTTCCTTTTGGGATTAACTTCAAAGGTTGGCGTGCTGCCTGGGTATGTTATGAACGCGATATGCAGGGTACCCCGGAAGAAGGTATGAATGAACTTCGTATGGTTGTGCCGGATGTAGAAGGTCAGCTTTTTATCGATCATCTTATTACAGCAATAAAAGTGGACGCCCGCCAGCAGACTGCAGATTTACAGGTGCCTTTTGTTAATGCGGAAACTACTAATCATTGGCTTGTTGTCTATAAGCATTCGTTGTTCAAACCGGATATTGAGCTTACTCCGGTTAGTGAAAAGCAAAGACGGGATATGCAATTGATAGAGAAACGTTTCCGTGATATGGTATATACATCTTCCATGTTATCGCAGAAAGAGATTGATATGATTCGTAAAAAATATGATTTTTATAATATCTCTTATAAAGATGGAAAAGTGACGGGTGTACCCATCTTTATGGTACGTGCTTCTGAAGCTTATGAGCGTATGTTTCCTGATTGGGACAAAGATATGCTTACCAAACAAGGTGTGGAAATGAGAGCTTATTTTGACTTGATGAAACGGATTGCCGTAGCTTATAACAATGCTTCGGATGATTCTGTCAGAGCAGAGATGAAAGATAAGTTTCTTGCCATGTATGATCATATTACCGATCAGGGAGTAGCATTTGGCAGTTGCTGGGGAAATATACATCATTATGGTTATAGTGTGCGTGGTTTATATCTGGCCTATTTCCTGATGAAAGACGTGCTTCGTGAGGCTGGGAAATTAAATGAGGCCGAGCGCACACTACGTTGGTATGCCATAACCAATGAAGTCTATCCGAAACCAGAGGTTGATGGTATTGATATGGACTCTTTCAACACGCAAACAACAGGACGTATTGCAAGTATTTTGATGATGGAAGATACGCCGGAAAAACTTCAGTATCTGAAATCTTTTTCAAGGTGGATTGATTATGGCTGCCGTCCGGCTTTGGGGTTAGCCGGAGCTTTCAAGAAGGATGGAGGAGCTTTTCATCACCGGAATAATTATCCTGCTTATGCTGTTGGAGGTTTGGAAGGAGCTTCAAATATGATCTACCTATTCAATCATACTGATTTTGCTGTATCTGAGCTGGCTCACCAGACAGTGAAGAAAGTATTGCTTACGATGCGTTTTTACTGTAATAAACTCAATTTCCCACTATCTATGTCCGGACGTCATCCGGATGGAAAGGGAAAACTTATTCCGATGCAATATGCAGTGATGGCTCTTGCGGGTACGCCCGATGGAAAGGCTGATTTTGATGCTGATATGGCAGCAGCCTATCTTCGTTTGGTAGCCGGTACATCTTCTACAGGCGAAGATCCGGAATATATGCCTCAATTTAGTAATGAGGAAGAGAGGCATATGGCAAAACTCTTGTACGATAAAGGGTTCCGACCGGAACCGGATCCGCAGGGAAACCTCGCTTTGGGATATGGCTGTGTATCTGTCCAGCGTCGTAGTAACTGGGCTGCAGTTGTCCGTGGGCATTCACGTTATCTTTGGGCGGCCGAACACTATCTTGGAGCTAATCTTTACGGACGCTATCTGGCTCATGGAAGTATGCAGATACTGACTGCTGCTCCGGAGGCAGTTGTGACTCCAGCTACGAGCGGTTGGCAGGAAGCCGGATTCAATTGGAACCGGATCCCCGGTGTGACTTCTATTCATCTGCCATTTGATGATTTGCAGGCTAAAGTTTACAATGTTGATACTTTTTCTGGGATGGAAGAGATGCTTTATTCGGATGAAGCATTTGCCGGTGGCTTGTCTCAACAACATCAGAATGGAAATTTTGGAATGAAACTGCATGAACACGATAAATACAATGGTTCACACCGTGCCCGTAAGTCTTTTCATTTCTTTGACGGAGTGATTGTATGTCTTGGATCAGACATTGAGAATACGAATAGTGAATATCCTACGGAAACTACCATTTTTCAACTTGCTGTGACAGATTCCGCAGGACATGCCTATTGGAAGACATATCAAGGTGATGGTAAAGTCTGGATAGATCATATTGGTACGGGATATTATGTACCTGTTGCTACTAAATTTGAGAAGAAATTTCCTCAGTATTCACGTGCACAAAAAGTAAATAAAGAGACAAAAGGAGATTGGGTATCTTTGATTATAGATCATGGAAAGTCGCCCAAAGGGGCTTCTTATGAATATGCTGTTCTTCCCCAGATCACTGCACCCGTTATGAAGCAGTTTGCAAAGAAACCTTCGTATAAAGTATTACAAAAGGATCGTAATGCACATATTGTACGTGATCTGAAAAGTAATACCACTTCGTATGTGCTCTTTGAAACTCCTTCTGTCGATCTGCCTAAAGGCTTGTTGATGAAAGCAGATACTTCCTGTTTAGTAATGATACATGAAGAAAAAGGAAAAGCTCTGCTTACGGTGGCTCAGCCCGATCTTGCTTTTTATCGTGGTCCGAGTGACGAAGCTTTTGATGAAAATGGTAAACGTGTAGAGCGCAGTATCTATTCCCGTCCCTGGATTGATAATGATAGTGGAGAGATTCCAGTGACGGTTACATTAAAAGGATGTTGGAATGTGAAAGAAACGCCTGCCTGCCAGGTTGTATCTTCAGATAAGAATTCTACGGTGATTCGTTTCATCTGTAAAGACGGTATGAGTCAAGATACCGAACTGATTCCTTTTAAAAACTGATGTTTAATGAGGTTGTGCCAATCGTAAAACCTACTATCGTTAAAACGCAGATTTACGCAAATTTACGCAAAGATTCAATTAAATCTGCGTTAATTTGCGTAAATCTGCGTTTCTACGGTTATCTATTGATAGTCGTCTTAGGCTTTTGATACAGTCTCATGTTCTGGTAGAAAAGATATAGTCTTATTTCTTAGCCAGGAACTTTCTGGTTAACCATTTTCTTACAGGTTCATCATATAGCTTCAGGCAAAGATAAGCCAGCACAATACTCAATGCGTAAACACACAAAGCAACTTGCCAGGTTTCACCCAAAGTATAGAGCTGATTTTTAATCAACCACGCATAGAACAAGTACATAATAGGATAATGTACCACATAGACAGGATAAGATATATCTCCCAAAAACTTGCATATCACGGTTGACTTCTTATCTGTTGTGGTTCCCGATGCTCCCAGCCAGACAAGGATAGGGAAAGCTACAATAACACAAAATACTTCATAAGCACCATTTATGCAAAATGGTTTCGCACCTTCCAGATAAGGCACTGCGAACAAAGTAATCATAATAATTGTGCATATCCAGAAGGCACCTTTCAGCTTTACAGGCTTGAAGTTACGTGACAAAAGCATACCCATAGAGAAAGGGAAAAGCATTCTCAATGTCCCGCCGGCGAAGTTTACACCGTCCAATGTCCAGCCCACTCCTATATTTCCATAACCAGATATATCAAGAACCGCGAATAATGCCAATGCAACTCCCAACACTGCTACAAGTACAGCTAATGCCTTATTAGACAAGCGGCGAATAAACAAGGCATAAAGAATATTTCCTATATACTCAAAAAACAGCGACCAGCAAGGTCCGTTCAAAGGAAACATTTCACCGTTGCCACGAACTTCATAGCCCACTCCCGGCATCGCAGGAATAAAGAATATCGTACAGAGAAGAGACAACATCACCATTGATATGGCAATATGTGTTCCATCCCATTGCACGCACCCTTGAAGATAGAATGTAACAGCGCCTAAAACGGCACCCATGATTACCATAGGATGAAGACGTATCAAACGACGTTTAAAGAAATTTTTCATAGTAAGACCCTTCCCCCAGCGGTCATCATAAGCATAACCGATAACAAACCCCGAAAGGATAAAGAAAAAGTCTACAGCTAAGTATCCGTGATTGAGAGTGTCAATAGTACCATTACTGGCAAAAGCGTAGCCTTCGAATATATGATACCATATAACTACAAGAGCCGCAACGCCTCTCAGCCCGTCAAGGAGTTCGTAGTGAGGTTTAGAGTCTGCAAATGCAGAAGCAGAGATGTTTTTCATGTTAAATCTATAATTCAAATTATTATTAGTAGTAGTGTCATTGACGACGCGCCAAAGTTACGGAACTTATACATCTAAAAAATTGTCCTGCGACAAAATCTTGCCGGATATGAAAACTATTTATGTGCTCTAAGACGACTGAGTGTTGGAAGTGTTACTCCCAGATAAGATGCAATATATCCCAGTTTCACCCGCTGACATACTTGAGGAAACTGTTGCTTAAACTCTTCGTACCTCTCTTTTGCAGAGAGTGTCAATCGATCTTTGTGTGAACGGTGCAAACGTCTGTATTCGTTTTGATGAATGATTCTTCCCCAATTGGCCAGTTCGATATTGTTTTGAAATAGCCGGAGCAAGTCGGTGAGTGATATCTTATACGCAACAACTTCTTCAAGCGTTTCCACAAATTCCTCGCTTATCTTATTATAATACAGCTCATCCATACTGAAAACAATACTTCCTTCGTATGCAAAGGAAGTTGTTATTTCTTCTCCGTTTACCAGCCAGAAAGAGCGAGTCATTCCTTTTTCAATGAAATAAGCCGATTTACAAAATTTATTTGCCTCTATCAATTTATACTTCTTGGGGAAATGACAGATTGTTACATTTTCCTTTAAAGTTTGTAGGGTATCATCAGAGAGTGGATACAAAGAATTTATCTTGTTTATTACATTTGTCATAAAGGTGATGCTTGATTCTTTTTCATTAGCTACAAAGATAATGCAAACCGAGAATAGAATAAAATGAGCTTGTTCATTTTTTATGCCAAGGTACAGCTTATCTTCGCTTTTTGGCAAAAATAGGAAAAACAATTCTGTCCACCAATATAATCATATTGTTTATATCGGGATTCTCCTTTAGAATGCTAAAAAACTGAGTAACAATTGTATGATTCTTTATTAAAAATCAGCATATTACTTTATTAGTCGGTTAAAGTCCTATTCATTCTGGTTTAGAGCAGCCCTATTGCTGCATTATATTTTGCCAGGCTTGTGCTTTTGTGTATTGCTTTCCATGCTTTACGACCGATTTGTGGTTCAAGATACTCCCAGAAAGTTTTCATTTTGTTGAGTAATTGATCTTCGCCGCCTTCAAGTCGTTCTTCATAACGGGTAAATACAATCTTGTGCATTTTGTACAGTCTCTCTTTCATATCCTCGGTGGAAAGGGACTTTTTCTCTTTATATTCGATGGCCAAAGCAGGATTCATCAGTAACCCTCTTCCAATCATGATTCCGGATAGAGTGGGGAAACTGTCGTGAATACGTTTTATATCCTCAATATTACTAATATCTCCATTATAAATCAAAGGGTGGCGACAGACTTCTGCAAAGGCGGCAAATCCTTTCGGATCGGTATCTCCTTTATATTGCTGTTTTCCCAATCGCGGATGCATAGTGATATGTTTCAATGGATATACATTCAATATAGGGGCTAACTTCAGACACTCTTCAGCATTTTCCCATCCCAGACGCATTTTCACAGAGAAATTTATTTCCGGATGTCTTTGGGTGATTTCTAATAGTTTCTCTACTTCTTTGGGAAAAGGAAGGATGCCGGAGCCGTTGTGACGTTTGGCTAACATAGGAAACGGACACCCCATATTTATATCTACTTCCTTATATCCCCTTTCGATGAAAAGGGATAAAATGGTCTCAATTTTTTCTTCCTCATGTCCGATAAGTTGGGGTATCAGATGGGGGACTTCGTTATTTCCTGGTTCTATATCCCGAACATCTTTATTCCGGAACGCTCCTTTGTCGAGTCGGATAAAGGGGGTATAATAAGTATCTATTCCACCAAAGATTGCGGAATGCGCATTACGATAGATCGCGTCGGTATATCCTTGTAACGGGGCAAAATGAATTGGAAGTGTTTCTGGCATACAATATTTTTTAGGAAGCAAAAGTAAGGGTAATATTTCTCATTGTCAACTATAAAATGAAAAAGCCTCATTCTTTGTTTTGGGGGAAGAATGAGGCTTAGAGATATATAGGAGGAGAAAATAGCTGACTTTTATTTGTGTCTATTTGCGTTAATCTGCGTTTCATCAGATCGGATTACTTTGTGTGAGTTTGTAGTGAGTTTAGTTCATTTCTTGTCTCAGATATAAATTGAATTTTACTATACTTACTCCGATTCGCATTCAACTGTTGGATTGTTATCCTTTTTTTCTTGAACTTTTAATCTGAATTGATTGGGAGATATATTAAATTGTTCTTTAAAAAGACGACAAAAATAGTTTGGGGTACTGAAACCTACTGTATTTGATATTTCTTTGATAGACAATTCTCTATTCTGTTTGAGTAGTATCATGGCTTGTTTCAGTTTGTGCTTGATCATAAAATCTCTGGGTGACATACCTGTCAGAGACTTGAATTTGGTATAGAACGAGGTACGCCCCATGTACATATTTTGGGCCAGTTGATCAATGTTAAACTCCGGATTAGATATATTTTCGTCAATGATTACTGTTACTTTGTCTAGAAATTCCTTGTCCAGTTTATTGGTTGCTAATAAGGAAAGGTCAATTTCTGTTTTCTGGGCAAATTGGTTGTACAGAATTTTACGTGAACGGATGATGTTATTGCATCTGGCTAACAGAATTTGTGGTCTAAAAGGTTTGCATATATAATCGTCTGCTCCATACAATAATCCTTTCAAATGTTGTTCTGGCATATTTAATGCAGTGAGCAATATGATAGGGATGTGGCAGAATTCGATATTGTTTTTTATTATATTACACAATTCTGTACCCGTCATGACAGGCATCATAATGTCGCTTACTATCAGATTAGGGCTAACTTTGCGGATTATGTCCAGTCCTTCTTGACCGTTGATAGCCGTTTTAACAGTATAGAGTGGGGTGAAGATATTTACCAGAACCTCTAAAAGTTCCGTATTGTCCTCGATTAGGACAATAATAGGTTTTTCTTGTTTTATCAATAATTCCATTTCAGTGTCATTTTTTTCATTTGGAGGCAGAGGTATATCCGGTAGTAGGGGAAGAGTATTGTCCTGCTCTTTTGTGAAACGGACGTGAGGATGGTTGGTTAAATGTTCTTTACCCAACTGTAGGCTGAGCGTAAAAATAGAACCTTGTTTGGGTTGGCTTTTAACATGTATATTTCCTTTGTGTTTTTCCACTATACTTTTTACTAACGCCAAACCTATGCCTGCTCGGAAGAACTGTTTCTGGTCTTGTATTTCATTGTCTGCTTGATAAAAACGTTCAAAGATGTGAGGTAGATCTTTTTCTTCTATGCCTACCCCATTGTCAGTTATAGATATGTGCAGTTGGTTTGTGGCTCTGTCGGATGTTAAGGTTATACTGACAGTACCGTTTTCGGGAGTATATTTAAATGCATTAGAAAGTAAGTTGTAGATTACTTTTTTTATTTGCTTTCCATCAAACCATACCTCAAGCTCTTCTTTACATGGAATCATCTTGATTTGTATATTACGTTGAGAGGCGAGTTCTTGAAAACTGTTGCAAATATCTGCAATATACTGGTTAATGGGATACGGAGACACATGTAACATATAATGCCCTTGTTCGTATTTTCTGAATTCAATGAGTTCGGTAATTAGGTCGTTGAGTAGCCTGCATTGGTGTATTACCTTACCGAATCTATTACGGGTGACCTGTGTCAGTTCGTTTTCTTGTTGTATTATTTCTAACTGTCCGATAATTAGTGTGAGGGGAGTCCTAAATTCATGACTTACACTTGTAAAGAATTTGAACTTAGCCTCATTAAGTTCTTTGATGTGTTGCTTTTCCATCTGTTCTTTCCTAATAGTGTTTTTCAGCTTTTTACGTGCATACAACGTACGATAGGTAAGTCCGGTACAGGATAGGAGTATGGTTGTCCACAATGTCCAACCCCACCAACTGGTATACCAAGGAGAACGTACGGTGATTTTTAGACGTGCCGTAGGAAACGTTTGATATAGGTTAGCTCTCTGTACTTCAAGCGTATATTTTCCTGGGGGTAAATTTGTATAGGAGACGGATTTTTGATTTGTGTGATACCAGGTCTTGTCGATACCTATTAAACGGTATTTATACAAATTTTGACTTTCATTGACCGGAGCTGTGGAAGAAAACTGGATTTCAATCTTATTTTGGTCGTGATTTAACCAAATTGCTTGAGTAAAAGGCAACTCGTTGGATAAAATTCCGGTTGGATCGTTGGGAGTGATTAGGTTATTGTGAACATAAAGCTCAGTAAAATATAACTGGTCGTTTATAGAGAGATTTTCTTTTTTTTCTTTCATAATAACAAGTCCGTTAGTTCCACCGATATAGATTTGCCCTTCTCGATCAACTTTCAGTCCACAATCTGAAGTGAAGGCATCTAATGGGAGAGACGGACTTCCAACGGAAAGCACCTGCTGTATAACTCCTTTTTCACTCATAAATGCGATTCCATTATCACCTGTGACAATTAGATTGTGCTCTGATGTTTCAGCTATCCGGTAACAATATTGGTTAAGTAGTGAAGAAGGGGTTTGAGGAAAGGGTTCAAAAAGTTGAGTCTTTCGGTTCAGTTTCATTACGCCGTACTGTGATGTAGTGATGTAAATCTCTTTTTGAGATGATTCAAAGATTTGTCTGATTGTACAGGCAAATCCTTGTTTACGCAGATTATATACGGAAAGTTGTTTTCTCGTTTTTATGTCAAATTTACAAAGCTGTTCGTTGACTGCAACCCACAGGCAAGTATCTGTATCCAGAAGAACGTGTGAGGACTTGTTTGTTTTATAAAATAATTGAGCTTCTTTTCTTTTTAAAGAATAGATGTAAATACCTTTAGCAGCGGAGAGGAAAAGGTTATCTCCATTTTGGATTATGGTGTTAATGATATTGAGGTCGGAAGTTTTATCTTGTCCGATTTCTGCCTTAAACGTATTTGTGAATGGATTATATGTGTATAATCCTTTGCCATAAGTCCCGATGTATAGCAATTTTGACTTTGGATCATGCAGAACTGATTTTAGATTTGGGTGAGGCTGAAAGAAAGGAGGTTCAGTAGAGTTAAAGCGGGTGATTGCTTCTTTCTTTGGATTAAGCATGTTGAGTCCACCGCCTTCTGTACATATCCATATATTTCCTTGGCTATCTTCTGCCATACAGCCGACTACAGGGTGGGAGAGTGTATTGGGGTGATCTGATGTATTGTAATAGTTGAATGAATTTTGATTGATAGATGCATAGTTAACGCCACCGAAGTAGGAACCTATCCATAGAATGCCACTCTTGTCAACGAACACCGTATGAATTGAAGAGTCTGTAATGCTTCCAGATTTATTCTCTCTCGTATAGGAGGTGAATTTGTCATTTTGTAAATTATATCGATAGAGTCCAGTGAATGTTCCAAACCAGATGTTTCCATATTTATCTTCAGTGATTTTCCGGATTTTATTGTCATGTAATCCTTTGGATAATGAGTTAGAGGTGTTGTATGTTAATATAGTACCGTCTGGTTGTATACGGAATAATCCGTCATTGGAACTTCCTACCCAAATATCACCATTACTTGAAAGAAACATGCTTGTCATGCTTATTTTATTAATAATCTGATTAAAGTGTTTGTCGTCATCTGTGTAGAAGATTCCACCATAGTAGGAAAACCACTTTCGGCCTTTCTTGTCAATTACAAGAGCGCGAGTATTAGCAGTTGGGAGCTTTTCTATTTGAGGAACCAGTTCTTCTTTATCTTCATTCCACCGATATAGTGTATGGTCAATAACTACCCATATGGCACCTTGCTGGCTGTATAGGGGTAAATTTCCTTTGTTCTGGATTGATTGGAAAGTCCTTTTACGTATGTTGTATTTAACGAGTGCTTCGGACGTTTGGAAAAATACATCACCATTCGTGCTACATACAATATTGCTTACAATACTTCCTTCGAATGAAGATATATCGTTTGTATTAAAACTTGGTTTGTAGGATGTAATAGTATTACCATCGTAGACGCTGATACCTTCTGCTGTACCAAACCATATTCTACCTAATGAATCTTGAGTAATGGCAAATACAGATGGATGTGCCAACCCGTCTTTGGTATTCAATTTGTTGAAATGTATAGCTTGTATTTGTAAAGGAATAAATAAAATCAAGAAAATTGTAAGGAGACATGTTTTCATAATTTCTTTGAGCGTGTTTAGTTTTCCGAGTCTTTTATGAAACGTGTTGCAAGTTTATGAAGAAAATATAGAATATGCAAGAGAGGATAACAAATATAATTCGCATAAAATTTTATATATGGCTTATTATAACTAGTTAATGTATGTTTTCTTCACTTTTGTTGAAAGTGTTTTTTTAATGAAATAAAACAAGAAAGATATTAGATTTCATATTCTATTTCTTTTTGCTTTTGAACAATAATATAATTACTCTGTATGCAGAGTACATAGAAGTTGTCTTTTTTTTCTGTTATTTGCATCGTTATTCATTGGTAAAAGTATATATTGAATGAAGATTCGTAAATACTGTAGATATATAATCAGTTTTAATTTTGCCCCAATTAGGAATCATAATTAGAAAAATGAGTGGTATTACCTTGCTAATATATTGATTTTTTTAATGAGGTTGAGGATAGAATTGATGATATGATTTACTGAATGATAGTATTTTTGATAAATGAAAAACAATATTCAACTGCTGATTTACATTATTTATTCTTAATTAAATAGAACTTTGTAGTAATATATCTTTATAAAAATACAGAAATGAAAAATAAAGGATTTTTGATTTTGTTTTTATTACTTAGTTTGATAAGCTATGGACAAAGAGCAGAAAGGCAAAGTGCTATTGATAATTGCCGCCGTTACTATAATGAAGGCTTGAGAGTAAACAATAGTGGGAAGAGAGAAGCTATAAAGAAACTTCGTTCAGATTTTGCGGCACGACCTTATCGTTATCACCAACTGGGAAAATCTCTTACAGCCGAACAGTGTCTGGATATGATTGATATAGAGGGAGTTTTCGTGGACTTGAAGAAAAAAGAACAAGAATATCTGCAGAAAAGCGAAATCCAAAGGCATCTAAGGGAAACACAAAATATTGTTGCTGATGTGGTAAGTATAGCTCTGGCTCGTCTTTGGATAGTAGGGGATGCTTATCGTAGAGGAGAATTGTCTGTCGAAAAGTCTACTTCGGATAAAGTGTGGAAATCAATTATTCATTATACTAGTCTGGAATCAGGGCGTCCAAATGAATCAACCCGTTTTCTGGACTCTTGTTTTGGAACTCCTACTATGGCTACTAATATTTATTTTTGTTATCTTAGTGAAATGGACAAGGCGGAAGCCGGAGGAGCTGGACGGTTGGTGACCGAAGCTTGTGAAATGTTGAAAACGGTAGGTCTGCAGGCTTGGACACAACCTTATAGGAATGATGAAACAGACAAGAATGTGGTTTCGGTGGAGCGCTTCCGTAATCATGTCTGGTGGGTTGGAGGTAATGGATTAGGATACCGTGCACTCTTGCCGGTAGCAGCGATGTTCAGTTCTATACCGATGGTTGATGTTGTGGCTGAGGTTTGTTTAGGTGCTATCAGCGTTACTTCACAAAATACTTATTACGAAGCTTTTTGGAGGGAAGGGTTTACTGCTGACGGTGCAGGCTGGGGGCATGGTAACCAGTGCCTTATTTGGGGGTATCCCATTCATGGAACAGCCAGTGCATTAGGCATTTTGAATACTTTGAGAGGAACTCCGTGGGAAAAAAAAATGAAGCCAGAAAATACGGCCGCACTTATGAATTTTTTCCGGGGAGGAAACTGGTATTATTATAAAGGACATCGTTTGCCTTGTTTGGATCGATATTCGGCGGTCTATAATCCGGAAAGAACGTCTATACCTTATTCCGGACTGTTGAATAATGTCATAACCTATTGGAAAGATTCATTTTCTCTTGAAGAACAGCAGGAGCTATTGCAATTGAAGCAGGAAGTGGATCGGAATGATATCAGGATGGAAAATTATTGTTCCGGCATGTACCAGGGAACAAGATGGTTCTTTAATAATGACGATTTGATAAAGAAAACACCGGATTATCATATTATGGTTAATATGGCTTCTGTTCGTTGTGACGGTTTGGAGAGTGCTCCTTCTTTTGCCGACTGTTATAATTTTTATACGACAGACGGATTGACGCTGTTTCAACGTTCTGGTGATGAATATTTCAGAATTATGGGCGGTTGGGATGTGACAGCTTACCCTGGAGTAACAGCTCGTGAAGGAATGGAAAAATTGAATCCTGCTGAAAACTGGCGGGGATACTGCAGCAAACATAATTTCGCAGTTGGAGCTACAGATGGTGGAGATTATGCAGTGGGTGGATATATTTTTGAGAAGATGAATGCATCGGATAAAGATGGGGTGAATGATCGGGGAAACAGGGAAATCCAAAATGCTATATTGTACGACTTCAAAGCTTATAAAGGATATTTTATGTTTGGAGACTATTTTGTAGCTCTTGGAGCGGGAGTTACTAACGATAAACCGGAATTGGAAGGAAATATACGGACCACCATTGATCAAACTAATCATTCGTCAGATATATATATACTTGAGAAGGGAGGAAGAAAGAGGCAACTAGGTAAAGGAGCTAATTCATTGAAAGGAGATATGTGGGTTGTACAGAAGGGGCAGTTCGCTTACCGTATTTTACCCGAGTTTACGCGTAAGGCATTTGCCACTAGTGAAAGTATAAAGGCCAGATGGGGGCAGATGAATAATAATAATGAGAAAAAGAAAGGGCTTCCGAAACAGATAAATATATTGCACATGTGGGCTGATCATGGACGGACTCCGGTTAATGATACTTATGGATATGTTGTCTATGCCGGTGGAGGGCAGCCAAAAGACGAACTCCCTTTCCGGATATTGCGTAACGATACATTGGTACAGGCGGCATGTTCTATAGATGGGAAAATTATAGAAAGTGTTTTTTATCCAGGACATCGGGGATTGGAAGTTGGTAATATATCTTTGACTGCTTCTGAGCCTTGTGCAGTACTGATAAAGGAAGAATCGGAGAACTTTATTATTACGGTGACTGATGCTTGTATGAATACTTCTCTGAATGAAATTACTTTGTATTTTAATGGGCGTGTTATTAACGTTCCTGTCCCTCAGGGCGAACTTGGAGGGAAACCTTCAACTATAATATGTAATAAATAGAGTATAGATATGAAAAAAATGTTCTATTGGGATTATTATTCTGTTTCAATCTTACTTTACTCCTTTATAAAAAAATAAAAAAAGCGAAAATTACGTGGACTTTGGGGTAGAAATAGTAAGTTTGTCTACTGAAAAATAACCTTTTTAAGTATCACAAAATTATGAATAAGTCAACCGAACAAACTCTTTGGGGATTATTGGAAAATATAACAGAAAACCTTAAAGGCAAACGATTGGCTGATGTTTTTCGTTTTATTTCTTTTTACCCGTCTGAAACTTATGGACCGCACAAACATTTGCGTATTGAGATTAATTATGTTAAAAAAGGAAATTGTATCCTTCATTTGGACGATGAAAGTGTCACTTTTCGTGAAGGGGAGATTATGATTATTACTTCCGGTATAAGTCATCTGTTTGAAGCCGGTTCTGAAGGAACAACATTGATGCAACTTGAATTTTTGCCGGAAGTTTTTTCTCATTTTAATTTTAAGGCGGAAGGTGAGACTGCTACCTTTATGTCTGTGACTCTTTTTTCTGAAGAAAACAGATTAATTAAGATTGTGAATAATGTGCGTATTATGCGTGTGGTACAACGTATTGTAAATGAATTGGAACTTAAGAGCCAATATTATCAATATCTGGTTGTGATGTACTATGCAGAGTTGCTTATTTTAATATATCGTTATATGGACGAGAGTTATTTACCTATCTGTACAAATGATTCATTAAAAAAGGCAATAGCCTATATTCGTCTCAATTATCAGTCGGAGATTACAATGAATGATGTTGCGGAATATGCTGGTATTAGTGAGCGTTATCTCCGGAGATTGTTTTCTCAATATCTCAATTTGTCACCTTTGGATTACCTCAATCAAATGCGTATCAATAGAGCTATCGAACTGTTGAGAAATACAGAAATGTCTGTGAAGGAGATCTGTTATTTGTGCGGATTTCGGTCACCGCAGTACTTTTCGCGTATCTTTAAACAGCAGATGGGCATTTCTCCTCGTGAAGTAACAAAGTAGGATGTCCGTTTTGTACATTTATTCCTTATATCCGACCCTTTCTGCATACGTTCCATTCAGATGAATCTTTCTTTCTTTTTTTACTATACGCTATCTTTGCTTTTATTTTAAGTGACTGAAATAAATTCTTAAAGTAATAGTAAAATGAAAGAATGGAAAGATGATAAAACTTTGGTTATCTTACTTGATGAAAAGTTTTCCTTAATATTATATGAGTATATTATTTTTGTAAATAAAATTATTAAAGAATGAGAAAGTATTTCTATCTGGTTTACATAACATTGTTTATGTTGTATTCACGAGGACAGGCACAGGAAATATCTGTTCCTCGTTTGTCGCCTTTACCTGACAATATTGAAAAGCAACAAATTTCTTTAAATGGGACATGGTTGTTTCATACTTCACCGGAAGATGAATTCTGGAGAAAAAAAACAATATCTGGATGGGAGACTATTGAAGTTCCTGGTGAATGGGTGATGCAAGGTTTTGATGTAGAAAAAGGGAAGGCGGCAGGATATCATCGGACTTTTATAATTCCTGAAGCGTGGAAAGATAAACGAATTAAACTGCGTTGCAATGGGATTTACAGTGATAGCCGTATTTATATTAATGGTAAAGAGGCTGGAAGTCATTTGGGAGGATTCACGGCATTTGAATTAGATGTAACTGCATTGGTTTATTGTGGAAAAGAGAATCGGATAGCTGTGTCCGTAGCTTCGGAAAGTTTGGCAGATGCTACATCTAATGCATCTCGTTATGCGGTTCATCCTTTAGGAGGTATCATCAGAGATTTGTATTTGTTTGCTTTACCAGAAGTCAATTTATCAATGTTTCATACTTCTACGTCATTTGATACACTTTATACTAATGCTACTTTGACAGCCGAGGTTGCTATAGCTAACGAATCAAAATCAGAAGCAAAAAATCTTTCTTTACATTTTACATTAACGGATGCTGAAGGAAATGAGCTTCCTTTGAAATCAGCGGTGTATTCACTTCGTAATTTACGAGCTGGGCTGATCGATAAGCAAATTATAAATTTTGATATATCTCATCCTGTTAAATGGGATTCTGAACACCCTTATCTCTATACATTGACATGTCGGTTGAAAGAAAATCGGGATATATTATATACTACTATTCGTCGTATAGGGTTTCGGCAAATAGAAATTCGTGGGAACCAGATGTTTATCAATAATATGCCGGTGAAACTACGGGGAGTTTGTCGGCATGAAGTGATGCCGCTTCGAGGGCGTTCAGTGAACGGAGGTATCTGGAAAAAAGATGTGGAATTGTTCCGCCGTGCTAATGTAAATTATATTCGAACTTCTCATTATCCTCCCGATGAAGCTTTGTTGGAAGCATGTGATGAATTGGGAATGTTTGTTGAGGTAGAAGCGCCATTTTGTTGGGCGCATGAAACAAAAGTACCTGAGGAAAAACATGAAGTTGTTTTGGTAAACCAGCATGTTGAGATGGTGAATCTGAATCGAAGTCATCCTTCTGTTATTATGTGGTCAATGGGGAATGAATCGAAATTGTTTGCCGAATATTTTCAACGTGCTTCTGATGTGATCAGGCAGATTGATCCGACGCGTCCACGTATATTTAGTCAATGGAAGCCGGATGCTGATGGAGGGATGCTGGAAGTGACCAACCATCACTATCCGGGACCGGATGGTCCGGATTTGTATCGTAATGATAAACGTCCTGTTGTGTTTGATGAATTTTGTCATTTAAATGCGTATAATCGTTTGGAGTTGGCTGCTGATCCGGGATTACGCAATATGTGGGGAGTTTTACTGGATGAGATGTGGAATCGTATGTATCATAGTCAAGGAGTATTGGGGGGAGCTGTTTGGGCTGGTATTGATGATACCTTTTTCTTACCAGGAGAGAGAGCTGTTGGTTACGGTACATGGGGGCCTGTCGATGGTTGGCGCCGTGAGAAACCTGAATATTGGGGGATGAAAAAGGCTTTTAGTCCGGTTAAAATTATCCAAGAGAGTAATATGTCTTCAGATGGAAAAGTACGTTTTCGTGTTGAGAACAGACATAATTTTAGTAGTTTGTCTGAATGCAAATTGGAGTGGAAGGTAGGAAAGGAAAAAGGGAAGGTGATTACAGACATTCCCCCTCGTTCTGTTGGCACAATTGAGATACAGTTACCGGAATCTTTGCGGTGTACCGAAATATTGGAGTTGTCAGTGGTTGGTACCCGTGGTTTTGTAATTGATCAATACTGTTTTCGTATTTTACCAGAGAAAATCGATCCTGTAAGAAAGCCGATCGGAGGAAAATTGATTTGTGAAGAAAGAGAAGAGACTATTGACATTCAAACAGGTCGCTGTTTGTTTTCTGTGAACCGTCGTGATGGAATGTTATCGGTTTGGTCTGATGGAAAGGAAGTTTTATGTCAGGCGCCAACATTAATGTTACTTCCATTGAATGGAGAGGGAGAAGGTATACAAATGACAGGAAAGAATCAGAAATTTACTCCTTTCAATCCTGTTTGTGAAAACTGGATAGCACAATCTATATCTTATGCTTCTTCAGACAAGGAGATTAAGGTAAGAATTACGGGGACTTATAAGGAAGCTCAAGGAACATTGGAATATCAGATTTGTGCTGATGGAGAAGTGGCGATTGTCTATGATTTTACAGCACTTCAGGAACTTCATCCCCGGCAGGTTGGTTTGGTATTTACATTGCCTGTCTCCTTTACGGAGTTAAGCTGGAAACGGAAAGGTTATTGGAGTGTTTATCCCAAAGACCATATAGGTGCATTAGAAGGGAGTGTAAAGGCTTTCGATTCCAGTTTACCAATATCCGGATTGGCTGGTCCTTCCAAATTACCTTCTGTTCCTTGGTCGTTTGATCAGACGGCAGCCGGATCAAATTTATTTCGATCTACAAAAGAAAATATCTATGAAGCTGCTCTGAGAAGTGTGGATGGAGGAGTTCTTGGTATTATATCAGACGGAACACAGCATGTTCGTACATGGGTTGGTCAAGATTTTGTTCATCTGTTAGTGGCTGATTATAATAATGCCGGCAGAGAAAATTTCTTGATGTCGCATGCGGAGAAAGGATATAAAACGCTTCATAAAGGTGATAAGGTACAAGGAATAATAAATTTGGTTTTCTAAAATGAGAAGAAGGATCTGAGAAGAACATCTCTCTATACTTTTACCGGATTTTAGAATCAATAATAAAAAGAGGGTGTCCTGTGTGGACACTCTCTTTTTTTACGGAGAGGTATTCTTTTTAGAAACATACCATCTCGTGGGGGAATTTATAGAGTAATTAAGGTAGAAAAATGTTTTTCAAGATAGAAAAAAAAGTCAATAGTTCCCGGATGGCATCCAGTTGGAGATTACTTACCTATCTTTGTTTTGATTACAAAAGTACAATATCATCTGTGGTACAAATGCTTGAATTGTATCTATTATGTACAAATAAGTCCTTTTATGAGAAAAATGAGTATGCGTACGAATTTGTACATTTGTTGGACAGAAATAGGTGTTGGTTATGTTTGTCTGTTGTATCTTTGGAAATAAATTTATTATTAACGAAAACTAATTTGTTATGAAAAGAAATCTATTACTAGTATTTTGTTTAGCGTTTGTTTTGAGTATAAATGCGAAGGTTGTATATGTAGCTTCTACCGGTAATGCTGGCAATGACGGTAGCTCATGGGATAAAGCTGTGGATAATTTGACTACGGCTATGACAAAGGTTGTTGCAGGAGATGAGATTTGGATGGCTAAAGGTACCTATGTAATTAATGAAACATTGGTTTTGGCTGATTATGTAGATATATATGGAGGTTTTGCTGGTACAGAAACGGCTATAAACCAACGTGTACTTGAAGATGCCTCAAAACCTTGGTCATTTGTTAATGAAACGGTTTTGACTGGAAATGGTGGTGATTATCGTTTGACGGATGTAAATAAAGGATTTGATAGAACTGAAACGACTTACATTGATGGTTTGACGGTAAGCGGTCATGGTACGACTAATGATAAGATCTGTTACTTTAATAATAACTTTGTTATCCAAAATTGTCGTTATATTAATAATAAAATAGGTGGAAAGGCTCTTTATGTAGAGGAGAACTCGATTGTACGTGATTGTTATTTTGCTGGAAACTCGGCTTTTAATGAAAGCAAGCAAACGGGTGCTAGTGTATTGCAAGGACGTGAGTGTGGAAAGGCTTCGGCTGTAGCTAATACGATCCTCAATTGTGTATTCGAAAAGAATAGTATTCAGTGCCTTAGTATTTATAATACAGCAACTGCTGCTGGTGATACTTATGCAGCACAGACTACAAAGGTAGCCGGATGTGTGTTCCGTGATAATACTTATTCTTGTTTGAGTGTCAATTCTCAATGGCCTGCAAGTACGGAAGGTACTTATACCGCTGATAGAAAAGTAGTTGTTTCCGATAATCTGTTTGAAAATAATGTGTCTGAAGTGAATGTTATTTCTTGTCAGGCATATACAAGTGCTGATTTTGTAAGAAATGTTATCCGTAATAACTCGGTAACATGTGATGCGGCTACCGGTTCTAACTGGAGAACGGCTGTTCTGTCTTTGAGTAATAACTTCCGCATGGCAAACTGTTTACTTGTGAATAACTCTTCTACTGCTTTGTTAATGTATCAAGGTATGTCAACATGGGTTGGAAACTCGACTTTTGCCAATAATGTAGGTTCTATCTATATAGCTGAGGGAAGCTATGCTGAGTTGGGAAATAGCATTGTGTTGGGCAATACGGCTACTCATCAAGGTAAGGATATTTTCTGTGTAGATGCGGCAGATTATGTAAATTATGTGGAATTTACGGCCGTGGATGGAGATAATGATGATGTGAGCGGAGATTGTATTACGACTACGGCTGCTGAAACATTTAAGAAACCGACTTCTTTTGTTGGCGTAGCTACTGATGACGCGCAACGTGCAGAGCTTGCAGCTGCCGACTTCAGTTTGCAAGCTGGTTCTGTTTGTATCGGTGCCGGACAACATGACTTTGAGTCAATGGCTGTATTACCGGATTGGATTGAAGCTAACTTGCAGACAGATTTGGCTGGTAACGATTTTGTGAAAGAAGCCGGTAAGGTGAATATGGGGGCTTATCAAGGTGATTTGGGTACCGGATTCGGTAGAATTGACGCTGAGACTTCTTGTCAAGTATGGGTTTATGGTAATACGCTAACTGTAAATGTCGCTGCTGAAAGCGCTGATTTGACCGTTTATACAGTTGCCGGTACTGTTGTGGCTAACGCTGTTTTGCAGGAAGGCAATAATGAAATTGCTTTGCAGAATGGTTTGTATGTCGTACAGATTGTTACTGCATCGGGTGTGGAAACAGCCAAGGTATTGATTAACGAGTGATATTGAGTAAAGAGATAATAGAGAAAGGAGCCAGTGGTGTTAATTTGTGTTTCCTTTCTCTATCTTTAATTTAATTTTATATTTAATATATGAAAAATTTCAAATTTTCTTGTTTGTTTTTCGTAGGATTACTCTGTTTTGCTCTTTCGAGCTGGGCACAATCCTCGATAACAGTAAAAGGTAGGGTAGTGGATACTGCCGGTGAGAGTGTTATCGGAGCGTCAGTACTGGTTACGGGTACTACCATTGGTACTATAACAGACTTGGACGGTAATTTCCTTTTATCTAATGTAGATCCGAAGGCTTCTTTAGAAGTGTCGTACATTGGTTATAAAACGTTGCAGGTAAAAGTGAACGGGCAAACTTCACTTACGGTTACTTTAAAAGAAGATACACAAGCATTGGAAGAAGTTGTCGTGGTGGGTTATGGTGTGCAACGTAAATCCGATTTGACCGGTGCAGTAACCTCTATCAAGACCGATGATTTATTGAAGAGTATGCCGGTATCGGATATTTCTCATGCATTGGAGGGACGTATCGCTGGTATGAGTGTCGTATCGGGAAGTGGAGCGCCGGGTTCGGGAGCTACTATGCGTATTCGTGGTATGAACTCCCTTAAGGCCGATGGTGGTCCGGTAGTGGTTATCGATGGTATGATCGGTGGTAGTTTAGCATCTTTGAATGCATCGGATATTGCCAGCATTGAGGTGTTGAAAGATGCTTCTGCGACAGCTATTTATGGTGCTTCGGCTGCCAACGGTGTGATTTTGGTTACGACTAGAAATCCGGAGGCTGGTAAAGTTCGGGTGGAATATAACGGATATGTCAATTTTAAGACCCCTTATGATTTGCCAGACATGTTGTCTCCCGGAGAATTTGCTGACCTTGCTAATGACTATGGGAAAGAATTTTATGCAGAACCCAGACAGTTTTATACTCCGGAAGAAGTGGCCGGTTTCTATAATGGCGGAGGTTTTGATTATATGAAGCATATTTTTCGTGACGTGGCTATAGAGCATAATCATGCACTCTCTGTTTCCGGTGGTAGTGAAAAAACCAAGTTCTTGTTCTCTACCCGTTTTAATTATAACGATGGTATTGCTAACAAAACGGATGCCCAGAATTTTAACTATCGTTTGAAAGTGGATTCGGAAATTCGTTCGTGGTTGAAAGCCGGATTCAATTTTTGGGGTAATTATTCCAAGAGTAATGGCGGACGTTTCTCCCAATACCGGGGTGTATTGGCAGAAGGAATGACGATGGCGAATACTATTCTGCCGACTGATGAAGAAGGAAACTATAATAATTTTGATATTACCGGTCAAGCGCGTTACAATCCTATGGGTATGGTTAATGAAGTCATTTCCGATGGATATAGTTATACATCCCGTTTGCAGGGTTATGTAGATGTGAAATTGTGGGATGGTTTGTCTTTCCGTATGAATCAGAGCGTTATTTTCGGAAGTAAATGGAGTGGAAGTACCAATAATGAAAAATCATATGCTGTATGGGCCGGTAATGGTAAGACATCTGCTTCTACTAACTTCCAACCTACTTACAGTTGGAATAATCAGAATATTCTTACTTATATAAAAGAATTCAATAAGAATCATCGTATCAATGCCACATTGGTGTTTGAGCAGAGTCACAGTAATAATATGCAGCAGAAAGTCAATGTGAGTGACTTGTATTCTGTTAATATCGGTCATAATAACACAGGTTTTGCTAAAGCGATTACCAGTGTACCGGGAGATCATGTGAAAACTTCATCTATGGCTGCCTTGGCTCGTGTGAACTATGTATTTATGGATCGCTACATGCTTACAGCTTCCTGGCGTTATGACGCATCGTCTGTATTGGCTTCCGGTAACAAGTGGGAGCAATTCCCGTCACTGGCATTGGCTTGGAACGTTAAACAGGAGAATTTTTTGCAGAATGTAGACTTTTTAAGTCAGTTGAAACTGCGTCTTGGATACGGGCAGGTTGGTAACAGTGGTGTAGCTGCATACTCTGAATATACGCAAGTTGATCCTAGCTTTTTGCCCGATGGAAGCGTTTCCTTCGCTGTGTCTCGTTTAGGACAGCCCGATTTGAAATGGGAACGTACCGAACAATGGAATTTGGGATTTGATATGGGCTTTTTTAACAATCGCTTGACAGCTACATTGGATTTATATCATAAAAAAACTCATGATATGTTGTTGGATGTAAATGCACCGCTCTATACTAATTTTTCCAGCCGTTTGAGAAATGCAGGTTCGATGCTGAACAAAGGATATGAAATCGCTATCGGTGCTGATCCGGTAGTTGGAAATGAATTCAGTTGGAATACTACTCTAACGCTTTCTCAGAACCAGGCTATTATAAAAGAGTTGGCTAGTGAGAATGATTATATTACTTTGTCAGGATATGAAGCTGGGCACTATCGTTACTATGAAGGTCGTAGGGTCGGTGTTCTTTATGGATATGTGTGCGAAGGAGTATGGACTACCGAAGAGGCTGCCAAAGCACCCGCAACCATGAATGCAAAACCAGGTACTTATCGTTTTAAGGATTTAACCGGTGATGATGCTATTACGGAAGCAGATCAGACTGTGATAGGAAATGGACAACCGCGTTTCCAATGGGGATGGAATAACTCGTTCAGATACAAGGATTTTGATTTGAGTTTCTTAATTTCGGGTGTACACGGCTTTGATATTTATAATAAAACCCGTGAAATGCGTTTAATAGGTGGTGAAAATATTATACTTAGTCCGAATCCGGAGTTGTTGAATCGTTGGACTCCGGAAAATGACGTGAATACAGGTATACCGGGTTTTATACCCCAGACTAATGGTTTGACTCCATCTAGCGAATTTATAGAAAAAGGAAGTTATGTGAAAATTAAAAACATCACATTAGGCTATACTTTACCTAAGAATCTCACTCAAAAGATGCGTATCAGTAACTTAAGAGTTTATGCCTCCCTGCAGAATCCATTCTTAATCAGTGGTTATTCGGGATTGGATCCGGAGGTTGCTTTGAAGAGTCCGTTGACACCGGGTATCGATTATGGGTATTATCCTAATGGGCGTAATTATTTATTGGGTTTGAATTTAGCGTTCTAACAGAAAAGGAGATTTGTAGTTATGAAAAAAAATATAGTGATCACATTAGCTCTGTGTAGCGTGTTGGGTACATCGTGTGTGGAGTTGGTGCAGGAGCCTTTAAGTTTTATGTCACCTGAGAATATAGAGACGAATGAAAAGAACAGTTTAGGCATGCTCGATGGCTTGTATAGAGAGTTGTGGGGAGGTAATTATGAGTATAACTGCCGTACTGTTATTATGGGACTAGGTGCAGATGACATAGGTACGGGTAATATAGCCAAGCGCCATACTAATTTTGATCAGCTGGACATTACTGTCGGCAATCAAGATGGTGATTCTCAGACTATGTGGAGTAATATGTATGGATTGGCTCAGGCTGCCAATTTGTGGATGGAGACTTTTGAAGGCAGTACTACCATAGGTGAAACGACTAAGGCTCAGTATATAGCCGAATGCCGTTTTATGCGGGCGTTTGCTTATTTCAATCTGGTGCGTTGGTTTGGTGATGTACCTTGTTTTATTGATTCTAAGTGTGCGACCGACCTGAACGGTTCTACTACGATTACGCGTAACAAGACGGAAGAGATTTATACGAAGATAATTATTCCTGATTTGGAATACGCAGCTACTAATCTACCTGCTTATTCTCGTGCAGACAATAATTCACGGGTAGGTGCTTGGGCTGCCAAGGCTTGTTTGGCTGATGTATATATGACCATGGCTGGTTGGCCGTTAAAACAGATCGGTAAATATGCTGATGCTGCCAGAATTTGTGAGGATATCATCCAGAACAGTGGATATGACTTGATGGAAAATTATGGGGATTTGTGGACGGAAGGTAATAAAAGTGACCGTACAGAGCATATGTTTGCTTTGAACCATTCCAAGGAACAATTGGCCAGCAATTATGGGAAGTCGTACTTCATTCAGGAAGAAAGCGGCTGGGCTGATTATACAGCCGACCCGGTATTCTATGAAAATCATCCGGATGATGCACGTAAGGATTTCAATTTTGTTGCTACTTTCAGAATTAATAATCGGAATGTACCTTATACGCGTACTATCATGAAGGCTCCGGCTATTAATAAATATCGTGATTACGGTGGTGTGGGATCTGCTCAGAGTGCCGGTATTACACCGATTTATCGTTTTGCCGAAGTATTGTTGATGTATGCTGAAGCACAATGTAAATCTACCGGGACTCCAAATCAATTGGCTTATAAATGTTTGGATAGGGTACGTTATCGTGCAGCGAAAAACAAAGCTACTCATCATGCTTATACTTTGGAGGATGATGGTTTTACTCCGGAACAGTTCTTGCAAAAAGTATTTGATGAATACGGATATGAATTCTTTGCTGAGTTCAAACGTTGGTTCTATCTGGTACGTAATGAGAAGGTATATGAAGTGAATCATGGTTATACTGATGCTTTCGGTGTAGAACGTCCGGCTAATGATCGGGTTAAAGAAGCAATGGATGCTGCCCGCATTACACCGGATAATCGTAAGCTTTATCATTTTGTTCTACCGGCACGTGAAACACAAGAATGTGGCTTTGAACAAAACGACCGCGCTTGGTAATTCATAAGGTAAAGGTTTGAACAGGGTAACTTAATGAAAGGAATGTGCAAAAGGAAGATCGTAAAACTAAATTTTGCACATTTCTATTTTATAACTTTAATAAATAATAAACATGAAAAAGACTTTTTTAGGTGTAGTGTTATGTGCCGCAGCCTTATGGGGGATGCAAGCTGTCTGGGCTTCTGTGCGGTCGGTAGATACTACCAGTGAAAATTTGATTCCAAAATCGGATTTCACAGAAATTTCTTCTTTAGGAGATTATAAACAGGAACCGTTGGTGTTTAATGAATGGTTGATGTACCATGATGCAAATAAAGATAAGGATAATAATGATGTGAAGATTGAATTGGTGAATGATGAGACACGTGGCCAAGTACTTTCTTTCTATGGACGTCCTACATCTTATTACACTTCATTTGCAGCTCAGCGTATTGAAGGTAAAATGAAGAAAGGTATTTACCGATTGACTTTTTGGGCCAAATCCGATGATGGTGCCAAAATTAAAATTTTCTTTAATACTACTGATGCTGGTAATGCGGATCTGGGCCGATATATGGTAGCTAAAGAAGCACCGGCAGAAGAAACAACCAAAGCTTATTATGGTTTTTATGATCAGGCTTTGACACCAGAATGGAAACAGTATTCAGTGGAGTTCAATTTTACTCAAGTTGCCAAATCACTTTATAACATTCCTTGGACAGATACAGAAGAATCGACTGCCGATGATTTGGTCAATGTTGTATTGAAATTGCAGGGAGGAACCTCTTTGAAGACTTATTTGCTAGATGACCTTACGTTGGAACTTATCAAAGATCTGTCTGATCCGGACGAGCCGGAACCATCCGATGAGAATCTGATTAAGATGTCGGGTTTCGATGATGCAGATTTTTCTCTTTCTCTTGAGACTGAACCTTATGTCCTCAATAAATGGGTAACGGGTAAAGATGAAGTGAAAGATGCAACGGTTTCTTTTGCTGTTGCAGAGGACGCCGATCGTGGAAAAGTGGCATCATATACAGGAAAGCCATATACATGGTATAGTACTTTCTTTGCTCAACGAATAGAAACACAAGCAAAGAAAGGTATCTATCGATTGAGCTTTTGGGGAAAATCTGCTGATGGAGGTCAGGTTAAAACTTTCTTTCGGTTGACTGATAATAGTAATAAAGGAGTAAATAGATTCTTTGTAAAAGAAACTGGTAAGCCATCAAGTCCGGATAGTAAATTTTATGGTAGCTATCAGACTCAGTCTTTGACTACTGAATGGAAACAATATTTTGTGGATTTTGATTTTACCAAAGTGACCACAAGTATGTATCAGTTTACTATGAACGATACAGAAGAAGTTACGGCTACTGATTTGACGAACTTTATACTCATGTTCCAAGGAAATAAAGCAGAAACGACTATTTTGATTGATGACGTGGAACTGACGTTAATTAACGATTTGTCTGATCCGGACGAACCGGACGAACCGGTAGGTGAAAATCTGGTGACAGATCCGGGCTTTGATGTGACTACTACCGAAGATGTTACTCCTACCGATAAGGTTTGGAAGACGGAGACCGGTATATGGTCGGCTTGCCGCGACGAATATGAAACGAATCAGAATATCAAAGTTTCAATCAAGGATGACGCTACCCAAGGTAAAGTTCTTTCTTATGAAGGTAATGCGGCTTCATGGTATACTACTGTAGTGGCGCAGCGTATTGGTGGTACTTTGGATAAAGCTATTTATCGGTTGTCTTTTAAGGCAAAAAGTGCAAATGCAGGTGTGGTAAGACTTTATACCCGTTGTACGGATGAAGCGAATGAAGAATTTATCAATCATTATTTTGTGAAGGCCAATGGGGCACCATCAGATCCGGATAAGGCATGGCGCGGTGTATATGAAAGATTTTCGGTGACTGAGACTTGGGCTACATATCAAGTAGAATATGATATGACACAGGTTTCTGATACACAGTATGATATGACCTTTAATAAGAATGTGTTTGCTGCTACTGAATCTGAACGTACCAATATGGCTATTTGTTTTTACAATGACAAAGCTGATTCTGAGATATTGATTGACGATGTACAGTTGATAAAGGTTAGTGATGTTGAAGATATTCCGGTTATTGTAAAATATGATTTTGAGGAGCAATCTGTTCCTACAGGATGGGAAGCTAAAGGTAGTGAATTAGCTCTTTCTACTGATCATTATACAAGTGGTGTACAATGTTTGGAATGGACTGTTAATGAAAACAATGCTACGATAGAATTCCCGCTCGGAAGTGATGGCATGAAATTGACTTCACGTAATGCGGCTTTCTTTAATATTTATGCTCCGGCAGTTACTGGTAATGTGATATATGTAGATTTTCTGAATGCCAAGGGTGAAAGTGTGAAAAAAGCCACTTTGTTACAGAATTTTAAGGGATGGCGTGAATTCAGTCGTGGATACAATGAGTATGAAAATACCGGTGATGAGACGGCAGTTCGTGTTCGTTTTACTTATAGTATAAAGGAAGGTAATGCTGCTGGTGCAAAGGTATATCTGGATAATATGAACTTGAACAGTACGGTAGATGGTAACAGGCAATATCCGGAAATGCTTGCCAAAGATGTACAATTCTTAAATAAGGCCAACGCTTCTCTTTTGGGCAAATATGCTTACTGTGAAGAAGTAGAGACTGTTGAACCTACTCCGGAAGAATTGGAAGGGGTTGAAAAACTCCGTAATGCGACCAAACGTACTCCTACTGCAAATGCCGGATTAGTTCGTCAAATCAAGAAAGAAATTGATGATCTGCAAATGACTCGTAATGCTGATGGTACAGTAAAAGGTAAACAAATTGTAGCTCCCAAGGATGTGGATGCGACTTTCTTGACTGACTTGTCAAAGAAAGTAGAAGCATTGGCTGCTGCTTATATTGCCGGTAGTCCTGCATGGGTGATTGATGCTTTCCCGATGTGGATTGATTTGATCATTGATCAGGGTATTTTCTGTCATTTTCAGGGATTTACTTGGAGCAGATACGGAGATGTTCGCGATGTACCGGCCGGTTTCTTGGATGCCATGAATGCTTATACCGAGGATCAAAAGACAGAAATATGCAAGGCTATTCTTTGGATACTGGAAGCTAATCAGGCTTATGCACCATATGAGACGGTGGTTCCGGGACAGAGTTCAGACTATGTATACAATTGTATTAATAATATTATCACTTCTTTTGTACAAATTCCGAATGATGCTGTGGCAGTGAAAGGTGCGAAGGCTACCAAGGCCTTACTTGAGAATTTCTGTTCTTATATACCTGGTGGGCGTGATGTATTGAAACCTGACGGAACTGGGTTCCACCACAGTACACACTATAACGGTTATATGTATGCTTATACTACTTGGGTAAATGCTTTGTATACGCTGAAGGGTACTTGTTATCAAGTGGACTTGGAATCATACGAGCATCTGAAGAAGGCTGTGGTTTCCATGTACTTCATGGCAACGAAAGGTTCTGATCATTTGTGTGCCAACAGTTTGGCAGGGCGTCATCCTTTATTGGGCGGTTTAGGTGTACCGACTGCACACGGTGTGTTAGATCAACTTATTGAAATCGGCGGTGAACTAAAGGGTACCGGTATCGATACGGAGTTGGCTTCTCAATACAATTATTTCACGATGACCGATAAATATGAAGGTGTACCTGCATTTAATGGTGAAGGCTTTTATCAGTTCAACTATAGTCCGATAGGTGTTTATCGCCAAGACAATTGGGTAGCTACCATGCGCTGTCCGACCACGAAGTTCTGGGGCGGTGAAATTTATGATAAGACCAACCGTTACGGACGTTATCAGTCACATGGTACTTTGGAGGTGATGTATGATGGCGAAAGAGGGCTGTCCGGTGTACCGACTAACGGTAAGAACGGTGGATGGGACTGGAATGTAGTTCCGGGTGCGACAACTGTTCATTATACTTCTTGGAAAGAAATGATGCCTAATAAAGATCTTTCTTCCCGTTTTGACCAGTATTCTCTAACTACCAATTTCGCCGGTGCTTTGCCGTGGAAAGACTGTGGTATGTTCGGTGCAGAATTTGATCAGGGTGATTCTTGGGGAAGTCAGCGGTTTGTACCTACTAACCTGAAGTTCAAAAAGTCTGTTTATGCATTCGACGGTTTATTGATCAGTTTAGGAAGTGATATCTCTGCCAACGGAGAATATGGAAATGATATGATTACAGCTACCAACTTGTTCCAGACACTGGATAGTCCAGTGCAGAAGCAGTTATTGGTTAATGGCGCTGAAATGCCCGCGGGTAGTGAACCGAAGTCATTGGCCTCTACGGAAAGCGTACGTATCATAAATCCGGTAGGAACCGGTTATATCCTTCCGAAAGGACATGATGAACTTGTTATCAAGCACGGTGAACAGAGTTCTCCGGAAGAAACTGGTGAGAACCTTGATAATCCTGCTGTAGTAACGGCTGCCAAAGCTTATATCAATCATGGAATTAAAACTGCTGATAGATCGTATGAATTTGTAGTGGTTCCGGCTGTTGATGATGCCGGCTTGGCTGCTATCGAAAGTAAAGTAAATAGCGGTGAACTGTATGAGGTGAAAGCAAAAAATGCCGATATGCATGTGCTGAACTACAAACCGAGAAACGTGATGGCTTATACGCTGTTCAAAGCCGCTGCCGATTTGAATTACGGTTATGTGAAAGCTGCCGGTTCCGAGATGTTGCTGATGGAACAGTATAAAGCTGACGAGAAGATTCTGTATCTTTCTGTATGTAACCCGAACTTGCGTCCGAAGAGTGATCCGGTTTGGGGATGGAGCGAGACGGAAACGGCTACAAGTTTAGTGGTAACCGGTGAGTGGAAATTGGCAGACGAGATGGAAGGTGCTACTGTGACCTTGCCGGGTGACGGTACGACCCGAATCGATTTCACTCTTGCTCAAGGTATGCCCTTGTATCTGAGACTTATCGACAAGAATGCGACTGGTGTGGAAATGGAAACATTAAATAACGGTTTGAAAGTATACACAGTCGGAAAAGACGTATACGTACTGAATGTAACAGGTACAATAAATCTGTACGATTTGACTGGAAGGATTGTCAAAACTCTTGAATCTGATGGTAATATCAAGTTTACGGTAGAGGAAGCCGGATGTTATATTTTGAGAGCTGCTAAGGAGACTGTCAAATTGATGGTTAAGTAAAACTTTTTAGTTATAGTTTATTAAAAAGAGGGGGGCAAGAGCCCCCCTTCGCTTTTTAGCTAAGATCGGTTATTAGTGGTATATATTTCTTTTCGATTCTGTTTTCTGGAAACAGGTTATTTACTTTTTGTAATTGGCTAATTGAGAAATTTATTAGAATAAACTCTAAATAGAATCTAAAGTGCTAACAGGTCTTATAATTAAAATCATAAAAATGGAAAACTCAAGAAGAACTTTTTTAAAAAAAGGATTGACCGGAGCATTGACATTAGGTATTGCTTCTCTCCCCAAATCCTTAGTAGCACTATCTACGCAGGTTAATACACCCCGTGCTAAGCGCGTTGTTTTAATCTCCCTTGACGGTATTTGTGTAAATGGCTATTTGAAAGCAAGAACTCCTAATTTAGACGCATTAATGGGAGAAGGTGCACTCTCGCTTGATACACGTGTGGTTATGCCTTCGGTTACTCTGCCCAATTGGACCAGTCATTTGACAGGAAGTGGACCTGAACAACATGGCGTTGTGGACAACAACTGGGAGATAACCAATTTTACGTTGCCAGCTATCGAAACTGATAATGAAGGATATTATCCTTCATTATTTAAGGTCTTGAAGGATGCTATTCCTTCGATGAAAACGGCATTCTATTATAATTGGATCAATCTGTTTTATCCATATAACAAACAGTACTTAGACGAAGTAAGCTATCTCGAACAGGATGCCTATGTGCCTAACTATAATAAAGCATTATCTTTCCTGATAGCGAACCGGACAAATCCGACTTTGGTTTTTCTCTATTCTGTACATACTGATCATGCCGGACATAAATACAGATGGATGTCTCCGGAATATATACAATCCATTGAAGAAGCGGATGTCGAAATCGGTAAGTTCATTAATAAAATGAAAGAGGAGGGAATGTATAAGGATACCTATTTCATGTTCCTCACAGACCATGGTGGTATCAATAAAGGACATGGCGGAGTCAGTACAGACGAGATGATTGTTCCATGGGGAATTACTGGTCCCGGAATAAAGAAAGGATTCAAAATTACAGACGCCAATAATACCGTAAATACAGCGGCAATTATCCTGCATCTATTTAAAGTTAAACAACCTTTATCCTGGACAGGCGAGGTAATAGAATCAATATTTGAATAATTTTATAACAAAATACGATGACAACATTCAAAAGCTTTCTACTGTTTTTGTGTATAACTTTTTTGGGGCATTTACAGGCGTATACGCAGGAGAAAGTAAATACTCGGGAAGTTCTATCACTTGATAAAGGTTGGAGTTTCTATCAAGGAGATATTCCTTATCCGGTAATTAAAGGGCATAATATGACATACCGAAATGCCAAAGCCGGATATGTAAGTGGAGCGGCATCACCGGATTACGATGATTCTTCCTGGTGTATGGTTGATTTGCCACATGATTGGGCGATTGAGGGAAGCGTAAATCCGAATGCCAATTTGTCTCAAGGGTATCGTGACCGTGGTTTTGGTTGGTATCGGCGTAAATTCAGACTTGCTCCTGAAGACAAAGGCAAGCATCTCGAAATACAATTTGATGGAATTTCGACTCATGCAACAATTTGGGTAAATGGAACTGTCCTGCATCGTAACTGGTGTGGTTACACTTCTATGTATATTGATATCACTCCATATGCCACTTATGGAGACAATGTCAATACAATTGCAGTGAGAGTGGATGCAGAGGCGCAGGAGGGCTGGTGGTATGAAGGAGCCGGTATTTACCGTCATACATGGTTGGTCAAACGTTCACCATTACATATTATTACAGACGGTGTGTTTGCAAATCCTGTGAAGAAAATGGGGAAACAATGGGAAATTCCGGTAGAGGTTTCCTTATATAACGCAGGGAAACTTTCTGCTGAAGGAGAAGTGGAAGTAACATTAATATCTCCTGATGGTGAACAAGTGGGGAGGCAGTCAAGTACGGTCTCCGTCACTGCACTAAGAGACAAGATTGTCAATTTGTCATTGACCGTATCCGACCCACAACTTTGGTCACCGGATAGTCCTGTTCTTTACAGGGTAAAAACAACTGTTAAACGGAATGGAATGGTAATTGATGAAGTTGAGACTAAATGTGGTTTTCGTACAATTCGTTTTGATAAGAATACAGGTTTTTGGTTAAATGGAGAAAATATTAAAATAAAAGGTGTTTGTAATCACCAAGATCATGCTGGGGTTGGCGTTGCTGTTCCCGATGCTCTTTGGGAATTCCGCCTTCGCAAGTTGAAAGAAATGGGAGTTAATGCCTACCGGGCTGCCCATAATCCAATGTCAAAAGAGTTTATGGCTGCTTGTGATAGTATAGGAATTATGGTTTTGGACGAAAACAGATTGTTTAACACATCACCTGAATATGTTCGTCAGTTGGAATGGTTGGTACGTCGTGATCGTAATTGTCCGAGCGTTATTCTTTGGTCGGTATTTAACGAAGAACCGATGCAAGGAACGGAAAACGGTTATGAAATGGTTCGTCGTATGTATGATGTGGTTAAGAAAATGGATTCGACACGCCCTGTGACAGCTGCTATGAATGGCGGATTCTTTTCTAAGTATAATGTTTCTCAGGCGGTAGATGTTGCCGGATTTAATTATCAGATTAAAAGTTATGACCGTTTTCATGAAGAGAACCCGGAATTACCTTTGATTAGTTCGGAAGATGGTTCGGCGTTTATGACAAGGGGCGAATATGTAACAGACAGATCGAAGAATCTGATGGATTCGTATGATACGCAATGTGCAAATTGGGGAGCCACTCATCGTAATGCATGGAAAGCTGTGGCCGAGCGACCTTGGATGGCAGGTTGTTTTTATTGGACAGGGTTTGATTACCATGGAGAACCCACTCCGTTCCGTTGGCCCTCGACAAGTTCGTTTTTCGGCATCATGGATTTATGCGGATTTCCCAAGATGGCTTATTATCTGCATCAGGCGCAATGGATAAAAGATGAGCCTGTTTTACAATTGGTTCCACACTGGAACTGGCCTTCCGACTCTATTGGGAAACCGATTAAAGTAATGGCTTTGAGTAATGCCGATAAAGTAAAGTTATTATTGAATGGTAAGGAAATATCTGAGCAAAAAGTAGATCCGTATGAAATGAATACTTGGTTTGTCCCTTATAAACCGGGTAAATTGGAAGCGATCGGTTATCAAAACGGGAAGGTTGTTTCACGAATGAAAGTGGAAACGACAGGCGAACCGGTTCGTTTACGATTGATTCCATACCGTCATATGTTGGCTGGTGATGGTAAAGATGCCATGCCTGTTACTGTTGAGGCTTTGGATTCCAAAGGACGTCATGTGCCGATAGCTGATAATATGATTGAATTTACTATATCAGGACCTGCAAAAATTATCGGTTTGGGTAATGGTGATCCAAATTGTCATGAATTGGAAAAAGGAAACAAGCGCAGCCTGTTTAATGGATTGGCACAAATTATTATACAGACTACAGAAGGTTCAGGGAAAGTAACTCTTACTGCAACTAGTGCTGGAATGAGATCGGCCGATCTTACAATTCTTGTGAATAAAGTTGATTTGGTTCCATTTGTAGCTGTAGAGAATTCTCCGATGTTATTGGATAAATGGATGGTTTCTCCGGGTTCTTTTGAAAAACCTGATGTGACTTGTCAGATAGCAGACAATGATATGAACAGTTGGCAGCCAGTGGCTATAACTACAGGTAAAAGTATAGTGTTGGAAAATGCTAATTATATCATATTTCGTACCGAATTTACTCCATATCAGAAATTACAGGAAAATGGGGGGATCATTTACTTAAAAAATGTAGTAGGGAAAGCAGAAGTTTGGCTGAATGGTCAATTAATAGGTACTAAAGCTACAGTGAATGACCAAGATTTGAAAGTAGAGTTTTTGCCAACAAAAAATAAATGTGATCTTCGAATCTTATTTAGTGGTTCAGTTAATACCCAGGTCGGACTAAAGGGAAGCGTTAGGATACAAGAAAAGTAAAACGAAGAATTTGAATAGATTTTAATTTTCAAGAATCGCAATGGGCCATAATCAGTATTATATTGTAATAAATAGCTTGATTATAGGTAGAAGACTGCAATGAAGATAGACTATCTTTGTGAATATAACAATACTTAATTTAAATTTTAATAATCATGAATAACAGAATTCTTAAATTAATTATTTGCTTCACTTTATTGTTTTTATGTACTCCTTCATTTGGAGCTAAATGGAAAGCTAAACATGTTGTATTTATCGGATTAGATGGATGGGGAGCTTATAGTGTGGAAAAAGCAAATATGCCTACTGTAAAACAATTAATGAATGACGGGTCATATACATTGGAGAAACGGTCGGTATTACCTTCTTCGAGCGCTGTAAACTGGGCTTCTATGTTTATGGGTGCAGGACCGGAGTTACATGGGTACACTGAATGGGGGTCAAAGACTCCGGAGCTTCCCTCGCGGGAACTCAGTCACTATGGTATTTTTCCAAGTATTTGGGGATTATTCAGAGATGCGAATCCGGCAGCGGAGGTTGGTTTTTTTTGTCAGTGGAATGGACTGGAATATCTGGCAGAGATGAAAGCTATGAGTAAAGAGATGAATGTAAAGGCTGAAGATGATCCTTCTGGGAAAGCTGACAAAGCGGTAGCAGCTCAGTCTTGCATTTATATTAAAGAAAAGAGGCCGGCATTTGTTGGCATTTTCTTTGATGAACCCGATCATGTCGGTCATCAAAGCGGACATGATACTGAAACCTATTATCAGAAGTTGGAAGAGTTAGACGGGTATATTGCAGAAATAGTAAATGCTGTAAAAGAAGCGGGAATGTGGGATGATACGATTTTTATAATAACAGCGGATCATGGTGGTATTAATAAAGGGCATGGAGGCAAAACAATGCAGGAAATGCAAACTCCTTTCATTATTTCCGGTAAAGGTATCAAGAAAGGATATAATTTTACAGAAAGTATGATGCAGTTTGATGTGGCTTCTACTATTGCCTATATTTTTAAATTAAAACAACCGCAAGTATGGATAGGGCGACCGATGAAACAAGTTTTCAAATAAGTAAATGTTTTTATTTTAATAAATTTGAATATCTTCAGGAGGTTATTTCAAAATGGAAATGAAATAGCCTCTTTGTATTAAATCTGTTTATTTCAATCCTATCGGTATATTTTTATGAAATGAAATGTAAGCCAAAAGAAATGTTAGTGTAATTTGAAAAACTTTTAATTATGATAAAAAACATTAATTTGTAAGTATGGATATTTTATCTTATTCTTGTTTTTTTAAGTATTGTTTATTTCATTTTCTGTCTGAAGGACTGTTCGTGAAGGGGAGAAATAGAAAAAAGAAAGGGGTTGTCTATAGCGGACAACCTCTTATACGAAAGCGGAATTTTTATTGGATGCTTTTATTTGGTTTATCTACTACTTGTAGATTAATCTTTTTTGCCGGAAGGCCTTCAGATTCCACAGTCAGAACAGCCTCGCCGGTCTTACCGGATACAGAACGAAGAATAACCAGGCACAGCCCATTGTATGCTTTACGTTCATGAGACTGGAAAGAGACTAGACTGGTAGCATCGCCATTATCAGTAGCTACAATCTCAACCGGACCACTAACCGAGAACTTTAACAGGTTCTTTGTACGGGGAACGGTCAACCCTTCTTTATCTACAATATCAACACGCACAAAAGACAGATCTGTTCCATTGTTCAAAAGAATCTTTTTCTCCGGACTTACAGATAATCCAGCAGGTTGACCTGTTGTCTTTACCTGTTGTTCCGCCCACTGTTTTCCCTCTTTATAAGCTATCGCTTTCAGTTCTCCCGGTTCATACCGAATGTCATCCCAGGTAAGACGGTCATAAGAATGTTCCTTCTTGCGCCTCCCTTGTGACTTTCCGTTTAAAAAAAGTTCCACTTCGTCACCCGAAGTATAAATATGAACCGGTGTAACCTCTCCTATCCGCTCCGGCCAGTTCCAATGCGGAAGGATGTGAACTAACGGGAGTTCTTTACGCCAATAACTCTGATAATTATAGTAACGGTCTTTAGGGAATCCGCATAAATCCACAATTCCAAAATAAGAGCTACGGGACGGAGTTTTTATTTTACCCAACTCTTCCAACTCTTTTCTGGCCGCTTCCAATTCTGCAGGATCAGAGAAATTCAATAGATTGGTCCGATCTTCGCTATAAGGGGTAGGTTCCCCCAAATAATCAAATCCTGTCCACACAAATTCTCCACTCATAAACGGATATGCCTCATTCATTTTGAACTGTTCTTCCGGTAGACATCCCCATCTGATGGTAGTCATATCATAAGAAGAAAGTTGAAAATCGGAACGACTGTCATCGATATCTTTCGTCACCGGAAAGAAATACTCTCCTCGGGAACTGGTAGCCGAAGAAGTCTCGCTGGCGTGATAGCGGCGTGTAGGATTCTGCTCTTTAAACAAAGGATATGTCTTATGAAAATAATTCAATCCGAAAACATCAACTTGGTTGACAATATCACGATAAATTGCATCTCTTTTATTACATCCCAATGAAGTAGGGCGCGTGGAATCTTCATCATGGCTGTAGGCAGTAAGATTGCGGGCTATCTCAATACCCAGATCGGTTACCTGATCGTGCACCTCATTACCGATACTCCACATGATCACCGACGGATGATTCCGGTAATGACGAACCAAAGAGCGCATATCCGCTTCATTCCAGTCATCAAACAGGATACTGTAATCGTTTTTTGTTTTCCCTTTATGCCAACTATCCACAAGTTCCAATTGCATCATCAGTCCCATGCGGTCACAAAGTGCCACCAACTCAGGTGCAGGCGGATTGTGTGAAGTGCGAATTGCATTGGCTCCCATCTCTTTCATAATACGTAACTGACGTTCGGCTGCCACTTCATTGAAAGCTGCCCCCAATGCTCCGAGATCATGATGCATACAAACTCCTTTTATAGGCACTTTACGACCATTCAACATAAATCCCTGATCGTGAGTAAACTCAATTTCACGTATACCGAAAGAAGTCTGGTAACGCTCTACCTCCCGACCGTCTACTTCAATACGGGTCACTGCCACATAACAAGCGGGAGATTCAATTTCCCACAATTTAGGATTGGATACAGCAAAACCGGATTGTAACTCGGTGGTCGATTGTTGCTCCATCTTCACTTTTAAAGTAGGACAGGAAGCCACCTTGGTACCTTTGGGATTTCCTGCTCCGTCCTGTTCATAAATATCGGTCTTTACGCTTGCCAGTACACTCTTACTTGTATTATTTTCCAATTGAAGAGTCATATCCATAACCGCTTTATCGAGGGATATTTTTTTGTTACGTATAAAGGTTCCCCATTGTGCTACATGTACAGGAGACGTTTTCACCAACCATACATTCCGGTAAATTCCCGATCCCGGATACCAGCGGGAAGCATCATCCGGATTATCCAGACGGATAGCCAGCGTATTCTTCTTTCCGGCTTTCACGTAAGGAGTCAGATCAAGGCGGTAAGAAGCGTAACCATACGGCCACCCACCAACAAACTGCCCATTACACCAGACAGAAGAGAAAGACATTGCTCCATCTATATCCAGATAAATTTGTTTTCCGGCATCTTTGGAGTTTAATTCAAAGGATTTACGGTACCAACGTATTCCCCAATAAGGTAATTTTCCGGTAGCTCCTACATAGTTTATATTGAAAGGCCCTTCAATAGCCCAGTCATGCGGAAGATTCAGTTGCCTCCAACTACTATCATCAAAATCCGGTTCCACATAAGCCACTTCATTTCCCGGATTTCCTGCCGGACGGACATGTTTCTGTCCCGATTTGATAAAATCATTGGCACAAGGTAATAGATAGGGTTTCAGACGTGAATAGTGCAAGGTGCTGTCAGTTCCGTCCGGATCATTCTCCTGATATCGCCAGTCTCTATTCAAGCTTATACGTTCTTGCGAAGCAACTTCATTGCTCCACGAGAGAAAATATATACTCAACCCAATAAATATAAATGCCTTTCTCATCTTTAATGATATAAATTGTTTTATTAATGCTTGTTCTTTAGTCTTTTTAACTCTCTAATTATTTATAATAATTTTAATCTATCTGTCATATATAAACTGCTTTTTTATTTTTTCATCTAAACTTAGAAGAACGTTTTTAATTAGAGGAAATATAATGGAATAAATATCTAAACAGTTACCATATAACATACTTTTTATGCCTCTTTAAATCGCAACTATATACTTTCGAACAAGCTATACAACGCATGGTACAATAAAGTATATAGTTACGTTTGTTTTTGTTAAATCAGTTCACTTCAATTTCATCAATAAGCATATACGGTTTCCTTCCGGCTGCAACATGCCCTTTAGGAAGAACGGGAGTACGTTTGATAACTATTTTTACATATCGTGCTTTTACCGGTTCAAATTCTACTTCGTATTCCTCAATACCTTTTTTCTTTAAATTTGTTTCGGATGGATAGTTCTTATTTGCCACTTCGCGAAATGCCACCTTGTCATCAGAAACGGAAACAACCAATCCAAGACTTCCCATAATCCAAGAATCCACATCTATATAAGCGCTTGTTATAACACGACTTACATCCTCCATTTTGCCAAGATCTATTATTGCTGTTACATCTCCATCAATAAAACCGATCCATTCACCCGACGTACAACTTTCACCTCCTTTCATTCCATCCACCAAAGTTGGTGCACCTCCATAAAAGAATCTCTTCGTTGGTTTTATCATCTCTAATTCAATAGGACAGCCTGTTGATTTTCCAAGTGCTAGTTTTTGACTCATAATCCGGCTTTTACCTTCTGACCTGAAAGTAACGGCACGAATTTCCGTAGTATGGTTGACGATGATTGGCTCTATGTATTTCTGAGAGTTTATCGTCGGTTCCGTACCGTCTAAGGTATAATAAATCGGTACTTCATCAATTGTATTTAGAGTAGCCGTGATTGTCTTTTTTTCTGCATTCAACGTAAAATCTCCTTGTACGTTAAATATATGTTTGGCATAATTTAAACTGTCTCTTTTATAGAGCTGTATAAGTGGTATCAAACGTTTTGTAAAATCTTTGTAGTCTTTTTTGGTGGGATACAACCACTGTACTTCGGACAATGCTGCCATACGAGGAAGCACCATATACTCTACGTGATCTGTAGTAGCAATATACTCTGTCCACAAATTGGCTTGTACCCCCAAGACATGTTTCGCTTGTTCTTCCGTAAGTGAAGCTGTCGGTTCGAGGCTATATACTTTTTTCACAGGAACATATCCTCCAATAGCAAGTGGCTCTTCATTTATATCAACAGTCTGGTAATAATCCAGATAACAGTGCGTATTGGGTGTCATGATGACATCGTGCCCCATCTGTGCTGCCTTGATGCCACCTGATGTTCCACGCCATGACATAACCGTGGCATTGGGAGCTACATCTCCATCTAATATTTCATCCCAGCCGATAATTCGCCGTCCTCGTTCATTGATGAATTTCTCGATACGGGCCATACAATAACTTTGTAAGCGGTCTTCAGCACTATGTTCTTCGTCAGCTCTCAATCTTTCTGTCTTAATACGTGCTTGGCATTTAGAACAGTTTTTCCAATGTACACGCCGCGCCTCATCTCCGCCGATATGAATATATGAAGAAGGGAATATATCTATAATTTCTGTCATTACATCTTCAAGAAATAGCATGGCCTGTTCATTTCCTATACATAGTACATCTGGAAAGATACCCCATCGCTGACACACGTCATAAGGTCCCCCCGTACAACCAAATTCCGGATAAGATGCCAATGCGGCAAGCATATGACCGGGTAAGTCTACTTCTGGAATCACTGTAATATACCGTTCCTGTGCATATCTTACGATTTCCCGCGCCTGTTCCTGCGTATAGAAACCTCCATAAGGTGTATCATCATATTGATTTGTGTTTTTACCTATCACAGTACGCTTACGTATGGAACCTATTTCTGTTAGTTTGGGATATTTTTTGATTTCAATGCGCCAGCCCTGATCATCAGTCAGATGCCAGTGAAAAGTATTCATATTATGTAAAGCCAGTAAGTCAATATACTTCTTGACAAACTCTATAGGAAAGAAATGACGACAAACATCCAGATGCATACCTCGGTAGGAGAATCGCGGTTCGTCTTTAATACAACCTGACGGTAACAGAACCGTTGTTACTCTGGTTTTAGCAGGAATAGACTTTCTTAAAGTCTGGATGCCATAGAATACTCCTTGCTCTGTTTTTCCGTCAATTTTAACACCATCTGAGGTAATATTCAGTATATATCCTTCTTTGTTTTCAATATTAGGATTAAGCCCAAGTGCTATAGCATTATTCACTTTTGTACCAGAAGTAACAGTTTTTACTTCAAGAGTATATCCTAGGGCCTCCTGAAGGTATTCGGAAAGGAATTCGGCGTTCTTTTTCAACAGAAGATTATTTTGGGGATAGGTAATAAGAGTCCCTGTATTCAAAATGAACGGCTTTTCGTTCGATACCAAATTAACTTCTTGTGGTAAAGGAATTACTTGATAGTTGGCCACTTCTTTTCCATTGTTACACGAAGTGCAAATCAGTGCCAAAATGCTTGCAAAGAGCATACGATTAACTTTTTTCATACATAAATCATTATTAGTTTGTATTTGAAAATTATTATTTCTCAATTGGTTTGGATGGATCACCTGTCAACAAATTGATGGTTTCGGCTTGTATGGTTGTGTTCGGATTGAAAGAACTACTTAGCATATATTTTTTTAAGCTGTATAAAAGTTGACGGGCTACCGGGCGTTTATTCATATCTTTGTGAAAGTCAATACCCGAAATTAACAATTTGCCGGCTCCTACTTTCACTTCAAATAGTAATGCTAATGAACGATTAGTTGTCCAGTCGTCGATAACACGTATAATAGGAGATATTTCTTTTGACAGTTTTTCTATATGAATGGCTCCTGAATGGCTCATTGCATCCCACCATTGATAATTACTATAATAATCGGTTGGAAAATCGGCCAGGGCCGGATGGTGGGGGTTACATAAAATACCTAACGTATGAGGAGCTTGTCCTTTAGTCCAAGCTGTGTTCCAGAATATACTGGAGAACCCGACTGATACATCACCACCGAAATTTTTGTTCAATGAACCTTGTTTCAACGACAACAGTGCCTTACCTCCGGCTTTAAGGTATTCAATGGTTTTAAGATCCAATGAATCAATGAGCAGGAGTGTTTTATCCCATATTTGCTTTTGTGCCGGATATACCCAGAAATCCCAATCGTTGGTATATTCATTGATGGTTACTTCCAGATTCAGCCGGCTGGCTTCTTTAATGGAGTTTAAGTTGAATGAAATGTTACTTAATGGCAGGCAATTACCGATTTCTAATTTTTCAACGTAGAATCGTCCTTGAGCCATATTACGACCGTCACTGTCTTTAATGCTCCAGGATATGTTTGGGCGTTTCAATTTCTGGTAATAATTGGCAACTTCCACTTGTGCCGTGAATGTTTCGTCATTCTCAAAAATAAGCTTGGGAATACGTGCCAAGGGAACAAGGCTATTACAGAAACGGCTATACCCTTCAGAATCAATATATCCCTTTTCTTCCCAAAACACATCAAGTACCCCTACGAGTGCTGTTCCTTGTCCAGGAAAGTCGTTTAGACCCAATAGTTGGAAACCACCGAATTTCGGTGTACGTAGCGCAGCCTCAATATCGGCTTTATAACACAATGTTTGTAACTTACCGGAAGCTAGTAGAAAACTGTCAGCCAATTCTGATAAGCTGTTTTCAGCAAGGTTTTCTTTAAATATTTCGTAATTTTTGGGTTTGTAGATACCCGTATACTTTCTCATCTCTTTAAAATTGGGATATGCGCACCATTGTCCTATTTCATGGCTGATGATGGGCTGAGTGAACTTATTGGTGTAATCTTGCCAATCGTAAGTAGTAGAGGGCTCTTGGGCATTGATAATACTACGTATACCTTCGCCCCAGCGTTGTATGCGCGGATTCGCATCACTTAGAAAGTCATTGACCGGTAAATTGGGCCATCCTGCAGCTGATGTATAAAGACGACGATTGTCACGAGTTTTCCAATAGGTGACAAATTCGGTCAGATAATCATTCATTTTTTTTCCGGCAGGTTCATTTCCATAAGCCATCATACAAAAAGATGGATGGTTACCATAATTCCTCACAATACATTCCGCCTCCTCTTTGATGAACTCATCGATAGGGTCACCATCACCTATTACCGATGATTGGTTGGCCCATGAGGAACATTCGATCATGAGGTAGAGTCCTAATTCATCAGCAGCCTGAAAAGCAGCTTCAGGGGGACACCATGAATGAAAACGGATGTGATTGATGCCATATTGTTTACATATACGTAATTCACGCATCCATTCCTCTTTATCGGTAGCGGGATAACCGGTTAGTGGAAAGGAGGCACAATGTAAGGTTCCCCGCATAAAAACTGGATGCCCGTTCAACTGTAAATCACCATTTTTTATGCTCCATGTACGGCAACCAAAAGTGATGGTTCTACTGTCCTGTTCTTCTTTTCCTATGCGCAATACACTACTTAGTTCATACAAATTCGGGGAGAACTCATCCCAACTTTTTATATTATTCGGTAACGGTAGTGACAATTCCAGATTATTTTCTCCTGGTTGTATAGGCCGTTTTTCCACCGTCTTTTTTCCTTCTAGATAAAACTCGAAATCAGCTTTTTTACATTTGCCAGTACTATTAAAGACATTTGCTTTTATAATCAGTTTGCCTTCCTCCGGATTCGGATATATCTCCAATTGTTTATAATAAGAGAGTCCTTTGGCTTTCAGATACATATTACCTACAATTCCGTTCCAATTTCCTTGTGTGTGATCGGAAATGGAATGGGAGTTTTCACCCGGGTCTATGTTTCTCACGGCATTATCTATACGGACAGAGATGGTATGTTTGCCGGGGGGTAGTAATTCTGTCAAGTCATATTCATGCGGAGTACTCAATACATTCCGCACACCTGCTTCTTTTCCATCAATCCATACACGGCTTTCCCAATGACAACGTTCGAAAAAAAGATGAATACTTCTTCTTTTCCATGTTTTAGGGATTGTGATATCTCGTTGGTACCATGCTACCCCGGTGTAATATGTGTCGGGTTGTAACCAGAAAGGAACTTTGAAATTATCAGATGTACGATAACGGGCATAGCGTTCTTTTTTAAAAAAGGAATCGTCATTAATACTACCTACCCATGGAGTTTTCAAACCGACAGGATCTCCTTTTTTGTTAGTTTGCATTGAACCGGGTAATTCCACTTGATCATTCAGTGTTTTTAAATACCATTGATCAGTCTCACCTTTTTCCTCTCGATCGACGGCAAAGCGCCATGTTCCCGACAAATCTATAATTTGCGAATATCCTGGTAAACTGAAGAGTAATAATAGGCTCAAAATAGAATAGTGTTTTTTCATAATAATTTTAAATTCATCGTTGTGTCGACTTTTTATATTCTTAGTAATCATTATTAGTGCTGGTTTCATAAATTGAAGATTGCACCACATTATTCTCTTTATTTTCATCAAATATCCACCGTTTGAAAGTAGATGAATCTTCTTGTTTTTATATTCGTTGACAAGAAGCTATGATATCATTTAGCGATTGTGAGATGTTTTATATGTTAATTAAAACTCGTTATGATCGCAAAAATAGAAATATATAAACTATCTATGGTTCATTATTATTCAAAACAAGCGTACTTTTGTACAAAACGATTTTTTTACTATATTCATTATCAAGGTTATTCTTTCTTTGTAACAACTGTTTGTAATATTCTAATTTCCTTTATAACGAAATAATAAACACTCTTTTGGTTTATATGACCACGCTCCAATTGAAAAAGTTTTTAAGCATATATTTTTAACTGTAAAAGGCTGAACGCTTATCCTTATGAAAGTCAATACTCAAGATTGGCAGTTTCCTATCTTCTATTTTTACCTGAAATAGTAATGTCAATGAACTGTTGGTTGCTCAGTCGTTGATAACATGGATAATTAGGAGATGCTTTAGCTCTTAATGTGTGTAAAAGATAGAATTGTACAATATTGGAGTATTGCTGAATAGAAAATGTGTATTAAGCGAAATTCTTGTTTATACTTTTGCAAAATAAAACGCAAGTCTAATTGTTCCCGAAGCGTATATTAACTCCGGTGTAAAACGTTGGTAAAAAAATCTGTTTTTATAACAGTTCCGGAGTAAATGTAACGGATATAGCGTAATCGACTATGAAAATAGTTGACTGAAAAAATAGAATTATTGAAATAAAAGTTCTATATGAGAAGTTGCGTGTTGGCTTATGCGATGTAATAGATGACATTACTTTGCAATAACTAAATGTTTATTAACCTTATATATAGTATTATGAATAGACTTTTTGAGAATGTTAATTGTACGCTTTCTTATTGGATAAGTGTAATATTTATTTTTTTCTTCTTATTGTTTCCTGTCAGTTTTTTATCTTCCCAAACTTTATTGAAACAGGATAATGGTTGTATTTTGGGAAATGAAATACAGGTAAAAAAGCAGGTAGGTTATATCGACGGGAGTGACGGTTTGAAAGGCCTGAATGTACTATGGGATTTTAGTACCTGGAAGACGATAAATGAAAATTATACCATTAAGTCTTTTAATACGGGTTTAAACTCCGTTTCTAAATACGAACATCGTACTTTTTATGATTATCAGTTGGAAGACGATACCTTATTTTTATGCGGATATAAAAATTCTACTGCCCATGTCTCTTATCCTCTTCCGGAAGTTTCTTTAATATACCCGTTAGGATATGGCGATAGTATTTCGAGTTACTTTTATGGGGTAGGAAATTATAGCAGCCGTGTCGGTTTAAAAGTTTATGGAAAAAAAGAGATCCGTGCGGATGCCTTGGGGACACTTGTTCTCCCTTCCGGTGATACAATACCGAATGTTATCCGGGTGCATTCGGAAAAGATCATGCAATATCAATTCGGCTCCGAAATATTTTTAGAATCCGATTCTCTTTTAATTCCTCCGACCGATTCCATCATTGATCATTTATGCAGTGGTCATAATCTGATAAAGACGGATGTTTTTGAATGGTATATGGAGGGATACTGCAAACCTGTTTTCGAGATGATAAAAAACACGTCGTACCAATCAGGGAACCCATATAAATATTTTAGTACGGCCTTTTATCGTCCGGTAGAAGAATCGGATAATCTTAATGACATAAGAACACGATCGGGCAAAAAAACGGAAAAAGACCCTCAAACAAATACTCAGAGTGACGAAATCTTTAATTTCAATCCTTCTTTAGATGCGGGAAAGCAGAATGTATTATTGGAATATAACAGCGTTGAAGGCGCTACTGTTGATGTGATGCTTTTTGATATCCAGGGACGTTTGTTGTTTCATGATAATTTTAGAGAACAGTATTCAGGAAAATATAATCTGTGCATTGATATCTCACGGTATACACAAACGGAGTTCGTCGTGAGACTCGCTGTGAATGAAAAAATATATAGTAAAAAGATATTTGTAAAATGATAGTGCTATGAAACCGTCCATACTTTATTTATTAATAACTGTTTTCAGTGTGTTACAGTTACATGCGCAGACTGTGTCAATGGCCAATCCCAGTCCTGATGCCGCTAATTTAGGATGTGTTACCAATATTCCGGTCAGCCTGCATACGGGAGCGATTAAACCAACGATTGATTTATTCGATTATACAGAAAACGGATTCCATTTATGTGCAAATATGAGTTACTCCATGTCCGGTGCGAGACCCGATCTGAGGGCAGGCTGGGTCGGACGGTATTGGAACCTAAGAGTGGGAGGGGTTATTACCAGGATTATAAATGGGAAACCTGACGAAGATATAAATTACGGGTATTTATATCATGCGGATAAATTAAATGATCTGGATTGGGTTAAAGCCTATACAGATGAAGTTATTGAAAAGTATTGTGACTATTTTATTGATATGGGTGAGCACCCGGACGAGGCACCAGATGATTTTTATTTCGAAGCGAATGGGATCAGTGGGCATTTTTTTATAGGGAAAAATAGAGAGATACACGTTGTAGGACAACCCAATATAAAAGTTGAAATAGATTTTAATGATAGAATGGGAACTCTCTATTATACTGACACATTTTATAGAATAAGGATTATAACGGATGACGGTACTGTATACCATTATGGCGGTCGTGAGGATATTATAGAAAGTTCTCAAGCGTTTTTTGTCGATGGAGAAACACTACCGTACGCAAATGCATGGCATTTGAATAAAATCACATTCCCCAATGGAAGAGAGGTGGTGTTTGAATATACAGAACAGTATATTGATAATTCCTTTTCAGTGTCCCATGTGTATTCCTCTCAGATAGGTTATGTGGGGGCTTTTGATCTGTCGACATTTTCTTCCAAGAATATTATGCGTCATTGTTATTTGAAAAGTATTGAAAGTGATAATATCAAGATTAATTTTAACATTTCGAACTTCTTAAATAACTTGGAAAATGAAAACTGGAAAAAACTGGATGAAATAACAATACACGATAAATTACAGAATCGGACAGTAAAACGTTTCAATTTTAATTATCTTGATGATTACTTGATGACGTTGCAAGAGTCCGGTTCCGATTCATCGATTGTAATACCTCCCTATCGGTTCAGTTACAATAATCAAATTAGTTTTAATGTAAATGAGTTTGTTTTTGGACCTAAAAGGGATGTTTGGGGATATTATAAGGAGGATTGTAATAGCCATTTTCCGGAAAGTCTGGTCGATGATAGAGGGTACCGGTATTTTACATTAAACAAACAGCCCTCTTCGAGTTCTACTAAAACCGGTATACTGAAAGCTATTGAATATCCATCAGGGGGAATAGTCGAATTTGAATATGAACTGAATGACTATTCCAAATACCATTATATCACATCATCTATAAACAGTTTTTTTATGGTAGACAAGGCATACGGAGATGCTGACGAACTAAAAACCACACAGTTAGAAAACGGTGAGATCTTTGAAGTTATAGGAACTGTTGAAGCGGATGTATACTTCGTGGATGAAGGGTTGACACAGGATTATTCCTATTCCACAATATTAACTAAAGGTAAATATAACAAAAGGTTTTTCTTTGAAAAGGTCGGACTTCAGCTTCCGTCTGATGTTATGGAGTCATACCGGTTTTATATTTCCTACAAAGGTTTAAGCGATTCAATGAATGAAAAGTGCGGGGGATTGCGCATAAAAAGTGTCGTCTATAAGGAAAATGAAGATAAAATTGTAAAAAGAGCCGACTATGTATATACCATAGGATATAGGAACGGGGCTGATGTGGCTACAGAACAGTCAAGCGGGGTATTGGGCTGCAAACCCATCTTTGAGTATGCGTTTGCCAAAGAAGGGGGTAAGACTTTATGGTCGATCCCTGTTACTACAGCCCAATTGACAGACGGCAGTCCGGTAGGGTATTCGGAAGTAACAGAGATCATTTCGGATGGGCAAGGAATACAACAGGGGTATACCACTTATTTTTATTCGAATTTTGATGATTATCCGGATCTCAGGCCGATGTTCGGCTTTACAAATGTAGCCGGAGATACGGGGACACGTGATAGCCAGGCACATAAAAGGGGGAAGCTGATACGTAAAGAGATCCATGCCAATGACGACAGACTGGCCCAAAGTGTGGACTATTATTATAAATGCATGAATGCCGATACTGTAATAGCCTTAAAAACGACAGAAGTTCCCGCTGTGAAAAACAACATTGTCACAAACTTGTTCGGTTCTTTTTTTGTTTGTAACAAATATTCGGTATCCAATTTATTGGTGAAGGAACAAAGGTCAGATTATGCGCTTACGCCAACTATGAAATCTGTTGATCAATGTATACAATATAAATACAATAAGTACAATCAAATGATAGAGAAGGATGTGGAAAGTAGCGATGGAAATCATTTGATAACCCGGTATACATATCCGCATGATTATATCGATGTAAATTCGTCTGATAAAAACGATATCTGTATAAAAATGTTTGATAAACATATTATTGCTCCCGTGATAGAGGAGACAAAAAACCGAAACTCTTCACTGGTTGAGAAAACCCGGTCGGAGTATCGTTTTGACAATGAAGTCCCCTATCTATATTCATCGGTAAAAAGTTATGATCCTGTTTCTGATAATTTTCAAGCGGACGTATGTAATACGAAGTGCGATTCAAGAGGAAATACTCTTTGTTCGATATTGGCCAATGGCCTTCAGACTGTATATTTATGGGGGTATAATTATAAATATCTGGTTGCAATAATAGAAAATGCAACATTGGAAGAAGTGGAAACAGTCCTCGGGGAAACATTTGAAAATTATGCGGTCCAATCCTCACCGGATCTATCGAAGATCGCATTGTTGCGTAAGGAACTGAAGAATTCCCGAATAACGAGTTACACATATAAACCTTGTGTCGGGGTTTTAACAGAGACGGATGCAGCCGGTCATACTATATATTATGAGTATGATACGTTAGGACGTTTAATCTCGACGTCTGATGAAAACCGGAACAAAGTGAATGCTTATGAATACCATCATAGAAGAATAACCGATTAATGACTATGGACTTATGAAAAAGTATGAACTTATTATATTTTGCATATTCAGTGTATTTACCCGGGAGGTACTTTCACAAAATGACTCGCAGAACCATATAGTGTCTACCACTTTCTTGGATGAGACAGGTACCCGGAAATTAGATATTGTAAGCTATTATGACGGACTTGGAAGAGAGACGCAGACTGTTCAGAAAAATGTAACATGTACCCAAGGTGATTTGGTCAGTTGCAAGGATTACGATGCAATGGGGCGTGTTTGCAGGGAATGGATGCCTCTGCCGTTTTCCAATAATAACGGTGATTTTATACAAAGCAACACATGGACGGATAGAGGTGCGGACGAACCTTATACAAAGATCATTTATGAGCCTTCTTCCCTGGGCCGTGTATTGAATACTTGGGGAGTCGGTGCGGAATGGCACCGGCGTAAAGGTATTGAGAATAAATATCTGGTTAATGACAATTCCGATTTGTTGTCTGCCGTCTGTTTTGAAGTCGAGAATGACAGACTGAAGAAAAAGGGGAAATACAAAAATAATGAATTATATGTTGAATATACCAATGACGAGGACGAACGTGAAATATATGTCTTTAAAGACAAGTCCGGAAATCTGATCCTGGAGAGACGGGTTGACGGAAGTGAGTATGTGGATACTTATTATGTATATGACGAACGCGGCAACCTTCGTTTTGTACTTCCCCCTCTGGCGGCAGATGCATTGGCCTCAACAGCAGATGGCCTTTTCGAGGTGGAAAACGACAATGTATTGGGGAAATATGCTTATGTTTATAAGTATGATTCAAGGAATAGGTGTAATTATAAAAAGTTTCCGGGATGCGCAGGGATTAATATGGCTTATGATGTCCGTGGGAATTTGATCTTTACAGATAACGGGGAATTACGGAAAAAAAGGTTGATGGAGTTTTACCGATATGATAAATATGACCGAATTGTCATGAGGGGAGTGATCCCCTCCTCGGGTTCTGTTTGGGTGTCCACCCGCTACCACGGTACCTGCGAGAGCTATACCGGTAATACCCGTTGTTATGGATATTCAAACAGCACGGGTTTGAATATAAAGCCGGAAAATATACATGAAGTCTATTATTATGATGATTACAGCTTTCTGAACCTGTTTGGAGACCGTATCGATTCCCTGTCTTATAAACCAAAAGAAGGCTATGGCGTGAAGTATGTCAACGGGGAAGCGGTGCATTTGTCTTCCAACGGTCTGCAAACAGGACACTTAAAGAAAGTTATTGATGATGATGACAAGTTGTTTGTAAGCGCATTGTATTATGATAATAAGAAGCGTCTTGTTCAAAGTCGTACGAATAATTACATGGGCGGATATGATTGTTATTATTATCAATATGATTATGTAGGCAATGTGTTGCGTAAAATACATAGCCATAATGATCCTACTAATACAGTATTTGGTTATGAAGAATTGTATACATATAGTTATGATGCGGCCAAACGTTTAATTGAGTGTAAACACAAGTTGAGGTCAGAGCAAGAACGTTTATTATGTCGTAATTCTTATGATGAATATGGCAGAGTAATAGAAAAATCGTATACGGAAAAATGTAAAACGACGTATGATTATAATATGCGTAATCAGTTGACAAACATTCAGTTTGATGATTTATATAATCAAACTTACGTTTTGACTAATGGAGGTAATATTGAGCGTACTGATTGGTATTGTGACAATATTGATTTTCGTCATACTTATACATATACCTATGACAAGTTAGACCGACTTGTGAGCGCAAAACATACCGCGAATGATGAAATAGCAAGTCAGATAGTTGATTATCAAAAGTATGATGGAAAACCTCTGTATGATGTGCAATATGAATATGACAAACATGGTAATATAACTCATCTACAACGTTTGGGATATACTCGTGAGTATAACGTACGTTCTTTGGATGACTTGACATACCAATATAATGGAAATCAATTGATGTCGATAGAAGCGACAGAGAATGCACAGTATATAAATAATTTCGAAGATGAAGTACATGATGCGGAAGAATGCTTTTATGATTTAAATGGGAATTTGGTTAGAGATAATAACCGTAATTTGCAAAATATAGATTATAATTATTTAAATTTGCCTCAACAAATTTATTATGGTAAACAAGATGTCGGAAAAGTGATCTCTTATACATATGCTACTGATGGTACGAAGTTAAAGACTCTTTACGCAACGGGTACTAATAATATTTTATCTCCGATTGGTGTATTAAATACAAATGTAGATAATGATATTATTTATTCAGATAGCACTGTCTATTGTGATAATAGTATTTATGTCAATGGGAAGTTAGATAAGATTCTCCTTCCGGATGGGTATGTGCAGGTTACATATAGAACGATAAGGGGACGTTTGGTTGCTTTCTATGATTATTATTACACCATAAAAGATCACCAGGGAAGTGCCAGAATAAATATCGCTGAGGAATATTTAGATAATAGACCTTCTGAAGGATGTCGGAAGGCGCTTAGTTATTATCCTTTTGGAAAGGCAATGAATAATTGGATATCGTGGGTTGTTCCCTTCAAAGATCCGTATACATATACTGGAAAAAAAGAAGAAACGATGCATAGTTTGGGTTGGTATGATTATGGGAAACGGTTTTATGATCCCAATTATAGGTTAAGTTTTGTGAGTGTTGATCCGCTTTGTGAAAAGTATTATTCAATTTCTCCCTATGCGTATTGTGCGAATAATCCGATAAATGCGATTGATTTAAATGGAGATAGTATCTGGTATACTATTGATAAAGATATAGTTACAATGCATGTGACAGGCAAGATTATTGATAGTTCAAGTGATGGTATTAACGTAAATCGAGCTGCTTCGGATATTGCTTCTGGTATTTCAGATGTATTTAGTGGAGTATTTAAATTTGAAGGACAAACTTATACTTTGCAAACAGATGTCCAGTTGGATGCAGTTAGCTCAATGGATGATGTTATGGATTCAGATCATTTATTTGTTCTCCGTGATGCTGATGGACAGAGTGCAAGAGGAGCAGTTAACATGATAGGGGGAAAAGTTATAAACTTAGCATCAAGCGACTATACAAATGATAATTGGTTCTCTAATACGTTTTTTTCAAATAATATTCAGACTGCCCTACATGAATTTGGACATGCTGCAGGACTAACTCATGATACTGCTACAGGTTTAAATAATTTAATGAAACAAGGTAGTGGAAGAAACATAACATCAGGGCAAAGGTCTACAATGATATATATGCGAAGTAAAATAAATAATGGACCAAACTATTTGAAGAGATATGCGAAGGAGCCATATCCTTATGTACATGATTCTGAAACAGGGGTTGTATATACTGTAAAAAGTTTACTGAATTGGAATACAAAATATAGGAAGAGATAATTTTATGAAGAAAAATATTGTAATAATATTGTTTGGGGTTCTTTTAGTCATATTTTTCTTTTCTATAAAAGTTAGTACCAATATTTATGTAGGAGATTATTCTTATTCTCCTATGGTTATTGATGTTCAACTGAAAATTGATGATAAATTAGTTCTCGATGATTCTTTGCATAGTTCTCCTTTTTTCCCTACTATACTCAATGAGAAATTAAGATATGGGTTTCATAAAATTAATATATCATCTAAAAAAGCGGATATTGATCAGGAAAATAAAGTTTTTCTTTTTCCTAATCAATACGTCCATATTGAATTTTTTAGGGCAGACACATTAGGTATGGGGGAAGAAGCTTTGGCAGAGTATAATTCGATAATAGAAACTTTTCCGGGTGTATTTAGCAAAAGAATTCCTTCTCGTACTCGGTCCAGTTTTGGGGTATGGACTAATTTTAATCCGTTTTATACAGAATAATTTAAATTTATATGAGAAAGCTAAAGAGAATATTTTTGATTATTTTTTCAGTATTACTTGTGTGTGGCATTTTACAGCAATTGTATTATAGAGTTAAATATGAAGGAAATTTAGTATTTTATATAACTAATGAATCTCCGGCAGATCCTGCCCGATTAGAGATTTTTATAGATGGAATAAAAGTTGTAGATGATAAAATAAGAAGTGTATTTCAGTTGGTAAAACAGTATTCTGTTAAAACAACATTAGGTAATCATGTAATAACTGTTAAAATAGATGGGGAGTTTATTGAAGAGATAAAGTTAAATACATTTTTAGTTACTTTTGTGTCTGTAGAGTATTATGGAGATATCTTGGATAGCACTGATAAATATAGAAAGTACTTTTATATAGGTGTTCACAAATCTCCAATGCTTTTTATCGCTTAATAAAATAGTGTTTTGCAATACATATACATAAAAGAAGAAAAGGGAAATTTTACATGAAAGAAGAACTAACTACAGATGAAAATACGCATTTATTCAATTTCTCCCTATGCGTATTGTGCGAATAATCCGATAAATGCGATTGATTTAAATGGAGATAGCATCTTATACTATTGATAAAGATGTAGTTATAATGTATGTGACAGGCAAGATTATTGATAGTTCAAGTGATGGTATTAACGTAAATCGAGCTGCTTCGGATATTGCTTCTGGTATTTCAGATGTATTTAGTGGAGTATTTAAATTTGAAGGACAAACTTATACTTTGCAAACAGATGTCCAATTAGATGCAGTTAGTTCAATGGATGATGTTATGGATTCAGATCATTTATTTGTTCTCCGTGATGCTGATGGACAGAGTGCAAGAGAGCAGTTAACATGCTAGGGGGAAAAGTTATAAACTTAGCATCAAGCGACTATACAAATGATAATTGGTTCTCTAATACGTTTTTTCAAATAATATTCAGACTGCCCTACATGAATTTGGACATGCTGCAGGACTAACTCATGGTACCGCTACAGGTTTAAATAATTTAATGGTACCAATTAGAAGTGGAATGAATGTAACATTAGGGCAAAGGTCTACAATGATGAATATGCGAAGTAAAATAAATAGTGGACCAAACTATTTGAAGAGATATGCGAAGGAGCCATATCCTTATGTACATGATTCTGAAACAGGTGTTGTATATACTATAACAAGTTTACTGAATTGGAATACAAAATATAGGAAGAGGTAATTTTATGAAGAAAAATATTGTAATAAAACTATTTGGGGGGCTTTTCATTGTGTCTTTTTTTGTTCTCCTTTTTATGAGAGTTAATACCAATATTTATGTTTGGAACTACTCTGGTTCTTCCACACCCATTGATATTCAACTAAAAATTGATGATAAGCTAATTTTTAAGGACTCTTTGCGTAGCTCTTCATTTTTCCCTACCATAATCTGTAAGAAGTTAAGATATGGGGTACATAAAATTGATGTGTTGTCTAAGAAAGCAGATATTAATCAAAAAAGTAAAATTTTACTTTTTCCTAACCAGTACATTTTTGTTGGATTTTCTGGAACCGATATATTAACCTTGAAAAAGAAAGTTTTCAAAGAAGGGAATGATTCAGTAGATGTTTCACAAAAATTACTTATAAAGAAAATGCCAGGTTATCGTCAGCCTGAGTTTTTAATAGAAAGTAAATTTAACCCATTTTATACTCAATAACTTATTTTGCTCTGCAATATGAATAAGGTGTAGGAAGAAAGATAACTCTTTATTCTAAACTATAGTTCATGAAGGGTGGTAGATATTTATGGAAGGAGGTAATTTTTATGAAGAAAAATATTGTAATAATATTGTTTGGGATTCTTTTAGTCATATCTTTCTTTTCTATAAAAGTTAGTACCAATATTTATGTAGGAGATTATTCTTATTCTCCTATGGTTATTGATGTTCAACTGAAAATTGATGATAAATTAGTTCTCGATGATTCTTTGCATAGTTCTCCTTTTTTCCCTACTATGCTCAATGAGAAATTAAGATATGGGTTTCATAAAATTAATATATCATCTAAAAAAGCGGATATTGATCAGGAAAATAAAGTTTTTCTTTTTCCTAATCAATACGTCCATATTGAATTTTTTAGGGCAGACACATTAGGTATGGGGGAAGAAGCTTTGGTAGAGTATAATTCGATAATAGAAGTTTTTCCAGGTGTATTTAGCAAAATGACTCCTTTTCGTACTCAGTCTAAGTTTGGGGTATGGACTAATTTTAATCCGTTTTATACAGAATAGTTTAAATTTATAATGTAAATGGAGTAAAGTTCATCGTTGATGAATAGTAAATATAATTTAGGATATACAGTTATGAGAAAAAATAGTAAGATTGATGTTATGACAGAATGGTGGAATGATTATCAAAATGTTCAAAAACAACAAATAGATTTCTTTTTGAATGACTTTCGAAATTTAGAACAGGGAGTTTATAAATGGAATGGTGATACTTGGAAACTGAGTAATTAGATATGAAAACAAAAACTATTATTTAATGAAAATACGCATTTACTTAATATTGTTTTTTTTGAAACTTTTTTGTAATATTGATGCTCAAAATTGTTTCACGGAATATGAAAAATACAATTGTTATGAGCAACATATTTACATAGATTGTTTAGATCAAAAACTTGTTCCTGAGATTTTTAATAGTATATATTATGCTAAAATTAAAGAATCGGAGTTTTATATAGATACACAGATTATTGATACTGTTCATCAAAAGAGAATAATACATGTCTATACTAAGAAAGCACAAAACGGATATCTTTTTGTAAATAAGATGATTATGGATAAAGTTGATGCTTTGAATTTAGATATAGACAAATCAAGTATAGTATATATACATAATAACAAGATTGTATCAACTTCAGATGGAGTAAAAAAGATTGTTGGATTAAAGGTGAAAAATATACAAAACACAGTTATTTTACAAAATGAAAAATCAAATAGTATATCTGTTTATATATATGATGATTGATTGGTGTTCAAGCTGTGTTTGTTCTATGGGGTGGAAATTTTCGATTTATGGTGAGCAATATTATCACTTCAGAATGAGTAGAATTGGTTGGGAAAGAGCAAAATCAATAAAATGAATATGAAAACAAAAATTATAAAGATTTGTGCAAGTGTAATATTAGCCATTATTGTTTTTTATAGTGGGTATTATTGGTCTAAAATTGAAGACATGTCTACTTCATTAGATCCTAAGTATAAATATTCTGAAATATATTTTTCTTCATTAAATATGAGATTATATTTTATTGTCGAAACATGGGGCTTATTAGGGCAACATTCTGCTATAGTGATAACTACAAATAATCCTCAAGAGAAAGGTTGGAAGTACAATTCTGACATGGATTATAAATTTACTACCGAAGAGTTATTTTATAAACCGCAAGGAGACTCATTGGTAATTTATTCTGATTTGGTGATTGATCCTCCTAAAAAATTCAATAGTGATATTGTACTTGTACTAAAAAAGCTATCATATGATGAGCAGAGTAAAATGATATATTGGAATCGTGAAAGAAGTGGATTTTCAAGGGTAGGTATATAAACTATCTTCCATAAATTTAGAGGAGCTCAAGGCTTGATGAATGCAAGATTTGGAACGATATTTAGCGATAAATGCATAAGATTTAAATAAAAGGTTCACTATGAAAATATATTCTTTTTTATATTATGTTGTTTTTATTTTTGTACTGTAATTAATGGGCAATCAAGTTGTGATCGGGATTCTACTAAATTTTTAATAGCTTACAATTACATTATAAATGATTCTATAAATAAAGGGGAAAGGTTTGATAATTTCAGATTCACTTGTTAGGATAAATGTTGCTGTGTTTTTTAAGGAACTAAAACTAAAAGATGAAGATGAGCGCTCTTTAATGACCCGGTTATATGGAATATATCAAAATGTTGATTTCTGTTCTAAATTGACATTTTTAAACGATAAAAGTGTAAAATGTTCAAAGAATATATTGTTTTTTTCTCCAATTATAAATGATTCAATTTTATGCGCAGAACTGTTTGAATATAGAAGTAACCTAAATAAAAATAATGAAAATGAATACATGCGTATAGCAGCATTTAGTACAAGTTATATATATTTATTTGTGTTTGATAAAGTCGGAAAGATAAAATCAATGTTTAGAAAAGAGATGATTAATAATTAACTCAATAAGTTTGTGTTTTAGTTTGACCAAAACTTTTGAATAATGTGAGTTCTATATAAAATTTGAATACTTATCTAATTTATGGGATTTAAGATTATGTAATGTTCGGATTACTTCTTACATTGTATCATCTATAGTATATGTTTTAATATTATGTAAAGACTGCTATAATGGTCTTAGTATAGGTAGAAGAATTGCTAATATTCAGGTATTTGATAGTAAAACAATGAAAGTAGCCAGCCCTGTTAAATGTGTTTTACGTAATTACTTTTATGCACTACATTTGTTAGAAGTCTTTTTTGTACTGTTTACTTCTTCGGGACTACGCATAGGTGATCGTATCACTGGAACAAAGGTTGCGGAGAGAAATATGAATTTAAAGGAAGTAGATCTAAGAAAAATCGTTTTAGCTGTAAGTGGAGTTATCGCGATTATACTTCTTATGGGAGTTATTATATACATTAGGGCTTCCAGCTTAGGGCGTATGGATCTTTGGTATGAATAGTATCTGTAGTTTATACATAATATTCTTAATAAATACTACTGTAAACCTTACCATTATTTGAAAACACTGTTTTTCATGTGTGCACGTTCGGGCGAAAATTATATTGAATTATTGCGTTTGAGTTACTGTTTGATTCACAAACAATAACTTTATGACAGGGAGTATATACAAAAAGACCTGAGGTGTGTTGTGATTTCGGATACATATAAATACTAAATAAACAGATAAACAGATTGTTTGGGTATTGAAAATATATAACATTTTTGCAGATTTTTAATTTGCTGTAAATCAAGATGTTATACGAGTTGTTTTTTCCTCTACGAGAATCGCTTCGTTTCTCTACGGAGATTGGGTCGAAACTCTACGAGAAACGAGGCGTTTCTCACCGAGGAATAAACTGAATATTTATAAAATACAACAATTGGTATCAATATGATAAACGGAAACAATTATCAAATGTTATGAAAATAGAAAATGAAGTCGGAAATGGAATCTTTATTAGATATATATTCTTTATAAATAGTTGATTTTAGTAGAGGAGTATACGAAGATTCTATTTATCAAAAGAGGGTTATTTACTGAATATTCCTAATGAATGGAAGTTTATACGAGAAAGCTAAAAAGAATATTTTTGATTGTTTTTTCAGTAATTCACTAAAAAAGCCATTCCCATATTTGAGGATGGCTTTTTCCTGGAAAATGATAAAGCTTTAGAATTACTCACAAAGTGGTACTTTATAGCCTATTATCAATAATTCATTAAAGCGGTATCTTATTTCTGAAATATTTCCGGGTACTTTCTTATAAAATAAACCGGAGTACAACTCCATGCATGGCAATAGCTATTAAGAGGGTAAAAATCGTAAGGTGAAATAAAATCATTATCCGGATCGTATGCTTCCCAGAATGTGTCTGCACCTTTGTTTATCATTCCTCCCCAGTATTTGATCAAAGCGTCTTTTGCTTCATTGTTCATGCCGCAATTGATTAGTGATTGAATGTAATAATGATACATATAAGGAGTTCCCGGATAACAAACTCCAGGTATGGTATTCAGGGCTGCAAGTGCTTTTTTACCTTCTGCTTTTGTGGCAATTCCGCTTAATATCATCCATATCTGTGAGGCATAAGAAATCTGTTTGTCTCCAAGACCCACAAACACTCCTGCCTTTTTGTCGTACAGGTTTTTACGTGCAGCTTTTGTCATTTTATCGGCTAAAGCCGGAATATCTGCTACTTCTTTTTCCTTGCCGAGTAATTGTGCCAGTTTGTAAGACTCTCTGAGTGCAAATACAGCTATGCCTTGTGTTGCCACTTCCTTGTATAAATCTTCTTTCCAGTCGAAGAATACCCACCACTCTTCATTTAGCTTTTCAAAGTCCATTAAACCATCTGATTTGACATATGTGCGGACAATATCTAATTGTCTTTTGGCCACTGGCCATAAATCCTCGGCTGTTTCTTTATCATTTGTTGCTTCCAGATAGTCTTTTAAGCTTGCATTATAGAGTAAGGCATATTCGTAAAGAAACTGTTTGTCCTGTGCCCGTGGTACAGGATTTTCGATTATTGTAGCTAATAGGTATCCATTCATATCACTTAATCCGGCTAATAGATATAGACACCGTTTGGTCAAATCATGTTGTTTGAACGAATAGTTATTTCCCAACGCCTCCAGATATAAATCGCCGATCCAAAGGCGTTGATCTCTTTTGGGACCATCTTCATAAACCGTTTGCATACATTCTTTTAGTGTATTTAAACTAACTTCATCTATTTTTCTTATCATTGGATCTACAGAGAGAGGTAGGCTTTCCGGTTTGTTCTTTGCTGAAGTCCGGGCAAGACATTTTATATCGTAAATATTGAAATCATAGTAAGGAGAACTGCCTAATAATTCTATTTTTACATACCGGAAAGAAAGCCGGCGTGAAATATTTACCGTTTCAGGAACGTACATTACCGGAACGATTTCATCCTGAAGCCATCCCCTGCTCAATATTCCGGGATAAGGATCGAAAGGGACGGATACTTCTGCCGGAACCTCTCCGAATGTTAATTTAAATTTCAGAGGCCCGTCGGCAGCCAGTCCTGTGGACCTGACGGAGAAGCTGAAGTTTCCGGTCATGTGTTCTCCGAAATCAATAATAACTTCTTTCTTTTCTCTGAAAGGTGTGTTGTATAAGGAGTCGATCGGATTAACATTCAATACTTTCCATTTCTGAAACGAATGATTGTCGGGAATGATATTAACTACTTTCAAAGGCCTTTTTTCTGTGATTATAAGTTTTGGTTTATATTGTTCTGCTTTTTGAAGCCATTGATTACGAGTGTTTTCGTAATAATTTTGTGCCAGACAAAAAGATGCGGGAAAAACCAGTAATAAACTGAATAAAACGAATTTTTTCATATTAATATTCGTATTAATTTTTTGTATGAATAATAAATTTTCCTGTTTGATTTAGAGTTTAATCTTCTTTGGTAACTCCTTCTTCAAATGTCTACTAATATTTTTAGCCCATAATTCTCCTAATATTTTAGCTCCTACAGCATTTGGATGGAGATAGAACGTACCGGAGTTGCCATTCTCGGCAACAAAATACTTCGTTGCCTTTCTTTTAAAAAGGTTGTAACCATCGCGGTCTCCTGTCAGTATATATGCTTTTTCTTTTGCCAGGGCATCGAGGACCGGAGTATAGGTTTGTAAACGGTTGAGGCCTTCTTCGAGATAAGTTGCAGCATTATGCGTATTGGGACTATACCACAATGGACGATGCAGTACGAAGTAGCTTCCCGGGTAACGATTATGTAGACTATCTATGATTACTCTCAGATTTTCCTTGTATTTTTCTGGGGAGACTGGTGCGCCATTAGTTCCTTTTATCGCACTATCATTTGTCCCGAGCATAATAGAGAATATAAGCAGATTTCTATCTTCTCTATATAATGTATCGGCTGCCTGAATTACCGTTTGATACAATGTTTTTGACTCAGGAAGAAAATCAACGGTTGTTTTTCCACTGCAGGCACAATTTGCATAGCCGACTTTGTAGCCGTCAATCTGCAATTTATTTACAGTCTTTACTGGAGGAGCTTCTGATCCGGGGTTTATCAGGTTGGCTCCGTAAGTAATACTGTTTCCTATGAAAACAATATTAATTTTTATATCAGAAGTTTGAGCCAATAAATTGACTGTAAACATTAAGAATAAAAATGCAAGGCTGTTTTGTTTCATTATTACCCTGTTATAAGATTATAGACTCTGTATGGATTTTTATTTCTTTGTTATCGCTCCGCTCCTTATTGATACGATAGAATTGTTATTTGGTTCTTCCTTATATGTTACATTTATGAATGTTGGATTGGCCACATTGTCGAACCAGAAAGCCGGACGAATCTCATTTCCCTGATACGTTAAATTTACATTCTCAAATGTGATGTTACGTACATTATTAATAAACCATCCCCAGCAAGGCAATGCCCGTGCATCAACTTCAGGCTGTTGGATTTCAATGTTTTTTAATGCCGGATTGTCGCTGCCTACATAGTCTATCGATATATCGCGAAAGGTCACATTGTCGAAGATTCCACCTCTCCAGCTTTCGATAGAAGAAGCGTATTTGTTTATTCTGGTCGCTTTTACCCGTTCAGTAATGATATTGTTTGCATCATTACCTTCGTTCAGTATAAACATAAAAGGATTGTTTACATTGTCGATCGTTATATCGTGGATATGTACATCCTCTATTTTGCCGCTTGCTTTTCCCCATCCTCCGGGTTGTAGCAGAATAGCTGAAAGCATATTTGTACGCCTTAACTCTTTTGATGTGCGGTGTGGATATTTTCCGGGTCCCTGAAATGTACAATTGGATATAGTAAGGCCTGTAGCTGGCATAATCATACGAATTCCATTGCAGGAAGTATTTAAATAACAGTCGGTAATAACCATATTCTCCCAAAATCCTCCGGCAATGGCATCATCTCCTGTCTGAAACTTACAATTACGTATAATTATATTTTTGCCACCCCGTATATGGATACCGTCCCAACCTTCATTCATCTCGAGGTTGTGGAATACTGCATTTTGTATTTCGTATGCCATAAGGGCATAGTTTGCAGCACAGTTAACGGTGATATTATTTATTGAAAAGTTCTTCGATTCGCCTATGATAATAGTATGAGGACCTCTCATTTTCTCTTCACCATTGGGATCATACACATGGCTACCATCAACTGTTCCGTTACCTTCTATCGAGAAGTTACTTATTCCTGATGCCAATATTAATACTTTATTCCAGTTAGCGTCTTTAGAGCTGTTTGCATTGTCACCACCTTCGCCGCTGTCGTACTTACTCAAGTCTTTGGACGGTATATAAGACTCGTATTCACTGACTACATCGGTTCCTTTCAATACTGCTTCATCGTCAAGGTAAAGGGTAATATTACTTTTTAAACGGATGGTTCCACTTAAAAATTTTCCTTTTGGAATTAATACAGTACCCCCTCCTTTACTGGAACAATCTTCGATAGCTGCATTTATAGCTTTTGTATTAATTGTTTTTCCGTCGCCTTTTGCCCCATATTTACGGATATCATATGTGTTTTTTTGAGATGCGGGGACACTTGCATATGAAATACACAGAGCTGGTAGCAAGAAAAAAAGAATGGAGTATCTCCTGATTTTATTGGTTTTCATGTTATTCTTTTTATTATGGTTATTCGTTTTACTTTATTTCTTTATTTAAGTTCCTGATGATAAAAAGCAGGTCCTCTTTGGTCTTTCCATATCCGGTAGGTATTAAAAACCATTTCTGGTTATACTCTATACTTTGATTTGGAGCAAGTGAAATATATTCTCCATGATTTTCGAGTTCGATGTATTTCCCGTCCGGAGCTATAAAAAACTCTACTTCACCTTGCCCGGGTGGGGTATCCTTAACCTGAATATCGGGGAAACATTTTACAAAAAGTATATTTTTATAATAATGGGCCATCCATCCTTCTTTAGCTGTACTAAACAGCTTTTGTGCCGGCATATTTTCTTCCTTAACGAAAGGAAACCATAAAATACCATTTTCGATATAGGTTGTCGGTATTCCCGGTTTATTTATTTGGTCGTCTTTTTCTCCAATCGGAAAGAAGCTTAATCCTCCTGATACACGCGAAACATCCCAGGGAGCCAATTTTCGTATTTTATCCGATGTGTTTTTTATTTTATAGTTGATATATATGGAAGTATCGGCTACCGAGATTGAAAATTCTTTTGTAATACAAATATTTGTATTGTCAATCTGGCTTGTCATAGATAACTTTTCCTCATCGATCCGGACTTCATAGGGTAATTTGTCTATGGCCGGACAAGGAGGCCAATAATTAGCCTGGGGTGAAAGCCAGAAAGTAGCTCCATAATAAACAGGATTTACAGCATCCGTTGTCAGTAATTCGCTTTCTCCCCTTCGGAATGAGACGATACGTCCTCCGGTTTCAGCTGATACGCTGAATGACAAATCTCCTAATGATAAGGTGTATACATTTTCTGTACACCTTATGGTATGGTTATTGTGACCTTTTGCGATAGCCGGTACCAAAAATACTAAAAGGACAATATATTTTGTAGCCTTACTGTTCATCCCATCTGTTTGGTATGGTTAATATAAATTCATTGGTAGAAGGTTGTGCTCCCATCTCAAATTCGAGTTTACCTCCTTTTACTATATCTTGATGCGTGATATACAACTTGTTATATTTTTCTCCGTTTAGCTTTATTGATTGAATGTAAATATTTTCCTTCGACAGGTTATGGGCTTCTATGGTAAAGGTGTTGGCTCCGATTTTCAAATCCGCTTTATCGAGCATCGGTTTTCCGAAAACATATACCCCTCCGGCAGGATTTACCGGATAAAAGCCCATTGCACTGTATACATACCAGGCTGACATTTGTCCGCAGTCTTCATTGCCGCACAAACCGTCTGGTTGAGTAGTGTATAATGTAGTCATTATTTCGTGAACTTTTTCCTGGGTTTTATGCGGCTGTCCTGCATAATTATATAAATAGGCTACATGGTGGCTTGGCTCATTTCCATGTGCATATTGCCCTATCAACCCTGTAATATCTATTGGCACATCGTGTCCTGACATATCGGTAGGTACCGAGAATAATTTGTCCAGTGCTTCGGCAAAAGTGTTTTTATCACCATGTAGCGCGATTAATCCCTCTACATCGTGTGGAACAAAAAAGGAGTATTGCCACGAATTTCCTTCCACCCAGTCGCACTCGCCATAAGATGAATAGAACGGGTCGAACGGACGGCGAAATTTCCCTTTTGACGAGAAGCCATTCATTAACTTATATTCTTTGTCAAAATAGGTTTTGTAAGTGGCAGCTCGTTTCATAAAGTATTCGTAGTCGTCATTTCTTTTCAGATCTTTTGCAATTTGAGCTATACACCAGTCATCGTAACAATACTCTAAAGAAGTAGATACGGACTTATTATATTTATCATAAGGGATATATCCGTATTGTTTTAATTCTTTGACGCCAAATTCATCCTGCATAGCCGAAGCCTTCATTGCCTCATAGGCCTTTTCTACGTTATAACCCCTGATTCCTTTAAAGTAAGCATCTACAATTACAGGAATGGAATGATAGCCTATCATACAGTTTGTTTCGCTCGACCATAACGACCACACAGGCAATAAACCATATTCGTCGTATTGCGCGAGCATGGAATTAATTATATCGTTTGTTTTATCGGGTGTTATTAGTGTAAGCAATGGATTCTGGGCCCGGAAAGTATCCCATAACGACATTACTGTATAATTTGAAAAATCTTGGGTCGTATGAACTTTTTTATCTGAACCCAGATACTCACCATTCACATCATTGTAAAGACAAGGAGCCAAAAGTGAATGATAGAATGCTGTATAAAATATGTTTTTTGTTTCCTCTGGTGCACTTACGGCTATTGTCGATAGTTTACTTCTCCATTCAGCTTGTGTTTTAGCCAATACTTCATCGAAATTCCAATCAGGAATCTCGTTAGATAGATTTTTAAGGGCATTTTCGATACTGACTGCCGATATGCCAACTTTTATAAGTACTTTTTCATTTTGTTTTGTCTCGAAATTAAGGATCGCTTTTATATTTTTACCTTCCGCTCTTTTATCTTCTATAATCATGTCGTCTGTGACAACATTCGCAGATTGAAAAGGCTTTGATACCTGCATAGCGAAAAATAATTGTTGGTTACTCCAATATTTTTCGCCTGGCTCTCCCCATCCTTTTGTTTTTCGTTGTCCGGTAATTGTGTTATTGTTTATAACTTCTAATGATGTATAAATGACAGAATCGGTAGAGAAATGATGTGATAAGTCAAGAATTATATGGGAATTTATATTTTCCGGGAATGTATATCTATGAATACCGCAACGGGGTGATACTGTCAGTTCAGCCATTATATCATAGTCTTTCAGATTGACTTTGTAATATCCGGGAGAGGCCCATTCTTCATCATGTGAGAAACGAGAACGGTAACCCCAGTCAGGATTTTCTTTTGTTCCTGCCTGTAGTTTTACATCCCCGACAAAAGGCATCAGCATAACATCCATAAGGTCTGAACGTCCCGTGCCCGATAAATGGGTATGGGAAAATCCTATTATTGAATTGTCGGAATAGTGGTATCCCGAACACCAGTCCCATTCTTCCAATCCGGTATCGGGACTTAGCTGAACCATCCCGAAGGGGGATGTTGCTCCGGGAAAAGTATGCCCATGCCCTGCTGTTCCTATAAACGGATTGACATAATTTAAAATATCGTCCTTAAATGCCTTTTTATCTTTTGATGAATTGCATCCTACAAAAAGTACAGCTACAAGCAGGATTAATGTATATTTTCTCATATTTTTAGGTATATATTGTTATTGACGTTATTCAGAATTGATAGATGATTATCTTTATTCGGGGTAGTAAGTCGACACTTTGTTATCGTGTAGATCTGTACCTCCGTCAATGGTTACACTTCTTCGAAACTTATTTTCCTTTATTGGTACAAAGTTTAGCCAGCTCTGGTTGTCACTGGTTACTGCATTCGATAATTTGCTTTCTCCGTTTCCATTGAAAGCGGAAACTGCATACTCCAGAATACCTTTTCCAACATTAGTGTCTGTAAATTGGCTTTCGGAACCTTTGTATATTAGTTTGTATTCGCCATTCTTACTTCTTCTATACAATCTGTATTCATTGCATCCAAGCACTTTTCCCCAATTCAGAGTATATTGCTTGTCTTCTTTTTTAAGTTTTAAGCCATCGGGGAAGTACGGTTTTTCTGAAGTAAAATATACCGGATATATTACCGATGGTTTACTTCTATTCTCTTTGTTTAAGGCATATACACGGACATAACCTTTTCTTTCGTTTGCTGTGGGTTTTATAAGGATCGAATTTTCCTTTTGTTCCTTATATAGTTTCCAGGTTTTGCCTTGGTCGGTACTGTATTCGTAGCAATAACTTTGTGCGCTTTGTACTGGATATACCGAAAACTTAACATACCCTTTCTCATTTGAGGTATATTTTACTTGTGGCTGAACCAAATCGGGTAGACCTTTTGTCAGATTCCAAATATGTTTTCCTTTTGGGAAACGAACGGTCATTTGGTTATTTTTTATAAATGCCTTTTGTTTGATACCATCTATATAGAAAGATACTGAAACAGGTGCAGAGGTCCAGGAAAAGATAACCTCTTCATCGTCCATGGAGTAAAACTCTCCTTTAATATTATCCAGGCTTGTGAATACTGCACTAAGTCCTGCATCCGTACTTTGTGGTCTGATTTCAAATTGGCTGTTTCCGATTTTGCTTCCGTGAAAAATAGCCATTTCTTGTTGTCCCGGTATATTCCGTATAAAACCCGCAGTTCCCGAGAATATAATGTTGTTTTCATCTACGTCGATAGGTTTATCGATCCGAAATATATAATCCTCATTTCCTTCGGGAGAAGTGATAATACATCCGTAGGGTTTTGCCGTATTTTTGTATCCTTTTTTGTGGGAAACGAATGTCAGGAAATCTCCTGTTCCGTCAAACCAGATTCCTTTTGTTCTGACTGCTGTCAGTTTTATAACATCCGGATTAGTATCCCAGAAAACGTATCCGGGGCCTCCGCCTTTTATGTTTTGCAATTCAGGAAAATCATCTTCCAAATGCGTAAACCAACTAAAGCGGCTTGCTATGTTCTGATTATATACATCGTCATAAATGAGGAAGTAATCGCTGCCCAACAGCATGATACTGCGGCTTTGATACTCCGGCCACGAATACTTGCTATCCTGCGATGCGGTGATTTCGGCAAATTGTCCAACACCAAGGTTGTACATCGGACGTGTCAGTTCATTTCTGCCTATTGCCTTGAAGCGTTCATCTTTGAACACTCCAAAACCTGTCGACATATCGGTATCCTGTAAACGCCGGTCGCCAATGTCTTCCTTATCGTTGTTACTGTACGATTTACCGTTAGCGTAAAAATAGATTGTACCGCAACCGCCTTCTCCTACAATTCCCCAACGATAGTTAGGCCCATTATCCAATTGCCCTAAATGAATGGATAATTCATCATCTGTATTCACTCCGGCACGTAGCACAATCCCATATCCGGTTATTTTGGTACTTTCTAATATGGGCGGTGTACCGGTATCTTTTGTGTCAAGTGGATACATAAGCCTGAAAGAATTGGCTTCCCTGCTATAAATTTCTGTGTCCTCGTCTTCGGGACGGGAAACATACCGTATGTTTTCAGATAACAGCGGATCATAGTTTTCCAGCTCTTTTCCTAAAAGCCAATATCCGTTTGGTGGCTGCCTTCTGATAGCATGTGCACCCTGTGGGGGAAATATTCTGGATGGTGCCATTTCGGGAGTCACAACTCCCCAATATAGCATACCGTCTAATCGTCCTTGCTCGTTTTTATAGAAGTCCAGTGATTCGCCATTGAAAGGAGCCGAAAGCGAATTGAGGACAAAAGAACCTACCATGGCCATCTCTTTATTTGCCATCCGCTTTTTTCCATCCAGATAATGCTGCATGAGGTAATTAGCACGTAAAGAGGGTCTTAAATTTGCCCAAAGATAGGTACTTATATTTTCCGTCCATCTACCTCCGATAGCATTCCATTCTTTCACATCGGGACGTACGTGATGTTGGGTGTTCAGATCGATATATTTCTCGAACATATCCGCCCATTCTGAAGCCTTCGGATGTGCGGGAAACAGGTATGATGCGAATGCCGGAACGGATTTTACATCACTTAGGAAATTCGGATGTCCGCTTAGCATGTGTTTCATCGGCATATATTCTTCACCGGCTGCAATGTAGGCATGTACTAAGAACATGGCGATCATTCGTTTCCTTTGATCCTGGCTCATTTGTGGCATAAGTGCATTCATCATACACACATATTCCTCGTAAAACAGACGTGAAGATGTAGGCCCATATCCACTATTCTGACAAGGTCCACTCATTGGCAATTCGTTCGAAAAATGTCCGTAGAAAAACCGTTGCTCGAATTCTTTAGGTGTCATGTTCTTATCGTTTTCAAAAATAACTTCTTGTACAGGAAGTGAATCCGGATAAGTCAAACACCAGTTTTTTACTACGTTCAGATCTAATGTACTATATCTATTTTGTAGGAATGAGTTATACGATTGCTGTCCCATTGCCACTTTATAATGTGTTCCGTCGGGATTTGATATTGGCTGCGTAAGTTTTTCCAGGTTATTCATGTGATCGATATCCTTTTGATGCGGATAAAAACTCAAAGCAGAAGTACGTGTTCCGTTAACCAATGGATAAGACCATCTTAATAAAGAATTGTTGTAGTATAATTTTATGCTTAATTCTTGTGTATCTATCCATATCGGATATTTATAGCTGTTCCAACCTTCCAGGTCTTTTACGAACAACCCGACGGATTGGTTGTCTTTTTCGTCCCAGAATACGGATGATGTGACGTTGGTTTCGGCAGGCCAGTTTCCGAAAATCCCTACTTCAAATGGCATTTTTCCATCGTTGGATACCGACTCTGTAATTCCATGGTGTGAGTTTAGCCTGGTCAGGTCGATTTTTTCCCAGTCATATCTCTCAAATCCCAGTGCATTTACTTTGGGACCACCATAAGGATGGTTAGGAGCTTGCCGATGGGTAGGTGAAAAATTACTCCACTCCATATTGAACGAGTAATGATTCGTTTCGGAGAAACCGCTCATTTCTTCTTTTAGTTCTATGAAGTCGTAGTTATGCACACATTTTACATATGTTTTGTACTTTTCGCCTGAAGAAAAAGTGTATTGAAGTTCAAACTCGGTAAACAAATCGCCGGATGAAATTATTTTTGTTTCGAGTTTTATATCCGAGTGTTGCTTGATATTGAAAAACGATTTTCCGATCCATTCTTGCTTATCTTTAGATATGCTATAAATCGGACCAGATATATTTGCTCCATTTTGTGAAGCTGGTATCATAACAGAGAACTTATTCGTGGTAACCTGATAGTAATTTCCTTTTTTCTCAATATTTATGTTGTTGGTAGTTTGAGGTATTCCTTTTTGTAGTGCGAATGCATGTTTTTTCCCTGAGGGCAAGTCGGTCATAAAATGTAACTGGGCTTTTATACTTCCTGATTCGAGTGTTTCGATATCTGATAATTGAAAAGGAATTCGATTGTTGGTTTCCTCGTTGATTAACACCAGTTCCGTTTTGGAAATACGGCTGTCAAAAATAATTTCATAGGTCAACAAGGTCGTTGGCCACCAATACAGAGGATGAGACAGATGGTCTTCGACTATGATTGTTGCTTTACCCTCTTTAAATAAGAGGGTATTGCCACTGGAGGCATGGGCCGATATAAATATCAATATAAAAGTAACAATAGAAAAGAAGTGTTTCATCGGTATTATATTATTAAAAGATATGCTGAAAAATTGAATTTGTTACAAATTTAGGTGTTTAATTGTTTTTCGGCTTAAATAAAACAAATATAAAGTATATACAAAAAGGAGGCAAAATGTGAACAATAATTTTATGATGTTGAATAATAGTGTGTTACGTGTGGATAACAAATTGATCAGCCTTGTAAAATTATGTCGTTTGACACTTTTTGCACGAAAAAAAAACATATATTTGCGCTGATCTTTCATATAAAAGATGCTTGGCTGACTTTGCTATCGTGCCTACCTTATAAGTTAGGCAGATAAAATATAAATACCATGTTTAGATGAGGATTAGACAAATCCAGTTATACTATGATAAAAAAAATCTTTTTCAGATGAAGAGAAGAATAAGCCAGTCTGTTAAGTATCAATCACAATAAATAATAAATTATGAGTAAGTTTTTGGGAGTCAAATTGAATTTGGTATTATTTTTAATACTATTAGTAAATGTTACACATGCAAAACATGCTGGTTTTGCTGCACCCGATGCCATTGTTATTTCCAATGAAGTTCGTTTTACTATACTAACATCGGGTACCATCCGAATGGAGTGGGATAGTCTGTCTCATTTTAACGATGATGCTTCTTTTATTTTTATAAACCGGAATCTGCCAGTACCGCAGTATACTAAAAAAGAGAAAGGTGGATGGCTTATCATCACGACAGACAAATTGGAGTTGAAATATAAAATCAATTCTGGAAAATTCACAGATAAAAATGTGCAGATAAAATATCTGGATAAGATTGATGCCTTCTTATGGAAACCGGGAATGAAGCAAAAAAATAATTTGAAAGGGACCTCGCGTACTTTGGATGCTCATGATGGTGAAACCCATATTCATTCGCCGGAAGGCAGTAATAAACTGCAACTGGAAGATGGTTTGCTGGCGACTGATGGCTGGACTATTATTGATGATTCGCAATCACTTTTGTTTGATGATAGCGATTGGGCATGGGTAAAAGAAAGGGAACGAAAGAACAGCCAGGACTGGTATTTCTTTGGATATGGGAAAAATTATAAATCTGTTTTGTACGATTATAGTCTTATTGCAGGTAAAGTACCACTTCCTCCCCGTTATGCTTTTGGGTATTGGTGGTCTCGTTTTTGGAGTTACTCTGATAATGAGATGAGGGAATTGGTTCATAATTTTGAGAAATATGACATCCCTTTGGATGTATTGGTAGTTGATATGAATTGGCATTATACAGATAGTCTTTATATTGCTCCTAAAGATGAGTTTGGGGAAAGAGCACATTGGACCGGATGGACATGGAACAAACGATTATTTCCCAACCCTGGTAATTTTTTATCATGGGTAAAAAGTAAGAACCTGCAAACAACTTTGAATCTTCATCCTGCATCTGGGATTGCCCCTTACGAGGCTCCATATAAAGAATTTGCAAAAAAAATGAAATTTGATATTTCGCTAAATAGAAATATTTCTTTCGAAGGTTCAAATAAGGAATTTATGAAAACCTTGTTTGATGTAGTGTTGCATCCAATGGAAAAGGAAGGCGTTGATTTCTGGTGGATAGACTGGCAGCAGTGGATATATGATAAGAAAATAAAGACATTGAATAATACGTGGTGGATTAATTATGTGTTTTTTTCGGATATGGAACGAAATTCCGAAAAACGTCCGTTGATATATCATCGCTGGGGAGGGTTGGGCAATCATCGTTATCAGATCGGATTTTCGGGAGATGCTATCATTTCTTGGAAATCGTTAGCTTATCAACCCTATTTCACAAATTCGGCATCAAATGTATTGTATGGTTATTGGAGTCATGATATAGGAGGGCATACATTCAGAACGGACAACGATCATAAAACAGCAGGAAACAACTATCTGGAGCCGGAACTTTTTACCCGTTGGATGCAATATGGTGCCCTAAGTCCTATTTTTAGAACACATTCTACGAAGAATTCTGTTCTTAATAAGGAATTATGGAATTTCAGAGGTGAATATTTCGATGCATTACTGGCCAGTATTCATTTAAGGTATCAGCTGGTACCCTATATTTATACAATGGCGAGAAAAAACTATGATGAAGGTATATCTTTGTGCCGTCCGATGTATTACGATTATCCCCGTCATGAAAATTCGTATCGGTATAAGACTCAGTATATGTTTGGTGACGATATTTTAGTAGCTCCTATAGGTGAAGCTATGATTGACGGTAAATCTAATGTAAGGGTTTGGTTACCGGAGGGTGATAACTGGTTCGAATGGCATACCGGAACAATGCTTTCGGGTGGACAAGAGGTTTCCCGTGAGTTCACAATAGAAGAATATCCTATTTATATCAAAGCCGGAGCTATTATTCCGATGTATGTTGGCGCTAAAAATTTATCGGTTGAGCCGGAAAATATGATGCTTGGAGTTTTTGCCCATTCTAACGACGAATGCTTTATTTATGAAGATGCAGGTGATAGCAAGGATTACGATAAATCATTTTCTAAAACAGAAATAAGATCAACGTATAATGACAGAATCCAGACCCTCACCATTTATCCGCGGCAAGGTGAATATAAAGGTATGCCTGCAAATAAGAAATATACAATCAAACTTTATGGGGTGGAGATGCCCGAAAAAATATTAATCAACGGGCATGAAATCAATTACTCATTAACTCCTCAGGAAAATACCTGGGCTTATGTCGGGAAAGACTTATCAGTAGAAATTTATCTTCCCCTAACCAATTGTAATAATGTACAATGTGTAAGTGTTTTTTATAATAAGCAAAAGGAAACAGATGTAAATAGAGGGTTTGTCAAACAATTCAGGGAATTTGGGAAGTCAGTGACAAAGATGAAATATAAAAATGCACGTTGGGAAACGACGGATATTATAGGTCTCTGTGAATCGACCAATCTGATAATACAGTATGAACCTGAGAAGTTTTATGAACATATCCAATCGTTTGAAGAAAATATTGGCGAAGCTTATAAGCAGTTAAATACGCTGTTGAATGAATAATAAATTCCGGGGCGGTTTGTAATTTAATGAAATAGATGCAGTCGCATTTATTTGGCTTGTTTGTTGTTTGGAACTCGAAAAACAATTATCTTTGAAAAAAATAAGATTTCTAATAGTATGAACGAAGTAAAGGGACAAGGGTATGTAAAGGAAATAATCGAGGAATATAATATTCGGTTAAAATCTTGGGGGCATTCTGATACATGGAATCTTAATCAATTCAAGACATTGGAGAACATGCTTCTTGAAGTTACCCGAATAAACGTAAATGCCAATACCTTAAAGCGATTTTTCCAGCAACGCACGAGCAATCCGCAGTTAGCAACCAAAGAAGCACTTTGTATTTTCCTCGGATATAAAGGATATACGGACTTTGTTATGAAAAAAACAAAGCAAGAGGCGGTTGATCTTATACCGGAAGAAAATGATGAGGAGCAGGATACTGAAAATCTTGAAAAAGAACAAACCGCATCCGGGAAAAATAGAATCGGTCAATATTCGAAAGGAATATCCAACCATATAAAGAGACGGAATAAGCGTTATTTTTATATGGTGTTGTTTTTTATGATTATTATCGCCGGATATTTCCTTTATAAATATAAATTAAAGGATATGTATATCGATTATTTGATTTCAAAGATCGAGTTCTCAGTATCACGGGTAAGAGGGACATCTCCTTTAACTGTAACGTTCTCATACGATATTCCTTCTCCGGTTTTCGATGAAATAACGATTGTATATAAAGAAGCCAACGGTGATATATTGGAAAGGAAGCTGTTAAAAGGTTCACATTCGGTGAATACAACTTATATTTATGAAGGAGAAAGTTTTTGTTATTTAAAATATAAAGATAAAGAAATAAGAAAAATTTTATTGCAAAGCCGTAAATCAGGATGGTCTGTATCCGTTAGGGAGGAACGAAAAAATATATATAAAACTTTTCCTATTAGTCAGGCACTAAACGATGATGGTTATGTTAGCCTGCCATTTGATAGCATTCCGTTAGATGCTCAATCTAACCATATATTTGTCAGCTATATATTTTATAAGGAAAATCTGGTGAATGGTGACAATTTTATTTTTGAGGCAAAAGTTCGTAATTCAGCAAAGGAATATGCAATACCTTGTGGTGACATTATGATGTACATAAGTTCGGATACTGGAGTACATGGTTTTGCTATGAACGAAAATTGTTATGCTTATATTAAGTTTGTCAGTGGAGAGAACGAAATCAAGGGAGATCAGTATAGTTTGCAGCAATTCGATTTTAATCCTTCGCAGTGGCACGTAATGAAGATAAAGGTTATTGATAAAAAAACAACATTCTACGTAGACGGAAAGGCTGTACTTAATATGGGCTATAACAACTTACTCGGATTTGCTAATGAGCTTATTCTACGATTTAAAGGTTGCGGGGCTGTAGACTGGGTGAAAATATCTAAGCCTGATGGAGAATTAGTGTATGAAGAAAATTTCAATGAAGAATTTCATTAACTGTAATTACTTAAAATAGCTGATTAATAAATATACTTATAAAAGGAGGTCATTTAATTATGACCTCCTTTTTGATTTGTAAGATATTGATTTTTAATTCAATATGTTTTTGTTCGTATTTTGTTTGTACTTTATCTTCATTTTATGGGTATTTAGAAGGTTTTGCAATGACGCAGGGCAATTACTTTTGCAAATAACCTAACAAATGCATTAGTTATCTTGAATTATTTAAATTAATATTCTACTACCATATGAAGAAAAACAAAATGTGGATTTACTTTTTTGTGCTGAGTCTTTTTTTTCCTGTAAAAGTAATCTCTCAGCAGTTTAAAGAATCTCCGGTCGTTACCGTTCGGAAAATTGGCGACAAACTTATAAGAGAAACTCCTTTCGCATACAAACTGGATTTGTTTTGTCAGTCCGATAAATTCAATTACCTCAAGTTTGTCGATTTTGGGCGAACCTTTGGACAAGGATATGGAGCTGTAGGATATGCTTATACGCAAATGTCCTTTCCAAAAGATACAACTATATGTGTGCAAATAGAACACAACGATGCTTGTAAAATATGGTGTAACGGAAATCTTGTATATGAAAAATACGGTAAACGTGATGTAGCGATAGTAAAAGAAGAGAGAAGTCTTGAAATGTCGTTTTCATTTAATTTGCCTCTAAAAAAAGGAAATAATGATATCCTGATAAAATCTGAGTCGTTCGGTGGAAAAGAATGGTGTGTATTTATACAGCCGCCGAGTGAGAAAGATGCAGTATTTACCGTAAGTCCGCAATATCCTGAAATAGGATTGAAAAATGTGAAGAATATAGATGAAAAAGTATCTGGTCTTACCAATTGGTTAGTGATCGGTCCTTTTGCTCCTGATATTAATAATGTATACGAACCAGAAGAAGAGTTTATTTTCGGACACATGTATGCCGGACTTGATGGGGCTGTTACATGGACAATACCCAAGGTGGAGTTGTTGGGAAAAATGATTGATCCCGCACCTTGGGGGACAACCTATCAATGGAATTATCATAATGGTGGTGTTGCCTGGGCTATGCAGCAGTTAACCGAGTTAACCCATGATGATAGATATAATCAATGGGCTGTTAATTTTTGTGATTATCAGATGGAGGGATTACCTTTTGTCGATTATCAGGTAAATAACTTAAAAGCATACTTCAATTCTGCCAATTCGCTGGTTATCGGTTCAACATTACTTGATTTTACATTAGCACCCTCTCTGCCTCTCATATATCGTCTTCGAAACGAACCAGATTTTAAAAACCGGGAAATCTATAAAACATTTATAGATAAAATGATCGAGTATGCACGTTTCGGTCAGATAAGAAGTAAGGGGATGACCAATTACACCCGCACAACTCCTGAAGAATTCACAGTATGGGTAGACGATATGTTTATGGGGATTCCTTTTCTGATACAGGCCGGATTATATGCTGATTCGCCCGAATTACAGAAAGTATTTTTTGACGATGCAGCAAGTCAGATCATTGATTTTACTAAGCATGTTTGGGATAAAGATGCAAAACTATATATGCATGCTAATTATACATCACGTCCTGAAATAAAACTTCCTCATTGGTCGCGGGCAAACGGCTGGGCCATATGGGCTATGTCGGATGTATTGATGTATTTGCCTAAAAAACATCCGAAGTACAAACAGATACTCAATCAATATATTACATTTGTAAAAGAGTTAATTAAGTATCAGGATAATTTGGGCTTTTGGCATAATGTTATAGACAGAAGCGATTCTCCTTCTGAAGTGTCGGGGACAGCTATTTTTACAATGGCTATGGCACGTGGGGTAAGATATGGATGGTTGGATAAGAAAACATATATGCCTGTTGTTCTGAAAGGTTGGGAGGCGATATCATCGGAAATAGAAGATGATGGAACTGTACATAAAATCTGTGTAGGAACGATGTGTACCGAAGATGTGGAATATTATGTAAACCGTCCGTTTTATGACGATGACACACATGGCTCTTTTGCTGTAATATTTGCTGGGATAGAGGTTCAACGAATGATAGATTCCGATAAGAAATAAGAATTAAAATACTATGAAATTGAATGTCAATATTTTACAGAAGTGGATGATTTCATTTTCAATCCTTTTCTTTTTTTACGGTGCTACATCTTTTGCTCAAATGAAAGCACCTCAAGATTGGCTTGGATATGAAGAAGTGATGGGTGTAAAAAATAACTTACGTTATTACGATTTCGATGTCACCCTGATAGAATCAACGGCCCCGGCAAATGTGTTCTGGCCTGGGGATAACATTGATTTTAAATTTCAACTCGTAAATAATACACAGAAAGTGATAGATACAGATGCCCATATACATATTATCCGGTATGGAACAAAAGGTATTCCTAATGATATCTGGTTACCGAAGATAGTAAAACTTGATTATGAAAAAATCATTCCGGCCCATATTTTGATTTCTCCCAATGGATATACGAATATATCAGTATCGGTAGATGATATCAAAGATTACGGAGGTTATGCTGTGGTTTTTGACTTAGGAGAAAATGGTAGGAGGCTGGGAACAAGTTTTGCTTACAGCATAAAACCATCTCCGGTAAAAATGCAATATCCGAAACAGTCATTAGATGATTTAGGTGTTGATTTTCTTAGTCGGGTGGGAGTGCAGTCCATACGCCACGCTATTCCGTTTATACCGACAACAGATCCCGAGTATCAGAAATATATGCAGGATTTCACCAGCGAAATGCGAAAGTATATGGATAATAACATTACTGTGATGTTGATGTTTGGCGAAGGGCGTACTGCGACATCTATACCATTAGGAACTACACGTCCTCATCTTGACGAGAACGGACATTTCCTGCGAACCAAACAAGATCTTGCATGGATGCCCGGTCTGGATGAAGATTTTAAAAAATATGTAAAAGAGATCTGTTTGAAATTCGGCTGGCCGAAAGGACCAGTTACTGCCGTTTGCCTGTGGAATGAACCGTGGGAAGGAGCGTCTATATCGGGTTGGCAAGCTGATATGATACGTTATAACGAGAAATATAAGAAAATGGCAGAGGGCGTAATAGAGGCCCGGAAAGAAGGTATTGATGTGTTGGTCGGAGGTGGAGATTCTAATTCGAATGCTTTGGATAAATTCTTCGCTGATGGTACCATGGATATATTGCCTATATTCGATTTTCTCTCTATTCATTACCAGGGAATAGAGGCACCGGTACTATATCCCGAATGGAACAACAGGAAAGATTATAAAGGACGTGTGAAAATATGGGATACGGAAAGCTGGGTAGGAAATACCGATGATCGTATTGGACTAGTGGTTGCTACTAATCGCTCGAGCGGATACGATCGTTCGATGGGTATTTTCGGTGGTTATATGTATTCAGGCGAACCAAGTCGTTCGGCTCGTACCACGACTATTCGTACTGAAATGGGTACGGAAACCATTCCGAAGTTACACAATACATGGTCTACTGCCGCTGCTATGGGGGCTGTACAAAGTCTTATAGGCGAACGTGAATTTAGGGAAATACTTTTTAAGAACGGATTACCGTGGGTGATGGTGTTTGATGGTTATGATGACAATAAAGAAGATGGAACAGTTGTTATAGCCGGAGATCTGGGTGATGCGTTTGGACCCGAACATGTCCTTTTACGTAACGTTCGGAGCCTGACAAATACTGCGAAAAGGGTGGAGTGGAAACGACGGCTTAAAACCTTGTCGCGCGGTAGTGAGGAATATCGGGCTATAGAAAAGGAATTGAGTACTTATTATCCGATTACTGATGGAAAGATGATAATAAAAGCTGATCCGGCATTTTTATTGTATGATTTTTATGGAAATAAAATAGCCCCGTATAAGGGGGTATATGAAGTACCGCTTAATTATCAAGGTTACTACCTTCGGGTAAATGGGAAGAGAGGTTCTTTTGATAAATTGATTACAGCAATCAAGAAATCAAGAATTGAAGGCTACGAACCTTTGGAAATCATACCAAAAGATTTTATAAGTCCCATTACTGAAAATCCCGAAATGGAATTACAGTTAACTAATATCCTCAACCGACCTGTAAAAGGGATGTTGAAGTTAAACTTTGACGGTTTGAAAGTTTCTTATCCCGAGAATCTTTCTTTTAAGGCATATGAAACCAAAATTGTGAAAGTAAAAGTCGTTGAAGGAGAGCCCAATATAGAGAATAAGTACCCGCTGGAGGTTCATTTCGATGCCGATAAAGACGGCATTGCTGTACATTGGGAAGATATGCACGTAAATTTAATAGCGAAAAGAAGTATTGTTGTAGACGGAAAACTGAACGATTGGTCGGGAGTCATTCCTCAGACCATAGAGACTTCAAAAGCCAGTGTCTCCCTTACCGAAGCAGCATGGCATCCGTATCAGCAATTTGATTTGAATGCTGAAGGATTTGCCCAAACATATATGGCCTATGATAATAAATATTTCTACTTTGCAGCAAAGGTTGCAGATAATACTCCGCATAAAGGTACAATACGTTTTGAAACTCGTGATGACGATGAGTATTTCTACCCTGATACGGCCTATATGCAAACCATATATGCAATGAAATCGACTATGGTTACTACACAAGTATCCGAATCCAACCAAAGTGCATTACAATTGCCATCGGGAAAAGGACGTGTAATGAATTATATAGAAAATATATCTACTACCCAATCCATTGGTATGGATTTCGACTTGCCAAAAGACAAATATACCCGCACCTCTTTCTATTTCCCGAGTATTAATCAGAATGGAGTATCTGTAACTGTTTATGACAAGAATAGCGGTAAAGAACTATTGACTACAAAAATAGATAAACTTTGGAACGGTACATTTCTGACACTTGATTTGTCGGGTAATGTGCGTGTGCGTTGCTCAGCTTATGGATGGTGGTATACAACCAAACTGGCGGGAGTTTTCTTCGATTCATCGGACAATAAGGTAAATACAGCCAGAACAGAAGCATCTGTAATCCTTATTGGCAAAGATTTTGATACGATTGGAAACTGGATTGGTAGGTATGGAAAAACCGGTTATTATCTGGTCGGTTCAGACTCGTCATTACCATCGGATATAGCGTGTAATATTGTTTCCCAGGATGACTTAGTACCTTTGGCATGGCCCGAAAAGGTTCGTCGGTTTACATATAGAAAAAGACCGGTGTTACCCGATGGTGTAAATGGCATTTCGACAGATAACATCCTTATTGCGTTCAATGTGATACCTGTCGGAGAAGATGGGATGGAAGCATATCCCAAGGGAACCATGCCTCGCTATATCGGCTATAAATGTACCGATTATGAATATGCCCTCAATACGGTAGCTCCCGAATATGGTGGAGGATATGAAATATGGAGAATGCTTGTTCCCGGTATGCCTCGCAAGCATTTTTATCCACGTCAACCCAAATCACCTTACGATGGAGCTGTGAAAGATGGTAAGTTGATCGTTCTTCGTGAGGGCAATACACTTTATTATGAGTGTGCGATACCCTGGTCGGAATTACCGGATGTGAAAAATGCAATTGACAAAGGAGAAAAAATAAAATTCTCGGCACGCATCAATAACGACACAGCTGGCGCGGCTTGTATGGAAATAGCCAAAGAGCGCAGTGTATCAAAAATAAACTCGAGAGCATTTCATCCTGATTGGAAAGAACATTGGGCGAATGAAGTGGAATTCGGAGTTGAAAAATAAATTATTTATCCAACAGCATTTTACAGTAAAAATGAGAAAGCAGATAATAACGATATTATTAGCCGGTATCTTTTCCTGTGCATTCTCACAAGAACAGGAATTGCCGCTTCCGCCCAACGGAAGTCCGGCTTATGATACTCATATAATAGGATTTGGACTGAACGAATTTGAGAATCCTCTGATAAACAGTATTAACAGGGAGCCTTATGGTGCCACGTCCATTTCGTTTTCTTCAGAAGAAGAAGCATTGCAGGTAAACGTAAATACATCTTCCCGTTATAAATCGCTGAACGGACAATGGAAATTTAAGTTCATAACGGACTGGGGAAATCTTCCTGCTGATTTTATGAAGGTTGGTTTTGATGAGTCTTCGTGGGACAATATCTCCGTTCCTTCCACCTGGGAAATGCTGGGGTATGGCAAGCAGGTCTATTGTGGACAGGGATATGATTTCCGCCCCATAGATCCGCCTTTTGTACCTCGGAAAGATAATCACATCGGGTTGTATCGGAAAACATTTACAGTACCTTCCGACTGGAGTGACCAAGATGTATTAATCCATTTTTCTGGGGTGAGAGGAGCTTTTTATTTGTATATCAATGGAAAGAAAGTTGGATACAATGAAGATGGTGGTACTTTGCCCTCAGTTTTTAATATAAGTTCTTATCTGGAAAAAGGAGAAAACCAATTGGCTGTTCAGGTATTAAGATGGAGTGACGGTTCCTATTTGGAAGATCAGGATCAATGGCGTTTCCATGGTATTTGCCGGAATGTTTATTTGGAAACACGCCCGGATGTTTTTATTCAGGACTTTGCAGTAATAACTGACTTAGATAAAGATTATAAAGACGCTAAATTGCGGATACGCCCTTTTATTTCCGGGAAAAACATTGATATATCAGGATGGGTACTTGAAGCCAGATTGTACGCTTCGGATGGTACTCCTGATCCGAATGTACATATGTCTATACCTGCACAAACTATCAGGGATGAAAAATATCAGAAAAACTATGTATTGTCCAAATATTTGGAAGCCGATGTTAAAGCTCCGTTGCTTTGGTCATCCGAAATACCTAACTTATATACAATAGTCCTAACCTTGAAAGATAGTAAAGGTAATATCGTAGAAGCAAGAAGTTCCCGTATCGGATTTCGCAATGTGGAGGTTAAAAACGGAGAACTATACGTTAATGGTAAACGGGAATATGTATATGGAGTAAATAGGCATGAACATGATGCCTGGTATGGAAAAACAATTCCTTATGAAAGAATGGTAGAGGATGTACGGTTAATGAAGCAGTTTGGGTTCAATTCAGTACGTACTTCCCATTATCCTACCGATCCTGTATTTTACGACCTTTGCGATGAATATGGCATTTACGTAATGGATGAGGCAAATGTTGAAACATGTGGTGCAGATGCAGAACTATCGAATAATGAGTTGTGGCTTTTTGCTCAGTTGGAACGTGTGACCGGTATGGTGAAGAGAGATAAAAACCATCCTTCTATCATTTTCTGGTCATTGGGAAATGAATCAGGGGTTGGATATAACAATGCTGCACGGGCATCATGGGTGAAAGATTACGATCCCACACGCCTGATACATTTTGAGGCTTATCTGCATAACGGTGGCTCACGTCAGTATGGCTATGGACTCGATTTTATGAAAACGAATCGTCCTGCGGTTAATCCACCGGAACCTCCTGCTGTTGATGTTGTAAGTACGATGTACCCTTCGGTAGAAGGTATAATCAAATTGGCTACACAAGAGGGAGAAACACGTCCGGTTATGATGTGCGAATATGCACATGCGAAAGGAAATGCTTTAGGCAATCATCAGGAATACTGGAATGCTGTAAAAAAATATCCCCGGCTGATTGGAGGCTATATCTGGGACTGGGTAGACCAAAGTCTTATCCGGAAAGATAGTCTCACCGGCAAAGAATATTTTTCTTCGATAAATGGTACGAATGGACTAATTTTTGCTGACAGGAAACCGAAACCTGCCTTATATGAATGTAAGAAGATATATCAGCAGATAAATTTCGAATTGAAGAATAACGAATTATTTGTTAAAAACGAGTATAATTACCTCCCGCTGTCGTCTTTCGATTTTTCGTGGAAGCTGATGAATAATGGCAAGGTTATAAAAGAAGGAATATTGAGAGAGCTGGATGCTCTTCCGCAATCAGTTTCTAAGGCGAAGATTAATGTTGATTATTCTGACTTAAAAGGTGAAGTTGTATTAGAGGTGAATGCTTATCTCAAAGAAAATACGGTGTGGGCTTCTAAAGGATTTGAAATTGCATTTGAACAATTCATATTGCAAGAGGCCAATATGGAACTGACCGACGGAGGTGAAGGCGAAAACAGTAAATTGAATGTTCAGAAAAAAGAAAATGAAATAAGAATTTATAACGATAATCTTGATGTGACATTTAATCGAAAGTCCGGTTTTTTACAGAACTGGTTGATTGAAGGGAAGGAATTCCTGCAAAAAGGTCCGCAACTCAACTTGTGGCGTGCCCCTACACAAAATGACGGAGGCTATAATCCGGAAGGAAATGAGATTTCCCGCCAGTGGGTAGAAGCCGGATTAGATTGTCTTCAGCATACACTGAAATCATTTAAGCAAACGCAGAGTAAGGATGGCTCGATTATTATCATGACGAACTATCGGGCTCAGAAAACAGGGAATAAAAAGTATGTGGATTATACAACCACCTATACAGTCTATCCATCTGGGAAAATTCAGGTAGATACAGAACTCCGACCTTATGGAAATATTGTAAGTTTTCCACGCGTAGGATATACAATGACAGTAAAAGAGGGCCGTGAAAACTTTTCATGGTATGGATATGGGCCTTTCGATTCTTATAATGATAGGCATTCCGGTGCTCGTTTAGGTATCTTTTCCGGATCTGTGGATGAACAATTTACGCATCATACTTATCCGCAAGAAAATGGAAATAAATATCGTTGTTTATGGGCTTCCCTATCAGATGATAACGGGATAGGACTTATTGCTGAAGGCAAACCTTATATAGAGACAAGCGTGATGCATTACTCGCTTGAAAATTTGTCGCAGGCCGAAAATGAAAATCAGCTGAAATATACAGATAATGTTACATGGAATATTGATTATAAAACTTATCCCATAGGAAATAGGAGTTGTGGTCCTCCTCCTTTGGAAAAATATATTCTTTTTGCCAAACCTGTATCGTTTAGTTTTTGCATTTATCCAATACGAAAATAATAAATAGTCTTTGGGGAAAAAGCTAAATCAGATACTTCATTGGTGAGGAATAGAAACATTTTTCAATGGATATCCCGGGAAGTTACCAGGGGGAACGATCAACTACTGTGTAGTAGTTGACTAGCCTTCCAGTTGTTTTGAAAGCAGACAGGTTTTGAATAAAAAGGAGCCTAGTCTGCTTTTTATTCGATCATTCATTTAGACTTTTCTCCATTCTTTATCTTATTTTGCGTGAATACATACTGGATATTCCTATCCGGGTCTCTTGTCTTTCTTGTTGTACTGCTCTTTATTTGTTAATTACACATTATTAGGCTTCTGTGCAAAGTTTGAACTCTTTTTGTTTCTGTTTTCTACTCGTTTTGACATCTCCTCTGATTCACGGTGTCGCTATATTTGTGAATCTATTAATCTTATTTAAACTTAAATGTACATGAAAAATAAAATTTCTACTCTTGAACAACATTTGTTGATGATTGTACTGATGATTATTCCAGGAATACCGATGTTTTCCTTAGATTTAAATGTATCTCAGTCGGGCACATTATCGTCATTACTTACCGACGAGCAAAAAGCAAATACCGAAAGATTGGTAGTTACCACATCTAATGGTGCAATCTTAAATGAGGTCGATTTTGTTACGTTGTCTGCAATGCCAAACCTGAAAGAACTTGATTTTTCAGGAGATCTTAATACGGAAATTATTACGCCCAATGCTTTTGCTGGTAATACAACTCTTGAAACGATAAAGTTTCCGGCGAATATGAAGACGATTGGGATAGGAGCCTTCAATAATAGTGCATTGAAGGGAGTTGTCTCTTTTCCGAAGACTCTGATAAGCCAAGAAGCTCTTGTTGGCAGGTTTACCAATTGTCAGGGAATTACTGCTTTTGAGTTTCCCGACAATCCGAATCTATCTTCTCATGAAGGAGTTGCTTATGCACAAGGAGGAGCACTCCTGCTTAAGTATCCTTGTGGAAAAACAGCAATATCTTATGTTGTGCCTGATGGTGTTACAACTATAGGAGAACAGGCTTTTTCTTATAACCATCAACTGGAAGAATTATTTATTCCTGAATCTTTGAATAGATTTGGCGCTACTACTGATTTGGTTTTCGAACATGTGACAGGATTAAAAAGAATTGAGGTGAAAGCGGGAAATCCAAATTTTGCCTCAATCGAAGGGATATTAATAAATGTAGTAACCAAAGAGTTTATGTATTTCCCTCCAGCCAATGATACCGAATCATTGGTCGTTGATGGGAGTCTTGTCGAAAGTGTACCGATGAGTTTTTTTTCCTATGCATCAAGCTTGAAGCGGGTTGTTTTTACAGAAGGATTTAAACATGTTGGATACAGAGCTTTCAGACAAGCTACTTTGGATATAAAAATACCAATAGAATATATCGAATTACCTTCTACTATAGAAACGATAGACGGAGAGGCCTTTAATAGCCTTGGGTCTACTATTCAGCAATTTGTTTGTAAAGCAACCACTCCTCCAAGGTTGACAGGAAATTCGACTTTTAGGGAATCGAATGGTAACAGTGTTAAGTTTGCTGTACCGGCAAGTGCACACGCAACCTATCTTACCAGCCAATTTGTGAATGAATATTACCCCGAAGGTGGGGGAGGGAGCTTTACGAGCAGTCAGATTGTTACATATGGAGAAATTTCCGTATCGGGGGGAACTGCCATTCAGAATTATTCTGCAGCTGGGTATTCAATAAAGATTGTTGCAGATGATGCTCCTGACGGTAGATCATTTTCCCATTGGGAGTCGACTACAGGTGCAGTCTTTGTAAATGAAAGTGAACCGGAGACATACTTCAAAATGCCGAATAATGACGTGGCTATCACAGCTGTTTTTGAAGAGCCGAAACCGTACACAATCACTGGCGCAACAATATCTACCAGTGGAGCTGCGGCCCTCGGTACAATAGTTCCACTTCGAACAGGAGCTACAAAAGTAGTAGACGGAACCACCGTATACTTTAAAGAGTGGAAAATAATTCAGGGTGAAGAGGTCGTTATTGGAAATCCGCAGGCTACAACAACTTATTTTACGATGGTTGATGACGAAGTCACAATAGAAGCGGTTTATGATATATTGTATATGATTGACATTACCAGGGGGGATGCTCCGCTGGAAGCCTTTGCAGGAGAAGTCGTTTCAATAACAGCAAATACAAAGTATGGAGAATTTACAAATTGGTCTTCTACAACAGAAGGTGTTATCTTTGCAGATGAAAAAAATGAGAACACTACATTTATTATGCCCGCCAGCGATGTGGTTATTGTTGCAAATTTTAAAGGAACAACAGGTATTCACGATGCAGAAGGAGTTATAATTGGTTTGTATCCTAATCCGGCTATAGACTATATACAACTGACAGGTATTACTAATGGTATTTATACTATTTTTGATATGCAGGGAAATGTGATTACAAAAGAAGAGTTTATAGGTGAAGCAATATCTGTCTCCAATCTTCTGAGTGGTGTATATATATTGAAAATAAACAATATAGCTATCCGATTTGTAAAGAAATAAAAAGGACTGATGGACGGAATATTAGCATTAAATTTAATCTTTTGTTTATTTCCCTAATACATTTATAAACACACAATAATTAATCTTTTATGAAAAGCTTAAATTTCTTATTTAAAAAGTTTTTTTCTGATTGCAATCATCTTTTGCATATCAGAAGTGATGTTTGCTTGGGTGGAAAAAGAAGTTACTCTGACATTATCGTTAACTTGTCGGGTATTCTTAATTCTCTCGATGCAGATATAAATACGATTCCGAAACTGGCGTGATAAACAATGCCGATATTATTATATTTGTGAACTCATTAATATTTCTTAAACTCAAATGTATATGAAAAACTTGAATTTTTTCCTTAAAAGGTATTTTCTGGTTGCAACCATTTTCTGTATATCAGGAACGGTGCTTGCCCAGGTGGAAAAAGAAGTTACTCTGACATCGTCTGTCAACTTGTCGAGTGCTCTTAATTCCCTCGGTACAGATATAAATACGATTACGAAACTGACCGTGATAAACAACACTGATGGTGCTGCCTTATCTTCTACTGATTTTGCAACACTGAATGCAATGAATGCTCTTACTTACCTGGATTTATCGGCGGATAAAAAGACGACGACACTGACAGACAGGGCTTTTGAAAATAATAAAACGATTGAAACAATCAAATTTCCTTCTAATCTGAATAACGTTGGTGCAGCTGTTTTTAATAGTAGTGCATTGAAAGGAGTATTGACCTTTCCACCATCGTTAACGGCTGCCGGTTCTGTGGTAGGGCGCTTCAATGACTGTCAGGGAGTTACAGCTTTTGAATTTCCTGAAAATACAGTTATAACAGCTGTAGACGGAGTTGCATTTACAGACGGCGGAACAACACTGTTAAAGTATCCTTGTGGAAAGCCTGATACCGAATATGTTGTGCCTGAAGGAGTCATAAAGATACAGGATCAGTCATTTTACTATAACCATATCTTAGAAATCCTTACACTTCCGGCAACGATGCAACAGATAGTCGGAAATTCTACCTTTAGGGAGTCAACGGCTTTCAAAGCAGTCTACGTAGCTGAAGGAAACACGTTGTATGCTTCCTCGTCGGGCATCTTGGTGGATCGTGCAGCTAAAAGCTTAATTTATTGTCCTCCGAGAATCACAGAAGTGATCGTTGACGGGACTTTAGTTGAAACGACGCCTGCTTACCGTTTCTTTGGTGGTTCGCCCGATGTACAGAAAATGGTCTTTACTGAAGGTATCCTATCTATAGCGGATAATGGCGCAAGGCTTAACAATAGTGAAAACCTGGCAGACGGTTCGGGAGCATTGACGGAAATCTATCTTCCGTCTACAATTACTACAGTCGGGGGTAATGCATTCTGCCGTCGTGGAAATGTAACTCAGATCGTTTGTCGTGCTGTTACGCCACCTGTTTGTGGAGGTAATGCATTTTATGATGTAGGAAAATCCAATACCGACCCACTTAATATCTATGTTCCTGCAGCATCTTTGTCTGCTTATGCTGGTTGGGGAAATTTATCGGCATATGGTGGAGTATATAAAGCATTTTATAACATTACCCTTACAGATAATGACGGTACAGGAGGTATTCAATCATCTATTGGTACAGATATAGCCTATGCTGGTGCAACTGTAACTATTTCTGCCCCGGAAGCACCGGAAGGAAAGTCCTTCGATAAATGGGTGGTTGTTTCAGCAGGTACGGTTAGTTTTGAAAATGATGATATGGCACTTGCATCGACCACTATAACTATGCCTGCTGCGGATGTAACGCTTACACCAACCTATAAAACAGTAGTTCCTAATTCAGAGGTAGAAGTAACTTTATCAGCATCGGTTAATCTGGCAAGTGCTCTCAGTTCGCATGATGTGAACATTATTACAAAACTAACTGTAATAAACAACACGGATGGTGCTGCTTTGTCATCTTCTGATTTTGCTATGCTGAATGCTATGGAATCCCTTACAATGCTTGATCTGTCGGCAGATGAAAAAACAACCACTTTAACAAGTAACGCATTTGCGAATAATAAGACCATTGAAACAATAAAATTTCCGGCTAAGCTGAATAATATCGAAAGTGGTGTTTTCAATAGCAGTGTATTAATGGGAATACTGACGTTTCCTTCTTCACTGACAAGTGCACCTGCTTTGTTAGGGCGCTTTAATGATTGCCAGGGAGTTACCGGTTATGCATTTCCGGATAATACTGTAATAACAACAGTCGACGGGGTTATATTTGTAGATGGGGGAAGAACATTGTTAAAATATCCTTGTGGAAAACCCGGGGCGGAGTATGTCGTACCTGAGAAAGTGACCAAAATACAGGACCAGTCTTTTTATTATAACCATATACTGGAAACCCTGATATTACCATCTACATTGGAAACATTCTCGAATTTAGGTGCTACATTTAGGTATTCAACGGCTCTGAAGGAAATTTTAGTTGCAGAAGGGAATACCTATTTTGCATCATCTTCGGGACTTCTGGTCGATCTTGCAACTAACAAACTCGTTTATTGTCCTCCGGCGATTACCGAAGTAACCGTTGACGGGGCATTGGTGGAATCTGTGACATTTGACAATAACTTCCGTTTCTTTGGTGAAGCTTCCGGTGTTGAGAAATTTGTATTTACTGAAGGTGTAAAAATCATAGGTGATAATGCAATCAGATTAAGTGCCAGTGAGAATGTTACGGATGGGTCAGGAGCATTGACGAAAATAGACCTTCCCTCAACGCTTACAAATATCGGATCGGCTGCATTCTGTCGCCGTGGGAATGTAACATCTATAATTTCCCGTGCCATTACACCTCCTGTTTGTGGGGCAAATGCATTTATTCAGGTGGGAACAAACACTACTGAACCGCTTAATATTTACGTGCCTGGGGTATCTCTATCTTCTTATGCCGGTTGGGGAAATCTATCAGCATATGGTGGAAAGTATATACCGTTTTACAATGTCACATTAGAAGATAGTGACGGTACAGCAACTATTAAGTCACCTCTTGGAACGGGTATAGCATACGAAGGTGCCATTGTGGAAATTTCGGTTCCGGAAGAAATAAATGGTGAGGTTTTCGATAAATGGGTTGTTACTTCCACCGGTACGGTTATCTTTGAAAATAACGATGAGACAAAAGCAACAACTTCAATTACTATGCCTGGTGCTGACGTTACTCTCACACCTACTTATCGCGAGGTAATTTCAGGAGATCTTTCTGATTATCAAACGTCATGGATCGCTAACGATGGAGGAAAACCCGCTAACCATATCCCTCACAGTATGGAATCGATTTTCGTTCGTGAAGATGGTATTGTTGCAAGCATTTGTGGTTGGGATGAAGGAGGCACAAATGTTGGATTATGGAAAGATGGAGCTGTTCATAGTGTTCCTTTTGAATCGGGAACAGGTAGCTGGGGGCGGAACTCGGGTAAAGCTGTGGTTCTTGATAACAGTTATGTTTACCAGTTGATGAGTTTTAGTGGTCATGCGGGAGATGGTGGTGTAAGTAAAAACACCAACGGACTACAAAGATTCCCGCCCAAAGAAGCTGTATGGCATTTTGTTGCTCGCTATAGAGTAAGCGATGGTATTTCATCCAGATTCTCTACGGGATATGGTCCTGCTGAAAATTTGATGCGTATCGCTACACATGCAGATCAGTATCTGGCAGGGTTGGCAATCAGAGGTAATGACCTTATTGTTGCCGTGCCTGGAGTTCCGTCGCAGAATATACCGGACTCTCTGAAAATATACGATAAAACGACCATGCGTACCAGTGCTACTGCTAACGGAGGTTTCCAGATTACAGAAGGTGGTGTGGGATATATCGTTGCAGACAATAAAGGCTATGTATGGATGCTTCAACCCGATATGAAAAGAATTGTTGCAATAAGTTTGACCAGTGGAGCTATTCGTGCCCAATCGACAATAACAATACCTGAGGGTGTTGAGGCTAAGTCATTCTCAGTAGACACTTATAAAAACCGTATTTTACTGCCTAATTCAGGAAAAGACCTGAATGTGCTGATATATACTGATATCTATTCATCACCTGTTCAGTCTTCAACATTTGGAGTAAAAGGAGGTATTTTCGTAAAATCTCCTAAACCTCTAAGTGAAGGAGGCGGAGAATATTTGCAAGGAGAGGTTGGCCATATGCGTTTCCCTGGTCCTACAGGTGTAGGTGTTGATGGAAATGGGAATATATATATATCCAATATGTTTGTCGGAACTTCAACTGCCGTACTGTATTCTTATAAAGAAGAAACACAGGAGCTGAACTGGAAACTTGAAGGTCTTTCATTTACAACTACGGCTGATTTTGATTTGAATAATCAAAACGTATTCTTTACACCGGATAAAATACATGAAGTGGACTATTCTAAGCTTGGAGGCCGTTTGGATAGGCTTGTCGCATCATCCTTCGACCCGTTCACTTTTCCCAATGATTTCCGTAATTTCCCATCACCTATTATCTGTGGGGTATTCAACCGGAAAATAGATGGGCATGATTTCATGTACGTGACCAATATGTACTCAAGCATATTAGGCGTATATCGTTTTGACAAGGAAAAGCATGGATACATTGCTATTCCATGTAATGATATCCGGAAAGAGTACTACTGGGAAGATAAGAATGGAGATGGACAGAAAACAGACGATGAAATCAATACTTTCCCCACAGTTGTAAATACATTCTCTATGTATCCTGATAAAGATGGGAATGTTTGGATGACCGATGCTGTAAGTGCTCCGACCAATATTCAGTTCAAATTGTTTAAAGTGAAGCGTGTAAATGAAAAAGGCATTTTGGAATATGAAAATCCTGTATCATACAAGCTTCCGAGTTATATAATTGAAGCTGGACGTGTAATGTACGATTCGGAACGCGATGAACTCTATGTTACTTGTTATACTCAAGCCAATCCAAATCCTAACCCGAGTGTATGGGGACGTGCAGGATCTACATTATTGACTTATAAAAATATAAAAGCAAAACTTGCAAATATCAACAATGTACCTTCCGAACAATGGCAATATGATAAGGAAATGCTGATACCGGTTGCTACGGTAAATGAAGACCTTAGTGCTAAATCTCTGGCTTTTGCCGGTGACTACTTCTTTGTATTCCTTACCCGTAATGGTGTTATAAATGTTTATAACAGGGATACCCAAGAGTTTGTAGGAGAAGTATCTCCTGGAGTGGAAGTTGGTAAAACGAGTGGTTGGACCGATATAACTTATGCTTTAAATGCGCGTAAGAATGCAGATGGTACTTATGAATTATTGGGTGAAGAAAATGGATATGCAAAAGTGATTCATTATATGATAAGAAGCCTGACTCCAACCGGCATAGAAGAGGAAGAAGGTGATAGTAATACAAAATTTACTGTTTACCCGAATCCGGCGACAACAACCATTAATATCGATACAAATATAGCCGAATATGCGGTTTCATTAATATCAGTTGATGGCAGAAAGGTTATACAGCGGAAAATGGCAAATAGTAATTCAATTGATATATCGAATGTGCCAAAGGGGATCTATATTCTTGAAGTTACAACTCCGAATGAAAGGGTGAGTAAGAAGATCATACTTAAATAAGGAGATTGCATATCTGACTGATAGTTAAATATTGGTCGCAAAAATGAAAAGCCAGGAAATCAGAAACGATTATCCTGGCTTTTTTATATTTCTGTTTTTAGGGATTCTGGATTAAACTGTAATATCATATACTTTGTTTTTTCGTGTGTTTTTTATCTATCTGATAATTTACCTGTGAATAAAGATCCCCAATAAACAAACTAAAAAAAGGTGCCGATCAGGGCACCTTTCACTATTTGATTAAAAATAACTCTTATAATTTTCTTAATCCTTTCAATTGGGATTTGTCTGTTACCGGAACGATGCTGATCGCATAGCCTCCTCCTGCTACTGATACCTGTGTCAATTTAGACTTATTTGTTACAAGAACTTTTCTAATAGTATATGCCTGGGGATTGGTTTTGTAATCTGCATCTTTACCGTCCGCATAGATTGTGGCCACATATACCTTGTCGGAATCAAGAAAATCAAAGGTTATATTTGATGTAAATTTATTATTTCCAGCAGTATTACCGACAAACCAATTGTCTGTATTCTTAGCTTTACGTGCTACTGTAATATATTCGTTCGGTTCGGCTTCCAGATAGATACTTTCATCCCAATCCAACGCTACGTCTTTGATAAACTGAAAAGCATCAGGAAAGCGATCATAATTTTCTGGTAAATCGCATGCCATTTGCAGAGGACTACTCATTGTAACATAAAGAGCCAGTTGGTTTGCTAAAGTTGAATTACAATGAGAAGGGTTCTTTGGATTTAACTTAGTCATGTCCATCTCAAAAACACCGGGAGTGAAATCAATAGGCCCTCCGATAACACGAGTAAAAGGTAATATGGAAGTGTGACTGGCTTTGTTTCCTCCGTATGCCTGATATTCTGTTCCTCTTGTCGCTTCATTTCCTATAAGGTTTGGCCATGTACGGCAGATTCCGGTTGGCCTGACTGCCTCATGTGCGTTTACCATAATTTTATATTCTGCTGCTTTTTCAATTGCATACTGATAATGGTTATTCATCCATTGGCTATAATGGTATTCTCCTCTGGGAATAATATCTCCTACATATCCGCTTTTTACGGCAGGATATTCATATTTATTCATCAGCTGATAAGCTTTTTCCAGATGCCGTTCGTAGTTACGGATGGAAGAAGATGTTTCATGGTGCATAATCATTTTCACACCTTTGCTTTTTGCATACTGATAAATTTCTTCAATATCGAAATCGGGATATGGAGTTAAAAAATCGAATACATAATCTTTCGTAAAACCAAACCAGTCTTCCCATCCGATATTCCAACCTTCAACCAATACTCCGTCAAAGCCATGTTTTGCTGCAAAATCAATATGTCGTTTCACGTTCTCAGTTGTAGCACCATGCCTTCCATGGGGTTTTACTTTTGTAAAGTCATCTATTCCAAGATGTACACTTGTCAATTCGTTTGTATAAGACCAGTCTTTCATCCCCGTAATCATTTCCCACCAGACACCTACATATTTCATTGGTTTTATCCACGAAGTATCCTCTATCTTACAGGGCTCATTTAAATTTAATGTGATATTTGATGCTAAAATATCACGGGCGTCATCGCTTACAATGATTGTTCGCCAAGGTGTATTACAGGGTGCTTGCATGTTTCCTTTTGATCCATTGGCATCGGGATTTATCCATGAGCGGAAAATGAAATTTTTGTCATCCAGATCAAGATGCATACATCCATAATTTATAAGAGCAGCTTCATGCAAATTTATATAAATACCATCGGCTGTTTTTAGTTGTAACGAAGTCTGGACCCCGGTTGGAGAAAATTCAGTTTCAGAAACATTACCGGTCCTGGCACCTGGCATTAACTTTCTGACTTCCGAAAGTTTCGATACAGTATAATCGTATTCTTGAGTATCATAATCTCCCGGAATCCAATAAGCAGTATGGTCGCCAGTCATGGCAAATTCCGTTAACTCCTCTTTTATCACGAAATAAATGAGGCTTTTCTGGTTTGGAAATTCATATCTGAATCCCAGGCCATCGTCGAACAGGCGAAAGCGTATCAAGAGATTTCTATCCGTCTGGGCCTGCTTTAATAATACCGATAGTTCGTTATAGTGATTACGGATGTATTTGTTTTCTCCCCAAACAGGTTGCCATGTTTCATCAAAACTATCCTCTTTGGTTTCTAATAATGAGAAACCATCATACAAAGATGTTTTAGGGTCGGAACTTTTTATTATTTCAGTTCCAAATCCAACATCATCCCCTCCTTGCAAAACCAATCCGAGTTTACTGGGATTTATTACCTCTTTTCCTTTATAGGATAATGAATAAGCGGGAATTCCATTCTTTAAAATCTGGAATTGCATTTTCAAATTACCATCAGGTGATTGTAATTCGAGCGAATGGATAGTTCCTGCCATTAGACAACAACTCAATAGAAAAAATAACTTTTTCATGTTCTTTTAGTATCTGTTATTAAATTAAAATATGGTTGATATAAAATTTTCCTTTGGATATTTAAAATAGCACGAGGATTGTAGTGTCGGTGATTTCCTCCGGTTGCTTTCATTCACGATATAATGATGTTAAGATCACCATTGCAAAAATACAATTTTTTTCAATTATAACTTATTGCCTTTAAGTTTATTTCTGTGATATGAAAATATGTAATTTTCTGAATGCTAGTGGTTTATCTTCTTTATGATTGCTTTATCTCTATTTTAGTCGTGTTTTGTTTGGGATTTTTTCATAGTTTATCGTTCTACAAGAAAAAAAAACAGGATACTTTTGTTCCATAGAATTTTTTGATTCTAATATCAATCATTAAAACTAATTAGAGATATACATGGAAAACAACTTATCTAAAAAGATTCTTTTGTTTCTTTTTCTATTTCTTCCGGTTTTTTTATTTGCTCAAATAAAGACCATAAAAGGAAATGTAAAAAGTGATAGTGGAGAGCCGTTGATAGGAGTTTCTATCAAGGCAAATGATGCAAACATGAGTTCATCCGTAGGTTCAATTACTGACTTGGATGGTAATTATTCAATCCGGGTTACTTCGACGGCTGAACTAACGTTCAGTTATGTTGGCTTTAAATCACAATCTGTTGTTGTAGGCAATCAGACAGTCATTAATATTACGATGGTTGAAGAAACGCAGATGCTGGATGATTTTGTTGTGATAGGCTACGGAAAGGTGAAAAAAAGTGATATAACTGGAGCCATTTCTTCAGTTAAGGTAAAAGACATGGAAAATACGGCCAGCGCTGGTATTGAGTCAGCTCTGCAAGGAAAAGTTCCAGGTATGCTTGTTACAAAATCGAGTGGAGAACCTGGTGCAACGGCCGATATCCGACTTCGTGGTGTTGGCTCTTTTAATAGTTCGGGGCCGCTCTGGATAATTGATGGAGTGCCTCAAAATCCGGGAGCAGAATTCAATATGAATGACGCCGAATCAGTAGAAATACTTAGAGATGGTTCTGCTGCTGCTATTTATGGAGCACAGGCTGCAAATGGAGTAATTCTTGTGACAACGAAACGGGGTAAGAAAGGAGAGTCCAAAATAAGTTTTAATTCCTATGTTGGGTTTAATACTCCTACCAAAATGCCTGATGTGCTTAGTACAAGACAATTAAAGGAATTAAGACTGGAAGACTTCCGCGGACAGGGGAAAATGACAGAAGCTGAAATGCTGGCTTTTCCGAGCCAATATAGCAGTAGTGGCGGTAAGAACATCATGGCTTACGCATTGGATTATGATCTGACCAATGTCGATTATAACTGGAAAGATATTATTTTCGATACGGGATTAACTCAGAACTATGACCTTTCTTTCAGCAAAGGAACAGATGAATATAACTATTACGCTTCATTTAACTTATATGATGAAGGAGGGACATATTTGGATACACGTTTCAGACGCTATTCGTTCCGCCTTAATTCTGAAATAAAATTGAATAAATGGGCTACATTTGGCGAAAATATGCAAATCCTCCACGTCAATAAAAAACAAAATTCAAATTCAAACTACCTTGTTAGTTACATGCGTACCGTACCTTTCATGATGCCCTATGACAGTACCAATCAGCCGGGAGGGTATGGGTATTTCCCAAAGACCAATGTGGACGGGAGCCCTATCATAGATCCCATATCGGGAAAAGAGACAAGTATCGAAAATATGCTTGCCGCATACGACGGACGTAACCTGCTGGCATATGAAGAAACTGCAGATAACAGAGCAAAGGACTTCAAAGTAAACGGAAATATCTATTTAAGGTTGCAACCGATAAAAGATTTAACTATAACAGCAACTATGTTCGGTGGCTTTTTTACAGCCGATAGCCGCCAGGAAGCCGGACAATATCAATATGCCGCCGAGAGTAAATTATATTCGTCTATGTATCAGGCCGTTTCAAGGGGATATTCATTGGGGGGAAATCTCGTTGCAAATTATAATAAGACCTTCAATGACATACATTCTCTTGCTTTGATGGCTGGTATGGAATGCGAAAAATCTTATTCTACTGGAGTTAATGTCAGTGCTAAAAATATGATCGGCGATATTTACCGTGCATCTTTGGCAGATGCAGTAAACCGACAGGCAAGCGATACTTATTCGAATGGTGCTTATCTGTCGTATTTCGGACGTGTAAACTATAGCTTAATGGATAAATATATATTCATGGCGATGATCAGACGTGATGGTTATGATCGTTTTGGACCCGAAAATCGCTGGGGAAACTTCCCTTCCTTTTCGGGAGCGTGGCGGATCAGCAATGAGAATTTTATAAAAGATAACCAGTCATTTTCGTGGTTGTCTGATCTTAAGCTCAGAGCATCCTGGGGACTTTTAGGAAATATGGGTGGCATACAGCAGTTTCTCTATACAGCCAACTATATCACCCCGAATGCCAACTATGCATTGGGAAGTACAGATGCCGATGGTAATCAGACATCTGTGACCGGACTTCGTCTTGATAAGTTACCCAATCATAAAATTAAGTGGGAAGAAATCTCTACAATCAACCTTGGACTCGATGTAGGAGCGTTTAATAATTCCTTGCAGTTTACATTCGATTGGTATATCAAAAATACTTCAAATGCATTGTTCAAGAGTTCGTTGCCTGCAATGGCAGGACTGGGAACTAATCTACAAGACGTGTTCTATACTTTTAATGTTGGAAAAATAAGGAATACAGGTTTTGATGTGGAAGTTAGTTATCGCAATAGAATAGGTAAGGAACTCAGTTACTCCGTTGGTGCCAACCTGGGCTATGTACGCAATAAGGTAAAGAACACAGATGGAAGCAACGCAGTATTATATTCAGATCGGAAGGTTTTGGGTAGTCAGAATGTATCTGTCACACAAGTAGGACTTCCTATCGGTTCATTTTTTGCATACGATGCAATAGGGGTATTCCAAACGCAGGAAGAAGTAGATGAATACAACAAAAAAGCGCAGGAAAATGGGTACAGTTATTACCAACAGACGGGAACAGGTCCTGGAGACTTGATATTCAGGGATGTAAACAATGACGGGCATATAACCTCCGACGATATTGTACATGTTGGTGATCCATGGCCGGATTTTACCTATGGGTTCCATATCGATCTGAACTACAAATGGTTTGATTTCAATGTGCTGTTTCAAGGGGTTCAGGGCAATGATATTTTCAATAACTTCCGTCAGGTAACCCATTCATTGTATAATGATTATAATACGACCACTCATGCACTGGACAGATGGACAGGTCCTGGAAGTACGAATGAAAACTTCAGAAGTTCTACCAGCGACCCGAATAATAATAAAAGTTCCGTTTCGACATGGTATATTGAGGATGGATCATATCTGAGGATGAAGAACATTCACATAGGGTTTACATTTCCACAGCAATGGCTGAGTAAGTGTGCTATATCTAAACTTCGCATTTACGCTTCTGCACAGAATTTACTGACATTTACCAAATATGAAGGTTTTGATCCAGAATTTTCGGCTTCACAGAATACTGCATTTGGTATAGATACCGGTAATTATCCGCAGTATAAAACATTCTTATTCGGTCTGCAGATAGATTTTTAAATGCAGGAAATGATGAAAACTATTTTATAATCAGAAAAACAATAAACATATTATGAAATATATAAAATTGATACTGTGCATCGTCGTTTTCGGATGTTTTACATCATGTGAAGACTTTGTGGATGTCGAGAACTATGGAGGTATCCCGTCCGATGATCTTATAAACAGTGTTGAAAATGCCCAGACGGCTCTTAATGGAGCCTATAATGGATTGTACGGCGAATGGTTGTATTTTTATGGGATATATTATTATACCTGTTTTGCAACCGGCGAGCTTGAATTCAGGGCAACTCTGGAAGATGTAAAACCAATGGTAAACTTTGGATATTTCGATGGTTCCAGTGCGATTTACTGCTATTGGAAAAATCTTTATTCTATCATTTCCAGATCTAACGACGTATGTACAAAAATATATTCATTGAGGAATAGCGGTTCGTTGACTCAAACTGAAAATCAGGAATTGGACAAGATGATCGGAGAATGTAATTTCCTTCGTGGTTTTGCTTATATGTCTTTAACCCGTTCGTTCGGGGATAAATTACCATCGCATCCGCAGTATGATCCCAACGGCTTAGGAGTGCCTATAGTCGATACATTGATTGTTTCGAGAGATCAGTTAATGATACCACGTAATACTTTAGGTGAGTGCTGGAATGAAATAATTACCAATTTTGAGACGGCATATAACCGCTTACCAACTTCGTGGCAAACCACTAAATTAGGAGCGGTAACAAAAGGTGCAGCCGCAGGATATCTGGGACAAGTGTATATGTATCTCGAAGATTATGGGAAAGCGAAAGAGTGGTTTGTTAAAGCAATGGAGTGCGGAAATCAGACCGGTGGAGAATATCAATTAACTAAGGAATATGCGTGGAATTTCGATTTCAATCATGAGAATAATTCTGAATCTATTTTTGAGATACAGTTCCAGACTGTAAATGACGATACCAAGGCCGGTTCTTATTTATGGAGACGTTTAGGCCCCGATGGTGTCGGTGGTGGTTTTGGAATTGTAAATGTAGCAATGGATTGGGTGAATAAATACAATACAGGTTATGAGATTACCCAGGAAGTGTATGACAAATATGTTTCATTACCTTCCAATAGTGAAACTAATATTGTTCTACGGGAATTGATGAAAATATATGGAACCGCGATAGGAGTACAGGTTTTCTCTGAGGAAGAGTTTTTCAACCTTTATACAGGTGACTGGGATGCTTTAGGAAATGATATAAATACAGTATTAAGGGCCAATGGATATCGCTTGAATGTTAAGACAGAACCGGGTTGGGGTACAGTAAACAGTAAATACATTCAGACCTTCCTGAATGAATCACGTGCCGCAGATCCCCGTATGTACGCTTCCTTCTATGTTCCAGGAAGAGACTCTATATCGACGAATTGGGCCGGGACCAATATAAAACCTTATCCTAACAGTTATTATGGATTTAAAAAATACATTCCTTATAATGCGATAGAGAATTGGGCAACAGAAGGGTTGCCGGGCTTTGAAGGGCATAATTCAATCAATCAACGTATTTTCCGTCTTGCCGATCTGTATTTGCAATATGCTGAGGCATGTTATAAAACGGCTGATATGACTAATGCTAAGAAATATTTGAATAAAGTAAGAAGAAGAGCGTGGGGGTATCCGTTTGATGATGCATCTTTAGCTGTGACTGTATCTGTCGATTATCCTTCTTCGGAAGATAGTGGTGATTTTATGGATGCCATAATAAAGGAACGTGAGAAAGAATTATGTCTTGAGACTCATTTGTGGTTCGACTACTTGCGTTGGAACAAAGCCGAAGAATTATTTGCAAGTAGGGGATTTGAACCTAACAAACATCATCGCTTACCGATTCCACTTACCGAAAGGCAGCTTGTAGGAATGAATGTACTATTACAAAATTCGGGGTACTAACAAAATTTGAAATGAACAATCAATCCTCTCTCCGGGGGATAAACCCTCGGAGGAATTTATACTAATTAAAAATAAATTATTATGAGAAAAAAGTTTACTATTTTGGCGTTTGCTGTTTCAATGTTGACAGCTGGTAATTTGTTCGCTCAGGATTATTATGAGCACATTAAAACGATGAATATTTATTCGACGGATGAGTTTATTGAAATTGATGGAGTTGCCAATGAGAGTTGTTGGTCGGCAGCCGAAGTTACCGAAAATGCTATTGATGTCGTAACACATGATTGGGGTGTAGAGCCTGTTCCCAATATATGGGGATATGAAGCATCTTTCAAGGCTGTATATGACAAGCGTTACATTTATTTTTTCATTAAGGTAAAGGATGATACATATATACCTTATGATGAAGCACTTAAAAAATCGGATACAGGTGTGGATAATATCGAACTGTTTTTCTTTCCCGATCCGGAAGGAAGGGATGAGTATCATTCTTCAATAGACGCACGTGGACGTGGCCATTCACAGTTACGTATGTCAGTTGGCAGTGAAGATAACCGCGCAACCGGTGGAGGTTATGCCGGAGGTAGAATTGTAAATAATAAGCTTACAGGTTATGAATATAAAACTGTAAGGACTGCTGAGGGATATAATATTGAAGGAATTGTACCATGGAGTGAAGTAATTCCGGAAGGATACGAGGGAAATCTTGAAGTGGGCAAAAAAATCTTGTTTGATATCAATGCTGCTAATTGTACAGACTACGATAGCAACACTCGTGTTGTAATTCTGGGTTGGTCAGGAGAAGATCATAATGCTTGGAGATGGAATGCCGAGTTGGGAGAAATGCTTTTCATGGGACCGCTTGGAGGAGCAACATCCATTGCGCAAACTGAAATATCAAATGTAAATTATACATTCGTTAACGGAGTATTATCTCTTCAAAATGCTGATAACTTAAAGGTGGACATCTGCGATATCGCTGGGAAAACTGTAAAATCTTTGACGTATACCCAAGCAGTCGATTTGTCTGATTTACAATCAGGCGTTTACATTGTGAACGTAGCTGGTCGTACAAGCATTAAGATAATAAAATAATAGGTTGATTGTTTTTTTACAGGTAAATTGTTTCTCGGGATATTTCGCAAATAAATAAATTAGGGGATGTGTCAAAATAGGCACATCCCCTTTTGTGTGTAAGTTAATTGATTTTGATAGGAGGAATTTATTGTTTTTTTTCTGTACTTTCGAAATGGCGTTGTTGCTGTTCCACCTGCTTCATTTCATTGATACGATCTTGCTCTTCTTTAGCGAGACGTTCTATTTCGTTCATATCTATTTCTTCTACCGTTCCTGTATTAAACTGTTCAGTTTTTGCTGGTACACGTAACTCCTTATAGATAGCAGGACGATCTGTCGGAATAGTAGTGAATTCAACGGTAGCTATCGGATGAATCTGAATACCGGGGTGTAACAGGCGTGCAGTAACTTTAACTTTCCCGGCCTTATTGGTAGTACGTATCAAGGCTGGTGCTGTTCCCCAGCGGCTAACTTTTGGGTTGGCTTCAATGTCACGACCACCTACCAATTCACCTTCACCTTCTACTTCAAAAATGACTGTTTCTTGTGAAAGGCGCTTTACATAGCCATCTTTGTCAGTAATAGAAGCGATGACTGTAACGATGTCCGAACCATTAGCCTGAGGTGGGAGCCCGGAATCAATAGTCAGCACTATCTTTTCATTTCGTTTGGATGGCATATTTTTGGCTGTGGCTACCACCTTTCCTCCTATGAACCCTTCGGCTACAATACTACATTCTTCTGCTTTGTCTGCTCGGTGTAGTGCGCGTACATCTACAAAACTGTATGCATTCTTGAATGTGATGGGAGGGTGGCGAATCCCTTTCTCTTCAATTTCAGGTACTTGTGTCAGGCTTGTTTTTCCATTAATAGTGATACGTACGCTGTCACAGTTGGAATAAACTACTATGTCTTCCGGTGAAAACGGAGTCATGGCGTTGGCAATATAGACCATTGGACCACTATCTGCCTGGGTTAATTTAACAGCCGGATCACGTTGACTCATCCACATGTAATAAGAATATTTGGGTTGACGGAAGGCATCCATGATACCTCCCCAGAATGGATCGGGGTGATAACCGCGCTGGTGGTCGAAAGAATGCCATAAAGCTCCACCAATGTGTCCTTTAGGAGCTTTGTAGAATTGATCGATGGTCAATGAACCACCATATTTTTTGCGTGCATAATGTTGCGCCTGGCGTATTTGAGGCTCTTCTCCCCATTCACGGGCTACACGACTGTAAGAATTGTGTGAGTTCCAATCGTCTACACAGTCGCCGAACTCGCGTGTGAAACATGATTTGCCTAATTTCTGATAGTAATCTTCATTTTTGGGAGCAGTATAGATGACATCGTATTTATAGGCTCCTTTACTCTTATCGTCAATGCTTGCATAGCATCCTGGATACGGATACTCTTCATGTGTAGCATTATAAGCATTCAGAGCAAATGATTCAGGAAAAGCTGTTTCGTTCAGAACAGGCTCCCACATGATAACAGAAGGATGATTACGGTCACGGCGTACCATGTTGCGTATATCAGAAATAATTCTTTCTTCAAAGATAGGATCGGGGTTCCAGTATTGCCATCCTGGAGTTGCTACGATAATGAACATACCCAGTTCATCGCAAGCATCCATAAAAGCGGGATCTTGCGGATAGTGTGCCGAGCGTATGATGCGGCATCCGGCATCACGTAGCTTTTTCACATCCAGCCATTGCAGATTGTTGGGTACGGCATTGCCGATATAGGCATAATCCTGATGACGATTTACCCCCATCAGCTTATCTTCAAACGGCTTTCCATTGATATATAACCCGTCGGCACCACGAAACTCGATAGATCGGATACCAATACGCGAAATCGTTTCGTCGCATACTTTGCCGTCGCAATATACCACAGTTTTGAGTTGATATAAATGGGGGGTATCCGGATGCCAGAGGGCGGGAGTTTTAACTGATAATTGTTGTTCTATACTTCCGGAAGCTCCTGCTGCCAGTTGCAGGTTTTTCTTGCCTGAAGCGACTTTCTTTCCATTAGCGTCAATGAGAATGGTTTCGATCCCTACTTTTTTCCCTGTATTTCCTTCATTGGCAATGTGGGTTTTAACATTGATTTTTGCCTTTTGATCGGATATGTCTTCATAACTAACAAATATACCTCCGCTTGCTGTTTGCCCGGCAGCATTTGCATCGGTGATATGAACGTCATTGGTACTGATGAAGTAACAATCACGATAGATTCCTCCAAAAACAGAGAAGTCCATTGTGTATTGTTTACGTCCGGGAGGGAAAGATGGATCGTCACTATTATCTGCACATACAGCTATTACTACGTCATCACCCGCTTTTACACCCGCCTTGGTCAAATCTATTGTGACAGGAAGAAAACCACCAAAATGTTCTTTTACTTTTTGTCCGTTTACATAGAAGCTGCTTTTCCCCATGATGGCTTCGAAATAAAGAGAAAGACGTTTACCCTGATATTTTGTATCGATAGTAAAATGTTTGCGATACCACGCAGGGCCTTGATAATTACGTGAACCACTGGCTTCGGATGGCATAAGTTCTACTGTATGAGGAAGGTTAACAATTTCCCATGTTTGGTCATTGAAACTCTGTGAAAAAGCGCCAGATTGAGCCCCCCGGTGAAATCTCCAGCCTGAATTGAAGTCAAGAATATTACGTTCAGAGTTGTTTGTGGAATAGAAACCGGCAGCAGAGAATCTCTCCTGAGAGTATGCGGTGTAGCATATTATTATGAGAAAAAGAACCAATAATGCTTTTCTTTTCATACTATTATTTTATAAATGATTTAATGTTCTTTTGAGTAGTAGAGTTTTACTTTTCTAAGATCAGTTTGAAAAATTGCGGCTTTGGTAAAAATGACTTTTACTTCATAATCGGAATTACCATATTCCATGACCGTGTTGCATTTTCAAATCCTCCGGGACCATCCATCGTTGCGAAGAATATATAAGCCGGTTTGCCATCCTCAAACAAAATGAAGGGGCGTTCCAGTTGCCCTTGGGTAGTTACCGTACCATCCTCCCATTCCAGTGTTTTGGACAACAAAAGATACACAATAAATAGAAGGCCGTTTTTCATACTTAATCTCCTTCGTTTTATTTCTTATGAAGTTTAACTTCCAGGCTTGCTGCATCTGTGCAGGTAAACTCTAATACTGTTTTTTTAGTATCTGATGAGACTGTTTTACACCCGGGAGTTTCATTGATTTCCCATTTGCCTTTTAGTTCGATACGGACGGGGATCGATTGGCTTGGATTTCCTATCCAGGGACGGGAGTAAATACTGCGTTCGATGCGTTTTCCCTGCTCATCGTATATATCATCGGAAGGCCCCCGATAGAGTGCCAGGTCGGGTTGGCATACGGTAAGTACCGTTTCCTGCTTATGCTCGCGTAACATGATGAGACAGGAGGTATCTACCTTTTGTATGAGACCTTTCGGCAACATATCCGGAGTCTCAAATAAAATGTACGAGGTAGTATTACTCTTCAGATCGCGTACGATATGTGCATTACGATCTTTTTGAAGTATCTTATAAGATGGCTTTTTAGCGAAACTGCTTATCTCTGTCTGGGTTGTCTGGGGAAGAATCGCATATTCATAGGAGCCTCCTTTGGGTGCTTTGCCATGATCGACAGTTAGTGATACCCAGTCTCCTTCGGTTTTCTCTCCGGTATTTTGCTTACGTGAGTATTGCGGAAAGTTTTTTTCGAACTTGGCAACGACAGGAACATAATAACCTGTTCCGATGTGATCTATCCAGTACTTTCCATTTCCTTGGTAATTTTTCCAGAAATTGTGTTCGGCCTCATTTTTTACTGCAAGCTGGAAGATGGTTGTTTCTGTAGGATATTCATTGTTTGTATTTTCAATATCCGAGCCAAGGCATACAATCACTCCGTCAAAGAAATGAAAAGATTTACGGGCGCGGTGTGAGCCATTGTATTTATCATGTTCATGAAGCTTCATACCGAATGCTCCGTTCCGGTGTTCCTGTGAGATACCTCCTGCAAACGCTTCATCCGAATATAGCATTTCTTCATATCCCGAAAACACGTCTACATTAAGAATGTTGGCTTCCAGCTGATCTACCGGGAGATGAATGGCTGTAGTTCCTGGGATACGTCCCCAGTCAAAACCTTCTTCCTGCCATCCGCCGCTGGTAGACGATACCTCTTCTCCCTGAGGAGCAGTCATGATTTGCAGACTGCCGTGTGCCAGATAACGTCCGAAAAGGTTTGCACCACGATAGTGTTCGGCAGCCCATAGATAACGCGAATGACCGCGGGCTACTGCCGACCAGTTATTACGACGTTGTATGGATACACAAGCGTATCCCATTGCTTTATTTCCTTCAGGATCGGTTTCGGCATAGTATCCTTTATCTTTCAACACTTTTTCCTGATGATTGTTTTTTAAATCCCCTTTAATAAGACGTAAATAAGCTGCCGCCATTTCACGATCAATCTCATCGGTTCCATCGGGTGAACCGGCACGTGCCATAGTGGCATAATGGATGGGAGACAGTGCTTCCTTTCCACTGGGATGACGTCCGGACATAGATAAAGGCAAATGACGCTTATTACAGTAAAAACGCATCGTAAGTAATACATTTTTCACAATCTGATGTGCCTCGGGGGATACTGCAAACGGAGTACCATGCAATATATAAATCATATTGGTGACTCCTCCCAAGGCTCCGATTCCATAAGCCGGATAATTATTACAATGATGATAAGCGGAACCATCTTCTTTGAATACTTCGGTCAGTCCCTGAGATGGAAGACAACCATTATTAACCCAACGGGAGAAGCATTTCAGATATTGCACTTTCTCAGGCGTATCCTCCATAATCAATATCCCGGCAAGCCGGCCTACACTCAACGTGTTGAAAATGTCGGCATTCTCACCCTGGCTTTTAGGCATGTGAAACGTTTCGTTACACATCGAGTACCACTGCATGGTTCTTCCTGCCGCTTTCTGTCTTCCTGTTTCATGTAAGACACTTTTCATTAGGAAATAGGCTGTAAAGAAGTTACGGAAACTATATCCATGAAGCGTAAGGGTACCCAGACAACTTCCATAGTCCCATCCTTGGTCGGTCAGATGATCATACATAGCAAGAAACATCTGTTTCAATTCTTCTTTTTCCATTGGAATCAATGTATTGTTATAAGCTACAGCAATCCGATTCATCAGGTTAAAATAACCTACAGCATCCATATTAAGGGCTGCCAAGTTGTTCCAATCAGGTAAAATGCGTCTGAAAGCATTGCTTACGGCAGCCCCGTAATAGATGGGACGACCGATGACAGAACCGTTTTTATAGGTAATATTATACAAAGAGTAAGTATCTCTTAAAGTTTTCATTACATGCGGAGTAACTTCACTCGAAGGGCAAATGAGTCCGAGAAAACGTTCTTCAATTACTTTCATATGCTTCTTTTGAACGTCGCTGATTACGGTTTCAACTGGTATATCAGGAACTAACGTAGCACGTTTTGCAAATGATCCCCACGAACTGTTGGAGTTTTTATTGATAAATGGCACTTGGAGATCGGCAGTAGGGCAACGATGATCTATTTTAGCTGCTGTCAGGAGATGATCGATGTATAGTTCACCGGCAACACCGGGGGCCGTAATTCGTATTTCATTCATTCCTTCTTCAGGCTCTCCTTCCATATCTCTTTCGTAAATAACCCAGCCCGTACGCCATCCGTTGAAACCGAGCTTATACGGGAAAGAACAACATTCTTTACCGTTTTTCAGGAAAACGAAACGCAATTGTCCATTCACTGTTTCTTTTCCGTATATCCAAACCATAAAAGTTGACAAGAACTTATCGACGCCCGTCGGATCTTTCGGTTCAAAGCCAAGCTCTTTTTTTATTGAAAGCACTCCGTTGGGCTGAAATTTCCATAGTAAAGAGCTTTCCCCATCTTTATAATGATCGCTGGAAATAGACACTTCGGAATCAGAGGCCGTAACAAAAACAGGTACTCCCTGATCTTCAAATGACAGCAACCTCTCATGTTTAATAAATTGTGCCGGCACTGCCGTAGACATAAGCAGGTACAATATTAACAAAAAACTATTTTTTTTCATGTGTATAGATATATAATTACTGATTCTTATACTGATTCTTACCTTCTTTATCGGGGTCGCGCATCATCAACTTATGGTACGTGTCTTTAGCTACCACTTTCTCTTTTTTCTTATAAGTCTTTGCACCGTTGGTAACAAAAAAACTGTCTTCCAATCGGATATCTTCAATAGAGGCACCAATCATCACTTTGAATTCTCCCGATTCCACCACTTTCTGGTTTTGAAGATTAATGAGTTTCAAATCGTCCGGTACAATACTGAAACGAACCACTTTAGACTCGCCCGGTAATAGATGCACACGTTCAAAGCCACGGAGGTTCTTTTCATAAGTAGTAGTGGAGCTTATCACATCATTCAGGTAGAGTTGTACCACTTCGTCTCCCGCCACTTTTCCAGTATTGGTAATGCGACAGGAAATATTTACATTACCCGTCTTGGATTGTATACTATCGATAGCCAAAGCATCATATTCAAAAGTCGTGTACGACAAACCATACCCAAAGCAATAAAGTAATCCGCAAACACAGGCATTCGGGTAGCTTAATGGAGGCTCGTCATTAGCTCCCGGCTTGCATGGAACATTCATAGGTAATTGCCCTATCGATCGGGGCCAAGTACTATTCAATTTCCCTCCGGGATTATACTCTCCCATCAAGGTTTCCGCAATAGCCTGTCCGCCTTGTGCACCGGGATAAGGTGCGGCCAGAATGGCCGATGCATACCTGTCGGCATAATTAATGGTAGCCGGACGACCCCATATCAAAACCACTACTACAGGTTTTCCGGTTTCAATAACCGCCTCGAGCAATTGTTCCTGATGACCGGGTAAATCGAGGCTGGTACGTGTACGGCTTTCACCGGAAGTTGCTGTCCCGTCACCCAATACAAGTACGGCCACATCGCTTTGTTTTGCCAATTCGACAGCTTCGGCAATGCTTTCTTTCTCTTCTTTGGATAAGGGCTGCGGAAACAATTCGCTCTCAGGCCAACCTTCATTTACCAAACCAATACCTAACGTATAATTAACTTCAATGTTTTTTTTATCACAAATATTTTTCAAACCGTCATAAACACTTACAAAATGAAAATCCATCGGACCGTAGTGTGTCGGTACGTAATTGCAAGTATTGGCATTAGGCCCGATTAAAGCTATCTTCTTAATATCGGAAGATAACGGCAATGTATTATTGTCATTCTTTAGCAATACCATACATTCGCGTGATGCCTGCAAAGCAGTCTCCATGTGATCATCACATTTCAGCAAAGCCTGTGCTTGTACGGCATCACCGGTATATGGTTGATCGAACAATCCGATCCAGAACTTAACATATAGCACCTGAGAAACCAGCTCATCCAGCTTTTCGACCGACAATCGCCCCTCTTTTACTAAAGTGCGAATGTGATTGATGTATACATCCGGACTATCAAAACGGGTACGGACATTCAGTCCGGCCTGCAAGGCTCGTAAAGTAGATTCTTCCAAGTCTTCACATACATTGTGGAAGACAGTCATACGTTCAATGGCATAGCTATCGGAAACTACATATCCTTTAAATCCCATTTCACCCCGTAATTTTCGGGTCAGGAATTCATAACTTCCGGCTATCGGATCACCATCATAGTCATTCAGAGCGCACATCACACCGAGAGCACCGGCTTCCTGAAATACTTTACGGAAGGGATATTCGTGGATATAATACATCTCTGAAGGAGTAATGTGCGGATCTGTACGCGTGAAATACTGTCTGGCAGCCTTACAATCGCCATAACCGACAAAATGTTTGGGAGTTGACACCACGCGCTGGTCCTGGATTCCTTTCGCCATTTCCACTCCCATACGTGCCACCAGATAAGGGTCCTCACCAATCGTTCCTTCAAAACGTCCCCAACGCTGATCGCGAACCACATCCAGAATGGGAGCATATACATTGGTATATCCCAGTGCGCGTGCTTCTTTACCCTGAATAGCCCCTTGTAAATAAGCTATCTTTTTATTCCAAGTACATCCTAACGCATTCATAGACGGGAAACTGGTGGCATGCCGGGCAGCTAGACCACGAATGCCTTCATTTGTAAAATCCACAGGTATGCCTAAGCGGGTGTACTCAACGAAAAAGCGCTGTGTTTCGCGGATGGCATTTGCCATATTGTACGGAGAAGAATTTTCCTTGATCATCGGCTTGAGAGAAATATGCTCATCGATATTGCATATTCCGTCTTTGAATATCATATTTTTCCATTCGGCCGTAGGCAGACTGTCTTTCAGGCATTTGCGATGCCCATAATAAGTAGCCAATTGGCAAGTCTTCTCTTCCAAAGTCATCTGTTTCAACAGGTCCTTGATACGATTCTCGATCGGTTGTTTCGGATCTTCATAAACATCGAGTTTTCCATTTTTATTAAAATCGATCCAACCTTTATGATACATTTGTTTTTTAGGAGGATACAACTTTGTTGATTGAGCCTCCACCCAAACTGCCGTCAACAAGAGTGAAGACAGCATTACTAATTTAAGTTTCATCATACTATATATTTTGTACATTAATAATCACTATATACCTACACATCTACATATAAAAGTAATCAGATATAGTAGAAGGGAGAACAGCAAGCACTATGTCTCTACTTCCCTGACAAATCGAAATACAGAACTCCATTTCCCGCCGTCGCCACATAAATACGTTGCTGGTTGGCATTGGTAACAACAGATAGAAACCGGGCACAACCTATGGAATAATCATATATATCTTTCCACGAACCGCCATTATCGTAGCTAATCCATAAAGCGGTATCAGTATCTCCTAACGGATGATTAGAGCAACCCAGCGCCATTAGTTCTCCACCTTTCTCATCACGATTTATCGACATAGAAGATGCATTACAATTCTTGTTGCCTCCCAATTCTATTTGTTGCCAGGTGATTCCAAAGTCACTGCTTTTCCATAAACCTTTATTCCAAAATCCGGCATAAACAACTCCTGCACGATATGGGTCGGCATAAACAAATTGCAATATCTCATTTTTCTGTTTGTCAAAAGGAAGTCCACCTCCTATATTTTCCCAATTATTTCCTCCATCAAGCGTGCGATAGATTCCAGTGGTCCATTCCCCGGCATATATTACACCTGCTTGTTGAGAATCAATGGCCAACATTTGCCCTGTACCACATCCATTTTTATATTGATGATTCACAATTGGAGTTAAGTCCCTATCAATCTTAAATTCATCTTCAGGAACCGATTTCAGATTAATAAAGGGATTAGTGTCAGTTGTATTCCATGTTTCTCCCCAATCATTCGAGACATAGACACCAGGATGATATTGCGAATTGGAATCTCCCTCAACATATGCCCAAAAACGCCCTTTTACAATAGGATCTTCCTTTATATCCTGAATAAAATTTTTATTTTCCATCTCCCACTTCTTCTCCGCACTCTTTCCATTATCTTCACTCTTATATAATCGAATGTACTCTCCCTTTCTCTCATCTACAAAAAGCAACAGGTCTGGATTGAACCGAGACAGACAGACTGTACGTGCCGGACCGTAATTAGCAGGAATAGTTGAAAAGGTTTTGCCACAGTCGGTAGATAGAGCCGGAGCGTGGTCACATACCCCTGAAATGAGTTGATCGGGACGGGAGGGATGCTGCAACAATGTCTCGCAACAGATAATTCCAATTCCCTTAAAATAATTGCCACAATAGTTTTTGCCTAGATCCTCAGTAACCGTTATCCCCCACCAGTTGGCAATGTATAGTTTGTTTGGATTAACGTTATCCGGCAGAATATGCGATATGCGCGAATCACCCAACCTTCTGGTATCATTTCCATGCCAAGCGGGGAAACATGACAAATTTTCAGAACTACAATTTGGAGAAATTAATTGCCAAGTACGTCCCTTATCGGCAGAACGATAAATGGGAATATCTGCCTTTCCCGATGGTATCATCTCAGCAGTATAGAATACGGACGGTTCAAGGGAAGATTGTACCAAAGTACGATAACAGTTTTCTGATGGTAGATCGGAGATGAGTTTAAATGATTTTCCACCGTTCTCGCTACGATATACTCCCACATCTGCCGTAAATAACACAGTGTTTCCATGATCAGTAACAATTATCTCATATATAGCAGCTAATTTATTACTCTCATATAAAACTTGCCAACTTTCCCCGCAGTCGTTTGACGTATATATACGAGTCTTTTTATTTCTCCTAAAATCTTGTAGTGATTTGGGATCTTCGCTAAATCTATAAGATTTAGGATCATTACTATATTTATCGGAGATTGTACACACATAAATACGATTATCACAGAATTGTACAGAAGACATACGCTCTCCTTCTAACCCTTTGCAGGTCCATGTCTCACCATTGTCATGGCTCATCCAAAGGCCTTTGGAGAAACTTCCTGCTACGACCTCACCTTTTTTGTCCGGATTGAAAACAATGAGCTCTCCAAACATACGTGTCGGGCCATTACCGTAATAATCGAGTCCATCTTTTACAAGATACCAACTTTCTCCTCCATCATCAGAACGGTGAATACGTCCTGTGAAGCGAAAACTGCGCACATCACCGGATGCGCGTAGCAGTCTTTTATTATCGAATGGATCTATAGCGAGAGAATGGCAATAATGATCACTCATCTTATTCATACCGGAATTCTTTACAGCCCAGCTTTTACCACCATCCACACTCTTAAAAATACCGGCAACATCACTTCGGGCATACAGTATATTACTATTCAGAGGATCTTGTACAATACCGGTTATATATCCACCACCACCCATATCAGACTGATAAACAGTGATATTCTGATTCCCTTTTTTATAAGTACTAAGTTTCACAGATGAAACCTGACTATAACTTAATGATGAATAGCAAGTCAACAACACTATTATTAAAAATGATTTAGACTTCATATTTCTATATTTTATTCAAATTACAACCAACTGTATCCTATTATTCACTTATACTTTCCGATCTATTAATCTTACAAAATCAATTGTTAATTAAAGATATAGCTTTTACCTTCAATTGCATTGTATGTAGCCATCAATGACTTGGACTTCGCTTCTATAACAGCTGCCCGATAGGGTACCATATGTAATTCATGTAGTTCTCTTTCGTTCAAAGCGATATTCCCGGTATCACATCCTCCATCTGCTACGAAATCTGTTAAAAGATGTTTGGGATTACAGATTACTCCGTTCCCCTGTACACCTTTTATAAATTCAACACCAAATCAAGCTGCCAAATAAGAATCTTCCCCGTACGTCTCTTTCATTCTTCCATGACGCGGATCACGTGCAAGGTCTAAAGTTGGAGATAATACCTGACGAATCCCCCGACTATAGGTCTCTTTTCCAATAGCATTTCCTATCCTACGGATCAAATCTAAATCCCAAGTACCAGATAGTACAATAGGCTGTGGATAGGGCCATGTAAAGCTTCATCATTAATTATAACAGGAATCCCCAACCGGGTTTCTTCAATTGCTACTCTTTGAATTTCATTCTTTATCGTATTTTAATTTACTGCCATTTGCGAATATGCAAAAATACACATAGGAAAAGATTAAGAACACCTGTGTCAGTACAAAACAGGGGTAGGATAAGTACAAAATCACCCATTTCAACGATATTGCATGAGATTAAAGCGTATTATAGAACTAAAATCATTCTAATCATTTTTACGGTAATTTAGCGGAGCTACATGGTATCGGTCTTTAAAGCATTTAGTAAAATATTTGGGAGAACTAAATCCAAGTCGATCCGATATCTCCGAAATAGCTAATTCCTGACTAGACTTGAGCATTATAGCAGCTTTCTTGAGACGGTATGTCATAATAAATTCATAAGGCGTTTGTCCCGCAATGGCTTTCATCTTGGTGAAAAGTTTGGTACGTGCCATCCCAAGCTCAGAAGCAAATGAGTCCATATTGAATTCAAAATCATCCAAATGCTGCTCTACGACCGCTACTGCTCTATCTAAAAATTCTTTATCAAAGGCATTTGTTGCAAGCACCTGAGCCATAGCCTGAGGCTGTTTGCTGAATTTTTCCTGAAGCATAATCCGATTATTGACAAGATTATTGCATCTGGAAAGAAGAATATTAACATTAAACGGTTTTGTGATATAGTCATCCGCTCCTATCCGTAATCCTTCCAAATTATTTTCTACGGTTGTTTTAGCTGTTAGAAGAATAACCGGAATATGGCACGTGTCTAAATCTTTTTTTATAATCTGACATAATTCAATTCCGGACATCCCCGGCATGACGATATCACTAAGCACAATGTCGGGCATCTCACTACGTAATATTTCCAATCCTTCCAACCCGTTCGAAGATGATAGAACCATATAAAACGGTCTAAAAATCTGAATTAACATATTTCTCAAAGAGAGATTGTCCTCAATAATCAATATCTTAACGCTACTCGTATTTACTTCCTCTACATTATTATCAGAAGATACTGCATCTTCCTGTAACAAGAGTGATTGGAATGACTCCGGCATAGAAATTTGTCTTAAGTAATCGATATTTTCCTCCTTTTCACCGATCTGTTCTTTCTGAAAATGATTATTTCCAATCTTAAGATATATGCGAAAAGTCGTTCCCATTCCTAATCCTTCACTTCGAACTTCAATTCTACCATGATGTAAATCAACAATACCTTTTGATAGAGCAAGTCCAATGCCTGTCCCTTGAAATGAAGAATCTTGATCTACTTGATAAAACCTATTAAATATCCTATCCATATCTTTTGGAGCAATGCCGACACCGGTATCGATAATTTCAATAACAACTTCCTCGTTCTCCTTCTGAATCGAAATTTTGATATCTTCACCTTCCTTCGTATACTTAAAAGCATTTGAGATGAGGTTGTTGAATACTTTATGCATCTGTTTGGGATCAAACCAGACTTTCAAGTCGTCTACTTCTTTACAGAATTGAAAATGAATACGCCTATGTAAGGCATATTCATTAAAAAGTAAATAGTGCTCATACAAAAAACTAACTATATTACTCTCAACTACCTTAATCTTCAAATACCCTTGATCTTGCTTTCTAAAATCAAGTAGCTCGGTTAGTAGCTCTCTTAGATGCAAGCAACTTTTGTATATACTTAAAATTTTATTAAATCCGCCCGGAACCAGTGAACGTGTTTGTAGAAGTATCTCTATCTGTCCGATAATTAATGTCAAAGGGGTTCGGAATTCATGTGAAATATCTGTGAAGAAACGCAACTTAGCTTGATTTAGTTTCTCAAGATCTTCTGTATGCTTTTTCTCATATTTAAGAGATTCTTGCAATTCAATACGCTTTTTATACACGCGAACCAGATAAAAACTTAAAATTGCCAGACAAAAAAAGTAAGCCGAATAAGCCCATATCGTTCGGTAATAAGGAGGTAAAACTTCTATCTCCAAACGGCTTTCTGGTACCAAACTACTATTTTCACCTTGAGCCTTCACTACAAGGACATATTTACCTGGAGACAAATTTTCATAGGTTACTGTATTTTTACTACGCATACTTGTCCATGATTTGGAAAATCCCTCTAAGAAATACACAATATCCTCTCTGTAAGAAGGCAGATAGTCAGTAAAAGCGTATTCGATATCAATTCTGTTTTGATGGGATTTTAATACAATGCGCTTAGTTAAAGACAAACTTTGTGATAAAATGCCGTCTTGACCATTGACAGCAACTTTCTCTCCATTAATAAAAAGTTGATAAGGCAAAATGGAATATGAATGAAAAACAGGTTTAAGGCGTTCGGGCTTGAAAGAAAACATACCGTCTACTCCCCCAATGAATATTTCTCCATCACTTGTTTTACATAACGATTTCTTCCTTACATCAATCATGGGAAGTCCATTTTCCTTGCCATAGTTCTCTGCCCGTTTTTCTTTTAAATTAAAAATCGAAAAACCGTGGTCAGTAGTTAGTAACAACTCATCTTGCGAAAGTTCACATATATTATAAATGATATTACTGGCAAAGTTATTATTGCGTTTATCAAAATTCTCAAAACTGTCGGTAAAAGGGTCATATAAGTCAAGTCCGTTCTCATTTGTACAAAACCAAAGTCTTTTCCGGCTATCTTCAAAAATATGGTTGATAACCGTACTACTTATGCTATTTGCTTTGGGACTTGAAACATATCTTTTCAACTTCTTTGTAGAAAAATTATAGGCAAAGATACCTTCCAACTCGTCACTACCTGTAATCCACAACACTCCCCGAGAGTCGATTTTCAATTCAATAGCTGAATGTAAGCCCGAATCGTATAATATTATTTCTCCTTCTGTAGTTTCTGGATCAAACATGAATATGCCTCGGTTAGTAGCCAGTATTAATTTGTTTTGATATGGAACTATCGTTCGAATTACATTTGACGGTAATGATTTACTATCGTTCGGATCAGATAAATAATGAGTAAAATGTCCTGTAGTAATATCCAGCTTATTCAATCCACCCAAGTGGGTACCAATCCACAAAACGTTTCTGTTTCTATCGTAAAAAAGTGCCTTGACATTATTATGCGACAGGCTATTCGATACTTTAGTGGACTTATACCAAGTAAATGTATTTGTTGTCCTGTCGAATTTATTAAGTCCTCCACCTTCCGTACATATCCATAAATGATGCTCTTTATCTTCAATAATTTGCCCAACAACTTGGAAGCTAAGTCCTTCTGATTCAATTAAAGATGTATTATACTTTGTATATATCTGATTATTCGGATTAAAATAATTGATTCCGCCATAATAAGTGCCGGCCCAGATCGTACCTTGCTCATCACACAGTAAACTCCATATGGAAGGGTATGAGAGCGCTGTCCTTTTATCACTTTTGGTATAACTTGTAAAAGTTTCCGTTTCGTTATGATATAGATTTAAACCATTAAATGTCCCGACCCAAATATTTCCTTTTTTATCTTCACAACATTTATAGACAAAATCTGAGCTGATCGAAGACGGATCATCCGTTTTGCAACGAAAGTTTTTAAGTGTTTTTCCTTGTAACATATACAAACCATGTTCCCATGTTGGAATCCAAAAACGCCCGGAGCTATCTTTCAACAAATCACAAACTCGTGCATGAGGAATCAAATGGTTTATTTTACTATCTTTACCTACTATATAAATTCCTTTATTCATAGTACCAATCATAATTGAATCGTTTTGCAAACAAATATGATTAATTAATGCGTCTTTATCCGGTAAACTATAATAAAGTTCGAACTCTTTACCATTATATTGATAAATAGAATTCTTCATACTGATATATAGTGCCTCTTTATAATACATGCCTAATACATTATTATAAATTAAGGTCGTAAAGGTTTCTTTTTTTATATCAAACGCAGATACCCCTTTACTCGTCATAAAAAAGACAGTCCCTTTCCTATCGCCTACAATCTGGGCTACATGGTTATAATGCAAGCTGTTTGAATTGTCTTTATCGTATTGATAGACATTAAAGTTTCTTCCATTATATAAATTAACACCATTACGTGTGCCTATCCATATGAATCCCCGTTCATCCTGATACATAGACATGACCGAATTATTAGATAAACCATCCTCAGTAGTAAGATGATTAAACGAAATTTCTTCTCCCACTCCCTGTAAAGAGAAGATGAAAGAAATAAAGATACTTACTAATAATCTTTTATGCATAAGTTTATGAGAGTAGATCAGGTATTAATTCATACTAACTATACAATTTTAAATAGTCATTTTAAATTAGTTTATACAATGTACTACTTCTTTAAACTCCCGTTTATAGTATTTATTGGGAATTAGTTCTTATTCCTTTTTAATTAGTTTAACTTCCAGATTTGCTGCATCTGTGCAGGTAAACTCTAATACTGTTTTTTTAGTATCTGATGAGACTGTTTTACACCCGGGAGTTTCATTGATTCCCCATTTGCCTTTTAGCTCGATACGGACGGGGATTGATTGGCTTGGATTTCCTATCCAGGGACGGGAGTAAATACTGCGTTCGATGCGTTTTCCCTGCTCATCGTATATATCATCGGAAGGCCCCCGATAGAGTGCCAGGTCAGGTTGGCATACGGTAAGTACCGCTTCCTGCTTATGCTCGCGTAACATGATGAGACAAGAGGTATCTACCTTTTGTATGAGACCTTTCGGTAACATATCCGGAGTTTCAAATAAGATATAGGAAGTAGTATTACTCTTCAGATCGCGTACGATATGTGCATTACGATCTTTTTGAAGTACCTTATAAGATGGCTTTTTAGCGAAACTGCTTATCTCTGTCTGGGTTGTCTGGGGAAGAATCGCATATTCATAGGAGCCTCCTTTGGGTGCTTTACCATGATCGACAGTTAGTGATACCCAGTCTCCTTCGGTTTTCTCTCCGGTATTTTGCTTACGTGAGTATTGCGGAAAGTTTTTTTCGAACTTGGCAACGACAGGAACATAATAACCTGTTCCGATGTGATCTATCCAGTACTTTCCATTTCCTTGGTAATTTTTCCAGAAATTGTGTTCGGCCTCATTTTTTACTGCAAGCTGGAAGATGGTTGTTTCTGTAGGATATTCATTGTTTGTATTTTCAATATCCGAGCCAAGGCATACAATCACTCCGTCAAAGAAATGAAAAGATTTACGGGCGCGGTGTGAGCCATTGTATTTATCATGTTCATGAAGCTTCATACCGAATGCTCCGTTCCGGTGTTCCTGTGAGATACCTCCTGCAAACGCTTCATCCGAATATAGCATTTCTTCATATCCCGAAAACACGTCTACATTAAGAATGTTGGCTTCCAGCTGATCTACCGGGAGATGAATGGCTGTAGTTCCTGGGATACGTCCCCAGTCAAAACCTTCTTCCTGCCATCCGCCGCTGGTAGACGATACCTCTTTTCCCTGAGGAGCAGTCATGATTTGCAGACTGCCGTGTGCCAGATAACGTCCGAAAAGGTTTGCACCACGATAGTGTTCGGCAGCCCATAGATAACGCGAATGACCGCGGGCTACTGCCGACCAGTTATTACGACGTTGTATGGATACACAAGCGTATCCCATTGCTTTATTTCCTTCAGGATCCTGTTCCGGACTAAATCCTTTAGCAGTAAATAGATTTCTGAAGGATTCTTCTTGTTTGTTGCATTTATACGGTGCTTCTGTAAGGCGTAAATAGGCATTGGCCATATCTGTGTCGATATCTTGTTTTCTGTCAGGGGAGCCTGCCAGAGCCATTAGAATATAATGCTCGGGAATTAACTCTCCTTTCCCATTGGGATGACGCCCGGACATTGAGAGAGGGAAACTACGTTTGTTACAATAGAAACGCATGGTGAGAAGTACCTCTTTTACTGTCTGATGAGCTAATTCTGATACTGCAAAATTGGTATGACTTAATAGGTAAATCATGTTGGTAGCTCCGGTAAGACCACCTGTTGCATAGGCCGGATAATTGTTACAATGGTGATAGGCGGAACCGTCTGCTTTGAAGGCATCATTCAACCCTTCAGCCGGTAGACAACCATTATTGAGCCATCGTGAGTAGGATTTCAGATACTGTACTTTCTCAGGAGTATCTTCCATGAACAGGATGCTGGCGATGCGTCCGGTACTGAGTGTATTAAAGAAATCAATATCGATACCTGCTGTTTTCGGTTTATTATATACATCGTTTACAGTCGAATACCAAAGCATTGCCTTTTCTGCTTCTTCTTGTTTTCCTATTTCCCGGAATACCTCTTTCATCAGAAAATAGGCTGTAAAGAAAGGACGGAAACTATAACCGTAATGGGTGATATTACCCAGACAACTGCCATATGCTATCCCCTGATCGGTAATATGATCATACATTGTAATAAACATTTGCTTGAGCGCGTCTTTGTCTTGAGGATTTATTGCATTGTTATATGCCACGGCGATTCTGTTCATCAAACTAAAGAAATTGCTAACCTCCATGTTATTAGCGGCTATTATATTTCCTTTCCAATCCGGCAGAATGCGTTCGTAAGCTTCGGCTGCACGTCCGTAAAAAAGAGGAAGTCCGGAAACTTTGCCATCTTTGTATGTTATACCATAGGAGTCATATGCTTTGCGCAGGTTGGCTATCGTCTGAGGAGTAACCTCACTTGGAGGACAGATTATTTCCCGCAGACGATTTTCTATTACTTTTATTTCCTTATGTTGCAGGTTACTAACCGTCTTTTCCAGTGGGATATCCGGAGTTAATTGAGAATATTTTAATGCAAATAACCAATGATTACCGGTTTCTTTGTTAACAAACGGCACTTGTAAATCGGCAGTTTGATAACGATGATCCATTTTAGCGGCTGTGAGCAAATGATCAATGAATATTTCGCCCGGAACATCGGGAGCGGTAATGCGTATTTTGTTCATTCCTTCTTCGGGGGTCCCTTGCATATCCCGTTCATAAGATACCCAGGCAGCCCGCCATCCATGGAAATTCAATCCGAAAGGGAATGAAGTACATACTTTTCCATCTTTCAGAAATTCGAATTGCATAGTTTGGGCTATTGGCTTTTCATTGTATATCCATACCACAAAGACTGACAGGTATTTATCAACTCCTGTCGGATCTTTCTTTTCGAATTTCAGATCTTTATCAATGGTGATACTGCTCCCTGGCTGGAATTTCCATTGCAGGGAGTGCGTACCGTCTTTATAATGTTGGTCGGAGATGGATAGACCGGAGTTTGTACCGGAAATAAATGAAGGTACTTCTGCCGATTCGAAAGACAGAAGCCTGTCATGTTTAACTATTTGTGCTGAAAGCAGGATAGGTGTAACCGCCATTATGGTAGCACAGATACCATTTCTGATAGATTTGTATTTTGTCATATGAATTGTGTATTAAAAATAAGATCTTTATTTCTTTACTTCTTCTAATAAAGCAGATAACTCTTGCACTATTTTGGGATGTTCGTTTGCCACATTCTGTCTTTCGGAAGGATCAGATGACAGATTGTATAGTTGAGCACGTTTATCATTGCCTAATTCCATTTTTGTCCAGTACTCGATAGCCGGTCCATCACTGGGTTCAATGTATTTCCATTGTCCCTTGATGATAGCAAGTGTATTATTCAGGTTTTGCTGTACAACGTAGTCACGGTTAGCAGCTTCTTTACCTAATAACACTCTTAAATGTTCCTGACTATCAGGAGCAGCCCCCTTTCGCAAAGGCTGTTTCAGTAAAGAAGCAAGAGAGGCATAAACGTCTATTTGGGAGAAAAGGGCTTGTTGTTTACTTGGTTTGATGCCTGCCGGCCAGCGAACGATGAATGGAATGCGTGTACCAGCTTCATAAGCACTGTATTTGCCACCTCTGTAAATCCCCATAGGGGTATGACCGTTCAGCATTTCAAGAGCCTGGTCTTGATAACCGTCATCAATGACGGGACCATTATCGCTTGTGAAAATTAGCATTGTGTTGTCTGTAAGGTTCAAGCTGTCCAATGTATTCATGATTTCACCGATTGTCCAGTCCAATTGCAGAATAACATCACCGCGGGTACCTAATCCGCTTTTACCTGCAAAACGAGGGTGTGGAATGCGGGGAACATGTACATCCTGTGTTCCCATATACAGGAAGAACGGTTCGTCTTTATGTTGTGAAATGAAGTTTTTAGCTTTGTTGGTAATGATGTCGGCAATATCTTCGTCTTTCCAGAGAGCCGATTTTCCTCCTGTCATCCATCCGATGCGGGGAATACCATTAATAATTGTATTGTTGTGCCCTTGGCTGGGTTTGAGTGTAACCAACTCTGGATTTTCTTCACCTGTAGGCCAGTTACCCACTTTATGATTATAGCTGACTGTAATCGGGTCGTTCGGGTCGAGTCCTACTACCCGCCCATTCTCTACGAACACACAAGGTACACGATCTACGGTAGCAGGAATTACAAATTCGTAATCAAAACCGATGTCTTGTGCATTGGGTGATATCTGTTTATTGAAGTTGGTTCCTCCTTTGGGACCTAGTCCGAGATGCCATTTCCCTATTACACCGGTAGTATATCCTGCATCTTTCATCATGTCGGCCATCGTGACACAAGTAGTATCAATAATTAATTCGGAGTTTCCCGGAGCAATTCCTGTGTTTTCTTGTCGCCAGGGATACATGCCTGTTAATAGTCCGAACCGGGAAGGAGTACTGGTGGCGGAAGTTGCATAGGCATTGGTGAACTGTACACCTTGTCCTGCCAGCCGGTCAATGTTAGGGGTACTAACTTTGGTTGCTCCGTAACAACTAAGATCACCAATGCCAAGATCGTCAGCAAAAATATAGATAATATTAGGTTTTTGTTGCTTGTTATTTCCAGTTTCTTTTTGGGCACTGACTCCACAACTCGTTATCAAAGTGATACCGGAAAGTAGAGGTAAAGTATACAATACCTGTTTCATGGTTTTTATTGTTTAAGGATTTCTACAGTGCAAAGATAGTCCTCATGAAACAAGATAGTGGATAATGTTGTACGGATAAAGGCAAGAAAAGTACATAATGGGGAGTGATAAGCGATTAGGGATGGGTGATTAGTGGTTAGTGATTAGTGATTAGTAGGCTGCGCAATTTTCCTGTATGGTACTAATCACTTATCACTAATCATTAACCACTAATCACTCTTCTTCTTCGTCGTCTTCTCCTTCTTCTCCTTTTCGATAATTCATCGGACTGACGTGATATACATCTTTAAAACATTTACTGAAATATCGCGATGAAGAGAACCCTACTTTATCCGAAATTTCTGTAATGTTCAACTCTGGATTGTTCCGTAACATAACGGCACCTTTTTTCAGACGGATGGTAAGTATGAAATCATTGGGAGTTTGTCCGGTTACGGCTTTTAGCTTACTGAACAGGTTGGTACGTGCCATTCCCATTTCACGGGCAAAGGTATTGACATTGAAAGTTGAATCATCCAGATACTTTTCTATAATTTCCATAGCACGGTCCAACATCTCCTTATCCATAGGATTTGTGGCCAGAATCTGTGCAAATGCCTGAGGCTGTTTTGTAAACTTCTCCTGCAACTGAATACGAGAATTGACAAGATTATTGCAACGTGAAACTAATATGTTGATATTGAATGGTTTTGTGATATAATCATCAGCTCCAAGACGTAATCCTTCTACAGTATGTTCTACGGCAGTTCTTGCTGTAAGTAAAACGACCGGGATATGGCAGGTATTAAACTCGCCTTTGATCTGTTTGCACAATTCCGTTCCGGACATACGAGGCATGACTACATCACTTAACACGATACCTGGCATTTCCTTCTGTACCAGTTCCAATGCTTCTACGCCATCCGATGCAGTAATAACCTGATAGAAAGTTCGGAAGAGTTCTGCCAGCATTTCACGAATAGATGCATCATCTTCCACAATCAGCATTTTAATATCTGATGGGTGAGTCGGAACGATGTCGTTGTCTAAAGCTGCTTCTGCCATTACAGCGGCAGTACCTGGCTGTACGGGCTCCTGCTGTTGTATGATCTCTTCTTTCAGGGAGATCTGCTCCTGTTCAAAGTGTCCGTTGCCCAATTTTAATGTGATAATAAAGCTACTGCCTTTACCTTTTTCACTTTCTACGGATATTGTACCGTGATGTAACTCAATGATACCTTTGGTTAATGCCAGTCCTATTCCGGTTCCGGCACCTACTGCTAAAGTGTCAAGCTGCTCAGTCTGATAGAAGCGGTCGAATATTTTATCTATCTCGGCAGCATCAATACCCGAACCTGTATCTTGTATTATGATGACAGCATTGCCGTTTTGTTTTTTTACACAGATAGAGATCGTGTCTTCTTCCTTAGTATGCTTTAATGCGTTGGAGAGTAAATTGTTGATGACTTTTTGCATCTGCTTCTGGTCATACCATACTTCAATGTCTTCCTCCTCTTTTTTAAATTTGAAGTTGATTTTTTTGCTGCTGGCATACTCTAAAAATAATAAGTAGTTTTCATAAAGGAAAGTAACCAGATTATGCCTGCTTACTTTAATCTTCATATGTCCCTGTTCCTGTTTACGGAAATCCAGTAACTCTCCGATTAACTCGCGCAATTGCATACTGCTTTTGTAAATCCTTAAAATTTTATTATACACAGTTGGAGTAAATGTCTGTATTTGTAACAGCGTTTCTATCTGCCCCACAATAAGTGTAAGTGGTGTACGGAATTCATGAGAAATATTAGTGAAGAATCTTAGTTTGGACTGATTTAATGATTCCAGATCTTCAATATGTTTCTGTTCGTATTTGAGAGATTCACGCAAACGGATTCTCGATTTATAAACCCGGATAAGATATAATAGCAGACTACCTGTTAACACAACATAAATAAGGTACGCCCACCAAGTCTTATACCATGGTGGAAGAATATGAATTTTTAGCCGGATTGCTTTGATATCTTCCCGCTGGGTCTTTACTATAAAAGTATACGTACCGGGATTCAGGTTGGTGTATGTGATGAAGTTTTGACCGCGTTGTACACTGTTCCATTCATTGGAAAATCCTTCGAGACGATAAAGTATTTTATCCCGGTTGGCAGGAATATAGTTCGAGGTGGCATATTCGATACTAAACATATTCTGATTCGCCTGTAGGGTAATCTCGGGAGTATAAGATAAAGAGTATTGCAAGATACCGGTTTCGTCATCCGGAGCAATCTCTTTTCCGTTGACGACGAGACGTGACAGGAGGATATTGTATGATTTTGGGGTAAAAAACAGAGCTTTTTCGTGAAAGGATATCATTCCCTGTACACCACCCAGGAATACTTCTCCGTCACGGGTGATATACAGTGCATTCTCATTCACAGCAGTTAAAGGAAATCCGTTTTCAATGCTGTAATTGTGGAATCTTCGGTTAGGAACATCAAACTGGGAGAATCCTTGATTAGTAATGAGCAGCAGGCAGTTTTTTTCAAAAGACGATTCATGTATTTCGTAGATACAATCACTGGAGAGGCCGTTTTTCTGCATATCGAAATTCTCAAAACTATCTGTTTCCTTGTGATACAGATCGAGCCCGCTACCTGATGTAGAAAACCATAAATTGCCCTGGCTGTCCTGCATGATACTGTTTACATTGTTGTTACTGATACTGTTTGTATGATTGTCGACATCGTTCGGAATTGTTGGGTCATGTCGGTAATTGGTCAGTTTATCTGTATCAAACCGATAGGAATAAACGCCTTCGCCTGTTGCAGCAATCCAAAGTGTACTGTCTCTATCAACAAATAAATCGGCCACCATTTTTATAGCCTGTCCTTCTCTGGTATCTTTGAAGAGTTGCTGGCAGGTTTCTGTTTCCGGATCAAATAGACATACCCCGTTTTGTGTACCCACAATGAGCTGATCATGGAAAGGAGTTATATCCCGGATGATGTCTGAGGGTAATGAGTGGGGATCATCTTCTTTCATTCTGTAATGAGTGAAGCGGTTCGTACGTAAATCCAGTTTATTAAGTCCGCCTAAGTGGGTTCCGAACCACATTCTTTCACCCTTTTGATCATAATAGATCGCTTTTACGTTATTATGCGAAATACTGTTGCGTCCCTCTTCGTGGCGTAACCATCGGAAAGTCCCTTCTTTTCGGTAATAGACATTTACTCCACCTCCTTCTGTACATATCCATAAATTTCCATCCTTATCTTCTATCATACGTCCGATGATAGAACTACTTAGGCCATCCCGTTCTGTATCGGAAGCTTTGTATCGGGTATAAATTTCGTATTCCGGATTGAAATAATTTACTCCTCCGAAATAGGTACCGAGCCACAAGGTACCCTGGGCGTCCTTTACAATGCACCAGATAGAAGAGTGCGTGAGGCTTTCTGTTTCATGGCCTGCTGTATAAACGTCAAAACGGCCATTCTTCTTTTGATAACGATTCAGCCCATTAAATGTACCGATCCAAATATTTCCATTGTTATCCTCACAACAATCTCTGACAAAATCAGAAGAAACACTATTTGGATTTAACGGGTCGTGACGCATATTGTATATTGTTCCCCCTCTGTCGATGTGATATAATCCGTATTCCCAGCTTCCGATCCATAGCTCTTTTGAAGAATCCTGGTAAATACTTGTTATATTTCCCTTTTCAATGGGGTGGGTAAGTGTTTTGTTTTTGTCTAGTTTGTAAACGCCGCTGTTTTCGGTTCCCATCCATAGATTACCTTTATCGTCAAGATGGAGGCAAACGATAGAAATATCTTTTCCTGCCAAGTGGTAAGTAAGATCAAAGTTCCGTGTCTCCTTATTGAATACATATACTTCATCCTTTTTACCGATAAAAAGACGTTCGTTAAAATAAATACTTGTGACTTTTCCTTGCAATAAAGTGGTAAACTTTTGGGTGGTAAGGTCGAACTCGGCTACACCTTCCGTACATAGCACATAGACTTTTCCTTTCTGATCTCCTGTAATACGAAGAATGGTATTACAGAACAAACTGTTAGGATTGTTTTTCTGTAGTTTGAATGTTTTTATATTATTACCATTGTAACGGTTCAGCCCTTCACGTGTGCCTATCCAGATTCCCCCTTCTTCGTCTACATAGAGACTGTTCACAGAAAACTGAGATAACCCGTCATCAGTAGTCAGATGACTGAAAGTTATGTTTTGTTTCTGAGCAAGAACGGTGACTGTATTAAGTATAACTAAGAATAAAAGGATGAATTTTTTCACTTTTTGCCGGGTTTAAGGTGAAACTAACCACAAATATATTACTTTTGTTTGACTTATAGAAATACATGAAGCTATGAAAGTAAAAAAAATTAGTGTAGCCAACGTGGAAGTCAGTTCACTTCCTAAATTGCTGGATGAAGAAAAGATTGGATTCCAGCCTATTAATCAAGTGAATTGGACAGAATATCCTTATTGTCCGAAAGTAGAATTTCGGGTAGCTCATACAGAGAGTGCCATTTTGCTGCATTTTAAAGTAACAGAGGCCAGCGTGCGTGCCCGCTATGGCGAAGATAACGGTTCGGTGTGGACTGATTCCTGTGTGGAGTTCTTTTCTATTCCTGCCGGCGACGGAATCTACTATAATATTGAATGTAATTGTATTGGGACTGTTTTGATAGGGGCTGGTCCACAACGTAACAACCGTGAACATGCGCCGGTAGATGTAACGGCTCAGGTACAGCGTTGGTCAAGTCTCGGACGTGTACCTTTTGAAGAGCGGGTAGGAGAAATAACCTGGGAGGTTGCCTTGGTTATTCCTTATACTGCATTTTTTAAACATCAGTTAACCTCACTGGATGGTAAAACAATAAAGGCGAACTTCTACAAATGTGGTGACGAACTTCAAACTCCGCATTTCCTTTCCTGGAATCCTATCGAGATAGAGAAACCAGATTTTCATCGTCCCGATTTCTTCGGTACATTGGAAATGGAATAAACAAGAGTGTTTATCTTCTTCCACCTGTTTTGAACGAAACGGCTAATTCCCTTAAAGTTCATAACAGGTGGAATTTTTTTTGTTCTGCATTTATTTATTCTTCTGAAACTGCTGATGGTATCCACATAGCATATAATCTAAAATATAAAAATAGTATATTATTATGTCTATAAATGCATGCATTTAATGTGCTGTTTATTAATGTGATATGGATATTGGTATGCTTTTGCTATATTCATAACATCCGGATGTTATAATGGGAAACATCTGGATGTTCTAATATTCCGCTCCTTGAGTTCTTTTTATATCAAAGTTACTGTTTGTATGTATACAAGTGTACTGTTAGTGGTAGGAAATATAGTATAGGTTGGATCTCTTTATATAGGGAGAAACATTTATAGATTTGTATTGAGAAATATAACCGAACAGTGATAAGAAAAAATATATATAAGAATTTATTTTATATTATTAGGTCTTAGATTGAGTGTTAATTCAAAATTAGTTTAATATATAAGTATGAATCTATTGAAATACGGATTAACGTAGATTGTAATACTACATATACTGGAAAACAATATTCTGTGTTGAAACATCTGTGTTTTGTAATAGCTTGTAAATTTATCACTTTATGGTGGGAACTTATAATATTTTTTTTAAAAATGCTTGTTTTCTTGTAATTAAAAAGCTATATTTGAAGATTGCTAAAATGGTAAATATTTGTTTTCTGCTATTAATGTCTAATTTAAAAATGAATGTTATGAAAGCGATTTTTAAATTTGTACTTGTACCATTGATATTAGTACTGATGATATTGGGTTGTGAGAATGATTATTTGCAACAGACATCTGTTAAAGCGAAAGCGCCAATAGATGTAATGTTGCCAATCTTGAAAAGTACACTTCCTGAAGTGTATTTTACTCCTTATGCGAGTGGTGTTACTATAGATATAAATGGAGGTAATTATACAATTGCCGATAATGTTCAAATAGAATTGTCTGAAGGGAGGTCCTCTATGATGAGTTGGGAAGATACTCGCTCTAGGGTATATCTTCCCGCATCAATAGATGTTCCAATTACTAATACAGAAGAATATATCGTTTCTTGTGCCATTAAATGCGGGCAAGAGAAGTTAAGTAAAATTTTTAGAGTATCGGGCACAGGAACTTCGTCGGAGAGTTATGATAAAGCTTGTATTAAACGTTTTCCGTCTTGCACATTAGCAGGAGGTGGGAGAATTGACTATGGTTATAATAGTGACAATCAGTATGATGAAGTAAACTTCCATGTGCCGAGTTATTATAAGTGCTTCAAGTATGAGTATGGAAGTTATATTCAGATTGGAGATGGTTATGTGTCTAACGAGGGCTCGGTAAGTTTAAGCGCTCCTGAACCAAGTAAAAATTACTATGTAAGACTTTATAGTAATCGTTGTTTTGCAAATGAAGATCATTATTTGGAAGGAACATACACAAGTTATATTTTAGACCGTGGAAGTGTGATTTACTTGACTGAATATCCTAAAAACTATTAAAATTAGAAGTTATGAAGAATTTATTTTATCTTTTATTGTTGTGTACAGTTTGCTTGGTGAGTTGTGCTACTGGAAAACAAATGGTTTCCAGTGTAGTTCGTAATGCAGAAACAGGAGATGCTGTGAAAGAAAAAAGCATATATGTACCAAAGGGTACAGTCTGCATTATACATAATTCTAATTTTAAGGAGGATAGTAATGGAGAAATTCTATACTCTATGTTATTAAACGCCTCTGATCGTAAGAAAAAAGGTAGTTATGTTATTTCAATAGAAAATGGATCTTTGTCTCATCGCTTATTGAACGAGCTGGAAAAATATATCGATGAACAGAGAAACAGAGACTGTTCTTCGATTTATACAAGAAAAAATACCAACAATAAAGATAGTTTGTTATTGGCTATAGCTGAAAAATATCAGCCTGATATGGTTATTATGTTGGCTGATATGAAAACTGTAATGCATGTTGGCGGTAAGAAAGTAACCGATGACGGCTCTTTGAATGATCCTATTACTTCTTATTCTGGTTTTGAGGTTAATAATGTAGGTCAGACATATACTTTTCCAAAGGGTGAGCAAGACTTATTTGTAAGTACGAATGTTGTATTGGAATGGTATATATATGATTCAAGTTCACACAAGACGATTCGGCTAGATCAGAATTTAGATAATTTATGTAAAGAATATTATGCCCATGGATTTGCATATAAAGAGATTGATGATCTCACAACAGTTGTTTTGAAAGAAGTAATGAAGGAGTTTACTAAAATATTACGTATGAAATGAGTCACAAATTGATTAAGAAGAAGATGCATCCGACTTTTATGTTGATAAACAATTAGAGTATGTAAGCATCTTCTTTTTTTCTGATTAAAAGAGACGGACGATTGTGATTATCCCTCTTTCTTTTAGCTCTGTTAATATTTGGGCCTCTTTACTGCTGCGGGCTCTGGATCTGTGAGCAAGGCTATAAACCCGCCAGGGAGTAGTATTAAATGTAGCTGCGATGTTAATATACTCCTTTCTGTTGCTCGAAAATAAAAAACTACCAAACCATGTTATCATAACTCCTGTCTGTTTTGCTTTTTTGTTAATAATATTATTTTCAGGTTATAGTTCTGTTACTTTGTAGGTAACAGAAAAAAGGTAAAACAGGAGCTCTAAAGCGTTTTGAGTAGCCGTTTTTTTAATTATTTATCATTTGCATAGAAGTAGATGCAATAGTAATGTAGTCCGTATTTATTCGGATAGATATGGTGATGTTATTCTTTTACATTATAAGGTTGTTTTATGAGTAGTTTGGGTGAAATGTTCCTCTATTCTTAATTTTTGATTTATATTTCCTTGTTTTGATAAAAAAATAGGAGGATTATTTTGTTCATAGGAAAAATATTTTAATCTTTGTACCAATATATATATTCTGTTACCTACAAAGTAATAAGGTCAGCAGTTCATGGATTGAGGTGTATTACTGACGAAATGATTTTCCTGTTTGCTGCATCTATTTTTTCAATATTGAAGGGCTTCAAATAAGTCTCCGTAACTGTAATTGATGAATGTCCCATTGCTTCTGAAATAATTCCGGGATGGATTTCATTATAATAAGCCAGGGTAGCCCATGTGTGCCTTGCGGTATATGAACTCAGGCGTGTCCTGAGCCGAAGCACTTCTGTTAGAAGAGAAAGCTGCTGATTGAATGTGCGTAGTGTCCATTGATATTCATGGTAAGCCTCTGTTGTACCTTCTTTATGGGTCAGAAATGGAAACAGGTAAGGGGAATGTGGATTTGTATCCATATATTCCTCCAGAATACTCAATGCTTCCTGAGGTATTTTTACGGTTAGTTGTTTACCCGTTTTGCGGCGACGGTAGGTGATGATGTTGCCATTTAAGTCTTTTTTGTGTAAGTTCACCAAATCTACAAAAGGTAAGCCACGCAGCATAAACATAAGAATGAATAAACCGTGCGTACGGGAAAGGTGGTGGGGTGTTTCATCTGTATTCCAGCTATGAAGTATTCGGGACATATCTTTGATATTCAATGCTTTCTTTCTGTCTGCCCGTGTTCCTGTATAAACCTGCTTGAACAAGCGCGGAACATAGGGAGCCAGATGCTTATCGACAGCACGGTTGTAGGTGGCCCGTAATGCCCGTAGATACGTGGACACTGTATTCCAGCTTCTTTGTTTTTGCCTTAAATATGATTCAAAGCCTTTCAATAATTCCGGTGTAATTTTTTTGAAAGGTATTGTGTTGCTATGGCAAAATCCTATAAAACTATTTAAACTGCTTTTGTATATATGCGCGGTCCCGTGATTATTATTATTCTCAAAGTTATAGATTACAGAGCGCATGAAAAATACGAAATCTTTTTGTTTCATTCTTTTTGATTATTAGTTTATAAATGATCAGTGAAATATCTCTTCTGTTCTTCTTTTAAATCTATCTGTATATATTTACATATTACATAGATAAAAGAGTGTAGAGAACAAATTCAGATGAAAGTTATTCTTATTTTTCAGACTCCTTAGCTAACGAAGAAGGCTTGTTAACTTTTATTTGATATAATATATCTGCATTAGAGAGGAAAGTGGAGGAATTTTGATGGAGGATCTTATGGTGGTAAGTTTATATGGATGATTGGTGATTAAAAGAAGAAGGTTCTGTCTACCCTTTTAAGGGCAAACAGAACCTTCTTCTTTTAAGTATATTTTTCAGGCTTATTTTACAATACCTCGTTCCGATCCTTTCACGAAGCTAACGATGTTTTCGATTTCTTCGCTCATTGGTACCTGATCTATGATTTTCTGTACAGCATCAGTCAGGCTGAAATTACCTTGGTAAATCAAACGGTAGGCATTGGCAATATGGCGTAAAATTCTCTCCGAAGTATTGTGGTGTTGAGTCAGTACTACAGCATTCACCCCATGATAAGTAGTTGGATTACCTGACATAATAATATATGGAGGAACATCTTTTGAGATGCGGCATCCGCTCTGGATCAATGTCCAGCTACCTACATGACAATACTGATGGAGGATAACGTTACCACTTAGGATAGCACAATCGTCAAGTGTACATTCGCCGGCTATTGTTGTTGCAATTCCTGCTACGCAATGGTTGCCTATCTGAACATCGTGACAGATGTGAACCTTATCCATGAGGAAGTTCTCATTTCCAATTTTTGTAGCATTGCCTGCAAAGGTTGCACGGCTGATTACTACATTTTCACGGATATGATTGTTGTCACCAATAATCAGATTGGTTTCTTCTCCCGTATAGTGGAAGTCCTGAGGTTCTGCACCGAGTACTGCATGGTGGTGTATCTTATTACCTTTACCCATACGTGTTCCTTTCAGAACACTGGCGTAGGCCATGATTACACAGTCGTCCCCGATTTCGACATCTTTTTCGATATAGGCAAAAGGTTCGATAGTGACATTTTTTCCAATTTTTGCCTCGGGGTCTACATAAGCTAACGGACTAATCATATTATTTACGATTTAATTATTAACGATTTACGATTGAGGAAACGTTTCCTCAATCTTCTCTTCCACCACCCAATGCACGATACAGGCTTACTATAGCCTGCATGCTGTCGAAGCTGTCAGATACCTGCGACAAACGTGCGCTAAGCAGTGATTGCTCTGCTGACAGTACTTCAAGATAAGTAGACGTGCCTAATTTAAACAATTCTTTTGTATATTCAGCACCTTTCTCTGCAGATTCTACCTGAAATTTACGTGCAGAGGTTTTTTCGGCTGTTGTTTGATACAAAGAAAGGGCATTACTAACTTCGCTTCCGGCATTCAGCAGAGATTGCTGAAAAGCAAGTTTTGCTTCTTCCTGTTGTGCTTTGGCTATTTTCAAACGGGCAATATTACTACCACGATAGAATAGAGGCTGTGTCAGTGAACCAAGAGCTGAAGCAAGAAGTTTACCCGGATTGACAATCATACTCCCCGCACTGTTAGTCCAACCGGCAGAACCGCTGATTGTAATTTGCGGATAGAAAGCAGCACGAGCTGAATTGGTGTTATAGTAAGTATTGGCCAATGCCATTTCAGCAGCTTTCACATCGGGGCGGTTCGATAATAACTGGAGAGGTATTCCTACTGAAAATTCAGAAGGCAGTTGCTGTTCTTCAAGTGTACTGCGTTTGACGGTTTGCGGAGCTTGTCTGAGCAACATACAAAGTGCATTCTCTGTTTCACGAATGCTCTGACGGATAGCAGGAAGGGATGCCAATACTTGTGCATAAGCCGTTTCGCTTTGTGAAACAGCAGCGGCATTGGTCATTGCTGCATCTTTCATGGCACGCATTGTTTCTACATTGCGCTTCATGATGTCGGCTGTTTGTTCGGAGATGTCCATCTGACGGTCGAGCATTAGCAATGTATAGTACGTATTGGCGATACCGGCTATAATTTGTGTCTGTACAGCCTGGCGGTAAGCCTTGGTTTGTAATAGGGTAGCTTGTGCACCACGTTTGGCATTCAGCAATTTTCCAAACAAGTCAATTTCCCAGCTGGCTGTTACCGGCAGCGAATACGTCTTGGTGGCAGCACTTTTATCAAAGCTGCTGATTGTTCCTTGTGGCGACAGTGCTAACGAAGGAGCATAAGCCAGACGTGAAGTCATTAGCGCATTTTTTGCTTCTTCTACTTTCAGGATGGCTGTCTGGAGGTCGGTATTATTGGCTAACCCTTGCTCGATAAGTGTTTGCAACTGAGGGTCAGTAAACACTTCTCTCCAAGGCAGATTGCCGAAGTTGGCAGTATCTGAGGCCAGTGTATCACCGGTAGCTACCGTGTCGCGATACAAACCGGCAGTCAGTATGTCTTCGGGCCTGTCATACGATTTATAGATGTGGCAGCTGCTCAGAAGAGCAGTTGCACACAACATATATATAATTTGTTTCTTCATTCTAATCTTATTTAGTAGTTGGAATTTAGAATTTAGTAGTTAGCAGGAGAAGAATGGGGTTCTTCTAACTTCTAACTGCCGGCTTCTAACTTCTAATCTTATTTAGCATATTGTTCAATTTCTGTTTCAGCATCTGAATTGTCGATATCTTCCCATTCCATCGGTTTGATTTTCTCCTGTAAGTACTGGAAGATTACGAACAATGCGGGTACTACAAATATCTGGCAAATCATACCAATCAACATACCACCTACGGCAGAAGCACCTAATGCACGGTTACCATTGGCACCTACACCAAAGGCGAACATCATAGGAAGCAAACCTACTACCATAGCCAATGAGGTCATCAGGATAGGACGAAGACGCGCACCGGCACCTAATACTGCAGCCCAGGTAATACTCATACCCATCTTACGACGGTCGAGGGCAAACTCTACAATCAAAATGGCGTTCTTTGCCAACAGACCGATCAACATAATCAAGGCAATCTGCATATAGATGTTGTTGGTCGCTGCCCCAAGTATCGGGACAATGTTGTTGGCAAGCCCCATCAGATGTACGAAAATGAAACTACCGGCCAGACCGAATGGTACAGAAAGCAATACTGACAATGGCAGGATATAACTTTCATACTGGGCACTCAACAGCAAGTAAACGAATACGAAGCAAAGGATAAAGATCATTGCCGTTGTACTGCCGCTTGAACTCTGCTCTTCACGGGTCATACCGGAGAACTCATAGCCGAATCCGGTTGGCAGGGTTTGTTCTGCTACTTCCTGCATAGCTTGAATAGCCTGACCACTACTATAACCATCAGCCGGGTTACCGTTGATCTTCATGGACGTAAACATGTTGAAACGGGTGATATTATCCGGTCCGTATACTTTCTTGATAGTCATGAACTGGGTGATGGGAGCCATTTCATTTCCGTTACGCACTTTGATTGATTTCAAAGACTCCAGATTGGTACGACTGTTAGGATCCGCCTGGATCATTACACGGTACAACTTACCGAAACGGTTGAAGTTGGATGAGTATAGACCACCATAATAACCTTGTAGGGTCGTTAGGATTGCATTCGGAGTCAAACCTGCTTTTTTACAAGCTGCCGCATCAATATCAATCATGTATTGCGGGAAGTTCGGATTAAATGAAGTTTGTGCCGAAGCAATTTCAGGGCGCTCTGTCAACTTGGTTATAAAGTCTTGTGCCACCTCATAGAATTTGTCCAGGCTACCCCCGGTCTTGTCCTGCAAGTTCAACTCAAAACCGTTGGATACACTATATCCGGGGATCATAGGAGGTGCAAACAGCAAAACGCGTGCATCTTTTATTACCTTACGGGCTTTGAGGTAAAGCATACCAGAGACAAAGTCGGAACGCTGCTCAATGGTACGGTCATCCCAGTTTTTCAACTTACAGATAAATGAACCGTATCCCGGTCCTTGACCTGCCATGAAGCTGTATCCGGAAATCATCGTACGGCTTTCGATAGCGGGTTCGGAAGCAAGCAGACTGTCTATTTGCATCAATACCTGTTCGGTACGGTCTTGTGATGTACCGGGAGGAAGATCGACAACTGCCATAATGGTACCGGTATCTTCATTTGGAACCAGTCCGGTAGGAGTGATCTTCATAAAGAAGAGCAGCAAGGCGATACCGGCTACTACGGATCCTATTGTCAGCCAGGGCTTATGGATGAAGTTCAGCGTACCTTTCTTGTACTTCTTTAATATCCCGTCATAATAAACATTGAATGCAGTGTGGAAACGGCTGACGAAAGTGGACTTCTTTCTTTCTTCCGGATCATGAGGCTTCAACAAGATAGCACATAATGCCGGAGTCAGTGTTAATGCGTTTACAGCAGAAAGTCCGATTGCAATCGCCATGGTAAGACCGAACTGGCGGTAGAATACACCGGATGTTCCCGACATAAAACTAACAGGGATAAACACGGACATCATTACCAGCGTAATAGAAACAATGGCACCACCCAATTCACTCATGGCGTCAATGGAAGCAAGACGGGCTGATTTGTAACCCTGGTCCAGCTTGGCATGAACGCCCTCGACGACGACGATGGCGTCGTCGACCACTATGGCAATGGCGAGCACCATGGCGCAAAGGGTCAGCAAGTTGATACTGAATCCGATGATATAAAGTACGAAGAATGTACCAATCAAGGCTACAGGGATGGCAATGGCAGGAATCAATGTAGAGCGCAGGTCTTGCAAGAAGATGTATACCACGATGAACACCAGAATAAAGGCTTCAATCAGCGTTTTGATTACTTCATGAATGGAAGCGAATAAGAAGTCATTGGCATTCTGCGAAATGCTTACTTTTACGCCCGGAGGCATTGTTTTCTCTGCATTTTTCAGTAAAGTTTCGCAATCCTGGATAATCTGTGTTGCATTGGAACCCGCTGTCTGGAAGATAATGGCAGTTACACTCGGATGACCATTTGTTTTATTGGCAAACCCGTAAGTCAGACGTCCCAATTCAACGTTGGCTACATCCTTGAGGCGTAATACTTCACCATCGGCAGTGGCGCGGATGACGATATTCTCAAATTCTTCCTGGCTTTGCAGACGGCCTTTATACTTCAATGTATATTGGAAAGTCTGGTTACCGCGTTCGCCCAGTGAACCCGGGGCAGCTTCGATATTCTGTTCTGCCAGGGCAGCGGAGATGTCAGTCGGCATCAAGTGATATTGAGCCATTATTTCCGGTTTCAGCCAGATACGCATGGAGTAGTCAGACCCCATTACCATGGCGTCACCTACCCCCGGCACACGCTGTACTTCCGGAATAACGTTGATTTTGGCATAGTTCTCAAGAAACTCATTGTCGTACTTGTCATCTGAACTATAGAGAGAGAAGACAAGCAACATACTGGTTTGCCGTTTAGAGGTGATAACACCCACCTGTGTAACCTCTGCTGGGAGGAAGCCCTGAGCTTTGGCAACACGGTTCTGCACGTTCACGGCAGCCATATCCGGGTCGGTTCCCTGTTTAAAGTAAACTTCAATGGAGGCATCTCCGGTGTTAGTTGCCGTAGAAGTCATGTACATCATGTTCTCCACACCATTGATCTGCTCCTCAAGCGGAGCAATCACACTGTTCAATACAGTCTGTGCATTGGCTCCCTGATAAGTCGTGCTGACACGTACAGTAGGAGGTGCGATGTCCGGATATTGGGAGATAGGCAGTGATATAAGGCCTAAGATACCCAGAATTACTATCAGGATGGAGATGACCGTTGATAGTACCGGACGGTTAATAAATCTATCTAATTTCATATTTTAATCTTCTGATTTTACATGTTTACTTATTTCTTCTGCTCTAATGATGCTTTGAAATGTTCGGCAGACTCTTGTGGAGTAAGCGGCTTGATCGTTGCGCCGTCTTTTAGTGTACTTACGTTTTCCAATACGATTTTATCGCCCGCATTCAGTCCTGAAGTAACAATGTAATTTTGTCCGTCATCAAGATTGAGTACTTTGATTTCTGTATTCTTAACCGTGTTGTCGTCTTGCAGTACATACACAAATTTCTTATCCTGAATTTCATAAGTTGCCTTTTGCGGAACAACAAGTGCGTTGGGTGAACTATAAGGGATAAGGATACTGCCTGTTCCTCCGGTTCTCAGCAAGTGGCCTTTGTTGGGGAAAGTAGCACGAATGCTTACCGCACCGGTATTCTGGTCAATAACACCACTGACCGTTTCTATTTTTCCACTGTCACCATACAGGGTACCGTCTGCCAAAGTCAGCTGAACGGGCGGAAAGTTGTTCAATGCTTCCTGTTGAGAGCCATCTTTGCGGATCAGGCTGAGCAATTCTTTTTCTGTAAGTGAGAAATAGACGTACATTTCAGAAATATCCGAAACAGTGGTCAGCGGAGTTGCACTGGAACCACTAACCAAACTTCCTACACGGAAGGGGATAGAGCCTGCTACACCATTAGACGGGCTGGTGACACGGGTATATGCCAGGTTTTGATTGGCACTGATTAACTGTGCTTCGGCAGAAGCTTGTTGTGCCTTGGCAGAAGCCAATGTGTTTTCGGCCATTTCCAGGTCATAATCACTGATGATGTTTTTTTTGTTTAATTCCCGTTTATTCTTAACTGTGATTTCCTGGGTAGCTACGTTTGCTTTTGCAGTTTGTACTGCGGCCTTAGCTGCACGTGCGGCTGATTCGTATTGTACCGGGTCAATGACGAACAACACTTGTCCTTTTTTTACCATTGAGCCTTCGTCGATACAAAGTTGAGTGATGAAACCAGACACCTGTGGCCGGATTTCAACATCTTGTTTTCCTTTAATAGTAGCCGGATAAGAACTCGTCAGATTAACTGTTGTCGGTTGCAATGCCTGCACTGCACATTCCGGGGTTCCTCCCAAGTCAAAACCCTTTTTGCCACAACTCGACAAGAGGGCCAAACAAAATGCAAATAATACAATTCTACTTTTCATACTTCTATATTCAGTGTTTATTGATAAATTTTCTACAAATAGTGTGCTCATAAGTATTATTAGGGATAGAAGGAGAAAACTGAGACTCTTCTCTTTAGTTTTTCGCTGCAAAAGTACTTTAAATTCTTATATAAATGTTCGATAACCGACTCTTTTTTAACTATGTTTTTCTCTTATTAATATAGGTATTGTCTGAATGGTACATTCATTGGTAAATTATAACATTTAAAGACTTGTCGGGGTTGTATTACTTTGATTCTTTGTTAATAAAACAATAAAGTTATGTGGCCAATATGCCAATGCGCCAATTAGCTACACTGTATTGCTGAAAGACATTGCCAAATTAACACATTGGCAAATTGTTCATTATTGATCGGTTTTGAATATATTTCACCACAGAGTAACACGGAGTTCCACAGAGTTTAAATCTTTATTGAAATGCAGATGATCGCAGATTTTCGCAAAGGGAAACAAAACTAAGATAAAGAACTACAGTCTTTTAATCTATCTGTGTTTATCTGTGTTAATCCGCGTTTCATCAGATAAACAGTACTCTGTGAAACTTTGTGTTACTCTGTGGTGAGTTTCGCTCATATCTGTACGGTTTTGAGCTTAATGGCGTTTGTCATTGCCATCAGTCTCTTTCTCCGGTATTGATAAAGCTCTATCTCGTAGAGTAACGTATGAAGCCTCGGTGTGTAACATTGTTTTAGATGTACATGTAAAGCAGTACGACATGTGCATGTGGGACAGCACGACATGTGCATTTCATGCTGCTTTACATGTACATCTAAAACAAGACTACTCACCGGGGAAAGGAACGTTCCTTCCTGAGAAAGACAAAGTACAATACCGAACAAGGGGATCGATATCGTCTATGGATACTTCCGCTACCGAAAAGATTGGGCCATAAGTTTCGTCACTGTACAGTTTTAAGTGTATTTAACCGCAGAGGATACAGAGGGCACAGAGTTTAAAAGAAACCTGGATGAACGCAGATTAAAAGACTGTGGATCTTTATCATACATTCGTTTTCCTTTACGAAAATCTGCGATCATCTGCGTTTCAACGAATCATCGCTTGTCGTACCTCCCCGTGCGGGAAGCACTATTACTTGAACATTTTCCTTTAAATAAGTGTAAAGTATAGTATTTATTCTCTGAGAACCTTTATTTTTGCATCATGTTAAGAAAAGAATATAATATGAAGAGGCTTATTCGCAAGGTATTGGCTGTGGTTACGGTGATAGCTGCTCTCTATTCGTGTGCCAGTATAGGAAGGCCCGATGGAGGACCACTTGATGAGACTCCTCCCCGTTTTATTGGCAGCACGCCTGCTGCAGGGGCACTTAATAATACAAAAACAAAAGTATCACTTTCCTTTGACGAATTCATTAAGCTTGAGAAAGCGAATGAAAAGGTCGTGATTTCTCCTCCTCAGGTGCAGCAACCGGAGATAAAGGCATCAGGAAAGAAGATAAGTGTCAACCTGCTTGATTCTTTGAAGCCTAACACAACTTATACAATTGATTTCTCGGATGCTATTGTTGATAACAATGAAGGCAATCCGTTAGGTAATTTTGCCTTTACTTTCTCTACCGGAAGTGCGATTGATACGATGGAAGTATCCGGAACATTGCTCGAAGCTTCCAATCTGGAGCCTGTTAAAGGAATGCTGGTAGGTATGCACTCCAATCTGTCTGATACTGCATTTACGAAACTTCCTTTTGACAGAGTAGCCCGTACGGATAGCCGTGGACATTTTACGATTCGTGGTGTTGCTCCGGGGAAATATCGCATTTTTGGTTTGATGGATGCCGACCAGAACTTTGCTTTCAGCCAGAAGAGTGAAGCACTTGCTTTTAATGATTCGCTGGTTATTCCCCGCTGGGAAGAACGTATACGTCAGGATACTACCTGGGTGGACTCTCTTACCATCGACACGGTCGTAGAAAGGAAATATACTTATTATTTACCGGACAATGTGATTCTGCGTTCCTTTAAGGAAGATTTGTTTTCACAATATCTTGTGAAAAACGAACGGTTGACTCCTGAGAAGTTCACGCTTTACTTTGCAGCAAAAGCAGATACGCTGCCTGTGTTGAAAGGATTGAATTTTGATGAGAGGGATGCCTTTATTATAGAGAAGAATCTGACTAATGATACCATTCACTATTGGGTGAAAGATTCGTTACTTTATAAACAGGATACTTTATCTTTGAGCCTGAATTATTTGTATACAGATACACTTAATCAGTTAGTACCCCGTACGGATACTCTTAACCTGGTGGCGAAGACTGTGAAGAAGGCTGTGGACGAACCTAAGAAAAAGAAGAAAAAGAAAGGTGAAGAAGAGGAACCGGAGCCAACCAAGTTCCTGCATGTATCTACGTATATCCCGTCTACAATGGACGTATATGATTATATCTCACTCTCTTTTGACGAGCCGATAGCTTCATTTGATAGTGCAGCTATTCATTTGAAACAGAAGGTAGATACCCTATGGGAGGATATCTCCTTTACCTTTGAACAAGATTCGTTGAATCTACGTAAATATAACTTGTATTATGACTGGGAGCCAGCGCGGGAATATGAGTTCTCTGTAGATTCTACAGCTTTTCATGGCATCTACGGTTTGTTTACAGATAAGATAAAACAGAATATAAAAGTTCGTTCGCTGGAGGAATACGGGGCCATCTATTTTAATGTTTCAGGATGTGACTCTATTGCATTTGTAGAACTGCTTGATACGCAGGATAAGGTGGTGCGAAAAGTCCCGGTTGTCAATGGGCAGGCCGACTTCTATTTCTTGAATCCGGGTAAGTATTGTGCCCGTTTGATAAATGATACGAATGGGAATGGTGTATGGGATAGCGGTGAATACGAGACAAAGCGTCAGCCGGAAATGGTGTATTACTATCCCCAGATACTCGAACCTAAAGCCAATTGGGAGGTTGAACAGACCTGGGATGTAAAGGCTCTTCCATTAGACAAACAGAAGCCGGATGAACTTAAAAAGCAAAAACCAGATGAAGACAAGAAAAAGAAAGATAGAAATAACAATCGCCGCAATTAGTAAACGGATAAATTTAGCATGGCTTGTGCTGTTGGTAGGGCTGTGTTGCTCTATGCCTGCTAAGGCCCAGTGTGAAGCACCCAATGAAGCTTTTAAATCTGGCGAACATGTGATGTACGATTTATTCTTTAACTGGAAATTTGTATGGATCAAAGCAGGGATAGCCAGTCTTACAACGAATGCGACCACTTATCATTCCAAACCTGCTTACCGGTTTAATCTTTTATCCATAAGCAGTAAGAAGGTTGATTTCTTTTTTAAAATGCGTGATACGCTGACGTGTATTGTCGGTGAGAAGCTCGAACCCCGTTATTTTCGGAAGGGTGCTGAAGAAGGTAAGCGCTATACAGTGGATGAGGCCTGGTTCTCTTATAAAGACGGCTTATGTTTTGTAAATCAGAAGCGGACTTACCGGGATGGTGAGATAGTGGAGACGGAATATAGTGACAGCCGTTGTGTTTTTGATATGCTTAGTATTCTGGCACAGGCTCGTTCCTACGATCCAAAAGATTATAAAGTAGGGCAAAAGATCAATTTCCCGATGGCTACAGGACGTAGGGTAGAGGAGCAGACGCTGATCTATCGCGGGATGAAGAATATCACAGCAGAAAATGATACTACGTATCGCTGCCTTGTTTTTTCGTTTGTAGAATACACTGATAAAGGCAAAGAGAAGGAGGTCATTACTTTTTATATTACGGATGACAAGAATCACCTCCCTGTCCGTTTAGATATGTTTCTGAATATCGGATCGGCCAAAGCTTTTCTGAAGAGTGTTTCCGGGAATCGCTATCCGTTGACCTCAATCATTTCAAAGTAAAAGGTACTTGCTGATCTTTGCGGAATACACTTGATTCAAAGGTGGCAATTAGTTCGTTCTGCTGATTGGTAATATCTATCTGATAGTATCCGGTGCTTCGTCCGATGTAGCGTTCGCGGGCTTCGGCGTAGAGTGTATCGCCTTCACCACTGGCGCGTAAAAATGTGATATTGGAGGACAGAGAGAAAGCAAGTTGCCCATGCGAATTGGCAGCAGCTGCCAGGGCGAGGTCGGCAAGTGTGAAGATGGCTCCTCCTTGCGTGCGGTTGCCTGCATTGAGATGTTCTTTTTTAATTTCCAGTCTGGCTTTACTGTATCCTTCGCGTACTTCCATTAGTACAATGCCTGCCCTTTCGGCAAATAGGTCATTTTTGAAAAACTCTTGTGGTGTCATAATAACTAATTATTCTATGTGTCAATATGCCAATTGGCTGCGCAATAATACCGTACGCCAATTGGCACATCGGCATATTTTAGTATATTGGCACATTATTTTCTGCAAATGTACCAAAAATGTCTCTTAATTGGATGATTTAGGTCGGTCAAATCTGTAAGATTGCCTTATTTTTGCCACCATGAAATTAATTACTTTACTAATATAAATCCATGTATTATGAGAACTATTTTGAGTGCATTGGGGCTTTCCCTTCTGGTCTTGACGAGTTGTAACAGCCAAAAAACGGTTGAAAAGGACTTTATTCAGGATAACATAGACAATGCGGTAGCACAAAACACAATCCAGACCGATATCATTGAAAAGTCGGGTAAGATTTTAAATCCCCGTACAATTGATGAAAAGGGAAATATAGTCTATATCCCTATTGACGACTGGTGTTCGGGATTTTATCCTGGCAGTATGTGGCTCACTTATGAGCTGACCGGAGATAAGAAATGGTTGCCTCTTGCAGAGAAATATACAGAAGCTCTTGATTCAGTAAAGCATTTGAAATGGCATCATGACGTGGGCTTTATGATTGGATGCAGCTATCTGAACGGTTACCGTCTGGCTGATAAAAAAGAATATAAAGATGTAATTGTTGAAACCGCCCGGTCATTGTCTACCCGTTTTCGTCCGAATGCCGGTGTAATTCAATCATGGGATGCTGATAGAGGTTGGCAAGGAACGCGTGGCTGGAAATGCCCCGTTATCATTGACAATATGATGAATCTGGAACTGTTGTTTGAGGCAACTGCTCTTTCGGGTGATTCTACTTTCTATAATATCGCAGTAAAACATGCCGATACTACCATGGCTCATCATTTCCGCCCTGATAATAGTTGTTATCATGTGGTTGATTATGATCCGGAGACGGGTGAAGTGCGTAAAAGGCAAACTGCACAAGGGTATGCTGATGAATCGTCATGGGCTCGTGGACAGGCATGGGCACTTTATGGATATACTACTTGTTATCGTTATACACATGATAAAAAGTATCTTGATCAGGCGCAAAAGGTGTATAATTTTATCTTTACCAATAAGAATATGCCGGAAGATCTTGTACCGTACTGGGACTTTGATGCTCCTAATATTCCGAATGAACCACGCGATGCTTCTGCTGCTTCCTGTACGGCTTCAGCTTTGTATGAGCTGGAAACTTATCTCCCGGGGAATAATTATAAGGCAACAGCCGATAAGATAATGGAAAGTCTTGGCTCGCCGGCTTATCGTGCGGCAGTGGGTACAAACGGTAACTTTATCCTGATGCACTCTGTAGGTAGTATTCCTCACGGTGCCGAGATTGATGTTCCGTTGAATTATGCCGACTACTACTTCCTCGAAGCGTTGATACGTAAAAGAGAAATGGAAGGGGGGAATTAATTAGTAGTTAAGTAGTCAAGTAGTTAAGTAGTAAGTAGAAGATAGTATCATACTTACTACTTAACTACTTGACTACTTACTACTTATTAACTACTTACTACTTATTAACGACTTATAGAGCTATGAACAATCGAGTAAACTTATTATTTGGCGGATTGAGTTTGCTTGCTTTGCAGGGTTGCAAAGCCCCGCAAGTAGAGCAAGCCGGACATCCCAATATTATCTATGTTTTTCCGGACCAGTATCGTAATCAGGCTATGGAGTTCTGGAATCAGGATGGATTCCGGGAGAAGGTAAACTTCAAAGGTGACCCCGTACATACCCCCAACCTGAATGCTTTTGCCCGCGAATCGGTAGTGCTGACTTCTGCACAGAGTAACTGTCCGCTGAGTAGCCCGCACCGGGGTAGTTTATTGACGGGTATGTATCCAAATAAAAGTGGTGTACCATTGAATTGTAACTCCAGTCGTCCTATCAGTTCACTGCGTGAAGATGCAGAGTGTATAGGCGATGTATTCTATAATGCCGGATACGACTGTGCTTACTTTGGTAAACTCCATGCTGACTTTCCTACACCTAATGATCCGGAGCATCCGGGAAAATATGTAGAAGAGCAGCGGCCGGTATGGGATGCTTATACTCCCAAAGAGAGGCGCCACGGTTTCAATTATTGGTATTCATACGGCACGTTTGATGAACATAAAAATCCTCATTACTGGGATACGGATGGCAAGAGACATGACCCTAAAGAGTGGTCACCTTTGCACGAGGCCAAAATGGTCGTTTCGTATCTGAAAAATGAAGGCAATGTACGTGATACAAAGAAACCATTCTTTATTATGGTCGGAATGAATCCGCCCCATAGTCCGTATCGTTCACTCAATGACTGTATGGAAGAAGACTTTGATTTGTATAAAGATCAGCCTTTAGATAGCCTTTTGATTCGTCCCAATGCGGATACAAAGATGAAGAAGGCAGAGTCTGCCCGTTATTATTTCGCCTCAGTGACGGGGGTAGACCGGGCCTTTGGTGAGATACTGGACGCATTGAAAGAGATGGGGCTGGATAAGAATACAGTCGTTATATTTGCTTCCGATCATGGTGAAACAATGTGCAGTCAGCGTACGGATGATCCTAAAAACTCTCCTTATGCGGAATCGATGAACGTTCCGTTCCTGGTGCGTTATCCAGGTAAGATTCAGCCACGTGTAGATGATCTGATGATTTCCTCACCGGATATCATGCCTACTTTGTTGGGATTGTGTGGCCTTGGAGACTCTATTCCGGCTGAGGTACAAGGACGTAATTTTGCTCCGTTGTTCTTCGATGAAAAGGCGGATATTGTGCGTCCCACAGGAGCTCTTTATATTCAGAATCTGGATGGAGAGAAAGATGAAAACGGATTGGTTGTGTCGTATTTCCCATCGTCAAGAGGTATTAAAACAGCACATTATACACTGGCTCTCTATATCGACCGTGATACAAAGCAGTTGAAAAAGAGTTTACTGTTCGATGACTTGAAGGATCCTTATCAGATGAATAACCTTCCGCTGGAAGAGAATCAGGAAATAGTGAAACAACTCTGTACAGAGATGGGGGCTATGTTGAAGGAGATTGATGACCCTTGGTATAGAGGACAGATACTTTCTGAACTGATTTCTTATTAATGATGGAATGTTTCATCTTGTTTTATCGGATTGAGAATTTTGTTTCAACCTATTGAGAAAGTTTTCTCAATAGGTTGAGAGTTTTTTCTCAACGGGTTGAAACACTTGTTTCATATCGATTGAGAGTGTTGTTTCATATGTATTGAAACACTTATTGATAGGTATAAAGAAAGAGGTCAGAACCGTGATAACTACCGGTTCTGACCTCTTTCTTTTGCTTATATAAGGGGTAAGAGTGATTACTTATTCAATCTCCACTCAAATCCGTCTTTAGTATCTTTCACTTCAAATCCCAGTGCCGTGAGTTCATTGCGAATAAAGTCCGAAGTAGCCCAGTCTTTGTTGGCTTTCGCTTTTACACGCTGTTCCAGTAGCATATCAACCACTTTTCCATAGGCAGCTTCACGGCTATCTGATGCCCCTGCTTCTTCTTTCAGACCAAGAATTTCAAAACTGAACAGATGGAATGTCTCTTTCAACTCTTTCAGGTCTTCGGCAGATATGGTATCGTTGCCGGCAATGATATTGTTGATCATCCTGGCCCCTTCAAACAGGTTGGCAATGACAATCGGTGTGTTCATATCATCGTTCATGGCCTCATAGCATTTGGTGCGCAGTTCTTTTACATTTACTGAAGAACCGGTTGCGGGAACAATCTTTTCCAGATTGTCGATCGCTTCCAACAATCGCTGTAATCCTTTTTCTGATGCTTGCAGAGCCTCATTGCTGAAGTCTACCGTGCTGCGATAGTGTGCCTGCAAGATGAAGAAACGGATGGTCATAGGTGTATATGCCTGTGCCAGTAATTTGTGGCTACCGGTAAAGAATTCGTCCAGCGTGATGAAGTTGCCGAGAGATTTACCCATCTTCGTCCCGTTGATGGTAATCATGTTGTTATGCATCCAGTAATGTACCATATCGTCACCTTGTGAAGCAACAGATTGAGCAATCTCACATTCGTGGTGCGGGAATATCAGGTCCATACCTCCTCCGTGGATATCGAAATGTTCTCCCAGATACTTGCGTCCCATAGCTGTACACTCTGCGTGCCATCCGGGGAAACCGTCACTCCAGGGTGAAGGCCAGCGCATGATATGCTCCGGTTGTGCTTTCTTCCAAAGGGCGAAGTCGGCCGGATTATGTTTCTCGCTTTGTCCATCGAGGTCACGCGTAGTATTCAGTACATCGTCCAGGTTGCGTCCGGAGAGTTTACCGTAATGATAATCTTTATTGTATTTGGCTACATCAAAGTAGACGGAACCTTCGCTTTCGTAAGCATAGCCGGCTTCCAGGATTTTGCTAACCAGTTCAATCTGCTCTATAATATGTCCCGATGCGTGTGGCTCGATACTTGGCGGAAGGACGTTCAATGCATCCATCGCTTTGTGATAACGGTTCAGGTAGTACTGTACCACTTCCATCGGCTCTAACTCTTCCAGGCGGGCTTTCTTGGCTATTTTATCTTCACCTTCATCGGCGTCATGCTCCAGATGGCCTACGTCAGTGATATTGCGTACATAACGTACTTTGTATCCCAGGTGTGTAAGGTAACGGAAAAGTACATCGAATGTGATAGCCGGGCGGGCATGTCCCAGATGGGCGTCTCCATATACGGTTGGTCCGCAAACGTACATCCCTACATGCGGAGCGTGTAAGGGTACGAACAGCTCCTTTTTCCTATCTAAAGTGTTGTAAATGGTCAGTTGATGTTCCATAACGTTTGAGATTTATTCAGTTTGAAACCACAAAGTTAGAATAAATAATTGATATTTCTTATTTTGCTGCTGAAAAGTATCTGTCTACGACAGCAGCTACACCGTCTTCGTCGTTGGAGAGAGTGATGTAATCTGCAGCTTTCTTTACCGGCTCCTGAGCATTGGCCATTGCTACTCCAAGCCCGGCAAACTTAATCATGCTAAGGTCATTATAACCATCGCCCACGGCTACCATGTCTTCCCGTTTCATGTCGAGCTTTTCCAATAATACGGTGAGTGATTGTGCTTTGTCGATGCCCAGTGGGACAAGTTCCAGAAAATAGGGTTCGGAGCGGTAAACACTGATCTGACCTTGCAACCGGATGGAAAGCTCGGACTCAACAGCTATGAGTTTGTCCGGGTCGCCTACGATCAGGCATTTAGGAACAGGAAGATGGATATCGGTCAGGAAGTCTGTACTTTTCCGCACCTCCATTTTGTTAAGGAAGGCTTCTTTCTTTACATATTCGTCTTCCGGGGTTTCGGTCACAATACATTCTTTGTCATAGGTCAGGATGGCAAGTTCATTTCTTTTGGCGCATTCGTATAGCTGGGGGATGACAGTATCCGGTAGTACATTTGCATAGAGTATCTCTTTGCTTTTCCAGTCAATGATTTCTCCGCCGTTGTAGGAGAGTATATAACCGTTGAACTGACCCATTTGCAGTTCATCGGCCAATGGAGCAATGCCGTAAGTCGGTCTGCCCGAAGCCAATACCAGCCGTGTACCTTGTTGTTGTGTTTGTATCAATGCTTCCCGGTTGCGGGGCGTTATTTCTTTTCGGGTATTGGTTAGTGTACCGTCAAGGTCGAGTACGAGGATTTTATAGTCCATCTTTCTGCTCAGTGTTTGATTTGAGGATGCAAAGATAATGTTTTCTGATTAGAAAGGAGCAAAATTCACCACAGAGTAACACAGAGTTCCACAGAGTTTAAATTTTTATTGAAACGCAGATGAACGCAGATTATCGCAAAGGAAAACAAATGTATGATAAAGAACTACAGTCTTTTAATCTTCGTTCATCTGTGCTAATCCGCGTTTCATCAGATAAATACTACTCTGTGGAACTCTGTGTTACTCTGTGGTGAAATACACTCAAAACCGTGTTAATCCGCGTTTTAATTAACCATCGTTTGCCGCACCTTCCGGTGCGGCAAGCACCACTATTTTACAATTTCTTTCACTGTTTCTATTGAACCGTCGCTATAGATGGTACGGAGGATGTTTAGTCCCTTCTCAGCCTTGTTAAGGCGGATACCGTTCACGTTGAAGTATTGACGTTCTACTACCTCTTTAGCTACAGTGCTCTGTTCGATACCGGTAGCATTACTGTTATTGGAAGGTTGTCCCAATCCACCCATTTGGTTGGCGGCGCGCACAGTAAATACATCATTATCGGTTGCATCTGCCGGGATGGCATAGCTGGTTTCATTTGTAAAGTCGATCACTTTTCCGTTTTTGCAGATAGCATAGCAGAATACATAATCGCTGGCATTCCAGGAGAGGGTAGAACCATTGACCGTCAGTATCGGGGCTGCTGCCTGTTCGGTTAATAAAGCCGGTTGCCAGGAGTCACTGCCACTCAATACATTCTCGATAGTAAAGCGGGATGCCTCTTCTTGAGTCAATACCGGGCTGTAAGGTATGCTTCCCCCTGTGTATTGAGTTTTACGGGCACTGCAATCAACAGCCATTCCGCTTTCGGTGTGGCTATTGTATTCAGCAAATAGTTTCGGGACAATTGTTTCACTCATGTCACTCCATCCTTCTGCTTTCGGAAGAACTTTCATGGTTGTGTTAATCCATACACTCATCGGAGCACCTTGCCAAGGACGTCCCAGGGCATAAGAACCTTTGTTTGCATCGTATCCGTCAATCGTACAATCATTGAATACATATCCCCATTCAGTGTCACCTGCCGGAGCCGTGATACAGTTGCCCGAACGGTCTTCCAGATAAAGCAGTGTACGGTTGAAGAAGACATCGCCACCACCGCAGATAAAGTCTACCGTGCCATGAATTTCGCTGTCTTCAAAATACGAACGCATACGATTGTTGTTTGAGTAATATGTATCCTGATAGCTCAACATACGTACGTTTTTATATACGTTTTTGTTTCCTTTGTCTTGCAGGCAGACAGCACGTCCGGTACTTCCCTGATAATCATAATCGTTTTTCAGTGTGAGGTCCTGCATGTAGATATTTTCTCCTGTGGGGCGTAGGGTAGCTGACACGGAGATACCTTCTACCGGTGCTTCATTTACGATTACTGTGTTTTCCATGCTTTCACCGATCAGTGAAATGTTGGATTTCACGTCTGTCAGGCAAAGTTCTCCTAAATCGTAAATTCCATCATGCAGGAAGATGCGGAAACGCTCTCCTGATGTAGAGGCTTCATTCCCTTTAGCCAGTGCTTCGAGCAGTTCTTCTGCATTGCTGACGATGGCGTCATACCTGCCCGGAGTCACTACCGGAGGTGTTATCGTTGTGAATTTGAGAGTGATATTCTCTTTTATCTTGTTATCGAAGAAGTCGGATATACTGTTGGCCGGCAATGTGAAAGTGTAAGTTGTATTGTAATCCAGACCCATGTATGGGAATGTAATGGTTCTGCCTGCTACAGACGGGGTCAGTGTTTTGTCTCCCAACGTTGCTACAGTTCCCTCAGCTATTTTCACTTTATTATCGAATGTCAGTACAATACGGCCCGTAGCAGAAACCTCCTCAGCATTGTTTGCGGGGAGAGAAGAGAGCAATAGGGGCGCTCTTTCCGGATCAACTCCTTTTTGTACTCCGGTGATGTAGATAGAACCGATTGCCGTACCATCATTTTCTGATGCGGTACCTACAATCTCAGAACTGTAATCGGGAATCCAACGGAGATACAATGATGCGGCATTATTACATGATTCGGGCAGTGTAGCTTCCAGCGGTGTCCATGCCTTAGCACCCGGTAGAGTAATGCGGGCTGCTTCTGTGTAGTTGGTTCCGTCCAGAGAGTATTCTAACTTCTGTACAGAATATGCGTTATAGTTGTACAGCATTCTGGAAGTTACCTTGATATCAATAAACTCAGAAGCATTTATACGGGTTTCATAGTAATATTTATCAGAGATGTTCTTCCAGTTTACAGCGGCAGATTCACCTTCGTAGTTCCCTGACTCTTTTGATTTGTCGAGCCATGCCTGAGTTGTTCCGTCTTCTTTGCGTAGAATGAGCGTTGTAGCTTCATTCTCACCTGTAGAAGCGAAGTCTGCCGGACGGCTGCTGTTGCCTTTCCGAACAAAATCCCATCCTACAATATAATCGGCAGCACTGTATACTGCAACGAACTCTTTGTCACTGTCCATTCTCACAGGAAGTTCATAACCCATCTCTCCGCTTTTCCAGTTCAGGAATGTGAGGATGTGGTTTTCTGTAGCAGTAAGAGTGACCAAGGTACCTTCTTCATACATGTTCTTACCATTTACAACAGTGGCATCAGGAGTGGCTGTTACCATGTAATTGTTTGCTCCGCCTTCTGCACTTGTTGTAAGTGAATAAGTAGCTACCGGTTCAAATACGGCCGTAATGACCATATCTTCGTTTAATGTTTGTTTGTAGGATGCTTCTGTAGAGAGAGTGTTTTCTGCTGCATCTGTCCATTTCACGAACTTGTAGCCGAAGTTCTTTCTAGCCGCCAGCGTTACTTCTGTACCTTCGTCATACTGGCTGCTGGATGGAGAAACGGATACATTTCCGGCTTCTTCGGGAGAAACTTTCGTTGCTAATGTTACTTGTTTGGCAGTAATTTCAACATTTGAGTAAATCTCCAGTTCGAACATATAAGCATTCTGAGTAGGAGCGAGGTTGGTCCAGCGGAGCTGTACGTTTTCCTCATTTATGGTGCATTCTACCCATACTCCCTTTGCCGGGTCGGCAAAGGCATCGGAGAGTACTACCCAATCGGTATCAGTTGCATTTTTCTTTTCCAGTTTGAATCCACGTTTACCACCGGTAGCTCCGTGGAAATAACGTACTTTAGTGATATTGCTGAATGCGGATGTTGTGATAACTCCGGACAGATTCTTTTCGGACATAGCGTATCCTGTCAGGTCACCGAATTTATCTACATTCTGTCCTTGTGGTGAAACGGTAACACCATTGAATGTGAAAGTCACTGCTTCGTTACTGAAAGTAGTTGTTTTTTCTACGCTTACATCACCGGAATTAGAAGAAACGGCTTCCCAGTCAGTGAAATCTGTAGCAATAACAGGACGTTCCTGAATATTGGACTCAGCTTTCGGATATACTATTTTGAAATATCTGAAGTATCCTCCGTCACCTATAACAATGTCAATTGTGTTATCACTACCTCCATACGTATAAGTTGCTACATTGCCGGACAATTGATAGTTTGTATCACCGGCAATCGTAGTGGTAGTAGTTGGATTATACGATTCGAGAGATATAACTGCGTTTTTAACAGCCGGGAAAGTAAGAGTAGTTCCTGCATTCATTTGTGCCCAATCTGTCCGGCCCACATTATTAATTTTACCGGGTTGGGTGTTGAAGTCGATTCTTACATCAATTACGTTACCATTAACTACGGCTTGTGATACATAAAAACCGGCTTTTCCTTCATAAGCCATTTCCGGCGCACCATTCTTTTGTTGAAAGTCCCAAACGATGGTTACTTCATCATCACGGTCTTCCAATGATACGGTGTTATCTGTAAATATAGGTATCAAAGCAAGGTCTGCTACTACTGTAACTTCTTCTCCCGGTTTGTAATTTAGAGTACCATCTGTCCATGCAGTAAGTGTCTTGCCTTCTACATACATTGTTCTGTTCAGAGGAAGAGTATAGGTTGCTCCTGTTTGTACTTCTGCTTCTGACGGAACTATTCCGGCATTACTATATTCGCCTGCTGAGAACGTTATTTTAGAGTTTGCAGGAACTTCATTAACTGCTTCAATAGCGAGATATGGGATGTAGTTACCTCCTTTTATTGAGAGAGTAGTTGGCTCTCCATTGTAATAAGCTTCGGCACAAGTCTGATCGTTGTGATAGCATTTCCCGTTGTTGGTATTCATAGTTGCCACTTTTGCCCCACCAGTATCCGTAATGGTGACGTCACTACCCCATGCACATGTACCGATAGAGATTTTCACCGGGCCTTGCACTTTTACGGTAGCTGTACCCGTATTGAAACCATGCTCGTTGCTATGATATTTGTAGTTGTTCAGTATGATATTGGCAGTTGCGTCGTCTGCTGCCACACGGGTTGGGGTGCCGTCTTCGGCAATGGCTATACCGAATGTTACCTGGGTTTTGTTGTTGATTTCTTCGTCGGATAGGAAATTTCCGTTCATCAAATTCAGCTTGATGTCTTTAAAACCAGAATCTCCTTCTGTCCTCGTTGAAGCCTTTGCAGATAAACTGCTTATAAGGCATACGAATACAAGAATGGTGTAATATACATTTCTCATAATACAAGAATGGATTAAAGTTAATACTATATTTCTGAGCGACGAATATAGTACAAACTGTAAACAAGGCGGTTACCTGTTTTCCGATTAAGTCAGATATTACACAAGATAGAACAGTTTGTCTATCTGTCCGGTTAAAAAATACAAGTCTGGTTCATTCCAGAAGCCCGATCCATTCCTGATCTGTCAGTACAGGCATCGATTCGCTGTCGGTGATAAATGTCTCGGCAAGTTTACGTTTATCTTCTTGTAACCGGATGATTTTCTCTTCAATGCTGTCTTTGGTGATAAAACGGTAAGCAATGACCTGCTTATCTTGCCCGATTCTATGTGCGCGGGCAATGGCTTGTGCTTCGGCTGCGGGATTCCACCATGGATCAACGATAAATACATAGTCCGCTTGTGTAAGATTGAGTCCCACTCCTCCGGCTTTGAGAGAGATGAGAAAAGCACGTATCTCCTCTGTCTGAGAGAAGCGGGCTATTTCTTCCGGGCGATTGGTGGACGAACCGGTGAGGAGAGCGTATTGCCAGCCACGTTTGCGGAATTCTTCAGCGATCAGTTCCAGATGCTTTACGAAAGATGAAAATATCAACACTTTGTGCCCTTCACTGTAGAGAGTTTCATAGATGTCAATAATTTGTTCCAGTTTGCCCGATTCTGTGTTAGATTCGGGGAATATCATTCTGGGATGACATGACAATTGGCGTAGCCGGGAGATGCCATTGAGTACAGTGAACTGTTGGTGCTGTTTTTTATTAAGCTGCAACAGTGTATTGCGCAGGCTGTTTTTCTCCTGTTGGTAAACTTCGTTTTGCTTTTTGGCCATATCACAGTAGATGATTTCTTCCGTGAGTGGTGGTAACTCGGGAGCAACTTCCCTTTTACTTCTGCGCAGGATGAATGGGGTGATGAGTTGGCGCAGGCGCAATTCCATACGGCTGTCTCCTTGCTTGATCGGGTTGATGAATTGTTTGGTAAACGCACTCTCATTTCCCAAAAGTTCCGGCTGAAGGAAGTGAAACTGTGCCCATAAATCTTTTAGTGAGTTTTCGATAGGTGTACCGGTCAGTACCAGTCTACGATGGCTGCGTAGTTGGGTGGCACATCGGAAAGTGAGTGAGTCGCTGTTTTTTATATTCTGGCTTTCGTCCAGTACGATGTATTCAAAGTTGTACTGACGAAGAATATTTATTTTATTGCGCATGGTACCATATGATACGAATATCAGTTGAAAGCGGTCGAAAAACTGTTCCGGGTGCCCTGATTTAAAATAACTGTTACTGTTAAATTCTGCCATTGACAGATTGGTAAAACGGGTCGCCTCACGTTTCCAGTTGTGCAACAGAGAGGTAGGAACAACGATGAGTGTACTCGGTTTTCTGGTGATCTTACTACTACTTGCCGAAATTATACAGCCAGGAAGCGTATTTTCTGCTGTTAAATCATCGAAAAGACTAAATTGCCCCATTCCATCGGAAGTGTGTGACTCCTTTTTTAACATGAAATTACACTCCTGCTTTACTTTGATTACACTTTCTTGTAAAGGATTAACACTTTTATCACCTTCTGCCGGATAGCTCTTATTGCTGTCAGCGTTATAGATCTGTTGTAATAAGGTGAGTGTCTGGAGTGTTTTTCCCAGACCCATATCGTCTGCAAGGCAACCTCCGAATCCTTGCTCATAGAGGTGCATCATCCATGCATATCCTTTATATTGGTAAGGACGTAACCGGGCTTTCAATCCTTTAGGGATTGGATATTCCTGTTGAGGCTGAAGAGGAAGGGGGGCTTTATGGGTATTACTTTCCAGAATAGAACTAACGACTCCTATATAGGGGTGCTTGACATAAATTGTTTTTCCGCGTGTCATACCTAGTTCCATCAGATTGGCGTACTTAGTGAACCACTCTTCCGGAAGTAAAATGATACGTCCGTCGGGGAGTGTATATTCATGCCTGTCTTCAAGAATGTGCTTGCGAAAGCGGCTGAAAGGGATACGTAGCTCACCGATGACAGCTGTGATGTGGAGCTCAAACCAATCCGGACCGTCATCAAAACTTTGCTCAATCCGGATTTCATCCAGACTATACGGCCTGTCTTGAATACCGCTTGTCAGTACGAATGATTCCTGTAACATTGTACGGTGATGAGCGATCCATTCGTGGATACTTTTTTCCGGTATGTTTTCGGATAGTTTGAAGTGTGAATCGCTGATTGCTTCCAGTCCTGCATTCTGCAACAATTGTATTGCTTTCTTTTCAGTATCGGGAGTTCTCCTGAAATAACGTATGATACTTTTCCCTTCCAGTGTTTCCCGAAAAATGAATCTCCTTATTCCGTCAGCCGGTTGCGAACTGAATACTTGGTCTCCATAGCGGAAGTTTAATCGTAAGAGTGGCGTATTATAGATGGTATCTTCTATATATAGCAAGCATTCGCATATCCTCTTTTCTTTTTTGATTTCTAATCCTTGTACATCGATATTATGATAACGGGCTACAGGAATGAGGATGTTATCGATATACTTCTCCGTAAGCGAGGCATCTACACTGATGTGCGTTTTTCTGGTGAATGGCAAGAGGCGCGAACTCTCAATATGTTGAAATATATAGACTTCCATACCCAGTAATAATATAGCCGGATTAGAAGTTAGAGTAGTGACCGGTTTTAACTCAGTAAGAGGTATTGCTTTACCTTCATTATAACATTGCAACTGATAATTGAAAGACTGCTCGTTGACTTTAAATGAAAAGTGAACTTCTACATCCCTTTTGTTTATATGATATGCATGATGTGGATAGAGTAGTTTGCTGCGGCTTTGTTTTTGATATAAGGGTAAGTTATAGGTACGTATCAATTCCATCATCTCCTGTAACTTCTTCTCGATGAAAAGGCGGATATTTCTCAATTTTTCCGGTTCTTCGGTCAATCGGCGTAAGAATTTGGGAACGGTTTTATCCTTCGAGTAGACAGTCATCAGATATTTCTCTGTATAGTGTGAAGCTATTTCGATGGCCTTTTGTTCTGTTTTACTCATTTGTGCCATGGCCTTGGGAGACAGGTGGAAAGCTTGTTCTACTAAACAGAGTTCTTCTCTTTCAGAAGAACTTTCGGCAACGTATGGGAGGAGGAGCGTACCTAATGTCGGATGTTCTGAAAGGACAATGATGAATAGGTTATGTGATGATGATTCTCTCATTCTGTTTAGTTTGAAAGGGTAAAGATACGGGAATTTGTTTAATTTTGCGGCATGATGGATCAAAAGAAACGTGTGTTGTTGGGAATGAGCGGTGGAACCGATAGTTCGGTAGCAGCTATATTACTACAGGAAGCCGGCTATGAAGTGACTGGAGTGACTTTCCGCTTTTATGAACTGAATGACTCGGTTGAATATCTGGAAGATGCCCGTACGTTGGCAGGTCGTCTGGGCATTGAGCATATAACTTATGATGCCCGTGAAGTTTTCCGTGAACAGATCATAACTTATTTCATTGATGAGTATCTGTCAGGGCATACCCCGGTGCCTTGTACGCTTTGCAACAATTATTTAAAATGGCCTTTATTAGCGGAGTTAGCCGATGAAATGGGGATTTTTTATATTGCTACCGGGCATTATGTGCGAAAGATGTTCTTGGAAGAAAAATATTATATTATTCCGGCTATTGATTCCGATAAAGACCAGTCATTCTTCTTGTGGGGGTTGAAACAGGAAATATTGCAACGCATGTTACTTCCGATGGGAGAGATGACAAAGCCTGAAGCTCGTACCTTGGCTGCGGCACGGGGTTTTGAAAAGGCAGCGGTCAAGAAAGACAGTCTGGGAGTTTGTTTTTGTCCGATGGATTATCGAAGCTTTTTAAGACAATATCTGTGTCATACCTCTGCTACTACAAAGGTTCAAAAAGGGAAGTTCCTCGATGAAAAGGGCAATTTTATTGCCTGGCATGAGGGATATCCGTTTTATACCATCGGACAACGCCGTGGATTAGGTATCGATTTGAATCGTGCTGTGTTTGTAAAAGAGATACATCCGGTGAAGAATACAGTGGTACTATCTTCATTGCAGGCTCTTGCTAAAACAGAGATGTGGCTGAAAGATTGGAATATTGTGGATGAATCCCGCTTGATTGGCCCGGAAGACATTATTGTGAAGATTCGCTATCGGAAACAAGAGAATCATTGTAAGGTGCAGATCACAGAGAAAGGACTCTTATATGTACTTTTGTATGAACCTCTTACAGCCATTGCACCTGGTCAGGCTGCTGCTTTCTATAAAGATGGCTTATTGCTGGGTGGGGGAATTATAGTAGACTCCAAATAGATGAGGCAGTTACTTTTCTAAGGCTTTTGCAAGATAGGTATGTATTGAACTTATAGAATGTCGTAACCGGACGATGATCGAGATGTGCATGTCGTACTGTCTGACATGTACATCTCGTACAGTACGACATGTGCATCTTGTGCTGTACCACATGTACATCTCGAACATTGTTCTTTACCGGGAAAAGAATTGCTTGCCGTATACAAAAACTGCGTACATCCCGGATGCACGCAGCTCTATGTTGTTATGCTTTATTCAGTTCCAGCATTTCTTCTATATATTCCCTCGTATTGCTTAGCCGGGGGATCTTGTGCTGTCCACCTAATTTGCCTTTTTTAGCCAACCAATCATGGAATAACCCTTTGCGGGCTACGATAACCTCCAAGGGTTGCAAAGCGATATCCTTCCAGCGCTTTGCTTCATAATCAGAGTTTACTTCTTTGAGAGTAGTATCCAGTATAGCAGCAAAATTCTCGATGGAATCGGGCATTTTTGCAAATTCTATCAACCATTGGTGGCGGCACTTGGCGTGCTCGTCCATGAATACCGGTGCTGCGGAATAATCACTTACTTGCGCTCCTGTCATAGCACAGGCTTTGATCAATCCCTTTTCTGCATTGTCCACTATTAACTCTTCTCCAAAGGCATTGATGAAATGTTTGGTTCGTCCGGTAATGATGAACTTATAAGGATTCTTACTGGTGAATTTTACTGTGTCACCGATCATGTATCTCCATAATCCGCAGGAGGTGGAGATTATCATTGCATAATTTTTGTTCAGTTCTACTTCTTCCAGATAACAGGTACGCGGAAATTCTTTGCCAACCTCTTCGAGAGGCATAAATTCATAGAATATTCCATAATCAATCATTAGCAGCATAGCGGGATCGGAGAGGTCATTCTGTGTTCCGAAATATCCCTCTGAGGCGTTATAAGTTTCTACGTAATGCATCTTCGGAGATCGGATGACCTGCTTGTATTGCTCACGATAAGGGTTGAAAGCTACGCCGCCATGGAAGAATACTTCCAGATTGGGCCATACTTCTTCCAATGACTCTTTACCTGTCTTTTGAAGGATGTTTTTAATTAATACCAGCATCCACGACGGTACTCCGGAGAGGTTAGTCACATTGGCAGGAATCGTACTGTTGGCAATCGCTTCTATTTTGGTTTCCCATTCACTCATCAGAGCTATTTTCTTACTGGGAACACGTATCAGATTGATGAGAGGGCTTACATTTTGTATGAGGATGGCAGATAAATCGCCTACAAGACTGTGGTTGGAGTTTAGGTTAGGGCTATGGCTTCCGCCGAGAATTAATCCTTTTCCTGAAAAAAAACGGCTTTCCGGATTTATCCGGAAGTAGAGGGCAGCTGCATCTTTTCCTCCACGGTAGTGAATGTCTTGCAGGGCCTCTTTGCTTACGGGAAGGAATTTACTCTTATCGTTGGTGGTTCCCGAAGACTTGGCAAACCAACGAATTTCCGAAGGCCAGAGCAGATTCTGTTCTCCTGCACGAAGACGCTCTACGTAGGGCTTTATCTCTTCGTAGGTCTGTACAGGTATGCGATTTTTGAAGTCTTCGTAATTTCGGATAGATTTATAATCATACTTCTTTCCCCATTCTGTGTTAGCGGCCTGGGTGACGAGACGTGTCATAACACGGTGCTGTATCTCGCCAGCCTGACTGGCATAGAGGTCTATTTCTTTTAAACGGGAATTGAACGCCTGCTTTATAATCTTTGTGATATTCATTTCTCTTTTAAATGGGTAATGTTTAAGCCTACAAATGTAACCTTATTTATCTTTTTTTTCTATCTTTACGACGGAAATAATAGTTAAAAGTTAAAAGACGGGAGATTAGTTCCGAACTTTAGAACAAAAAACGGCGATGAGAATTGGTATTTTAACTTCGGGGGGCGATTGTCCCGGCATTAATGCTACGATTCGTGGCGTGTGTAAAACTGCCATAAACTACTATGGTATGGAAGTCGTCGGTATTCACAGTGGTTTTCAGGGCCTTCTGACTAAGGATGTGGAACTAATAACCGATAAATCCCTTTCAGGTTTGCTGAATATGGGTGGTACCATTTTGGGGACTTCCCGTGAGAAACCATTCAAAAAGGGAGGCGTAGTAGCCGAGAATGTTAATAAACCGGCTTTGATCGAGCAGAACATAAAAGAGATAGGGCTTGATTGTGTGGTTTGTATCGGAGGTAATGGTACACAAAAAACTGCTGCCAAATTTGCCGCTATGGGGTTGAATATCGTTTCTGTGCCCAAAACCATTGACAATGATATCTGGGGGACAGATATTTCCTTCGGCTTTGATTCTGCAGTAAGCATCGCTACGGATGCTATTGACCGTCTGCATTCTACAGCCAGCTCACACAAACGTGTGATGGTAATTGAGGTGATGGGACATAAAGCCGGCTGGATTGCCCTATACTCTGGGATGGCAGGTGGTGGTGATATTATTCTTTTACCCGAAATTCCTTATAATATAAAAAATATTGGTGAGGTGATCCTGAATCGTCTGAAGAAAGGGAAACCTTACTCTATTGTAGTGGTTGCAGAGGGCATCCAGACTGATGGACGCAAACGTGCTGCGGAGTATATTGCGCAGGAAATAGAATATGAAACAGGCATCGAAACGCGTGAAACTGTTTTAGGATATATCCAGCGTGGTGGTTCGCCTACTCCTTTCGACCGCAATCTATCAACACGTATGGGGGGACATGCAACAGAGTTGATAGCCAACGGACAGTTCGGACGTATGATATCCTTAAAAGGTGATGAAATTTCATCTGTTCCTTTGGAGGAGGTAGCCGGGAAATTAAAGCTGGTTACAGAAGATCATGATCTGGTGATTCAGGGACGGCATATGGGAATCTGTTTCGGATAATGAATAATAGTCAAAGATTAAATTGGAATCGGGGATTCTTATTGGAGTGAGTTAGCATTTAAATGCCTATGCTAAGGATTTTGTATAATTGTCTGTGAATGAGGATAAATAGCTATTAGTTTATTCACAAATTTAATGTACTTGTTTTCTCATAGAAAATTATGAGGTCCATATAAGGGCTTATCGATGTTGGAATTATATCTTTTATCATATTAAGAGTAAGATGTAATATTTTTGTATACCGTGATTTTACTGTTGTTTATCTATTTATATATTGGAAACATGATTCTTAATGTTATTGTGTGACTAATCTTCTTAAAGCACTTTGTTGATAATATTTTCTTTGTTTTGCGGTGAATTAGAAATAAAAGAGTATTTTTGTATTGTTTAACCTTTTAATAATATTTGCTTATGAAAAAGAAATTATGTGTTTTGTCTTTTATTACACTGTTGTTTTCTTGTTCTGACGAGATTGGACAATATGAGACTTTTGTGAATTCGAGGGTGAATGATAATGAGGAAGTTAAAACGAGATCGCTTGACACTGATGATCATGCTTTAGGTTTTAGCTATGATGTTACGGGTGATTATTTAGATAAATATTCAATTCGGAATTCAGTAATTGATATAGTAAAATTACGTGAATACGATAGAAACAGTGTAATAACCAGCAATGAAGTTAGTGGAAAAAATCAATATCATTATGGCTATTCGTCATCTGAATATATAAAAGAAGTTACCAAAAATTCAGGTGTGATTGCTTCTGTTAATTATGAGAATGCACCTGCTGAAGGTAGTTCGAGTATACCAACAAAGAAAGGTACTTTGAGTTTTACAGGTACTTTTTCTAAATCTAATTTTACGAGATATTTACTATCTACTAAATATTCGTTTGCGAGTGCTGATATATGTAAAGATGTGAGATGGCTTCATTTGGCTGAAGATGTTAAAGTTTTATCTAACTTTTTGACAGATAAATTTAAAAGAGATGTTGCTAATATGACGTCAGCCGATCAGTTTGTGAAAGATTATGGAACGCATGTGCTAACAGACATAACAATCGGTGGTGTTCTTCGTGTTATGTATAGTTCTAGTATTATAAAAGAAGATAATAAAGAGACTAAAACAAGAATTATAAAAGCTGGATTTAAAGGAACCTTAAATAAAATTGGATTGAATGCTGATGTAGACAACACTGTGACTGAAGATGTGTCTACTAGTGCGGAAAAGAGAGATCAAACTTTGTATCTGGAGTATAAAGGTGGCGAAGGTGTTGGTGGTACGTATAATTTAGAAACAGGTTATCCTACAATTGATAAATATTCTTGGGAGAAGTCTGTTACTGCTGCCAATGCCGGTCTGACAAAAATAAACTGGGAAAAGGCATATCCTATCTATGAATTTATCTCTGATCCTGTAAAACAACAACAAGTAAAAGAAGCTGTAGTAAGATATATTGAAAATAGTCAATTGGGAGAACCTTTACAATTAAAGCCTATTTATGAAATGCATGCTCCTCTATGGAAAGATCGTTTTTACGTTTTTTCGTGGGAGGAAGTTCAGAACCAGATAAATGTACATCATAATGAAAATTGGGGATTCAGAGGCTATATATTAGCAGAATCGGCTGCTAATACAAAACCTATTTACGAAATGCATGCTCCTTTATGGAAAGATCGTTTTTATGTCTTTTCGTGGGAGGAAGTTCAGAACCAGATAAATGTACATCATAATGAGAACTGGGGGCTTAAAGGCTATATATTAGCAGAGTCTACTGCTAATGCAAAACCCATTTATGAAATGTATGCTCCTCTGTGGGAAGATCGTTTCTATGTCTTTTCGTGGGAGGAGGTTGTAACACAAATGAGTTATAAGAATGAAAACTGGGGGCTTAAAGGGTATGTATATAATTAGAAATTAGAAAGTTTGAGAAGCTTTCGAAATTTTCTGATTTTGGGGATATTGGGATATTTCTTGAAATCAATATCTTAAGTTGTTTTTTACCTATTTGGGTGAATGAAAAATAAGTGTGAGTGGTGGATCTTTAGAAGGTTTTATGCTTTTTTTGTAAATATGAGATTTATTATAAAATGAAAGAGCAAAGGTGCTTGAAAGTATACTTTGCTCTTTATTTTATTTTTTTATTGAAAACCGCTGAGGATAGAATTGGAAAAGTAAAAGCAATAAGAAGAGGATTTTACTCTTTGTCCTATATAATTGGGGATATTCAGTAAATGCCTTATTTTTCTTACGTTTTAGTAGCAAAGAATATTTTATCATAGTCTTTGCTTTGCTCTTAATTTTTTTCATTCGCTCCTTTTTTCGGAATATCCCTAATTTGAAGATATTTGCTGAATATATTCTAGATAAGGGTACATAAGCTTAGAACATTCTCTCATTTAAACCTTTTTAAAGTGATCCGGTCGTGAAATAATTTATCCCTCACCATGCGGTGCAGTCTATAATGATAAGTTTGGATATACCCGTGAGTTGGAATATATCTGCTTTCGGATAGAGGTTTTTCGAAGATATTATCGAAGAAAGTTATCAGTTGTTCTTCCCAGTTTAGATAATTCTCCTTATTAAACCAGGGAGTAGATAATAGAGAAAGGTACTCATCATCATTCTGATCCAGTCGGACAATGTGCTCTACTGCTTCTTCCAAAGAAGAATAGCTGGAGACATTGATGAAAGAAGCCGGGTTGAAATCTCGGTCAATAAGTTTATTACCCCAGTAGATAGGTACGGAGTTAACAAGCATCGGCTCCATGATTTTTTCAGTGGTATAACCGTCACACATGCTATTTTCAAATGCAATATTGAATTTGTAGTCCTTGATAAAAGCAGTTTTATCGGGAACCGGACCTCCTACATTATTTTTATAGCGACCTCCCGAATCCACTTGTTTGTATTCTGACAATAGTTGGAAAAAACGTTCTCTTTCGGGAGCTCCTTTGGCATTAGAAACTACGAAACTACAGAATTTACGGTTAAGAACCACTTCGGGAACTATCACTTTGGGAGCTGCTAATTGCTGTACACCATATGCTGTGTAAAAAGGTATACGTATATATCTGTCACCGAATGATAGGAAGTTAAAGCCAATGGCATAGTCGCAGATATTGAAATCTGGCGTGATGTTTTCACCGGAGTAGAATATTTTAGTACAATTGTGATAATCTATATTTTCATATCCAAAGACTGAAAAGAACAGATAATCAGGAGTATCACTAAGCTCAATCCGATATTTCTTAGAAATTATATCTGCTATGAAGTTGTGTTGGGGATCAAAGTTTTCCCAGAAATCAACGAATTTTACTTTTATAGTTTTCATGTTGTTTCGGATAATTCATGCTCTTCGGTGAGCTCTTTCTGTGTGAGACTTTCTGTTACTGTAATTATTTCTGGTTCTTGTTCTGGTATTTCTGCTGTCGCCTCTTCTGTTTCTATTACTGCTGCTGTTGATTGTATTTTGGCTTCTTCTATACTTGCCATGAATTCAGGCGTCTTTATTTTTTTTAGCGCCATTTGTGCAGCATTTTGTTGGGACTCTTTTTTAGAATAGCCTGTTCCGGTTCCGGCAGGTATGCCCTCAATATGTACTTCTGTCTGGAACACAGGATTGCTTTCTTTGTCGAAGAATTGTTCTATAAGTTCAAAAGAGACTTCAACCTTGTTTTTCTGGCTCCATTCAATCAGTTTAGATTTGAAGTTTACTTCTTTGCGTGACAATTTATCCAGATCAATATACGGATGTATTATTTTCTCTTCAAGAAATAACTTACAACGTTCGTATCCCTGATCAAGATAGATGGCCCCGATAAAAGCTTCAAAGGCATTGCCGTACATATAACTGTTGTGAGATGAAGAGCGGGTGGAATATTTAATGAGTTTGTCAAGGCCGATTTGTACAGCCAGTTTGTTCAATGTTTCGCGTTGAACGATTTTTGAACGGGTATTGGTCAGGAAACCTTCCCTTTTTCCCTCGAAGTGTTTATATACGATATCTCCTACAATGGCGTCAAGAATAGCATCACCCAAAAATTCCAGGCGTTCATTATTTAAAGGGCGTCCTTTTTCAGAACGGAGAGAAGTAGATTTGTGTAGAAGAGCTTGCTCGTAGAGATGGATGTTACGAGGATAGAATCCAAGTATTCTATAAAAACAAAGATAAGACTCTCTGTCCTTACAGAACAGCAGTCTTATCTTGTCTATTTGATTTCGTAGCACGGCTTTACTCTGCGTATTTCTTGAAGATGACACAGGCGTTATGACCACCGAATCCAAATGTATTGGACAAGGCAACGTTAACTTCACGTTTCTGTGCTTTGTTGAAAGTGAAATTAAGGTTATAGTCTATGTTCTCGTCATTGTCACCTTCTTCATGGTTGATAGTCGGAGGAACAATACCATTTTTGATAGCAAGAATACTTGCAATAGATTCTACCGCACCGGCAGCACCTAATAAATGGCCTGTCATTGATTTGGTTGAACTGATATTCAACTCAAATGCATGGTCACCAAATACTTCTTTAATAGCTTTAGCTTCCGAGATATCACCTACAGGAGTAGATGTTCCGTGTACGTTGATGTAATCAACTTCTTTCGGATCCATTTCTGCATCTTCCAATGCGTTCAACATCACTAACTTAGCGCCTAATCCTTCCGGATGTGAGGCTGTGAGGTGATGAGCATCAGCTGACATACCTACACCGGCAACTTCTGCATAGATCTTCGCACCACGTGCTTTGGCGTGTTCCAATTCTTCAAGAATAAGACAACCACCACCTTCACCCATAACGAATCCGTCACGGCTTGCGCTGAACGGACGGGATGCACTTTCCGGGGAGTCATTACGGGTAGACAGTGCATGCATTGCATTGAAACCTCCTACACCGGCAGCAGCGATAGCAGCTTCCGAACCACCAGATACGATTACATTCGCTTTACCCAGACGGATAAGATTGAATGCATCGGCAATGGCATTAGTAGAAGTAGCACATGCAGAACATGTTGCATAGTTAGGACCGTGGAAACCATACATAATAGAAATCTGTCCGGCAGCAATATCCGAAATCATCTTAGGAATAAAGAACGGATTGAACTTTGGACCATTTTCCTGATGAAGAGCGTAGCTACTTACTTCTTCTTCAAATGTACGAATACCACCGATACCTGCACCGAAAATAACGCCGATTCTATTTAAATCTTCATTTTCGACATCAAGACCAGAGTCAGCAACTGCTTCTTTGGCTACTGCTACAGCATATTGTGTATACAGGTCCATTTTGCGTGCTTCTTTGCGGTCGATATATTTAGTTGCATCGAAGCCTTTTACTTCACATGCAAATTGGGTCTTGAATAGCGAAGCATCGAAATGAGTAATAGGCCCTGCTCCACTAACCCCGTTCACCAGGTTTTCCCAAAATTCGGGTACACTATTGCCAACGGGAGTAATGGCGCCGAGGCCTGTTACTACAACTCTTTTTAATTCCATATTGATGAAATCCGATTACTTAGCGTGTTCTTCGATATAAGATACAGCGTCACCTACAGTACCAATCTTTTCAGCTTGGTCATCTGGAATAGAGATACCGAATTCTTTTTCGAATTCCATGATAAGTTCTACAGTGTCAAGAGAATCAGCTCCCAGGTCATTAGTGAAGCTTGCTTCAGTTGTAACTTCTGATTCTTCAACGCCTAATTTATCAACGATAATCGCTTTCACTCTTGATGCAATTTCAGACATAACTTTAAGTTTTTAATTAATAATTAGTTTTATTTCTTTAATTTTGCGGTGCAAAGGAATAAATATTTATCGTTCTGCGCAAATATTTGATTAAATAAATGCATTCTTTTGCACATTTTTCACTGTTTTGTGCAGAGAATAGGTTGGTTATGAAGAAAAACATCGCAATTTTTGCTTCCGGTTCCGGCACAAATGCCGAAAACATCATCCGGTATTTCCAGGAGAATGATTTAATTAGAGTGGCATTGGTACTTTCTAACAGGAGTGATGCGTATGTTTTGGAACGTGCAAACCGTCTGAAAGTGCCCTCCAGGGTGTTTTTAAAAGATGATTGGAGTTCCGGTGAGCAAATTTTGCTTTCATTGCGTGAATATAATATTGATTTTATTGTTCTGGCCGGATTTCTGGTGCGTGTACCTGAAATACTTTTGCATGCTTATCCTGATAAAATCATAAATATACATCCTGCTTTGCTTCCGAAGTTCGGAGGGAAGGGGATGTATGGCGACCGTGTACATGAAGCAGTAGTGGCTGCCGGAGAAAAAGAAAGTGGTATTACTATACATTATATAAATGAACGCTATGATGAAGGCAATACTATTTTTCAGGCAAAATGCCCGGTATTGCCCGAAGACTCATCTGCTGATGTAGCAAAGAAAGTGCATTCTTTGGAATATGAATGTTATCCGCTGGTAATAGAAAAACTCTTGAGATAAGGGCTGGTATTGGTGGTAGTCCCTTTTATACATTATTATATGTATTATCAGATGATACTTCTGTTTCCAATGATATTTCACTCATTTTTTGTTCTCTATAGGCTTTGGGTGTATATCCATACTTAGATGAGAATAACTTAAAGAAGGTTCCGCGATTGGTAAATCCCGACTTATAAATGATCTCATCAATGGATAGTTTGGTCTTTACTAATAACTTCTGTGCCATGCTTAGTCTGTACTCCTTTATTATATTAGTGGGAGTCATTTCCGTGATTCCTTCCAATTTTCTATATAAATTTCTGATACTTAATCCCATGGCATCGGCAACAAACTGTGTAGATATTTCCGGATTCATGATGTTCTCATCTATAATCTGAAGCATTTTATTCAGAAATTCCTGATCGCTACTATGAAGTAGTTTCCCGTTAGTAAGATTAAATGTACTTAATGTTGATTCATAGTAATCTTTTAAAGAATGATTTCTTTTGATGAGATTGTCAACAACCGTCTTTAAATATTCTACGTTAAATGGTTTACTCAGATAGATATCTGCTCCGGATTCCATTCCTTTAATCTGTTCTTTTATATCTTGTGATGCTGATAGTAAGATTATCGGAATATGAGATGTTTGCTTGTTTTCTTTAAGTTTCTTAGTAAGGGAAATACCGTCTATGGGAGTCATGTATATATCGGATATGACGATGTCCGGATGTATTGTTTCCAATTTTCTTAATGCCAGAGAAGCATTAGAAAGAGGTATTACATTGTATCTGTCTGTGAATAGTTCTGATATGAACCATAGCATTTCTGCATCGTCATCAATTATGAAAATAGTAAGTCTTGATTCCTGATACTCATACTCTTTAGGAGATAGAACGAAGTCTACTTTTTGGGATCTGATTTCTACCTCTCTGTTTATGTTAGTAGTGTTACTTTGTGGTGTTATAGCCATTTGTGGAAGTTCTACCAGGAAAGTAGTCAGAACATTTGGGGTACTTTCTACATGAATATTTCCGTTCAGAAGTTCGACCAATGATTTACAAATGGCCAAACCTAAGCCGTTGCGTGTAGCTCCACCTTGTAAGCTCTGTTTCTCAAAATGATCGAGAATACGATAGCGATCGAATATTCGTTGGATGTTTTCAGGTTGAATTCCCAAACCACTGTTATTGACTTTGAATTGTAGAGAATTGTTGTTTGTACTAATATCTATGGATATATCTCCTTCGTTAGGTGTATATTTGAAGGCATTTGATATTAAGTTTGTGACGATTGTGATGATAGCGTTCCGATCAGTGGGCCACATTATATTATCCGTAATAGATATCTGATAATGAATAGCTCTTGAGTCAGCCAGTTCAGCAAAAGAATTGAATATTTCTTTTACAAGTCCTGAGATGTCTATGTTCTCAATAGTGCATTGCCGATGTTGGGTATCGATTCTTCTGAATTCAATTAATTCTTGTAGCAGCTCATTCAAGCGTTGAGCATTACGTTGGATCAGTTCTGTATATTTCAGAATGAAGCTATCCGACTTTGGATATGTCAGTACACGTTGGCAAGGCCCTGCAATCAGTGTTAATGGTGTACACAGCTCGTGTGTAATGTTAGTGAAGAACCGGAGTTTAGATTCATAGATTTCTTCTTTTTGTTTTTGATGTAGCTTTGTTAATTGGTATTTTCGTTTTTTCTGATGTCTTTTGACAGAGGTATATATGATATAACTCAAAGTGAGGGTGACTATGAGGAAATAGCAGATATATGCCCAGGTAGTTGCATACCATGGTGCTAGTATCTTTATTTTTAATGAGTAGATGTCACTTTGCGTAAGTCCGCACTGATATCTGGTTAATAAGGTATATTCTCCCGGAGGGAGGTTTGTGATTACTATCTTATTAGAATTATAGTTGTTGAACCAATGTTCGTTGAAGCCTTTTAGCTGATAGAAATAAGTATGGTTATTCCTGTTGATATAATCGGATACACTAAATGAAAGAGTGAAAAAATTCTGTTGGGATGTCAGAGTTAATACTCCGTCCTTCATTAAATTCCGGATATTGATATTTTGTTCATTGATACGTATATTTTTGAAAAGGACAGGTGGTGTATAAATTTGATTTTCTATATCTTCTGTATGAACTACAACAAACCCGTTGATTCCTCCGAAGTAAAGATCGTTTTTCTCTTTGTCTTTGAAATAAGCGCCATCACTGAATTCTATAACATTTAGACCGTTTCGCTGGTCGTACACTTCTGCGTTTTGATTGTTATAATCATATTTTATAAGTCCTCCGTTTGTACTGAGCCAGAGAGGTTCATTGGAAGAGGTTGATAATATCCCGTGTATCGTATTGTTGGGGAAGTGAAATTCACGAGTGGCATTCCGGGTCTGTAATTTCCTGTTTATGAGTTGTACCTCTATCAGTCCGGAACTTGTTCCTAAATAAATTAGCTGACTGTCACGATGCATACAGAATATATCATTGACCGGCGATGTCTTTTTCTTATGTAATAGGTAATTATTATATTTGAGAGTCTTTAGATTTAATCTGACTACCCCATTACCACGGCTTCCAAGCCAGAGAATGCTGTCGTTTTCCTGATACATAGAGAAGAAATGGGCATGAGTGAGCTCTTTTCCTAACTGTATCGGCTTTATTGCAAGGATTTGTGGTTGATTGGGGTGATTGGGGTTATTGCTTAATGTGGCTTTTAGGATACCTTGTCCCACGGTTGCTATCCATAGTGTAGTGTCATTGGCTTCATACAAAACATGTACATTTTTTATAGAAATATTATCAGGCATAGCTACTTCGTGAATTTTGTTGTCGGTATACGAATAGTAGTTCAGTTTATCCCCGTCACTCCCCATCCATAGTATATCCTTTTTGCCGGGGCAGAAAGTATAGATTGAATTATTTGCCAATGAACTGTTATGAATAGTATATTGGGATATTTTTTTAGTACGGTTATCTTGTTCCGGATGGAAATTTTCTATTCGTATTACTCCATCCCCTTTTGTTCCTATCCATAAATTTTGTTTTGAATCTAGATACAGACTACGGATTGGTTTGGATATTTGTATTGGAAATTGGTCATAAGTAATCGAATGAAAAGTGTAACTATCGTTTGAATACCTGTAAATACCTTGTCCATCAGTTCCTATCCATATGATATTTTGATAAAGATCTTTCAATAAAGAAAAGACCCCGCAATGAATAGTAGTTTCCTCAATAACATATTTGGATGCATTCTGTGGAGTATATTTGATACGGATAAGACCACTTGTCAGGAAACCTACCAAATAATCATCTTTATCTTTTATAATAGTCGATATGTTTCCGTATTCCTGAATTAACTCTTTGAGATTGATAATATGCTTTTTTACATTGTTTTCTATATCGAACTCATACAATATGTATGATCCATCGACAAAATACAATTTATTCTGTTCGTGGAATAAGTACCAAAAGTGAGTATCATAGAACAACGAATTTTTTTCTACATTTATTATTCTACCGTTTTTTAAGGTTGCATTTATAACTTTGTCCGGCGTACATATCCATACTCTGTTCGTATCATCAATGAAGAAATCAATAACCTCTTTGTAGTTTACCGGTAGAGGTCCTGCAAGAGAGAATATTTGTTCCTTCTTATTATAGAAATAAAGGTTGTTATCATTGTAAAGTACAAGCGTCTCCTGAAGTTTGTTATGAGAGTATTTGTAATATCCTTCAAATTGTGTGTAGCATTTGATACTTTTTTGATATTTATCAAACAGATCAAGTCCATAATTGGTGCGTACCCAAAATTTACCATCTGAAAGTTCGGATACAGCTTCTATTAAATTTCCTGAGATACTGTTGGATAGTTCTTCATTCGGATAATAAATCTCAATGTCATTTCCATCCAGTATGTTTAAACCATCACAGGTTCCTGCCCATAAGTAACCATCTTTATCCTGATACAATGATAAAACAGAGCTGTTGGATAACCCCTCTTTACTTGATATTCTATAAGTATTGTATGCCTGTGTTTTATGAGTAGAGATACTTGAAAATAATACGGATACTAATAGAAGTAAAATATGCCTTTTCATGATATTGTGATTTTGGTTAGGCAAAAGAAGATATTATAAAAATAATACGCAATAATGCTGTCTTCTTTTTTATCTGTTTTTGTGACTTATCAGTCTGTTTTTGTGAAAAAGATCTTTCTGTGAGTCTTTGTAATGTTTTTGGTGGGGTATAAGGCTCTATATATTAGGTATATATGCGATTTGCTTAAAAACGTTCTTTTGAAAAATTATTTTAAAGATATCTTTTTAGTTATACTAATATGTCATGTTTTGGAACTAATGAAAATAAGGAATAGTCTATTTTTGTACTCAGAAAAATTTATTAATAACTTTAAATGTATAACTATGGCATGCAAAAAAAACAAAAGGTTGATTCCTACATTACTTATATGTGTGGGAATGATGCTATCTGTTTGTGCTGAAGCAGAAACTTCCGGTACTACGGTCGTTGCAGAACAACAGCAATCAAAACAGATTCGTATTGTTGGTATTGTGAAAGATGAAAAAGGAGAACCTGCTATCGGAGTTTCTGTATTAGTGAAAGGTACGACTTCCGGAACAATAACAGATATGGATGGAAACTTTGTATTGAATGCTCCTGGAAATGCTACATTGGTATTTAGCTTTGTAGGATATAAACCTCAGGAGGTAAAAATCAATAATCGTGCAAGTATAGATGTCACATTGGTTGAAGATGCTATGATGTTGGATGAGGTTGTGGCTGTTGGCTATGGCTCGCAACGTAAAATCTCGACAATTGGTGCACAGTCCGGTGTGAAATTTGTAGAAGATTTGAAACAACCGGTAGCTACTCTTAATTCTGTGTTAGCAGGTCGTGTTGCGGGTGTAATTGGGATGCAGCGGAGTGGTGAAGCCGGAAATGATGATAATACACAAATTTGGATTCGGGGTGTTTCTACTACTACAAATACTACTCCGCTTGTTCTGGTAGATGGTGTAGAGCGCTCTTATTCTAATATTGATCCGGAAGATATTGAATCATTTCAGGTATTGAAAGACGCATCGGCAACTGCTGTTTATGGTGTGAAAGGTGCTAATGGCGTTATTTTGATAGAGACCAAAAAAGGCGTTAAGGGAAAGCCGAAGATAAAAGTAGAATATAATGCCGGTGTGACCAGTTTCACAAAGATCCCTGATCTGGCAGATGGTATTACTTATATGCAGATGGCCAATGAAGCATCGGTGAATAAAGGTGGAACGCCTGTTTATTCGCAAGATGTCATTAATAAAACCTATAATCAGGAGGATCCGCTACTTTATCCGAATGTAAACTGGATGAAAGAGATTTTCAAAGATCATGGTTATAATCAACGTGCTAACATCAGTGCTAACGGTGGTTCGGAATTTGCTCAGTACTATGTTAGTTTGGGCTATTATAATGAGGGCGGACTGTATGAAGAGAGAAAAGACGAAAAGTATGACGGAAGTATGAATTTTAACCGTATAAATTTCGTTTCTAATTTAACCATGCAGGTGACTAAGTCTACAGAGGTGGACTTGGGTATAAAAGGAGAGATTTCTGATTACAACACTCCTTATTATAAGGCAGAAGATGTGTTCAAAATGATAATGCGGGCTTATCCGGTGATGTTTCCGGTAAGTTATGATAACTATGCCATTCCTTATATTGATAATGGAGGAGAGGTTACGAATCCTTATGCTATGGTTTACCGTATGGGTAGTAATAAACGGAACACAAGTGAAACCCGGGCAGATTTGCGTGTGAAACAAAACCTGGACTTCTTCTTGCCAGGTTTAAGTGCGCGTGCCTTGGTTGCTTATGACTTTTATATGAGAAATGATATTCAGCGTACAGGTACCAACCCTATAACTTATAAAGCTACCGGACGCGATGATAACGGACAATTGATTCTGGAACGTACAGATAAGATGAAAGGTACTGATAGCTGGGGGTTTAACAAGCAACAATGGGGACATCGTCAATACTATCTTGAAGCAGCTTTGAATTATGATCAGACATTTGCTCAAAAACATCGGGTGAGTGGTTTGTTTTTGTATAATATGACGGACTACTCTAACGTTACTGCTGGTACATTGATGCATTCAATGCCGTTCCGGAATTTAGGTATTGCAGGCCGTGCTACTTATTCTTATGATGACCGCTATTTCTTTGAAGGTAATTTCGGATACAACGGTGCAGAGAATTTCACACCTAAAAAGCGTTTCGGATTCTTCCCTTCTTTCGGACTGGCATGGGTACCTTCCAATGAGAAATTCTTTCAGCCGGTATCAGACTATATCAATTTCCTGAAACTCCGTTTTTCATGGGGACAAGCCGGTAACAGCCAACTTGATACAAAGGGCAGAGGAGAAAGCGATGAACGTTTTGTTTACCTGTCTACGGTAGGCAATGGAAGTGGATACACTTTTGGTGATCAGCGGCAGAATGGTTATAGTGGCGTTACCGTGGGGCGTATGGGCGTAGATGTATCCTGGGAAACTTCTACCAAAATGAATCTTGGTGTTGATTTCAATTTGTGGAATAATGATTTGACTTTTGCGGTTGATTTCTTTAAAGAACGCCGTGAGAATATATTCCTGAGACGTCAGGGTATCCCGAATTATATTGGTATTACTACACTTCCTTTTGGAAACTTAGGAACGGTAGAGAATAAGGGGTTTGAAGTAACAACTGATTTATCAAAACAGATTGGGAAAGTCGGTCTTATGTTCAGAGGAACCTTCTCTTACAATCAGAATGAGATTATTGAAGACGATACCCCGATAAAACCATATTCGTGGTTAAATTCCCGTGGATCTTCCCTGAATACTAAATTCGGATATGTTTGTGATGGCTTCTATACTTCCGAAGACATTACTGATCCTAAAGTACCTAAGCTCAGAGGAGTTAATGTACAGGCGGGTGACTTGAAGTATCGTGATTTGAACGATGATGGAGTGATTGATGCCTACGATAAGAAATACATTGGTAATCCGGAGGTGCCACAGATCGTTTACGGGTTGGGTGCAACGGTTACTTATAAAAACTTTACGTTAGGAGCCTTCTTCCAGGGAGTAGCCAAATGCGATCTTTCTTTGAGTGCTTCTGCTCTAAAACCCTTCTCGGATGCTGCGGCAAGAGGAAACTTATATGCTAATATAGTAGATCGCTGGACTCCGGAGAACCCAAGCCAGAATGCAAAGTGGCCGAGACTGGATTATGGTATGTCTGCTAATGCCGAGAATTATTCGGAAAGTACATTCTGGTTACATGATGGCTCTTATCTGCGTTTGAAGACGTTGGATTTTAGTTATACTATTCCATCAGAGATTACAAAGAAGTGGGGACTTTATAATTTGAGACTTTATATACAAGGATATAATTTGCTCACTTTTACAAAGTTTGATATGTGGGATGTAGAATTAGGTGCATGTGACGGAACTAAATACCCGAATACGAAGTCGTGCAATATAGGATTAAACTTCTCATTCTAAAACAAGAAAAGCATTATGAAAAAATATATTAATAGAATTATAGTTTGCCTTTTGATGGCTATTCCGTGTTCATCTTGCAGTGATTTTTTTGACAACGAACCGGATAATCTTGACACGATGGAGAAAGTGTTTCAACGCAGACAAAGTACGTTGGAGTTTCTTGCTAATGTTTACTCTTATATCCGGCCTCCTTATAACTGGAGTAATGAAACGATCTGGGCTGGTGTATCAGATGAAATAGATGTGACTTACACAGATTATGAAATTTCTAAAATAAATCTTGGGTTACTGGCTCCCGATAAGGAAAGCTTGTTTTATGGCAACCTATGGTCACATTATTATGCCGGTATCCGTGCCGCTACTTATTTTATGAATCATGTGGACCAGAACATTGAGTTGAAACCAACAGAAATTGCACAATATAAGGCAGAAGCCCGTGGATTGAGAGCCTGGTTTTATTTCTGTCTGATCCGGCAGTATGGTCCGGTGGTTATTCTGTCAGATGATTTGGTAGAAGGAGATGCGTCAGTTGAAGAAATGAACATCGCTCGTAGCAGTATCAGCCAGTGTTTCAATTATGTAACATCAGAGTTGGATGGTGTGATTGATGGTCACTGCCTGCTCGATGTGAACATCACAGATAGCAGAGATCCCAGGTATTTGAACAAAAATGATTACGGACGAATTACAGAAGTGGCTTGTAAGGCTATTAAAGCAAGAGTCTTATTGTATGCCGCCAGTGATCTTTACAATCGTGACAAAACAACTCCATTGTTCAAGAGCTTTAAGAATATAGATGGCTCTTACATGATGGACTACACCAATGAAGGTGCTACAGAACGTTGGGAAGCGGCAGTTCAGGCAACGGAAGAAGTGTTTAAGTATACAGATTTTGCTTTGTATAAAGCTCCTTCTGCCGATCCTTATGAATCTTATCAGAATATTTTCATTGTAGATTGGAATTCAGAAATTATCTGGGCTAAACCTGCCGGAGGCTTTTGGGAAATGGATCTGGCTTGCTCGCCTCGTTTTGTAAAAGGATGGTCCGGATGGGGTGTTACACAGGAAATGGTAGATGCTTATTTTATGAAGAATGGTGAGTCTCCGATTCTGGGTTATAATGCCGATGGAAGTCCTGTTATTAATCAGAAGTCCGGCTATGTGGAAGAGGGCTTTACCACCTCTACCGGTGATGATGGATACACAATGCCGGGTACTTATAAAATGTATGCAGGCAGAGAACCGCGTTTTTATGTGTCAGTTTGCTTTGATAACTCTAAATGGATGTCTAAATTCAATCAAACCCAGGTTCAGTTCTGGTATGGTGGAAATACCGGGCGTACAGATAAAGAAACCCGAAATTATTCACAGACAGGTTATCTGTGTCGTAAACTTGTGAATCCCAATAGTAATATTGAAACCGACCAGAAGATTGAGCATGCAGCTATCCTGTTCCGTTTAGGAGAATTTTATCTGAATTATGCTGAAGCATTGAATGAAGCTAATTTTGATAAAAATAAAAGTACTGTTTTGAAATACTTGAATGATATTCGAAAACGTGCCGGTATTCCGGGATATGGTGAGCAAGGGCTTGCTGTTCCGTCTACTCAGGAAGAGATGCGTGAAGTTATTCGTCGTGAAAGAAGAGTGGAATTAGGTTTTGAGGAAGCGCGTTACTTTGACTGTATACGTTGGGGCGTTGCTCATCAATATTTTAATGGTCCGAAGTATGGTATGAATGTGAATGATCCTGCTGGGAAATCAGCATTCTATAAACGTACCCTGTTTGAAACAAGAACATTCCCGGAGCATAATCTCTTATGGCCTGTTCCGCTAAGTGATATTTATAAAGCAAACAAATTGGTGCAAAATCCGGAATGGAGCAGTATAAGCTCGTCGGATATGGAAGAATAATTTAAATTTTAATAGTGAAAGATATGAAGACTATGAAATATATTCAATATGTGCTGGGACTGATTCTGACTCTGAGTTCTTGTTCAAACTTTGATTGGGATGATAATTCGGAAACAACCTTATCAGCATTTTCAGTTGAAGGAGTTCCTATGAACGTTACGGTGACTTCTGAAAATAAAGAAGAGTTGCAGAAACTGAAATGGGAAAAATCTCATGCAGGCAATTATTCGATGGTTTTTTATAAAATTCAGTTCTCCAGTGCAGAAGACTTTTCACAGGTATTCTATACTGTAGAAACTAAAAGCATCGGATCTGAGAATTTTATGGAATTGACCAATGATGAATTAAATCAGATTGCAGAAAAAGCAGGTATCGGGCAATCTACTACGGGGACTATTTACTGGAAAGTAAGGGCTTCCAATGGTATTAATGCAATTGAAAGTAGCAATAGCGGGAAGATTGTGATTACTCGTCCTTTGGGATATGCGTATAATCCGTCCGAACTATATCTGATGGGAACAGCAACTGCTGCCGGCGATGATTATACAAAAGTGATTCCTATGAAGATGGTGGCAACAGGAAATGGAAGTGGAATTTTTGAGATATTCACTTCGTTAAAAGAAGGTAGCTTGTATTTTGTGGAAAAACTTGCCGATAAAACGTATCGTCGCTTCGCGATTAATGCTTCCAGCCTGGTTGAAGGGACAGAGGTTTCTACCCAGCCCTTGGAGAAGGATTGCATACATCGTATCCGGGTTGATTTTAATCAGGCAAGTGCTTCTATGACAAAGATCTCAAAAGTAGAAGTGTGGTATGATGGTACCAAAGAAGTATTGGGTACAATGCAACTGAAAAGTGCGGCTCAGCCGATATGGACAGTAACTGCTGCCTTCGCTGCTGTAAGTAATAACTATAAGTATAAATTCCGGATACAGGAAACAGACGCAGAAGGTGTTTCCACCTATGTCTATTGGGGATATTCAAAAGAGACCTCACTTGAACAAAGTGCCAGTTCGGCTGTAGATTATTTTTATGCTTATGAAGTGGATGATTCATCCAATTATTGCTATCGTTTTAATAAAAAGTCTCATAATAATCAGAATTTGACTATTGAATTGAATATGCAACCGTCTATCAAGCAATATACGCATAGTGTAACGGTAAACGAATAGCTTCGTGTATGTCCGGTTTATTTTTATCTCCCTCATCTTCTTGTTACAATTATTCTGTATTCGAATGTTTAAGAAGATAAGGGAGAATAGAATATATCAGTCGAGTAGACTTTGTGTCCGTTTCTATGTCGTGGGAGAGTCTGCATTCGAGACAAAGAATCGTCAGATGGCTATTCTACGTACTTCTGTGCTAATCTGTCGTAAATACATACTATAGATATTTGTGCAGCTCCCTATATTTGCAACAACCGCTCGGCATTCGAGTGAATAAAAAGAATATTGTTTAATTTAAAATCTAATTAGTATGGAAAAGAGAATTACTCTTAAACCGTCTTTCAAAAGTGCAATCCTTATGTTGGGTATGCTTGCTCTGCCAGTAATGGTAAGCGCACAGGAATCCTGGAAGTGGGAACGTGAAGCAGAAGATTTTTCTGCAAGCAGTTATGTAAGAGTTACAGACGCAACTGCCGACGGCAATGTTGTATCTGGTGGTAAGTTTGTAGATGAGTTATCTGTCGGGAAAGATTCAGAGTTAGGTTATAGTATTACAGATGTTCCTGCACCGGGCATGTACGACTTGTCTATTTCTTATGTCTCTATGCAGGAGCGTTACTTGTTAGTGAAGATCGCCGACCGTAATCCGATAGTGGTAGATTGTACCGAGACAACAGGCAATTGGAATGGTGCGCCCGGTATCGTAAAAGATGAAGATGGAAATGAAGTAGAGCGTCCGGGAGTAGTGACTAAGACTATTTCGGTGTACATACCAGAGGTTGGGGATAATGATTTGGTAATTAAAGCTTTTGGCGGATATTCCGAAAGTGAAGGTAAGTATCTGTCTTTTGCTCCTAATATAGATAAAATCACAGTCACTCCTTCTACTGCGGAACTGAAAGAAACTCCGGAAGAAATGGAACCGATTGAGATTGAAATGGAAAGTAGTAATGCACTTTCGGGTTCTGCTAAGTTGATGACAGAGCACAACGATCATTATAGCGGAACAGCCGGCGTAACCTTGGGGAGCACCGGGCGTGCAATTTATAAAGTGACCGTACCCGAAACGGGAGCTTATGCGCTTTATATTGATTATACTACTATGCAGACGCGTTGGATTTATGTAAAAGTGAATGCTCAACCGAAGCAATATCTGGAATTCAGTGAAAAAACTCCTACATGGGGAAGAGAAGAGTCGGATGATCCAAGCAGACCGACAATCTATAAGAAAGTTGTATTACTCTATCTGGAAAAGGGAGAAAATACAGTCATGCTGAATTCATATAGCGGAGCCACTTCCGAACATAGTGACTCCCCTAATATGGACAAGATGACAATAGTAAAAGTGGATGCTACTATCTCTGATCCGGGGTATGAAAAGGTAGCCTATTCTTTCGACTATACAGATATGGCTGAAATGTCTTCCGATGTGACTGTAGCTGAAGGTAAGATGATAGCACTATTGGATAATGATGAACGCACATCACTTGAATTGGATGTAAAGGAAGCTACATTTATGGCAAAAATGCCTTATCCTCTCATGCTGACCGGATATGCGATTGCCAGTTCCGGTGATATGACGAACTGGAAAGTGGAAGGTTCGGTTGATGGACAAGGTGATTGGACAGAGTTAGGTAGCATTGGTGTTGCCAAAGAGGGTGTTTACGAACAGCATAAAGTTGAGTTTAATCAGAATGAACCGGTTGCATATCAATACTTCCGTCTTGTAGCAAAAGGAGACGAAAACCTGAATATTGCAGAATGGCAGTTGTTTGGTTCGCCTTGCGTAAGTGCAGAACGCCCCTTGCCGAGTGATATGTTTAAGGGCGATGATAGCGGTTTGGAGGCTTCGGAAGATGGCTGGGATTTTGATAAGGAACATGGTGAAAGATTCCAGTATATCGTTGATGGAAAGCTGAGTACAAAATTCACTGCAGACCAGGTTAAGTCTCCGACCGAAAAGACTCCGATTTTCTTTCAATATAGATTAGAAACTGCAGAAACAGCAAGGAGTTATTCTTTGACTGTCCCCTGGGAGTTACAGTCACGTGATCCGAAAGACTGGACATTGTATGGTTACATGAATGGAGCATGGATAGTACTTGATAGCCGCAAGGATATAAAATTCCCGACATCCTCTTCTACTTTGGTTTATAACATTGCAGAACCAAAAGAATGTGCAGTATACAAACTGGAAATTACTGCAAACAACGGAAGCCGTGACAATACGCAACTTACAGCATGGCAGTTGTTTAATGAAAAACAACCTATAGATATAATTACCGGTGTGAAAGATATCTATACCGATAAGGTTTCGGCACAGGTTTATTCTGTAGATAATAAGGTTATTATTTCTGCCGACCAAAGAGTTGTTTACTGTATTTATGGTTTGAGCGGACAAAAAGTAAAAGAAGGCATAGTTGACGGTACTGTTGAAGTGCCTGTATCTGCCGGATTTTATATCGTAACTGTAGATGGAGTAGCTACTAAAGTTTTAACTCGTTAATTTTTTAAATAACAGGAAGCCGTGATGTTTTCCTGAAAAACATACAATGGCTTCCTGTTTTCATTTTATTTGCATACATAATACCATGAATTTGAACAATCGAAGATTATTAATGATCCTGGGCGTGTGGATTAGTTTCTTTCTGACACAACCATTTGTTTGTATTGCACAAAACAGTGCTACTATTATATCGACCATTTATTCGCCCGATACTTCTATTCGTGTAGAATTGATGCAAAAGGATGAAAATATATTTTATCAGGTATATAAAGACGAACAGCTCGTAGTGTCGGACTCCAAACTTGGAATTTCGTTTTCGTTTACTAATTTTACAAAATTGGAGTATGTCGATAAGGTAAGTAGAGAGATAGATGAGACTTATACACTTCCTTCCGGAAAAATGAGTGAATATCATAATCGGTGTAATGAGCAAGAAGTGGCTTTTACCACATTGTTGGGAAGTAGTATAAAAATAGTATTTAGAGTTTTCAATGAGGGATTTGCATATAGATATCAGGTTGACGGAAAAGAGTCGGGCTCTTTGAGACAGGAATTGAGCGAAGTTGCTGTAAATGATTTTAAAATAGCCTGGTCGCAAAAGTATAATGCTAATTACGAAACAACGTACAACCGAAAAAACTGGGCGATGACCCTGGAACAATCTGCAGAAGGACAAGGATCTCCGGTCTTAGTGGAGACTAACGGTTCTTGTTATTTACTATTGACAGAGGCTGCAAATACAGGTAGCTATGCTACAAGCAGGCTAATGCCTGCCGAGGCGACAGGTTGTTATTATTATAAACCGGAGGGGACGGTGTTAGTGAAGTGTCCCTTTGAATCGCCTTGGCGCGTAGTAATGCTAGGCACTTTGAATCAAATAATAGAATCCTCGATGGTGGAGCATTTGAATGTTGATGCCGATCAGCGGGATTGGTCATGGGTACGCCCCGGGCGAGCTTCCTGGAATTGGGGAGGCGAAGATGCCGAAAATGTAATAAGTTGGGATATTGCAGTGAAATATGTGGATATGGCAGCCTCTATGGGGTGGGAGTATTTCATATTGGATGATGGTTGGGACAGTGTACGTGATGGTTGGAATGGCTCTTCGGATGTGAAACGATTGGTTGAATATGCCGCCGGTAAATCGGTAGGTGTGCTTCTGTGGAGTCATCAGAATAGATTTGCAAGCAATAAAGAGCAAATAAATCGGATTTTGAGCGAATGGAAAAGCTGGGGAGTAAAAGGTGCAAAGATTGACTTTTGGGACGGAGATGCACAAAAAGTGATGAAGCAATATGATATTGTACAGGAAGCAGCTGCGGATTTGGAACTTTTAGTTAATTGGCACGGGTGTACCCGTCCGTCGGGAACCCGTAGAACATGGCCTAATGTATTGACTTCGGAAGCCGTATATGGTGGCGAAATGTATTTAGGAAACAGGGTAATACTGCAACCATCACATAATGTTATGTTGGCGATGACACGTAATGTAATAGGACCTATGGACTATACACCGGGCGAGTTTGGAACAAAATGGGGAGCAGTAAGCCAATACACTTCCTGGTCTCATCAATTGGCACTTTTAAGTCTCTATGAATCGGGAATTCAATGTTATGTAGATAATCCGTTGAGTTATAGGTACAATATAGCAGAATCTTATCTTAAAGATATTCCGGCTGCCTGGGATGATGTCAAATGTTTGGAAACCGAACCGGAGTCTTATGTTACGCTGGCTCGCCGTAAAGGTGATGACTGGTATGTGTCTTCTATTTGCAACCAGGCACGTACGTTGTCGATACCGCTGGACTTTTTGGATGAAACAAAAACATACTATGCCTATATTTATAAGGATGGCGGGTGTAAAGCTGAAATTGCTTTTGACTATCAGCCCAATGTAGGTAAAAATACAACCCTTACACTTCCGTTATTGGCATCTGGTGGTGCAAGTGTCCGACTGTCCGTGTCCGACTGTTTGCCCAAACCGTGGCAGAAAACATTGGAAGCGGAAGATGCAGCTACTTTTGCTAAGAAGGAACAGGATGCAGTCTGTTCCGGTGGGGCATATGTGTCGGCTTTAGGAAGGAGCAATAAATTAAACTATAGTGATGTGGAAGTAGAGGAGGGCGGTGAATACGCTCTGACTTTCTTTTATATGACCGATAAGGAAAAAGATGCTTATCTCAAGGTGAATGGTGGAGAGGAGATTTATTATCATTTCCCGTCTTCGGGTGGCCTGGAAGGCAAACATTTGTCTTTTACAACTGTCTTGACACAATTGGAAAGCGGGAAAAATAAGATTGAAATAGGAAATGCGTCTGCGTTGATGCCCAATATGGATCGTATTACTTTGAAAAGAGTGGTTGATAATTGTATTGTAGGAAATGAACGCGTTGCTCGGGAGAAGGATGTTCAAATACGTATAGAAGGATGTACTCTTCAGGTAATTACCGCGAGTAAGGAGGCTGTCTGTACGTTATATTCCGTTGAAGGACAAGTATTACAGCATTGGAATATTCATGACGGGAGACTGACGGAAACACTTGCTCCCGGAAGAACTTATATTGTTAATGTATATACAGGGAAAGAATCATATAGTCAAAAAATAATAGCACAAGAAAAATAATGAGAACAACACAGATTATGGTTAGAATACTGGGAGGAGTTTGCATGGGTATGTTTGCTTCACTCTTATCTGCTCAACAGACATTTCAAAGTTATAGTCTGCTTGATGAAGGGGGAAATTTACGATCCGATCAGATGGAGACACTGGAACTACTGAGTGATAAAAATGACAGTACGGTATATTCGGTTCCGTTTACCGGAAAAAACTGGATTGTGTATGAAGCAACCCGGCCAATGGTTGTGACAGCTAACTTATTGCTTCTTTCGGACAAGCAGGCTACCGCTCCGAAAAGCTTCAAGGTAGAAGGTTCCAATGACGGAGAAACCTGGAAGCGTATTCTTTCAGGAGTGGGAGTCACGACAAAGCCTCGGGAAGCCCTTGTTAGTAAAACCAATGGCACAAATGCGTATAAATATTTCAGGCTTAGTATTGAGGAAATAGTTTCGGGTACAATGTTGGAAATTGCAGAATGGCAATTGCTGGGCTATCCGAAACCTGATTTCGATAACTTAATAACAGAAGCCGATAACTTAACCGGACAGTATGCCGATAATTCTTCACTGAAAAATCTGTTGAGTGATAAAACTACTGAGGTTTTCAGACAAAATGGTGTTCAGTCATGCTGGATAGAATATGCTTTGGATACTCCGCAAAAGATAGAAGGTTACTCTGTGATGTCTGCCAATAACATAGCTTCCAGCCCGAGAAGTTGGGAATTATTAGGGTCCAATGATCGTGAAAACTGGAAGGTGCTTGATTCTCGTAGTAATGTATACCTGCAGGCTATCAACAATATGCAGATATATGAATTGGGAAAAGACCGTGAGAAATATGATTGGGGAGTGGCAGCCGACATGGCTCAGCAAAGTATGCTGGAACTTTTCTGGAAAACCTATGGGTCGGGATATTATCTGGTACATGGATGGCATCCGAACTCCACCCTGTCAAATAACGGATTCAACTACTGGTGGATGGCACATGTGATCGATGTATTCGTAGATGCATACCAACGCACTGGAGATAATACGTACCGTAAAAATGCTATAAGAGTATACAATGCGATGCTTTCATATGGTAAGAAAACATATGGTAAAAGTTCTTTGTGGAATGGCTTTTTTGATGATATGGAATGGATGGGATTGGCTTGCCTGAGAGCAGATGCTGTTTGGGGAGATGAGTTGGAGCAACGTTGGAAGACCGGAGCCATTCAACTTTGGGATTGGATAAAAGTAGGCTGGAATGATAAGCATGGAGGAGGAATACAATGGAATGATGCTTCGCCGGAATCAAAAAATGCCTGTTCCAATGCGCCTGCTGCTATTCTGGCTGCACGACTCTACAACCTGACACAGGACGAAGAATATCTGGACTGGGCAAAAAAGATATGGGAATGGACAAACTCTCATCTGTTATTTGACAACGGAATTGTAAAAGATGCGTATTTGAATGATAATTTGGGGTGGTCATTTACTTATAATCAAGGTACATGGATGGGGGCTTGTCTGGAATTGTATAAAATTACCGGAGAGCAGAAATATCGTGATGCAGCCATTCGTACAGGGGATTACATTGTGAATGACTGGACTAAGTTTTCCCCGGACGGTATTTTGGATAATGGTGAAGGACAGGGCGATGGCGGACTGTTTAAAGGTATTCTTATGCGCTATCTCTCACAATGGATTTTGTCGGGTAAGTTAGATTCTGTGCGTGAACAACACTATACGCAGTATATGCTTGAAAATGCAAAAGGACTGTGGGATGCTGCTACTTTGAAACCGGAAATTATATTTAAGAATAACTGGAGAGAACGTCCCGAAAGAGTACTTTCATCTTCTACGGACGAAGGAAAACGGTATGATGCTTCTACACATTTGAGTGGAACCATGTTGTTTGAATTGCTGGACGAATTACAACGGGAAGGAAAAATACCGGTAGACAATCAGAATCCGGAAAGTATATCCAATAAGGAGAATGCTTATCAGTATTATCGGCTTGTGCTGAAGTCTGTTAACGGAAGCCAGAACTTTGAGCTATCCCGTTGGCAATTGTTTGCAAAGAATCCTGTAACCGGTTTACAGGAACAAATAGGCGGGGCGGATATAAATTTTTCCATCTTTACAGAAAAAGGAAGTATGGTGATTGTAAACAAGGAAGTGACTCCGCTCCTCATACAAGTTTATACAGTGGGTGGATGTTTGCTCGATCGTATTCAGATGATGGCAGACCGGGAGTATATTCATTTGCCTTCAGGATTCTATCTGGTAGATATTTTTGATGGTCAGACCTCTTGCCGGAAGAAGATTTGCGTAATGTAAAAAGATTGCTAAAACTAATATATAAATATAACTTTTATGATTTTGCTAAACTGTATTATAAATAGCCGAAAGCTATACGGAGTATTAATTGCCGTTTTATGTATGGGAGCGGTTACAGCTCATGCCCGAGATATTGAGATAAAATCACCGGACGGAAAAATGAAGGTGGATATTAACCTGAATGGGCAGATTGTATACAACGTATCCTATGATGATGAAACTTTATTAAAGGATTGCCGGTTGGGAATGACTTTAAGAGGGCAGTTTTTGGGAGAGAATCCGAAGTTGGTTGGTAAAAAGAAACTCTCGGCAGATGAAATGGTAGCTCCGGTTATTCCCCTGAAATTTTCTTCTATACGTAACCATTATAATGGGGAGAGTCTGAAATTCAAGGGAGGATATTCTGTTGAGTTCAGGGTATATAATGATGCAGTGGCTTATCGTTTTGTTACTGATAAAAAAGAAGCAATAGAGGTGCTGAACGAAGATTTCTCTATCGGTCTGGCTGGAGATTATCTGACTCATTTGCAACAGCCGGGTGGTTTTAAAACTGCTTATGAGGAACCCTATAGTCATGTTGTTGCTTCTCAATGGAAAGTTGAAGATAAAATGTCTAATCTTCCGGTTCTGATGGATACCGGGAAGAAATATAAGATATTGATATCGGAGACAGATCTGGTAGATTATCCTTGTCTGTTTTTGAAAGGGAATGGTGCTGAAGAACGCATTCATGGTGTGTTTCCACGGGTACCTCTGGAGTTTGGTGAAGACGGAGACCGCAGTCTGAAGATTCTAAAAGAGGCAGACTATATTGCAAAAACAAAAGGAAACCGCAGTTTCCCCTGGCGATATTTCTTTATTTCAAAGGAGGATACTGAATTGTTAGAGCAGACTATGACAGACAAGTTAGCTTCCAAATGTCGTTTGGATGGTGTCTCATGGATAAAACCGGGGCAGGCCAGTTGGGAATGGTGGAATGCTGCTTCCCCTTACGGGCCGGATGTGAACTTTAAAGCTGGTTTTAATCTGGATACTTATAAGTATTATATTGATTTTGCAGCTAAATATGGTATACCTTATATTATAATGGACGAAGGTTGGGCTATGAGTACCCGTGATCCTTATACACCGAATCCGGAAGTAAATGTACATGAAATTATCCGTTATGGTAAAGAGAAGGGAGTTGGCGTTGCACTTTGGTTGACATGGCTGGCTGTAGAAAATAACTTTGATTCATTTAAAACCTTTGCAGACTGGGGAGTGGCAGGATTGAAAATTGACTTTATGGATCGTAGTGACCAGTGGATGGTGGACTATTATGAACGTGTTGCTAAAGAAGCAGCCAAACACCATCTGTTTGTAGATATGCATGGTTCGTTCAAACCGGCCGGATTGGAGAAGCTGTATCCGAACCTGCTTTCTTATGAAGGAGTACGTGGTATGGAACAAATGGGAGGATGCTATCCTGACAATAGTCTGTTTTTACCTTTTATGCGTAATGCAGTAGGCCCAATGGACTATACCCCGGGGGCAATGATCAGCATGCAACCGGAAGTTTATCAGTCCAGACGTCCTAATTCGGCCAGCATTGGTACCCGTGCTTATCAGTTGGCATTGTTTGTTGTATTTGAAAGTGGTATACAGATGTTAGCTGATAATCCTACCCTTTATTATAGAAATCCGGACTGTACGGAGTTTATTACTAAAGTACCGGTAGTATGGGATGAGACTAAAGCATTGGCTGCTGATGCGGGAGAGTATGTAATCGTAGCTAAACGTAAAGGTAATCAGTGGTTTATAGGCGGTATCACAAATAATAAACAAAAAGAACGGGAATTCGAAATCTCTCTTGATTTTCTGAACCCCGGCAAAAATTATCAGATGACCTATTTTGAGGATGGTATTAATGCCGGACGTCAGGCAATGGATTATAGAAAGAAGGATTGTCAGGTGAAATCGGGTGATACATTTAAGATTAAGATGGTGCGTAACGGAGGTTGGGCAGCTATGATTCAATAAGAATTATAAGAATGTACACTCTTGTATAGCAAAAGTGTACATTCCTGTTGTTATATAAAAGTGTACACTCTTGTATCACAAAAAAAATACACTTTTATAAGCGCTCATTATCAGATGTTTATCTGTTTATTCCGTGAAACGGAATGTGACCAGTAATCCTTTGTGATCGGTAGGCCATACTCCTTTAGGAAGGAGGAATTTATCTTTGGATGTTTCCTTTACTCTTTGACTTCGTACAATGGAACTTTTGGGGCCGAATATAATTGCTTTTTCTGCTTGTAGCCCTTTCCCTTGATAAAAAATGAAGTCGATCCGGTCACGTTCGTCTGCTTTCGGTGCCCAGGTTAACTTTTCGGGGGCTATTAACAGATTGTCCGAAGGATAAGTAAATCCAGGGTGTGTAAGCGGATCAGGATAAATTTCACGATAGCTGTCAATGAATCCGGCCTCTTCAAGTAGAGTGGTTACTGTCCAGGGGATAACCATGCCATTATGGTCGTACATATCCTTGTTCGTTTCCAACCAGTCACGATGAGAGGGCTCATTGAAATCTCCTCCTAAAATAATGCTATATCCGTTGGTCATATCCTTATGGGCTTGGTCAATGAATAGCTTGATGGCATCATCACGTTGCGAATCTGTATTTACTTTCAATACTTCTTCCACTGTTTGAGGTTTGGGAATTTCTTTCCAGGTAGAACCGTCATATCCGCGTACATTGTAGTATGCACAATCCAGATAATCAAGGTGGGCTGTGTATACGGCTACCTTGTGTCCGTTGACGGTGGCCAATAGTCGGTAGATACTACCATGATCTCCATTCTCGGGAAAAACTGTCAGAGAATCTGTGATGGGATGTTTACTCAATAAGCCGGTGTCATAGCTATAAAAAGAGTAGTAAGTCAATCCCTTTTCTCGCAAGGAAGACAGAATGCGGGCACTAAAATTGCTTTTGTTATAGTTTCTGACCTCGCTAAAGGTGACAAAGTCTGGTTTTAAACGGACAATTTCATTAATGATAGCGTCGTAACCCCCTGGTACAGATGTTCCTTCTTGCCAGACATTCCATTGTAAAACAGTAAATTCTCCGGCTTTCTTACTGTTTGCAGATAGAGTGCTCAGAAGGAGAAAAGCAAGTAAAAAAAGTTTTTTCATGATATTTAAAAGATAAATAAATTGTAATTTCCAAATTTATAAAATGTGGTGAATAGTTGTTTTAAAATCAATTATATAATTATTCTGTGCCCTATAACATCATAATCCTATAACTTTATTAACATAGTGTCTTAACTACCATTTTGATGTTTACAGAAGTACGTACTTTTACAGGTATAAAGTACGTACTTTTTACCTATAAAGTATACTAATTAACACCAAGTTAAATACGTATTTTATTCCGGCACTTCAACTGATATAATATACGCCTCTTTTTCTCTTCTTAGAGGATAGTCTCCCCGAAGTTGTTCAAACTGTTCAGGATGTGATTTTAATCGGTTACTATCTTGGCGTGGATCGTATATTTTTAGTAAAGCTTCCTCTAAAGTTGCAGCTTGTATGAATGTGTTTTGGGGTTGCATAGGCGTGATGGTATAGTTGGCTTTTATATCGAAATGCCGGCAGAGAGCGTCCAATGACATCCGTGTTGCATTTGCTTTTCCATCTGCTGAATATCCTGCGATGTGAGGGGTTCCTATTATTACTTTATTCAATAACTCAAGATTAATAGTGGGTTCATTTTCCCATACATCAATGATTGCTTCAGAAATGACTCCTTTTTGTAGGGCTTCCAGCAATGCTTTTGTTTCAATAACTTCTCCACGGGAAGTGTTGATAATTATGGGTTTGCGTTTGAGAGTACGGAAGAATGATTCGTTTGCCAAATGGTAGGTTTTGTATTTTCCGTCTTTGTATAGAGGCACATGGAAAGTTATTATGTCACATTCTTGCGCTATTTGTTCTAAAGAACAAAATTCAGCATTCCCTTCTTGTTCTTCTTTGGGAAGGTCATTCAGCAATATGCGCATCCCTTGTGTCTTTGCTACTTCAATTATTTTACTTCCTACATTTCCAACTCCTACAATGCCTATACACATTTCATTAAGATTTTTACCTTTGGTGATCTTCAGCAACGAGAGTACGGATTCAATGTATTGTGCTACAGAAGCAGAATTACATCCGGGAGCATTGGCCCAGGTAATGCCGGCTGTACGACAGTATTCTGTATCAATGTGATCGAACCCGATGGTTGCAGTTGCAATAAACTTAACCTGGCTACCTTCCAGCAGTTCGCGGTTACAATGAGTTCTTGTGCGGATAATTAGTGCGTCAGCATCGTGTATGAGTTTTGGTGTAAAGTCTTTTCCTGGTATATAAACAACTTCCTCTGCAATTTCTTTGATAGCCTCTTGTATATAAGGAATCTTGTCATCTATAATAATTTTCATATCATTTTTCATTTTTGGCAAAAATACAAAAAAAATAGTATCTTTGTCGGGACTTGATAGGTAAAAAACTACTGCCTGATGGCAAAGACGACTCGCTATAAAGCTGTAAGATAGAAATAAATATGAATATCATTCAGATTTTTGCATCTCCTGTTTGGGGAGGAGGTGAACAATATATATATGACTTGGCTGTAGCTTCTACGAATCACAGGCATGCTGTCACCTTTTTCTCACGGAAAAGCTCTGTTATAGCTCAGAGAGTTGCAGGAATCGATGGGGAGTATTACCAGTTACCTTTCAAAGGAATTATAGATTTTTACTCGGTTATCCGGTTAAGCAAGTATTTAAAAAAACATCCTACGGATATTATACATATCCATTGCTTCAAAGAAATGTTTACTGTTATCCTTGCCAAACGTATTTCCGGGAGTAAAGCAAAAATAGTTCTCACGAGGCATCTTATTAAAAAAGGGAAAAATAATCCTCTCTATCTTTGGGCCTATCGGCATATAAATCGTATTGTGTTTGTATCACGACTCGGTGAACAAACATTTTTGGGCTCAGTTCCCGGTTTCCCTAAAGAACGCAGTATTGTTGTTCATAACAGTATTCCTCCCTATATAGAACCTATAGATAAGTCAGAAACCCTTCGTGAGAGATTTCATATTCCTAAAGAGTGTCCGCTGATTGTTTTTGTCGGGAGGGTCGTTCCGGCGAAAGGGATACTTCAGTTGATTACAGCATTAGGCAAACTTCACCATCTTAATTTCTTCTCAGTAATCATAGGTAAGGGCAAGGATGACTTTATTGAGCGATTGAAGGCACTTGTGGTTTCAGAGGGGCTGGCTGATAAAGTTGCATTTCTGGGACACTCGGATAAAGTGCGTGCACTTATTGCAGATGCTGATATCGGAGTTGCCCCTTCTTTGTGTAAAGAGGCTTTCGGATTGACTGCCATAGAATTTATGCAGGCGGGAAAATGTATTATAACAACGGATAATGGGGCACAAGTAGAGTTTATTAAGCATGGAAACAATGGATGGTTAGTGACACCAGGCGATGTTGATGCTTTGTCCCAGGCTTTGTCATCATTGATCTTGGATGCTGAAACGCGTAATCGTTTGGGCGATCAGGCTAAAAAATATTTTGAGAAAGAGCTGGCTTATGATAAGTTTTACGAAGCTATAATGCGTGTTTATAGTATGGATGTATAATTAAAAGTAAGAAAGGATTGTTCGTCTGAGAAAAATTCTTTAGCTTTGTCTTATTGTACATTCATTAAAATGATTATAATTATGACATTTAGTAACCTTTGCAATGACATTTTTGGGAAATCGACCAGCGATTATCATATTACAGATAGTGTGGATGCTCCGATGAATAACCCATACGAGTTGAAATCGATTGAATATTATTTGTATTTAAAGAACTGGATTGATGCTGTGCAATGGCATTTTGAAGATATAATCCGTGATCCTCAGATTGACCCGGTAGAAGCATTGAAGTTGAAACGCAGAATTGACAAGTCCAATCAGGATCGTACGGATCTGGTGGAATTGATTGACAGTTATTTCCTTGATAAATATAAAGATGTAGTTTCTCTGCCGAACGCTACGATTAATACGGAAAGTCCCGCTTGGGCTGTTGACCGTCTCTCTATCCTTGCCTTGAAAATCTATCATATGCAGCAGGAAGTAGACCGTACGGATACAACGAAAGAACATCATGACCAATGTCTGGCCAAACTTTCTATTCTGTTGGAACAACAGAAAGATCTGTCAACGGCTATTGACCAATTGTTGACTGATATTGAGGCCGGCAGAAAATACATGAAGGTATATAAGCAGATGAAGATGTATAATGATCCGGCTTTGAATCCGGTACTTTATGCTAAAAAATAAACGATGGCCCGTATTCTTATAATTCGATTCTCAGCACTTGGTGATGTTGCCATGACTATTCCGGTAGTCTATTCGTTGGCAGCCCAGTATCCTCAGCATGAAATTACTGTGTTGAGTCGTGGGGTGCTACAGCCTCTTTTTCAAGGTCTACCATCCAATGTACACTTTATAAGCGCAGATCTTACCGGTAAGCACAAAGGATTCTGGGGATTGAATATACTTTATTCGGAGTTGAAAAAACTTCATTTCGACTATGTGGCTGATTTTCATAATGTGCTGCGTACGAAATATATCCGTTTAAGGTTTAGAATGTCCGGAGTTCCGGTAGCATTTATTGATAAAGGTCGAAAAGGGAAAAAGAAATTAGTACGGCGCCATAACAAGGTATTGGAGAACCAGAAAAGCTCTTTCAGGCACTATGCAGATGTATTGGAGGAGTTGGGTTTCCCGGTCTTGTTGAATTTTACTTCTGTCTATGGCGAAGGAAAAGGAGATTTCTCTTTAATAGAACCTGTAACCGGAGCCAAAGAGAAAGGGATAAAATGGATTGGTATTGCTCCTTTTGCCAAGCATGAAGGAAAAATATATCCTATAGAATTACAAGAGAAAGTGGTCGCCCATTTCGCTCAACGTCCGGATGTTAAAGTGTTCCTGTTTGGCGGTGGAATGAGAGAACAGAATGTATTTGATTCATGGATGTCAAAGTATCCATCTGTGACGTCTATGATCGGTAAATTAAATATGAATACGGAGCTGAATCTGATGAGCCACCTGGATGTGATGCTCTCTATGGATTCGGCTAATATGCATTTGGCTTCATTGGTAAATACTCCGGTGGTTTCCGTTTGGGGAGCAACTCATCCTTACGCTGGTTTTATGGGCTGGAAACAGTTGCCAATCAATACAGTACAGCTTGATTTATCTTGCCGTCCCTGTTCGGTATATGGGCAGAAACCTTGTTTTCGCGGGGATTATGCTTGTATGAGAAATATTAAACCAGAGCAGATAATAAGTAAAGTGGAAGGTCTGTTGATTGATTAACCGGAAAAGTAAAGAAGAAATGAGACTTGCCATTGTTGTTCCCTGTTATAAAGAAGAAGCGGTATTGGTTGAAACAACCAAACGTTTGACCAAGGTGATGGAGGCGCTCGTCAACAGGAAACTGATAACGCCCAATAGTTTTATTCTTTACGTAAATGATGGAAGTACAGATGGAACATGGTCTTTGATTTCAACTCTTCATTCAAATAATAAATCTATTTGTGGGGTCAATTTAGCCAGTAATGTAGGACATCAGAATGCATTAATGGCGGGGCTTACTGTTGCCGGAAGATTTTGCGATATAGTCATTTCTATTGATGCCGACTTGCAGGATGATACTGCTGTTATAGAAGAAATGGTCATTAAATATAAAGAAGGATTTGATATCGTTTATGGCGTACGTAAAAGCAGAACCTCTGATACTTTCTTTAAACGTTTTACAGCTTTAAGCTTTTATAAGTTCATGCGTGCCATGGGGATAAAGTCGGTTTATAATCATGCTGACTATCGTCTAATGAGCAAGAGAGCCATTGAACAGTTGTGTAAGTTTCGTGAAAGAAATCTTTTTCTTAGAGGCATTGTGCCATTAATCGGTTATAATACGGCTTCTGTATATTATGACCGGGTTGAGCGATTTGCAGGAGAATCTAAATATCCCTTTAGTAAAATGCTGAACTTCGCGATAGACGGCATTACCTCCTTTTCTGTGAGACCGGTGAGAATGATCCTTCTGGCAGGACTACTGTTTCTATTAATAACTGTGGGAGTATTGGTCTATATCTTACATTCACTCTGGATTGGTCATGTTGTTCCGGGGTGGACTTCACTGATGCTTTCAGTCTGGTTTGTGGGAGCTGTAATTTTGATTAGCCTTGGAGTTGTGGGCGAATATATTGGGAAAATATATATTGAGGTGAAAGATAGACCCCGTTATAATATTGAATCTGTTTTATTGAATAATGAAGATACGGAGAATCCGGATGCGAAGACTGTGCACGACTAAGGTAAGATAATGGAAGGAATGTTGAAATCAAGAGAAAAGCGATACGAATTTATTCGGTTTTGTGTGGTCGGGGTATTAGCTTCGGGTTTACATTATGGGGTTTATTATCTGTTACAAACAAGGATTAATGTAAATGTTGCCTATACAGTGGGATATTTGATTAGCTTGATATGTAATTTCTTTCTCACTTCGTATCTTACTTTCCATAGTTCACCTTCTATCAGGAAGGCCTTGGGTTTTGGAGGAAGCCATCTGGTTAACTATTTGATTCATTTGTCTTTTCTGAACCTTTTCTTGTATTTAGGAATTTCAAAGGTGTTGGCTCCTGTTTTAGTTTTGGCTATTGCAGTTCCAATAAATTTTTTATTACTTCGTTGGGTTTTTAAGCATAAAAATAAGTGAGAGTATGAAAACTGTTTTATATTATTTTGTTTTTTTCTTTTGGTTTGTTGCTTCTTTATTACCGTTGCGATTTCTCTATATATTCTCTGACTTATTGTATTTTCCACTTTATTATTGTGTTCGTTATCGCAGGAAGATTGTTCGGAAAAATCTGATTGAATCTTTCCCTGAAAAGGAGTTGGGGGAGATACAAAGAATAGAGAAAGCATTCTATCATTATTTTTGTGATTATATGGTGGAAACGATTAAGCTGTTTTCTATGAGCGAAAAGCAGATACGCAGGCGGATGACTTTTGGTGGTGTGGAAAAGATAAATGAAATTATAAAGGATAGAGATTGTGTCGCTTATCTGGGCCACTATTGTAATTGGGAGTGGGTGGCTTCTTTACCTTTACATTTAGATATTGATAAAGACCTTGTGGTAGGACAGATTTATCACCGATTGGAAAGTCCGGCTTTTGATCAGCTATTCCTGCGAATGCGAAGTCGTTTTCGTGCAGTTAATATAGAGATGTTCATGGCTTTACGTCAATTGGTACGTTATAAACAGCAGAATAAACGTTTCATCATTGGCTTTATATCCGATCAGTCTCCCAACTGGAATTTTGTGAATATGTGGACTGATTTTCTGAATCATAAGTCCTCATTCTTTGTTGGTGCAGAAGGCATTGCTAAAGCAACCGATGCTGTAGTAGTGTATATAGATGTACAAAGAGTAAGAAGAGGGTATTATCATGCAGAGTTTATCCTGATGACCGATCAACCCAAATCCTTCCCGAATTATGAAATAACGGTTGATTATGCCCGGCGCCTGGAGGCGACTATTCAGCGAGCTCCTCAGTATTGGCTGTGGAGTCATAATCGGTGGAAAAGAACCTACGAAGAATATCTGAGAAGAAATCAGAAATAATAATTTTACAGCGAGAGGTAATGTTCCATCATTTGCCGGGTTAATGTCTCTTGTCCGAAACGAGCAGCATACTCTGTTCCTTTTTCAACCATTTCCTGTTGTAAGGTGGGATTTGCCATGACTCGATCTATGGCATCAGCAAGTTCCTGTTCATTTTCGGGATTTATGTAGATGGAATGGTCTCCACCTGCTTCTTCCAGGCAAGAACCTGTAGCTCCGATTACAGGAATTTTACTGTTTAATGCTTCCAGAATGGGAATACCGAATCCCTCAAAAAAACTTGGATAGATAAATAGAGAGGCCATCTGGTAGATAGCAGGGAAATAACGGAACGAAACGTTGTGCAACATTAGAAGCCGATTCGACAGTCCGTTCTCCCGCGCATACTGAAGAACGGTATCTGCATAAGGGGTATGTTTTCCTATCGCTACCAAAGGGAGGTCACAAGAAGCTTTTGTAAGGGCCTTAGCTATTAACAACAGGTTTTTGCGGCTTTCAATACTTCCCACATATAAAAGATATTTTTCCGGAAGCCCGTATTGTTTGCGTGCTTCTTCTTTCAAACCGGAGTCTGCCGGGTGGAGAAAACTTTCATCACATCCTTGATAAATAACTTTTATTTTTTCTGCCGGGATATCAAAATAGTGTATGATGTCTCTTTTGGTACATTCGCTTACAGCGATAATACTACTGGCTATCTGGCAAGCCCGGCGAAATTTATAAGTATATATGTTACGGTCTATATACGAGTAAAAGTCAGGATAACGGAGGAAAATCAGGTCATGAATCGTAACGATACTTTTGATTTCTTTCAACCGTTCGATCCCTAAAGGGAGTTCATTACTAAGCCCGTGGAAAATAGCCGGATGATCGTTTTGCAGCTGTCCTTTGATGCCGCTGACACGCCACAATGAAGGTAGATTTTTCCAGATCGCTTTATCTGGATAACAGACAACACAATTCTCTTGCTGTGACAAATTACCCAATAACTTTGCTTTTCGTTCATTGGGAGTGTACAACAGGTATTTGTTTTCAGGGTAGTAACGGCTTAAGCCTTCAATAACAAAGCGGCTGTAATTGCCGAGACCTGTGCGGTTTTGTGCTGCTCTTTTGGCATCAAAAGCTATTTTCATTCGTTTTATAATTTCTGGTTTATAGGTTGCAAAGGTAAGTGTTTTTGGGTATTTTAATGGCAGAACCAATTAAATATATTAATTTTGTCGCTGTTATACTTGATATTACATTAATATGAAACGATCTCTTTCTTTCCTTCCTTATATACGAGTGGTGCTTGCTGCACTATGTAATCTGGCGCTGTCCTATCTTCTTTTTATGATTTGTCGGTTTGTTTTTTTGTGGGTCAATTACTCTTATTATTCAGAATTGACAGGCGCTGAATTAATGACAATACTTAAAGGGGGGCTGGTTTTTGATACGTCTGCTATTGTTTATATCAATGCTTTGTACATTCTTCTGATGTTTTTCCCATTACACTATAAAGAATATAAACGCTATCAGCAAGTGACAAAAGGCGTTTTTGTCTTTACTAATAGTATTGCCCTGATTATGAATCTGATGGATACGGTCTATTTTCAGTTTACCAATCGCCGGACCACTGCTTCCGTTTTCAATGAATTCAGTAATGAGAATAACATAGCAGGCATTATCGGAGTAGAGTTGCTGAATCATTGGTATCTGACTTTGCTGGCTGTTGTGTTGATTTATGGTATGTTTAAGTTATACAGAAAGCCTTTGGGAAAATCAGAGAATCTGAATCCGTGGAGTTATTATGGAATGCAGTTGGTTTGTCTTGTTGCTGTCATACCTTTTTGCATATTTGGTATGCGTGGTGGTATCGGAGCTGCTGTGCGACCTATTACGGTTAGTAATGCCAACCAATATGTCAATCGTCCCATTGAGACAGGGCTGGTGCTTAATACTCCTTTTGCGATGATACGTACTATTGGTAAAAAGCCGTTTGTAGTACCTGCCTATTATAAAGATGAGGCTGCGATGGAGGCCGTTTATACACCTGTCCATACTCCGGCGGATAGTGTGCAGTTCCGTCCGCTGAATGTGGTGGTATTTATCATGGAGAGCTTCGGAAAGGAATACATTGGTGTTTTAAATAAAGATTTGGATGGGGGAGCTTATAAGGGATATACCCCGTTCCTGGATTCATTGATTTCAGAGAGTCTCACATTTGAATACTCATTTGCCAACGGGCACAAAAGTATTGATGGGATGCCCTCCGTATTGTCCGGTATTCCTATGTTTGTAGAACCCTTTTTTCTGACACCGGCTTCAATGAATAAAGTATCCGGTATTGGGGGTGAGTTACGTAAAAAGGGATACTATACTGCTTTTTTCCATGGTGCCGAAAATGGTTCAATGGGCTTTGAAGCTTTCTCGCGAGCTACAGGTTTTCAGGATTATTACGGACGTACAGAATATAACAATGATGATGATTTTGACGGTCGCTGGGCTATCTGGGACGAAGAGTTTTTCCAGTTTTTTGCAGATGAACTTTCTTCTTTCCGTCAACCTTTTGCGGCTGCTCTTTTTAGTGCTTCTTCCCATCATCCGTTTGTAATACCCAAACGGTATACGGGTAAGTTTCCCAAAGGGACATTGCCTATTCATCAGTGTATTGGTTATTCGGATTATGCGTTGAAGCGTTTTTTCGAGAGAGCTTCTCATGAGCCTTGGTTCAATAATACATTGTTTGTGATCACAGCCGATCATACCAATCAAACGGAGCATCCCGAATATATGACTGAAAGTGGCACATTTGCTGTACCCGTCATTTTCTACCAGCCGGGTAGTACATTGAAAGGGCATATCGATGCTATAGCCCAACAAATAGATATAATGCCTACTGTATTGGGATATTTGGGATATGACAAGCCTTACATTTCTTTCGGATGTGATTTACTCACTACTCCCGCCGATCAGACTTCTGCAGTGAACTATATAGGCGGTGTTTATCAATATCATAAAGGTCATTATCTACTTCAGTTTGATGGTAAAGAGCCGGTTGCCCTGTATGACTTTGTTTCAGATCGTTTGCTGGAACATAATTTGCTAGGTACTTTGCCCGAAATACAATCTTCTATGGAATCAGAGTTGAAGGCAATAATTCAGCAATATATGACGAGGATGAATACGGATAAGCTGGTGTGTGAATAAAGTATATTTGTAATTATTGGAGAACAAAAAGACTTCTTGGTTGTATAAAAAATAGATCCTTTGGTAAAGGAAAAAAGAATACATTTTGATTTTATTGTAATCTGTTGAAAATCAGAATGGTATATTGGGACGTTTTTCCTCTACGAGGAACAGCTCGAAACTCTACGAAGAATGATGCGAAACTCTACGGACAATGAAGTGAAACTCTACGAAGAGTATACTAAAAGTTCGTAAGATATTACATCTGAAGAGGGTAAATAATAAAAAGACTTTTTGGGAATGTATTAAAAAAATATCTTTATTTCTGTTTCTTTTCTTATTTATGCTTAATGAAGCGGTAGTATTTCTCAAATAAGGTAGGCGAATAATTGAATAATCGTATATAGAAGGATGGCTTTCGGGGACACAATGGATATAGACCTTCTTCTTTAATTTTCTGTATTAACTCCTTTTGGATGGAATGTCCGTCCCTGATACTGCGTTTGAATATCATTATCACTCTGTTTGCAATGTGGTCGTTGAAATAGGATATGATTTTAGGATCATTTTCGTGTTCAAGTCTGAACCTATTGAGTGAACCCATTGCAGTGAGCATATCATAAAAGTTACTTTCTTTGTAGGTATGCATGAATGACTCTTCATTCTGGAAATAGTTATAGAAAGTCAGAGGATAATATTTAATACGCTTAGCCATGTAAATAGCTTTGGGAGTAAACTCCTCATCTTCATGTCCGATAGAAAGAAAAGTGAGGTTGTTCTCGGTAATAAAAGAGCGACGATATGCATACAATGGAATCATCGGCGGATAGTTTTCTCTGATTAAAAACTGTTTGCCGGAGACTATTTTCTCGTCATTCTTATCAATATGATATCCGCCCTTCCGTTGAGTTCCGTTGGGAAGTATATATTGGTAGTTCATTAACATCATATCCAGTTGATTTCCGGACATCTCCTCATAAATATCCTTTAAGCAGTTGGGTATAATACTATCATCTGCATCTAAGAATAATAGATATTCTCCTGTTGCTTCTTTTACACCTCTGTTTCGGGATGCACTAAGCCCGCTGTTAGGGGTAGATACATAACGGGTAAATGAGTACTGTTTACATAATACATCTAAAAGGCTTTGAGTGTTGTCTGTAGAACCATCATTGATCACAATCGCTTCATAATTATTAGTTGGCATGTCTTGTACAGACAATGACCGAAGACACCTCTCAATATACTTTTGTGCATTGTAAGCTGGTATGATAATAGAAATTTTGATATCCATTATTTGAGAATTTTGAATTTGAAAAATGTCTTGATAGTCGCTACAATTTTATTATGCAATAAATATTGCGACTTTTTATAATTATGTATCATAGCTTGTCTCCAGAGCTTGTCTTTGTAGATTTTTACAGATTTATTCCTTAAAAGGCATTCTCTGCAGAAAGTTTCATATTCTTTTATCCATTCTTCCGGGAATGTTTTTTTCTTGCGATGTGCCAACTCATAATGAAGTTCAATAATATGTTCATTGTAACGAACCCCTAAATCCTCCATCATCTGTTTGTAAACCAGATAGGCATCTTTTTGCTGTTTATCAAAAGATACAGAAGATATCTGCGAATCAGAAATCTTGTAGTACATCAAAAAATGAGGGATAACATGAAATTTCAGTTTTTTTATGGCGTTGGCCCATAAATCATAATCCTCAGCATAATGATTTTCTTTATATTTAAGTCCGGATTGCTTAAAAGACTGACTGCGGATAAAAGCTGTGGACTGTTGGAATGCACAGCGCAAGAACATCTCAACAGCTATTTTATCATGTTTTACCGGAAATGTAAATTTACCTGTAATAGCACCTCTCTTGTTGATTAATTTTACAAAACTACCGCAGATATCAATATCCGGATGCTGTTCCATGAAGTTATATTGCTCTTCTAATCTATTGGGAAACATAATATCATCCGCGTCACAAAATGCAATATAGGTTGATTGGGCGAGTTCAATACCTTTATTTCGGGTGCCTCCGGCTCCTAAATTCTTTTCGTTTTTAATAACACAAATACGAGGATCAGAAAAAGAATTAGCTATTTCTAAGGTATTGTCTTTTGAACAGTCATCAATGAGTAGTAGTTCAAAGTCTGTGAAAGTTTGATTAAGAATACTGTCTAAAGTCTCTTTTAGAAAAGAGGCTGCATTATACATTGGAACGATTATACTGACTTTTGAAGTACGGCTATAGGCTGTCGTATCCATTCTTTGCTCGTATTATTTTTTTGTTGAGTGCAAGATTGGAAATTTCCATATTCTTTTCTTCACAGTTTCTTGAATTCAAAGGATGGTGAAGGTGGTAAGCTATTGCTTTAAATTTCACTTTTTTCATCTTAATTCCTGAATTATGAAGGCGGATAGCAAGCTCTATATCTTCATGTCCCCAGCCATTAATATCATTATTATAGCCATTTACTGCAATAAAGTCTTTCTTCCAATAAGCCATATTGCACCCTTTTACATGTGTTACATCTTCCGATATCCCACTGAATATATTTGCAAGGAAGGGTATTCTGAATGCATTGAACTTATTGTTACTTCTCATTAAATTACTTTTCTGGGGGCGAAGCGCATTGCGGTGCAGAAAAAATCTTGTTTTAAATGCATTGATGAGTGTACGCCCGCCTCTTATGAAATATCCAGGCTCAGCTATTTCGAGATGATCTGCTATGAAATAAGGGTGCAGTAATATATCCCCATCAATTTGGATGATGTAATCTCCCGTAGCTGCTTTGATGGCCTTGTTCATAATCATTGTTTTCCTAAACCCCTTGTCTTCGTGCCAAATGTGTTGTATGGGGATAGGATATTCAGTCTGAAGCTCTTTAATCATATTCTGAGTTTCAATGGTAGAGCCGTCATCCGCTATAACTATTTCGTACGGATATTGGGTCTGATGCAACACTGTCATAAGGCTAAGTCTTAACGCTTCAGGCCAATTGTAGGTTGAAATGATTAATGAAACTTTCATTGGATATATCTTAATCAGCTTTTGTTTTACTATGTAAAGTAATAAATGCAAAGATAGGGGAAATACTGCATATTTTTGCTCTTTTTTCTGAAAAAGTCTTTTTCTATTAATTATGTCCAACTATATTTGACTATCTTTACCACCTTAATTTACGAAAAGCGGGATATATATATGCAAATCTCTGTTATTATACCAGCTTATAATGCTGCAAAATATTTAAACAGATGTATAGAGTCAGTTGCCAATCAGGATTTACCATATGATTGTTATGAAGCAATTGTAATAAATGATGGTTCAACGGACAACTCCATTGAAATATTGGATTCTTTGTGTGAGAAATATTCATTTTTAAAGTGTATTTATGTTGAAAATGAGGGAGTTAGTTGCGCAAGGAATAAGGGGATATTAGAGGCTTGTGGTGAGTATTTGCTTTTTTTGGATGCTGACGATTGCTTCTATCCGAATGTTTTTGAACGTATTTATAAGGAGATGTCTGATGGTAAATTGGATATGATGTTGTTGAATTATAAGCATATTTCTTTGGATGGAAGTTTTTTAGAGCAACCTTATCATATGGAATTGAATGATTCAAATATCATTTCCGGAAGAGAGTTTCTTCTGAGAGATTTTTATCCGGCAATGGTTCCGCTATATGTTTATAAACGCACTTTTCTTATTGCTAATCAATTAAAGATGATTCCTATTAGGCATGAGGATGAAGAATTTGTGCCAAGAGCTATTTTTTATGCAAACAGAATAAAATATCTACCCTTGTGTTTTTATTCTTATTTCCAAAATAGCGGTTCTTTTATGAATCAGTATTGTGAATCTAATGCACTATATATGGTTGCGGCTATGGTATCGCTGAATAATTTTAAAATTACTGTTAGTAATGATCCAAAGATAGTAGCCTATTTTGATGATCACATTGCTGTGATTATTATGAGATTATTTAAGAACAGCATTCGCTGCGGTGGACGAGGACAGACTGATATGATAAAAAAAATAAAAGAAGGAGGATTACTCCCTCTTAAACCCCGTAAAACTTCTTTTTATTATTGGATGTTTAATATGTCACCGTTTTTTTTCGAAAAGTATTACCGCTTTATAAAACAAAGACCTAAAAAGTAATGGATAAAAAACGAATTTTGTTTTTACATAACGAATTTCCTAGTGGTGGAGCAGATAGAGTGACTATTGATATTGCTGGTTATATATCTCATTATGGATTTGAAGTATATGTTCTGGCGAGAGAAATACGTGATAAGTTTTTATCCAACATAATACTTTTGGAACTGCCGGACAAAGCAAGCGTTAATAGTAAAGAAAATGCAGATGCTATTATTGAGACTTTAAAGCAGCTGAGGATTGATATATTTGTTTTGCCTGTTCAAACATTGTCGCATCTGGCACATATACGGAATAATACTAATTGTAAAATAATATTTGCTTTGCATAGTGTTCCTTTTTGGGAGATTGGGCATGATCTTTACAATAAAAAGAAAAAAGCATGGCATTCATTATCCGGGCGAATAAAGTGGATTTTATTTACTTACCCTAAAACCGTTTGGTTTAAGAAATACTATAAACGTCTTTTGGGTGATTATCGTAGGATATACGAACAGGTGGATGTATATACGGTCTTGTGCGAAGGGTATAAACAGACGTTGATTGATAAAATAGGATTGTCTCCTGAGGAAAATAAGATATCTGTAATTCCTAATTCGGAAAAACGGGTTGAGAACATAAATCCGAATAAAAAGAAACAAATTTTATTTGTAGGGCGTATGACCTATGAAGATAAACGTATAGATCGTTTGATAGATATTTGGGAACTGATTTATAGAGAAGTACCGGATTGGGAGTTGATTTTGGTTGGCGACGGGGATGAAAAAGTGTTTCTTCAACAGAGAGCGCAAAAAAAACAATTACAGCGTATCAGCTTTGTAGGATATAGTAGCTGTGTTGATAAATATTATTATAATGCTTCGGTGCTATGTTTGACTTCTAATTATGAAGGATGGCCGCTTTGCCTTACCGAAGCTCAGGCAAATGGAGTGGTACCTGTTGCTTTTGATTGCGTAGCGGGTATACATGAAATTATATCCCCTTCGGGAGAAAATGGAATACTCGTACCTCCATTTTCTTTAAAAGAATATGCGCGTTTGTTAATTGACTTATTGAATGACGCTGATAAACTGCAAAAAATGAAAGGGAATGTTATTCGTAAGTCTATGGATTATGCTCCGGAGGTAATTGGTGAAAAATGGCTAAGGCTATTTGAATCATTATTGTTATCGTCGAAAAAAGAATGGAATTAATAAATTAGAAATTGTTTATGATGGTTAACTTATCATCTCCTTTGGTTTCTGTAATTATACCTGTTTATAATAGTGAGCTTTATTTAGAGGCGTGTATTGAAAGCGTGATTGGGCAAAGTTATTCTACACTGGAAATAATAATAGTTAATGATGGCTCTACAGATGATAGTTTTACTATTATGGAGAAGTATGCCAAACTTGATGAACGTATTATTATTATAAATAAGAGAAATGGAGGGTTGCCGTCTGCGCGAAAATCAGGGATTGATATTGCTAAAGGGAAATATATTCAACACCTGGATAGCGATGATGTTTTGCTGCCCGGAGCGGTTGAACATTTGGTAGATAAAGCTGAAAATTCCGATGCTGATATTGTTGCAGCACCTTTTTATTTTTGTACATTAGGAAAAGAACCTAAAAGATCTGTATCGATGACTTTTGATACATTATCCGGGATGGAATATTTTAGAGAGATTCTTCAGGGTAGAGGATACTGGAGTGTGTGGGCTAATTTTCAGAAGCGTTCTTTATTCCTTGACCATTCTATAGAGCATGTGCCCGATATTTCTTTAGGTGAAGATGCCATACTGATGGTTCAACTTCTTTCTTTTGCTCAAAAAGTAGTGACTATCGATATGCCTATTTTAAATTATTATGTACGTCCTAATTCTTTGTCACGTTCGGAGGTAGTAAGTGACACGATGTATAAAGACCTTAGGGCTTATCCTACTTGGATAGAGCATTATTTACGGAGAAAGGGGTTAATTAGAGAGTTCGAGGAGGATTTAGCGCATTTGCAACTTCAGAATCTTTTTTGGGCAATGTATTGGAAGCGATATGAAGATGCACCTGCAGATCTGAGAAAAGCGGCTAATGATCTAAAAAGAATGCCCGGATTACGGGCTGGGTTGACTAAACGTCAATTAAAGATTCTATCAGTTTATCAATTGTCAGGTTGGTTAGGTGATTTATATCTATCTTATTATCGTAGTAGAGGGAAAATATAAATAAGATTATAAAGATCGTTTGGTAATCGATAACTCTTCATTTGAGTGCGATAAATATATTATGGGCATTTTCAGAGTAATATTAATATATTAAGGAGATAACGACAGGAATAAAATCGATGTATGATATGGACTGTGGTAATGACAAGATATTGTTTTCCTGGGAATATTAAATATGTCACTTATACACATGGATACACTGTCTTTGTGTACATCAAGACCGCAGTATCGTTCCATAGGTATCAATTTAGATGTTCCTCATAAATATAATATTAATTGAATTGTGAGTTCGTAGTACCAAATTTAGAAGATATAAGGTCTTGATTTTTTTTACAAACGGGGGTGGAAAAAAAGCTGTTCTTTTAATAAGGCACGCTTATGAACCGAGATTTTTTATCTATATTTGTCGAATAATATTAAATTCCTGAATAAGTAATGGATAATAGAATTTCGATTGTTTTTACTGTAAACAATTCATATGCTCAGCATTGTTGTGCTGCAATGATATCTGTTCTGGAGAATAATCTTACCAGTAGCATTGATTTCTACATTTTGACGGACTATTTTTCTGATGAAAATAAGAAGTTGTTTGTTTCTGCAGTAGAGGGATATGGTAATAATAATCGTGTTGAGTTTAAATTAGTGGATCATGCTATATTTGAAGGCTTTAAACTCCATATAAAATACATTACTTGTCATACATACTATCGATTGCTAATAGCGGATATGTTCCCGGAACTTACTCGTATTTTGTATTTAGATGCTGACTTGATTGTTGATGGCCCTATAACCGAATTATGGAAAACTCCTTTGGAGGGTTATTTGTGCGCAGGTGTGAATGATTCCTGGATAGAACGGATAAAATATAAATATAGTATTGGTTTGCAAGAGTCTGATATATACATAAATGCCGGAGTGATTTTGATGAATCTTGAGGCTATGCGTAATGAGAATATAACCGCACTACTGATGGATGTGGCAAAAAAATACTGCGATAAATTTGAGTATCAAGATCAGGACATTATAAATTGGGCTTTAAGAGGAAAGATAAAAGAAGTCCCAGTAATCTATAACTATACGACAGAGGAGGTTCTCCATACAAGGGCAGAAAGTCCGGTTATCATTCACTATACGGGTCGGATCAAACCATGGAGTATTAATGAGGAGTGTTGTAACCCATTGCGGAACCTTTATTTTGAATATCTGAAGAAAACACCTTATAAAGGATTTATTGGTATGTTTAAAAAAGAACGGTTGATTCGAACAATCAAAAAAATGTGTGGAATAAATATTAATCCCAAGAAGATAAAAATAGCTCTCATTATTGACGAGTATTTTGGTGGAATGGGGACTGCCTTTGGAGGGTATGGCTTTCTTGCACGTTATTATATAGCTCGTTATCTACCGAATGAAGAGATGTCTGTGGAAGTTCTCTTAGGAAAGAGTTCTAATAAATGGGAGTATAGAGCTAAGAAAAAGAAAATAGATGGAGTGACAATTATAGTCCCACCCGGTAGAAAATTTGTTTATAAGTGGTTGAAAAGAACCAATTATGATGTCTATCTTACCGTTGAATTGACGCATGATCTTTTGAAGTACGAACACCGGGGAAAGCCTATTATACATTGGATACAAGATCCCAGACCTTGGACCGAATGGCAGGAAATTCAGACAGTAAAGCTCTTTACTGAGTCATGTTATTGGAATTCTGAACTATATGATATGGTGAATCGATTCTATTGTAATGGGCAGCTTAAATTTATATCACAAGGATATTTCTTAAATGAGAAAGCCAAAGTATTGTATCGGTTACCGGAAGATGTAGATATTACTTATTGTGCGAATCCGATAGATATAGATTATACATTTGATCCTGCTACTTATAAAAAAAAGAATCATATAATTTTTATTGGACGTATTGAATCGGTGAAACGAGGATGGCTATTCTGTGAAATAGCGAAAAGAATGCCTCAATATGAATTTTTTATGTTGGGACAAACTTTTAGAGAGAAAAAAGAGAACGAGGTAGTTATGTCGGCATATAAAGCTGGTATCCCTAACCTCCATTTCGTGGGGCATGTAGAGGGTGAAGAGAAAAATGCATACATAAGAGATGCTAAAATATTGGTAAATACCTCTATCCATGAAGCCTTGCCTATCACCTTCCTTGAAGCATTGGCTTATGGTACACTTCTTGTCAGTTGTAGAAATCCTGAGGATTTAACTTCTAAATTTGGAAAATTCGTAGGCACAGTATTGGGCGATGGATTTGATGAAGTTCCTAAATTTGTTTCAGCAATTGAGGAAGTTATGAGTGATGAAGAAAGGCGTAAGAAATTGTCATGTGAGGCCGTTAGTTATATTCGTGAGGTACACTCTGTGCAGAAGTTTCAACGTGATGTGAGACAGCTAATAAAAGATTCTGTAACTAAAAAGTAATTGGATATGTTGAATGCACCCCTTATTTCTATATATTATTCCCGTTTATAATTTGGAGAAGGAAATAGCTAAATATTGGATTCATATCTGTAGTATATTGTGTAGCTTGATATTGTCCTTATACAAACCCTAAAGAGTTGGATATCTGGTCTAGTGATTGATTGTTTCAATTAATCGAGAGACTAAAATTCCTGTAAGCAGCTTCTTAAAATATCTTTTTTTTTGTAACTTTGTGTGTTTTCGGTTTTAACAAATTCTAAAGTAGATAATAAAATTAAAGGTAGTTTCTGTAAACTGAGGATTTTCTCCTATCTTTGCGACTTAATTCTTTTAATGACAAACTAATGAAGGAATTCTTTCAACTCATGCGCCGATTCGTGGCGCCTTACAAAAAATATCTGGGATGGGCTATATTGCTGAATATACTATCTGCTGTACTTAATGTTTTTTCATTTACATTAATTATCCCAATCTTACAGATTCTGTTTAAGATGGATAATAAAGTTTATGAGTTTATTCCATGGGATTCGGGTGCAAGTTTAAAAGAAATAGGGGTGAATAATTTTTATTATTATGTTACCCAAATGATCCAGACGAATGGGGCGTCACTTACCTTACTCTTTTTAGGATTATTTCTTGCTTTTATGACACTGCTGAAAACATCTTGTTATTTTGCTTCTTCAGCTGTAATGGTTCCATTACGCACAGGGGTAGTTCGTGATATTCGCATAATGGTATACTCAAAAGTGATGTCATTGCCATTAGGATTCTTTTCCGAAGAACGTAAGGGAGATATTATTGCACGTATGAGTGGAGATGTCGGTGAGGTAGAAAACTCTATTACCAGTTCGTTGGATATGTTGATTAAGAACCCGATTTTGATCCTTTTCTACTTTAGTACGTTGATTATCACGAGTTGGCAGTTGACTTTGTTTACAATACTTGTATTACCCGGTATGGGATGGGTGATGGGAGTTGTCGGAAAGAAATTAAAACGCCAGTCTTTGGAGGCGCAGGCAAAATGGAGTGATACCATGTCGCAGCTGGAAGAAACTTTGGGGGGGCTCCGTATAATTAAAGCTTTTATTGCGGAGAAGAAAATGGTGGATCGTTTTACAAAGTGCAGTAACGAATATCGGGATGCTACAAATCGTGTCGCTATCAGACAATCATTGGCTCATCCGATGAGTGAATTTTTGGGTACTTTGTTGATTGTGGTTGTGTTATGGTTTGGAGGATCGTTGATATTGGGTAATAACTCTGCTATAGATGCTCCGTCTTTTATTTTTTATATGATTATTTTGTATAGCGTAATTAATCCATTAAAGGAATTCTCAAAGGCGGGCTATAATATACCAAAGGGATTGGCTTCTATGGAGCGTGTGGATAAGATATTGAAAGCAGAAAACAAAATAAAAGAATCTCCGAATCCGAAGCCGTTGAACGGATTGAATGACAAAATCGAGTTTCAAAATATTACGTTCAGTTATGACGAAAAAAGAGAGGTGCTGAAGGATGTTAGTATTACAATACCAAAAGGAAAAACAATCGCTTTAGTTGGACAATCCGGATCCGGCAAGTCTACATTGGTTGATTTGTTGCCTCGCTATCATGATGTGCAAGGAGGAGATATAAAGATTGATGGTACGAGTATTAAGGATGTACGTATATCTGATTTGCGTGGTTTGATTGGAAATGTAAATCAGGATGCTATCCTTTTTAATGATACTTTCTTCAATAACATTGCTTTCGGTGTGGAAAATGCAACTATGGAACAAGTGATAGAGGCTGCCAAGATTGCTAATGCCCATGATTTTATCATGGAAAAGGAAGATGGCTATAATACCAATATCGGAGACCGTGGTGGTAAACTGTCTGGAGGGCAGCGCCAACGTATCAGTATTGCCCGTGCCATATTGAAAAATCCTCCGATTCTGATTCTTGATGAAGCAACTTCTGCTCTTGATACAGAATCTGAACGTCTGGTACAGGAAGCTCTTGAAAGATTAATGAAAACACGTACGACGATTGCTATTGCCCATCGGCTTTCGACAATAAAGAATGCAGATGAAATTTGCGTACTTTATGAAGGAGAGATTGTAGAACGCGGCAAGCATGAAGAATTATTGGAAATGAATGGATACTATAAGCGACTGAATGATATGCAATCCCTTTGATAGAAGGTAAAATGAAAAACGGCAGATATATTGGATGGACAGGTTGTTTGATGATGCTTCTCATAGTAACTACAACGGTTCGGGCCCAAGTGGAAGAGAAAGTTTGTAAGACTGATTACAACATTAATCCTGAACGAGTAGGAGAGTTGTCTGTAGAACTGGATAATATCAGTTTTTTTAAAGATAACGAGTATGCCGGTACTGTGATGAAGGGATATTCATTGCCGGGTATGTGGCTGGAACCTAAGGTTGTCTATTATCCGCTGAAAAATATAAAACTGGAGTTAGGAGCGCATGCATTGATTTATAGCGGTGCTTATAAATTCCCCAACTATGCTTATCATGATATAGCCACCTGGAAAGGAAGTCAATACCAACGAGGAACACATATCTTGCCTTATTTCAGAGTGCAATTGGCCTTGTCTCGTGTGAATCTTATTCTGGGAAATATTTATGGTGGTTCCAATCACGGGCTGATTGCTCCTCTTTATAGTCCGGAATTAAACCTGACTGCCGATCCGGAAACGGGATTGCAGTTTTTATATGACTCCCGGCACTTGCATCTGGATGCGTGGGTCAATTGGATGAGTTACATTTTTGAAGAAGATACCCATCAGGAGTCTTTTGTTGTAGGGCTGTCTTCGTTGATAAAATACAATGATCCGAAAGCGCGCTTCCATTACTATACACCTGTGCAAATGACTATTCAACATCGTGGAGGAGAACAGGATACGATCTATACGAATTCGGTACAAACATTGATGAATGGTTCCGTAGGAGCCGGAGTAACCTGGAACGTGAATCGTCCGGTGCTGAAACGAGTGAATGTAGAAGTGGATGCAGTAGCCTATTATCAGCAGGCAGGACATTTATGGCCTTTTGATAAAGGAGTAGGGCTATACGCTGCTGCTTATACTGATCTTAAAGATATACGTATCAAAGGTGGGTATTTTATGTCAAAAGACTTTATCTCTTTGCTTGGCATTCCTTATTTTGGCTCTGTTTCCACGAAAGAAGAAGGGGCGTTTTATAATGATCCGCAAACTCTTTTCCTTTCTGTAGAATATTCTCGCTCATTTGGTAAACACTATGCCCTTGGCGCTAAAGCGGATATTTATCAGTATCTGCCTGGCACTATGACAAAAGCAGATGGGGAAATGATAAAGCCTGGTAGTGCCACCAGCTTTTCTTTTGGTGTTTACCTGCGTGTGAATCCGAGTTTTCTGATAAAGAAGTTCAAGTAGTTTATTTTCTTCCGAAGTCGGCGGGAATTTCGCCCCATTCTTTGGTTTCCCACTTCAGAATAGGGGTAGAATAGGTGTTTTCTTTTAACCACTTCTCGGCACGTTCTATTAGTAAGAAAAGCTGTTCCGTTTCAGCGGTGCGTGGCAATTTTGTTTTGCATCTCTTTTGTTTTACCCAACTGATAGCGTTCACACTGTCACTGTAGACGGGCATATCGAATCCTTTTTGTTTCAGGAGGGCAAGTCCATGTACTAATGCCAGGAATTCACCGATATTATTTGTACCTTTCATTGGGCCGAAGTGAAATATTTCCTGTTGACTGGCTACATGTACTCCGCGATACTCCATCGGACCGGGATTACCACTGCAGGCTGCATCTACAGCAAGGCTATTCTCTATTACAGCAGCAGGCAACGTGTGTGAGGTAGGTTTATTTTCTTTTTTGTTTGTGGCATTTTTACCAATATATGCGTAAGGAGATGATGCGAGAGCACGTTCTGCTTCTTCCCGGCTGTCAAATGACTTATATTTGGCTCCTTCGTATCCTTTAATTTGTAGTTGGCAATCAGTCCAGGAAGAATAAATACCTGGGGTTACGCCTTCCCATACCACATAAAATTTTTGCTTTGCCATTCATCTTTTTATTTATTCGGGTGGTAAAGTTACAAATATATTTTAGTAAGTACTGTATCCTAATTAAATGAACCTATCATTGAAATGTAGATTATCGCAAATTCACGCAAAAATATCGTCTCTCAAGTACAGCAAACCTTCTAATTTGCGAAAAACTGCGATCATTTGCGTTTTAATAAAACGTTGTCATAGTATGAATTAAATTTGAAGTACTACTTATCGAACAAGTTTTCAAGATCAGTTGTTCTCTATATAACAGATTATAAACCCAAAGAAAGGAGACTATGATGCAAAAATCATTTAAAGATGTCCTGAAACACAGGAGAAGTTACTATTCAATCACAAATCAGTCACCTGTTTCTGACGAAGAGATAGAGCGTATCATAAATTTTGCGGTAACCCACGTACCATCGGCTTTTAATTCTCAGTCGACCCGCGTCGTATTACTCTTGGGTGAGAATCATAAGAAACTATGGGAAATAGTGAAAGATGCTATACGGAAGATTGTAACTCCGGAGGCTTTTAAAAATACAGAATCAAAGATTGATAATTGTTTTGAGAGTGGTTATGGTACTGTATTGTTCTTTGAAGATCAATATGTTGTGCAAACGCTGCAGGATACATTTGTCAGTTATAAAGATAATTTTCCTGGGTGGTCCTTACAAACATCGGCCATGCATCAGTTAGCAATCTGGAGTATGTTGGAAGATGCTGGTTTTGGCGCTTCTCTGCAACATTACAATCCTCTGATTGATGAAGAAGTGCGTCGTACCTGGGAATTACCGGCCAGTTGGCATCTGATTGCTGAAATGCCGTTTGGTATGCCGGTTGGAGAACCGGGGGATAAAGAATTTAAAGCACTCTCTGAAAGAGTGAAAGTATTTAAGTGATCACGTCAGGATATAAATCGCTTAAAATCATAACAAATTTAGAGTAAATTGAAGTACAAACTTTATTTATTCTATAATTATATTACCTATCTTTGCTCTGAAAAGAAAAGATAGGTAATTATGATTCGTATATTCCTGACCGGCTATATGGGTGCCGGTAAAACAACTTTAGGGAAAGCTTTTGCCCGAACACTGAACGTACCGTTTGTTGATTTGGACTGGTATATGGAAGAGCGTTTCCATAAGACAGTGGGAGAGTTATTCGCCGAACGCGGTGAAGCAGGTTTTCGTGAACTGGAAAGAAATATGTTGCGTGAGGTAGGTGCTTTTGAAAATGTTGTTATCTCTACAGGTGGTGGTGCCCCCTGTTTCTTCGATAATATGGATTTCATGAATCATCATGGTAAAACTGTTTTTTTGAATGTCCATCCCGATGTTTTATTTCATAGACTGCGTGTTGCCAAACAGCAGCGTCCTATTTTACAAGGTAAAGAGGATGAGGAACTGAAAGAATTTATCATTCAGGCGTTGGAGAAACGTGCACCGTTCTATTCTCAGGCCCAGTATGTTTTTAATGCCGATGAATTAGAGGATCGCTCGCAGATTGAAAAATCAGTGCAGCGGCTACGCGATTTATTAAAACTATGACTTATTTGCGCCTTCCGAACCTGTCTTATTTAAAAAACGTGTCTTTCTGATTGTATACTATGGATTTATAACTATTTTTGTTGCCTTAAATATTTTATAAACACAACTGAATACATTAAAATGAGAAAGTGGCGTATTGAAGATTCTGAGGAACTCTACAACATTACTGGTTGGGGTACTTCGTACTTTGGTATAAATGACAAAGGTCATGTGGTTGTTACACCGCGTAAGGATGGCATAGGTGTCGACCTGAAGGAGTTGGTCGATGAACTGCAGTTGCGTGATGTGGCAGCTCCCATGTTGCTGCGTTTTCCGGATATTCTGGATAATCGGATTGAGAAGACAGCATATTGCTTTAAACAAGCTGCTGAAGAGTATGGCTATAAAGCACAGAATTTCATCATTTACCCCATTAAGGTAAATCAGATGCGCCCGGTTGTGGAAGAGATAATCAGTCATGGAAAGAAGTTTAATCTTGGTCTTGAAGCTGGTTCTAAACCGGAACTCCATGCTGTAATTGCTGTTAATACTGATTCTGATTCGTTGATTATCTGCAACGGATATAAAGACGAAAGTTATATTGAACTTGCTTTGCTTGCACAAAAGATGGGCAAGCGTATTTTTCTCGTTGTAGAAAAAATGAATGAGCTGAAACTCATTGCCAAGATGGCGAAGCAATTGAATGTGATGCCCAATATCGGCATTCGTATTAAACTTGCTTCTTCCGGTAGTGGTAAATGGGAAGAATCCGGTGGTGATGCCAGTAAGTTTGGATTGACTTCCAGCGAATTGCTTGAGGCACTTGATTTCCTGGAAAAGAAGGATATGAAAGACTGCTTGAAACTGATTCATTTCCATATTGGTAGTCAGGTGACTAAAATTCGCCGCATAAAGACTGCTTTGCGTGAAGCTTCCCAGTTTTATGTACAACTTCATTCCATGGGTTTTAATGTACAATTTGTTGATATTGGCGGTGGATTGGGAGTTGATTATGACGGAACACGTTCATCGAGCAGCGAAAGTAGTGTGAACTATTCTATTCAGGAGTATGTCAACGACTCTATCTCTACTCTTGTAGATGCCAGTGATAAGAATGGTATTCCTCATCCTAATATTATAACAGAAAGCGGACGTGCATTGACGGCACATCATTCTGTACTTGTTTTTGAAGTTTTGGAAACGACCACACTGCCCGAATGGGATGATGAGGAAGAGATAGCACCGGACGCACACGAATTGGTGCAGGAGCTGTATGGTATTTGGGATACCTTGAATCAGAACAAGATGCTTGAAGCCTGGCATGATGCACAGCAGATTCGTGAAGAGGCACTCGATCTGTTCAGTCATGGTATTGTTGACTTGAAAACTCGTGCACAGATTGAACGTCTTTACTGGTCTATCACTCGCGAAGTAAATCAGATCGCAAGTGGGTTGAAGCATGCACCGGATGAGTTCCGTGGTCTGTCTAAACTATTGGCCGATAAATATTTTTGTAATTTCTCGTTATTTCAATCACTGCCGGATTCCTGGGCTATCGATCAGATATTCCCTATTATGCCTATTCAAAGATTGGATGAAAAACCTGAGCGGTCAGCTACTTTGCAGGACATTACTTGTGACTCGGATGGGAAGATTGCAAACTTTATTTCTACGAAGAATGTAGCTCATTATATGCCTGTGCATAGTTTGAAAAGTAAAGAGCCTTATTATCTGGGAGTATTCCTGGTTGGTGCTTATCAGGAAATACTGGGAGATATGCATAACTTGTTTGGGGATACGAATGCAGTACATGTATCTGTAAACGAAAAAGGGTATACTATTGAACAGATCATTGACGGCGAGACTGTAGCAGAAGTGCTGGATTATGTGCAATATAATCCTAAGAAGCTGGTGCGTACATTGGAAACCTGGGTTACAAAATCTGTAAAAGAAGGAAAGATTTCTGTGGAAGAAGGAAAAGAGTTCCTTTCAAATTATCGTTCCGGGCTTTACGGATATACCTATTTGGAATAATAGAACCTTTGGCGAGGGTGTCCGAAAGTAAAATTCGTTATCATTAAAACGCAGATTACGCTAATTTACGCAAAGATTAAATAACTCTGCGGTAATCAGCGTTAATCTGCGTTTTTAAAGTTATATATTGATAGATGTCTCAGACTTTTAACGCACCTTCCTTTATATAATATATAGAATTATGAGAGAAAAACTGACTGTTATTAAAGTTGGTGGCAAAATAGTAGAAGAAGAAGCCACACTCAACCAATTATTAAATGATTTTGCAGCTATTGAAGGGCACAAAGTCCTTGTTCATGGAGGAGGGAGATCGGCTACAAAGATTGCAACCCAACTCGGCATTGAAAGTAAAATGGTGAATGGGCGTCGCATAACTGACGCCGAAACACTCAAAGTGGTAACAATGGTCTATGGAGGACTGGTCAATAAGAATATTGTAGCGGGCCTGCAAGCTCGTGGGGTGAATGCTTTAGGGCTGACCGGGGCGGATATGAATGTGATTCGCTCGGCCAAACGTCCGGTGAAAGAAGTTGATTATGGCTTTGTAGGTGATGTGAAGAAGGTAGACGCTTCCTTGTTGTCTGACCTTATATATAAAGGTGTAGTTCCGGTTATGGCTCCGCTGACTCATGATGGCGAAGGGAATATGCTTAACACGAATGCCGATACGATTGCCGGGGAAACAGCAAAGGCGCTTGCCCGGTTTTTTGATGTGACTCTTGTCTTTTGCTTTGAGAAGAAGGGGGTATTACGCGATGAAAATGATGATGACAGTGTTATCCCGCAGATTACACCTGCTGAGTTTGATCAATATGTGGCTGATGGTATTATTCAAGGTGGCATGATTCCAAAGCTTGAAAATTCTTTTGAAGCAATTAATGCAGGTGTCTCAGAAGTGATAATCACCTTAGCATCAGCTATTAATGGAGATAGCGGTACACGTATTAAAAAATAATTCAAAAAAAATACGATTGTACCTGTAACTTTTTATATTCTCACCCGTCATTCTAATAGAGATGCAAGAAATCAGTTTCCGAAACGACATACTTCCTTTGAAAGATAAACTCTTTCGATTGGCGCTTAGAATAACCCTGGATAGGGCAGAAGCAGAGGATGTAGTTCAGGACACCATGATACGAGTCTGGAATAAACGTGATGAGTGGAAGCAGTTTGAGTCTATTGAAGCTTATTGCCTGATCGTTGCAAAAAATCTGGCAATAGATAGGAGTCAAAAGAAAGAAGCTCAGAACGTAGAACTTACCTCGGATATGGCTGAAGAGGTTGATCTTTCTGGTCCTTATGAACAGTTGGTAAATGATGAGCGGATGAAGATTATTCATCGGTTGATTAATGAGCTTCCTGAGAAACAGCGGCTTATAATGCAGCTCCGGGATATAGAGGGCGAAAGTTATAAGGATATTGCAAAAGTCCTGCATCTGACGGAGGAACAGGTTAAAGTGAACCTCTTCAGGGCAAGACAAAAAGTGAAACAACAGTATATTGAGATTGAAGAATATGGACTGTAAGTATATAGAACAGCTTTTGGAGCGATATTGGCAATGTGAAACTTCTTTAGAAGAGGAGTTGGAATTGCGTACTTTCTTCTCACAGGAAAAGGTACCTGCTCATTTGTTTCAATATAGAGATCTGTTTGTTTATCAGCAGATTCAGCAGGAAGTTGGGCTGAGTGAAGACTTTGACGTGCGTATTCTTGCTCAGGTAGAAGCGCCTGTAGTGAAGGCAAGACGCCTGACATTGGTAGGAAGATTTATGCCTTTGTTCAAAGCTGCTGCAGTTGTTGCTGTAATGTTTTCATTGGGCGGTATAGCACAACATACCATTTTTGCCGATGAGGCTTTGGACTATAATTATGATGCTTACACAGATACATATGATGATCCGGAAGTAGCTTACAAACAAGTATCTTCTGCTTTAATGATATTGTCTGAGGGAATCAATAAATCACAAGACCAGCATTTGGCCGACAGTGTGCGGGCAGGTGTAGTCGATATGATAAAGAAATAATGAAGAGCGTTCTTTTAATGTGCTGGATGGCATTGCTGTCTGTAGCTGTATCAGCTCAGGACTTTGCTTCTCGTTTTCTGACAGAACATAAAGGAGATTCAAATCTTACTTGTGTTACTATCAGTCCGAAAATGATGGAGGAAATAATGAAAAGTGATGCTGAAAAAGATGATGAAATTCTGGAGATAATATCTAATCTGAAGAGTATGCAAATGCTTACTGCCAAGGTAAAAGGGCAAAAGTATTATGATGAAGCTCTGAAAGTGGTAGAAAAGAATTCCGGAAGATTTGAACCGTTTCTTTCTTTCAAAGACGGTGCCGAAAATTGTCAGATTATGGTACGAAAGAAGAATGATACGATTATTGAATTGGTGATGTTAATGCATGGGAAAAATAATTTTTCCGTGATTAATTTTACAGGTAATATGAGTGCAGAGTTTATCTCAAAATTGGCTGCTTCAATGAAGCCCAAACACTCTTGATAAAAAAAGACATTTTCATTTGCTTTAAACATATAATATAGTTAGTGTGCTTAATTAAAACAACTTGAGGCTGTGAAGTTTCAATTCTCTCAAATTTTTATAAATAAAACTAACTAAATAGATGGGCTACCGCGTGATGCAGTAGCCCTTTTATTATGCTTATCTGTCATCGGGGGATAAACAAAGAAAAAGGAAATTGCCTCACGGAAACTTCCTTTTTTGTATCTCTGTTAGAGATAAAGTTATATGTAAGAGAGAATTTTAATAATCTATCTGATGTCTGGCATTGAGAAAACCTTTATGCTTCCGAAACATCTTTGAGTTGAAGTAACAAGCTACAGATGTTTTTGTTTCTGCAATTCTTGTTATTCTATACTTTTTATGCTTCCCACACCTTTTTTACTGAATGTCTTTTGCACAGGCGAACCCTTATAGTGGATACTTCCTACGCCTCTTACTGCGGCGTCCAATGATTCGGCAGCATTGCAGGATATATTTCCTACTCCATGGGAAGAAGCTTTCACATGAATGGCTTCCAGATTGATGGCTTCTACATCGCCCACACCTTTTGAATAGAGATTGGCATTTTCTACTTTACCTTTCAGGTTTACATTTCCTACTCCCATAGAGCTCACTGTCAGATTTTGACAACTAAGATCTTCTATGTCTATATTACCCACTCCTTTGCTCTCTATGTCGAGTGTGTTGGTTATGAGTCTATCTTTGATGCTGATATTTCCTACACCTTTAAAATTAATGCGGTCCAGATCGGGGGAACTGATTGTGATTTTAAGGTTTTTGGTATCTCTTATTTTATTCTGTTTGTCCATTGTAAGTATCAATGTATTGCCTTTTGCCGAAACCTGTATCAGATTAACAAAATTATCCGGTCCGGATATCTGGAGAGAACTTTTTCCGTCTGTGGCCTGTGTGTAGTAAATGTTACTCACTGTATTGGCATCTATTGCAGTGAAGTTTTTAATCTCATAATCTCTGGTAATAGATTTCTTACTTGGTTTTAATCTTCCTGATTTATCGGCTACGAAGGTACAACTGGTCAGTAAGCAGGCTAAGAGTGTAGCTAATAGTACTGTTAAATTTGTTTTCATTTTTTTCTTTTTTCTGGGTTTCTGTATATTAGACGTAGTTTATCCTGGTAAAGTTGCATCTTATCTTGATTTTTTTCGTATTAATATCTGATGAAATGTCGATTAATACGGGTTGACGCAGATTAAAAGGCTATTATTCTTTTTTATACCTGTATTTACCTTTTTACGGATATTTGCGTTTCAATAATTAACCATCATTTACCCTGATTTTACTATATTGTATTTGTTCTTCCGGTGGATTATTTGTTTATTTGCAGATGTATGAAAGGAATGGATAGGATAATTGAAGATAATGAGTTAGGCACTTTGATCATACGTGTCAATACGCGTGCAAGGAGCCTTGTATTTCGTACAAAGAGCGATGCAATTTATGTAAGTGTACCTCCTGGAACTACCTCTGCTGATGTTACGAACGCTATAGATCAGCTGCGTGTAAAGTTACGTGGGCTTAAGGAGAAAGTGGTTCGTCCATTGATAGATCTTAATTATCATATTGATACGGAATATTTTAAATTATCACTTGTTAGTGGGCAGCGTGATAAGTTTCTGGCTCATTCGGAATTGGGTGAAATGCGTATTATTTGTCCACCTTCTGCTGACTTTGCAGATGAGAACCTGCAAGTGTGGTTACGTAAGGTTATCGAAGAAGCTCTCAGAAGAAATGCAAAGATCATCCTGCCTCCACGGCTTTATATGCTGTCAGAACAATATAAATTGCCTTATAAAAGTGTGAAGATTAACTCCAGTCGTGGCCGATGGGGGAGTTGTTCGGCCCGGAAAGCTATCAACCTGTCTTATTTTCTGGTTCTGTTGCCTAAGCATTTAATTGACTATGTTTTGCTTCATGAACTCAGTCATACGCGTGAAATGAACCATGGAGATCGTTTTTGGGCATTGCTAAACTCTATGACTGGCGGCAAAGCTTTTGAATTGCGTGAGGAACTGAAGAAGTATAAAACAGAAATTTGAAATCCTCTTTATATACTTGTATTACACTTTATTAAAAAGTACGTACTTTATAAGTATAAAGTATGCATTTTAACGCCTTGTTAAATAGGTAATTAACACGCTGTTAAATACGTACTTTTATAATTCAGAGAATCTATGTTTAGCGTGCCAATTGTTTTATTCCGTCTGTATCCTTCTCAAATCGATAGTTGCCTCCCTTTTCACTCAAGTCAAAAACCGATACTTGTTCCGTAATATTATCTACAATCATCAACGCGCTTTCTTCTGCAAAACGTCCTATTTCTACTGTGACAGGTTCTTCTGATATCTGTTTGTTCATTATCAGGCTATCATTAATAAAGAGTGAAAGCGAATCACCCACAAATCCCTTTGTCAGATTAACAGTGTATGTTTCGATAAAGTGACGGTCTGTTTCTTTGTTGCGTTGTAGTCTCATACTCATATAAACAAAGACTACTACGATAAAGATGACTGCAAATGCCAGAATACCATTACCTATCATAAATTGTTTATTAGTGTTCAGACGGTGTGCCATGATAATACTTTTAAAGTTTCGGGGTAAAGATACTGATTTTATTTGTGATAGCCTATAAGGGTGTCTAAATAATGTCAATTTATGGCGAATGGTCATCACTATATTATCATGCTCTTTTATTCGTCTCTATAATGTATATATAGGTGTGAAGAAATCTATCTAATGTAATCATGAATTTGTAATGGAAATATTGGGCATCGGTATTTCTTTTCGGATATTTATTTGGAATCAGGTGTTTTTGAAGAAATGCGAATTCTACTGTTCTATATCCATATTTATTGTATTCGCTACAGATGAAACTGCATAGTGTGTAATTCTGTTTTTTCAGATCATATCTTTCGTGTTGTAGAACATATTCTTTTTTCTTGTTGATTTTAAATAAATTACTTTACTTTATCGCAGGATGGTTCAGCATAGTTATGTGTTCCATTCTTACTACCTTTTAATTCTAATTGTATGGAAATCATTTTCGGACAACAAACTACTAAAGTGAAACAATTGGCTGACCTTATCAGCCAGGATATTTCGATAGGCAAGTATAAGGCTGAAGACGCATTGCCTTCCATTAACCAGCTAAGTCAATATTATAAAGTGTCACGTGACACGGTCTTTAAGGCTTTTCTCGATTTGAAAGAAAGAGGTATTATTGATTCTACACCAGGTAAAGGTTATTATGTAGTAAACAGGCAGAGAAGTATTTTATTGTTGCTTGATGAATATTCTCCTTTCAAAGATACGCTTTATAATAGTTTTATTAAACATCTATCGGTTCGTTATAAGGTCGATTTGTGGTTTCATCAATATAATGAACGTTTATTTAATGCTATTTTGCGCGAGTCTCTCGGACGTTATAACAAATATGTCGTGATGAACTTCGATAATGAAAAGTTTTCTTCTGATCTTTATAAAATAAATCCTTCTAAACTTTTACTACTCGATTTCGGTAAGTTTGATAAAAAAGACTACTCTTATATATGTCAGGATTTTGACGATGCCTTTTATCGGGCATTATTACAGCTTGTTGATAGATTGCGACAGTACAGAAAGCTGATTCTGCTATTCGTAAAGGGAACCAAACATCCTCAAAGCACTTGCATTAGCTTCCATAAATTTTGTACAGATCACCAGTTTGAGTGTGAAGTGATAGACAATATGGATGAGATAAAGATTAGTAAAGGAGAGGTATATATCGCTATCAGACAGCTGGATGTGGTTAGCCTTATTAAGCAAAGTCGTATAAGCGGGCTTGCATGTGGCGAAGATTTCGGCTTGCTGGCTTACAACGAAACGCCGGCTTATGAAGTCATTGATAAGGGGATTACTACGTTGAGTATTGATTGGGAAAAGATGGGAACTTTAGCAGCTGATTTCATTCTTTCGGGTAAGCAGATACATACTTATCTTCCCACTGAAGTGCGGTTGAGAGGATCTTTATGATCCTTTTTTATCTCCTTGCTCCGGCACAGTTCAGCATGGTTTTGAAGTGTTTTATTTATTAAATCATAGATTATGAAAAAGTATCCGAAAATTGGGATTCGTCCCACGATTGATGGTCGCCAGGGTGGCGTACGTGAAAGCCTTGAAGAAAAGACGATGAATCTGGCTAAAGCTGTAGCCAAATTAATTTCTACGAATCTGAAAAATGGTGATGGTACTCCTGTGGAGTGGGTAATTGCTGATGGTACGATTGGACGTGTTGCTGAAAGTGCAGCGTGTGCAGAAAAGTTTGAGCGTGAAGGAGTAGGGGCTACTATCACTGTAACTTCTTGTTGGTGCTATGGTGCCGAAACAATGGATATGAATCCTTACTATCCGAAAGCAGTGTGGGGATTTAATGGAACCGAACGTCCGGGAGCTGTCTATCTGGCTGCTGTATTGGCCGGGCATGCTCAGAAAGGATTACCTGCTTTTGGTATTTACGGACGTGATGTACAAGATTTGAACGATAACTCTATTCCTGCTGATGTAGCGGAAAAGATTCTTCGTTTTGCCCGTGCTGCACAGGCTGTAGCCACCATGCGTGGTAAATCTTACCTTTCTATGGGTAGTGTTTCCATGGGTATTGCCGGATCTATTGTTAATCCGGATTTTTTCCAGGAATATTTAGGCATGCGTAATGAATCTGTCGATTTGACTGAAATAATCCGTCGTATGACTGAAGGTATTTATGATAAGGAAGAGTTCGTTAAAGCCATGGCATGGACTGAAAAATATTGCAAGAAAAATGAAGGGAAAGATATTAATATCCCTGAAAAGACGAAGACCCGTGAACAGAAGGATGAAGATTGGGAATTTATTGTGAAGATGACTATTATAATGCGTGATCTGATGCAAGGAAACCCGAAATTGCGTGAGATGGGGTTCAAAGAGGAAGCTTTGGGGCATAATGCTATCGCTGCCGGTTTTCAGGGACAACGTCAGTGGACTGATTTTTATCCCAACGGAGACTATTCAGAAGCCTTATTAAATACATCCTTTGACTGGAATGGGATTCGTGAAGCCTATGTGGTGGCAACGGAAAACGATGCCTGCAATGGAGTCGCTATGCTCTTCGGACATTTATTGACCAACCGTGCGCAAATCTTCTCAGATGTACGTACTTATTGGAGCCCGGAGGCAGTGAAACGTGTGACAGGAAAGGAACTTACCGGCCGTGCTGCCAATGGTATTATTCATTTAATAAATTCCGGTGCTACTACATTGGATGGTACGGGGCAACAAACCAATGAACAGGGTGAACCGGTAATGAAACCTTACTGGGATATTACAGAAGCAGAAGTAGAAAAGTGTCTGGAGGCTACCACCTGGTATCCTGCCAACCGTGACTATTTCCGTGGAGGTGGTTTTTCATCTAATTTCCTTTCAAAAGGTGGTATGCCTGTCACTATGATGCGTCTGAATCTGGTGAAAGGGCTTGGCCCGGTTCTGCAGATTGCAGAAGGATGGACCGTTGAGATTGATCCGGAAATTCATAAATTGCTGGACGAACGTACGGATCGTACCTGGCCTACTACCTGGTTTGTACCCCGTCTTTGTGACAAACCGGCTTTCAGAGATGTATATTCTGTCATGAACAACTGGGGAGCTAACCATGGCGCTATTAGTTACGGACATATCGGCCAGGATTTGATAACCATGGCTTCCATGCTTCGTATCCCTGTTTGTATGCACAATGTAGAAGATGATAAGATTTTCCGTCCTGCAGCATGGAATGCATTTGGTATGGATAAAGAGGGGGCAGACTACAGAGCTTGTACTGTTTATGGCCCTGTCTATAAATAATGCGAATCAGCAGTTGAAATATTTAATTAAGATACAGTACTTAAAAAAACAGCAAATAAGTATTATGATAACAAATGAACAAATAGAGCAGTTTATGGCTCAGGCACATCGTGTAGGCGATGCAAATCTTACAATCTGTAGTAGTGGAAATATCTCATGGCGTATCGGTGATGAAGTATTGATTACCGGTACAGGATCATGGGTACCCTCTTTACCAAAGGAAAAAGTTTCAATTTGTCGCCTTTCCACCGGTGAAGTTTTGAATGGCGTAAAACCTTCTATGGAGAGTGGCTTTCATTTTGGTGTTCTTCGTGAACGTCCGGATGTGAATGTGGTACTTCATTTTCAGTCACATTATGCAACTGCTGTGGCTTGTATGAAGAACCGTCCCACCAATTTTAATGTAACAGCTGAAATACCCTGTCACGTAGGCAGCGAAATTCCGGTGGTTCCTTATTATCGTCCTGGTTCGAAAGAACTGGCCCAAGGAGTGATTGACGGGATGAAGGACCATAATTCGGTGTTATTACTGAAACATGGGCAAGTAGTGTGTGGTAAAGATTTTGATGAGGCTTTTGAACGTGCTATGTTTTTTGAGATGGCATGTCGTATTATTATCCAGTCGGGTGGTGATTATACTGTATTGACCCCGGAAGAAATAGATGACCTTGAAACGTATGTTTTAGGAAAAAAGACAAAATGATGTTAGATACTTATTTAGCTATAGATTTTGGTGCCGGAAGTGGCCGGGTTATGGCTGGATTTGTCAGTGCGGGAATGGTAGATTTAGAGGAAATCTACCGTTTCCCCAACCGGCAGGTAAAATTGGGTAATCATCTTTACTGGGACTTTCCGGCACTGTTTGCGGATATGAAACAAGGCATAAGTAAAGCGATCCGCAGGGGCTATCATATAAAGGGTATTGGAATTGATACGTGGGGAGTCGACTTTGGGTTAATAGACAAGAAAGGTAATTTGTTGGGCAACCCTGTTTGTTATCGTGATTCCCGGACAAATGGACTTCCTGAAGAATTCTTTGCGGGTACGGATGTTTCACAACATTATGCCGAAGCAGGTATCCAGGTGATGGCGATCAATACGCTCTTCCAGCTTTACAGTTTGAAGAAAGAGGAAGATGCTACTCTTGAGATAGCCGACCGCCTGTTGTTTATGCCGGATCTTTTCAGCTATTTCCTGACTGGAACGGCAAACAATGAATATAGTATCGCGTCTACTTCCGAACTGTTGGATGCGCGTAGCCGGACGTGGAACTGGCCATTAATCCATCAGTTGGGCTTACCCGGTCATCTTTTCGGAGAGATTGTTATGCCTGGTACAGTGCGTGGACAGTTGAAACAAGATGTTGCCGCAGAACTTGGTTTGGATTATGAGGTAGATGTGATAGCCGTAGGTTCGCATGATACGGCAAGTGCTGTGTTTACTGTTGGTTTGGGGACAGGGTGCTCTGTGTTTGCCGATACGGATGCTGTACTTGAAAGCGTTGCTCCTGCTACAAGCCTTCGTCATGCATTTTTGAGTTCCGGAACCTGGTCATTACTGGGAATTGAGCTCGATGAACCTATATTGACCGAAGAAGCCCGGCTGTCTGGCTTTACCAATGAGGGTGGAGTAGGAGGCAAGATTCGTTTCCTGCAGAACATTACGGGTTTGTGGATTTTACAACGGTTGATAGCCCAATGGGGCGAAAACCAAAAGGAGACTGAATACGATGCTTTAATCTCTGCTGCTGAACTGGCAGAAATCACCTCTGTGATTGATGTCGATGATCCGGCTTTTGCCTGCCCGGCGGATATGGAAATTGCCATAGCCGACTATTGCCGTACTCATGAACTGCAGGTACCTTCTACACAAGGTGAATATGTGCGTTGTGTACTAAAGTCACTGGCACAACGTTATAAAAGAGGGATCGAACAATTAAACCGTTTGTTGCCCGCTCCGGTAGAGGCACTGCACATTATTGGAGGCGGTTGCCGGAATAAGCTGTTGAACCGGTTGACAGAAGAAGCGCTGGGTATTCCAGTGTATGCAGGTCCGGTAGAAGCTACTGCCATTGGTAACATTCTGGTGCAAGCTTTAGCCAAAGGAGAGATTGCAGACCGTAGAGAAATAACAGGAATAATTTAAAAGTGAATAGATTTATGGAAACATCTATAAAGAGTTATCGGACACAGGAATATCATCAGCCTGTAAAACGCTATTGTCAGACACTTGATTTGAGAAATGATCCTGAATTGATAGCTGAGTATCGTCGTCGGCATAGCCGTGAAAATATCTGGCCGGAAGTGATGGCAGGTATTCGCGAGGTTGGAATCCTTGAAATGGAAATTTATATTCTCGGTACACGTCTCTTTATGATTGTAGAGACCCCGTTGGAGTTTGATTGGGATACTGCTATGTCTCGCCTTGCCACCCTGTCGCGTCAACAGGAATGGGAAGATTATATGTCCATATTCCAGTTGACAAAACCCGGAGCTACTTCAGCGCAGAAATGGCAACCTATGGAGCGCATGTTTTATTTATATGAATCAGAATAATTTCTAATAACCTTTTTACCATTATGAACAACACTTCCAAAAAAACGATTTTAAGTAAAGATGGTGTAAGCTATCTCATCCCTTTTATTCTTGTCACCAGTTGTTTTGCACTCTGGGGATTTGCCAATGATATCACCAATCCCATGGTGAAAGCGTTCTCCAAAATATTCCGAATGAGTGTAACCGATGGTGCGTTGGTACAGGTTGCTTTCTATGGTGGTTATTTCGCTATGGCCTTTCCGGCGGCGATGTTTATTCGTAAGTACTCTTATAAAGCGGGTATTCTGCTTGGGTTGGGGTTGTATGCATTGGGTGCGTTACTTTTCTTCCCAGCAATGATGACCGGATGTTATTATCCTTTTTTAATCGCTTACTTTATTTTGACGTGTGGGTTGTCCTTTCTTGAAACGAGTGCCAATCCTTATATCTTGTCAATGGGAACGGAAGAGACAGCTACCCGCAGGCTTAATCTGGCTCAATCCTTCAATCCGATGGGATCATTGTTAGGTATGTATGTGGCCATGAATTTTATTCAGAATCGTCTCAATCCGATGGGGACAGCAGAACGCAGTCAGCTTTCTCCTACGGAGTTCGAAGCGGTGCGTGATTCGGATCTGGCAGTACTTATAGCTCCTTATCTCGTGATTGGAGTCATTATTCTCATTATGTTGTTACTGATTCGTATGGTGAAGATGCCCAAAAGTTGTGATCATTCTCATTCGATTGATTTTTTACCAACGCTGAAACGCATCTTCTCTATTCGACATTACCGGGAAGGAGTTATTGCACAGTTTTTCTATGTAGGTGCACAGATTATGTGCTGGACATTCATTATTCAATATGGTACCCGTCTGTTTGTCTCCCAGGGGATGAGTGAGCAAGTGGCCGAGGTTTTATCTCAACAGTATAATATTGTTGCAATGGTCATTTTTTGTGTGAGCCGCTTTGTTTGTACGTTTATTTTGCGTTATCTCAATCCCGGGCTTTTACTGAAAATACTTGCAATTGCTGCCTGTTGTTTTACAGTAGGAGTTATTTATTTTCAGAATATTAGTGGAATGTATTGTCTGGTAGGTGTCTCAGCTTGTATGTCGTTGATGTTCCCTACCATTTATGGTATTGCCCTTCAGGGGCTGGGTGATGATGCTAAGTTTGGTGCTGCCGGATTGATTATGGCCATTCTGGGTGGTTCTGTCTTACCTCCGGTTCAGGCAAGCATTATTGACCAATCGGTTTTGTTTGGTATGCCGGCAGTGAATTTGTCGTTTATACTTCCATTTATTTGTTTTGTAGTGGTAACTATATATGGACACCGGTCTTATAAAAGGATGAAGAAGGTGCGTAGTAAATAACCAGTTTGTCTTTTTATTAATGAGAGAGTTGGGCGTGATTCTTATTTATCGTATTTTTGCGCAATAAAGAATCTAATTCGTCTCTGATATGAAAAACATAAAGCATCAGAATATAAGTAGGATTACCTTATTTCTTATTTCACTATTTTGGGTTACTAAGCTTATTGCGCAAGACATATCGTTCAATTATTTATCTACTGAGAATGGACTTTCACAGTTTACAGCCTACTGTTTATATAAAGATGAACTTGGTAGGATATGGATAGGAACACGTGACGGGTTGAACGTCTACAATGGCAATCGGATACAAAGTTACAAGCCGGAACGGGAGAACAGTCATTCTATTTTAGGAAAAGATGTCCGGAAGATTTGTGGTGATGATAAAGGACATCTATATATACAGACAATTGAGGGGATATGCTCTTTTGATATGCGTACTGAAACATTCGAAACGATTCAGAGGGGTGCGGGTTACTCAATTACTTATAGTGCTGATACATTACTGATAGGTGGTAACAATTTTGTCTATTATTACGATGTCGCAAGCCGTCAGGTGGAGCCTTATTGCTCTTTAGAAGGAAACATACAGGTCTCTTCCATACTGAAAGACAGTAGGGGGCGATTGTGGCTCGGTACCCGGGGAGAAGGGCTATATTGTTTGGAGAGAGGACAGGCGAGTCAGAAATGTGTTTTGCCCCGGTGTAATGTCTTTAATCTCTATCAGGATTTGTCCGGTGATGTTTGGGTATGTACCTGGGAGGACGGACTTTTTCATATCTCTGATGATGAAATCGTACATTATACAGATGGAGGAGCAGACAAAACACACTGTATTTCTTCTAACTCAGTGCGGGATTGCTGTGAAGATAATCAGGGAAATTTGTGGATCGCAACTTTCAATGGGTTAGATAAGTTTGATAAGAAGAAAAACGAATTTGTCTATTATACTTCTACGGATATACCGGGAAGTTTAAGTAATGCTTCTGTTTATTGCATTATTAAAGATCACCAGGGAACTCTCTGGGTAGGCACTTATTTCGGTGGGGTGAACTATTTTAATCCCGAATATGAAATTTATACCCATTATCGTCCCGGATTGCACGAGAACGAGGGACTTAGTTTTCCGGTGATCGGTTGCTTTGCAGAAGACAAGAGAGGAAACTTGTGGATTGCTACCGAAGGGGGTGGACTGGATTTTTATGATCGTACCAACAAGCGTTTCAAATGGTATAAACATAGGGAGGGTAGCGGTTCTCTTTCGCATAATAACATTAAAGCTTTGTACTATGACGAGAAACGGGAAGCGCTTTGGATCGGAACCCATCAGGAGGGAGTTAATAAACTGGATTTAAAAACAGACAGGATTACCACTTATAAGCTTCCTGATATAGAAGGAAAACAAGCATCCAATGTGATACTGGACATTATTCCCTATAAAGATGATTTGTTGCTGGCTTCTTATGATGGCGTCTTTCAATTCAATCCTGAGACGGGAAACTCCACTTTGTTGTTAAATCTATTTTCACATTATCTGAAAATAGATTCGGAGGGATTATTGTGGATTGGGGTAGAAGGGCATGGCGTATATGCTTACCATTTTGATACGAAGGAGCTGGTGAATTACAGATATGATCCGGAGAAGACAAATTGTTTAAGCGATAATATGATAACCTGTATTGCCGAAGATCGTCATCGCAATCTGTGGTTCTCGACGATTAGTTCCGGCATTGACGTTTATTACCGGGAGACAGGTAAGTTTGAGAATTTCAATTCTAAGAAAAACGGCTTGGGTAGTGATTGTATTTATGCTGTAACAGAGTCTTTAAACGGCAAATTGTTGCTGACCACTAACCAGGGATTCACCCTTTTTGATTATTACACGAAGCTATTTTATAATTATGATAATGAGAATGGCTTTCCTTTCACTACGTTGAATGAGAACTCATTATATCAATGTAAAGATGGTGAAATATTTTTGGGAGGTATTAAAGGAATGGTTTCATTCTATGAAAAAAGTCTCAATATTCCTCCTAAACCTTATGATATCTTTCCGGTAGGACTTTGGGTGAATGGCGAAGAGGTGGGTATCAATGACAAGACAGGCATTCTGAAATCTTCTTTTTATGACACCTCTGCTATTACGCTGAAAAGTGATCATTCGGTTTTAAATCTGGAATTTGCTGTTTCCAATTATATTGCTGCCAATCAGCATGAGTTTGTGTACCGGTTAGAGGGATTCTCCAATGGGTGGACAAAGATATACAAGCAACGTACTATTACTTATACCAATCTGTCGCCGGGTGACTATACCCTGATTGTAAAACCGGCAGGAATTAATAATGTGTATCAACCGGAATATCGTCTTAACATAACCGTTCTTCCTCCGTTTTACAAAACAATCTGGGCCTATCTTATCTATGCTGTCACTACGATTAGCCTTCTTTATTATATAGTGAGGACCTATCATGGAAGAATAAAATTGCAAGAATCTCTTAAATACGAGAAACAGCGCATTCGGGATGTAGAGGAACTGAACCAATCTAAACTCCGTTTCTTTACTAATATTTCTCATGAGTTCCGTACTCCGTTGACGGTTATTGTGGGGCAGATTGAAATGTTACTGCAGGTACAGTCGTTTCCACCGGCTATTTACAATAAACTTCTGAATGTTTATAAGAACGGGCTCCAGTTACGGGGATTGATCAGTGAATTACTTGATTTTCGCAAGCAGGAGCAAGGACATATGAAGATAAAGGTGAGCAGGCATAATCTGGTTGACTTCTTATATGAAAACTATCTGCTTTATATCGAATATGCATCTACCCGGCATATCAAATTCTATTTCAATAAAGATCAGGATCAGTTGGAGGTTTGGTATGACTCGCGTCAGATGCAGAAAGTTATTAATAATTTGCTGTCAAATGCTTTTAAATATACTCCTGAGAAAGGAAGTATCTCCATTAACATCAGTAAGAGAGGAGAAGAAGCTATTATTGAAGTGCAGGACAGTGGTAAAGGAATCAAGCCGGAAGAAGCAGGGAAGATTTTTGAACGCTTCTATCAAACCAGCAATGATCCGGAGAATACTCAGGGAACAGGTATTGGGCTGGCCTTGAGTAAAGGTATTGTGGAGTTACATAAGGGGCGGATTGAGGTTAGCAGCAATCAGACCAGTGGGACAACGTTTACTATTGCGTTAAAGTTAGGAAATGCCCATTTCACCGCAGAACAGATAGAGACAGAGGAGCCGAAAGAAGAGGAGGCGGCGGTCGTTGTCGAATCGAAATTCATGGTTGAGCAGCAGGTGCTGGACGATACGGTGAAGGAACGTATCAAAGGAGCGAAGGTGCTGATTGTGGAGGACAATGACTCTTTAAGAGAAATGTTGGCGGGTCTGTTTGAACCTTATTATGAGATAATAACCGCTGCGGATGGAGAAGAGGGATTGAAAGAGGCTCGTGATAGGATGCCTGATCTTATTATTAGCGATGTGGTTATGCCTAAAATGACCGGTATTGAACTCTGCAAGCAGATAAAGCAGGATTTCGAAACGTGTCATATTCCGGTTGTTTTATTGACGGCCCGTACTGCGATAGAGCATACCATTGAAGGCTTGCGTATTGGTGCGGACGATTATATCACGAAACCTTTTAATGTGAACCTGCTTATTTCCAGATGTAATAATCTGGTGAACAGTCGTATCGTATTGCAGGAGAAGTTTAGTAAACAGCCACAGACCCGTGTTCAGATGTTAGCAACCAATCCGATGGATAAAGATCTGTTGGACCGTACCGTTGCCATTATTGAAAAGAATATGGATAATGCAGAGTTTAGTCTGAATGACGTGATTCGTGAGTTGTGTATCTCTCGCACCAACTTCTTCTCTAAAATGAAAGCTATTACCGGACAAACTCCGAACGATTTCATTTTGACAATTCGTTTGAAAAAAGCCGCTTATCTTCTGAAGAATGAATTGTTCTTGTCTATAGCTGAGGTGGCAGACCGGACAGGTTTTAGCTCTCCCCGTTACTTCAGCCGTTGCTTTAAGGAAGTATATGGCATCAGCCCATTATTCTATCGCACGGGTAATAAGGACGAGGATGTGGAAGAAACGGAAGAGGAAACTGGCGGGTAAAGAGGCGCTCATCATCGTATAAGTTTTTGGTGTATGATATATGCCCAATTCTGTATCAGTCGTTTTTTATGTACGTGATATTCTCTTCACCTCTTATATTGGATTTATTCGGCAAATACGTAATAGTCAAAAAAGTAATTACAGATATTTTTCAAAAGAAATTTTTGGGCAGAATATACTTCGTTGATATTATACAATCATCTGATTTATAACAGATAATAGCCTCTTGTTTAATGTTTTGCAAAAGTGTACACTTATTCATGTGTTAATTGTACATTTTTGCTATGCAAAGATGTACATTTTTGTAGTGCAAAAGTGTACACTCTTACAAGACAGGAGGCGGTTGTTAAAGAATAATGTTAATTGTGTTAATACAATAGCAGGGGCAGGTTTAATACGAAATTTATTAGATTGATGTGCACTATGCGTACAATCAGGTGCACATTGCGTACAGAATAATTCCTGCATGTTGTATATTGGTGAATTGTACTTGATGTGCCTCCTTTAAGTACGCAATATGCATCCCTCTCTTTCATATTTATTCCACTTTTGTTGCATCAAAAACCGATGTAAAACTTATCAATTTTAAAATTTATAGTATGAAAAAGACATTATTCTCTGCAATGTGTGCTTTGGTTCTCTGCTCAGGCATGAGTGCGAAAGTAATCTACGTAACTACTGATGGTAATGACAACAATGCCGGGACTTCCTGGGAGACGGCAGTGAAAGATTTGAATGTGGCAATAAGCAAAGCCGATAAAGGTGATGATATTTATATTGCTGCAGGCACCTACGTCTTTAATACATCTATTATGATGAAAAATGGAGTAAGTTTTTATGGTGGATTTGCCAAAGGAGAAATTTCTGTCGATGCACGCCAACGACCCAATCCTCAAGCTGAACCCTGGAACTTTACAAATGAAACGATTTTTACCGGTGAGAATGAAAACCGTTTGATGGAGCGGGAGGATAAAAGTTCTCTTTGGGATATGCTGTATGTGGATGGAATTACTTTTAATAATTATAAGGTAACTAAGGACTGGCGTTTTTTATATTTTAGAAATTCTGTTACTTTCCAGAATAACAAAGTGATTAATTGCGCAGCTAATGCTACCCTTGTTTATGGTGAAGAGAATTTCATAGTGCGTGATTGTTATTTTGCCAATAACAGCAATTTGGGTGATTTGACGAAGACTAATTCAGTGATTTATTTTTGTGGTTATGCAGTAGGCAGTTTGCCAAATCGTATGGAGAACTGTGTCTTTGAGGCTAACAAAATGCAATCTTTTGGACTTTATAATTATAATGGTGGACCACAGAATCAATCAGATGAAGTGCTGATTACCAAGTGTCTTTTTAAAGATAATACAGATAAATGTATTGGAATTGCTTATGACTGGTCAGAAGGTACGATGGCGATAACCGACTGTCTGTTTGAAGGAAATGCCACAACTGTTTCTGGTACTGTGCTTTCCGGAAAGTCAAATGTACAGGCAAGTTTTACTAACAACATTGTTCGTAATAATCAAAATACAACAGAAAGTGGAGACGAATGGAGAAGTGCTATTATTACAACGGTCTCCAATATGGTTCTTGCTAATAATCTGATAGTGAATAATACAAGTAACCGCTTACTGATGGATATTCAGGGAGGTACTCAGTTGAATAATACCATTGCCAATAATAAAGGTACTTTGTATATTGATGGTGCCGGTAGTCCTTTCTGGTATAATAATATTGTAGTAAACAATGAAGCAAGTAGAGAAAAAACTGTGGAGGTTGCAGCTAATAACGAACTGTGTTGGATAGAATACAGTGCTTTTGATACAGAGATTGATTTTGGAGAAGCAACGAATAGTAATAATGTTGTAGATGTTACTCCATTTGTAAATCCTGCTTCTTTCAAAGGGGTTGCTGTGGATGCAACTCAGAAAGAGGAATCTGCAAAGGCTGATTATTCTTTGAAGGAGGCTTCATTAGCTATAAACTCCGGTACTACTGAATTTGACTATAATTGTGAACTGGAAGATACCTGGGTTGAAAAATTCATGAAGAAAGATATTGCAGGAAATGATCGTATTGTAAATGGTAAAATAAATATGGGAGCTTACCAGGGTTCGGCACTGACCGGCATTTATCCGAACAAAGCAGATAACGGTTCCTCAGTGGTGGCTTATGGGAATCAGTTGGTAGTAACCTCTGATGAAAATTCGGTTGTAGAGGTTTACTCTATTGTAGGTGAAATGGTTCTTAGTGTGCCGGTTACCGCTGGTGATAACACTATAAACATGTCCGGAAATGGTTTCTATCTGGTGAAAGTCAGCAATGTAAACGGTTCGAAGACATTTAAAGTTCTGGTGAAATAACTTTAGAAATAAAATAGTATGAAAAAAAGTAATTTGGCGACAAAAAGGTTGTGGAGCCTGTTTGTAGTTTGCTGCCTGATGACACAAATAGTATGGGCACAGGTAGGGACTATAACTGGTAAGGTTATTGACAAAGCCGGGGAGGGCGTGATTGGAGCATCTGTTCTGGTGGTAGGTACGACAATGGGTACCATTACGGATGTGGATGGAAACTTTAAGTTGGACAACGTACGGAGGGATGCAACTTTGAAAATTTCCTTTGTCGGTTATCAGACATTAGAGGTCAAAGTAGCAGGAAAGAAAAGTCTGACAATAACGCTGCAGGACGATACGCAAGCTCTGGATGAAGTAGTGGTAGTAGGTTATGGTGTACAGCGTAAGTCGGATTTAACGGGGGCGGTTGCTTCTGTTAAAGCAGACGATATTCTGAAAAATACACCGACTAATAATATTGAGAATGCACTTCAGGGACGCATGGCGGGGGTTAGTATTGTTTCCGCTTCGGGTGACCCTACCCAGGGAGCTACGATCCGTGTACGCGGAGCCAACTCCATCAAGGCAGATGGTGGTCCGCTGGTAGTAGTCGATGGTTTTATCGGAGGTACATTGAGCATGTTGAATCCGGGAGATATAGAGTCCGTCGAGGTCCTGAAAGATGCTTCTGCTACGGCTGTTTATGGTTCGCGCGGGGCGAATGGAGTTATCTTGATTACTACTAAAAAAGGAAAATCCGGAAAAGTAAATGTGAATTATAACGGATATGTCAATTTTAAAAAGCCGTATACTCTTCCTGATATTTTGTCTCCCGGACAAATGGCCGATTTGGCTAATGATTACGGAAGAGAAATTAACCGGAATTCAGGTCTGGATCCTCAGGTTTTCTATGATGCAGATGCTGTTAAAGGTTTCTATAATGGAGGTGGATATGACTATCTGGACGCTATTTTCCGGGATGTGGCGTTGGAGCATACACATGAATTGTCGGTGACCGGAGGAAATGAAAAAACTCAATTTGTATTTTCCGGGCGTTATAATTATAACGAAGGTACGATTGAAGAGTCGCAACGCAAGTTGATCAATGCCCGCTTGAAGGTGGATACAGAACTTCTTCCATGGTTAAAAGCAGGTGTGAACTTTAATGGCAGTTACTCTAAGGATTCCGGGGTGAACTTTAGCGGATGGCAGAATACCTTGGTAGATGCGTTGAATTTCCCGAATACTGTTTTACCGAAAGATGAAGATGGAGCTTATCATCACAAAGATATACAGGGAGGTCGTAAATTCAACCCGATGGCTCATATCAATGAGGTAGATAAAGACGGTTATTATTATAGTTCTACAATACAGGGGTATGTAGATGTTACGATCTTGAAAGGACTAACGCTACGGACTACTCAGAATTTCTGGTTTGGGAATACCAGTGCATTGAATACCAATACGAAAGGGAGCCTGAGTGGGTGGAACAGCGGATATAACTCTGCTGCTTTTACCAGTACCCAAAATTATTCCTGGACGAACCAGAATATTCTATCCTATGTGAAAGAGTTTAATAAAAACCATCGTATTAATGCTACAGCCGTTATTGAGCAACAGTATAGTAATAATATGAACAATAAGAGTGAAGGTCGTGAGTTGATTTCCGAAGAAATAGGCGCCAATAATACCTCTTTGGCTAAAAAAGTATATGGTTCTTCCGGACATACCCGGTCTTTCATGCTTTCTTATATGGCAAGAGTAAATTATGTTCTTATGAACCGGTATATGCTGACTGCCTCCTGGCGTTATGACGGTTCTTCCAATCTTTCGTCAGAGAAGAGATGGGAACAATTCCCTTCCATGGCTTTGGCATGGAATATGAAGGAAGAATCATTTTTGCGTGATGTTGATTTCCTGAGTCAATTAAAACTCCGTGCCGGCTATGGTGAAACAGGAAACCAGGCTGTAGCCGCATATTCTGCCTGGACAGAGTTGGAAGCAACCCGTGATGCAAATGATAATTTGACTCTTACAACCAAGCGGATCGGAACGAAAGGTCTGCGGTGGGAACGTACAAAACAGTGGAATGCGGGTATTGACTTCGGAGTATTCAATAATCGCCTGACATTTACGGTAGATGTGTATGATAAACTGACCAAAGATGCTTTGCTGGATGTGACTGCACCGTTATATACTGGTTTCAAGACCCGTTTGAAGAATGCAGCCGAAATACGTAATAAAGGTTTTGAGGTTACTATCGGAGCCGATCCTGTAGCTACCAGAGATTTCAGGTGGAATACGAATATCACTTTATCACACAATAAAGGAGTTATTGAAAGCCTGGACGGAGATTTGGAATATGCTATTATTAGCGGTGGATATCAGAACGACTATTTCCGTAATATAAAGGGCGAAAAACTTGGAACGATGTGGGGATATGTAAGTGACGGTGTTTGGAAAACAAGTGAACTGGCTGATGCTCCACAGGGAACAGAAGCGGGATCTTATCGGTACAAGAATCTGGATGGTAGCGAAGATAAGCAGATAACGGTGGAAGACCAGACTATTATCGGTAATGGGCAACCCTCTTTTCAGTGGGGATGGAATAATACGTTTACCTATAAGAATTTTGACTTAAGCCTGTTTGTCATTGGGGTACACGGTTTTGATATTTATAATTATACGCGTGCGGCTCGTTTGGGAGTAGGGGATAGTCCGTTGGAGTTAGGTCCTAATCCGGAATGGCTGAATCGTTGGACACCGGAGAATGAGAATTCGGATATTGCCGGTTTTATATCAAAACGTAATTCAAAGAAATCTGTATCTCAATACGTGGAAAGAGGTGATTTTGTAAAAGTAAAGAGTATCACATTGGGATATAATTTACCGGAAACGGTATTGAAACGCATGAAAATCAGTATATTGAGGATATATGCTTCTATCCAGAATCCATTCCTGTTTACCGGTTATTCCGGTATCGATCCGGAGGTTACATTGAAAAGTCCACTGACCTCGGGGATCGACTACGGATATTATCCTAACGGACGTAATTATCTGATTGGGTTGAATTTTGGGTTTTAATAATAAAAAGCAGATTGATTTATGAAAAAATATATTGTAGCGTTAGCTTTTACAGGTTGTATTGGGCTTTCCGGGTGTGCTGATTTGTTTCAAGAGCCATTGAGCTTTCCAACTCCGGAGAATATTGAATATAATCAGGACAATGTAACGAGCCTGACTGATGGTTTATATCGAAAATTGTGGTTTAATAACTGGGGATTCAATTGCCGTCCCCAAATTTTGGGATTAGGAGCCGATGATATTATCGGAGGTTCGGTTAGTAAACGTCATTATCTGATTGATGAGTTTTATGTACATGGTGATGATGTTGATTTGGTTTGGGAGTATTTATATGCTGTGATACAAGCAAGCAATCAGTTTATAGAGGGACTGGAAGCTTCTCCAACTATGGCTGATGAAGCCAAGAAACCCTATTTGGGTGAGGCTTATTTTATGCGTGCATTTGCTTATTTTCATCTTGTGCGTTATTTTGGGGATGTTCCCGGATTTACCGATTCCACTTGTTATAAAGATATATTGGGGAGTACGGACATTACCCGTAACAAGACAGAAGATATTTACAATCTGATTATTGTTCCTTCTTTGAAGATAGCCGAAGAGTATCTGCCCGAAAGAGGACGGAAGAATAACGGTTCAAATGAAACTCCTTCCAAATGGGCAGCTAAGGCATGTCTGGCCGATGTATACCTGACCATGGCAGAATGGCCATTAAAAAAGACAGAAAATTTTGCACTTGCCCGTGATAAGGCAAAAGAAATTATTGATGAAGGAGGTTATTCATTACTTCCGCATTACGAAGAATTATGGAAAGAAGCTACTAAGCTTGATGCGACGGAACATATGTTCGCGTTACCTCATGACAAGGTAAATCAAGCCAGTAACTATGGTATTTCATATATGGCAATGGAGGAAAGTACGGCTGCATGGAGTGATTATCTGGCAGACTCCTGTTTTTATGAACGTTATCCGGCCGATGAACGGAAGGCATTCAACTTTATCACTAAAATGGGTGAAGGGAAAAGAGCGAAAGATTTTCGTAAAACACAGATGCGTTCTCCTGCCATCAATAAATACCGTGATTACGGGGGCACAACTACCGCGAATGGAGCAGAAATGAGTGCGCAATCTTCGGGTATTACCCCAATTTATCGTTATGCTGAAGTATTACTGATTTATGCTGAAGCCCAGAATCGTGCAGAGCATGGTCCCAATACATTGGCATACCAATGTCTGAATGATATTCGTAAACGTGCGGCAGGAGGCGGAGTGTATGACAAAGCGGAAAACATGAATGAAGAGGAGTTTGATAAAGCCGTGTTTGATGAATACGGTTGGGAATTTTTCGCTGAGTTTAAGAGATGGTTTCAACTGGTGAGAACGGAAAAAGTATGGGAAATGAATCAATATAATCCGCGTGTGAAAGCATCTATGATGAAGAATGGAATAACCAAAGAAGAGCGTCGTACCTATTTGATGCCACTTCCCGAACAGGAACAAGTTGATTGTGGTTTTGAGGCTAATCCGAGAGTCTATTAATATAGAAAAAACGTAGTTTAGTGAACTCTGTCTTCAGTAGCCGATAACCGGATTGTTACGGTTACCGGAAGATAAGAGTTCGCGAAACTTAACTTAAAAAAAGAAATCCAATGAAAAACATTTTATTAGCATTGACATTATGTGGGGCTGCCGGCATTGGTTATGCAGCATGGTTTGCCCCTGCAAACTTGTTTGAGTCAAACGAGGTATCACATGCTCAGGCTGTTTCCGAACACTTGCAGCACCAGTCTTTACAAGAACTAAAAGCATCTGTTTCGTCTTACATGACTAAAGCTGAATTGGAAACGGCAGCCAATAAGTTATACACTACACTATGGGGCGGTAATTGGGGATTTAATTGTCGCCCGCAGATTTTAGGATTAGGAGCGGATGATATTGTCGGAGGATCGGTAGCTAAGCGTCATTATGCTATGGACGAGCTGAAAGTAGATGCGGCATTTGACGGTGATGTGAAAATCATATGGCAGGACATGTATACGTTGATAAGAGAGTGTGATCTTTTGATGGAAACAGTTCAAAATTCAACCGCTCTTACCGAAAGTGACAAAGTGCAATATGCCGGAGAAGCCCATTTTTTCAAAGCGTTTGCCTATTACCAACTGGTTCGTTGGTTTGGAGAGGTGCCGGCTTATAAAGATTCGGAGCAGAAAGAAGATATTCTGGGTAGCACAATCATCGGTCGTAATGCGATAAGCGACATTTATAATCAGGTGATTATTCCAAATTTACAGGCTGCGGCAGAGAAATTACCGGAACAGGGACGTTTAGGAAGTGCCGGAGCCAATTCTACCCCCACTAAGTGGGCAGCAAAGACTTGTCTGGCGGAGGTATATCTGACTATGGCAGGATGGCCTCTTAAACAGACAGATAAATATACATTAGCAAAAGAAACGGCTAAAGAGGTGATTGAGAGTGGAAAATACTCTCTATTGCCCCGTTATGAAGATTTGTGGAAAGAGGCTACTTGCGGAGACGATACGGAACATATTCTGGCATTGAATCATACCATTGTCGGATCCAGTAATTATGGTATCTCTTACATGGCAATGGAAGAGAATGCAGGTGCCTGGAGTGATTATCTGGCCGATTCCTGTTTCTATGAACGTTATCCGGAAGATACTCGTAAGGCTTTTAATTTTGTAACAAAATTCGGTGAGGGGAAACGAGCGAAAGACTTTAAGGTATCGGAAATGCGTTCTCCTGCTATTAATAAATACCGTGATTATGGAGGAATAGAACCACTGAGTGCACAAACAAGTGGCATTACTCCTATTTATCGTTATGCAGATGTACTGTTGATTTATGCTGAGGCTCAGAATAAAGCGGATAAGGGGCCGGATGCTTTAGCATACCAATGTATAAATCAGATACGTAACCGGGCCGGAGGAACCGAGCTTGCTGCCGGATTGAACGAAGCCGATTTTGACAAGGCTGTATTTGATGAACGGGGATGGGAATTTTTTGCTGAATTCAAAAGATGGTTCCAATTGGTGAGAACGGAAAAAGTATACGAGGCAAATCTGTATAATCCACGTGTGAAGGCCTCTTATGAGGCGAGGGGCATAACAGCCGATAACCGTGATATTTATCTGATGCCGTTACCAGCGTCAGAAAATGATAAGTATGCTATACAGATTAGAGACAATGGTTTCGACAATGCAGATTTGACCCGGGGCTTTAAAACACAGCCTTATCTCTTCAATGAATGGGTTACGAATAATCCTCAGCCGAATGTAGTACAGTTTGCTGTTGTAGATGACCCGGAGCACGGAAAGGTTGCAAAAATGACCGGAGCGCCCGGTACCTGGTATAAAGATTTCCTGGCACAACGTATGAAAGGAAAAGCAGATCGTGATATTTATCGTTTGACATTCTATGCCAAATCAATGAATGAAGCTCAGCTCAGAGTATATACTTTCCTCACGAAAGAGGATAACTCGGATGCTTCCGGAGGTCGTTTCTTTGTTGTGAAACAAGATAATGTGGCTGATAATAAAAAGGCATCGGTTGTTTTAAAACTGACCGATAACTGGGTTAAATACACAATTGACTTTGATTTATCGAAAGTGGAGCCGGACTTCTGGGAGTCGAAACCCGTGGAAGAATCTACAGATATAGACCTTACTAACTTCTGTATATTGTTTTATAACCAGAACAATGCAGAATCATACATCGATGATGTACGTTTTGATAAATTATCTACACTGGAAACAAACAAGCCGAAAGCATTTACTTTTGAGAATGTATCGGAATTGGAACAGTGGAGTGCAGTGAACAGTACACTATCATTGAGTAAAGAACATCGTAGTGAGGGGAATCAGGCTTTATGCTGGGATACGAAAGATGGAGGAACGCTGACCGTTTCTGTCGGAGAGTTTACCATTGGCAGTCAGTCGGCATTTTTTGAGATACATAACTCACAACCGTGTGATGATCAGATAACGATTGACTATCTGGACGAAACCGGTAAAGCGGTAAAAACCGGTCATATCTCAATGAATTTTAAAGGATGGCGTGAGTTCAACCGGTTCTACTCGGATTATGCGAATAAGAATGCAGTTACTATTACCGATATACGGTTTACTTATGCCGGAAAGAATGCAGGTAATACAAAAATATACCTGGATAAAGTGAATTTTGATGCACCTAAATCTTCCAATTGGAAAGTACTGTATCAGGATTTGATGATGCCGGATCTGGAATATTTATATAAAGACCGTGTTCAATTGCTGAAAGCGTATGCTGCTGGTCAGAACAAAGTAATCAATGAACCTACAGCGCAGGAAATTACTGACTTTGAAAAGTTGAAAACTGCATTGGCTACGGTTCCTGCTACAACAGTAACGATGAAAACTTTACGATCTTATATGTCAGCTCTCGGTCTGGTCCGCAATGAAGACGGTTCGATTAATGGTCCTGCATTAGGAGGGAGCGAAGAACTGACAATCGATATTATGATTGATATTTCTCAAAGGGTGCAAGCACTGGCAGCTCATGCAAAGAAGGGAGATCAGGAAGCGAAAGATTTATTGAAAGATTATGTTGATTATATTCTGGATCAAGGCATCTTCTATGATTTCGAACGCCTTACATATAGTCATTATGGTAGTGTAGATGATATTCCTGCAGGTTTTATAGCAGCAATGTCCGAATATACGGAGGAGCAGAGAAAAGAGATGATAAAGGCTATGACTTGGATGCTCGAAGCAAATATGGTATATGCCGATAATGATTACCTGGTTTCCTGGATGAATGCGGATTATTTGTGTAACTACTTTAAACATCTGTTTGCACTGGCTGTTGCTCCTACTGATCAGAAAGAGGCTATCCAGAATCTGAAAGATATGGTTCGTTTCATGGAGTTGCATACTATTTATACTCCGGCAGGGCGGGAGGTATTGAAAGTGGACGGAACAGGTTTTCACCACGATACACACTATAATGCATATATGTATGCTTATAAAGCATGGTGCAATTATATTTATACACTGAAAGGAACTTGTTTCCAAGTAAAGAAAGACTCTTACGAACGTATTCGTAAAGCGATTGTATCCATGTATCTGATGGCAGTAAAGGGGGCAAATAGAACAGACTACTATGCAGCTAACAGTCTTTGTGGAAGACATCCGTATACAGATGGCGGTGGAATTGTTCCGTCAGAAGCCTGGTATGTGGACCGCCTGATAGAAGGTGGCGGTGATATTCTGGGTACCAAATATGATATGGAGCTGGCAGCATTCTATAACTATTTCTTTATGACGGATAAGTATGATATAGAGCCGGCAAAAGTAGACGGTTACTATCAGTTTAATTATAGTCCGGCTGGTATTTACCGGCAGAATAACTGGGTAGCTACCATGCGTAGTGCTACTACTCAGTTCTGGGGAACGGAAATTTATACAACCAGTAACCGGTTCGGACGTTACCAGAGCCATGGCACTTTGGAAGTCATGTATGATGGTGGGGCGGCTGTATGTGGTTATCCTGTTGAAACAGCACCCAATGCGACAGGTAGTAAAATGTCCGGAGGTTGGGACTGGAATGTTGTACCGGGAGCTACTACTGTACATTATACTTCATGGAAAGAGATGATGCCACGAAAAAGTACGGAAGGTACTTACTGCCAGTATTCGAAAAAGGATTTTTCCGGAGCATTGGCTTGGGGGCAGTATGGTATCTTTGGAACGGATTTCCTACAGAGCGATGATTGGGGAGGTCAACAGTTTACTCCGACCAACCTGCAGTTTAAGAAATCGGTTTATGCATTCGATGGTATGCTCATCAGTATGGGCAGTGGTATCAGTGCTAAAGGAAGTTATGGAGATGATATGATTACGGCTACGAATTTGTTCCAGGGAATCGATTATGAAGGTATTAGCAGTGACTTGGTCGTAAACGGGCAGGTGATGGCTCCGGGAGCAGAGAATATGACTAATAATTCAGAGCAGGATGTATGGCTGGTAACTCCGCAAACGACGGGATACTTTATTCCGAAAGGCAATGACCCGATTGTTATCAAACATGCTAATCAAACCGCTCCTCGTGAAGACGGCAGCGATGTTACAGGCGATATGAATACGGTAATGGCTGCCAAGGCTTATATTGACCACGGGGTAAAACCGGAAAATAAAGAATACCTGTTTGTTGCTGTTCCGGGGACAACACCCGAGAAGATGCAGCAATTATCTGCAAAACTTGCTGGTAACGGAGGAGATATTTTCAAAGTGGAAGCACAGAATGAGAAATTGCATGCATTGACTTACAAACCGCAGGGTATTACTGCTTATACGTTCTTTGGAGCGGCAGACGGACTCAGCTTTGCCAATGTGAAGTCCTCCGACTCGGAGTTGTTATTGATGGAGAAGGCCAATACAGGAGCAAAGACTATCTCATTTGCGGTTGCTAATCCGAACCTTCGCCCGAAAACGCACGAGCTGTTTAAGTGGATTGAACAGGAAACCAATGCTACGATTGTTGTAAAAGGTGAATGGAAACTTCAGAAGGCTGTTGATGGCGTTTCTGTTAGTACTTTGGCTGATGGCAATACACAAGTAAGTCTGCATCTGGAACAAGGAGAACCGGTTTACTTTACATTGCAGGATCCGAATGCTACCGGTATTTCTGATATGAACTTGGCAGAAGCCATGAAAGTCACTGTTTGTGAGGATCATATACAGGTTGAGAATGTTAATGGAGCAGTGACTGTTTATGACGTGGCAGGTAAGCTTGTTGATGCGAAAGAAGCCGATGGTTCGGTAACGTTCGTAATACAGGAGACGGGTTGTTACATTATCAGATGTGGTAGCGAAGTAACCAAAGTTATTGTAAAGTGATATGAAAATGAGTACCGGACCGTATTTTTTACGGTGGTAAATAATAGTATAAATGAAGGTGTGAAGAGCCGAATATATCCCTGGCTCTTCACCCTATAAAACGGATATTCGATGAAAAAGCTGATTCTATTAATACTTTCTTTATCTTTGGGCGGATTACTTTATGCACAGATGAAAACTTCGGAAACTACGGACTATAAACTGGTCTTTTATGATGATTTCGATCAGGATACCGGGAAACCCGATCCTAAATATTGGTCGTTTGCTGTTCCGGATGGTGCACCCTGGTCTATTTATCTTTCGAAAAGTTATGATCAGGCTTACCTGCAGGATGGTAAACTCGTACTGAAGGCAGAGAAGGCGAAACGATACCGGACAGGAGGCATCTGGACGAAAGGAAAGGTAGCTTTTAAATATGGTAAATTAGAGGTTCGTGCAAAATTCAAATCTGTACAGGGTGGATGGCCTGCTATTTGGTTATTGCCTGTCAGTCCGCAATATTCTACAGGATATGGGGGAGAAATAGATATTATGGAGCAGGTGAGTCATGAATATATGGCATGGCACAGTGTTCATCCGGGAAGTGAGGAATATCGCGGATCGGGTCTGGGCGGAAAGTATGTTCTCGATGATTTTAATACATATACTTTGGTTTGGACAGCGGACGAACTATCTTTCTTTATTAACGGAGTAAGTACGGGTACTTATCTGAGAAATAATCAGTTACCCGAAAGTGAGGCTTGTAAGCAATGGGTGTTTGATGTTCCTTACTATCTCATTTTGAATTATGCTTTAGGAGGTGAAGGAACCTGGCCCGGAGTGATTAATGATGAAGAGTTACCGGGATATATGGAAATAGATTGGGTAAAGGCCTATGAGAAAGTTCCTACCGGTTTCTCCCCAAATACCTTTGCAGATCCGATGAAGGTCTCAGTGGTAGGAAAAGAAATATGCGTTGAGAATACAACCGGTAAGGTTTCTATTTATGATTATTCGGGTCGATTGGTAGAAAGAATAGATATAGTTGATTCGGCGCGTATTACTGTGAAGGATACAGGCTGTTATATTTTAAAGTGTGGTAATCAGGTTGTAAAGGTAAGTGTATCCTGATAAATTGCATATATATTAGGCTTTATGCGATAGTTTGTTGTATTGTTGACAGGGTAGCCGGGGATATATGTCATAAGATGGATATATCCCTGTTTCTATATAAATTTTGTTTGATTATGGTGCGTGTAAAACATTTATTACTTATAGTTGTGGTAGGAATCTTGTTTTCCTGCCGGTCGGGAGAGGAGGTGTCCGATCTTCCCCGTCCTTATCATAACCTTCGTTTTGAGAAACTTCCGGAGGTTTGGGACGAAGCCCTTCCATTGGGAAATGGTTTAACCGGTGCTCTTATCTGGCAGAAGGAAGGGAAACTGAGAATCGCTATAGACCGGGCCGATCTGTGGGACTTACGTCCGGTAGAAGAGTTCAAATCACCCGATCATTCTTATCAGTTTATTTGTGACCAGGTACTTCGAAAAAAAGATATTGCCCCTATCCAACGCTTGATAGACGACAGGACTAAATACGACGCGGCTCCCACTAAGATACCTGCAGGAGCTATTGAGTTTAACATTGCTTCTTTAGGAAGAGTAAGGAATGTAAGTCTGGACCTGACTTCTGCTGTCTGTACCATTTTATGGGAGAATGGAGCCAAAGCACGCATTTTTGTTTCCGCTAATGAGAAAGGAGGGCGTTTCTTATTTGAAAATCTGCCGGATACTCTTTCTCCGGAGCTGATAACTCCTTTATATGAAGAAAATGATGCAAAACTGGACTATCAGCCCGGTGTAAATAAGCTGACTGCATTGGGATATAAACGAGGAAAAGTAGAACGAATAAATCCCGGAACTTTGCTCTATCAGCAGCAAGGGTGGGGAGATGTTTCTTATGAAATAGCATTAAACTGGAAGTCTGTTTCCGGGCATTCGCTGGAGGGGGAGTATTGTGTAACTTCCAAAGGAACCTGGTATTCGGAGAAGGAGGGGGCACTGGAATGTATGAGGCAAACTATGAGTCGCGACTTTGATAGCAGCCTGGCGATGCATAAGCGTTGGTGGCGGGAATATTGGATGAAATCTTCTATCAGCCTGCCCGATACATTACTGGAGAAACAATGGTATCTGGAAATGTACAAGTTTGCCGCTGCTTCACGAAAGGGTGCACCCCCTATCTGTCTGCAAGCTGTATGGACTGCCGATAACGGTCAGACTCCTCCCTGGCGTGGAGACTTTCACAGCGATTTGAATACCCAGTTGAGTTATTGGGCAGGATATACCTCTAATCATCTTGAAGAGTCGTCCGTGTTTACCGACTGGCTCTGGAAGATAAAAGAAAATGCAGAAGCATTCACCCGGCAGTTTTATGGAGTGAAAGGACTGAATGTTCCTTGTATTGCTACATTGACAGGAGAACCCATCGGTGGATGGAGCCCTTATTCACACTCTCCCTCTACAGCCGGTTGGTTATCGCACCATTTCTATCTGCAATGGAAGTATAGTATGGATACCGAATTCCTGAAGAACCGCGCTTATCCATGGATAAAGGAGGTAGCACGGTATTTTGAGAATATTTCAGTACGGGATGAAAACGGAGAACGACAACTTCCTTTATCTACTTCTCCGGAGATAAATGACAATCGTATAGATGCTTGGTTTCAGAAAACAACAAATTATGATCTTGCCAATATACGGCTGACGTATACCATTGCCCGGGAGATGGCGGAGGCTTTGGGCTTGAACGAAGAAGCCGGTTATTGGGTAAGGCAACTAAGCGAATGGCCTAAACCTGCTGTGAATGAGAGTGGGTTGATGATCGCACCCGGAAAGGCACAAGTGGAGTCGCATCGCCATTTTTCACATTTACTGTCTTTTCATCCTTTTGGATTAATAGACGTGAGTAAAGGGAATGGGAATATCGATTTGATATTGCGTTCTATTAAGAATGTAGAGATGCTGGGCACGGATTGGTGGACCGGATATACTTATGCATGGCTGGCCAATATGAAGGCCCGTGTTTTTGAAGGAGATGATGTGGTGAGAAACTTGCACATCTTTATTAAAGCTTTTTGTTCTCCGAACAGTTTTCATCTGAACGGTGACCAGTTGAACGCCGGCTATTCGCAATTTACCTATCGTCCGTTTACACTGGAAGGTAATTTTGCTTGTGCGGCTGCTATTCAGGAAATGCTGTTGCAAAGTCATACCGGAGTGATAAAAGTATTTCCGGCCTTATCCACCAAATGGGAAGATGTATCTTTCCGGCATCTCCGGGCGATGGGAGCTTTTCTCGTATCTGCCTCTTATGAAGGAGGGAAGATTGTTTCTATCACTGTTGAATCTGAAAAAGGAGGATTGATGAGGCTGAATAATCCTTTCACGGACCAAATAACGGAGAGAAAAATGGAAGCCAGAGAGACGATTACATTTACGAATAAGTTTCCGATGGGAAAATAAGAATTGATATATGAAGAGAACACATTTATTCGCGATTTTGATTTTGCTTTCTTGCGGTGTCTTCGCACAACCGTCGAAGAAAGAAGGTATGCGTATGCTTAGGGAGTATTATGTGGCAAATGTAAATGGTTCCTGTAATGAAGCTGACTGTGAAAAATATATCAGCCTGTTGAATCGTGACGGACAGTTTACAGACATGATTGCTTATGAAAGAGAGATAGGAACACGGAAGTTGCTCGAAAGTATAAGTTTTGACGAACAACAACATATGGGACTTTATCTCACCGAAGCAATGAACCGTCTGAGGTCACTTGCTGCTTATTACCGTCAGAAGGGTGGAAAAGAGATTCCTGATAAGTATTGGAAAGCAATTGTCAGATATGGTACTATCGAACAGAACCGCCAGCCGAATGATCGGTTTCATGCCTCTTGTTTTGCTATCCCTCAGGCGGCTTGCGGCATTTATTATCTGTTGATAGATGCGATGGAGCGAACGGAAACGGATAAAAACGCTTCTTCTTTGGAGGGAAAGGCAAACCGGATGCTCAAATACCTTGCTATGCAATCGTGGACACAACCCTTACGTAAGGATGAAACGGACAAAAACGTGGTCAGTATTCCCCGTTTTCGTCATCATGTATGGTGGGTAGGAGGAAATGCACTGGCTTACCGTCCTCTGTTGGAGACGGCTGTGCTGATGGACTCTATTCCGATGGTAGACGTTGTAGCAGAAGTTGCGAAAAAGAGTCTAAGCAATGTGTCCCAAACCAATTATGAAGAGGCTTTCTGGAATGAAGGATTTACAGCCGATGGTGCCGGATGGGGGCATGGTAAGCAATGTCTGGTATGGGGATATCCTATTCACGGTGCATCCAGTGCCTTGAATATTCTGAAAGTGTTGAAGAAGGCTCCCTGGGCTCAGACATTAAGCAGGGAGAATGCGGAAGCGCTACTCCATTTCTACCGGGGAAGTAACTTTTATCATTACAAAGGATACATTCCTCCGTGTCTCGACCGGTATTCGATGGTATATTATGAGGGCAGGCATCAGCCCGTACCTTATTATGAAATGCTGAAGCGAACAGTGGAGGACTATGCAGACGCCTTTACTTCAGCCGAATTAAAAGAGTTGAAACAACTGATTGACGAGGCCGGGCGGGAAGATATCCGTATGGATAATTATCCGGACGGCATGTATCACGGATCTCGCTGGTTTTTCAATAATGATGATCTGATTAAGAAGAATAAAGAGTACCATATCCTTATTAATATGGCCTCTTTCCGCTGTGACGGACTTGAAAGTGCGAGAAACTTTGCGGATGAGTTTAATATTTTCACCAATGACGGGTTAACCTTTTTTCAACGCCAGGGAGACGAATACCGTAGAATAATAGGTGCTATGGATTTGACCGCTATGCCGGGTATTACCGCACGGGAAGGTATGGATAAACTGTCTCCTGTGACTAATTGGAGAGGGTTTTGCAGTAAACACAACTTTGCCGGAGGTGCTACGAGCGGAGGAGAGAATGCAGTAGCAGGTTTTATCTTCGAAAAAATGGATGCCGAAGCAAAAGAAAAACGGGTAAAAGAGAGTAATTCGTCGGCCTTCGGAGTGAAAGCTTATAAATCCTGGTTTATAATGGGAGATTATCTGGTTGCTTTAGGAGCCGGTGTAACCAACCTGTCTCCTGAACTGGAAGGTACGATCCGGACTTCGATAGAGCAAACAGCCCATCAGGGAGAAGTGTCTTTGTTTGATGGGAAGTCCATCTCTCCGGTAACTTCGGCCTCGGGTACTTTGTGCCGGGATGGAAAACCGGTATGGATCATGCAGCAGGGAGGATTTGCCTATACGGTATTACCACCCTATTCTTCGGATGCCTTTTATTCAGTCGAAACCCTTCCTAACGAATGGTTAAAAAGGAATCTGAGCAATAAAGGTAAAGCGAATTTGCCGGATAGTGCTGCTGTCTTTCGTCTTTGGATTGATCAGGGGCGGGAGGTAAAAGATGGTAAATATGGCTACGTTGTTTATTGTGGTGAAGGGACTCCTGCTTATGAATTGCCTTTTGTCGTATTGAGAAATGATACGCTTGCACAAGCCGTTTCGACGGTGGATCACATGCTTACAGGGCTTGTTTTTTATCAGGACGATGCGGTTGTAACGGTTGGTAATACCGAAATCTCGGCTTCCGAACCTTGTGTTGTATTGATGGAACAGGATGCAAAGGGCACTAAGATATCTGTGACTGATGCTATGATGAGGGCTGATTTACAGAATATTACTCTGAGAATAGGAGAAGATAGAATCACAATTGACATGCCGCAGGGAAAAGAATGTGGCAATACAGTTACCAAAATATATAAAAAGACATATCATGAACAGACTGTTGAATAAATTAGCACTTTTATTGCTTTTGTTGCTGTCTCAGCAAGGATTAGGGGTGGCACAACAACTTCCTTATAGGAACAGCGCATTACCTGTACAAGACAGAGTAGAGGATTTGCTGCAACGCATGACACTTGAAGAAAAGATAGCCCAGATACGCCATATACATTCCTGGAATATATTCAACGGACAGGAACTCGATGAGAATAAACTCGCCACTTTTGTGGGTGATATAGGTTGGGGCTTTGTAGAAGGTTTTCCGCTGACCGGTGAAAACTGCCGGAAAAATATGCGGGTGATTCAGGAGTATATGATAAAGAATACTCGTCTGGGAATACCGGTGTTTACCGTTGCCGAGTCCTTGCACGGATCCGCTCATGAGGGTTCTACCATTTTTCCTCAGAACATAGCATTGGGAAGTACATTCAATCCGGCACTTGCTTATCAGAAGGCGGCTCTGACTTCCTGTGATCTTCATGCCCAAGGGATGCGTCAGGTTCTTGCCCCTTGTATTGATGTGGTACGCGACTTGCGTTGGGGAAGAGTTGAAGAGTCCTACGGAGAAGACCCCTTCCTCTGCGGGACATTGGCTCTGGCAGAGACACGTGGGTATTTGGATAACGGTATCTCTCCTATGCTGAAACATTTCGGAGCACATGGTAACCCTTTAGGTGGTTTGAATCTCGCTTCTGTGGAGAGTGGCTTGAGGGATTTGCATGATATCTACCTGAAACCTTTCGAGATGGTTATTACTCAGTTGCCGGTACAGGCAGTTATGTCTACCTATAATTCGTGGAATCATGTTCCTAATTCGGCTTCTGCCTACTTGTTGACCGACGTTTTGCGGAAACAATGGGGATTCAAAGGATATGTTTATTCTGATTGGGGGGCAATTGAGATGTTGCAGAACTTTCATCATACGGCTGCCACACCTGCTGATTGTGCAGTACAAGCACTTTCTGCCGGACTCGATGTAGAGGCTTCCAGTGAATGCTATCCGCACCTGAAGCAACTTATTGAGCAAGGAGAGTTTGACGAAAAGATACTGGATGAATCCGTACGTCGTGTGCTGACTGCTAAATTTAAACAGGGGCTCTTTGAAGACCCTTTTGGTGAAAAGATAAAGAAAACGGTGATGCACTCTGCTGCGAGTATCGCCTTGTCCCGTAAAATTGCAGATGAGTCTGTAGTATTATTGAAGAATGAGAATGGACTGTTGCCGTTGGATGCAAACAAGTTACGCTCAGTTGCTGTGATAGGGCCGAATGCAGCACAGGTACAGTTTGGTGACTATACTTGGAGCCGGGATAATAAAGATGGGGTTACTCCATTGGCAGGATTACAGAAGCTGCTGGGAAGTAAAGTTGCCATTCACTATGCTCCGGGATGCAGTATGATGTCCGAAGATACTTCATTGATACCCGAAGCTGTGGCAGCAGCGCAGAAAAGTGAGGTCGCTCTGGTGTTCTGTGGCAGTTCGAGCGCATCTTTGGCAAGAGATTATAGTAATACTAACTGTGGCGAAGGGTTCGATTTGCATGATCTTAATCTTACCGGAGCACAGGGAGAGTTGATAAAGGCAGTTTATGCAACCGGAAAACCCGTAGTACTGGTGCTGGTAAGTGGGAAACCTTTCACTATCGCTTGGGAGAAGGAACATCTTCCGGCTATTCTAGTACAGTGGTACGCAGGCGAACAAGCGGGTAACTCTATCGCAGACATTCTTTTCGGCAAGGTAAACCCTTCCGGGAAGTTGACTTTCTCGTTTCCGCAGAGCGTAGGACATCTTCCGGCTTATTATAACTATTTGCCTTCTGATAAAGGTTTTTATAAGAACCCTGGGAGTTATCAGAAGCCGGGCCGGGATTATGTGTTCTCTTCTCCTGCTTCTTTATGGGCTTTCGGATACGGATTGAGCTATACTGCTTTTTCTATGAAGGATATGCAGGTATCGGTAAAGGAAGATTCGGTTTTTGTCAAAGCAGAAATACTTAACACAGGCAAAAGGGCCGGACAAGAGGTCGTTCAGCTTTATGTACGTGATCTTGTCAGCTCAGTTGTTACCCCTATAAAACAACTGAAAGCATTTACGAAGGTGGAACTGCAACCGGGAGAACAGAGAACGGTTTTGTTACGCTTCCCGGTTGCAGAACTTGCCCTGACAAATGAAGCCGGGCTGCGGTTGGTAGAACCCGGTGAGTTTGAGATTCAGTTGGGTAACTCATCTGATAATATCCTGCTGAAACAAACGATAAGGATGGGTGACAATGTGAAGAAGAATTCGGGAGATGAGATTGCAACTCAAAGCAAACCTGTAGGAACGGGAGAAATGAGGATTGTTCGAGGGATCGTGAGAGATATACAGGCCACTTTGGTCGCGAATATTTCTATCTGGTCTGTCGGGCAGAAAAAGGAGATTGGGAAAACAAATAAGAAGGGAGAGTATGAAATAAAAGCCGCATCGGATGATATCCTGATATTCTCCGGGAAAGGGTATTTGAAACAGACTGTACCTGTGAATCATCATACGGACATCAATGTAAAACTGGCATACGGTGAAGACAGGTAATGGCCGGAAACTGATAAATATTAAAACAACTGATACTATTATGAAACGATTCTTTCTAAATTTATTGGCAGCCGTTAGCGTGGTGTCAGCTTTTGCTACGGGTAACAGACAAATCACTATAACACCTTATCCTCAGGAAGTGCATGTGCGGCAGGGAGAGTTTATGATTACTCCACAGACCTCTTTTGTTGTTCAAACTACTGAGCTGAAAGATGTTGCCGGATATTTCGGGGCTAAAATAAAGCGCTCTACAGGATATGAACTGCCTGTAAACACGATTGCTACCGAAAACAGCATTGTATTATCAATAGACAGCCAATTGCCTCTCAATGAGGAAGGATATTTATTGGAAGTGATGCCCGGACAGATCACAGTAACCGGAAAGAGTGACAGAGGGGTGTTTTACGGCATGCAGACAGTGATGCAACTCCTTCCTCCTGAAATAGAAGAGGCGGTTGTTGTGGACAATGTGGCATGGACTCTTCCCTGCGTTTCTGTAAAAGATGAACCCCGTTTTGCCTATCGCGGCATGATGCTGGACGTATGCCGGCACTTTCTTGATGTCGATTTCGTAAAGAAACAGTTGGATATCATGGCTATGTTTAAAATGAACTACTTTCACTGGCATCTTACTGACGATCACCTTTGGACTATTGAGATAAAAAAATACCCTTTGCTGACAGAGATAGGATCTGTCCGGCACAATGTGGACGGAAGTGTGAACCGTGGATTCTATACACAAGACCAGATTCGGGAAGTTGTGGCTTATGCTGCTGAAAAGAAAATCACCGTTATCCCGGAAATAGAACTTCCGGGGCATGCCCTTGCGGCAATTACGGCTTATCCGGAATTATCCTGTATCGAAGGCCCTTTCCAGTTGAGAAACCAGTGGGGTGTGGAAGATAACGTATATTGTGCCGGAAACGACCGTGTATTCAACTTTCTGGAAGATGTGATAGGTGAGGTCGTTCCTTTGTTTCCCGGAAAATACTTTCACATCGGTGGAGATGAATGCCCGAAGATTCATTGGGAAGCTTGTCGCAAATGCCAGCACCGTATGAAAGAAGAGGGGCTGAAGAATGAACACGAACTGCAGAGTTATTTTGTACATCGTATCGAGAAAATCCTGTTAAAACATGGCAGAGCAATGATTGGCTGGGATGAAATACTTGAAGGAGGGCTTGCCGCATCTGCTACTGTCATGTCGTGGACGGGGGAGCAAGGTGGAATCACTGCCGCCAACATGGGGCATGATGTTATTATGACTCCTTTGAATTTTGCTTATTATGATGCCGGGCAAGGAGCACCGGAAGTGGAACCTATCACCATCAGTTTCGGTATTTCGCTCGAGAAGGCATATAAATATGAACCGGTAGCAGCAGGGATTTCCCGGGAGAAATCTCACCACATATTGGGTGCACAGGCCAATTTATGGACAGAATATTCTCCGACTGCCGAGCATACGGAATATCTTCTTTATCCGCGTATGCTGGCCATGGCAGAATTAACCTGGACACAAAAAGAGAATAAGGATTATACTGCCTTTGTTCAGCGTTTGGACAATCAGTTGAGGCGCCTGGATGCCCATCATATTAATTATCATATTCCATTGCCCGAAGGACCACAGGCCGATTATGTAGCATTTGTTGATAAAACAACTCTGACTTTTCATAACAGCCGCAATTTACCCATGGTTTATACAGTTGACGGAACGATGCCTACAATACAATCCACTCTATATACCACCCCTCTTGTATTTATGAAGAATACGACGCTGAGAATAGCTACCATGCTTCCGTCCGGCAAACTGAGCCGGACAAGAATTATAGATGTCCGGAAAGAAAAAATGAGACCAGCTCTTCACAGAAAATTGGTGGCAGGAGCAGAACTACAACGTATCTCCGGTAAGTATTATTATGTCACAGACTTAACTGATGCGAATTGGGAAAAGCCAATGATCGTTCCGGGGTTTCATCTGGATGTAAAACCAGAAGCTAACGGTGCTTTCCTTTATAAAGGATATTTCGAGGTTCCTGCTGACGGGGTTTATTATATCTCTTCCGAAATGGATCAACTGAAGATAGACGGGGAGAAAATAATAAATAATAGCGGGAAATTGATACGACATTCAGTGAGCCGGAAGTCAGTTGCTTTGAAGAAAGGAATTCACTCATTTGAACTTATCTATATTAATAGTAACATTGGAGGTTATCATCGTTACTGGAACAAACGTGGATTTCAGTTGATCGGGGAAGATGGCACACTCACTACTCCGGAGGTTTATCACTGAGTGCTTCCCGCACCACGGGGAGGTACGCCAGGCGATGGTTAGTTGAAACGCAGGACGCAGATTTTCGCAAAGGGAAACAAGTAGATGACAAGGAACTACAGTCTTTTAATTTGCGTCATCTGTGTTCATCCGCGTTTCATCAGATAAAAACTCTGTGCAAGTTCGATTCATTTCGAATCTATTTACGATTAGACGATTTACGATGTACGATTGGGATTACTCTGTCTCTGACAGCGTTGAAACAGGCTTTTAAAAGAGAGTTACTTCAATCGTACATCGTAAATCGTCTAATAGTAAATAAATTCAGTTTTGAGCTTAATGGTGTTTGTCATTGCCATCCGTCTCTTTTTCCGGTATCGATAAAGCTCTATCTCGTAGAGTAACGTATGAAGCCTCGGTGTGTGACGTTGTTTTAGATGTACATGTAAAGCAGTACGACATGCACATGTGGGACGGTACGACATGTACATGTGGAGCAGTGAAACATGTACATGTAAAACAATGCTGCTCACCGGGGAAAGGAGTGTTCCTTTCTGAGAAAGACAGAGTACAACACCGGGCAAGGGTAATGATGCCGTCTATGGATACTTCCGCTACCGAAAAGATAGGGACATAATCTTCGTTACTGTATGGTTTTGAATGTATTTCACCACAAAGTAACACGGAGTTCCACAGAGTTTAAATCTTTATTGGAAGGCAGATGATCGCAGATTCTCGCAAAGGGAAACAAATGTATGATAAAGAACTACAGTCTTTTAATTTGCGTTCATCTGTGTTAATCCGCGTTTTATCAGATAAATACTACTCTGTGGAACTCTGTGCTACTCTGTGGTGAGTTTTGCTCGTTTCTATTCAGATCCGAATAAATTCCGTTGCAAATAGATAACTACTCTTTTTTTACCAAATCAGCATCTGTTTGACATCTCTTTTAGTGGTATAAAGAGTAGTTACCTTTGCGTCTGGTGTTATATTAAACTTTTTTTCTCTAATATTTTGTAGTCGAATAGATTATTTATATCTTTGCACCCGAAACGGATGAAAGGTGGAGGGGCGATTAAGCTCCTTTTTTTGTTCTTATATAGCTAATCAATGATAGAAAAGAAAACTGTTTGTCAGATTGTTGAAGAGTGGCTGGAAGGAAAAGACTACTTTCTGGTAGAAGTAACTGTAAGCCCTGATGACAAGATTGTGGTTGAAATAGACCATGCAGAAGGAGTTTGGATTGAAGATTGTGTGGAGCTGAGTCGCTTCATCGAATCTAAATTAAACCGTGAAGAGGAGGATTATGAGCTGGAAGTTGGCTCGGCTGGAATCGGACAGCCATTCAAGGTAGTGCAGCAGTACTATAATCATATCGGCAGTGAAGTGGAAGTATTGACCAAAAGTGGTAAAAAACTGACAGGAGTGCTGAAGGAAGCCGATGAAGAGAAGTTTGTAGTGGCTGTACAGAAGAAAATGAAGCTTGATGGAGCAAAACGTCCCAAACTTATGGAAGAGGATGAAACTTTCCGTTATGATGAGATAAAATACACTAAATACTTAATTAGTTTTAAATAATTATGGCCAAGAAAGAAGAAACAATCAGCTTGATTGATACATTTTCGGAATTTAAGGAACTGAAAAATATCGATAGAACAACGATGGTTAGCGTGCTCGAAGAGTCGTTCCGGAGTGTGATCGCGAAAATGTTTGGCACTGATGAAAATTACGACGTAATTGTAAATCCGGATAAGGGTGACTTTGAAATATGGCGTAACCGTGAGGTAGTGGCAGACGAGGAATTGACAAATCCGAATATGCAGATTTCGTTGACAGAAGCACAGAAAATAGATGCTTCTTACGAAGTAGGAGAAGAAGTAACTGACGAAGTTATTTTTGCAAAATTCGGTCGCCGTGCTATTCTAAACCTTCGTCAGACATTAGCTTCTAAAATTCTTGAGCTTGAGAAAGATAGTATTTACAATAAATATATAGACAAAGTAGGTACAATCATTAATGCAGAAGTATATCAGATATGGAAAAAAGAAATGCTGCTGCTTGACGATGAAGGAAATGAACTGTTACTGCCTAAAACAGAGCAGATTCCGGCAGATTTCTACCGTAAAGGAGAGACTGCGCGTGCAGTGGTGGCCCGCGTAGATAACAAAAATAATAATCCGAAGATTATTCTTTCACGTACATCTCCCGTTTTCCTGCAACGTCTGTTTGAAATGGAAGTACCTGAAATTAACGATGGCTTGATTACTATCAAGAAGATTGCCCGTATTCCCGGTGAACGTGCTAAGATTGCGGTGGAATCTTATGATGATAGAATCGACCCTGTAGGAGCCTGTGTAGGTGTAAAGGGAAGTCGTATCCATGGCATCGTTCGTGAGCTTCGCAATGAGAATATTGATGTGATTAACTATACATCAAATATCTCCTTGTTTATTCAGCGTGCACTGAGTCCGGCAAAGATCTCTTCTATCCGATTGAACGAAGAAGAGCGTAAGGCAGAGGTTTTCCTCCGTCCGGAAGAAGTTTCGCTGGCTATTGGTAAAGGCGGTTTGAATATCAAACTTGCCAGTATGTTAACTGAGTACACTATTGATGTGTTCCGTGAATTGGATGAAAGTGTGCAGGATGAAGATATCTATCTGGACGAGTTCAAAGATGAAATCGACAGTTGGGTAATCGATGCTATTAAGGCTATCGGTATTGATACGGCTAAAGCTGTATTGACTGCACCTCGCGAAATGTTGATTGAAAAGACGGATCTGGAAGAAGAGACAGTGGACGAGGTATTACGTATTTTGAAATCGGAGTTTGAAGACAATGAATAATTTCATTTACGATTAGGCTATTTACGATTTACGATTGGAGCTACTCTATATTGTAGGTTGTAGATGAAAGGAACTATAAGTCGTCTAATCGTCAATCGTGAAATCGTAAATATCTTCTCATTCCATTATTCTTTTAATTTAAAGTATGACGATAAGGTTAAACAAAGTAACAAGAGATTTGAATGTAGGAATTGCAACGGTAGTTGAGTTTCTGCAAAAGAAAGGGTATACCGTTGAGGCAAACCCAAATACAAAAATTACCGAAGAGCAATATGCTATACTCGTGAAAGAGTTTAGCACAGACAAAAATCTTCGGATTGAATCAGAGCGTTTTATCCAGGAACGTCAGAATAAGGATCGTAACAAAGCATCAGTGGCTATTGATGGTTACGAAAAACAGCCCGAAAAACCTAAAACGGAGGATGTTATTAAGACAGTTGTTCCTGAAGATGCACGCCCGAAGTTTAAACCTGTCGGAAAAATAGATTTAAATAAATTCAACCGGAAAGCTGATAAAGGGGGAGTGAGTGAGACAAAACCGCAACCTCAGCCGGAAGCACAGCCGCAGACTAAACCAGAAGCTCCAAAGCCAACTCCGACACCGGTAGTGGAAGAGAAGAAAGTGGAAGAAGTAGTGAAGCCTGTTGTCGTAGAGGCAAAAAAGGAAGAGGTAGTTGTACCTGCTTCAAAACCGGAACCGGTAAAAGAAGTACAGCCTGTAGTTGTAGAACAGCCAAAACCGGTAGTGGAAGAGAAGAAAGTGGAAGAAGTGAAAAAAGAAGAACAGAAAGTGGAAGCTGCTCCAGAAATAAAAGAAGAAAAGGTAGAATCGAAACCTGTTGTTTCGGAGGCTGCTGAGTCTGAAAAGAAAGACGATGACGTCTTTAAAATCCGCCAACCGGAATTTGTATCTAAGATTAATGTAATCGGTCAGATAGACCTGGCTGCATTGAACCAGTCAACCCGACCCAAGAAGAAATCGAAAGAGGAAAAACGGAAAGAACGGGAAGAAAAGGAAAAAGTTCGTCAGGATCAGAGGAAACAGATCAAAGATGCTATTATTAAGGAAATCCGTAAAGATGACAATAAGGTAGCAAAATCTGCTCCGAAGGAGAATGCAGATGCGAATGCCAAGAAGAAGCGTATCCGTATTAATAAGGAGAAAGTAGACGTTAATAACGTTGCTTCTAATTTTGCACATCCTACTCCTAATAGCCAGAAGCCTGCAGGTCAAGGTGGTGGGCAAAACCGCAACCGTAACAATAATAAAGATCGTTTCAAGAAACCGGTTGTAAAACAGGAAGTGAGCGAGGAAGATGTAGCTAAGCAGGTAAAAGAAACTTTAGCTCGTCTGACAACAAAAGGCAAAAATAAGGCTTCCAAATATCGTAAAGAGAAACGTGAAATGGTTTCCAATCGTATGCAGGAATTGGAAAACCAGGAAATGGAAGATAGCAGAGTACTGAAAATAACAGAGTTCGTGACTGCCAATGAATTGGCAAGTATGATGGATGTATCTGTAAATCAGGTTATCGCAACTTGTATGAGCATTGGCATGATGGTTTCTATCAACCAGAGACTTGATGCGGAAACAATTAATCTGGTGGCCGAAGAATTCGGTTTCAAAACTGAATATGTAAGTGCTGAAGTTGCTCAGGCCATTGTAGAAGAAGAAGATGCAGAGGAAGATCTTGAACCACGTGCACCGATTGTAACTGTAATGGGACACGTTGACCATGGTAAGACTTCATTGCTTGACTATATCCGTAAGGCGAATGTTATTGCCGGTGAGGCCGGAGGTATTACACAGCATATCGGTGCTTACCATGTTAGTATGGAAGATGGACGTAAGATCACCTTCCTGGATACTCCGGGACATGAGGCGTTTACTGCTATGCGTGCCCGTGGTGCTAAGGTAACAGATATTGCTATTATTATTGTAGCTGCTGATGATAATGTGATGCCACAGACAAAGGAAGCTATCAATCATGCGATGGCTGCCGGAGTACCTATTGTATTTGCAATTAATAAGGTGGATAAGCCAACGGCTAATCCCGATAAGATAAAAGAAGAACTGGCTGCCATGAACTTCCTTGTTGAAGAATGGGGTGGTAAGTATCAATCACAGGATATCTCTGCCAAGAAAGGTATGGGTGTAAGTGAATTGATGGAAAAGGTATTGCTTGAAGCCGAAATGCTTGAGCTGAAAGCCAATCCGAACCGTAATGCAACAGGTTCTATTATTGAATCTACTTTGGATAAAGGACGTGGCTATGTGGCTACGGTATTGGTATCCAATGGTACGCTGAAAGTGGGTGATATCGTGTTGGCAGGAACCAGTTATGGTCGTGTAAAAGCAATGTTTAATGAACGTAATCAGCGTATCAAGCAAGCAGGACCTTCTGAACCCGCATTGATACTGGGATTGAATGGTGCACCTGCAGCAGGTGATACATTCCATGTTGTAGAGTCCGATCAGGAAGCACGTGAAATTACTAACAAACGTGAACAATTGCAACGTGAACAGGGCTTGCGTACACAGAAGATTCTTACATTGGATGAGTTGGGTCGTCGTATCGCATTGGGTAACTTCCAGGAATTGAACATCATTGTGAAGGGTGACGTAGACGGTTCGGTAGAAGCTTTGAGCGATTCATTGATTAAGCTTTCTACTCCGCAAATTCAGGTAAATGTAATCCACAAAGGTGTGGGACAGATTTCCGAATCAGATGTTTCTCTAGCTGCTGCTTCAGATGCTATTATTATCGGTTTCCAGGTACGTCCTTCAGGTTCAGCTGAGAGAATGGCAGAGAAGGAAGGCGTTGATATCCGTAAGTATTCGGTTATCTATGACGCTATCGAAGAGGTGAAAGCTGCTATGGAAGGTATGTTAGCACCGGAAGTGAAAGAGGTAGTAACTTCTACTATCGAAGTTCGCGAAGTATTCAACATTACGAAGGTTGGTACGGTTGCTGGTGCGGTAGTAAAGACCGGAAAGGTGAAACGCAGCGACAAAGCACGTCTTATCCGCGATGGTATTGTTATCTTCTCAGGTGCAATTAATGCGCTGAAACGTTTCAAAGACGACGTGAAGGAAGTAGGTACGAACTTCGAGTGCGGTATCAGCCTGGTGAATTACAACGACATCAAGGTGGGGGATATGATCGAAACTTACGAAGAAGTAGAAGTAAAACAAACGCTGTAATGGATAAGTTATAGAGTTATAACGTTATAAAGTTATAGGGTGGTAATGTGGTAATGGCCACCTTACCACCTTTTTCTTTTTGATAACTTATTATCTCGCTGATTTCCTATGACTCCATAACCTTATAACTCTCTTCATATATGATCGATATAATAATTTTGGTTATCGTTGGTGCAGGTGTGGTGACAGGCTTTATGAAGGGGTTTATCCGGCAGCTTGCTTCCATACTGGGGCTGATAGTAGGATTATTGGCAGCAAAAGCGTTGTATGCTTCTCTTGCCGAGAAACTTTGTCCTACTGTGACAGACTCAATGACGGTGGCACAGATATTATCTTTCATTGTCATTTGGATTGCCGTGCCATTGATCTTTACTTTGGTGGCATCTCTGCTAACAAAAGCAATGGAAGCTGTTTCTTTAGGGTGGCTGAACCGTTGGCTTGGCAGTGGACTGGGGGCGTTGAAATTTCTGCTGCTTACCAGTCTGGTAATTTGTGTGATAGAATTTATCGATGCAGATAACACATTGATTGATAAAACAAAGAAGGAGGAATCAGTGTTATATTATCCTATGGCTAAGTTTGCGGGAATATTCTTTCCTGCGGCAAAAGAAGTGACACAACAATATATACTCAATAAATAATGCAACAAGAAGAACCCAATAAATATGTAAAGGAACTCACGCAGGAGAAGTATAAATATGGCTTCACTACGGAGGTGCATACAGATATCATTGAGAAAGGACTTAATGAGGATGTTATTCGCCTTATTTCGTCGAAGAAAGGCGAGCCGGAATGGTTGCTGGAGTTTCGGTTGAAGGCGTATCGCCACTGGCTGACATTGGAGATGCCTACCTGGGCACATCTCCGTATCCCTGAGATAGATTATCAGGCTATCTCTTATTATGCCGATCCTACCAAGAAGAAAGAAGGACCGAAGAGTATGGATGAGGTAGATCCGGAGTTGATAAAGACATTTAATAAGTTAGGTATTCCATTGGAGGAACAGATGGCGTTGAGTGGAATGGCTGTGGACGCTGTAATGGACTCCGTTTCGGTAAAGACAACATTTAAAGAAACGCTGATGGAGAAAGGGATTATATTCTGCTCTTTCAGTGAAGCAGTGCGTGAACATCCCGATCTGGTAAAGAAGTATTTAGGATCGGTAGTAGGTTATCGTGATAACTTCTTTGCTGCGCTGAACTCGGCAGTGTTCTCTGACGGGTCATTTGTTTATATACCGAAAGGCGTACGTTGCCCGATGGAGTTATCGACATACTTCCGCATTAATGCGGCTAATACGGGGCAGTTTGAACGTACACTGATTGTGGCGGATGATGATTCGTATGTTTCCTATCTGGAAGGTTGTACAGCACCGATGCGTGATGAAAACCAGTTGCATGCTGCTATTGTGGAAATTATGGTACATGATCGTGCCGAAGTGAAATACTCCACTGTTCAGAACTGGTATCCGGGTGATGCTAACGGCAAAGGGGGCGTTTATAACTTTGTGACGAAACGTGGTAATTGTAAAGGAGTAGATAGTAAACTGTCGTGGACGCAGGTAGAAACCGGTTCGGCCATTACATGGAAATATCCTTCCTGTATTCTTACCGGTGATAACTCTACAGCGGAATTCTACTCTGTAGCTGTAACGAACAACTATCAGCAGGCGGATACGGGTACAAAGATGATACATCTCGGGAAGAATACCCGTAGTACAATTGTAAGTAAAGGTATTTCTGCCGGAAAGAGCGAAAACTCCTACCGGGGTCTGGTACGTGTTTCTGAAAGAGCTGATAATGCACGTAACTATAGCCAGTGTGATTCACTCTTGCTCGGTGATAAATGTGGTGCACATACTTTCCCTTACATGGATATTCATAACGAGACGGCTGTAGTAGAACACGAAGCTACTACCAGCAAGATCAGTGAAGACCAGATATTCTATTGTAACCAGCGTGGTATCCCAACCGAAGATGCTATCGGACTTATTGTAAACGGATATGCCAAAGAAGTATTGAATAAACTTCCGATGGAATTTGCCGTTGAAGCGCAAAAATTGCTGACGATCTCATTAGAGGGAAGCGTGGGATGATTGGACGATTAGACGATTTACGATTTACGATTGAAGTTTGATTGTAAATGTAGACCGTCTTAAAAGTAATTTCAATCGTAAATTGTAAATCGTAAATTGTAAATATAATCATGTTAGAGATAAAAGACTTACATGCCAGCATCAATGGCAAAGAGATATTGAAAGGTATTAACTTAACAGTGAAACCGGGCGAGGTACATGCTATCATGGGACCTAACGGATCCGGAAAGAGTACGCTTTCTTCTGTTTTGGTGGGAAATCCTGCTTTTGAGGTAACCAAGGGTAGCGTAACCTTTGATGGAAAGAATCTGTTAGACCTGAGCCCTGAAGATCGTAGCCATGAAGGTCTTTTTCTGAGTTTCCAGTATCCGGTAGAGATCCCCGGAGTAAGTATGGTAAACTTTATGCGTGCTGCGGTAAATGAGCAACGCAAATACAAAGGACTTCCTGCATTAACAGCCAGTGAGTTTCTTAAACTGATGCGTGAGAAGCGTGCGGTGGTAGAACTGGATAATAAGTTAGCTAACCGTTCGGTGAACGAAGGCTTCTCTGGTGGTGAGAAGAAGCGGAATGAGATTTTTCAGATGGCTATGCTGGAACCACGTCTCAGCATTCTTGATGAAACCGATTCTGGCCTTGATATTGATGCACTTCGCATTGTAGCCGAGGGAGTTAATAAATTGAAGACTCCTGATACAAGTTATATTGTTATTACCCATTATCAACGTCTGCTGGACTATATCAAACCGGATATCGTACATGTGCTCTATAAAGGCCGTATCGTGAAAACTGCCGGACCGGAACTGGCTCTCGAACTGGAAGAGAAAGGATACGACTGGATTAAGAAAGAGGTGGAGGATTGACTTATGAATTATGAGTAATGAAGACTGTGCAGCATGGCATTGCTTATACACCATAACTCATAATCCATACATCATCATGCATAATTCATAAATGATAAATCATAAATCAAAAAGATGAGTGTAGAACAACAATATATAGATCTCTTCTCACAATGTGAAGCAATGATTTGCCGGCATAGTACTGAGGTCATGAATGCTCCGCGTGCTACTGCTTTTGCCGATTTTGAACGGATGGGCTTTCCTACGCGTAAGCAGGAGAAGTATAAATATACCGATATCAGCAAATTCTTCGCACCCGATTACGGACTTAATCTGAATCGTCTGGATATTCCGGTGAATCCCTATGAGGTGTTCAAGTGCGATGTGCCCAACATGAGTACCTCTTTGTTCTTTGTAGTGAACGATGCGTTTTATAATAAGGCATTGCCAAAGTCGCATCTGCCGGAAGGAGTTATCTTTGGAAGTCTGAAAGAGGTAGCAGAGCAACATCCCGATTTAGTAAAGAAATACTATGGTAAGCTGGCTGATACTTCTAAAGATGGAGTGACTGCTTTTAATACCGCCTTTGCACAGGATGGTGTACTGATGTATGTTCCGAAAAATGTAGTGGTAGAACGCCCTATTCAGTTGATTAATATATTACGTGCAGATGTCAATTTCATGGTAAATCGTCGTGTATTGATTATTCTTGAAGAAGGTGCGCAGGCACGTTTATTGATGTGTGACCATGCTATGGATGGTGTAAATTTCCTGGCTACGCAAGTGGTTGAAGTGTTTGCCGGAGCGAACTCCGTATTCGATTTGTATGAATTGGAGGAGACACATACCAGTACGGTGCGTATCAGTAATCTCTATGTAAAACAGGAGGCAAACAGCAACGTATTGCTTAACGGTATGACTCTTCATAACGGTACTACCCGTAATACAACAGAGGTAACTCTTGCAGGAGAAGGTGCCGAAATCAATCTTTGTGGCATGGCTATTGCCGATAAGAACCAGCATGTAGACAATAATACGACCATTGACCATGTTGTGCCAAATTGCACCAGTAATGAATTGTTTAAATATGTACTCGATGACCAGTCTGTTGGCGCTTTTGCCGGTTTGGTACTGGTGCGTCCTGATGCACAGCATACAAGTTCTCAACAAACGAACCGTAATCTTTGTGCCACCCGTGATGCCCGTATGTATACCCAGCCTCAGTTGGAAATCTATGCAGACGATGTGAAATGCTCTCACGGTGCTACCGTTGGTCAATTGGATGAAACTGCTTTGTTCTATATGCGTACCCGTGGTATTGCAGAGAAAGAAGCCCGTTTGCTGCTTATGTTTGCTTTTGTAAATGAAGTAATAGATACCATCCGTCTGGATGCTTTAAAAGACCGTTTACATCTGTTGGTGGAGAAACGTTTCCGGGGTGAACTGAACAAGTGCCAGGGATGTGCGATATGTAAGTGATTAGTGATTAGTGGTTAGTGATTAGTGCCATGCAGCATAATAGCGCAGCCCACTAATCACTAACCACTAATCACTAATCACTAATCACTAACCACTAATCACTAATCACTAATCACTAACCACTAATCATTAACCAACTAATCACTAATAAAATGGATATAAAGAAGATACGTGAAGACTTTCCCATTCTTAGCCGTACGGTGTATGGGAAGCCTTTGATTTATTTCGATAATGGTGCAACGACTCAGAAACCACGTCTGGTGATTGATTCGCTGGTAGATGAATACTATTCTGTTAATGCCAATGTGCATCGGGGAGTACACTATCTTTCTCAGCAAGCTACAGAGTTACATGAAGCTTCCCGTGCTACAGTGCGTGAGTTTATCAATGCCCGTAGTATAAATGAGATTATCTTTACCCGTGGTACAACAGAGGCTATTAATCTTCTTGTTTCCAGTTTCGGTGAGGAGTTCATGGAAGAGGGAGATGAGGTTATTCTCTCCGTGATGGAGCATCACAGTAACATTGTGCCCTGGCAACTTTTAGCTGCCCGTAAAGGTATTGCAATAAAAGTGATACCTATGAATGATAAAGGTGAACTGTTGCTGGACGAATACGAGAAGCTTTTTTCAGACCGGACAAAGATAGTGAGTGTAACGCAGGTTTCCAATGTATTGGGAACGGTTAATCCCGTCAAAGAGATGATTGCTACTGCTCATGCTCACGGGGTACCTGTATTGATAGACGGTGCACAGTCCGTACCTCATATGAAAGTTGATATGCAGGACATGGATGCTGACTTCTTTGCCTTCTCTGCACATAAAATCTATGGTCCTACCGGTGTGGGTGTTCTTTATGGAAAAGAAGAATGGCTCGACCGCCTGCCGCCTTATCAGGGTGGGGGAGAAATGATACAGCACGTTTCTTTTGAGAAAACAACGTTCAATGAACTTCCTTTTAAGTTTGAAGCCGGTACTCCCGATTACATTGGTACTACCGGGCTGGCAAAAGCCCTTGATTATGTGACTGGTCTTGGTATGGATAATATTACCGCCCATGAACATGAACTGACTACTTATGCTATGCAGCGTTTGAAAGAGATTCCGGATATTCGTATCTTCGGTGAAGCAGCGCACAAGAGCAGTGTTATCTCTTTTCTGGTAGGTAATATTCACCACTTTGATATGGGTACTTTGCTCGACAGACTGGGTATTGCTGTCCGTACCGGACATCATTGTGCACAACCGTTGATGCAGCGCCTTGGTATTGAGGGTACGGTTCGTGCTTCTTTTGCCGTTTATAACACAAAAGAGGAGATTGATGCCCTTGTAGCCGGTGTGGAGCGCGTTAGTAAAATGTTCTGATTGAGTAATATGCCGTAAGGCACAATAACATAAACTATGAAACATAAACTGCTAAACTATTTCTGTTTACTTTTTCTTTTGGCATTCGTAACCGGATGTGAAGAAGATAATAAGGATGATTTTACCCCGAACCTCTATAAAGTAACGGGTAAAGTAGAAAAAGGACCTTTTATAAATGGTTCCAAAATTACTGCGCAAGCATTGGATAAAGATTATAATCTGACTGGTGAGGTTTACCAGGGTATTATTGTTGATGATGACGGTTCTTTTAATCTGGGAGAGATTAAATTGAATTCGTCTTACGTGTTATTAACAGCTGACGGATATTATTTTAATGAAGTAGACGGGGAATTGTCTACCGGGCAGATATCTCTGCAGTCAATAGTCAATTTGGCTGATAATAAACAGGCTAATATCAACATTCTTACCCACCTGAAAACGCAACGTATGATGCAGCTTCTTAGGAATAATAAGCCGGATTTCAATGAAGCTGATGCAAAAGTCCAAAAGGAAGTTTTGAAAAGTTTTGGTCTGGAACGTTATGCCGAGAAAGACGTTTGTAACTACTCTATTGCTTCCGGTACTGATGAAGCCGGTGCATTAATTGTTGTATCTTCTACTTTATTGAGAGATCGTACGGATGCTGAATTAACGGAATACTTAGCCAAACTGAGTGCCGAATTCAAAGCGGAAGGTACATTTACGGATAATACAAAAAAACAACTCCGGGAGGATGCCATGATGTTGGATGTAAATGACATATCAGATAACATCATCAGCCGCTATAAGAAGTTGAATATGGATGTTACTGTCCCAAACCTGAATTATTTTATTGACTGGGATGGTGATGGTATTGCCGGTAATGAACCCGATGCCGGAGGAGATATGACACTGACGCTTGATAAAAAAGAGTTGTCTATTCCTGCGGAGGGAGGAACTTTCCGTATTAAGATAGAGTGTAAAGTGCCGGTAACTTTAGAGAGACCGGCTGGGATACCGGATGAACCTGTCTTTGAGGAGAGTCTGAAGGTTTTTAAATATACTGATATTAATTACACGAAAACGATTGAGGGGAATGAACTGATTATCGTTGCCCGGCCTGCTGATGGAGCTTTGATAAAAGGAGAATCTATTACTGTCTATACTACAAGTGGAAAACTTTCTGCAGAACTGAGGATTACACAAAACGGAGATCCTTCTAAGCAGATCGAGTTTGGAGAGGATGGACAAGCAGTTGTTGCGGGTATAGCCAATCAAATGATGATTTCCATGCAGGATTTTTCCAATTTGGATGGTTACTATACACAAAGCTTTGATGGCAGGAATGCGCCTTATCATGCCATTTATGAGCATACATTGACTCCCCGTGACAGTGAAATACTGAATATTTGGAGGAAGGCATATAATGCTATTTCCAGAATCAGGATGTTAGATTATATACTTGAAAAAGGTGGACTCGTTGAAGCTCCGTCCTTTATGGCCTATATTCATCAGTTAGCCGCCGTTCAGTATTTCCAGTTAGCATCCTGGTGGGAGAATGTTCCTTATGTGATAAATTATGATGATCCGCTTGGGGGCTCTCAACAACTGGGTAGTGAGAATTTGTTTGCGAATTTTATAGATGATTTGAATTATTGTGTGGAGCATAGTAAGCTGGAACCGGGTGGGTTTGATACTCCTGAGGGCGTTTTGTATCCTTCGAAAGGTGCTTCGTTAGCGTTATTGGCTAAGATGTATCTGCATCAGAAATCCTATGCACAAGCTTATAATTATCTGAAACGGATTATTGACAGTGGGGTATACGCCTTGGAGTCCTCTTCGGAAACTTCGCTGGGATTGAACTCCCGTGAAATCGTCTGGGGATTGCATACTGATTCACAGCAGCAATCATCTGAATCTGTTTTGAAAGGCAATGCTTATGTACCTTTTGTGACTTATACCGAAGTCCTGTTATCTGCTGCTGAATGTGCTTATCATTTAGGCAACCGGGCTGAGGCAATGGCTTATTCGAATAAAGTAACACAAGCACGGAATCTACCCTTAATTTCTGAAGTTAACTTTATCGAATCTTTACGTTCGGTCTGGCAAAGTGAATTGAAGGGTTTTGGTAGCTATTTCTCATTCTTACGGCGCAACAATCTGGCTGTTGAGCAGTTGAAGATAAAAGATTATCAACAGTTGTTACCCATTCCCTTACAGGAGATGGAAACTAATCAAAATCTCATTCAGAATCCGGGATGGAAATAATTGTGAATTAAATTGGACAGCAGTTGCAACTTTTCCGGTTATTTGTGCGTCTAATAACGCAAATAACCAATAAAACAAAGAAAAGATTATGTTAGTAACAACGACTCCCATTATTGAAGGGAAAAGAATAATTCACTATTATGGAATTGTCTCTGGTGAGACGATCATCGGTGCCAATGTATTTCGTGATTTTTTAGCTGGTATTCGTGATTTTGTAGGTGGACGTTCCGGTGCTTATGAAGAAGTGCTCCGTCAAGCTAAAGAAACGGCGATAAAGGAAATGGAAGAACAGGCTGCCCGGCTCGGGGCTAATGCTGTAATAGGCGTTGACCTGGATTATGAAACCGTTGGGGGTAGTGGTAGCATGTTGATGGTAACTGCTACCGGAACGGCGGTAGTGATAGAATAATAACAGGACTCCTCTGGTTGTTAGTAAAGTTATAACAATTGGGGGAGTTTTTCTATGAAGAGAAGATATGCATTGCAATATTAACGGAACTACCTATACAATATCAACCCATGTTCTCGAGGAGGTCTTGGTGCGTGAAAGTTTTTTTGAACTTGCCCGTTCTACATTTGGGCTGGACTTTGAACCTTGGTTTCAAAAATGTCTCGGTTAGATTGAGCCGGCCTTGTTCCACAAGTTGTTCAACCAGTGTAGCCGTCATAAGTTTGGTGATGGAGCCTATGCGATATTTGAATGCTTCACCGTTTTGTTTCTTATTCAGATTATTTTGTCCGAAACGGCGTGTATACACCGTTTTCCCTCCTTTGGAAATGGCCACAGAACCAATACCTTGATTATACTTCTCGATATGATTAAGAAAAGAATCGATTTTGGCTGTGTTTATTTCTTGTCCCTGTATTGGCAACAGGATTAAACAGAAGAGAATACATGAGATTATTGATTTCTTCATATTGTAGATTGTTTTTTACTGCAAACGGTCATATTCGTTTAATTGCTCTTTCAGCTCTTGCAGGTCGGGGAGCGCTTGTCGGATTTCTTCCGGAAGTTCATTATAAGTATAAGTACTGACTCCAATAGGTTTGTTGATGTCTCGAAGCGAGAATTCCACTTCATAGTCATCTTTTCCTTTGCAGAGGAGAATACCGATGGTGGGGCGGTCTTGGGAGTCACGTACCAGTTCGTTAATAGCTGATACGTAAAAATTGAGTTTACCTATGAATTCGGGCTCGAACTCTTTCGCTTTTAATTCGATAATGATATAGGCCTTAAGTTTTGTATGATAGAATAGCAGATCCAATCTATACTCTTTTTTACCTACTCTCAGCAGGTATTGCCGTCCCATGTAAGCGAAGCCTTGTCCCATCTCCAATAAAAATTGTGAGATGTGTTGTACAAGACCATTTTCAATGTCGCGCTCCAATGCTTTGTCTGAAAGTTGGAGGAAATCGAAATGATACGGATCTTTGATAAGTTCGTTGGCGAGTTCACTTTGAGGTTCGGGGAGAGTGGTAGAAAAGTTATTGATAGCTTTGCCTTGAGTATGATAGAGGTCTTTTTCGATGTGATATTCTAATATGGCACGACTCCATCCGTTTTCGATGGTTTTGTGGATGTAGAAGAGGGCTTCCTGAGGAGATTTGATCCTTCCTATAATGAAAGTATGATGTCCCCAAGGGATACTGAATAAACTATTGTCATCTAATTCACGCACAAGCTGCGCGTGAATTTTATCTTCTTGATTATAAAATAAATAGAACTGCCTGCAACGTCTTAGATTACTTACGGATAATCCACTAATATCCGGAAATTCCATTTGTAAGTCTTTACTAAGCCGTTCTATGAATCCGCTTCCCCATTGTGCATTCTCTTGCTTTTCTACAATCTGTTGCCCGAGGTTCCAATATAGGCGGATGAGTTCGCTGTTAATGGCTACTGCCGCTTTTATCTGGCTGAAACGTATTTTTGATTTAAGCTCTGTGAGCCATTGTCGGTAGTCTTCTTGCAATCCATAAAGCTGTTCCATTGTGTGTTGAATAGTATGATGAGACACAAAGGTAACAAAAGATATATATAAGAGAACGCTAACCGAATCTTTTTTTGTCAATGCGAACAATGATCACACAAGCCCTTTATTACGTAATTGATACTTTCTGCAGTGAAATGTTGTGGCAGGCTGACTGCCGGGATATGTATATTCCGCAGGCAATATGTCTTGTGGCACTTAGTACAATAGAAATGTACATGCAGATCATCAATGTCACAGTTGCATTCATTCCCACATACGGCGTACTTCAGTGAGCCTGAACCATCGTCTATACCATGTATGAGATGATGTTTCAGAAAAAGGTTAATAGTGCGTGAGAGTGTAGATTTGTCCACAGTATCCAGATACGTCTCCAGGTCGAGCAGACTGAAAGCCCGGTTGAACTGCATCATGGCTCGAAGGATAAGCAACCGCATAGCGGTTGGCTTAATATCCCGTTGTCCTAGTTTGTCGAGGTAGATATTCTCTTCCATAATCATTTTTTGTTTTCATTGTTCATGCCGGATGTAAACTAATCCGAGGCACCTTGCTTCTGTATTCGTATGGCATTCAGGATAGCCAGCAAAGCTACGCCTACATCAGCAAACACAGCTTCCCACATGGTAGCCATGCCAACGGCACCCAATAGCAATACGGCCAGTTTTACACCGAAAGCAAGAATGATGTTTTGCCAGACAATCCGTCGGGTAGCACGACCGATGCGTATGGCAGTTGCTACTTTAGACGGCTGATCGTTTTGTATCACTACGTCTGCCGTCTCGATGGCTGCATCACTACCTAAGCCTCCCATAGCGATACCTACATTGCTCATTGCCAGTACAGGTGCATCATTGATACCGTCTCCTACGAAAGCAATGCGGTGGGCAGGATTGGCCTTCAGTTGTTCAATATGGGCAACCTTTCCTTCGGGTAGCAGATCGCCGTATGCCTGAGATATTCCCAATTGCGCTCCTAATTTAGAAACAATTGCTTGTTTATCGCCCGAAAGAATTTGTATATTATCAATATTTAATGCTTTCAGTGCCTGGATAGCTATCTCTGCATCCTCTTTGGGAGTATCAGCCAGAAGAAGAAATCCGGCATATGTTCCGTCTACTGCACAAGTTACAATGGTATCTGCCGAAACATTCAATTCTGCCGGGCAGGCAATGTTGTAGCGGGAGAGTAGACGGGGATTACCTGCCAGTACTTCGTGCCCGGCTATGATAACTCTTAGTCCGTGTCCGGGTATCTCTGTTGTGTCTGTGGCAGGGAGGAGTGTTACTTCCTTTCGGATCGCATATTCACCGATGGCACGTGCTATCGGATGTGTGCTTTTCTGCTCCGCAGAGGCAACGTATTGCAATAACTCTATATCGGAAAAGAGTACGCTCTCCAGATGCTGTACTTCAAATACTCCTTTGGTGAGAGTTCCGGTCTTGTCGAAAACTACGGTGTTGACCTGAGTAATAGCATCCAGATAGTTTCCCCCCTTGAACAGGACTCCGGCGCGGGAAGCTGCTCCGATACCTCCAAAATAGCCTAAAGGGATACTGACAACGAGCGCGCAAGGGCAGGAAATAACCAGAAACACCAGACTCCGGTAAAGCCAGTCTCTGAAAACATAATCAAATGCAGGCACTCCCAATGAGTAGAGGAAGGGGAGGAGAACGATAAGTACTGCCAATCCCGTAACGATAGGGGTATATATCCGTGCAAACCGGCGTATGAATAACTCTACAGGTGCTTTCCGCTCGTTGGCTTCTTGTACCATGGCAAGTATTCGGGCAAGTGCACTTTCATTAAATGGTTTGGTTACTGTAAGCCGTACTACCCGGTCGGTAGCAATCATCCCTGCAAGCACCGTCTCTCCTAAGCGTATGGTTCGAGGACGACTTTCTCCGGTTAGTGCAGCTGTATTGAAAGAGGCCTGATCGTTTTGCATCATTCCGTCAAGAGGGACGCGTTCGCCGGCTTTTATCTCGATGGTTTCTCCTACCTTAACATTTTCAGGGTGCATTGCCTCCGGACGTTTATCACGGATGACTGTTGCCGTTTCCGGACGTACATCGAGCAGTGCTTTGATATTTCGCTGTGCATTCCCCACTGCACGATCCTGAAAAGCTTCTCCGATGGAGTAGAATAGCATCACTGCCACTCCTTCGGGATACTCACCAATGCAGAATGCGCCGATGGTGGCGATACCCATCAGCATAAATTCATTGAAGAACTCTCCGTGACGGAGTCGTCCGAAAGCCTCCCGCAATACAGGCCATCCTACGGGCAGGTAGGCCACTGTATACCATATCAGAACACTGCCCGGCAGTGTAAACAGATTGAAATGATTGAGTATCATTCCTACTGCCAGCATGGTAAAACTGATGATAGCCGGTATATATTCGTTCTTTTTCTTTTCCGGGCTACAGCCGGAAGGGTGACAACAGTTACAGCTCATAATGATTCTATTATTGATTTCTGATGCAAATATAGGGCATTTGCATGTGCAACTGGGTTGCAATCTTGTCAAGAGCTGATTTATTGATTCTTAACTAAAAAAACAACTATTCGGGAAGAAAGTAGCATTTACATCGCAACACAATGTCATTTGCGTCGCAACATAGTATCATTTGCATCGTAACATAGTATGTAATGAACCGTAACATACCGTGTAATTTTCATTATATACCGAGGAAATACTTAAAAAGTACCGAAGAAAGAAGGCATATCCTCCGTATATAAAAGAAGAAAGGAGAAAGCTGCGGCTCTCTCCTTCTAATGTAGTTTAATTGAATCTACTTTATGATTACGTTAACAAAGATACGATATAAAAAAGCTAAAGTCAAGTAATCCGACATCTTTTTTCTTTCTTTTTTATTTGCTTATCTCGTTTGGAATCAATACTTTTAGCCTTTCGTAAACCTCTAAAAATTTATTCTATGGATAGCTTGCTTTTCTGGCTGGTTCCTGCCGCCTCTGTATTGGCTCTCTGCTTTGCTTATTATTTCCACAAGCAAATGATGAAAGAGAGTGAAGGTACTCCTCAAATGATTAAGATTGCTGCAGCAGTGCGCAAAGGTGCCATGTCTTATCTGAAACAACAGTATAAGATTGTGGGATGGGTATTTTTCGGTCTGGTAGTCTTGTTCTCTATTATGGCCTACGGTTTTCAGGTACAGAATGCCTGGGTACCTATTGCGTTTCTGACCGGTGGTTTCTTCTCCGGACTTTCGGGATTTCTTGGTATGAAGACGGCCACTTACGCTTCTGCACGTACCGCCAATGCTGCGCGTACTTCTTTAAATGCCGGACTGAGGATCGCTTTCCGTAGTGGTGCGGTGATGGGACTGGTAGTAGTAGGCCTTGGACTTCTTGATATATCTTTCTGGTATTTATTGTTGAACTGGGCCATTCCGGCTGATGTGCTGAGTCCTACTCATAAACTTTGTATTATCACTACTACGATGCTGACTTTCGGTATGGGAGCTTCCACACAGGCATTGTTTGCCCGCGTAGGTGGCGGTATTTATACCAAAGCAGCCGATGTGGGTGCCGACCTTGTGGGGAAGGTAGAAGCAGGCATACCGGAGGATGATCCGCGAAATCCGGCTACCATTGCCGATAATGTAGGTGACAATGTAGGTGATGTGGCTGGTATGGGAGCCGATCTTTATGAGTCCTATTGTGGCTCTATCCTTGCTACCGCTGCATTGGGGGCAGCTGCCTTTATTCATACAGGTGACACCGTGATGCAGTTTAAAGCCGTTATTGCCCCAATGCTGATTGCTGCTGTGGGTATTCTGCTTTCTATCATTGGTATCTTCTCGGTACGTACCAAAGAAAATGCTAAGATGAAAGACTTGTTGAACTCGCTTGCTTTCGGTACAAATCTGAGTTCGGTATTGATAGTAGCGGCTACTTTCTTTATTCTTTGGTTATTGCAGCTTGAAAATTGGATGTGGATTTCTTGTGCCGTGGTAGTTGGATTGGTTGTTGGTATTATCATCGGCCGTTCTACCGAGTATTATACATCCCAGTCCTATCGGCCTACTCAGAAGTTGAGCGAGAGCGGTAAGACTGGTCCGGCTACAGTTATTATCTCCGGTATCGGTTTGGGTATGATCTCTACAGCCATTCCTGTATTAGCTGTGGTAGTGGGTATTATAGCCTCTTTCCTGTTTGCTTCCGGCTTCGACTTCAATAATGTTGGTATGGGACTTTATGGTATTGGCATTGCTGCCGTAGGTATGCTTTCTACATTAGGAATAACCCTTGCTACGGATGCTTATGGACCGATTGCCGACAATGCTGGTGGTAATGCTGAAATGTCCGGTTTGGGTGAGGAAGTACGTAAGCGTACGGATGCCCTCGACTCATTGGGTAATACAACAGCTGCTACAGGTAAAGGATTTGCCATTGGCTCTGCTGCACTAACGGGGCTTGCCTTGCTTGCTTCTTACATTGAGGAAATCCGTATCGGGTTGACCCGTCTGGGAACAGTAGAACTGACGATGCCCAATGGCGATATTATAGCAACTGCCAATGCTACCTTTGTGGATTTTATGAATTACTATGATGTCACTCTGATGAACCCAAAGGTGCTTTCCGGTATTTTTATTGGTTCTATGATGGCTTTCCTTTTCTGTGGATTGACAATGAATGCCGTTGGGCGCGCTGCCGGTCATATGGTGGATGAAGTACGTCGTCAGTTCCGTGAGATAAAAGGTATCCTGACCGGAGAGGCGGAACCCGATTACGAACGTTGTGTGGCTATCTCCACCAAAGGTGCTCAGCGTGAGATGGTTATTCCTTCACTTATAGCCATTGTTGCTCCTATTCTTACCGGAGTTGTTTTTGGAGTGACTGGAGTTGTTGGGTTGCTTATCGGTGGTTTGAGCAGTGGTTTCGTACTTGCTATTTTTATGGCTAATGCCGGTGGTGCTTGGGATAATGCAAAGAAATATGTGGAAGAAGGCAATTTGGGTGGCAAAGGTGGCGAAGTACACAAAGCAACTGTTGTAGGCGATACCGTTGGCGATCCGTTTAAAGATACATCCGGTCCGAGTTTGAATATCCTGATAAAACTTATGAGCATGGTCGCCATTGTTATGGCAGGTCTGACTGTTGCCTGGAGCTTGTTTTAGTTGAAAGTTGAAAATTGAAAGTTGAAAATTACTATGCAGCGTTATAGCGTAGCCAATTTTCAACTTTCAATTTTCAACTAAATAATTATCTTTGTGCCGTTTTTTAAATGTAAGGATGATTGTGCTATTAGTTGAAAGTTGTTACGTAGCATGATCGCGCAGTTAATTTTCAACTTTCAATTTTCAACTAAATAAAGCGATTATGCTATTACCTTATTTGAATGAAGGTCTTGTGGAGGCTGGTTGTGATGAAGCCGGACGCGGTTGTTTGGCCGGTTCTGTTTATGCTGCTGCCGTTATTCTTCCGGTAGATTTTAAGAATGAACTCTTAAATGATTCCAAACAGCTCACCGAAAAACAACGTTATGCTTTGCGTGAGGTTATTGAGCGGGAAGCTATTGCCTGGGCTGTTGGGATTGTATCTCCCGAAGAGATAGACGATATAAATATTCTGAACGCCTCTTTTCTTGCCATGCACCGGGCAGTAGATCAGCTCAAGGTACGACCGGAACATCTTCTCATTGATGGTAATCGTTTTAAAAAGTATGCTGATATCCCTCATACAACGGTGATTAAAGGGGACGGGAAGTATCTGTCTATTGCTGCTGCTTCTATCCTGGCGAAAACTTATCGCGATGATTACATGAACCGGCTGCATGAAGAATTCTCTTATTACGATTGGGATCATAACAAAGGGTATCCCACAAAAAAACACCGTGCAGCTATTGCCGAACACGGTGTTTCTCCTTATCATCGGATGACCTTCAACCTGTTGGGTGACGGTCAGTTATCTTTAGAATTCTGATGTCGTAGTTGTTGTTACCACTTTTTTGGTTTTCTTCTTTCCCCAGGTAATGTTGAATCCCATACTTACGTTTGCATTAGCATTGCCTACCGGAACATATTGTGGGGTTACTTTGGTTATCATGTGGTCTGTTCCAATAAAGAAGTTGAAACCACTCGGGTGGAAATTCAGTACCCATCCCAATGACGAACCGAAACTGCTTATTGCATAGTTTACAGAAGCCTCAAACCATCTTACCGGGGCTACATTGGCTGAAAGGCGTGCTTCCGACCATGTGAAAGGCTTATTGAAATGTGTGGATGAAAGCAAACCGAATTTCAGGTTCTTATAATAAGGAAGCACGTATTCGGCACCGATATTCATGGTAGTGGCCAGTTTGGTAGTACGGCTCTTAACTGTTCCGTCATCATAGAACTTGATGAATTCTTCAAACTGATCTCCCAGGTTATCCAACTCGTCGTCTATATCTCCCGGTTCACCTTCTCCTGGTTTTACTGCAATTGGATTTTCAAATCCCTTGAAGGTGTAGTTATGTTGCATTTTAGCTTTCAGTCCGTTGTTCCATTTAATGAACCCCAGGTCAAGCAGAGCAGCCGAAAGGGTAAGTCCTTCTACGTAATCGTCCATTTTGTATACAGCTCCCAAATCAAATCCAACTCCGTAACCACCTATACCTGGACCATCGATGTCAAAACCGTCAATTTCTCCGGGTTTACCGTGTTCATCGGGCTCTTTACTTTCGAAATACCCCCCCTTCAATGAACCTTCTACCTGTCCTTCAGCATCTATGAGCCATTCGTCTTGTCCCATTGTGATGTCCATTCTCTTGATTTGCGCTTCTGCATTAGCTCCTCCTACCAGGAATTTAACTTTGGCACCTATTGTCAGGCGATCTTTAATGATCTCATGCGAATGTCCCAAAGCTACTTCTGCATAATTGTTGGAGCGTACGGTGAGATCTTTTACTCTATAATGAGTTCCGCCTTCGTCGCTCATTCCTGTTTTCATAAAGTCAAAAAGTCCGTATGGCAAGTTGACAGAAGTATTAGAGCGGAATGCAATTTCAAATGTATTGAAACCTCCGAAACCACGGAAACCAAATGCAATAATAGGCATACGAAGATTTACACTGAGGTGGTTGTTAGTATGCAGGTTGCTTAGAAACTCTTGACTGCCAACGGTCGGGTTCATAAACGTAGTCAGTTTATATCCGTTCTGATTATATTTATAAAGGAAATCATTCACCCCGATATTACCCTGAAGTCCTACATTGAAATTACCTAATACGAAGAAGGGTAAATTGATATAATTACTTTCATTCATAAATGCCGGGTTGAGCTGATGACGATAAGTCATACCTTCCATAAAATAGCTCGAGTTGAGGCTTTGTGCCCCTACGCCTGTAGTACAGAGAATAAAGAGTGAAGCCAGTGTGGCTTTTAATTTATAGTGTTTCATTGTTCTATTCGTTTTTTGATACATCTAAATTAGTTCAAATCTATAATTACACCATTGGGTACTTTCAGTCGTACATTCTTCAATTGCAACGTTTGGTTTTCGTTCAGTTGTTGTCCCTCGGCACCTTCTGCTGATGCTGCTACGATTTCGAAAGCAAGTCCGTCCAGTCTCTTGACAGCTCCGGAAGTAGTTTCTTTTATTTCAATGACTAATGTACTTTCAACGGCTATATTGTCCTTACCGGCTTTGATGGTACCGTCTTTTTTACCATCAACTATTACTGTGACAGCTACACCTTTCAGTTCTTCGGCTTTTCCTTGATTATCTACTGTCAGTGCCTTAGCTGTGAGGTTCAATCCTAACGGGATTGTGTTGAAAGCAGTAGCGGTAGCGTTTACCTGTTGTATTTCATAGTCTTTCAAGTCATCATACCAACCGTCTACACTGTCTTTGTAAACAATCGTTGTGATGTTTTTACCAAATACGAAAGGTACGTTCACGTCATAATCGGTAGTAATATTGTAAGTACGCCCTAATTCGACAGTAGTTTCGTCAGTAGTAGCGTTGGTTTTTACGTCGAACTTAAATATGTCAGGAATCTTGTTGATAAGTGTAGGCAAATTGGGCACTGCCACATGGGTTATTCCTTCCATATTTGTAGGTGCTAACGGTGAAAGACAGAATTTCTGATCTTCTTCTTTGTTCAGTTTGAAGCTGAATGTTACAGGCTTATTAGGATCTCCTACCGGTATTTCTTCACTACCCTTGTTTATGAAAGAAGTGATTATACCATTTACGTTTGCTGCAACCGGGGTATTGTTCTTAGCTGTGAAGAATACCATTGGATTCTGTACAGACAAGGTTACTTTTTCATCATCCAGAAAGTCGGGCAACCCGGACAGAGTAACCGGATCAATGTTGATATCTATCTTTGGTTGTACAATACCTGTAACTGACTTTATGCTGATAATAGGTTGTTTGGACTGTTTGTCCTGTAGTGTGATTTCCACTGTCAGATTGATACTAACAGGGCCTTCAACTCCTTGTTGTACATCGCCGGTATTGATACTGACTTCTCCTTCCAGAGAGATAGTTCCTTTCATCAGAAGTTGAGAATATTCATCGCCTTTGATAAACGTGACCCCTTCTTGATTATTACAGTTAATTCCGTCAACGGGAATTGTAATTGTCAGTCCATTTGCGGCAGTAGCTTCTTCTCCTGTCAGGTGTAATACTCCATTTGTGAGTTTCGGTGATTTGATAAACTTCGGGAAGCTCAGTTCAACACTCTTTAAAGTGAGTTTACTGATGATTGTTGCCGGTATAGAAAAGCGAATCACAGCTTCCATATCCATATCGATAGAAGAGAGGCTTGTGATATCTGTCGGAAGGTTTTCACCCTTCAATTCGAAATTTGTACTCTCTATTGGAAGTGGTGCTGAGATATCAGTTGGAGGAAGACCGGTCAGAGGCGGTATGGTAAAGTTTAATTCTGGTCTTATCGGGGTGATATTGGGGGCTTCTACCTGAAAGCCATTTACTGAGATGTTTGTGTTACTTTCCGATCCTTCCTGTAGCAGATAATAATTGCCTTCATTGTCGATCTTTACAACGCCATCTTCTTCAATATCCAGTATCTTACTCAACTTTATCGGCTCAGTCTCTCCTCCGGGAATAGCGAATTCGCTTCCACCCACCTGAATGGTTAAGTCGATGTCTTTAGTAAGATCATAATCGTTATCCACACAAGAGGATAGCGTGAGTAATGAGGCCATGAGGGCACATGAGCCGAGTTTTAAGTGTTTTTTCTTCATAATGCATTCCTTTTTAACACGATAGTAGTACTTTTTGCAAAAATAAACAAATAAATCAAACGGCACAAACTTTGTGTAAGAAATGCATCTTGCAGATATTCTTTGTTTTACAACAAAAAGAACACTTAAGCAGCTATTTAAACCACTTAAGCATTCTTTATGTCTGTTTGGACCTGATTTAATTGAAAATTGAAAATGAAGAAAGTTATTTAATGAAAAGTTGAAAGTTGTTGCCCTGTCACGCTGCATAGTACTTCTCCCTTCTCTACTCTCCTTTTTTCCTTCCCCTTCTTTAGAACCATTTAATCTTTCTGAATATGATGAACGCCATTGCAGAAAGCACTACTGAGGATAATACGATTAATGCAAAAGCATGTGGCACTTCATCAATGTGTATATCTACATTCATTCCATAGAAACTGGCAATCAGTGTAGGTATCATCAATGTAATAGACAGGCTTGTCATGCGTTTCATGATCGCATTCACATTGTTGGAAATGATAGAGGCAAATGCGTCCATGGTTCCCGTAAGGATATCACTATAGATATTCACGGTATTGAATGCTTGTTTTAATTCGATTATAACATCTTCCACTAATTCCTGGTCCAGATAGTCGGTATCTTGAAAAATACTTTTCAGCTTACCTATCATCACCTCATTACCACGAATAGAGGTGTTGAAGTAAACGAGTGTTTTTTGTAATTTCATCAGGCGCAGGAGATCTTCGTTGCGGATACTTTTTTCCAGCTCTTTTTCTGCTGCGGTGATGTCAATATTAATTTGTTTCAGGTATTTCAGAAACCATACTGCCGATGAATAGATAAGCCGTAAAATCAAGTCTAATTTATTGCGTACTATGATCCCTTTACGGCGGGTATGTTCAATAAAATCCGGTAGTAATTCCGTGTTGTGATAACATACGGAAACAATGATTTCATTGTTGGTAATGATACCAATGGGGACGGTACTGAATGGGATGGCGTTCTGATTACTTTGTACGGGTATGCGAAGAATAGTCAATAACCAATTTCCCTCCGTATCTGTACGAGGGCGTTCGTCGGTATCGGCAATATCATTCAAAAAAGATTCTGGGACTTGTAATTCCTGAGTCAGAAACTCAAAATCATTTGCATCGGGGCATACTACATTCACCCAGCTATTGGGTAGCCATTGTGATTTTTCCACAAAGCCAGCCTCACAATAAAGATATTTTCTCATCTTATTGCCTCCTTTCGTTTGTTTTTAATCCGAACAGAGGCATCATGACGCTTGTATGGCTCTGTTCGCTTTTAGTTAATACTGTTGCACGTTCGCGGGTTTGAATCGTCCATATTTATATTCTTAATATTTTTAAAAGCGGGGCAAAAGTACGGAATATTTCTTATAAGAGTGCACCTTATTCTCCTTTTTTGTGATTAAAATAATCTTTTTCGTACCTTTGCACCCGAATTAAAGAAAGCCAATTAATTAATTTTAAATATTATGAGTAAGAAAGCCCTTTTAATGATCCTTGATGGTTGGGGAATAGGCGACCACGGAAAAGATGACGTAATTTTTAATACTCCCACTCCTTATTGGGATTATTTGCTAAAAACGTATCCTCATTCTCAGCTTCAGGCAAGTGGTGAGAACGTGGGTTTGCCCGATGGACAGATGGGTAACTCAGAAGTAGGACACCTTAATATTGGTGCCGGACGTGTCGTTTATCAGGATTTGGTAAAAATCAATCTGGCATGTCGTGATAACAGCATCATGAAGAACCCCGAAATTGTTTCTGCTTTTACTTATGCTAAAGAAAACGGAAAGAATATTCATTTCATGGGATTGACTTCTGATGGTGGTGTACACAGTTCATTGGATCATCTGTACAAGCTTTGTGATATATCCAAAGAATATGGTGTTGAGAATACATACATTCATTGTTTCATGGATGGTCGTGATACAGACCCGAAGAGCGGTAAAGGATTTATCGAACAATTGGAAGCGCATTGTGCAAAATCAGCCGGCAAGATTGCTTCTATCATTGGTCGCTATTATGCAATGGATCGCGATAAACGTTGGGAGCGTGTGAAAGAAGCATATGATTTGCTGGTAAATGGCATTGGTACAAAAGCTACAGATATGGTTCAGGCAATGCAGCAGTCTTATGATGAAGGTATTACTGACGAATTTATAAAACCGATTGTTAATGCGAACGTTGACGGTACAATTAAAGAAGGCGATGTTGTTATCTTCTTTAATTATCGTAATGACCGCGCGAAAGAGCTGACTGTAGTACTGACTCAGCAGGATATGCCGGAAGCAGGTATGCATACTATTCCGGGGTTGCAGTATTATTGTATGACTCCATATGATGCTTCTTTTAAAGGTGTTCATATCTTATTCGATAAAGAAAATGTGATGAATACTTTAGGTGAATATCTGGCTGCCAAAGGTTTGCAACAGCTTCATATTGCTGAAACAGAGAAATATGCACATGTAACATTCTTCTTTAACGGTGGACGTGAAACTCCATATAATAATGAAGACCGTATCTTGGTTCCGTCTCCCAAAGTAGCTACTTATGACTTGAAGCCGGAGATGAGTGCTTACGAAGTGAAAGATAAACTGGTGGCTGCCATCAACGAGAATAAATATGATTTTATCGTTGTGAACTATGCCAATGGCGATATGGTAGGACATACCGGTATTTATGATGCAATTGAGAAAGCGGTTGTTGCCGTAGATGCTTGTGTAAAAGAAACAGTTGAAGCAGCTAAGGCGCAGGGCTATGAAGCTATCATTATTGCCGATCATGGTAATGCCGATCACGCTTTGAATGAAGATGGTACTCCGAATACAGCACACTCCCTGAATCCGGTTCCTTGTGTGTATGTTACAGAAAATAAGGATGCTAAAGTAGAGAATGGACGTCTTGCTGATGTTGCTCCTACAATCCTGAAGATTATGGGACTTGAAGCACCGGCGGAAATGAATGGTAATGTACTGATTAAGTAATATATAATTTATGGTAGAGACGCACTGCATGCGTCTTGTAGCTTTGCAAACACGAATGAAATGTTTATAAGGGTACAAGGTGTATTCAATGCGTTTCTGCTTTTAATAGATTGAGTGAATGATTCAAATAGGAGATGTTGTAGTAAGTTTAGATGTGTTTCGCGAAAAATTCATTTGCAACCTGAAGGCTTGTAAAGGTGAATGTTGCATCGAAGGAGATGCCGGTGCTCCGGTTGAACTCGATGAGATTGCGAAGCTGGAAGAGGTGCTTCCTGTGATTTGGGAGGAACTTTCTCCGGAGGCTCGTGCCGTTATTGACAAACAAGGAGTGGTGTATACTGACCAAGAGGGAGATATTGTGACTTCTATTGTAAATAATAAGGATTGTGTATTTACTTGCTACGATGAAAAAGGCTACTGCTATTGTGCCATTGAAAAAGCTTACCGCGAAGGGAAAGTGAATTTTTACAAACCTGTGTCTTGTCATCTCTATCCTATTCGTGTGGGCGATTATGGTCCTTATAAAGCTGTTAATTACAGCCGTTGGGATATTTGTAAGGCAGCTGTGCTATTGGGCAAGAAAGAAGATGTACCGGTATATAAATTTCTGAAAGAACCACTTATTCGTAAATTCGGAGAAGAGTGGTATAGAGAGTTAGAGGTTACTGCAGAAGAATTAAAGAAACAACGTTTTATTTGATTGGAACAAGGTAGTATTCCAGCCTTTCTTTTTAAAAAGAAAAGCGCCGGTACAAAGGATTTTCCTTTGTTTACCGGCGCTTCTTCGTTGTAAGATGTGAGGTTGGTGATATAATTACGTATTATGCATCGATATTTGCATACGTTGCATTTTCTTCAATGAATTCGCGGCGCGGTCCTACGTCTTCACCCATTAACATGGAGAAGATGAAATCAGCTTCTGCTGCGTTTTCAATATTTACTTGTTTTAGCATACGGTTTTCCGGGTCCATCGTTGTTTCCCACAATTGCTGGGCGTTCATTTCACCCAAACCTTTATAGCGTTGTGTATGAACCGCGTTTTCCGAACCACCGCCATAGGTATCGATAAACTTCTGGCGTTGCGCATCTGTCCAGCAATATTCTTCTACTTTACCTTTCTTACACAGATAGAGCGGAGGCGTAGCGATGTACAGATAACCATTCTGGATAATCTGTGGCATATAACGGAAGAAGAATGTCATGATCAGTGTGTCGATGTGAGAACCATCGACATCGGCATCGGTCATAATGATAATCTTATGATAGCGCAACTTGTCAATGTTGGCAGCCTTGCTATCTTCTTCTGTTCCGATAGTAACACCTAATGCTGTATATATATTACGGATTTCTTCGCTTTCAAGCGCTTTGTGGTACATTGCTTTCTCTACATTCAAAATCTTACCACGTAAGGGTAGGATAGCCTGGAATGCACGGTTACGACCCTGTTTGGCTGTACCACCTGCTGAATCTCCCTCAACGAGGAATAATTCACATTTTTGTGGATCTTTGTCCGAACAGTCAGCCAGTTTACCCGGAAGTCCGCCACCGGACATCGGAGATTTACGTTGTACCATTTCACGTGCTTTACGGGCAGCGTGACGAGCTGTTGCAGCAAGTACCACCTTGTCAACGATCAGCTTGGCTTCTTTCGGATGTTCTTCCAGATAATAAGCCAATGCTTCACCTACTGCTTGGTCTACAGCTCCCATTACTTCGTTGTTACCCAATTTCGTTTTGGTCTGTCCTTCAAACTGTGGTTCAGCCACTTTAACAGAAATAACAGCAGTCAAACCTTCGCGGAAGTCATCACCGGAGATTTCTACCTTTACCTTTTCCAGCATTTTGCTGTCTTCGGCATATTTCTTCAGCGTACGCGTCAGTGCACGACGGAAACCGGCCAGGTGTGTACCACCTTCTATTGTATTAATATTATTTACATAAGAGTGGACGTTTTCAGAGAATCCGGTATTATACATGATAGCCAGTTCAATGGGGATACCCTGCTTCTCCGTGTCCAGATAGATCACATCATTAATCAGGTGATCACGTGAGGATTCCAGATAACGAACAAACTCCTTTAAGCCTTCTTCTGAATAGAATACTTCTTGTTTGAATTTGCCTTCATCATTAACTACACGGCGATCTGTCAATGTAATTCTGATACCTGCATTCAGGTAAGCAAGTTCGCGCATACGTCCGGCAAGAATTTCATACTTGTAAACCGTTTCTGTGAAGATGGTAGCATCCGGCCAGAATTGTTGTTTTGTTCCGGTATGTTCCGACTCGCCTACTTCCTTTACGGGATAAAGCGGTTTTCCTATTTCATACTCCTGCTGGTAGATTTTACCATTACGGTAAACCTGACTGATCATGTGGGCAGACAGCGCGTTCACGCAAGACATACCTACACCATGCAGACCACCTGAAACTTTGTACGAACCTTTGTCGAATTTACCACCTGCATGAAGTACCGTCATCGCTACTTCAAGTGCTGATTTCTGTTCTTTTTCGTGGAAGTCTACAGGAATACCACGTCCATTGTCCTGTACGGTAACTGAATTATCTTCGTTGATTGTGACTTCAATGTGGTCGCAATAACCTGCCAACGCTTCGTCGATAGAGTTATCAACGATTTCATATACCAAGTGATGAAGTCCCTTTACACTGATGTCGCCGATGTACATCGCGGGGCGCTTGCGCACAGCTTCCAGACCTTCTAGAACCTGAATGCTGTCGGCTGAATACGATCCGTTGTCCTGGGGAACTTGGGAGAATAAGTCTTCGCTCATAATTGCCTTTCTAAGTTATAATAACAGAGCAAAAATAGCAAAAAAAAATGGATTGAGGAAGAATAAAGGGTGAAAAAACAAGAATACTGATAAGTAGTGAAAAAGAAGAAGGTTTATCTGATTAGATGGATCCTAACGCACAAAAGACCGAACTAAAAAGTCCAGTCTCTGTGTTGTATGAAGTAGTGCTAATTTCTTATATTAAGCAAGCTTATTAATGTAGATAGCCAATTTAGACTTCAAGTTGTTAGCTTTGTTCTTGTGAATAATATTCACTTTAGCCAACTTATCAAGCAATTTTGTGATGCCTGGATACATAGCAGTTGCTTCTGCTTTGTCAGTAGTCGAACGAAGTTTTCTAACAGCGTTTCTCATGGTTTTACCATAATATCTGTTATGAAGTCTTCTTGTTTCTTCTTGTCTGATTCTCTTTAGTGATGATTTGTGATTTGCCATCTCGACTAATCTGTTTTAATTCGTTTATTTTTTTAATTGTAGCCCGTGGGGGAGTCGAACCCCCCTTTCAAGAATGAAAATCTTGCGTCCTAACCGATAGACGAACGGGCCATCATTTCTTTGAAGCGTTTCCGTTTCTTTTGCTTTTCGAGTGTTTGTTTCTCGATTGCGGATGCAAAGGTAGATACTTTTTTTGAATTAGCAAATATTTCGCAAGATTTTTTTTATAAGAAGTTACCCTGTATCTTGTATTATACCTGATTTTCTTCTGATTATCAATAAAATAATGCAGCAAAAAAAATGTCATATAGATATTCTTTTTTTTAGGTAGTAGAAGATGAACTACTAACATTCCGCTTTTTTTTGTAGTTTTGTGTTGAATTAGAATTAGAAGAGAAATGTTACAAAAAACGGTTGGGATAGTTCTTCATACACTGAAATATAATGATACATCTAATATTGTTGAGATGTATACTGAGTTGTTGGGGCGCGCCTCTTTTTTAGTTTCGGTACCACGTTCGAGAAAAGCGGCAGTAAAGTCCGTATTGTTTCAACCACTTTCTTTGATAGAGTTTGAGGCAGATTTCCGACCCAATACTACTCTTTATAAGATAAAAGAGGCAAAATCCTTTTTTCCTTTCTCTTCAATACCTTACGATCCATATAAGTCAGCTATCGCTCTTTTTCTGGCGGAATTTCTTTACCGTGCCATTCGTGAAGAAGCGGAAAACCGTCCGTTGTTTGCTTATCTGATTCACTCCATTACCTGGCTGGATGAATGCCGGGAGAGTTTTGCCAATTTCCATTTGGTGTTTTTAATGCGTCTTTCCCGCTTTTTGGGGTTATATCCCAATTTGGAGGATTATCATGAAGGGGATTATTTTGATATGTTGAATGCTTGTTTTACCTCGCTTCGTCCGCAGTTGCATTCGTCGTATATTGGTCCGCAGGAGGCATTCCGTCTTATTGGTTTGATGCGAATGAATTATGATACGATGCATATTTTCGGTATGAACCGTACAGAACGGGCACGTTGCCTCACAATTATTAATGAGTATTATCGGTTGCACTTACCCGATTTTCCGCTATTGAAATCTTTAGATGTGCTGAAAGAGTTATTCGATTAGTTGCTTCGTCTCTATGTCCTTTGCGGTGAGCTGATTTATTATTAATCAGTTTTACGCTAAATGTTGTCTGCCATTACCATCTATTTATCTCTCCGGTATCGATAAAGCCCTATCTCGTAGAGTAACGTAGGAAGCCTCGGTGTGTAGCGTTGTTTTAGATGTACATGTAAAGCGGTACGACATGTGCATGTGGTGCAGTACGACATGTGCATGTGGTGCAGTGAAACATGTACATGTAAAACAAGACTGCTCACCGGGGAACAGGGCCGACGCATTAAAATGCGCTGTCCTGTAAAAGTGTTGACAGGTATTTTTCATCCCATCCTGCTTTCAGCCTTTTGAGATTCATGCTTCCTTTTGTGACTTTATCATTCTTCAAAATGGTGAGCGCCATTTTTGTAACTGCCGAGAAATTTCTTGCTGCATTCTGCACTTTCTTGCTGTAGTCTTCCCTGAAGGTAACATCCAGTTGCCAATGCAGATTGTTTTCAATGGACCAATGCTGCCTAATGGCATTGGCTATTTCCTCCGGGTTAGTATTTTCAAGTGAAGTTATATAATACCTCGTTTCTTCAGTACGTTCCCCCGTTGCCAAAATTATCCTTTCGGATTTCATGCCCACTATTGACCTCAATCCCGCAAATTTGTCCTTAAACATCGGCTCCATGACCGGACCATAACTGACTACAGTACAGACTCTTGTTTCAAGCCTGCCATGTCCTGTACTTTCGCTGGTATGCCGGGTAACCCTATTGAGAATCACATTTCTGTTTTCATACCCATCAATTATTTTCTTGGCTAATTCATAACTGCTCTTTTGATTTTTCTTTAAAGCTATTATATAGTTTGAATTCCGTTCAATAATGGCTTTTGTTATTTCCAACTGACAGCCCATGGCATCAATAGTGACGATACAATCATCCAGATCCAAGGCATGGATTAGCAGAGGAACAGCTGTGATTTCATTACTTTTATCATCCACTTTTACCTGACCCAGAGAAATACCGTTAGCTGCAGACCATGCTGAAACCATCCAGAGCTTAAAGCCTTCTTTGCCGGTAGTATGTTCATCATTACATTTGCTAGGACCACGCATTAGTTTTCCATCGATGGCTACAACACCTTTAATCTCCTGACACACTTGTTTCACCCAATTGCGGAAAATCAACTCAAAATAGGATGGTTTTATAATGCTGAAGAAACGATTAAAAGTATCATGGCTGGGGATAACTTCTAAATCGGGTATTCTACTTTTAAAAAAATCGAATTTAGCATGGCCAAATTCTTCAATCTCATTCCAAGACTGAGCACCACAGATGACAGCAGCAATGGATACATATATGATCGTTTCCATTTTATGTAACTTTTTACGATCCATCCGAGGGTCCTCTATTTGCTTACAAATGTCAATTATACCTATTTTCATGTCAATTACTGTTTAATATTACCATGTAAATATACGAAATATAAACGAAATAAAATAATACTAAATAATTAATATTCAATTAAATAACAATAAGAAAAGTACATATGCAATAGTAAATTATTTAATGCGTCGGCCCTGCACCGGGGAAAGGAACGTTCCTTTCTGAGAAAGACAAAGTACAACACCGGGCAACGGTGGCGATGCCGTTTAGGGGCACTTCCGCTACCGAAAGGATAGGGCCATAATCTTTGTTCTTATATGGATATGAATCTATTTCACCACAGAGTAACACGGAGTTCCACAGAGTTTAAATCTTTATTGAAACGCAAATGAACGCAGATTTTCGCAAAGGGAAACAAATGTATGATAAAGAGCTACAGTCTTTTAATCTGCATTTATCTGTGTTAATCCGCGTTTTATCAGATAAATAGTACTCTGTGGAATTCTGTGCTACTCTGTGGTGAACTGATTCGCATAAGTAGGGATTTTTAAGGTGCTGTAATACGGATACTTATTTCTACTTCCCCTTTTTCATTGGGTTGTACAATCACAGGGATAAAACAAAATCCGGGGACAGGGTTGAAAATACGTCCGTTTTCATCTGTTGGAGCGATTGTAAGCGTTTGCGGGCTATTGAGTACTAAAACTCCTCCTTCCTTATTTACTTGAACAGAATGTTCGGTTATATTTTCTTTTTCCTGCGGCGCGGCAATGATGGGCAGCGTTAGTTGCACACCGGCTTTTCTTAGTGGTTCCGGGATAGAGCAGTGAATGCCGATCTCTTTCTCCTGGAAGATATAATCAATCTCCACAGCTTCTTTTCCGGCAGAAGAAAATTGTTGTTTGCTATCTACCAGATGTGTTACAATATGAAACTGATGGGCGTTCCCCTTTTTCTGATAAGTTATTTTGGTGTCCAGATCGTCGAGGTTACTATACATCGTTCCATTTTCAATTAATTCTATACGAGGGCTGCCAGCCATACGGTGTGGCTGTGTATAGGCCTGCATATTAGGAGCTTCGATCAGCGTGTAGAGATTCATGGTGGCGGCAAATACCGGCCCGATCTGTTTGTTCCATAACATAGAAAGAACTCCTCCCATCGGATGTGTCCCTTTCACTTTGTACTCCGAATCGAATCCGGTGACGGTAGCCCGCCATTCGCCTTCGCTCACCAGCCAGGTGTTGATATCCTTGAAACGTTTCACTCCATAAGTCTTATCTCGTGGGAGTAGAACGGGGGCCGGAGTAACTACCGGTTGGTTGAGAAAAGAAGCCAGTGCTTTGGCATGTCCGAAGGTATGATGAATGCAGGCTTCTACACCGCAGTCGTGATAATTCATACCTCCATGTAATAGTCCGTTGTGGGTTGCCTTTTTCAGTAAGGCGATGTTGCGGTGTATGGCTTCTGCATATTCCGGATGTCGGTCGGCAAGTGTATAGTATCCTCCCATGAAACCGTCACTGGTACGTCCTCCCCAATACGTCCATTTAAAGCTGCGGGTTCCCCAACTGTTGTCCCATGCTCCGTCGGGGAGCATAAATTCAAGATGGGTATCCATTGATTTTTCCAGGAGTGCCATTAGCTCCTTATCATCTGCCATACGGGCATAGTAAACCATATTGGGAAGTGACTCTTCTACATTATATAGAAGGTCTACCGGGAGGCAACCATTGCGTGTTTTGTTCTTTATTTCGGGACCTTCACCAAAAAGGAAATATTCATTGGTGGTGAAGAAGGCTTTTAAATCTCCGGCCGTTTCGCGGGCACGGGCGATGAAGTCCTGCCGGTTGAATTCTGTGCCAATAGCAAAGAGGGCATAGATTGCCGAGGCGGAGTAGTTTACATTCATATTGCGCATCCCTTCACGACGACGGCTGTAGATGAATTTATCACCATAGATAAATTCTCCGGCCTGCAAGAGTTGTTCACGCCAGGCATTGCGGGTCGAGTCGTCCAGTAAATGGCCGTGATGATGCAATGCTTCATAAAGAGCGATGGCAGCGAATACGGTTGTTCCGTTCCAGTCCGACACGTTCACGTCATTCATCCATGAACCATCCGGTTGATGAACGTTGCCCATCCAGTGCATCAGGTTTTTGGCTGCTGTTACATATTTCTCATTACACGTTTTCTCGGCAATATACATTAAAGGTAACACAGCATCACCACAGCGCCCATGTACGCGGGCACAGGCCGGACAAAGAAGGCCTCCGTTCAATGAGGCATTTTTGTGGCTGACTTGATAGGTAAGGAGTGTTTCCACCCATTCGGTAAGTAGCTCATCGGCTTCGGCTTGTATAGAGCTGTCTTTGTATCCGGCACGTACACCAATAGCCGAAATTTTATCTCCCGGATTTACGTTGAACGGACCTGTGTAGAGGAACCAGTGATGTTCGTTCAATCCGCGACCGTTTATCTGGTAAGCAATGGAAGCTCCTTCGGTACTGCAAGTCAGGGTAGCCGTTCCGTTTTCTATCTTTACTTCAGGGCGGGCTACTACAGGTTGTACCCCTCCCGGGCGAAACATTTCAATGAGTTCCGGTTCGGTGTATTTCCACATCTTATTATAAGTTGATATCCAACGGTCAAATTCATCACTCAGTTCTTTTATCTTTTTCTTATATTTAGGGTCATCCGCCAGATTGTTTAGTTCATGCGGATCAGCTTGTACGTCATAGAATTCTATTTCGGGACGAGGATATTTGAACCATTTCTCCTGATCGGCATTTAGTTTTCCGGCTTCATGGAGCTCTGCCATACGGGCCATCATAGGCATAGCGGCGCGGGAGATGATGGGTAGATAGTCGGGTTGTTCAGTACGATAGTTGCGTATATAACGATAGCGCTCATCACGTACACAGCCTTGTTTTTCATAGAAAGTATCGAGGCGGTCGCGCGCACCATAAACATACTTACGCGGTTTCTGCTTGTATTGACCTAAAAAAGCACGACCGTGCATATATTCAGGTACAGGTAGTCCGGCCAGTGAAAGGATTGTTGCAGGGATATCAACAAACATGTGCAACCCCTGGTCTACCGTCCCCGCTTTGTATCCGTCGGGAAAACGTATCATAAACGGCACAAGTGCCCCTGATTCATATAGTTCTCTTTTTTGTCTGGGCATGGGGCCACCGTTGTCTGAGTACCATATGATAATTGTATTGTCCAGTTTACCCGATGCTTTAAGCTCGTCTACCAGTATCTGAAACTGACGGTCCATTTCGGTGATATTGCTATAAAGAATGGCCATGTCTTTGCGTACAACAGGATCGTCCGGATAATAGGGAGGAAGAATGATATCTTCCGGCTGAACACTCAAAGGCTGGTCTGCACGTTTCATTACCTGAAACTCATGTGTCACATTGAGATTGAAGATGGAGAAGAAGGGCATTCCTTCGGGAGCATGTTTCCAATGTGCCCGATCTCCTTGTTCATCCCAGGCGGTTAGAGGAGCGGCAAACTGATAATCTGTTTTTGAGTTATTAGTGCAGAAGTAACCTGCGGCACGCATCTGTTCCGTATAGCATTTGATACCTGCCGGAAGTACTACATCGTATGGATGTATGCCGGCCGGTTTCGACTTGTTTTGTGCTGTACGCATATTGTTGGCACCAATGGAGGTTGGATACATCCCGGTAATAAGTGCTGCACGACTTGGAGAAGAGACTCCGATCGTGGTGTACATACCCGTGTAGCGTATACTCTCGCGTGAGAAATTATCCAGGTTGGGGGTAACGGCTACAGCGTCGCCATAACATCCCAGGTAAGGACTGATATCTTCGCAAACGATGCAGAGAATGTTTGGCCGTTCGGGCTGTTTTTGCCCGGTAGCGTTACTGTGTGCCAGAGGTAAGATGAGGCCCGGCAGGGCTGATAATAACTTGTATTTCATAATTGTCAGGGATAAAAATCTGTATCAGCTTTCCCCTTAGACCGCAGATTATACAAACCCGGAACAAAAGATAATCACACTAATTGTTATGGACTTAAGAGTTTATAATTTGTATAGGTTCATACAACCTGCGGCCCGGGGTTTTATCAATATTTCGGATTCTGGGTCACGATACCCTTCGTCTCCCGTATTTCGTAAGTTGGTATCGGATATAATTCATGTTTGCCCGCTTCGAAACGATTTCCTGCTGCCCAGGTATAGGCTTTCAGTGTACCGTCAGCTACGGCTGCTTTGAACTTCACGGCAAAATCGGCAATCGTACTACCCAATAAATTCCATCGGATAAGATCAAATCTGCGAAAACCTTCAAAGCAAAGTTCGCGTGCACGTTCCATATATAGATAATCACGGACGGTTTGCTGTGTGGGAAAGTCTGCTTTTGTGAAGTCCAGCTCTGCATTCGGGGTTGTAGGGTCGGCTTCATAAGCCCGGCGACGTACCTGATTCAAACATTCAATAGCCAGATCGTCCAGCTGCCCGTCGTATTCATTTACAGCTTCAGCATACATCAGCAGTACGTCAGAGTAGCGTAGCAGGATGAAGTTTACATCTGTGTTTTCGAGGTCTTTTGGAGAACCTGCTACCCAGTTGCGACGCCATTTGCCTGGTGCCCAATTATAACTCTCGTTAAGGGGAACAGCGATTACTTTATCATTTTTGTCTATTTTGAATGTAGCAATAGCGGTTGGGAGGCGTGGATCATCTTCATCAAAATAATTATAGAAGATGTGAGTAGTTTTGATAAATGAATTTCCTAACCCATAAGAAGAGTTTCTGTCAATCTCAGGTGAGTTGTATGAGCCGATTTTACCGGTATGTTCCGTACCTCCTGTCGGGTTATAGAACTGTACTTCGTACATCACCTCTTTCGGTTCCAGTTTATACTCGCATACATTGCGGAATACCCGTTCATAACTTGGATTCAGTGAGTGGTGATGCGAAGTGATCAGTTCGTTACAAACTTCTTTGGCCCGTTTGTAATACTCTTTGTAATTGTCCGGGCGTTTCATCTTTCCATCCTGGTGCAAGGAGTATCCGGCACGAAAGAGATAAGCACGTGCTAGTAATCCCATAGCCGCTCCTTTGGAAGGACGTCCCGTATAAGAAACTTCGTCATGCCAGGGCAGGTCGGCAACAGCAGCTTCCATATCCTCTATAATCTGGTCATATACTTTTTCACGATCAGTGCGGGGGATTAGGAAGTTTTCGCTCTTCTTGGATGAGGTTAGTTTCATCGGTACATCGCCCCACATACGTACAAGATCAAAGTAACAAAGTCCACGCAGAAGGCGAGCTTCGGCAATCAGGCGTTTGAAAGTGGCTTTACTTGCTTCATCCGGTAATTCCACTTTCTCTTTATTGTCCATGATACGGTTTACACGGTCAATACCTGTATAGTAAAGCCCCCATGATTCTTCCAGCCAGGTATGTGCGGCATAGATATTATAGTGGCCAATATCTCGTGCAGCTTGTCCTGTACCCGAACCTTTGATATGGCTCAGGTCAGTATCGCAGTCGTTGACGAGCATAAAATGTCCGTAAGTCATCTTCTCACTCAGCACTTCATAAGCTCCGTTTACGGCAAGTTCTAATTCGGTATTATTGGTATAAAAGTCAGCTTCGTCAATGAAGTCATATTTCTTTTCTGTAAGGAAATCTTCGCAGGAAGTAAATATGCCCATACCCAAAACAATAAGTGGCAGGGTTACTATATGCTTAATCGTTGTTGTTCTCATAATACATGTTCTTTTTTTAAGTTTAAAAAGCGATGTTTGCACCAAATACGAAGGAGATAGAAGAAGGGTAAGCTCCCCAATCGATTCCCGGAGTCAGACCGTTGTTAGGGTATGTGTTTACTTCCGGGTCATAACCGGAGTATTTTGTGAATGTATGAAGATTGTATCCGGTGGCATAGAAACGTACTGTTGACAGTTTGATTTTCTTTGTCAGTTCACGTGGAAGGGTATATCCCAATGAGATATTGTTAATCTTCAGGAACGAGCCGTCTTCTACATAACCGGAGTGGAAATAAAGATCAGAACTTCCTTCAATGGATACGTAGTTTCTGTTTCTGTTCACTTCTGCCAGTTGTGCCGGATCGTTGAAGATATATTCACCTTTGGCATTCATTACGGTAAAACGGCTCAGGGCTTCGTCTTTCAGTGTGTTGCGCCACTGGTTATTGAACTTTGTATAATACATTTTATTGGCGCTGTATACCTTGTTTCCTATGGAGAAATTCAAGAAGATACTCAGGTCAAAGCCTTTCCAGGTCAATGTATTGGTCATACCACCATAGAGTTTGGGATTGGCATTCCCGATAACTTCACGATCTTTATCGGTGATTTCTCCGTTTTTATCTATATCTTCAAACTTCCAATAACCGGGTTTGGGATAACGGCTCTTATCATAGGGTATACCTTCTTTTAATATATATTTTTGTTGATTGGCATCGTATGTAAAGTCATCCATCGTATAAATGCCTTTCAGGCGATAGCCATACATTTGTCCCAACGACTGTCCCACCCGGATCATGTAGTCACTCTTATTGAATTCAGAGGTTTGTGCCCATCCTGATACGATTTCCATATAGTCGGACATGTACAGCTCTTTCACCTTGTTTTTGTTGTGTGCAAGGTTGATGTTGGTAGTCCAGGTAAAGTCCCGGGTATGGATGTTATGTGACGTAATAGATACTTCTACACCTTTGTTATTGGTTTTTCCCGCATTAATCATCATGTTTTTAAAGCCGGATAATTGAGGGATAGGAGCGTCCAGTAGCAAACCTTTGGTTTCTACGTTATAGATATCTACAGTCAGTTGCAGGCGTTGATCGAAGAATCCCATATCCAGTCCCAGGTTGGCAGTGATATTGGTTTCCCATTTCAAGTCGGGATTGTATAGCTGTTTACTAACAAAGCCACTTTGAGTACCTGTACCATAGGGGATCCATACCGAACCTATTTTTGAAAGTGAAAGGTAGTTATCGATGTGATTGTTGCCGGCAGCACCGTAACTGAGTCTTACCTTCAGATTAGAAAATACATTCCAGCGTTTAATAAATTCCTCTTCGGAAGCTCTCCATGCAAAAGAGGCAGAGGGGAAATAGCCCCATTTGTTGTTTGCTCCGAATTTGGATGAACCATCTGCGCGGATGGAAGCTGCGAAAAGATACCTTTGTTTCAGGTTATAGTTGGCACGAAAGAAGTATGATAGCATACGCTCTTCCTGGTTGATCGTCTGTACAATATCGGGTGAAGCCCCTAACGACATATCATTCAGACCGAAGTTCTTGTCGGGGAAATTAGTTGCCCCTGTCTTTAAGTATTTTGATTTGAAAGAGATAAATTCCTGACCACCTACCAGATCGAGTTGATGATTGATGTTAAATGATTTATTATAGGTCAACACATTATTATACATAAAACTCTCTTCGTCCGTTGATTTTTTCCATCCAAAAGGAGCCCCGGCATTCTTTGCCTGCTTTGAACGTTCCGAATAAAACACATCTTCGTTGCGCATCCGCTTACGGATACCAACCGTTCCGCGATAAGACCATTCTTTATTGAATTTGATTTCAGCATCTCCATTGATATTCAGGATGCGGTTTCGTTTTTCTATAGATTCGCTTTCGATAGAAGCAATCGGGCTTTGCATGGGGCTTGCACCTTCGAGTAGCAATACCGGATCGTCATCATTGATAAGTAAGTCATTGTCACTGCCGTTTTTGCCGATAGTAGGACGGTATTGTATCACATGTTGCATGCGGCTGAATGCTCCACCTTCCTGGAGACTTCCCAGCCCTTCTGTTGTTTCGTCAATATAACTTGCATTGGCCGATAGGTTAAGCCATTCGGATGCTACCTGGTTGATCTTCATACGGAAGTTATCGCGCTTTAGCCCACTGCCATACCAGATACCTTTGTCATCATTGCGTGTATAAGAGAAGAGATACTTTGAGGTTTTACTCCCTCCGCTGATTGTGAATTTATGCTGTTGGCTGATAGCAGAGTGGTTTTCAAAAACCTCTTTCTGCCAGTCGATACCGGATCGGTTTCCATATAACTGGTTGTATTCATCGAAATTTCCATAAGTTGGAATGATCACATCACGCATTTTATCCGGCTGATCGATGTAACGTTCGTAGTCTAATTTTACGAAATCCTCTACATCCAGGAGGTCGTACTTCTTATTTACTTTTTTGAATCCTATATACATGTCGTAACTGATACTCAATTTGTCCTGTTTACCGCCTTTCGTTGTTACCAGAACCACACCATTTGCTCCTCTTGCTCCATAAATGGCTGTCGACGAAGCATCTTTCAGGATGTCAATTGACTCAATATCATTGGCTTCGATTCCTTTCAATCCGTCTTCCGAGGGGAAACCGTCAATAATATAAAGAGGTTCGTTACTTTGTGTAATCGATGTACCTCCACGTACTTTTATAGATACATCAGCATCGGGTGAACCTTGTGAGCGGATTACCTGTACACCGGCCACTTTACCACTTAATGCCTGGGTTACATCTGAAATGGGCACAGCTGCCAGCTCACTGGCTTTTACTGAAGACACCGAACCTGTCAGGTCTTTCCGTTTAACAGTAGCATATCCGATTTTTACGACTTCTTCCAGTTCGACAGCAGATGATTCAAGAGTGACATTAATTCTGCGTTGATTTTTCACGGCCACTTCTTTCGAGTCAAGGCCTATAAAAGAGAATACTAACACGGCTTGACCGGGATTAGTAACGGTAAGTTTGTAGTTACCCTCCACATCGGTCGTAGTTCCTACTGTTGTTCCTTTAATAAGGATATTTGCACCGGGTAAACCTTCCTGATCGGCATCAACCACCTGACCAGTAACTTCGATACTTCCTTGTGCGTGTACTTGTAGAGTGAAGCAAGTACATAATACAAGAAAGATGTAGCGTAATACATTTTTCATACGTGTTTGAATTAAGATTAATACTTAGGTTTTAGTGTTTGCAATGTAATCTTTTATTTCTTTTTGCGCTTTCAGCCTTGTTGTTGTTATTTTTAGTTTTGATTTTTGGATTTTAATCTTGTGTAAATTAAATATAAATTTGTTGAATATTATAAAAGAAGTCCCGGAAAGAGAGCAATATTCTCTTTCCGGGACATCTTTTTAAGTGCTGGTATTTACTTCGGTTATCTCGTAGAGAATTCCTCTGTATATTGAAGAATTAACCGAGTAACTCTTTCACTTTAGTAGATATAGCGCGGCCTTCCGCCAGTCCGGCAAGTTTTTTGGAGGCAACTCCCATTACTTTACCCATATCTTTACCACTTGTAGCACCTGTTTCTGCAATGATTTCTTTTAGCGCTGCCTCCAGTTCTTCTGGCGTCATCTGTTTAGGTAGATAGGCTTCCATAACCTTTACTTGCGCCAATTCACCGTCTGCCAGGTCCTGACGTCCTTGTCCGATGTAAATTTCTGCAGAGTCTTTTCCCTGTTTAACCAGTTTCTGGATGATCTTTAAAGCAGCATCATCTGTCAGAATATCATTTGCTCCCGGAGCTGTTTTGGCTTCCAGAAAGAATTTCTTTACATTTCTCAGTGTTTCAAGGGCTACTTTATCTTTAGCCTTCATTGCGTTTTTGATGTCTTCGCTGACTTTTTCGAATAAATCCATAACTATATTTACAATTTAGCGATTTACAATTTACAATTAAAAAAAACTCTTATTTCTTTAATTTTCAACTCTCAATTCAAAAAGTGATTAGTCCGCTTTCGTCCACGGCTTCTTCCGTTGCGATCTCTTCTTCCAAAGCTGCCTTTGCTCTGATTTTGCCAAGAGTAGTTTTATCACGTTGGTAGGTTGGTGAATCTTCTACCATTGCAATGATATCGTCATTATCCAGATCTTCAGCACTGAAAATATAGATATGACGACGTTTACGAATATTTTTACTTCCAATGCTGCTGGCACTTTCGCCATATGCTTTGCGAATACGTTCTTTGTTTTTCTCCTTCTCTTCTTCCAGTTGGAGTTGGCGTTCTTCTTCTTCTTGACTGCGTTTCTCGAGCACACTGTCCATACCTGGCACGTCTTCTACACCAAATCCGGTAGCAAGTACGGTTATTTTTACTTTCTTATCCAGTGAATTGTCCATAGCCACACCCCAGATTACTTCTACTCCTTCACGGAATTTGCTCATGAACTCGTGAATTTCGTTCATTTCTTCCATCATCAGTTCTGAGTTAGGACAGAAAGAAACATTCAGCATGACCTTCTTTGCGTTGAAGATATCGTTGTTGTTCAGTAGCGGTGAGTGCAGGGCATCATCGATGGCCTTTGTCACACGATTTTCACCCTCTCCGAAACCAGTACTCATAATGGCTACGCCACCATCTTTCAAGATCGTTTTCACATCTGCGAAGTCCAGATTTACCGTACCACGCATGGTGATAATTTCAGCTATACTTTTGGCTGCGATAGAAAGTGTATCATCCGCTTTTCCGAACGCATTCATAAAAGTAAGGTCTGAATAGATTTCTCTCAGGCGTTCATTGTTGATAACCAACAGAGCATCTACATGTTGGGCGATACGCTCTACACCATCCAATGCCTGGATGATTTTCTTTTCTCCTTCGAAGATGAAAGGGATAGTTACGATACCTACAGTCAGGATATCCATCTCCTTGGCGATACGGGCTATAACAGGAGCAGCACCGGTTCCTGTTCCCCCTCCCATTCCGGCAGTGATAAATACCATTTTGGTACCATCATTCAGTAGGGTCTTGATGTCTTCGATACTTTCTTCGGCTGCATCACGTGCCCGGTCGGGGCGGTTACCTGCTCCCAGACCTTCCGTAATGTTACGACCTAATTGTAGTTTCACCGGCACGGGCGATTCTGCCAATGCCTGATTATCTGTATTACAGAGAACGAATGTTACGTCATGTATACCCTCCCTGTACATGTGGTTTACGGCGTTACCGCCACCACCGCCTACACCAATTACTTTGATGATCTTTGGCGAATCTGTCGGGAAATCGAATTGTACTATCTCGTCCGTCATGATATTTATTATTTATTCCCTATGGTCATGACCATTATCTGATATTGACACTAAGGTACGTTTTCTATTTACAATTTACTATTATTTCATATCGTCATCCGAGAAGATCTCGTTAGAAATCTTATTGAAAGTCTTTTCAAACCAACTGGGACCCTCTTTTTTCTTCTTTCGTGCCTCTTCTTTCTTACGTTTTTCTTCTTCTTTACGACGTCTGTCTTCGTCCCGGCGTCGTTTATCTTCTTCATCTTTTTTCTTCTTTGCTTCGCGGGCGGCAGCTTCCTGTTCTTTCAGTGCTTCATCTTCTTCGAACATATTGACCGGTTCGGTTATGACAGGTTGCGAATGAGTTACGGGACGTGCTTCTACCAGACAGCAGTTCTCTTTCCCTTCAAAAAGCAAACCGAATAATGTATTTTGTGTGCCGTCTTTCTTTATCAGATTGCTGTCTGTCTGTATCGTATTGCGGATACTTCTGGCAGTTCGTATCTTTTCAATCTTACTCCTTTTGCGAAGCATAGTATCCAGATTTTTCAGATTAGCGGCTCCACCGGTGATGATAATGCCGGACAATAATTTGTCATCGTAGCCTGATAACTGAATTTGATTCCATACATTTGTGATGATTTCTTCTGCCCGCGCTTCGATAATGTTGTTTAATGCTTGTAACTCGACTGTACGACTTCCGTCCTCGAGTTGGCAGGTAGCAGCTTCTTCACTCTCTTCTTCCTCGTACATTACATTCCCGAAAGTTGTTTTCAGGCGTTCGGCTTCTTCCTCTTCCATCTGCATGGAAGTAATGTCACGTGTAATGCTGTTTCCACCTAATGGCAATACAGTGAGGAAACGAAGAATATTATTTTTATAAACAGAGATTGTAGTGGTGTCAGCTCCGAAGTCGATAAGTGCACAACCGGAACGGCGCTCACTTTCGCTTAGTACGGCATTGGCAGTTACTAATGGAGAGATAAGCAGGTCGGCTATTTCTATTTTAGCCTGTTCGAAACAGCGTTCCAGATTCTTTTTGATCGAAGCCCGTGCTACGATATTCAGGAAACGCCCCTCTATATGGCTACCGGCCACTCCTACAGGATCTGCTTGCAGGTTGTTCCCGATCTTATATTCCTGTGGGGCAACATCCAATATATCCATGTCTACCAACGGAATTTCCAGATTCTCATCGCAGATAGCATCCACTAACTCTTGCGAGATGATTGTTTCTTCGTTCAGATCACGGCTTACGACATTCCGTACGGTACGGAGTGATTGTCCGCCGATACCTACATATACCTTGGCGATTGAGTTTTTCAGATCGCCTTCCAACTTGTTAATGATGGATGTAAGGCTTTGGGCTGTCTTATCCAGATTATAGATAATTCCTTTTCGGATGAACGAAGAGGAATCTTCTTTGGCATAAGCCAACACCTGCATACTTCCGTCACTGTTCTTTCTTCCGGCAATGCCGGTAACCTTTGATGAACCCAGTTCAATAGCGGCGATAAATTCTGTTGTTGCCATATTTCTTATTTACGATTTTACAATTTACAATTTACAATTGGCTGCGCGCAGGCATTCATCATTGATGCTTGGTGCAGATAATCTGGTTACTGAACTCCAGACTGATGCGTGAATATTTATTCCATCCCACCTCGTTCAAGGCTTTCCTATAGAATGTTTTCAGGCGATCCAGCTTATCTTCAAAGTGTTCCAGTTTTCCAAGATAGACAATATGATCACCTACCCGTGGTACCAATTCAATATCCTTGCCGGGTAGTACATGAATTTGTTCTATCTGAGCATCCCAGAACGGATTGTTCTGCAAAAATACACCAAACTTATATAAATCCCTCATTGCAAACGACTTTTCTACATTTCCGGTTACAATTGTCCGGCGAGCTACGCATTTGGCTTCGGGGGGCATGATGGTTCCTTTGTTATCTACGTAATAGTTCTCGCCATTATTGCTCATGATACGGAGGATTGGAATACGCTGTTTAACTTCTACGCAGAGTTTGCCACTGGGAGTTTTATAGCATTCTGTTTCGTCAATAAGCGGGTGTTTATCCAGTTCCCGTTCCAGGGTTTTAGTCTGGATACGTTCCATTTTCTTTCCTACGGGGTAGATTCCTTTCTTTTGTAGTATTCCGGCTACTTCGTCTTTGGTTACGAAACCGGCATAAACCGTGTCCTTGATAATTAATTCCATGTCACGACAAACCTGGTTGGCCGGTTTACGGTTGAATACTGTCACGGCTATACATAGATAGGCAGTGACGAGCAACAGGACGAGGGATAAAAGAATCCGTTTCAGCATAATGACATTTACAATTATACGATTTACAATTTATGATTGAGGTTTGTTCAATCTTGTATTTAATTTTTCTGTAATAGATGGAACATAGTTGTCTATGTCACCAGCTCCAAGAGTGATTAATACTTCTATATTCTTGTTTTCCAGGATATTCAGTATTTCTTCTTTTTTACACATACATTTTTCAATACCGGGACGGAGATTATCGTAAATCAGTTGGCTGGTTACTCCCGGTATGGGTTGTTCACGCGCCGGGTAGATATCTACCAGAATTACTTCGTCCAAGAGGGATAAACTACTTGCAAAATCTTTATAAAAATCACGCGTACGTGTATATAGATGAGGTTGAAAAATAGCTGTAATCTTTTTGTCTTTATACAATTCGCGGATAGACAGCACACTCTGTTTGATCTCTGACGGATGATGAGCATAATCACTCAGAAAGACTACGCGATCGTTTTTGATTTTGAAATCGAAACGACGGTCCACCCCATGGAAACTCGCCATACCTTGTTTAATTTCCTCATTAGTAACACCATTCAGGTGAGCAAGTGCCATGGCAGCCACTCCATTTTCAATGTTGATACTTATGGGTACCCCCAGTTGGATATCGTTGATACGTACATCCGGTCCCACAAAGTCAATGAAAATCTCACCGTTTCCGATACGGATATTTTCAGCATGGAAATCACCTTCGTCGCGCGAATAAGTATATACTTTCACTCCTTGCTGTACCTGAGGTTGCAGCGAAATACCTTTGCGAATAATCAATGCACCACCTGGCTGAATAAGCGTGGTGTAGTGCTCAAAACTTTCAAGGTATGCTTCTGCTGTTCCGTAGATATCCAGATGATCGGGATCCGTAGATGTGATGACAGACATGAACGGAGATAGCCAGTGGAAGGAACGGTCAAATTCATCCGCTTCGATTACAGTGTACGGGCTTGTCTTCGAAAGTAGCAGGTTAGTTCCATAATTTTTGGAAATACCTCCTAGGAAAGCTGTACAGCCCACATGTGACTGGTGTAACAAATGTGCAGTCATCGTCGAAGTAGTTGTCTTTCCATGGGTCCCGGCTACGCAAAGCCCTTTACTGGAGTGTGTAATGGTTCCCAGTACTTGAGCGCGTTTCTGTATTTCAAAACCGTTGTTACGGAAATAAACCAGTTCGGCATGTTCCTGTGGTACGGCGGGTGTCAGTACGACGAGGGTACTTTCCTTGTCTTTACATACTTCGGGAATCAGGTCTGCATCTTCTTCGTAGTGTATTTGTGCACCTTCGGCAATAAGGCACTCAGTTAGTTCGCTGGGAGTACGGTCATAACCGGCTACAAATTTTCCTTTGGAAAGAAAGTAGCGTACAAGTGCACTCATTCCGATGCCACCGGCACCAACAAAATAGACTGATTTTATAGTTTCGATATTCATTGTTGTGCTAATTTTATCACTTCTTTTGCTATGATAGTAGCAGAGTCCGGCAATGCTAACTTTGCTATATTCTCACTTAAATCTTTTAATTTCGTAGCATTGGTAATTGTTTCTAATGCTACGGACAACAGTTTCTCTTCTGCTTCTACATCTTTTACATATATAGCAGCCTGCTTATTGACTAGGGCCAATGCATTTTTAGTCTGATGGTCTTCAGCTACATTAGGCGAAGGAACCAGAATAACCGGTTTGTTCAGCAGACAGAACTCTGATATAGAACCCGCACCAGCCCGGGAAATCACTAAATCGGCTGCTGAATAAGCTGTGGCCATGTCTTTAATAAAGTCTGCTACATACAGATTCGGAATTTCTCCTGCTGCCTTAACAGCTTCCATTACTTGTTGATAATATATTTTTCCTGTTTGCCAGATGAATTGAATGCCGCTTGTTTCTTTTATGGTTTGTAACCCTGCTATCAGCGTATTATTAATGGTACGTGCGCCAAGGCTACCTCCCAAGATCAGTATTGTTTTCTTTTCCGGACTGAGTCCGAAAGCCTGTATGGCCTCTTCCCGGCTCTGATTATTGGTGAACAGGTTTTGGCGAACCGGGTTTCCTGTCATCAGTATTTTAGCTGCCGGAAAGAATTTTTCCATACCATCATACGCCACACATATTTTACATGCTTTCTTTGCTAATAACTTATTGGTTACTCCTGCATAAGAATTTTGTTCTTGTATCAGAGTTGGAACTCCCATCATACCAGCCATCTTCAGAGTTGGTCCGCTGGCATAGCCACCAACGCCTACTGCTACCTGAGGGCGAAACTTCTTAATGATACTTTTTGCTTTCCATTGACTACGCGCCAGTTTAATGAGTACAGCGAAGTTCTTCCACAGACGTTTGCGGTCGAATCCGGCAACCGGCAGTCCGATAATCTCATAACCAGCATCAGGTACACGTTGCATTTCCATTCGGCCTTCAGCACCAACGAATAATATTTTAGCATCAGGACATTGCTCTTTTATGGCATTGGCGATGGATACAGCCGGAAAGATATGTCCTCCTGTGCCACCGCCACTGATGATAATTCTAAGCTCTTTTTCCATTATACATTATTTTAGTGAACTACTGATTGCGGATATCATAGGATATCGGGACGCAACGACCTGTAACTCTCAACTATTTTTCTTTCTCAAACTCTGCATCACTATTCAATACCTGTGCTGTAGGTTCTGCAACTATCTGAGCCTCGGTTGTTTCTGCTGCTATCTGCATCTGTAGTTGTGCATCACGTTCTTTCTGCTCTTCAAGATACGCAGTATAACGACTTACACTCAGTATCATACCGATATAGGCACAATTTATTAAAGTTGAAGTTCCTCCTTTACTGATGAGTGGCAGAGGCTGACCTGTCACCGGGAATAAACCAACGGCTACCATCATATTTAAAATCGCCTGCGATACCAACATGAGTGCTATGCCCATTACCAGAAAAGCCGGGAATGTTCGTTCACATTTTTGGGCTATACGTCCGGCACGTACCAGTAGCCAGATATAGAGGCAAACTACGAAAGCTCCTCCCACCAGGCCAAGCTCTTCTATAATGATGGCAAATATAAAATCAGAGAATGCCTGACTTAAAAAGTCGCGTTGAATAGAGTTACCAGGTGCTTTACCAACAAAATTACTTGTTGCAATAGCAATACGGGCATGCGCTATCTGGGCATCTTTGTCTATATCAAACTTAGCAGCCGGTACTTCCTCTTTCTCTGTGAAGTTGGTGATACGACTTTTCCATGTGTCAAAACGGTGTAGGAAAGGAATATCCGAATCCTTTGGAATCGCCAGCAGAAACACGACACCTATTATACCTACCAATCCCAATGAACCTATTAAAAGAAGTAGTTTCCGTGCTGCTACCCGTCCGATAAACATCATCAGAAATACAACTCCGAATAGTAACATTGCTGTTGAAAGGTTTTCCGGAGCAATCAACAGGCAAACAAGCCCGGTGATAATCATGATGTATTTGAATGCCTTCGGATTGGCTCCTTCGTCATCCTGTCTTTTGGATAGAATAAAAGAAACTGCAATAACCACAGCCATCTTTGCCAGTTCCGATGGCTGGAACTGTAATCCCATGAACGACATCCAACGTGCTGCACCATTGACGCGATCGCCTGTGATAACACCCATCAGCGTAACGAAAGCCAGCAGTACAACAGAGACAGGATATAGGAAAACAGGAAATACCTGAAACCATTTATAAGGGATATTGTGCATCAACACTACAACAACGGCCCCCACCATCAGGATGATAGAATGCTGTGTGATCGGTCCCCAGTGGTCCCCGCTCTTATACGTCAGGGTGCTGGCTGCCGAAAACACCTCAATGATTGAGATGAGGCAGAGGCAGAGAAAGATAATCCAGATTACCTTATCGCCCTTGAATATGTTCTTTAATAGATCCACTGTTTAATTTAAAAATTAAAGATTAAAAATTAGAGGGCGCGAACGTACTCTTTGAACTGGTCGCCACGATCTTCGTAACTCTTGAAGAGATCGAAGGAGGCACAACAAGGACTTAACAGTACGGTTTCACCTTTTTTAGCCAGTTTATATGCAGCTTCTACTGCGTCTTTCATGCCGGTCTGTACATCGGCTACCGGTAATCCGAACCGGTCGAAAAAAGCATGTAGCTTTTCATTGTGCAGTCCCAGATACACCAATGCCGAACATTTCTCGCGTACCAGATCTTCTATTTCTGTATAGTCATTTCCTTTATCCTTACCACCAAGTATAAGTACTGTTTTGGTTGTCATACTTTGCAGAGCATACCAACAGGAGTTTACATTGGTAGCTTTGGAGTCATTGATAAAATCAATACCACCTACACGGGCTACTTTCTCTAAACGGTGTTCCACACCTTTAAAATCCGACAATGCTTTGCGGATATCTTCTTTGGTAATACCGGCAAGATTGGCCGAGATACCTGCTGCCAGTGAATTATAGAGATTATGTTGTCCGGTCAGTGCCAACTTCTCTTGTTCCATGTTGAACGCAATTGGCTCTGTGATTTTTACCTCATTATCCTCTACATAGGCAATTGCTCCATCCTCTTTTACTGCTGCGAATGGGTATAAGTGTGCCTTTAGGCCATGCTTTTCCAGTTCTCGTTTGATGATAGGATCGTCATTCCAGAAAATGAAAGCATCGTCCTGAGTTTGGTTTTGAGTAATACGGAATTTTGCATCAATATAATTTTGCATACAGTGATCGTAACGATCCAGATGATCCGGCGTAATATTCATCAGGACAGCGATGTTTGCACGAAATTCGTACATGTTGTCCAGTTGAAATGAACTTAGTTCGATTACATAATAATCATGCTTGCCTTCTGCTACTTGCAAAGCCAGGCTTTTTCCTATATTTCCTGCCAGTCCCACATTTAGTCCTGCACTTTTAAAAATGTGGTAAATGAGGCTGGTTGTTGTTGTTTTTCCGTTTGACCCGGTGATACAAACCATCTTTGCATCCGTATAGCGTCCGGCAAATTCTATTTCCGATATAATCGGCGTGCCTTGTGCCTTTAGTTTCAGAATCAATGGAGCGTCATTCGGAATCCCCGGGCTTTTTACCACCTCGTCGGCGTTCAGAATCAATTCTTCGGTATGATGGCCTTCTTCCCAGGCAATACCGTGGCTGTCGAGTTGTTTCTTGTATTTGTCCTTAATGGCGGACATATCTGATACAAACGTCTCGAACCCTTTTACCTTGGCTAATACGGCAGCACCTGCGCCGCTTTCACCTGCTCCTAAAATTACAACTCTTTTCATTCTCAATAATGTGCTAATAGGCCAATATGCTAATGCACCAATGGCAGTGCACAAACTTTAGTGGTTAATAATCCGGTTAATTCTCTTTGTTATCTTTGGGGGGCATGCTTCATTACTCCATTGGCTTTTCTTAATCGGCACATTGGCATATTGACGCATTGAATCTTTATTTATCTTATCTTTAATGTAATAATCGTTATGGCTGCCAGGACAATTGTTACAATCCAAAAGCGAACTGTGATTTTTGATTCGTGAAACAGATTGTCCGGTTTTGTAAACACTACCCGGCATCCGTCTTCTATCTGATTCATTGATGTACGGAAATGGTCGTGTATAGGCGTACGTTTAAAAAGACGTTGTTTCACTCCTTTGAGTTTACCAACTTTATAATAAGCACGTTGCAGAATTACCGACAGGTTTTCAACCAGGAACACACCACAAAGAATCGGGATCAGTAATTCTTTGTGTATGATGATGGCAAATACGGCGATAATGCCGCCAATTGTCAAGCTACCCGTATCTCCCATAAATACTTGTGCCGGATATGCATTGTACCATAAGAATCCTATCAGTGCACCGATAAATGCACAGATGAAGATTACCAGTTCTTCCGATCCGGGGATATACATGATGTTCAGGTATCCCGCGAATTCAATATGGCTCGATACATATGCGAGTATTCCCAGTGTTAATCCGATAATGGCGGAGTTACCCGCAGCCATACCGTCCATACCGTCATTCAGGTTGGCTCCGTTGGATACGGCTGTCACCACAAAGATGGTGATGATAACGAACAATATCCAACCGGCTGTTTGAGCATGATCACCCATAAAAGCTACCAGATCGGCATAGTCAAGGTTATTGCTTTTAAAGAATGGAATGGTAGTCTGAGTAGACTTAAGATCATTCGTTCCATGTATAACCTCCATTTCACGTCCGGGAGTTTGTACTTCGATGTTTTCACGAATTACCACATCCGGGCTGAGGTATAAGGTTAATCCGACAATCAGCCCTAATCCTACCTGACCGATAATTTTAAACTTACCGTGTAATCCTTCTTTGTCTTTTTTGAATATTTTGATATAGTCATCGGCAAATCCCAGTGATCCCAGCCATATAGTGGTAATGAGCATCAATATCATGTAGATATTGTGTAATTTTCCTAGCAACAGGCAAGGTATCAAAATGGCTACAATGATGATAACTCCTCCCATGCTGGGCACACCTACTTTGTTGACGCCAAAAGGATCGATTTTAGCATCACGCTGTGTTTCCGTGATTTGCTTTCGTTTCAGCAAGTTGATAAACTTGTCACCCCAGATACTTGAAATCAGCAGTGCCAGAATGATAGCCATCAATGCACGGAAAGATGTATATCCAAACATTCCCGCCCCGGGGAAGTTTAACTTATGTAGCCACTCAAATAGATAGTATAACATGATTTTAGTGATAAGGGATTAGTGATAAACGATTAGTCGGCTGTGCTGTCAGGCTGCATAGCACTAATCATTAATCACTAATCATTAAACATTTCTTTCAGTATCTCTTTATCATCAAAGTGATGTTTCACTCCTTTTATCTCCTGATAGTTCTCGTGCCCTTTTCCGGCAACGAGAATTACATCTCCTTTTTCGGCCAGCATACAAGCGGTGCGAATAGCCTCTTTACGGTCTGTAATACTGATTGTTTTCTTTCTGTCCTCTGTGTCCAGACCAGCTAACATATCATTTATGATGTCCTGAGGTTCTTCAAAACGAGGGTTATCCGATGTGATGACAACGCGATCACTTGCTTTGGCAGCTTCTTTGGCCATAATAGGACGCTTGCCTTTGTCACGGTTACCTCCGGCACCTACTACGGTAATCACTTTTCCTTTTCCTTCGAGTACTCCATGAATGGCATTCAGCACATTTATCAGAGCATCCGGAGTATGTGCATAATCAACAATCGCTGTATATCCCTGTGGCGAACGAATGGCATCAAAGCGTCCGGCTACCGGATGAAGTGTACTGAGTGCTACCAGTACGTCTTCTTCTTTCTTACCAAGCAACACTGCTGCACCAAATACAGCCAGAAGATTGGAAGCATTGAATTTGCCTATGAATTGTACCATCAATTCATGGTTATTGAAATCAAGCAACATTCCTTCAAAGTGTGATTCCAACACTCTGCCTTTGAAGTCACTCAAACTTCTCAGAGAGTAGGTGTACACCTTCGAACGTGTGTTCTGCGTCATTACCAGCCCGTTTTTATCATCCAGGTTAGTAAGACAGAATGCACTCTTGGGTAGGTCATCAAAGAATTTTTTCTTTGCTTTCAGATAGTTTTCTACTGTCTTATGATAATCCAGATGGTCGCGGGTCAGGTTGGTGAAGATACCTCCTGCAAACTTTAAACCACTGATACGTTTCTGAGCAATGGAGTGGGAACTTACCTCCATGAAAACATATTTACAGCCTTCATCAGCCATTCTTCCCAGCAATAGGTTTAGTGTGATAGGGTCAGGAGTGGTATGCTCAGTCGGAATTGCTTCATCATCAATATAGTTACATACAGTTGAGATGAGTCCTACTTTATATCTGAAATAACGGAATGTATTATATAATAAGGTAGCGATTGTTGTTTTTCCGTTTGTTCCGGTTACACCCACCAATTCCACTTTTGAAGTAGGATCTCCAAAGAAAGTAGTGGCAACTTTACCGGTTGCGTCTTCGCTGTCTTTCACTTGTATATAGGTGATACCTTCTTCCGGATGTTCAGGCATATCTTCACAAAGCACAGCTATGGCTCCTTTTTCAATTGCTGCGGGAATATATGCATGCCCGTCTGCCTGTGTACCACGCATAGCCATAAATAAATGGCCTGCCTCCACTTGTCTGGAATCAATGTTGACTCCTGTTATTTCTATGTCCGAAGCTCCGATAACTTGTATCGGTTGAATAGCCTTTAATAATTCATTTAACTTCATCTTCTTTTTTTATATTCGGTTGACACGTACTACTTATTCAAAATCTTCACTTCCATCTCTCTAATGCAGTACGAGTGTTATTGTTTGTCCCTTCTTTACTCTCGTTCCGTTAGCTATCGACTGGCTTTTCACCTTGCCTACACCTACCAGGTTTACTTTCACTCCTCTGCTTTCAAGCAAATAAACAGCGTCTTTTGCCCCCATGCCTATAACGCTGGGTACAAAATCCCGCATGAGGTCTCTGCTTTCCAGAATAACACTTTTGGGAGCTGCATGTGTACTTCCCCAGGTTTCTTTGCCACTCTTTAAGTCAAATTTGCTTTGGCTTTGTATGCTTAGTTCATCCAGTACCCGTTTGGCATCATTCATCTCTCCGGCTTTTACGTCGGGAATGACTACGCTATTTGTGTCGATGGCATTTGTCAAAGGCAAACGCAGGTCTTTTGCATATACTCTTTCTGCAATTTTGCCAAATACACTACCTGCCATCAAACCTCCCGAAGCTGGTAACCCGGGTTTCTGAATCGAAACAATACAGCTGTATTTCGGAGCCTCCGAAGGAAAATATCCGCAGAAACTAACCAGATAATTTGTTCTTCCGGTCTTATATCCGGCAGCACCTTGTGAGATCTGTGCCGTACCTGTTTTTCCCGAAACGGCAAACTGCTTACTACCTGCCGGTCCTGCCAATCCCTGATGAACAACTTTGTACAAAATCTCTTGTATCTGCTTCAATGTATTGTCTGAACAAATTTTCGGATTAATCACCTCCGTTGGAAACTCTTTTACTACTTCTCCATCCTTCACAGCTGCTCTTACAAATTTGGGGCGTACCATAACACCATTATTTGCAATGGCATTATAGAACGTCAGGATATTCATGGGTGGTACCTGAGTTTCATAACCAATACTCATCCAGGGAAGAGTTGTTTTTGCAAAATAGCGTTCTTTGGGCCCTTTGATATTTGGCTTACCTTCTCCTGATATCTGTAAATGTAGGGGTTGGTCAATGCTCATACGTTTCAGTCCATCTACAAACTTTTGTGGTTTGTCATGATAGAATTGATCTATAATGCTTGAAGTGCCCACGTTGGATGATACTTCAAGAATACGTGTTACATTGATTCTTCCGTATCCGCCACGATGCCAGTTCCAGTCTCTCATTGCACGTCCATACATCATTTTGATACCGTTTCCCGTATCTACTTCATAGTCCGGAGTGATGTGTCCGTCTTCCAAAGCTACCATAATGGAAGCAGTCTTGAAAGTGGATCCCGGCTCAAGCATGTCACTGATAGCATTGTTACGCATTTCGTAATAGTTACCGTCTGCAGCTTTCATCATGTTGACTATCGCTTTGACTTCTCCTGTTGAAACCTCCATCAATGCAACAACGCCTACACTGGCATTTAACTCTTTCAGTTTGTCCACCAGTGCCTTTTCGCAAATATCCTGCATTCCTACATCAATGGTGGCAATAAGATCACAACCATCTATGGGAGGAATGTCTACGATGTTAAGGTATTTGTTCATTACCTTCTGACGGTGTGTGATTCCGTCCCGTCCTTTGAGCAATGTATCAAAAGCCAGTTCAATTCCATTCTTTGCACCTTGTGCTGTGTCAGCGTAAAGATCCCCTAAGGTACGAGCTGCCAGAGAACCGAATGGTTTCTTGCGTTGGTTGTATGCCAGTTCATGAAATCCGCCTTTATATTTGTTCATGTTAAAAACAGGCAGGCGTTTGGCTTCTTTGTATTGAATGTAAGAGATTCGTTTGGGATAGAGCAGGTAGTTCCGGCTTCCTTTTTTTATTCCCTTTTGAAGATGCGCTTTAAACTCGGCAGCACTTTTGTCTGGAAATATCTGGTGTAATCCTTCGCAGATCTCATTCATGTGTTTTTTTAATGAGTCTATTTTAGCAGGAGCTCCAGCTTTAAAGTCCATGTAGATGCGATATTCCGGCAGTGAACTTGCCATTAATTTACCGTCGGATGAGATAATATTACCCCGGTTCGGTTTTACGGTTACATTCTCCTTTACAAAACGGTCTGCTACATCCTGCCAGTATTGTCGTTCGGCAAACATGGTAATGCCTGCCTTTACAACAATTGCTACTCCCACCAACCCCATGATGAGGATGACGAAGAAGTAACGGGTCATTATGTTTTTTTTATTAACTGCCAAGACTATTAACTGTTTAACGATTTACTATTTAAAGTTACCTGTTCTCTGTGTTTTTTATTTTTTGATTTCATACGGTGGATTGGTCGAAGTCTGCAAATCACTTTCTTTAGTCGAGATATACTCTTCGATACGTGATTGGCGGCTTTTTTCCATCAACTCCGAACTACGTGTCAGTGCATCATATTTTATGTCGATAAGCTCTTTTTTAAGCCGGTCTATTTCAATCTGTTGTTGCTGGCTGGCATATCGGTTATGGATATAGAAGATGATAAATACCATGATAAGTACCAGCAGCTTCGTTTGGCGGCGGAAAAAGTCTGTTGCCAGAATATCTCCTCCAAGAATACTTTTCAGGGAGGCTCTTTTTTTCTTTTTCCCTCCTTTCGGCTCTTCTTTTGTTATCTTTTCTTCTTCCATCGTTGTCTCTATTTTAGTTGACTTATCTTTTAGAAAGTCTGGTCTCAATTTACTAACAAGCTTCTCTTTTATTTTTTTTCCGCTATCCTTAGTTTGGCACTTCGTGATCTCGGATTACGTTCTATCTCTTCCTCATTCGGGACAATCACTTTATTGTTTACCAGTTTGAATGGAGTTTGCAGATTTCCAAAAAAATCTTGTGTTGCTTTGCCCTCAACATTACCGGTTTTCATGATGTTTTTTACCATTCGGTCTTCCAACGAATGATAAGTGATTACTACTAATCTTCCACCCGGTTTTAGTGCTTCCGTTGCTGCCAGCAACATCTCTTTCAATGCTTCCATTTCCTGGTTAACTTCTATACGGAGTGCCTGAAATACTTTGGCTAATTCCTTCTTTTCCCGTTCACGTCCAAATAGCGGTTTGATGATTTCCAGAAACTCACCTATTGTCTTAATCTGTCCGGAAGCACGGGATTTTACTATAACCGATGCCAGTTTACGACTGTTTTTTAATTCTCCGTACAGATAAAAAAGATCTGCTAATCGTTCTTCATCATAGGTATTTAAAACATCAGCAGCTGTGAGTCCTGCCCGCTTGTTCATACGCATATCCAGTGCTCCGTCAAAGCGAAATGAAAATCCTCGTTCGCTGTCATCAAAGTGATGAGATGATACCCCTAAATCTGCCAGTATAGCATCCACTTTTTCTATTTCATGATAGCGAAGAAAATTATGCAAATAGCGAAAGTTACTTCGTACAAATGTGAAATGTGGGTCATTGACAATGTTCCGTTCGGCATCCTCGTCCTGGTCAAACCCCAGTAAACGTCCGTCTTTTTCTAAACGTGAAAGTATCTCCCGTGAATGTCCGCCACCACCGAAAGTAACGTCTACATACGTTCCACCGGGGCGAATATTCATTCCGTCTACGCTTTCTTCTAGTAATACCGGTACGTGATATGTCAATTCCTCTTGTTCTTTCTTCATCTGTTTCACCTTATTATATAAGCAAGTGTCGGCAAAAATACGTATTTCTCAAAGAAAAAAGAACCTCTCAGATAGAAAATGTGAAATAAAGTTTTCAACAGATTGTTAAATGCTTCTTCGTTCTCTTTTTCCCTGTTATTTTTATGTTCACTTCTCATTACCCGCTTCTGCTGCTTTCTTCTTTTTAGCAGCTGCTTTTCTTCCTTCCTGCAATTGGATACTGAGGAATTTGGTTTTTATTCGTACCTTTTTTAAAAAAGCAGGAGCCGCTTTGAATCCGATACGTGCTACCCACACTTTATCAGCTGTACACTCTTCCGGCTTTTCTACTCCTTCACTACTAATGGTCGGGAAGAAATTTCCCAATCCGTCAATACTTACTGTCCTGCCTTCGTGCAAGTGTCCGGCGATGATCCCCGATAGCTGTGTCAGCACCGACATTACATCTCCATCTTGCAGAGAACTTCTTTCGGCTAGCTGCATTGCAATCTGTGAACTGTCAACAGGCTTTTTTTGCATAGCCCTTGTGGTAGCATAATAACGTACTTTTACTTCTCCCTTCGTTTTATCCACCTTTTTGGTTACTACATAGTTGATAGACATATACTTTTTATATTATTGATAATAATGTTTTTATGTACAAGATTACTGTGTTCTTGTATACTTGTCTTGTGATATCTATTATTAAAACATCCGGATGTTCTGAATAAAAACATGCGGATGTTTTATATAAGAACATCCGGGTGTTTTGGTAGAAAACATGGGGATGTTTTTAGTCTTAAATTATGTAGTAAAGATATGCTAAAGTCAGTAGATATGCAAATAAAGAATAGCTGCTTTAGGAGGTCTAAAGTATATTGTTTTATATAGCTCTCATAATGAATGAATTTATAGAGAAGAAGGGTGTTTAAAAGGAATGAACTCTTTATTTTTGATTTATATAATAAAGGATGGTTGAATTGAGTATCTGTATGTGATATTATAAGGGAGGATGATAGGTTACAGTAATGTTTTGTGTTATTTTTTTTTAGTAATGGTTATCGTTTTGTATATAGATATTTTATTGATAATATTTGAGAGAATACTGATAGTAGTATTGTTAAGAATTGCTTATTTTTACAATTGATAATTATGAATATGGTGTTTATGAAAAGTTTTTATTTATTTTTTTGTATTATCTTGTTAGAAAGAAAAATAGGACTACGAATAGACAGAAGCTGAGGACCTTGTTTGGATTGTTGTTTTTTTGTAGTGAAATTGTTTATGAATAAAGTAATTTGGATGTATCAAAACATTATAAGTAGAAGTTGTATATTCATTGTGATATTATTGAGCAGTTGCCAGGTAAATATAAATCCTAATAAAATAGATGAAGAGTTATTAGATCATTTAAAACATTTGGCTAACACTGATTCATTATCTCAATTTACACAGATTGTAGGACTTACGTATTCTGATTTTTATTCTTATGTAATAATTGGAGATGGATCTTTTATCCCTGAATCAATTGAAGATCGAGAACCAACTGATATTATAGAATATAATGGTAAATATTTTTTGTTTTATTTGCAGGGTAAACCAAAATTGCCTGGTAAAATAGTAGATAAAATATGGCCATATTTAGAAGGGGCTCAATATAGTAATTTTACATGGTATTTTTTTAAATGTAAGTCGTGTGATAAAAGTATGTTTACCCGAAAAAGAGAACTAGAGAGTTATTACGATATAGAAGCTATACGTAATTTTCGTTGTTTAGAGGACGTGAAAGTAGATCCTTTAGTGGATATGACTATCTCGTATGTTCGGATTTGTGGTAAGGATAACTCAGTATCTCTTTTTTCTGATTTATTGGAAATATATTTGTATATTGAGATTTACAATAAATCTGATTCTTCTTTCTATTTAGATTTATCTTCAAATATTGAGAGTCGTTTTTTACTTAAGAATGGTAATCAGCCGTTTGAATTTTCTGTTTCTGAGATTGATCTTCTGGATGTTTTCCCTGGGATTTATAATGTTCCTCCCTTTTCTCCGGAACAGGAGGGTAAAACAGGAGCTCCTATAAATTTAATTTTGAAATGTGATCCTTTAAGATTTGATGGCGTCTCTTATTGTGAATATCCCCTGAAGATATATTCATTGTTGCGTGATTCATTGTATTATATACCTCCTCTGGATAGTATTAATTTAGATACAAAAGTTTTAAATCGAAAGATTCATATAAATCTCCCTGAAACTATGCCATGTCTTTATAAAATTGGAGAGAAGGAGTATGTGTTTCTTCGTGATAGTTTACTGATGTAGTTTAAATGTAGCAGAAAGAATATAAATAATTGGAGGTTACAGATATAGCCCTTTCTGTATCTGATGCTATGGATATTTTATAATTTTGTGGGAGCAGAATTTACGATTTAATACCTATATATGAACTTTTACCATGAAACAGAATTTATTTCTTTTCGTATCATTAATGCTTATTGCATTTGTTATTGTGTCATGTAAAATTAGTTTTGATACTCAGGTATATAGGTTTATACCTTCTATTGATTCAGATATTTATAGTGAAAATGAAATCAGGAAAAAAATCGTGGAGAGTGATGTGAAATCTATTATTTTAAGAAATGATTCAATTTTGGAATATTGGAAACGTTATGGAGGGATAGGTCGTTCAATGATAATTAAGTATGTATTAATTGATAATGAACTTATTGTTTATCCTACAGATGTTGAAGGATATAATGTTCCTGACATATCTGATATGCATTTTTTGTATAGTCGGGATAGTTTGATTAATATAAAAACAAATGAGAAATTTTATAATCAAAAATATCTTGATAAAAAGAAAATTGTAAAACATAGATTATAATCTGTGCTGTAATATTATTAGAAGCAATACAGGCAGATACTCTTTGAGTTCTTCTCTGAGTAATTCCATTGTTTTCTGTTTATATCGATTGATCGATTTTACACTAAGATTCATATCTTGTGCAATTTCGGCATGCGTTTTACCTTCAAAGAAGCTTTTGATAAATACAATGCGGTAGTTTTCGGGAAGGCGTTGCAGTGTTTTGTATAGCATATCATAAAGTTCGTTCAAAGTATATACACTGTCTGTCTCTGTGGCATAGATGGGAGACTGCTTTTGACAGAACTCATTGTAGTTCCATTCATATTCCATGTGTTTCAGGTGGTTGAGGCAACTGTTGCGCACGCATATTTTCAGATATGCGGTTGCTGTCTCTTTTTTTAATTCGATTGAATCCCGTTTATCCCAGAGGGAAACAAATACGTCGGAAACGAGGTCTTCACAGACTGTCATATCATTTATGAATCTCTTCGCATACAGACAGAAAGGAGCATAGTATTCTTCATACAGCTTTCTGAATTCTTTCTCGTTATTACTTTCGCGAAGGCGTATTCTCATTGCATCTGCTGTTAGGGTATTTATTATTGTATCATAGCCAAAGTCGTCACAAAAATAGTAAATAGTGCTTTGTAAAGGTACTGATTAGGACTGTTTTTTCAAAAATAGAAGAGGAGTTGTCCTTTGGAGGTGGTTTTAATTGTAATATAGATAAGGTGAGTATACATTGAAAAGCCGTGGGATATATATTTATGATTTTATGATTCTTAGAGAAAATTAGTTTTATGTTTTTATTAATTATTCGACAAGAATAGAGTAAATTGGCATCCCAAATAGTAGATAGTTTAAGCGGACCAACGATTTACCCGATTATAATTTATCCGGTAATAGTTGAAAAACGAAAAAGATAACTTAAAAACAAATGGAATATAAAGATTCAGATTTATTTTTTCGCTATTGTAAAGGCTTATGCACTGAAGCTGAGCAAAAGAAGGTGGAGGTCCTGTTGAATGAGTCGGAGGAGCACCGAAGACTATTTCAGGACCTTCGGATGGCATTGGCTTTGGGAGATGACATCAGAGAGATGGAAACGATTGATGTACAAACTGCTTTTGGGAAAACTCAAAATCAGATAAGAAGAAAGAAGAATAAAAGATTGCAGCACCAATTGATCCGGTATGCTGCATTTCTGGCTTTGCCCTTATTTCTCTCCTCTGTGATATTAGGGTATTTGTATTTTAATGAATCGTCGGATGAAAAAATACAATATGCGAGTATAACAGCTTCTACAGGTTCTGTGGTGCGTTATGAATTGCCTGATAATTCGGTCGTTTGGCTAAACTCGGGGAGTACCCTTCGTTATCCGGTTATCTTTAGCAAAAATATACGCGAGGTGGATTTGCAAGGCGAAGCATATTTTGAAGTACAATCTGATAAAGAGCATCCTTTTTATGTTAATACCCCTTCGGGAGTGCGTGTGTTTGTAACCGGGACCCGTTTTAATGTCAGCTCCTATGAAAATGAAGGTTATGTTGAGACAGTGCTGGAATCCGGACATGTAAATATACTTATACCCGGATATGAGGAAGCTGAGTCTTTACAGCCGGGTGAACGTCTGCTTTATGACAAAAAGGCGTCGCAATATGTAAAATCTGAGGTTGATGTATTTGAGAAGATAGCCTGGAAAGACGGTAAGCTGATATTTAGGGATACTCCTTTACCTGATATGTTGAAGAGATTGTCACGGCATTTTAATATTGATATCCAATTTAATAATATATCGGGGAAAGAGTATAAATATAGGGCTACTTTCAGGAACGAAACGCTCTATCAGATTCTCGATTATTTGGGTAAATCGGTTACTATGAAGTGGAGAATGGAAGAACCGGTGCAACAGGCTGACGGAACGTTTACGAGGGAGAGAGTAATAGTAGATTTGTATTGAGATTATTATAGATGCTCATCGCCGGAGGGCGATGAGTTTTTATATTCTTGAAATAGATACTTTATTGATAATATTTGAGATAATGCAGATAATCATTTTGTTAAAAATTGCCTATTTTTACAATGGTTAATTTTAAATTTAGCGCTTATGAAAAGCCATTATTTATTTTGTATTATCCTATTAGGATCATTTGTATCCCCTTTATTGGCTCAAGGTGTTCCTTCACAATTCAGTTATCCGGTAAAATCTCCTCCTGCTCCAGAAGCTGCGAGTTTAGCCAAGTGTATTAATTTCCCGGTAGATTATAATACAGGTGTTCCCCGGATAGAAATTCCTCTTTTTGAGCTGAAAGGCCGTGAGAGTAGTTTGCCGCTTGTAATTAGCTATCATGCCGGAGGATTTAAGGCAAAAGAAGAAAGTGCTTATACAGGATTGGGCTGGTCGCTGAGTTCTGATTTTCAGATTGTACGAGAGATTAGAGGTCATGATGATTTTAGGCAATTATCCGGTTATTATTATAATGAGTATGAGCGAGTCCCATTTGGGAAACTTACAAATTTTGATTTTGCTAATACTTATACCCCCTATAATCGTTTATGAATGCTTAATAATGAGATTGATACTCAATCTGATAAATATTATTATAGATTAAAGGGTAAGTCGGGTTGTCTTTATCTTCGAAAGTCCCAAAATGAAGGAATAACATTAGTTCCGGTACCTTATACGGGAATTAGATTTGAAGTAATTCTTCCTACAGGAACCTCTACTTTAGGATTTCGTGTAACGGATACGGATGGGAACGTTTATTTATTTTGGGGAACCACTACTACTATAGAAAAACCGATCCGGGAACTCCTGGTATAGACGTAGGTATTTATTACATTGTAGAAATATGAAAATTAATTTTTTGATTTTATTTGTAGCGTTTTTTTTCTTATCCTATTTTGATGCTGTTGCACAAAAAGGATATGTTAATGAGATTAACCAAGTTAATAATGAAGGCCAAAAAGAAGGTTTTTGGAAAGAGAATGTTAATGAGCATTTTCGTACTGAAACATATTATCATAAAGGTAAAAAGAATGGTATATACAAGATGTTTAATACGGTAAGAAATGAACTTGTAAGTATGGGGGAGTATAAAAATGATATAGAAACTGGTATCTGGTATATTTTTGGTGATTACGGACACTTACTAATGATGCAGAGCGATTTTCAAAAAAATACATATCAGATTCCTTTAGAACATCACGCACAAGGGATATGTCCGTATCGTTGTTATAGTATTTCTTTCCATCCGAATGGTAATAAAAAATCTGAAGGTGTTTTACTTTGGGATGAGAGTGCTGATTCTGATTTTGTTTTTGAATACGGTGAATGGAAATATTACGATGAAAGTGGAGAGCTCACGAAAATAAAAGAATTTAAATAAGTTCCTGTTTCCATATAGCTTTGATAATGCAATTTTATCTACTAAAGCAATTAGTGTCTATAGATTAAGTGGAAGTATGAATGGCAGAAATGGAGTTTATGAAATAGGAGTAAACAAGAAGGGGGTAATAGATCATCGTTTCTTTAGACCTTATTAAATAATTATAAACGTTATGGAATATATAATAATTGATGGTTATTTTAGTGGGACTGGGATTAGAGACAAATACAATGGAGGATATATACTTCCTGAGTCATTAAATCTTAGTCCAGCTTTAATAGATAAGCTCAAAAAATGGTTGACAAAATATGAGTCTGAATTTTTTAATCAATATTCAGATTCGGAAAGGATTAAAACACTAGATGAAGAAGGTGAGCAAGTAGCAATTCTAGTGAAAAAAGAGTGTGCGAACACAAAAGTTGAATATTACTCGGATGCTATGATGAATACACTTTATATAAAATAATTTAGTTTACTATATACCTGATTGGATATATATTGTGGTGAAATAGAAGTCGCGATGTTTATTGGGCCGTTTCAATTATGCCTCTTTAGCTTTAATATAGGCTTTACTATCTCTGTATGTCCCAATTTTATATACAATGAAGAGTTAGTCTGTCTTTCATTAGGATTTACTCTTTATTATATGGCATTACATCTGGTAACGGTAAATTTGTAGTAGTGTAGTCCCCGATATAGAGTGAATGGGGAGGAGAACATAGTAATCTTCTGTAATGGATATAGTGTCATCAATTCTTGTTACAAATCAAATAGGGGGGGAGTACTACTATATCACATAATTACCCAAGTATGAGTGATAAATTCACAAAAATAATATTTAAAAAACGAGATTTGCCAAGATCAACAGGCGATGCAGTTGGATGGTTATGGACTAAAAAATAATAATTTATGGATAAGCTACTTATTTGTTTATTTGCCTTTATTGGCATCACTTTTAACGGATTTTCTCAGACTGTAGATTCCTTGGTTAATATAAAGGGATATTATGTGACAAGATTTCTCAAAGATGAAATTATCTATTCTTATAATCAAAAAATAAAAAGAATCAATAACCAATCATATTCAATTCCAATTGATTATACAAGTATCTCTTTTTTTATTCCTTTAGATATTGATAATGTAGCAATTAATTGTAGTGAAAATGTTGCAAAGAGCATGCCCTTTGCAAATAACCTTAATAAAGATTCTATTTACTACTTACCTGTATCAAAACAAGTTGAAAAATACATCAAGGAAGTTTTCAACTTGAATCTAAATTTATCAAAAGGAATAGCTATTTTTTCTGCAACAGGGAGAATTTCTCCATACTATATTGATACAACCAATGATAAATACTTATATAAATGTATATTTGTAGATGGAGAAGCTTTAAGAATTAAATTATTAAACACTGAAGAAAAACGTTTTCCGCTTGATATAGATGTTGATTTTGTTAATAGAAAAGCACGGTTTGTTGATTTGTTTTTTATCGTCAAGGTAAACTCTTATTCAACAATTATTAATGTGGAAGGTCTGAAAGAGTGGGTTCCGTATTGTGATGAGGAATAGTTCAATAGTATTCATAATATAGGTACTTTAATGCTAGAATTTGAGAAAATACTGGTATTTATTATGATAAAAATTGTTCAATTTTGCAATAATTAATTTTAAATGTAGGGCTAATGAAAAAATGTAATTAATTATATTTCAACGAACTATTTTATATTTTAAAGGGAAAACAAGAATATTAAATGAAGGAGATATTATCCATGTAAGTAATTCATTAAGATTATGTTTTTAAAGTTCGCTCAATGAAAAAGAATACTTATTGTTTATTGATTATATTGGTTATGCTGTGCGCTTGTCGAAGTACAGATTATTATAATATTGCAGATAGGTATGAAGTAATTTCGTCAACAAAGGAAGAAGAATTTGTTCGTTTTCGACCTTATGTGTCTGAAGATTCTATAACTATGAAGTTTAGGGTTTATGAAGTAGATAATGAACTGAATATATTGCTTGATTCTGTTATAAAGCTTACAAATGAATTTTATATGGAGAAAACGGGAAGGTATGTGGAAAATAATTTTTCTTTTCTTGTACAGAAAATGAGTAGGGATAGTGCGTCAATTGTAATTGAAAATGTTCCTGTTGGTAGTCAACAGTTTAATTATGGATGGCATAAAAATATTTTCTTTTATAAGGGAGCTTGTTTCTTCTGTGACGGCTTATATACGAATCGTCTGTTTAAAAAGACAAGAAAGTACTTTACTTTTCGTTGTGTTGACCCACGGAGATTTTTTGCGAATGATTTGGCCACTCATCCTTACTGCATTTGGCAATATCTTTATGTAAATAAAAGAATTCAATATGTCTATAGTGGTAAATGGTAAAACTGAATTGTGTGATACGAGTAAAGATATTATGAGAAGAAAGAACGTAAATAATATAGTATGGATTCTATTATTGGTATTGATGGCTTGTAATTGCAATAATTTATCAATAAAAGAAGGCCAAAAATTAGAAATAGAAAATGCATTTATGCTTGTTTCAGAAAAAGATACAACTTTAGTGACAGGATATGGGTATCTCTTTTTTAATTGTAGAGTGGTAAATCATGGTATAGATACTATAGTCTTAGGAAAAATTCCTTTTGATAAAGATCAAATGAACCAAGATCGTAATTCAGTGACTTGTTACCTTATTAATGGAGACTCTCTACCCTTGTTTTCTGAAAATGTATCATTTAGTGCTGAAAATACGACTATTTATCCAAATGATTCTTTAATTTTTACTTTGTCATTAGACTCTTTTGCAGGTACTAATTCGCGTTCAAAGTTTGATAGTATTTCTAATCTCATAACTCATATTGTATGGAATACTAAAACAGATCATTTTAAGTTTAAAAAAGCTGAGTCGTATGCTGTTAAACATATTATTCATAATGAATATGCAGAGGGATGGGGGATTAAAGCAGATATTCCTCAAGAATATTATCGAAAGTATTTGAGGCAGTATTGAGGGATCACTAAAGATTGGATAATTGGGGGTGTAAGAAGAAGTTTTGAGGTTGTTTAAAAGGTTGATTGCATCTAGCTTTATATTATGTGGATAGACTAAATGCTACAGACTATGAAGATAGAAAACATTTTGATATAGGTATCTAAAAATATCTGGTGATTTTTATAGCTTTACAACTTATGTTTTTGTTGAACAGAACCTTTGAAATATAGTTTGAATACTGTTATGTTGTGGAAATTTGGATATCTCCGAATGGAAGTGAAATCATTTCATAATTATTAAAATACTAAACTTTATGGAAGTACATCAGGAATCTTTTTATATATGGATAACTAAAATTCCTGTTGAAAATAAATGATTTATGAAGAAACCATTATTTGTTTGTATTAATTTCGTCTCTTTACGTACTATATAAAAATGAGATATTAAGAACTACTCCAAAGGTATAACGGGCAATGATAAATATGACAAGTTACTAAGAACTTTGAGATTAAGAAAATATTTTTGAATTTGGTGATATGCTTACTTTCGAGTAGGAATATATTTTCTCATAAAGTTACAGTTAAAGCCGTTTGTATAGGAAGTAGAGCATATGGAATATTCATTGCTAACCGTGAATGGGATTACCTGGAGGATATATTGAATTACAAAATTTTCAACCTGATTTTGTATGTTTTTTGTAGCTGATGTGATAACTATAAGCTCCCCTTTTATTTAATATTTCGGGGAGTTTATAGTCATTCTGTTGTATAGGGTCAGTTTATCGTACTGACTGCTGATATCATTCCAAATGTTTGATTGTCGTTTAGGCTCCAGATCACTTCTCCTTTTTGGTTTATTTCGAAAAGTTGAGGACTGTTTGCTGCATTGGCGTCATGGCTGTGCCCTTGCCAGTTGCATATATAAAGGTTATCATCAGCACTTTTACAAAGACCGGCTGTGAAGAAAAGCCGGACTCCTTTGATATCATTCTCATTATAACGCCGGATGATTTGACCGTTATTCGGATTGGCTTCGATTAAGGCATGCCCGTCACCACAAGCAATCCAATAGTTACCATCAGTTGACTCTAATGTAGTGAAGGGTGTACCTTCTACTTTGAAAGAGTTGATTAGTTTGCCGGAAGGAGAAATTTCACGTACTTCAGAGGTAGATATGAGAGGAATGAGGTAATTTCCACGCTTGTTTTTATTCAGTTGGCGAAACTGAGAGTGGGCGCGGTCAATCCCTGTTTCATATTCTGTACGGGAGAGAATTTTACCCTTCGGGCTCACTTCCATAATGACAGCCGGATGTCCTGTCCAAGCTAACAGGTAATTACCGTTGGATAACACGCGGGCAGTTTGCATTTCACAACCTTCAGGTGCTGTAATATTCCAGATCTCCTTATGATCCCGGTTGATTACTTTGGCACCTTTGGCGTAGGAAAATAAAATATTTCCGTCCGGAGTCGCAGCTACAGAGTTACATTCCCAACCTTTCTGTAAAGGATGTTCCCACTCTATTTGTTTTGAATCTTTGTCTATAATGACGATCTTATTCCATCCCGAACCACCTAATAATAATTTCTCAGCTTTGTTTTTTCCGGAGATATTAAGGAAGAGTGGGAGAGTAAAACATAGAAAAAATAATATTCTCTTCATAATGTATGTGTGTTAATTGAAAATTGGGAACCTGATTTGATCGATTCCCAATTCTCAATTAGTTGATTATTTAGATAAATCCTGGAACATTTCAAAACCTTGTTCCGGAGTCAATCCGTCATGCACTACAGCATGTACAGCCTGGATCATAGCCGCAGGCGATTCACTTTGGAATACATTGCGTCCCATATCTACCCCGGCAGCACCATCGTTAATCGCGTTATAACATAACTCAAGTGCTTCTTTCTCGGGGAGTTTCTTACCACCGGCAATAACTACAGGAACCGGACAAGCTGCTGCCACTTTCTCAAATCCCTCGCAATAGTAGGTCTTTACGATGTTGGCACCGTTCTCAGCACAGATGCGGGATGCTAAGCCAAAATAACGGGCATCGCGTGCCATTTGTTTACCTACGGCTGTTACCCCCATCACGGGAATATTGTAACGACTTGCTTTGTCTACAGCTTTATACAAATTGGCTACGGTTTTTGCTTCGTGTGCTTCGTCACCAATAGCCAACATAACAGCCATGGCTGATACGTTCATACGGATAGCGTCTTCTACATCAATCAGTACATTGTCGTTCAGATCAGTAAGGATGGAAGTACCGGCATCAGAGCGCAGACAGATAGGAGTTTTTGTATTAGCAGGGATAACCGACTGTAAAATGCCTCGTGTACACATCAGGCAGTCTGCATATTCCATTAACGGGACTATATTCAAGTCAATACGTTCGAGTCCTGAAGTAGGCCCCATGATAAAACCGTGGTCGCAAGCCAACATAACGGATTTACCTGTTTGGGGGTTAAAGATACGTGATAAACGGTCTTTCATACCCCATGCTGCATTTTCTGCACCTTTCACGTGAAAGTGTTGTTGTTGAGATGCAATGTCTAAACCAAAATTTGCACCTTCTCTTAAATCATCTAAATCTGCCATTTCTTTATATTTGATATTTATTCGAAATACATTTTTACTTTATAGCTTCTGAGAATGAAGCGAACATACAACTCCAGGAAGCAGCGCCGCTATCCATATAGCCTATAGACCGTTCACCATAGTTGCGTGCACGTCCGAAATTAGCTTTAAGTTCAATTGTGGACTCAGCACCCGCCAAAGCTGCTTCGGCTCCTGCATTTATCAATTCTTTGATATCGTCTGAAGGGCAATTCTGAATAGCTTCGACAGCAGGTATCAGGGCATCCATCATTGTTTTATCACCTTTCTGAGCTTTAGTCTGCTTTTGTACGTTAGTAAGTCCGCCGGCAAACATGGCTTTTACAGCAGCCGCATCCAATTGTGTGCCACTTACATGATCACTCATGCCAAGGAAGAAAGCTCCCAGTAAAGTACTGGTTGAACCGCTTACTTGTAACATAACATCGAATCCCATGTCGTTCAGCATCGTTTTAAATTCAGTCCCTTTCTCGGCAGTGGCAACAATAGCGCTCATGGCTGTTACGATCGCTTGTCCGTGGTCACCGTCACCAATAACGGCATCCAGCTTGGAAAACTCATCTTCACGTGCTTTGATATTTGCTAAAGCTGTGGTGAGCATTGTTTTGAAGTTATCAATAGTCAGTTGTGTCATTTTCTTTTGCTTTTATTTGCCAATAGTTGTCCAGTAAGGTGCGTTAGCACGTTTGTTCTTCAAATAGTCGATATGATCTTCGTCCAGGATACCCATAATCATTTGGAAACCTGCTTGTTCCTGTACGGTCAATATCTCCTGTATACGGCTTACAACTACTTGCAGACCACGTGCTTCCAGTTCCTTATAAGCTTTGCGGAATATGATATTCAGTTCCATGTGAGTAGTGGCACCTACACCGTTGATGATAAGCATCATTTTATCTCCGGCTTTGGGTTTGAGCTGCTGGCAAAGCAGGTCTACCATTTCGGCAGCTGTAGCATCGGCTGATACAAGCGGTTTTTGACCGCCACCACCTTCGCCGTGTTGGCCCATTCCTATCTCCATGATACCGGCAGGCAGATCCGTGATTGTTGCGCCATTCTGAGGATGGGTACAAGAACGCATAGCTACAGCAAGTGTGGCTACCTTATTGTTATATCGTTCGCCGATTTCGATAAGCTCGTCTAATGACTTGCCTTCTTCTGCTGCTGCTCCTAATATTTTATACAAAGGAACACAACCGGCCAGCCCACGACGATCTTCTGTGTTGGCATCAATTCCGGCACTGATGTCATCATGTGTCAATATTTGTTTTACTTTGATTCCTACACGTTCTGCCAACTGGCAAGCCATGTTTGCACTCATTATATCACCGGAGTGATTCAATACGACCAGTAATATACCTGCTTCACGTTTCATCAGCTGCAATGCCTGGAATACACGTTGTGCACCGGGAGCTGCAAAAATATCTCCTACTACAGAACAATCCAGCATACCTTCGCCAACGAAACCACTCAATGCTGGTTCATGACCGGAGCCACCTAAGGTGACAATAGCTACTTTACTTTCGTCCTTTGCATGGGCACGTACTACAATATTTTCACCTCCCAGTTTTACTTGATCGGCATAAGCCATTACATAGCCTTCCAACAATTCGGGAGTAATTTGTTCGGGGTTGTTGATAAATTTAGTTTTGATGTCTGACATGATGTTTTCCTCCTTATTTTGAGATTAGTTTTTATTTAATTTCCATTAGTTCGATAGAAATACCCTCTTCTTCTATGAAAGCAATAGTGAGGTGTTCATCGCATACGGCAGGGCCAAAAATAACCTTCTTACCTTTTAGCTCTTCTTCCAGAGAGGGTACTGTATAGGCAATGTGACCTTGCTTTTGTACCAATTCGGGCATACAACTGCCTTCTTCGAATTTAAGAAACTCGATTCTGTTAGGACTTTTGCTATAGTCTGTCAGCCATACGCTGAGCCCTTCATTAAAGAAGGCGCCTTCTTTGTGTTCGGTAGTGACGATACCTACGTGGTTGAATGTTCTCATAATTTATTCGTTTTAAGTGTTTATAATAACTATTGGTTTATGACTTGTTCGGATTTAACTCAGGATTCTTTTTCCAACTCCTGTAAGAGAAAAATGCTAATACAATAATAACAATTGAGGCAAAGTACAGGTAGATCAATATATTGTTTACATTGTCGTTCTGTCCATATGAGTGCATTCCGCTAAGGAAATAGTTGACTCCGAAGAAGGTCATTAATACGGATGAAAATGCGATGACTGAAGCGACATTGAATAACCAAAGGGTATTACAACGTTTTATCAGGTGCAGGTGGGTGACAATGGCATAAACAACCATAGTAATCAGTGCCCAGGTTTCTTTAGGATCCCATCCCCAGTAGCGTCCCCAGGATTCATTTGCCCAGACGGCCCCCAGGAAAGTACCGATCGTCATCAAAGCCAGCGCTACCAGCAATGACATTTCATTGATGATACTTAACTCTTTGATACGAATAATCAGCTGACTCGTTCGTTTCTTGCCGGCGAAGATCATCAAAACCATATTGGTTAATCCCATCAGGCAACTGACGCCGAAGAAACCATAGGCAGCTACAATAATGGCAACATGGAACATTAGCCAGGGAGATTTAAGTACCGGAACTAAGGGACTTATTTCCGGATCCATCCAGTTCAGACCGGATACAAAAAGAATGATACCACCGAACAAGGTAGCCAGTGCTAAAGTAATTGTATTGCGGCGTACAAACAGTAGACCGGCAAGAACCGTAGCCCAGGCCACATATACCATTGTCTCGTATGAATTGCTCCAGGGAGCATATCCGCCAATATACCACCGCATTCCCATACCGTACATGTGATAATGGAACACGATAAGCACCAGAATCCCCAATATCCAGACCATAGACTTTATCCAGCGTTTCTGCTGAAACTGTACGATGAATGTAAAGATGAGCAGCAGACCACCCAAAATAAGATAACCGATTTTACAATAGCGAAATACATCCATCTTATTATATTTCAGTTCAGACTGTATCTTTTTAGGGCTGATGTCGAGTGTTTTGTTTTTGGCTTGCTGGTAAGTACTGATCATGCCGGCAACTTCGTTGGCCTTTGTCCAGTCGTTACTTTTCAGACCTTCCTGTACCTCTTCCAGATACCAGTCCATAATACGGGCTACGAACATGGAGTCCTTTCCTGTAAAAGCCGAAAGGTCATCTCCGGGAGCATACCACTTATGGTTGGGATCATCTTCTTTTGGAAAGAGATTCAGCATCTGACGGTTGATAAGCTGGTGGAAGATGTTGATCTGTTCATCCAATTTCATCAAATCTTTGTCGAATCGGGTACGTTGGTTAGGCATTTTGTTATATGCTTCTTCCAGCTTCTCCTGTAACTTGTAGTAGCCGTTATTGTCAAACACTTCCGCGTATGCACATTGTTTGGCAGGCAGATTATAATAACTTGCTAACTCTGGATTGGATACGGCAATAAATGGTATGCGCATCCATACATCTGGCATCACCAGTAAACTGATAAGGAATTGGTCAGAGTTTAAACCTCCGATTTTATCCGATTTATGTAGCTTTCGGAGTATTTGGGAAGAAAAAGTGTTGATTGGCATGGTACGCCCACTATTTGACTGGATTGGTAAAGAACCAAAAACTTCGGCATGTGCAGGAGAAATTTTATGTTTCTGTACGATATCCATCATTGGGGAGTTATTCTCGTTTGCTCTGCTTTCAGAAGGAAAGGGCATAAAGAAGAGCAGACAGGCTATTATCTTAGTTGCAGTATGTAATTCTTTTAACCGACGGCTCAATGACATGAATCGGGTATTCTTGCCAATAAAGCATAGAACCAGTCCGATGACAAGCAAAAGATACCCTGTGTAAGTGATGTTGCGTCCTGCAACATCCCGGTTGACAGAGAGAATCGTACCTTGTTCGTCCGGATCATAAGATGCCTGAAAGAACCGGTAGCCCTTTACATCTAACACATTGTTCATAAATATTCGTTCGGGACGTGTTTCACCGTCCACATGTACTACAACTTCACTTTCATAGGAAGAGGGACTGGAAGAACCCGGATAGCGGGTCAACGTAAATTTCTTTAGTTCCACAGAGAAGGGTAAGGTGTGGATACTTGTGTTATTATCGGCGGAGCGAACGGCGATTTGGTTGCTCGTTTCTCCTTCGCGAAGATGAAGGATACCTTCTTCACTGAAAAGGAAAGAGGTAAAAGCACCCAGGAAAATGATGATAAAAGCAAAATGAGTGACTAACATACCCCATTTCCGGCTTTTAAGATATTGGCGCTTGATAACAATTGCTACAAAATTGATAACCATCAATAATTGAAGCAAAAAGAACAGAGGCGAATAGTAGATGACCGTTTTGGCTGTTGCAGTGCCATGGTATTTTTCAATGAAAGTAGCGGCAGCGAGTGCAACAGCATAAATCAGTAACAACACAATGGTTGTTACATAAGAAGAGAAGGGCTTGTGGAAATTTACTTTCATAGGAAAATCACTTTTAGAGTTGACAATTGATAACAGTTGGCAGCTGATAGTTGACAATTGACAATGAAGAGTTGACGGTAGACAGTGGGCAGTTGGCCTGCTCACTGTCAATTGTCAATTGTCCACTGTCAACTGTTTAATTAGTCTTCAATAATTACGCGGAATCCTACATTGAATACTCGCTGATGCGGGTAGTAGGCTTTACGGGCATAAGAAGTTGAGACTTTAGGACGTTCAATATAAGAACCACCACGTACTACTTTGAATTCCGAAGGATTCTTTACCTTTTCGGTGTAAGGATAAGGTATGTAATCCGAACGGGTCCATTCTGCTATATTTCCGTGCATGCTATATAATCCAAATGGATTGGCCTGGTAATTTTTAGAATCAACCTGGTTCATTGCTCCGTCATTGACACTCTCCTCTTTAGGCAGATAAGAGTAATATTTGTACCAGTATGAATTCTTAGACATTGGTTGTGGATTAACGCCACTTACAGCCATTTTATTGCAACTTTCGTCTGCAAAGTTCTCCAATTTACCAAAATCCGTATTGCTATTACCATACCAGAAATCAGAATCACTTCCTGCACGACACGCCCATTCCCATTGTGCCTCTGTGGGGAGGGTGATGTTGAGGCCGGTCTTTTCGCTCAGTTGTTTACAATACGCCATAGCATCTTCATAACTAACACGGATAACAGGTTGTTCCGGCTGGTTGGCAGGGTAACCGAAATGTACATGGTCTTTCCATAACTGGTCTACATAACGACTGTCGTGGTCGGGGAAAATGACATTGTATTGTTCATTGGTGATTTCTACTTCACCCATCCAGAATGGTTTTGCAATTTTTACTTTAGATACCGGACGATTATCAGCAGATCCGTTCCAGCTACCCATAGCGAATTCTCCGGCAGGAATACGAACGAAGGTGAGTTTAACTCCGGGAGCCAATACAACTTCTTTGCGTGTTTCCTTTTCGTTTGCCAGCATCGCTTTGATTGCGTTGGCATCGAAAGGCCAGTTTTTCACTTTTACATTCTTCTCTTTTACAGGAGCTGTTGCTGCCGGAAGGACCGGAGTAATTTCTCCTTTACCTTTCAGATAGGTTGCATAGTCAGCAATCTCTTTCTTCCAGTTTACTCCCATACCGTTGCCATATTTGTTGGTGAGTTCTGTACGGCGTTCAATCTGGTCAAAACCCTGATATGGGAAATCTTTGATCTTATTAGCATTGAAGTAACCCTTATCCGGTGCATTGTAATCAATCCATGTATACAATGTTCTCCATTCTTTGTCAGTCAGCTTCACATTTGCATGTCCCTTTTTAAGGATACGGATTAATTCGCTGGTATTGGCATGATATTCATAGGGTTGAAGAACTGCCATATCAGCTTCCGGACCCTGACGATGAACATACGGATGTAGATTCAGATAAGAAGGACCATATCCACGTTCGTCTTTTGCACCGGCACGGAGGTCGAATGCTTTTTCGCCGTTATGACAGGCAATACAAGCACGGTCGAGAATCGGCTGTACTTCAAGATCGAATGTAAATGAACGGACACCACCTTCTGGTGCTTTTATAGAGTGTGGTGCACGTTGAGATGCAATTACACGCTTAGGCACAGGAATCTGGTTCTGATCTTCGTGACACCCGATACAGGAGACAACTTCACCCGGTTGTCCGGTCAACCAACTACGCATCAGCTGTATAGCAGCTCCGTCTTTATCAATCGGCTGGATGGAGATTGGCGTATTGGCTGGTATTTTGAAGATAACAGAACCGTCTTCTTCCACAGGAACTGTTCCGAGTTGACGTTTAATGTCCCATCCGCTCTGGATACCATGCCAGTTATGATCCGAAACAGTTTTCAGATATGCATACTCATAAGCATGCAGACGGAGTTCTTTTACAGTACCACGAGGTACATTACGCAATCCTTCACCTTCGTATATATCCTGGATAAATACAGTTGCTTCTTTTTCATTCAGTTTTACCCTGTCAGGTATAGCCGGAGGAGTAGTTGTCTTACGCACAACAATCGGACTGATGTATCCTTCGCCTTCCTGTTTCATCAGACAAGTTACGTTATCAAATACATCCACCAGATAAATACCCCATAAATCTTGTGGGTTCAGCTTGGCGGCTACCAGATAATATTTGTCATTCAATGGAGTAGGTTTGATGAATTGTGGCCATACGCCGTTTACTAATTCATCTTTAACCAATTCTACTATCGGACGGTTCCGATATGGAATTTCCTGAAGCATACCGGCAGTGCCTTTGCGGGCTTTGGTTGGGTCAAACAAAATTAAACGGCCGGAGCGGGCAACACCGTGGTGACCGGAAATAATACCTACAAAAGCAGACGCATGATTAGGCAGAGGTTGAATATCGAATGTACTGTTAGGGAAAGCACAACCGCTTCCAAACAGGGCTTTTTGTTCTGTTCCGTCCGGGTTCATATGCATTACAAAGCGGGAATAGTAGTGCATCAGGTCGGTATATTCCCAACGAGTATACATTACTCTACCATTATTCATGATAACCGGATTCCAGTTGGCATCCTGGTCAAATGTAAGGCGACGCATGTTTTTGGTTTTGGGATCATAAAGCACCATATTACCTACAGGATCAGAACCACTGACACAAGGTACACCTTGATAACCAATATTAGAAGTTGCTATCATACGCCCGTCAGGTAGATATGTACCGTCGTAGAATTCCAGATCCGGTTCTTCATTTTCTATTAGCATTCTGTGACCGGTACCGTCCAGCTTTACTTCATATATATTCCACCGATTGTCGGGCATGGTTGCAGTAAACATAACCCGGTCGCCATCCCAATGCATTTTAAGGTCTGCGATAGAGGATGAGTTCTGTGGTTTGTATATTTGACGCATCTGAATGTCACCACGCAGGTTAGACAATTCTACTATTTCAGCATTAAATCCACTACGGCGTGCAGATTCCTGATTACTCCAGTTATTAGATTGTGTGCCTAAATCCGGAGCCATAGCTGTATGTGCCTTTGAACCCAGTTTGAAACGAGTAGCAACAATTTTGTCGCCATTGAGTAAAGGGTTACCAAGCAGAATGGCTTGCTTGTTTTTCAATGCTTTGCGGGCATTGGACAATGCTTGTGTGTCGCCTTTATAAATGCCGTCGAAACCTTTTTGAGAAAGGCTTATTAGTTCGTCGAGCAAAGGCTGGTATTTGGCTACATCAAACCCTTGCTGTTGTTTCATATCAGCGAATGCCAGTTTGATTGCATTTATATTCAGCCACTCCAATTCATTCTGTACCTCGTATACATTTTGCATTTTTTCAAATATCTCGAGGTATTTGTATATCTGTGTATTTACGTCTTGTTCGGTTGCTATTTGCCGTATGATGTTCTTGAAGTAAGAAGCATCTTTTATCTTACCAGCCAAAGCATCTACAATTTGTTTCTCAACAGAGGCATCGGGGGTGATTAACCAAGTATCCAGTCCGTCCATCTGACTGCTTAGCATCCCGATCTGATTCGGGTATTTTTCTGCCAGCTGATTGGCGATGTCTTTAGGCAATATATTCAATGCCTGAAAATATACACTACCCGTTCTTGAGTCATCGTCAATACCAACTTCTGCTTCAAAACGTACGTATTTACCTTTCACAGGATAGACCAATGTGCCGTTAGCATGGCAGAATACACCGTGCTCATAAGCTTTTCCGGCAATCCGGATGGGTTTGCCATTTGCGTTGATGTTCATTCTTGGTTTATCCCAGCCGGCTACGCCATATTCAAACGGAGTCTGGTCCAACCATACAGAAGAACCGTCGGCTGCAATCAGGCGGGCATTCCCCCATACTGCATGATCATAGCTGCTACCGTCAGGACCACCGGAGGTAACCAGTATCAGCTTATCGCAATTCTTCAAGTCCACAACAAAAGGCTCTGCCTTGTCATTGACTTTAATCCATTTGGATATGACTGGCATTCCTGCTTTTTGTAGTTGCGTACGCAATTCGGATTTGGCTTTTACTGAAGCATCAATCCATGTCTCTGCTTTCTTAGGCTTCGGCCCGGCAAATGCCGAGGCGGAAGCTGATAAGAAACAGAGTGTTATTAACAATATTTTGTTCATAAGGTTGATTCTAAGGTATTATGCTTTTCTACTATTATAATGCAGCTTTAGAATTCGAAAAACGAAGACCGGCATTGTCATGGTAAGTAGCCCATTCTGAAACAATTGCACCTTCGGGACCAGCCATCAGGAAGTGGAAGGTTGTCAAAGCTTTCAACGGAAGTACTTCGCCTACCTTTTGTACAACGAAATTCTTACTCTTGATAGGACCATGAGTGGCTGGGATTGCAGGGGCATTCGGAGTCTCATCTCCTACTTCAGAGAAGTTATAGACCCATCCTTTTTCAACCATCCAGGATTCGTGTTTAGCAGGATATGTAGTAGCTACATGAGCATGTTCCGGAATCATTTGTCCAGGCAGCAGATAGATAGCATGTGCAAAGTATCTTTGTTCTGCGTTGTTAACCCAGAAAATACCACCCATACCTACGTTCTCAAAATCTCCTAGTCCGAAGTCTGTAACCCACATGTCTTTGACCATTAATTCGGTGAAAGGAACATCATAGAATGCGAACATGTCTTTCATTGCTTCCATAGCAGCTTCTTGCTGGAATTTGCCGTCTTTGTAAAAATCGGCATTTGTGTACTTCTTAGAATAAGTCATTTCTTTTTTATTTTTACAGTTATTTTGATTACATTCATTTTTACATTGTTCGGAACATTGTCCGTTGGCACTGCAAGCTGACTCTGATGTAGACGTTTTGCCTGTGCATGCTACCATTGAGAGTAAAACAACTCCTAGGGTTACTGAATTTCTAAGTCTTTTCTTCATTTTCATTTATTTATTTGGTTAGTAATTTCTCCTCTTTTATTTATTGTGATGAGGCAGTGTCTTATTTTATGGCAATACCTTCAATTTCAATTAGCAATTCATCCCTACATACATCTGCACACATATAAGAAATAGGTATATTCAGTTGATAGTCATTCAGCAGCTTATATGCTTCCTGGTAATGTGACTTGTTTTTCAGGTACACACGCAATAACTTTAAATGTGCGTCTCCTGTTAGTTGGGCTATGTTTTCCATAGTGATGTGGAGTTGTCTTTCAAGACCTACTCCGGCCAGACTTTCTTCTCCCCGGATTGCGGCTGTACCGGATATATAAATGAGTTGTCTGTCATCAAACGTCATACTTTTGGCACGTTCAAACTTTGGTGTTGATTTTTGCTGATGAGCCGTTTCCAGTACTTGTGGTGAATAGGCATGAGCTGCTACCTGTAATTTATTATCAATAGGAGTGGCAAAACATTCCGGACGGGTAAATACAGCGGCATCAATATCTACCAAAACACCCCCTAGATTACTCCCGATACCTGTAGCAGCCGGATAACCCAAACTCCAGGTAGCCTGGTTGTAGAAGTTGCTACGCACATTATTGAACATCTGGTAGTGTTGATCGGCACCATCAAATCCTGTAATTTGTTCAATGTAGTTCCATTGGCGGATGATATTTTCAATGGGAAAATTTTCCTTATGCAAAACTTCACTTGCTAACCGGAAAACTTCAACGGATTGTTGTTGGGTATTGAAATTCAACACATCACTATGAAAGCCTCCTGCAAAGAGAAAACGTCCATCAGCATTTTCCAATGTGATGTAAGGAAAACCTTTATTGGGATGATACGTGATATGATCATTCTCATCTGCCTGATAACTATGTACTTCCATTGTAAGTCCGCCATCCAAAGCAGGTTGGGATACATAACTTAATACAGGTAACTTCTGGGTATAACGTTGTTGTATTTTGTCACTTAAAATGTTACGACGAATTACATATTCGTTGTTATCTGTCGGTGTGCCGAAAAATATTAGTCTGAATATGTGCTCGTTTTGAGGTAACTGTGCTAACAAAGTATCTGCCATTGTTCCGAAATCAGCAATTTCGGTGGTATATATGCTATATTTTATTTTATCACAATAATTCATGTTTTCCAATGGTGTCTTGTTTTTTATAAGGAATTTACGTATTCTGTTAGCGCTTTAATCTCTTTTTGAGAAACCTTTTTCTCAATACCGTGTTTATGTACCTTAAATACATCTTCCATCGTGGCTGCACGTCCGTCAAAAAGATAGGGGGCTGTGCGCCAGACTTCACGTAGGGTAGGGGTATCCCAACCTTTTTCGAACTCAATATCCTCACCGATACGGTGCATTTTCAGGTCTGTATAATATGGACCACTGTGGCACTCTGTGCATTTTAGTTTTTCAAATACCTTTCTTCCTTCTTTGGCCAGGTCGGATAACTCTCCATTTACCAGATAGGGGCTTGGTACAGGTTGGAGAGATTTCAGATAAGCATCCACACATACGGCATCTTCTTCGGTTATATCAAAGAACTGTATGAATTTAAAACCTGCACGTACCGCCCATTCTGCTGTTTCGCGTATGCCTGATATCATGCTTGGAGGGGTGGGATGACTGAATAAAAGACTTTTGCAGTTTTTAGAGTTACCTACTCCATCATTCATTAAATCCCAGTTCATACCATCTGTACGGGCATCTCCCGGATGGCAACCATTACAACTTTGCCAGTTTTGGAAACAATGAGAGGCATCATTAAAATAGCGTTCTCCCTTGTTTTCTATACTCTCTTCCCGGTCCGGATTCAGATTAACCGAGGTAATTTCAGTTGTTTGGGTATCTACGATATTCAGGATGTCAGCGAAGTAAGTGGGAATATAGAGTTTTCCGTTCTCCATTATCATTTTGCGCGGACCATTGCCTTTCAGTGGGATACGTTTACGCAGACCATACAGAAATCTCAGGTCATAATCCAGCATAGCTTTATCAGGATAGCTTAAAAATTTCTTCAGCATGGCTTTATGGTCGATAACGCTGATTTCATGTGTTCCGGAGTGAGTGATGAAGAGTGACTCGTCATTGCAGGCAATGCTCCAGATACCTGCTGCTCCACGTTCTGGTTCGTCGACTACAATTGCGCCGAGGAATTCCTGTTTTTCCACATCTATAATGCTGAAGGCACTGGTATTCATCCATCCTTGTTGCAATTGTGATGTGGGAACTGTAAAACGTCCTAAATTATGGGATACATATATATATTTACCGTCCGGTGTAATACAAATACCACGTAAAGCATTACTACCGTTGGCCAGTTTGATGTCTTTTACTTTGGTAAAATCATCCATTCTGATGACGGAAACACAAGCTGCCACATAGTCGAGATCTGCCCGTTGAGATGGCAAGTAATTGGTAACAAACAGATATTTGCCATCCTTGCTGAACTGTGCTGATTTAGGTTCACGCAACACATTAACCGAACGTACAACCGTATGATTTATCGGATCAATTTCTGATACAGTGTTCTGGAATTGATTACATACATATATATGTTTTTTGTCAGGCCCGAAAATAGGAGAACATGCACCGGAACCTGTTAGAATGGTAGCTTCTTTTTGTCCTGATTCCAATGATAAAATTTGCAAATGTCCGGTGGCTGCACTGGTAGTGACATATACTTTATTGGTATCCAGAAGGATGCCAGTTGGGGTTTCTTCAACAGGAATGGTGCGAAGTAAAGTTTTACCGTCCGGCGAAAAGAAACTGATTCGGCTTGTCCCCTTTTCTACAATAAGAATCTCACCTTTGGAATTTAAGGTAATGTCTGTAGGGAAAAATGGGGGAGTCCCCGCCAGAACGAAGGAAGCACAACCACAGAAGAATGCGGTGGCTAATGTTTTTTTTAATATTTGTTTGGGGGTATTCATAGTATGTATGTTTTATGTTTTTAAGACTGATTGTATCCTAATTCTTTGGAGATAGTTTGTGCGGCATCTTTTATACATTCAACTGAATTACGCACTACATCCTTAGATAAGCGGTCTTTGGGGCCAGATATCCAAATAGCTCCGCATGGATAACTTGTGTAATTGAAAATAGGGGCACCTATGCAGAGTACTCCGCTTAATTCTTCTTCATTGTCCATGGCGTAGCCTAACTTTCGTACTTTTTCCAGCTCATCCATATATGCCTCAGGAGTAGTAATAGTACGTGCATTATAGCGTGTAAACTCCATTTGTGACAGATAATAGTCACGAACATTACAGGGGAGATAAGCCATGATAGCCTTTCCCGGTGCCGAACAATGTAGTTCAAAGGGTTTACCGGGTGATAGAACAAACCGGAAAGTGTGATGTCCTTGAGCTTGTTCTATGAAAATGCCTTTCTGGTCTCCTAACACTCCGAAACAGGCTGTCTCTTTTACTAGATCCCGCAAATTACGTAAATGTGGCAGGACTACCTCCAGCAAATTATGTTCATTTAATGATTTAAATCCAAGTGATAATAATTTGCGGGATAATTTATAATGTTTTGTGTCTTCATTATATATAAGGTATCCTAACCGGACTAAAGTATTTAAAATACGGTAGGCGGTCGTTTGCGAAATATCAAGTTCTGATTTGATTGCTTGTAGTGTTCTTCCTAAGGAATAAAGCGATAGGTACTCAAGAATCGCAATTCCTTTTTCAAGGTTTGGGACTTTGTAGTTCTCTTCTGCTTTTTCCATATATTCTTCTGCTTTTTCCATATTTGGAACAATGTTTCAAATTTGTTGTCCAAATATAAGGAAACATTCGGATAAGCTTGATAACAAGTGGCTGAAAAAAAGTTAAATATGTTATGGAGTATATTCTGTGGAGTTTTATTAGGAGCTTTCTTTGAATTTGAGTATAAAAAAAGAAGCAAGAAGGAGTTTCTCCTACTTGCTTCTACTGTGAACACAACTAAAAATCTGCACTAAATTTTATATGGAAATCGACAATTATATAGTGTCGGCTTAGGTTATCTGAAATCTTTCAATTCTTCCTGTAATTTCTGGCGGGTGAAGAAGATACGACTCTTCACAGTACCAAGTGGAAGATGTAATTTCTCTGCTATCTCACGATATTTGAAACCGGAAACATGCATAGAGAATGGAACCTTATATTCTTTGGGCAGTGAATTGACAATGCGGTGCATCTCTTTTAAGTCGTAAGAGCTTTCTGTGCTCTCAAAACCTGATTCTTGCGGGAGACTCAAATGATAAAGGTTGTCTGTCTGATCAACAAATGTCTGGTCGCGAACGACTTTACGGTAATTGTTGATAAAGATATTTCGCATGATGGTATACATCCATCCTTTAAAATTAGTATCTGGCATATATTTATCCTCATTGTCTAATGCTTTTAATGAGGTTTCCTGCAACAAATCATTGGCTTCTTCTCGGTCGGTTGTTAGTTTGTATGCGAAACGAAGTAGTTCATCCTGAACTCCTATCAAATCTTTTTTGAAGCTTAAACTTTTCATAAACGTTGCTTTTTAAATTGTGAATATATCGTTGTTGTTTCGATGTTGCAAGTTTACGGCGTTTTGATGATTGAGACAGGGGTGAATTCGTCTTTCTTTCACCTAAAAACTATCAATTGATAGTTTTTAGGTGGTATATGATAGTTTTCAGGTGTTCTTTTTTCTCGTCAGAAACCTAAATCCTGCATTTTCTGCCAAATTATTGCAATTAATAGAAAAGAACAATTAATTTTGCACAATCATTTTATCTATAACGAATGACTGACGACTCTTTGTTTTTAATAGATATCGATAAGATTCTTCGGACAAAAGCTCCGAAGCATTATAAGTATATCCCTAAATTTGTAGTTTCTTATCTGAAAAGGATTGTTCATCAGGAAGAAATTAATGTTTTTCTACGTGAGTCGAAGGATAAATTAGGAGTAGACTTTCTGGAAGCTTCCTTGGATTTTCTTGACGCCAAAGTGGAAGTAAGGGGGGAAGAGAATTTACCGGAAGATGGTTTATATACATTTGTGTCCAATCATCCGCTAGGAGGACAAGATGGTGTAGCATTAGGCTATGTTCTTGGTAAACACTATAATGGGAAAGTGAAATATCTGGTAAATGATTTGCTGATGAACCTGCGTGGACTGGCTCCTCTTTGTATTCCTATTAATAAGACAGGAAAACAGGCGAAAGATTTTCCGAAAATGGTAGAGGCTGGATTTAAATCAGATGACCAGTTAATTATGTTTCCGGCAGGACTCTGCTCAAGACGACAGAATGGCATTATCCGGGATTTGGAATGGAAGAAGACATTTATTGTTAAAAGTGTGCAGGCGCAAAGAGATGTAATACCTGTACATTTTGGTGGGCGTAACTCTGATTTCTTTTATAATCTGGCAAATATCTGTAAAACACTGGGAATAAAATTTAATATAGCTATGCTTTATCTGGCAGATGAAATGTTTAAAAACCGTCATAAGACATTTACAGTCACTTTCGGTAAACCAATTCCCTGGCAGACATTTGATAAATCTAAAACCCCTGCACAGTGGGCGGAGTATGTTAAGGATATCGTATATAAACTGTGATAAAGAGAAAAAGAACAACTACACTAACGAGGAATATGGAAGAGATTATTGAACCGATAAGCAAAGAACTGCTAAAGGCGGAACTTACGGAGGATAAGCGGTTGCGCATGACGAATAAAAGTAATAATCATATTTATATTACTACTTCACAAGATTCTCCAAATGTAATGAAAGAGATTGGCCGTTTGCGTGAAATTGCTTTTCGTGCAGCAGGAGGAGGTACCGGGTTGTCTATGGATATCGATGAATACGATACAATGGAGAATCCTTACAAACAACTGATTGTATGGAATCCGGAAGCGGAGGAGATTCTGGGTGGGTACCGTTATTTGCTGGGTACAGATGTACGTTTTGATGAAAAGGGGGCTCCGATACTGGCTACTTCCCATATGTTCAACTTCTCTGAGCAGTTTGTTAAAGAGTATTTGCCTACTACAATTGAGCTGGGACGATCATTCGTAACCCTTGAATATCAGTCTACCCGCGCAGGAAGCAAAGGCTTATTTGCTTTGGATAATTTGTGGGACGGATTGGGAGCGTTGACTGTTGTGATGCCAAATGTGAAATACTTCTTTGGTAAAGTAACGATGTATCCCAGTTATCACCGTCAGGGTCGTGATATGATTCTTTACTTCCTGAAAAAGCACTTTGGCGATAAAGATGGGTTAATCACTCCGTTGAATCCGTTGAAAATGGAGACTGAGGAGAAAGATTTGGCTACTATATTCTATGAGAAATCATTTAAAGATGATTACAAGATTCTGAATAGTGAGATTCGTAAGTTAGGCTATAATATTCCTCCATTGGTAAATGCCTATATGAGTTTAAGCCCTACAATGCGTATGTTTGGTACAGCTATTAATTATGAATTTGGAGATGTTGAAGAAACCGGCATTCTGATAGCTGTTGACGAAATTCTTGAGGATAAGCGTATGCGTCATATCCAATCATTCATCGAAAGTCATCCGGAAGACTGTAAGTTAACCTCGGGCGTCAATAAAGTATTTACACCGCAGGAAGACTGTTGCCGTTGATTTTGCGGTAGAGGTCCAGCGCAAAGACATCAGTCATTCCCGAAATATAATCAAGTACCGCCTGTATTCTTTCATAGAGTGCAGGCGCTTTTATGTTGTACTGACCCGATACGCGATTGATAAGAAGCTGTGAATAAGCTTTGTTGGGGGAGGTTACGGCATCGACCATGAGTTCCAGCAGGGTGCTGATAACCTGAAAACCTGCTAATTCTATATCAAGCACATCCCGAGAACGGTAGATCTTGTTAAAAGAGACCTCAGAACAACGCTTGTAGGCCTGTGCGGGGCGTTCGGAAATTTTTTTAATCAGTGGATCGGTGAAGTTACCGGCAAGAATGTCTGCTTCATGTTCCAGGAATATTCTTGTACATTCTTTTATCAGTAATCCTATGACCGAAGAACGTAGATAGGCAATTTGTTCGTTTGTATCACTGACGATGCTGAATGTTCTTCGGATATGTGCCTGTCGTTCTTCATTAAAATAAGCCAGCAGTAGTTCTTTCGTCTCCCCGGTGGTTAGAATTTTTAGTTTGTGGGCATCTTCAATGTCCATCATTTGATAGCAAATATCATCGGCTGCCTCAACAAGGTAGACCAGCGGATGACGGGCATATTTCAGAGGTTGTTCACTCAGTTGAATTAATCCAAGTTCAGTAGCAATACGCTGGAATCCTTTTTCTTCACTGATAAAGAATCCAAATTTGGATTTTTTACCTGCCAGACTTGATGAAAAGGGGTATTTGACGATGGAAGCAAGCGTAGAATAGGTCATGGCAAATCCACCTTTACGGCGTCCTTCAAATTGATGTGTAAGGAGCCGGAAAGCGTTTGCATTTCCTTCAAAATGTGTCAAATCATCCCATTCCACCGGGAGGAGTTGATCTTTTAAGAACTGTCCTTTACCTTCGGAAAAGAAAGTGGAGATAGCCTTTTCACCGGAATGACCGAACGGAGGATTACCCAAATCGTGAGCAAGACAGGCGGCAGAAACAATGGATCCGATTTCGGGTAGGAAAGAGTCCTGTAATTCCGGTTGTCGGGAGAGTATTGCCTTTGAAACATCGTTACCCAGTGACCTGCCAACGCACGAAACCTCCAGACTATGGGTGAGCCGATTGTGCACAAAGATACTACCCGGTAGTGGAAATACCTGTGTCTTATTCTGTAAGCGGCGGAAGGGAGCTGAGAAAATGAGCCGATCATAGTCTCTTTGAAATTCCGAACGGTTTTCCTGTCTTTCTTCATGAAACTCTTCCATCCCAAAGCGCTTTGCTGAGATTAATTTCCTCCAATCCATCATGGGTATTTATGATTTAGCTATTTACAATTTACGATTTGGGAGTACATAGTTCCCATATTCGCACATTATTTAACTGCAAATGTACGGAAATTCGATACAATTTATGTATTTTCGCCCGTTAAATAGTAAACAGACTGAATATGAACGTACAAGTTATCAATAAATCAAAGCATCCGCTTCCGGCATATGCTACTGAACTCTCTGCCGGACTGGATATTCGTGCTAATCTTTCGGACTCAATGACTCTGGCCCCTATGCAACGCTGTCTGGTTCCTACCGGATTATATATTGCACTTCCTCCGGGATTTGAGGCACAAGTTCGTCCGCGTAGCGGTCTGGCTTTAAAGAAAGGGATTACTGTTTTAAATTCTCCGGGAACGATTGATGCCGACTACCGGGGAGAGATCTGTGTGATTTTGATTAATCTTTCGACCGAACCATTTGTTATTGAAGACGGAGAACGGATTGCACAGATGGTGATAGCCCATCATGAACAGGCTGTTTGGCAGGAAGTGGAAATACTGAATGATACGGAGCGTGGTGCAGGTGGCTTCGGGCATACGGGAAGGGGATAGATTACGAACTACAAATTACGAATTACGAATGAAAATAAAATTATTACTCCTTGGGGTGTTGATACTGATACTTGCTTCTTGCGGTTCTTCACAACGAGTAGGAAAGGCGGGTGCTGTTAAGCCTGCCCGGCAGTTAGTTACCCTCTCGGACGAGCAACAGCGTAAATATGACTACTTTTTCCTCGAAGCAACGCGATTGAAAACTAAAAAGGAGTATGATGCTGCATTTGATTTGCTGAAACATTGTCTGACCATTAATCCGCAGGCAGCTTCGGCCCTTTATGAGATTTCGCAGTATTATATGTTTTTGAAGCAAGTGCCACAAGGCCAGGCTGCTTTGGAGGCTGCGGTGGAAAGCGCACCGGATAATTATTGGTATAGCCAGGCACTTGCCAGCCTTTATCAACAACAGAATGAGAAAGAGAAAGCAATAGGATTGCTTGAGATGATGGCTACCCGTTTTCCGGGAAAAAGAGAATCGTTGTTTGCTTTGCTTGATTTGTATAATCAGCAAGAGGATTATGGTAAAGTGATCGGAACGTTAGATCGTCTGGAAGAGATAATGGGGAAGAATGAGCAACTCACAATGGAGAAATTCCGTATTTATCTGCAGATGAAAGACGACAAAAGTGCTTTTCGGGAGATTGAGAACCTGGTGAAGGAATATCCTATGGATATGCGTTATCAAGTAATCCTGGGAGATGTGTATATGCAGAATGGTAAAAAGCAGGAGGCATACGATATTTATCAGAAGGTACTTGCTACGGAGCCGGACAATGTGATGGCCCATTTTTCACTGGCTTCCTATTATGAACAAACCGGCCAACAGGATTTGTATAAACAGCAACTGGACTCTTTGCTGATGAACAAAAAGGTACCTGCAGATACGAAACTGAATGTAATGCGCCAGGTGATTGCCCAAAATGAACAGGCTACAGCAGACAGTACGAAGGTGATTTCGCTTTTTGACCGTATCCTGCAGCAGGACCCGGATGATGATCAGATTCCTATGCTCTATTCACAATATCTTTGGGCAAAGAACATGAAGGAAGCTTCGATTCCGGTATTGGAGCGTGTGGTCCAGATTGATCCGGCCAATAAAGCTGCCCGTCTGATGCTCCTTGAAGTAGCTGTGCAGAAGAATGATTTTGAACAGGTCATTAAAATCTGTGAACCTGGTGTAGAGGCTACTCCCGAAGCACTTGAGTTCTATTTCTATCTCGCTATTGGCTATAGCCAGGCGGAGCGTAATGATGAGGTACTTGCTATTTGTCAGAAAGCTTTGGCAAACGCTACAAATGAGAGTAAGAAAGAAGTCTTATCTGACTTCTATTCTATCATGGGCGATGTTTACCATAAAAAAGCGATGATGACGGAGGCATACAATGCGTATGATTCTGCATTGGTTTACAATCCGTCTAATATTGGTGCATTGAACAATTATGCCTATTATCTGTCTGTAGAACGCCGGGAACTCGATAAGGCTGAGGAAATGAGTTATAAGACGGTGAAAGCCGATCCCGGCAACGCCACTTATCTTGATACATATGCCTGGATACTTTTTGAGAAAGGGAACTATGCTGAGGCTCGTATCTACATTGATGATGCCATGAAAAGCGATGGGGAGAAAAGTGATGTGATAGTAGAACATTGCGGAGATATCTATTATATGACCGGTGATGTGGATGGCGCATTAAAATATTGGCAAGAGGCTCTTGATATGGGGAGTGAATCGAAAACGCTGAAAGAGAAAATTAAGAAGAAGAAATACATTGCAGAATGAGAAACGTATTCTATTTATTGTTACTGGTAGTAATGCTTGCAGGCTGTAAAAGCACAAAGAATATAACTTCAAACGTGCCTGTCGCCGAGCCTTGTTACCTATCATCCAAACTGCAGTTAACTATACCCTCCGGCTCTGATGGGAGTATAACGACGGGGGGAACAATGAAAATGAAAGGAGGCGAACGTGTGCAGCTTTCCATTCTGATGCCTATTCTCCGTACGGAAATAGCCCGGTTGGAGATAACTCCCGACGAAGTATTACTTATCGATCGGATGAATAAGCGCTATGTCAGGGCTTCCCGGAAAGAGTTGGATGATATTCTGCCTAAGGACGCCCGGTTCTCTAAATTGGAGAAGTTACTTCTGAGTGCTTCACGCCCGGAAGGGAAAGCCGAGTTGAGTGGCAAGGAGTTGGGCATACCTTCACTGGAAAGAGCAAAAGTGAGATTATATGATTTCTCGTCCAAAGAATTTGCAATGACACCTACCGAAGTCTCGGACAGATACACCCAGGTGCCACTTGAAGAACTATTAAATATGCTGACTAAGTTATGATGAAACGTATCTTTGTAGGATTAACATGTATTCTGTTTCTGGTCATTCCGCTTTCTGCTCAGAGTAGCAGATTGATTAAAGAGCTGGAAAGTAAACGCGGCGAATTGCAAAAGCAGATTGCTGACACTGAATCATTGTTGAAGAATACAAAGAAAGACGTAGGAAGCCAACTTAATAGTCTTGCTTCATTAACGGGGCAGATTGAAGAACGCAAGCGATATATCCTTGCCATAAATAATGACGTGGAGGCTCTTCAACGCGAATTGTCTGTCCTTGAGCGACAGCTTCGTACACTTCAGCGTGACTTACAGGATAAGAAAAAGAAATATGAATCTTCCGTCCAATACCTCTATCGTAATAAATCGATAGAAGAAAAACTGATGTTTATTTTTTCGGCCAAGAGCCTGGGACAGACGTATCGCCGTCTTCGTTATGTGCGTGAGTATGCTACTTATCAACGGCTTCAGGGCGAAGAAATTCTGAAAAAACAGGAACAGATCAAGAAGAAAAGAGCAGAGCTGCTGCAGGTAAAGACTGCCAAAGAAAATCTGTTGAAAGAACGCGAAGGAGAGAAGCAGAAACTTGAAGATCAGGAAAAGCAGAAGCGTGAAATGGTGGCTAATCTGCAAAAGAAGCAGAAAGGGTTACAAAGCGAAATAAATAAAAAGAGACGTGAAGCCAATCAACTCAATGCCCGGATTGATAAGTTGATAGCCGAGGAAATAGAACGTGCCCGTAAGCGTGCAGCCGAAGAAGCGCGTCGCGAAGCAGAGGCTCGTAAAAAGTCAGAAGCTAAGGAAGGTAAATCAACATCAACTTCTTCCGGAACGGAGACAAAGAAAAAAGCGGAACCTCTGGAAGCTTATAGTATGAGTAAAGCGGACCGTGAGTTATCCGGCAACTTTGTCAGTAATCGTGGTAAGCTACCTATGCCGATTTCGGGTCCTTATATTATTACCAGCCATTATGGACAATATGCCGTTGAGGGATTACGCAATGTTAAACTCGATAATAAGGGTATTGATATTCAAGGAAAGCCCGGTGCGCAGGCTCGTGCTATTTTTGATGGTAAAGTTGCGGCCGTTTTCCAACTCAATGGGTTGTTCAATGTGTTAATTCGCCATGGCAATTATATCTCTGTATATTGTAATCTCTCTTCCGCATCTGTTAAGTCGGGAGATACGGTTAGTACGAAGCAGGCTATCGGGCAGGTATTTTCTGATGCCTCCGACAATGGGCGTACTGTATTGCACTTCCAATTGCGTAAAGAGAAAGACAAATTAAATCCTGAACCTTGGCTGAACAGATGATGCCTGCCGTTGACGATTCCTCTCTTAGTAATGTAAACCTCCTTTCTCTGGTGGGAAGCATTGTTTTACATGTACATGTAAAGCTGCACGACATGCACATGTCGTACTGTCCCACATGTACATGTAAAACAACGCTCCCTTACGAGTCATCTCTTGTTCCTCTACGACCTTACCGGATTATGTCTCCCTTGCTACTCCTTTTAGCGTCTTTCTTCTGGCTTCCTTGTTTCAAGAGGAGCCATATTTGTGTTTCCGGTAGTCGGCTGACTCTCTATAAACCCGTTTCGCCGGTTAGTCTCGATAACGAGATAACCGGCGAAATATATAAAAGCCTGTTCCTATATAAGGATCTCTAAGAGGGCTTTCTATTTATAAACTTCAAATCCGTAAATGCGGGTGTCTTTCCCTTCATCGTCTTGCGTCGGATTGGTTACCATTAAGCGGATGTAACGTACTTTAACAGGTTCTGACAGTTGTCGTGAAACAACATTACGCTTATTATTGTTGAGCCTGTCCAGTGTTTTCCATTCTTCATTCAGATTATTCTTTCCTTGCAGGAAACACCCTTTCGTAACATATGTGTGACTCTCTTCACCTGCATTCACAAGTTTCCAGCCACTGATGTCTTGTGCCTCTCCTAAATCAAAATCCACATAGTTCGGAGTCATACCTGTATCACACCATTTGGTATCCTTATTTCCATCAATCATGCATTCCGGTTTTTCACGGTTGTTCATATAGCCTGAATAAGATATGATCTTCGCAGTTTTCAGCAAGTTTTCTTTCGGACTTTCCTGTGTAGATAATTTCTTGCCGGCTTCTTCTTTGATGGCTGTACGGAATAGCTGTGATGCAGTGTTCACAGCAGGCTGTTCTTCTTTGGCCAGTGTAGCGGCAAAGAGCACAATCTTGTCATTCTTTGGCAGGATAAAGCTTACTGCGCCTTTGGGAATATCGATACCGAATTTAAACATATACGTAAACTCGTATGCCTGATCTTCACCCGGAGCGTGACGGTGTGTACCTACATAAGCTATCTCGGCATCTTTTAGATACCCTTTGGTATGATTGGTATGTCCCCATTGTCCGATGAAACCGGTGTAAGAAGGAACGGTGATTTCCGCTTTGTTTTTCCCGCAGCAGAATGTAGCTGTATAATCATCATCCGTTGCAGCAGCCAGGAAGTATAAATGAGTATATTTATGTCCGTCGGGCAGATAGATCGTATCTCCTTTGCAGGTCATGCCGTTGAATGTCTCTTTCTCTCCCAGGCGGAACGGAATTTGATCTGCGAATATGGAATCCGGTAGTAGTTCTGCAGCGTATGAGTATCCGGACTCAAAATTCGCTTCTCCGCGGAATTCATTAAATGAGGCGCATTTGCGGTCATAATTTAGTGGCAGGTTCACATATTCCGGTTCAGATGCAGGTTGTGCAGCACCTTTCAAACGCACTTTGAATGTCTTGACAGAATAGGGCTTAATAGTGACTTGCAGTTTGTTTCCATTGAAACTGGCAGCACCAATTGTTTTTTCTGTTCCGTCAGCTTCATTCGCATTGAGTATATCACCTGCGAATGACAAAGTAGCTTGCTGTGACTTTTCACCTCCGGTTTCATACACGCGCACTACATATTCATCTGAGCTTTCTGCTTTCTTGAGTGCTTTGATAATTACGTTGTGGTTGTCTGAGGTTGCAAAAGAGAACTCTTTGCCCAGTGTACCTTTGTGCCTTGTAGTCTGGAATGCTTTCAGGCGTTGGTTCATAAGTTCTGCCTTCTCTACGGTGGATGCATGATCCAGCTTACCGGAATGCCCTACAAGGCTATACGTGAAGTTGTGATGTCCGTAGTCCTGTTTGTCCTGATAAGCGTAGTTCCGACTCGTTTCCGGAGTATGGAGCAGCGTTAAACGGAGCGTATGGTTGTTGGGCTTGTCCCAGCCATATTTGCTGTCATTCAATATCGATACACCATAGCTGTTGTCCTGGTTGGTCAGGTCGGCCCAGTATTGTGCATATACCTCGTAAGCGATATCGGTATTATTTCCACGTTTAACGCTTCCGATTCCTAAGTCATAAGTTGCTTCCGTATTCTCTATATTCAGAGGGAATTCGGCCTTTAGCAAGGCATTGGTTGATTGCCAGTCTATTTCATTGTAGAAATCGATCCGATCGGCACGATTTCCTTCATAGAGCCGGATGTATTGCTTAAACACCGATTCTCCGTGTGTCTTTTCAATGCAGATTGCTTTACGTAGTTCTCCGTTTTCTACCAATGATATTTTCACATTATCCGTGATAGAGATTGGTTCCCGGTCTATTGTTTCTTTTAGTACTTCCCAGGCTGGCCAGTGGTATGATTTATTTTGGGTGAAGAGGGCCAGTCGGATGGCTTTACCCTGTTTTACCAACTCTTTGTTCTGCGTCTTGTCGAGAAGCGAGGTGATATCACCTTTTTCATCCAATGTGATTTTATAGATGGAATTCTCGAGTGTGTTACTTGTTGTTGCAGCAAAGCGATTTGCCGTGCCGGAAGTACGTACATCGTACACTGCGTAGCCGGTAGCCGGTACTGTTGCTTCTATCAACAGATGTGCTTTTCCGTTTGTGTAGGATAGTAACTGTGATGCCACCTTTTTACCGTTGTTGTCATATACTGTGACACCTTTGGGGGCTGTGGGCAATTCCAGTTCTACTTCTGCTATGTCCTGTACCGGGAATCCTAATGCATTATAGAGTATTACCGGAATGCCCTTTACCTGTGTATCCATGTCTCCGGCTATTGAACGAATGGAAGAGGTAAGTACGCCGGAAAATTGTTTGAGTGAGATTAACTCGTCATTCCACGAAAACTCGTAGGCACGTGGAATACTTGTTCCGGTGAGGTCGTCATGGAACTGATGATAGATGAAACGTTTCCAGGCATCTGTTAGAGTTGCTCCGGGATATGCAGCTTTGTTGAGCCATTCGGCGGCTACGGCTGCTCTTTCTGCTGCATCTCCCAAAAGCTCATTCTGCCGGTTGTACAGTTTCATGGCTGCTTGTGAAGTATAGCAGCCTGTTCCATGTACGTCCATCAGTAACTCTCCGTTGAATACAGGCAATTCCGGATAATCCTTATAAGGTTGGAAGTCTTTAAACATCTGGTCGCTTGTAGCACTGATGATTTCGAGTGGCCCGTTTCCTTTTATTCCCTTTTCAACAGAACGTACGGAACCCAATGTGGGTGATCCGCCAATATCTCCTGTGCCGTAATAACGGTACACCATATTGAGTGGGGTACGTGTGGTCAGTCCTAACAGTTCCTTGTTCTCCGATAAATCCTCATCGTTCCATCTTTTGCCATAATCGTATCCGTGAGCCAGCATGACGGAAGAACCATCAATTCCCTGCCACAATCCGATGGTAAAGGGGTGTTTGCTTTTTCCGTAGAAAGGCTTGTTACGCCAGTCCAGCTTTTGTGATGAGAACCCGATGAGTCCGCAATGAGCTGCAATGGTAGGCAGTGTCCATCCGAAGCCGAAACAGTCCGGTAGGAAGATATCTGTACTTTCCACTCCAAATTCATTCCGGTAATATTCCTGTCCCAGCATGACGTTACGAATCGCAGATTCGGTTGAGGGCACCAAAGCATCGTTAGCTTCCCAACTGGAGCCACTCACGTGCCAGCGTCCTTCCCGGATATATTTTTTCATTTCTTCGTATTGAGCCGGATAATATTCTTTCATCCATGCATACTTGACTCCCCCTTCAAAGTTGAAGATATAGTCAGGATACTGCTTTAGTAGAAGTAAGTTCTGGCTAATAGTATTCCATACATACTGTTTAATAGTCGTTTGGACATCCCAGTTCCATTGAGTGTCCAGATGTGCATCTGCAACCATGTAGGCTTTGGACTTTTTCTCCGGTTGCGTATTTTGGCTATAGGAGCCACTGCATAATAGTAAAGTCGATGCCAGTGCAACGATGTGTTTCTTCATTTCTGTCTGTTTTATGATTTATATATTCCTATAATTCGCTAATCTCCGAATAGAGCTCAATCATACAGGAGTTTTCCAGCAAGCTCTTGAACTGATCTTTTTTGTTGCCGGACCAGTCTCTGTTGAGTAATCCGTTTTCGTCACGTGTATATCTCCATGCGTAATCTACGTTGTCAATCATGGCCTTCACATAAGTGTCGTTCCGGTCAACAAGATAGAGTGCTTTCAGTCCGCGGAATAAGATAACGTTGAACCAGGGGCTGGAGGGATAGAATCTCATTTCTCCTTTCACAGTGGGCTGTGGTTTCAGGAAAAAATGGTAAGAACCTTCTGCCGTTTGTTGTGCTTCCTGTAAATAACGTTTGTCTCCGGTGGCCTGGTAAAGCAGTACACCGGCTTGTATCATTTGTCCGCTATTATATGTAAACTTAGCATAGCCGATCTTACCTTCCAGATTCTTGTTGTCCCAATATACGTGGTCGGATGGATCGCAAAGATTGTCGCGTGTCCATTGATACGTTTCTTTGGCTTGTTCCAGATACTTTTTATCTTTGGTCAGTTTGTACAGTTTCATACACAATACGGTGGCCGGAGCATTAGAACAGGTGTTTTTCGATTCCTTTTTTTGTTCACACCAGTAGATACCCCCTCCAAGATCGTTTGACCAGCCGGAGTAAATGTACTTATGCAGGGCAATGGCCTTGTTCAGATATTCTTTGTTACGGGTCTGTTCGTAGTAATCACAGAAGTCGATGGCTACCCAGTCGTTATCGTCATAGTATCGGTCGTTCTGGCCGGCAAAAGCCGGATAGGATTGATAACAATGTGGCTCCCGGGTGGTATCCCAATAGAGGTCAAGACCGGGTTTGATCTGTTTATCCATTAACTTCTTATACTTCTTATTGCCGGAAGTTTTGTATAAAGACACGCATCCCGATACCATGGCCGAGTAGGGCCATAAGAAAGATACTTCCTGCTGATGAACAGTAGATCCTGTATTGGCTGTATAGGTAATTTCCTGTTTGGAGTTTCTGGGGTATGTCTCCATGAGCAACCCGTGTTCTTTCACCTCATAACGGGTGAGGATGTTTTGTAACAAGGAGTCAGCACGTTGCTGGTATAACTTCCCGCCCAGTTGTGCCGAAAGTCCGGTTGGCACCAGCAGAGCTGATGCCAATAGAAGTATAGGTCCGAATCTATTTTTCATATCAGTAAGTATAAGTCAGTTTTATTTAGCAGGTCTGCTGGGTATTTTCTCAAAAATAGCTTTGATGCGTTTCATATCCATTTTGGGGCGACGGTCGTAGTAGTAAACGCCATTCTTCTCCTGTTCCACGTCTGTCAGCTGTGTATAGCAGAAACCGCATACATGTTTTGAAGCAATCAAGGCATCGATCTGTCCTTCAAGACGCTCGTAGAAGGCCTCTTCATCGGCAGGCATTCCACCGTAGCCCCATGAATTGTTGCGGTCCTTGGCTGCCATCCAGCCAATACCGCCAAATTCATCCAGCATATAGGGTTGTCCTTCATATACAGCCAGATATTTTTTGTCCCTTGCATTGCGATAAGGCTCTTGTCCCTCTACCATTTTCAGTTCATCAATCAGTTTCTCTTTCTCTTGTGTATAGTTGTGCACGCTCCAGATATCTGTCAGCACATGATTGTCACCACTGGCATCGTTTACTGGGCGGGTAGGGTCAATGGCTTTTGTGATGTGATATATATCCTGAATCAATCGTACATACGTATCGGGACCACCACCCCAGGTCTCGTTAAAAGGAGTCCACGTAACCAGTGACGGGTGATTACGGTCGCGTACAACTACTTCACTCCATTCGCCGATAAAATTGCGTACAGCCAGTTCATTGTTCACGTCCGCACCCCAACTTGCCGATTCTCCCCAGGTGATGTAACCTAACTTGTCTGCCCAGTAGAAATATCTTTCTTCAAAAACCTTCTGATGTAAGCGCGCACCGTTGAAACCGGCTTCTTTTCCCAGTTGGATGTCATGTTTTAGTGCTTCATCTGTCGGTGCAGTCCATATTCCCTCGGGGTAATATCCCTGGTCGAGTACAAGACGCTGGTAGTAAGGTTCATTGTTTAGGTAAAAGAGTCCGTTGGCAGTATGTACTTTGCGCATGCCTGCATAAGACTTTACTTCATCGATGAGATTGCCTTGTACGTCCTTAACACGATAAATAATATCATATAAATAAGGGGTTTCAGGAGTCCATAACTTCATGTTTTTTATGGGTAGAACGATAGTAGCACTATTGGCACAGGTTACTGTCTTTTTGCCTACTGCCTTTTGTCCGTCCATAAGGGTCACCTCCAGGGTTCCATTGGACTCGTTGTAGAATTCTGGTTCTATGATGAGTTGCTTTTGGTCAATATCCGGTCGGATAACTGCTGTTTTCAATCCTGCCGGAGCTACGGCTTCCAGCCATACTGTCTGCCAGATTCCGGTGACACGGGTATAGGAACACCCACCGGACTGAAAATTATTACATTGTTTACCTATTGTCTGCAACCCCGAGCGTTGATCGTCTTTCACGAATACAATCAGATTGTGGTTCTGTCCGGGTTTTACGAAACGGGTCAGATCTATACTGAATGAAGAACTTCCGCCAAAGTGCCGCCCGATGAACTGGCCATCGATAAATATTTCAGCCTGATAATCTACAGCACCGAAGTTGAGGAATATTTTCTTTCCATCCCAGTTTGCGGGGACGGAGATTTGCTTCTGATACCACATTTGATTGATAAAGTCCGTATGTTCCACGCCGGATAGTTTGCTTTCGGGACAGAAAGGGACTGTAATGTTCTGTGCAAATCTTTCGGATTGTTGTAATTGGCGGTCTTTGCCGGAGTTACCGAAGTCGAACTGGAAAGTCCAGGTTCCGTTCAGATTAATCCATTCGGCTCGTTCAAATTGCGGACGAGGATACTCCGGACGTGGCGTATTATTACTAAATCCACTGTAAGTGTTCATAAGAAGCAGCAATGCTGCTATCCAAAGTTTGTTCATGGTCTTTTTGTTAGTTTATTAGGGTTTTACTCTTTTAGGTTTGGGAAAGCAGAGATTCTTAACCGGGCAGCGCCCATTGGTATAAGTGTTATCTCTTCTTTGGCGGCTTTAGGAGCATCTATCTCAGGCAGTACACCACAAAGTCCGTATTTGTCTAATGTCCAGGAAGGTACTTGACGGCCGGTTGCTTTTACTTCCAGTGGGACACTGGCGGTTGTAAACGGAAAGTCATCCGACGGCCATTCTTTATGTATGACTTTGAAGTTCTTCAAAGGATCTTTAGAATCAAGCACCAGTGCGTAGTTCCACGGACTTTTCGAGAATATTTCATAGGAAGGCCATTTCTCCGAATCTGCCCCTTCCTGCCAGCGGGAGTCGTATATTGCGGTAGCGCGGCTGTCTTTCTTAACATACTCTTCATCTATTTTCAGTGATAGGGTAAGAGGACCATAATTTACACTGACGCTGTTCTTATTTGCCTGCCAGGTACGTATCGCGAGTTGCATCGGTAGCTTTAGGTTTACTTTGTCTCCGTCTTTCCAAATACGGTTGATACATACATATTTCCCCGGAGTCGGATCAATATTTACTTTCTTCCCATTAATTGCAACTTCTGCTTGATTACTCCATGAAGGTATGCGCAGATAGAGTGGGAATTTAGTTTCTTTTGACGTATTGACAGTAAAATCAATCTCTTCTCCAAACGGATAGTTTGTTTGTTCATCGATCGTTATTTCCTGGCCATTGGCCACTTTTAGAGTTGCTTTACAAGCTGCATACAACCCAATGGCGGCACCGTTATCAGGGGTTGCCAATACAAGATATTCACTGTAGTAAGGCCAGCCTTGTGCATGATTGTGCTGACAGCAACGGCTGCTGAATGGGTTCATGGCAAGAAAAGGTCCGCTATTATCAATACCCGGATGATGATTTTGGGCATCACTGACTGTATGATTCGGACAAGTGAGATATCGTAATGCCTTAAAATCAGGCATTACAGCGGCCGGGTATGTGTTGAAAGCCACTTCTTCACAATGTTCAGCCCAGAAAGGGTCACCTGTGATGCAAAGCATTATTTCATCAGAAGCCATTTGCTCTACCATTCCACAAGTTTCTACTCCTTGCCGGGGATCGATATAGCCCATGCGTGCGTTTTCATCGGCTCCGAACATACCTCCCGGAACTTGTCCGAAAGTACGGCGAATCAGATTGTGCGCATTGTAAGAGGCTTGTAAAAAGGCGGAGTCACCACTTAATACGTAGTAGCTTGCCGGTTCGCGAAAACATTGTGCAACATTTACATTATGCCAGTTTGGTAAGGTGGATGGACGTGTCCAGTCAGCCGTATTTCTATGAATTTTTTCAGCAAGTTCCAGCAGGAAGCTCTCTCCGGTACGGTTATATAGCCAGTAGACACTTAATAAGTTATCTCCTCCTCTACTGTTTTCCCAGTAATCTTCCAGAAACTGATCATCCGGCAAAGCCAGTTGCCATTTAAAGTAATTAGTCATGAGGCTGATCACCCTTTCGTCCTGTGTATATTCGTAATAAGATTGTAAACACCAGAGCATTATCATCTGTGCCCAAAGTTCCGGCTTGCCGTTCTTTGTGTTTGCCGGGCCGAAGAATCCATTGGCTTGTTGGCTGTCAAAGGCTCCCTCGATCCATATCCGGGTTTCATCAATCATTTTTTGATCTTTCAGGATATAGGCCAGGTTGCCATATCCTTTCAGCCAATAGGGGACCTCCTCCCAACCATGATCGCCTCCATTGGTGAGCCAGGCATTATTTTCTTTACCCAGCCAGGCACTGATTTCTCCTAAATGTCCGGTCAGACCGTTTTTCTGTAATTCCAGATACTTCTTTACCCATCCCTCCGGTTGAATACTTCCTACCGGAAGCTTTATAAAGTTTGAGGATTTCAATGGAGAACGGTTTCCGATATAATTCACATTTGTCTGTGTATAGTCCGGCCGGTCCTTCATGGAGATTTCTTCTTGTCGCGTTTCTTTGGATACGCATGATATTAGTGTGCCTGCCAAAATCAATGCACCGATGAAAAATTGTGTAAGTCTTGTGACGGTATTCATGTTTTTCTTTATAGGTTTCGTTATACAAATATGCAAGAAAACGAAGACAAATGTATGAAATAAATCATTCAATAAATCGCAGATATTGCCCAATGGCATTTCTTGTTACTCTTTTGGCAGAATAGGATACTTTTTTGCTACGTATTTACCATTTAAGCGCTTTTGTATTTGCCCGAAAAGGCCTTTCTTTGTAATATATAAAAGATACGTATTGCTATGAAATGCCATAGTCATTACTTTTCTGTTTTACAGGATTGAATAAATAACTAACTTTAATTACAGATTATGACACTAAAACACTCGATGAAACTGATTGGCAGCTGTACGGTTACAGCTACTTTACTTTTGGCCTCTCCGGCTTTTGCATTTGCATCCGGAAACAATTTGTCTGAACATGTCTGTGCAACAGACGCTATTCAGAAAGACAACCGTCCTAAACCGGCTGAACGTCTTTTCCGTTCTCAGGCAGTAGAAAATGAAATTATCCGTTTACAGAAACTTCTGAAAAATGCCCGGCTTGCCTGGATGTTTACCAACTGCTTTCCGAATACGCTCGATACTACTGTACATTTTCGTGAAGGCGAAGATGGTAAACCCGACACCTTTGTTTATACAGGTGATATTCATGCCATGTGGTTGCGCGATTCCGGTGCACAAGTATGGCCTTACGTACAGCTTGCCAACTCCGATCCTGAGTTGAAACGTATGCTTGCCGGTGTCATCAACCGCCAGTTCAAGTGTATTATGATGGATCCTTATGCCAATGCTTTTAATGATGGTCCCGTAGGTGGACGCTGGATGAGTGACCTTACTGATATGAAACCTGAATTACACGAACGTAAATGGGAAATAGATTCGTTGTGCTATCCTTTACGTTTGGCTTATCACTACTGGCAGGTAACGGGTGATGCCAGTATTTTCGATGAAGAGTGGATACAGGCTATCACCAACATCCTGCGTACTTTCAAAGAACAGCAACGTAAAGATGGAGTTGGTCCTTACAAGTTTGAACGTAAAACGAATCGTGCATTAGATACGATGACCAATAACGGGCTGGGAAATCCGGTGAAGCCGGTAGGGCTGATTGCTTCTGCCTTCCGTCCCTCTGATGATGCTACCACACTGCAATTCCTTGTACCTTCCAATTTCTTTGCTGTATCTTCGCTTCGTAAGGCAGCCGAGATATTGCAAACGGTCAATAAGAAGCCGGAATTGGCAAAAGAATGCAAAGATCTTGCCAACGAAGTGGAAGCAGCTCTAAAGAAATATGCAGTCTATAAGCACCCTAAATATGGTAAGATATATGCCTTTGAAGTAGATGGATTTGGTAATCACCTGTTGATGGACGATGCCAATGTACCCAGCCTGATAGCTATGCCTTATCTGGGAGATGTCAATGTGAATGATCCTGTTTATCAAAATACCCGTCGTTTTGTGTGGAGTGAGGATAATCCTTATTTCTTTAAAGGTAAGGCAGGTGTGGGTATAGGTGGCCCTCATATTGGTTACGATATGATATGGCCGATGAGTATTATGATGAAAGCTTTCACAAGTAAGAATGATGCAGAAATAAAGAGTTGTATCAAGATGTTGATGAATACTGATGCGGGTACAGGTTTTATGCATGAATCATTTCATAAGGATGATCCGAAGAACTTTACCCGTGCCTGGTTTGCCTGGCAGAATACTCTTTTGGGAGAGTTGATTCTTAAACTTGTGAATGAGGGGAAAACAGACCTATTAAACAGTATAGAATAATTAAGGAAGAATGATGAAGAAAATTTCAGTGTGGACACTTTGTGCCCTTTTGTTGGCAGGTTGTGCCACTAATGAGAAAACAACCGGATCCGGTTTATTGCAGAGCAATTTCCAAACCGAAGTGGATGGTAAAAAGACTGATTTGTATGTACTTCGCAATGCTAACAACATGGAAGTATGTGTGACGAATTTCGGCGGACGTATTGTTTCTGTTATGGTACCCGATAAAGAGGGAATTATGCGGGATGTAGTTCTTGGGTTTGATTCGATACAGGATTATATTACGATACCTTCGGACTTCGGAGCTTCTATCGGGCGTTATGCCAATCGTATCAATCAGGGACGATTCATGTTGGATAGTGTGGAATATATTCTGCCTCGCAACAACTACGGACATTGCTTGCATGGCGGTCCAAAGGGATTCCAGTACCAAGTATATGATGCCCGGCAGATTGGTCCGCAGGAGCTTGAGCTGACCTATCTTGCCAAAGATGGTGAAGAAGGATTTCCCGGTAATATTACCTGCAAGGTGCTGATGACATTGACGGATGATAATGCCATTGATATTCGCTACGAGGCAGAAACGGATAAGCCTACTATCGTTAACATGACCAACCATTCTTATTTCAATCTGGATGGAGATGCTGGCAGCAATGCGGAACATTTGCTTACGATTGATGCCGATTACTATACCCCGGTGGATAGTACCTTTATGACCTCCGGCGAGATTGTTCCGGTAGAAGATACTCCAATGGATTTTCGTTCGCCGGTTGCCGTAGGGACCCGGATCAACAACTTTGATTTTGTGCAGTTAAAGAATGGAAACGGTTATGATCATAACTGGGTATTGAATACAAAAGGGGATATTACCCGCAAGTGTGCTACCCTTCAATCTCCAAAGACGGGTATCATCCTGGATGTTTATACTAACGAGCCCGGTATACAGGTTTATGCTGGTAACTTCCTGGATGGGACAGTGAAAGGTAAGAAAGGGATTGTATACAATCAACGTGCTTCCGTTTGTCTTGAAACACAGAAGTATCCGGATACTCCGAATAAACCCGAATGGCCTTCGGCAGTACTACGTCCCGGCGAGAAATACAATAGTCATTGTATCTTTAAATTCTCAGTAGATAAATAGCGATCAGATAATCTCGCTCTTCAGCCATTTACCCATAAAGCGGTCGTAAACGATGTAGCCTTTTGAGGTCTTATACAACAATTCTTTGTTGAGTAACGATTTCAAGGCTACATTTACGCTACTGGGTGCTTTCAGGTTGTATTTCTTAATAAATTCGCTTGAATTGACACTTTGCGCACAGCCCTCCATGGCAACGGCTTTCAACAGATTTACTTGATTGTTGGTTAGTAATACCAGATTATTTTGATATACTGATTCTTGCTCTTCCAGAATATTACTCACAGTTTGGTCTACCCTCTCCTTATTAATAGTTTTATAGCTTGTTTCGTAGAGCCTGTTCAGAATTGTTTGTATATACCAGGTATGTCCGTCTTCCAGATCATAAATGTAAGAAAATATCTCTTTCGGGAGTTCTCTTTCTGCTTTTTCGAAGAATCTCGAAGCAAACTGATAATAAGTTTCTTCCGGAATCTCTTTCAGGACCATCATTTGAGTACTTTGGTAGAAAGGTCGCTTGCCCGAAGTGAACATTTCCTCCATGACATGCTTCTTACTACCGGAAAAAATGAAATGTACATTAGGTATAAACTGAATGTAAGATCGTAACAGTGCTTCTACTTCCTTTTCCGGATATTCTGTTATCTGCTGAAACTCATCAATGGCAAGATAACAACGTTTCCCGGAGTCTTTTATATAGTCGAATATCTCTTTTAATGTTTGCTCTGATTGTTCCGGTAGAAAATCGAGTGTTACGGTTGGTGTTCCGGTCCTCTCATCTGCACTGATTACCGGGCGGCAACTTTTAAAGAAAGACATCAGCTTTCTGAGTGCACTCTGTGACAATGTATCCAACTCTCCCAGCACTGTCTTTGCCAATAATTGGACGAATGCTTTTAAGTCACGGGTAGAGTAGATGTCCATATAAAAGCAGAATATTTTTTTTTCCTGCTCTGCCATATTGTGAAACACATTTTTGATAAGACCGGTTTTACCCATGCGTCGGGGAGCAATGAGGGTAAGGTTTCGCTCATTGTTCAAAGCCGATATGATCTTTTGAGTTTCAGTCTCTCTGTCGCAAAAGTATGCCGGGCTATGATAGCCGTAAACTAAAAAGGGATTATTCGGTTTCATCATAATTACATGTTTTACGTTACACATTTTGTGTAACGCAAAATACGTAATAAGTTTTTGGATACGCAACCTTTTCTCTTCCTTTATTCATTTTTCATTAGAATTAAAGAATGAAAAACACCTCAAGTAAATATCATTTGCATATATAAAGAGTATATCTTTATCCAAATCTAACTGATATTTAAAGACTTAATCCATCCAGCAATTCCAGATATAGCCCTATTGCCTCTTCCATCTCCTTTAACATCACATATTCGTCTGCTGTATGTGAACGGGATGAACGTCCCGGCCCTATTTTAACAGATGGAAACGGCATCAGTGCCTGATCTGAAAGAGTAGGGGAACCAAAAGGTGAACGCCCCAATTTGATGGCCTTTTGAACAAAAGGATGTTTCTCTTCGATACGTGAGGAGTTCAGACGGAAGGAACGTGCTTCAGCCTTACAGCTAATATGCTTTTGTATTTCAGCAAACAGTTCTTCGTTAGAGTATAACTCATTGCTTCGCACATCTACTACAAATGTACAGCGGTCCGGAATCACATTGTGCTGTGTGCCGGCATTGATCACTGTAACACTCATCTTGACCGGACCTAACAAAGGAGACTCCTTCTTGAAACGGTAGTCGCGAAACCAGGCAATGTCATCCAGTACTTTGTAAATAGCATTGTCACCTTCGTTGCGGGCCGCATGGCCTGCTTTTCCGGTGGCAGTGACATCCAGTACCATAAGACCTTTTTCGGCGATGGCAGGTTGCATTTCGGTGGGTTCGCCCACAATAGCAAACGAAATGGGAGGAAGACCTTTCAAAACACTCTCGATCCCTTCCTTACCGGATACCTCTTCTTCGCAGGAGGCAAGGTAAATAAGATTGTATGATTGCTCTGTTCTACATAGTTGCAGGAACACCTGTAATAACGTTACTACACTGGCACCGGCATCATTGCTACCTAGTCCGTAGAGCTTTCCGTTTTCTTCTCTCGGAGTGAAAGGATCTTTGCGCCAGCCGTTTACGGGCTTTACGGTATCAATGTGCGAGTTGAGCAGAATAGTGGGTTTCTTTAAATCAAACATCGGGCTAAGACACCAAACGTTGTTGCCCTTACGTCCGGTAGTCATGCCTTCTGCTTCAATGTAATTTTGCAGATAGTCAGCAGCCTGAGTTTCTTCACGGCTGATTGAGGGGATGGCTATAAGCGACTTAAGCAGGCTTACGGCCTCCGTTGTCAGATAAGATACGTCATATTTCATGGTGCAAACTTACTGATAATTATTGAAAAAGGCGATAGTTTCAAATAAAACTAATATCTTTGCCCTATATTTACTAACAACAAATAGATATGATTGAACATCATTTATCTGTCTTAGTTCATCGCCAAGCCCAAAAGTATGGCGATAAGACAGCTCTTCGATACCGTGATTACCAGACTGCACAATGGATTCCTATTTCCTGGAATCAGTTTTCAAAAACCGTAAAACAAGCCGCAAATTCTCTTGTTGCACTTGGTGTAGAGGAAGAAGAAAATATCGGTATTTTTTCGCAAAACAAGCCCGAATGTCTTTATGTGGATTTTGCAGCATTTGCTAACCGTGCAGTGACTGTTCCGCTTTACGCCACCAGTTCTCCGGCACAGGCGCAATACATTATTAATGATGCACAGATACGTTTCTTGTTTGTGGGCGAACAGTTTCAGTATGATGCTGCCTTTAGCATATTTGGCTTCTGTCCGTCGTTACAGCAGATTATTATTTTCGACCGTGATGTGGTGAAAGATCCCCGTGATGTGTCGTCTATTTATTTTGATGAGTTTTTGGCAATGGGTGAAGGATTACCCCATAATGATGTGGTGGAAGAGCGAACTTCACGTGCTTCAGAAGATGACTTGGCTAATATTCTCTATACTTCCGGTACAACGGGCGAGCCGAAAGGTGTAATGCTGCATCACTCTTGTTTCCTTGAAGCTTTCCGGATTCATGATATTCGCCTGGTGGACATGACGGATGAAGACATTTCTATGAACTTTCTGCCGTTGACTCATGTGTTTGAGAAAGCATGGAGTTATCTTTGCATCTATAAGGGGGTACAGATTTGTGTTAACCTTCGTCCTGCCGATATTCAGATGACAATTAAGGAGATCCGCCCCACATTGATGTGTAGCGTTCCCCGTTTCTGGGAGAAGGTGTATGCGGGTGTACAAGAAAAGATTGCCGAGACGACAGGTATCAAAAAAACATTGATGATGGATGCTATCCGTGTTGGCAGAATACACAATATTGACTATGTACGTCAGGGAAAGACTCCGCCGTTAATGCTTCATTTGAAATATAAGTTTTACGAGAAAACAATTTATTCATTGCTGAAGAAAACGATTGGTATTGAAAATGGTAATTTCTTTCCGACTGCCGGTGCAGCGGTACCCGATGAAATTTGTGAGTTCGTTCATTCTGTGGGTATTGATATGCTGGTAGGTTATGGATTGACAGAATCTACGGCTACCGTCTCTTGTACTTCCAAAACAGGTTATGATATTGGTTCGGTAGGCCAGGTGATGCCGGATGTAGAAGTGAAGATAGGAGAAGATAATGAGATTCTGTTGCGTGGAAAGACTATCACTAAAGGATATTATAAGAAGGCGGAGGCTACCGCAGCTACCATTGATGCTGATGGTTGGTTCCATACGGGTGACGCCGGATACTTTAAGAACGGGCAACTGTACCTGACGGAGCGTATCAAAGATTTGTTCAAGACATCCAATGGTAAGTACATTGCTCCGCAAGCTCTTGAAACGAAATTGGTCATTGACCGTTATATCGATCAGATTGCTATTATTGCCGATCAGCGTAAGTTTGTATCTGCGTTGATTGTTCCGGTATATGGCTTTGTGAAAGACTACGCCAAAGAGAAAGGTATTGAATATAAGGATATGGAAGAATTGTTGCAGCATCCTAAGATTGTAGGATTGTTCCGTGCCCGTATTGATACCTTGCAGCAACAATTTGCTAATTATGAACAGATAAAACGCTTTACACTCTTGCCCGAACCGTTCAGTATGGAAAAGGGTGAGTTGACAAATACATTGAAACTAAAACGTCCGGTGGTAGCCAAAAACTACAAAGAGATGATAGATAAGATGTACGAGGAGTAATTAGCAATCATAAAAAGAGAATCCCACTATCAGATTAAAATCCTGAAGTGGGATTTTAATTTTATCTATGGAACGATTTGGATGTTATGAAGAATGAATTCTTTACCGCTTTTGTCATCGTATTCAAAACTTATAATATGACTTTCACTCTTATCTGAGTCCAAGATAATTTCCGGATACATATAATTTCCCCAGCCATCTTTAAAGAATGTACTGAGCTTTTGCCGTTTACCATTATCAAGAGTAACATATACATTTGCAGCTTTTTGAGAATTGATTGTTTTCTCAAACATAATTGTGATTATGGAGGCTTTGACTGTAAATTTCAGTGGTTTACCTTTATGAGTAGTGCGCCATCCTCTTGAGGTCAGTTCCCAATCCGGGTTGTCGATATGAGTAAACGGATATATACAGGCTTGTTCATATCTATTCAGGGTAAGTGGAACCGGTAGAGTTTTCTCGTTGAATATCTCCTCTAAAAAATGAGTGATTAAATTACTGATGATTTGATGTCCCCTGTCATTTGGGTGTACTTCATCTGAGGAAATTTCACTCCATACCATATTACCATTCTGTATTTCAGGATATAAAGCATCACGATAGCTGATATACGGAATGTGATAATGATTACAGACCTCTAAGTGATATTTCTGCCATGAGTTTCCTTGCATATCCATTAGTCCTAATGCAAGTATGGCAGGTTTGTTTTCTGATTTCAGAATCTTACGTATAAGTCCTTCATAGCTGGCTTTTGTTCTTGACTCGCCTTGATCGTTGACACTAAATTCTATAATAACAATGTCGGGTTTGCATGACAGTAAATCTTCGTCGGCTCTGTGTACACCAAAAAGTGAGTTAGTAGCTCCTATTCCTGCATTCATAAAATGTATTTCAGTTTGAGGAAACTTCTTACGAAACCATTGAACAACCAAAGGAGCATAGGCTGTTTGCTGAAAATCGGATGCGTTTGCTCCTGCAGTTATCGATCCGCCTATTACTCCAACAGTTAACTTCTTGTTTGCTTCAGCTCTTTTGAATATCTCTTGTATCGGTGCAGTTGTATAAGTATTTTTTATACTTCTTTGATACCACTCATCTCGCATGATGGCCGTATCTTGAGCAGTTACGGTGGCTGAGGATAGGTAGAAGTAAAATACCATCAATAGATTGTGAAAGTAAAGTGTACGTGCTTTATTGAAATTCATATTAATTACATTTGAGATTGTTTACGATTTCTGTGACTGACATTCGGGCATAACAAATGATCTCGTCGCTGGCACCGTAGTAAAGGTGTATGGTATCTCTCTCCAAATAATGTCCGTTTGAGAAAATGACTTCGCCGAAGAAACCTGTTTTCTCGTAAGGCTCTAATGGTTCCATGATTGGATGAATAGAACGTGAAAGAACAACAGAAGGATCGTTTAGATCGAGCAGCATGGCACCAAGACAGTATCTGTTATCATAGGTTGCTCCGTGGTAGATAACCAACCATCCTTCAGGAGTCTTTATAGGGGATGCACCGGCACCAATTCTTGCTTCGTCCCACATACCCGGGCGGGTTAATGCAATACATTTATGCTGCCCCCAATGAACCAAGTCGGGAGATTGCGCTATCCAAATATAATTTCCTCCTAATTCATGGCAACTGGGACGATGCAAGGCATAATGTGTGCCATTGATTTTTTCTTCAAAAAAAGCACAATCTTTATTATGAGGAGGGAATATCAGACCTTTACGATCGAAATGTTGCCAGTCTGTGGTTTGCATTAAACCGATACCGACGGCTACCGGGGATATGGCAGAATAGGTTAGATTGAACTTACCATCGATATATGATACACGGCAATCTTCGATTCCAAAACTCTCCAGTTGGCCTTCACCAAAAATGGGAGGGTAGTTTATATCTTCATAGAAATGAATATTGTCATCGCTGAATAATAATCGTTGGTAAGACAATGTGGTGAGATAATCCTGGCCCTTATAACGTATTACGCGCGGGTCTTTAGCATCAAGGTCCGGATCACTTTTTCTGAAGGTTATTTTTTCAAATTGTCCGTTGGAGTTTCTGATGATAGTGGATATTTCTCCGTCTGTTTGAATTGGCCTTTCGGCAACACGTAGTAACAAGCAGGTTTTGTTATTAAATCTAAATACTCCCGGGTTGAAAATACAAGCTATTTCCATACCCGGTATCATAGGGGCTAAATCCTGTGGTTTAATCAGTGGATTCAGTTCTGAGCGATAAGCTAAATCTGTCTTTCTCATTTCTTAGTATGTTTTTTTATGATAAAATTAAAAATCAAAACAAAGAAACGCCGCTTATCGGAAAACCTGGTATCGTAGGATTACAAAAGAGTATGATGCTTATTCATTCATAGCTTTTGAACCATGTTTTTTTCTATATTCTCCAGGAGTAAGATTAAATTGCTTGCTGAACTCATGATAAAAGTACGCTTTATTATTAAAACCACAATCAAACATTATTTCCTGTATTGTCTTGTTGGTCATCTTCAATAATTTCTCTACCTGATTCATTCTTATTTTCCGGATGAATTCAGTGGGGGTTTCTTCTTTTATCTCTTTCAGTTTACGGTAGAGCATTATTTTACTGATTCCCATTTCATTGGAAAGCATTTCGATTGATAGGTTTTCGTTGTCTATATTCTCAGAAACAATCCTGGTTAGTTTCAGGATAAATTCTTTTTCTTCTTTATGAACAGTTTTTCCTTCAATTTTTTCAATAGCTGATAAAGGAGAAGCATAGAAATCTTTTAAGCTTCTGCGGCTTGTGAGAAGACGGTCAATGGTTGTTTCAAGAAGCATTGAATTAAAAGGTTTTCCTACATAAGCATCTGCTCCGGTTTGTAATCCTTCAATTTGATTATCAATAGAGGTTCTGGAGGAGAGAAAAATTACTGGTATGTTGGCGGTTGTGTTTTTACTCTTTAAGTGATTGACAAATTCAATCCCATTCATTTCCGGCATTATGATGTCACTGATAATTAAATGGATACTGTTCTTTTCTACCATTTCTACGCCTTCTTTCCCATTAGAAGCAAACAATAAGCTATATTTATGTTTCAATAAGCCATATAATAAACTACTGATTTCTTTATCGTCTTCTACAATTAGGATTACTGTTTGAGACATGTTGTTAGTATCTGTATCTGTCAATTCTGTAATGTCTGTATACTCTGTATTTATGGGCGGTTCTTCTGTTACCAATGGAGGCATTGAGACCGGTTGTTTGTTTGTGAGTTCCAATGCCGGAAGAGATATGGTGAATTGAGTATAATCATTTAGTTCACTTTCCACTTCAATTGTACCTTTCAAAAGATCAGTTAAAGCTTTGCAGAGTGCCAATCCAATTCCATTCCTGTTTTCTCCTTGAGCCATTTGTTTTTCAAACTGATCAAGTATCTTGAATCTGTTGAATATGAGATGAATATCTTCTTTCTTAATTCCTTTCCCATTATTTTTGATTTGAAGGATAAGATGTTCATTAATTTGACTGATAGATAAATGGATATATCCATTTATTGGGGTGTATTTAAAAGCATTGGATATAATATTGAATACGATCTTTTCAAAGCAACTACGATCAGTGATCCATGTGTTGGTATCATCTTGTATCTGAATTGAAAACTGTATGTTTTTTTGTGCTGCGGTATTTGTGAAATAATCAGTTATGTATTTTACAAATTCATGTATATCAACAATTTCAGTTTGCAACTCTAAAAAACCAGTTTCTGCTTTACGAAATTCAATCAGTTCCTGAATGAGTTTTTGCATTCGTCCGGCATTAGAGTGTATTGTTCTAACATATCTCTTAGCCTCCGGTTCCAAATTTCTTATTTTTAGTAATTGCTCCGAAGGAACGAGAATCAAAGTTAACGAGTTACTGAATTCGTGTGCTATATTTGTGAAGAACCTAAGTTTGGCTTGATGAATTTCTTCCGTTTTAGTCTTCTCCAAATTGCTTAATTCTAATGTATGTTTCATTTGGATTCTATTTTTAACTACTGAATAGATAACAAATAGAATACTGATGGATGTAAGAAAATAGAAAAGATAAGCCCATTTACTCAGCCACCATGGTGGAAGTATACGGATCGGGATTTCATAGATATCCTCTGACCAGATTTTATTGGCATTGTTAAATCTGATTTTTAATATGTAGTCGTCCGATGGTAATTTATTGAGTACAATTAGCTGTGAAGTCCCCATTTGTATCCAGTTCTTTTCATAAGGTGCAAGTTTATATTCTATTTCACATTTCATACCTGATATGTAATCGATCGGAGTAAATTTAAACCCTATCAGATTTTCAGTATGGTTGAGCACAATCATTTTTTTTCCATTGATCTTTTTAGTAAATTTACGGATGTCAGCATTCTCATTATTAATAAGGAAATTATCGAAATTAAGCCGGGGAGAGAAAGTGGCTTCAGGAATACTTTGAGGATCAAATTTATTGTATCCATTAATACCGCCGAAAAACAAGTTGTTAGTGTAGGAAGACTTATAGGATGCACCATCAGAAAACTCGTTGTTTTGTAGTCCGTCGTTTTGATAGTAAGAAATGATTTTATCGTTATTTTTGGATAATTTGCCTAATCCTTTGTTTGTGCTGATCCATATATTACCATCATTGTCTGCTTGTATGCCATGTATCGTATTATTGGGCATACCATCTTTTTCGGTGTAATGTTTGAAAGATATCGTTCCCTTTTCGTCTTTTTGCATGAGATTAAGTCCGAGGCTGGTTCCTATCCATAGCTGATGATCAGGATCTTTATATAAAGTGATGATATCATTGTTGCTGATGGAGGACATTTCTTTTTCTGAAAAGCGATAGGTGGTAAAAGTATAGGTATGTGTGTCCAGATAATTGAGTCCTCCTCCCCGGGTACCAATCCATAAACCGTTATGATCATCAGGAATAATGGAGAAAATAACATTGTTACTAAGCCCTTTCTTATTATGATCCTGATAGATGAATTGTTTATATTCTGTGACCTCATAGGGAGTTTTTGATCGGTTTATAGTTAATTTATAGAGTCCGAATCCATTCGTACCTATCCATAGTGTATGATCATTCTGAATATAAATGGCGTAAACGGAAATGATATCAAGTTTCTCATTCATTTTCAGAGTATACAATTTTTTTGTTTTATAATCCCAATAATTTAGCCCTTTGCCATCTGTTCCTATCCAGCATATGTCATTTTCCTTTCCTGCTAACGCATAGACGGAGTTGTTGATCAGACCATTATTGGTCGTAAATTGTGCAAAAAGATTTTCGGTAGTATCATCTTGAAAGATATATAGGCCAGAGCCTTTGGTACCAATGAATAATTGTTTGTTTTGATTTTCCCAAAAACAGCGTACCGGACTGAGTCCATAAATAGATGAATTCTTTAATGAATAGGATGTGAACCGATTATTCTTTGGTGTGAGCATAATAACACCTTGTCCGTCTGTACCCACCCATAGTATATCTTGTGTCCCCTTATAAATAGAAAAAACAGGGATATCTTCTATAAGAGTTGTTATTTCATGGTTTGGGGCCTGGATGGAAAATAAGCCATTGGCTGTACCGATGATATAGCCGGTCTTTTCAAAAATAATAGAAGAGATGACTTTAGAGAAAGGTATTTCCGTTATTTTTGTTTCAGTCGGTATATCATAGATATTGATATGTCTGTTTTCATTTTGTTCCCATATCTGATTTGTGTATAGATTGTAAAAAACATCATGGGATGACTGGCTTAAGATGACCGGTTTTATATCTTTTATATCAGGCTTGTTTTTACTCCAGTCTAGATTGACTCTGTATAATGAATTGTTGTCAGTGAATAGCCATAAATTATCATCCTTATCAAAAAATAGCTTTTTCAAGGAGGTTTCTTTTAAGTTTCTTATAAGGATGAAATCCGACAGTTCTTCATCAAAATAATATAATCCAGTGTTGTATACTGAAGCTATAACTTTATTGTGGCTGTTTTTACAGATTAAAAAAGAGCGTTCTTTAAAGATGGTATTTTCTTTGTTATCATAGAAGAAAGATTGAAACCGCATAGCTTCCGGAGTGTATAGATTGATCCCGTTATCTGTAGTGATCCATAGCTTACCTTTGGTTGTTTCAATGATATCTCTGATTATATTATTAGTAATATTGCCAGGAACATTGGGGTTGGGTTTGAAGGTTTTGAATTCACGGCTATTATATAAATTCAAGCCATCCCATGTCCCAAACCACATTAAATTGTTGGAATCCTGGTAGATTACATTCACCGAACTGTTAGATAAGCCTTCATTATTGGTTAACCTGTTTATGACGACCGGAGAGACATCGGCATATGTATATACGGTAATGAGTAATAAAGTAAGTAGATATAATACTTTCTGCATGGTGTTTTTCTGTCTTAATTGGACAAAGTTATACGATCTGGCCTGATTCCATGTCTTAAAAAAACAGCAATGGTATTAAAAAATCATAATGGAACCTATTCGCCGGAAGGAGGAACGGACTCAGAAGAGCTCCCCCATTCCGGGTTTGCTCTGTTCCCCATTATAAGAATTAATTTTCCACCATTTTTTATTTCGTCATGGCTGAACCAAGCCTTATTCCACTTTTTACCGTTTAAAGTAGCCGATTGAATATATTTGTTTTCTTCAGAATTATTGAGAGCTTCTATTTCGAAAGTCTTTCCATTTTTTAAATCTATTTTTATAGACTGAAATAACGGGCTTCCGATATTGTAAACAGGAATTCCCGGCGTTACCGGATAAAATCCCATAGACGAGAATACAACAAAGGCTGATAAACCTCCTCCGTCTTCATCACCGGGAATTCCCATCAAGTCATTTCTGAACCATTGTTTGAGCAACTGTCTGATACGCTTTTGGGTCATCCAGGGCTTACCGGCATAATTATACAGATAAGGGATGTGGAGCGAAGGTTCATTTGCCATGGAAAATTGACCAACATTACCTGTATGATCCGGAAATTGATGATAAAACAGAAATTTTTCCATTCCAAGTGGTTCTGTGAATAAGTCGTCAAGATTGCGGATAAACTGCTCTTTTCCTCCCATTAATGTGATCAGGTCGGAAATACGATGAGCAACATCCCAACGATAAATCCATCCGTTATTTTCATCATAATATTCTCTTCCTCCTTGTCCTCCTGCATACCGATAATCAAACGGCATGATGAAATTACCATCTTTGTCCTTCGGATGGAAAAAAGAAGTCTCTTCATTAAATAGATTCCGGTAGTTGTAGGAAGCATTTAAGAAGTAGTTATAATCATCGTCAAAATTTAATTTCTTCGCTATTTGTGATAAGCACCAATCGTCATAGCAGGTACCTAAAGTGACGGCTACTGCCTGTCGCTTTTCAGTAGGGGAAACTTGTGCTACCGTCTCTTCTTGGTTCGGATGTAAAGCCGGGTAGTATCCTTTGGTCCTGTAGAATGTGTCTAATTCTGTGTAAGGTGCTTTTTGCCAAGGTAGAAGGGTCTTTTCGGTTAATGCCCCTTTGCTGGTTTTATAGGCAGTTTCCAGGTCAAAATTAGTAAGTCCTTTAATGTATGCATCCCAGAGAACGATTACTCCATGATTTCCATTCATCCGGTGGCTATCACCTGTGATTTCCGGAAATGTAGGTAACCAGAATTCTGGGGATTGCTCGGCCATACGGAGATAAGAGTGAATCATTGCCTGTTCCGCTTCCGGATCTATCAGAATACGTAATGGGTGGGCAGCCCGATAAGTATCCCAGATCCAATCGTCCGTATAGAAAGGAATTCCCTCATCGTTATGTATTTGATGGTCGAATGCACTGTAATATTTTCCTTCTTCCGATATATTGATCATTCGCTCGTATACTCTGTATAGGGAGGTATAGAAAACTATTTTATCGTTTTCATTTCCTCCCTTTACAGAGATACTACTTAAAGCCTTATTCCAGATATCCTTTCCTTTTTCGGCTACCTGATTAACATCAAAGGTTCTGATTTCTTTTCTTAGATTGCTTTTAGCTTGTTCGCTGCTAATAAAAGAAATTCCATATCTGATATTTATGGTTTGTGTTTCTTTATTATATTTCAGAACAGCAGATTTATTTTCACCGTTGATACTGCTTGCTCCATAATAGACGGATGTGCCGGATAGGAACCCGGTAGAGTGAGGCTTTTGTTCTGTCTCTAAATATAGGTATATTTTGGTTTGGCTATTATCAATTATCTGATACCCTTCTATATGACCTTCTTCATTGAACGTTAGCTTTCCGTTGCCTACATTCAATAAAATAAAATTAGCTTCTTTCCGGCTTTCTTCAAATTGTATGGTATAAATGGCTGACCGGTGTGAGGGTGCATAATCAACGTTGATTTTATTTTTATCAAGAAAAACAGTGTAACGGTAAGGAGTTATTTTTTCTTGATCGTATGAGTAATAGACTTCAGAACAGGCGTCGGATTCATTCCCTTGAAATGGATTGAGGTTGAACACGGAACTTCCTCTATGACTTGTAACGGCAATAGGCAGACCTTTAATCAATTCGGAGGTATAATTGGCTCTTTCAGGATATACTCTTAACATACTATTGGGCAGATGTACGGTCGGATAGGTTGGTACTAACAGATGACTGATGTTACCCATGTATGGGTTTACATAATCTACCGGAGTCTTAGTACTTTCGGAAGAACAACCGGATAATAGTATTGTAAAAAGGTAAGAGGCTATATAAAGAAGGGCTGGCTTGTTCATGATGTCTCGGTATTTTTGGATGGCTAATTTAATGAGTAACGATTACTTTATTAGAATATACTTCTCCAGGAAGGTGCAGGCAGATTAAGTAAGGTTGTGGGTGATAATTGTTTAAATAGTATCTTTTTTCGCTTTCTGTAGATACTTTTTGATTGGCGAGAATTGCTTGCAAACTGCCTTTCAAATCATATAGGTAAAGCGAGTAGATTTGATTTAGTGGAACATATATGCTAACAAACGGACTGGATGTGTAATTATTGGATATTTTCATTATTTCATCATTCACATTGTTTACTTTTATCTGACTTGGGTTCCCGTCTTTGTAGACGGGAACTGATTCTCCATAATTTGTCCGGATGATCCGGGGAGTATTTATATAGCTTCCACTGACGGAATAATTTCCTTCTGTATCACATTCTATATTAAGTACGTCGTTTCCGTAACGGATACCGCTGATTGTAGCTGCTTTTCGGAATAGATTCTGGATATAAGGTACTCCCATATCGTATCGAAAACCATTTTTGATCATTACGAAGTCAATTATCATACTGGCACCAAATAGAGAGGGGCGTACTCCTGTCGGATAAGGTGTATCAGTTGTTTCATACTGTTCGGAGAACCATCCTCCGGAACGGCAGATATCCCGGATACAGGCATCGATTACATTCTCGGCTTTTTTCGTTTTTTGATGTTCAAGTAATCCGTATAATGTATAGCTTACATCAGGATATTTGGGAAATCCCATACCCGAACCTCCAAAATTCTTTTTCGGATTGAAATTGAAAGAAAAAAGTGAATATAAACTTTCGAGATAATCTCCCGAAAGCAAATTCATGTGCAGACCGGATGTTACCCAATATGGATGCCCTTCAGATCTGCCTTGTGTGGAAAGATCGTAATACTGTGAAGGAAAAGTTGTTGGTGTACGCCAGAACCAGGGTAAACACTGATTATAGAATTCTTTCTGTTTGATTCTCCATTCATTTGCTGTTTGCTCATCACGGATTATTTCACTAATTTTGATCATATAATCAATATCAATAATAGCAGAGAAGGCAAATTCCGCATCTTTCTTATTTTTATCCGGATATGAATTATATATCCAATGTGGGTAAATCAGTCGCCAGTTTAGATATCTTTCTAATGGAGCATATATTTTTTCAAGACGTTCTTTGTCTTGGGTGGTTTGATAAAGTATCCAGGCTGTTTGGGCTTTTCTGGACGGAAGACTTTCACCCCCTATTACCCCATCTTTGTCAGTGAGTGACATGAGTCCTTCAAAAGCGTCCCAAGCCGTTTCCGGGTCAATGAAAGCATAGAACTGTATGCCAAAGAAACTCTCCCAAGTGGCACTATAAGGAGCCCGATCGTCCGATTCGTCCCACATGGATCCCTTACCTGTTACTACTTGTGGATAAGGAAAGTGTACCGGATCTGGTTCAAGGACATTTTGAGCTACGAATACCCAGGCGTTGTAATAATCTCTTCTGACTTGTTCGGCTGTTATACCATAATTATCTACAGTTTCGATAGAGAAGTTTGAAGGGCAGGGAACCTTTTTTAGGAAGTTGTTCCAAAACATCTTACGTTCGATATATTGAGTTTGCATATTATCCCCATTAAACGGAGCATTGATGCGATTGGTTATAGTAGAGGAATCTTCTTTGTCGTTACTATATGAGAAAGCGACAGCTGTTCTTAACTCATTCTTTTGAAGTGAATTAATATTGAATTTTACAGCCCAATAAGGGCCATATCCAGGATTGGGTGAACCGTTTATTTGAGATTTTAATTCAATTTTACTTTTGTAGAAGATGATTTCGGAAGGAGAAAATACATCAGATTTTACGGCAAATGAGAATGTACCATTATTGGTTTTCAGAATGTCATTGGTTACTGATATATCTTTACCTGCGTAATAACCAGCAAGTATAAAAGAACTATTATTGTTTGACGGATTAAATTTAATTTGTCGGGCGATGGTGTTCTTGTCGTAGAAGAAGTCGGTTCCGGTGAGAGTGGTTTCATCGGAATAAGTGGCTTTAAAGGGTAGTTCATTGGGTAACCATTCGGTTGAATAAGAGACTGCTTCTTCACAGGCCTCTTCGCCGTTTATGCCAATGAATCGCATGTCACTGAGTACAAAGTAAGAATTTAAACCGATAGCCCATAAGTTGAAAGAGATTCTTTGATTACCTTTCCAGGTAGTAAGTTCGCGTAAATCGTATTCAAAGGTTCCTGTACCGGATGCATCCGTTCGAAGGGTAACTTCTTCATTTTGGGTGTTTCTAATTTTTAGAGACCATTTTCCGGAAGCTTGTGGCATGTATAAAGTGAGTATTGGAGTCTTATCCAGATCAATAGAAATACGATTGGTGGTAGTTAGTGATTTATAGGAAGGATTTGCGTTACTGTTTACACTCATCTTGAGTCCTTCTTCGATAATCTCTAATTTAGAACCATTCTCAGGGTACCACTTTACTGTGCTGGTTAGATCGGCTTGCCAGCCGGTTTCTAAAGTAGAAGCAGACGATTGCCCTTTGTATCGATATAGGAATAAAGCATTATCTATACGCCGTTCGCCGATACGTTCCGTACTAAGATAACCGATGTTTAGCGGAAGTGAGGGATGGTTTGAAAAATCAGATGGAGTAGTTGAGGGAGTTGCATTATAAAAAGCAAAAGGATTTAGAACTAATCGTGATCCCGGGATACTTAAATCTCTGCTTTGATTCTTATCCGATTCACGGAGTTGTTCCGTGTCAGGTATTTGTGCACAAATACAGAACGGTAGAAATAAAATGAATAGAGAAGATAATACTTGTTTCTTCATGGTATTTTCATTATGAGGATTAAGAATTTACAAATTTATGATTATCTGCATCATATATATAGCCTGTTCTTATTTATAGTTTTTAGTCGGTTAATATGCGTGATTACAGATAATCATATTCTGAATTTTAATTAACAATTACTTTTGTTGTTTTCTCCCCGATTTTAACGAGATATAACCCTGTCGGAAGATCTATATCTTGTTTGCTATTAGCCGATATCATACTTTTTATTATAGCCCCGGTCGAACTAAAAATTGTAATAGCTTTATTTTCTACATTATTCAATACAAATCCTCCGGGTTTATTAATCAGTGTCGTAGGATTGAATGCTTGATTTAAACCGGTTCCGCCGTCTCCGTAAAAATGTAGATCACTGATTACTAATCTTTGTCCTTGTCCGATTACCCATAGATAAAGTTCAAAAGAAACTTCTCCACTGTCTTCTCCTAAAATAGAAGGTATGGTCCCCTCGAAGTTGAATTCTCCAAATTCAGAAGAGTCACCACCACCTGCTGTAGAACCAGTAAGTAGAGAGGCCTGATCCGGAAGATCGGGGGCAGCTATTTTAACATTCCATTGTGCGCCTTCATCTCCTTCGGTCGTAATACTGAAATTAGGGTATTTTTCCAGATCCAGGTCTATAATACGGATATACGTTTCTTGCCAGGCTGGTTCGGCTGCGGTCCAGACTTCGAGTACTAAATTACCTTCTTCTTCATAAATGTCCATGTTCTTGCCTTCCGACCATTCTTTGGGGTCCAGGCTAATAGGCTGAGTCTGTGCATTTACACTAATGATGAACGAGCTTGCCAGAAGTACTCCGGTTGTAAGTAGTAAATTTAAAGTTTTCATACGCATTGAATTAAATGATTAATAAATGTGTGGCAAATATAGGAGATTGGGGTTATTGCACAGGTCTGTTATTTTTTCATATTGTTATGCTAAATCTTTATTTCAGATATTATTGCGCTGTATACTCGTTTGCTAAATAAACATACTTTAAAGTATTGAATGGTTCTTATATTTGTGCCTCAATTAATCGTATTACTAATTAAAATCTACTATTATGTATTACCTGAAGTCTAATTACTACATCAGAGGTATTCTTTTCCTCAGATTACTTTTTATCTTTTGTTTTTTATGTGGTGTGGCCTTAGTACAGGCTCAAAATGCCGTTACCGTTAAAGGGACAGTAACATCTCCCGAAGGTGAACTGTTGATAGGAGTGTCAGTAACGGTAAAAGGTGACAAGAATATAGGTACGGTTACTGATATGGACGGGCATTTCCTATTGCGGGTACCCTCTGCAAAAACTACACTCCGGTTCTCTTATATTGGATATCGTGATTGTGATGTTGTGGTCGGAGATAATAAAGAGTTGCTGGTGGAAATGACAGAAGATATCCATTCATTGGATGAACTTGTGGTTGTAGGATATGGGACACAAAAGAAAGCTACTTTAACCGGAGCTGTTTCCTCAGTAAATAACAGTCAGATTATTACTTCTACCAACAGCAATCTGCAACAGAATATAGCAGGAAAAATGGCTGGTGTAAAAGTGATAACTAATTCAAGCGAACCAGGTGCTTTTAAATCACATATTGATATACGTGGAATGGGAGAACCGTTGGTTGTTATTGATGGGGTAGTAAGTGATATGGCAACTTTCAACCGACTATCTGCCAACGAAATAGAGAGTGTGTCGGCATTGAAAGATGCATCTGCTGCTGTATACGGAATGCGGGCCGGTAATGGTGTACTCCTGATTACAACTAAAAATGGGAAAACCACCGGGAAGGCTAAGATAGAATATTCCGGGACCTATGGGTGGTCTCATCAAACCGATTTACCGGAAATGATGAACGCATTTGAATGGGCTTCTATGATTAATGAAGTAGGATTAGCCCGATATGCTAATCCGAAAGGAACCTATACGCCAGAACAGTTGGAGTTATTTAGAAATACACCGGATTTTGATTTATATAGCCAATATATTAAAGATTTTGTACCCCAGACCAATCATACTATAGGTGTTTCCGGCAGTGTGGGAAAAAATCAGGAAGTGAACTATTTTATTAATGGGAGTTACTTTAATGAGGAAGGTATGTTTAAATCCGGATCAATGGATTATGAACGTTTTAATTTTCGGACAAATCTGACTGCGAAATTAGGTTATGGGTTAACGGCTAATGTAAATATCGGATATATTAAAGATGAGAAAAATGCACCTTTTCAGGATGCATGGAACCAGATAAAATGGATGTGGTTTACTCCTCCGGTAAATCGTGAAACGAATGAACCGTTGACAAGTATATATGCAAATGGTAATCCTGACTATCCGGCATATATGGGAGCTGAATTGAATCCTGTAATTAACTCTGATTCGGAAAATGGAGGCGGATATAAAAAGAACAAATCAGATCGTACTTCTATTCAGACCTCTCTCAATTGGGACATACCTTTTGTAAAAGGGCTAAGTGCTAAGTTTATGTATAACTATAGTCGTTATAATGCTCTTTATAAAGGATGGAATCCTGCATATACTTTATATACATACAAAGATGAACAATATATTCCCAAAACTTATATGTCACCCAGTACATTGGTGCAGGATGTGCATTGGGCAACTACTAATGGTTTACAACTATCTGTAAATTATAAAAGACAGTTTGGACAGCATACTATTGATGTTCTTGGACTTTTTGAACAGTCGCAGAATAGAACAGAGTATCAGGGAGCTCAACGTTATTATACATTTGATCTGGACGAACTGGCTGCTGGCAATAATGACAAGACACAGGTGATAGGTGCCTCATTTCCTGATATCATCAGGAGGCAAGGCTATGTGGGGCGGTTGAATTATAACTTTGCGGAAAGATATTTGTTAGAACTTGCTTTTCGTTACGATGGTTCTTCTATGTATACAGGAAGTGGGCAATTTGGATTATTTCCTGGTGGTTCCGTTGGCTGGCGTTTGTCGGAAGAATCCTTCTTTAAATCTATAAAAGCTTTATCATTTATTGATAATTTGAAGCTGAGAGCTTCTTACGGAGTTACAGCTGATGATGGGGTAGCTGCTTATCAATGGGTGTCTGGCTATACCTACCCCAGCGGTTACTATTATTTTGGAAACGATAAGATGAATGCTATTTCTGACAGGGGTGCAACAAATCCGAAATTAACCTGGATTGAAAATAAACTGATGAATTTCGGACTTGACTGGGACATGTGGAATGGATTATTTGGAGGAACTGTGGAAACTTTTGTCAGAAACAGGACTGGTATACCTGCCCGAAGAAATGCTTCTATACCGGGTGTGACAGGTATGGATTTGCCACAAGAGAATTTAAATAGTACACGTACTTCAGGTTGGGAGATAACTCTTACCCATAGTAATAAAATCGGAAGTGTAAAGTATGATTTTACCGGAAATTTTATGTATTCCAATACAAAGAATATATATACCGAGCGTGCTCCTTCATCCAGCTCTTATCGTAATTGGAGAGAGAATGTGAATAATCGTAATAGTGGTCTTTGGTGGGCTATGGAATGGGGAGGTGTTATAACACCCGGTATGGATATTTCTGCTTTGCCCAACGAAGAAGGTACCTTTCAGAATTCAATATTGACACCGGGAGACTTTTATCATACAGATCTGAATGGTGATGGTTATGTGGATGGAGAAGATATTTATCCTTTCTTCCATAAAGGTTATCCGAAAATTCAATATGGATTTACAATTAATCTGGAATGGAATAATTTTGATATAAATCTACATTTCATGGGTGCAGGTAAAAAGAATGTAGTATATAGCGAATTCCTTAAAACACCTTATGCATTTGACGGATCTGCCGGAGCTTTGAAATTTCATACCGATCGGTGGAGACAGGATGAATCCGGTAATTGGATTGCAGGAACTTATCCCCGTTACCGGGATAATTCATATTCTTTCAATTACCGGGATGATACCTGGCGTATTATGGATGCAAGCTATTTGAGACTGAAAAGCGTGGAGATCGGTTATACTATCCCTCAAAGATTGACTCGTAAGGCAGGTGTGTCACATGCCCGTATCTTTGCCAATGGCTTTAATCTGTTGACATTCTCTAAATTGAAGAATATGGATCCGGAATATCCCGGTTGGGATGTTGATAACCCTGAAACAGGTAGTGATACGAACTGGGGATATGTTTATCCAACTTCTCAGAATTTTAATATCGGATTGAACCTAACTTTCTAAAAAGCAATAAATCATGAAAAAAGTTTTATTATATAGTATATTGATATGGCTATGTGCAACTGCTTGTAGTGATTATCTGGATTTGAAACCATCTAATATTGTCACAGATGAGGATGTATATGCTAATGAGTCAGGTGTGAAGACAGCACTTACAAGGTTATACATTGATTTGCCTATTGAAGATTATCGTTTTGATCAACGTGGGGGCTTTAACAATACTAATTATAAGTTTGAAGAATTGGAGACAATTACTGGTTTTGCACGTAATCGTAAACAAGATGATGGTGCTAATCTGAGTGGTAATTCAGGTAATTCCTGGTGGAATTATACAGTGATCAGAAATGTATGTAAATATATAGAGAATCTGAATAAATACTCTGCCGGAATGACTGCCGATAAAGTGGATGGTTATCAGGCAGAAGGATATGCCATCAGGGCTTGGTATTATTTTGCGATGGCTAAACGTTTTGGGGGCCTTCCTTATATCGACAAAGTGTTGGAATATTCAGGTCCTTCCAGTATTTCTTCACTTGAAATTCCACGTAATAGTGAACAGGAGACTTGGGATTATATTTTGGCTGATTTGGATAAGGCACTCGAGTTGAATATTCCGGAAAACAATCCTCAAGGACGAATTAATAAGGCTGTGGTATATGCATTGAAGTCACAAGTTGCTATTTATGCAGCAAGTATCGCTAAATATAATGATTTGGTTTTGGAAGATGAAAATACCGGAAAAATGGTTTGCGGGATTCCTGCATCTGAAGCTGACAGATATTATGAAATAGCTTATCAGGCAGCAAATGAAATTATTAAATCAGAAAAGTACGAATTGGCGCGGTCATTTGACACGAATGATTTAAGTGAAAACTTCAGAAAAATATTCCTGAATGTGGAGCCGGATAAAAATAAAGAGGTCATTATGAGTCGTTCATATTCTTATCCTGATTTGGTTTACCGTTTTGATGTGGATCGTTTGCCTTGGGGAGGTCAAAGTAATCCGAATAGTTGTCCGACTCTTGATTTAGTGGAACAGTTTGAATATCTGGATGGTACTTCGGGTGCCTTTAATACCCCTGCCGGCAGTTATATACCGGGAGAGTTTGATAATCGTGAAGATTTGTTTGCTGGTCGGGATGCACGTTTATTGGGATCGGTGATTGTGCCGGGATCTACATTTCAGGGAGAATTGATCGATGTGAAGTATGGTGAGATTAATGCAAGTGGTAAAGAACAGACTTCTGCCAAATATCGTGGGAAGTACGGTATGGGTGAAGACAATAAGACACCTACTTCTATGTTTCAGAAAAAAATGATTGACGACTCTAAAAAACATAGTCTTACTGAATTTGACAGTGACCAGCCATGGACCGTTATCAGATATGCAGAAATTCTGTTGATAGCTGCTGAGGCTCAGGTAGAACTGGGACATCCGGAGATTGCTCAACCTTTGGTTAATGATATACGTACCCGTGCTGGTTTACAGGAATTACCCGTTTCAGATATAACCATCGGAGAGGTGCGCAGACAATATATTTGTGAGTTTGTTTTTGAAAATAAAATTTATTGGAACTATCGCCGTTGGCGGATTTTTGATCAGGTGATGGGGGAATTATTCCGTCCCCGTGGACTTTTCCCAATGCTTGATACTCGTACTAATAAGTGGAAATATAAAGTTGATTTTGTTGGAACCAATGATTTGCTATTCTTAAAAAAATACTATTATAATTCTATTTCGGCAGATGAAATAAAGAAGAATCCCAAGTTGGTCCAGAATTATGGTTACTAATGAATTTAATTATAAAAATAAAAAAGACCGATTATGAAAAGAATATCATTTTATAGTATATATACTGTGTTATTGTGTGTGTTGTTTACGTCATGTGATGTGGATAACTATGACGGACCGAATGCTAAGTTTAGAGGTGTTGTTATTGATAAAACAACAGGTAAGGGTATTCAGACTGAACAACCGAATGGTTTCAAAATCAAGTGGACCGAATTAAGCTGGGAGTATCAGGACAATATCCAGCCGGAGTATTTCTGGGGAAAAACAGATGGCTCTTTCAATTGGGAGTATGCCTTCGGGTATGCGGGTTCTCTTTATGAGGTCCAACCCGTTCAGGGAGCTTTTGTCACTCCTGAACCTCAGCAATTCTCGTTGGAGAAAGGTGATTATCCCGATTTTACTTTTGAAGTAATACCTTTTATACATATTGATTGGGAATATGCTTTGGAAGGTATGGAGCTTGTTGTGAAATTTAAAGCAACTCGTCCGGAAGGTAGTACAGATGAAAATTTTTATGCACTTTCTACTACTCGTCTGTTCATCTCAGATAAGACAAAATATGTCGGGGGGATGAATACAGGGGGATTTATTAATGATTTGAGTAAGCGAATTAAGTTAAATGAATCTGATCTGGGAGTAGAACAGACTGTAAGAGTAGAACTTGAATCCGGGAAAAAATATTATATGAGGGTTGGAGTTCAAACGAAAAATCCGAGTAATGCGTATAATTATACAGAAGTGGCGGAAATTACGGTGCCTTAGTTTTCCTCTTGCTTATTGTTAAATACTTAAGAAAGATTGTATGAAGGATATTAATTTATTCAAATCACAACCATTGAATACAAAAGTTCTGTTGGCTACGGCAGCTATTTATGCATTTGTGCTACCGGTTATAGAAATATTTCAGGCAGCATATATCATGGGGCAGTCTGCTGATATGGCAAGAGTTGTTTTGTATCAGCTGATGGTTTATACAGGTGTTCCTATCACTTTTATTTTCAATGGTTTTTTACTCCGAAAGATAGCTCCGGGCTGGTTATATTCTTTTGGTATGTTGCTGGGTGGTATATCGATGTTGTATATGACTTCTTTGCCTGAACTGACAACAGGGGGCATTGGTATAGCAGGACTTATCATGGGGTTGTCTTTCGGCTTCTTTTGGGCTAACAGAGATTATTTGGTGTTGGTTAGTACTACTGACGGGAACCGGAATTATTATTATGGAACAGAAGCTTTTTTCAATACTTTTGCGGGGGTAGTTATGCCTATTATCATTAGTACTATTATTGTGTATATCACGCATAAGTATGTCGGGCTAAGCAATGTTCGCTCATTTGCCTATCAGGTCATATCTTATTTTATTATTGGATTGACCATAATTGCTTCGGTGTTGATTCTTACAAAAGGGAAATATGAAAAACCGGATAGTCCGAGATTTCTCTATTTCAAATTTGACAATTTATGGAATAGAATGCTGTTGATGGCTGTGTTGAAAGGATTAGTTCAGGGATTTATTGTAACGGCTCCTTCTATATTGATATTCAAGTTTATTGGGGAAGAAGGTGCACTTGGTCCAATTCAAAGTGTTTGTGCGTTAGTTACAGCTTTTTTGATGTATATTATCGGGCGGAATGCAAAGCCGGAACAACGTTTGCATATTCTTTTTGTTTCATTAGCTTTGTTTATCATCGGAGCGGTAACTAATTCGCTTTTGTTCAATACACTTTCTGTAGTAATATTCTTACTATGCCTGGTAGTGGCCCGCCCAATGTTTGATATAGCTTATTTCCCTATACAATTGCGGGTAATTGACTTTGTTTCGGGTATTGAAAAGAGAAATGAATATACCTATATTTGCAATCATGAATGGGGACTTTATGCCGGACGTCTCATCGGATGCGGGTTGTTTATACTTATTGCTAAATTCATTTCAGAAGATGCTGCTTTGAAAATAACATTGCCTTTGGTCACTATTTTACAAGGGGCATCCTACTTTGTAGCCCGAAATTTACTTACTCGCATGGAGAAGAAGAAAAAAGAATCGATTTGTAATAAAACAATGTGTAATGCAGTTGTCATATAAAATATGAAAAAGAATTTTAGTTTAATAATAGCTCTCTTTTTTCCGTTTTTGGTTGTAGGAGCACAACCTCCTAAAAGTACAGACTTGATGGAAGAAGGGGCTTTTCAACGTCGCGATCTGAGTATCGAAGGTTCGAGAATTGTAATTAACCCTTATGATTTTGATAAAAATCCGGATGAAATTACTCCTGTCGTTTATAGTAATGCTTCTTCTTTACCTTTAAACGTTGCTTATTTGAGTACGAACAATAATGATAAAGGAAATCGTTTTGGAAGAGAAGTAAAAAAACTGCTGCTATTATTGACCGATACTGGCGGAGGATACAGCGAAGCATTGACGTACCAGACACAGTGGATGCCTCATGCATTACCATTTAGTGCTACTTATCCGCAAAATGTATATGTGGAAGGGACTGACTTTTTCTATGACGAGAACACGCTTGTGAGGAGCGTTCGTTTTCGTTCAAACACCCGTATTGTTCTTGCAGGGAGTATACCGGGTAAGATTGATTATCAAAAATCTTATTTAACTATAGAACATCCTGATTTTAAATATGTTATAGCTTCTAATGGGTTGTTTAGAGGAATTACTTATTATGGAAGTTATGATGATTTGAAAGCTAAGAAAAATAGGGTGAAGGATGCGACTAAAGCCAAATGGTGGGCAATAGAAATGACAACAGTTCCCGATATGGTTTGGAGTATTTCTTTTGCTTTGCCGGAGGAATCTTCCGGGAAAATGCTTACCCGTGTATTGGCTCCATTGAAAAAGGAGAAGGCGTTAGATGCTTATAAAAAACAGGAAAAGTACTGGGATACATATCTTTCGCAGGTACCTCAGCCAGTGGATTTCTCATTACGTTCCATTGATGTAAAAGGAGTTACTCCGGAACAAGTAAAAGCTACCTACTATAAAGCATGGGTGTTTCTGGCACAGTCTGTATTGTGCCCCGATCCGGCAGTTTATCCTTATTATCAGCTTGTGGCAGGAAAGCCTTCTTTATGGGATCATGGTCATAAGAGTTCTCCTTTCTCGGCTGCATGGGAATCTTTTGTCGGGATGCAGTTATATGGGTATATTAATCCCTCTATTTCCTGGAGTGCATTGAAAGGTATGCTTTCATTGGTTGATGATGAAGGTATGTTAGGCGGTGAAAGTCTTCCCTCCAAGAAGGCAGAAACGGCCTGGGTCTTATATCAGTTGACGGGAGATGTCAGATCGTTGGAAGAAGTTTATCCGGCTCTGTCCCGTTATTTGGACTGGAGGATAAAGAATCCTCGTTGGATTTATTTAGGTATGACACCTGAAAATGAAAAGGATATAGAGTTTGTAGTTGCAGGACTCATAGATATCAAATGTATGGCTCAAATTGCTGATGTACTTGGTAAGGAAGTAGATGCCAGTGATTGGAAAAATAAATATCAGAGTCTGTTCTCACAATGTCTGAATTGGTTTTGGGATAGTCCTCAGGCACTACCTGTCCAACATCTTAATCAGTTTAAGGGGAGAGATAGCTTTCCGGTTCAGATTACTACCGGATTGTATCTGGATGAACTTTCGGATGATTATTATGAGAGTATGTTAGGACTTTTCTATAAATACTATGATATTGAACAACCATTTGCCGGATTTGACGCGGCAAAATATCCGGATATGAATTATACGGTATATGGATTGATAGAAAAAAATAAGGTTACTCTTGCCCGGAATTTGTTAGAAGCAAATATTCGGGATATCGTGTTGACCAATTCGGTTTTTGCTGAAACTTATCGGAACGGTAAACCTAGTGGAGTGAGGCCTTCTATATTCGGAATGGCTTCTATTATTGATTTTGTTTTATTGAAAAATAATTATTTTTATCAAAAGGGAGAACCCCATGTTGTGAATTTGTTCAAGACTACATCCGGGGTAGATGGTTTATGTATTCGGGGTAAAAAGCTGAATATACACCATAATAACGGTGAAACAGTTATTGTAACTGGTAATTTACTCAATGAAACGAAGGAAATTGGCGTACAGGAAAATGAGATAAGAACCATATATTAATGTGTGCCTCAATATAAAAAATGCACCCCTAAAGTTTATTTTCCAACTTGTGGGGTGCATCTTTATTTTTCATATCTATTCTTTAATATCCAAAAATCTCTTCTTGTGTAAGTTCCTCAACTGGTCCCACTTCTTTTAGCTTTTCCATATCCAACTCTTTTTTGTCACCGAGGATACAGTATGTATAGGTGCGTCCTTTGACCCATTTATTCTGAAAGTTGATAACATCTTTCAGTGTCATGTTTTGTGCATCATTATACAGCTTGATACGGCTATCTACATTTTGTCCCAGGTCTTGTGCATTAATGTATGACCATATGATGTCACTCTTAGTGATACGTTCTGTGCGCAGACGGGCGATAAGTGCTTCTTTGGCGAGCTGGAAAGCAGCTTCAGACTCCGGCATGTTATCGATAATATCATTGAAAATCTTGATAGCATCAATCATTTTATCATTCTGTGTGGCTATCTGAGTCTGGAGCAGATATGGATACTTCAAATAAGACGGACGGTTGAGTCCGGCCCATGCAGAGTATGCAAGCCCGCGGCTCTCACGCATTTCCTGGAATACGATGGAGTTCATACCACCACCAAAGTATTCATTGTACATTTGGCGTGAGGGTTCAATCATAGGATCAAATTTTTCACCACGATTGGAAAGCTGAGTCATATAAATCTGTTTTGCCTCATAAGGGGAGATAAGCACTTTTGTTACCGGCGTTTCCAGACGTGGGAATTCCATCCCAACAGGGATCTCTTTTAACTTTTTGGGAGCCTGGTGGTTTTTGTTGATAATGGCTAACAGTTCCTTCTCACTTGTTGGACCGTAGTACATAATGCGATGTTTGTAACTGTTCTGATTATGAATGCGGTCTGTCAGTTCATGCGGATCCATGTTTTGAAGTTCGGCTTCTGTAAGTATATTGGTAGCAGGAGATTTAGGACCATACATACCATAGTTCATCAGTCGGCGGAAGTTCTGCATCTGATTCAGTTTGGCATCTTTGCGTGATTTCAGAATGTCGGCTACCATATTGGTATAAGCTTCTTTATTTACCTGTGCATCCGCCATCAGTTTCTCAAACAATTTCATTGCCTCAGGCATATTCTCATTGAGGCCCGAAAGTACAACATAGGTACGTTCGTTACCCGGAGATACGCGGAAGTTACATGCCAGGCGATAGAATTCGCTTTTCACCTGTTCGGGTGTCATATCGGAGGTTCCCAGATAATCAATGTAATCGAAAGCGGTACCGAGGGCTTTATCGTTGTTGTTACCCATGTCGAATACATAAATCAACTGGAACAGGTCATTACTTGTGTTCTGTTTGTATAGTACAGGAATGCCCGATTTAGCTTTCAGTTGGCTGAGGTCTTTCTTAAAATCAAGGAATACAGGCTCAATGGGCTTTACATTACTGTTTTGTATCTCCTTCAGGAAGTCACTGGCAACGTCACGGTTCATCACAATCGGAGTGATGGCTGGTTTTGTCATTTTCTTCTCATTCGGATTCTGTCCTTGCTTCTTATAAATAACGGCATAGTTCTGATCGGTCAGATATTTATTGACGAAGGTTACAATGTCCTCTTTGGTGAGTTTGGCAAGGCGGTCGATAGCGGTTACTTCATCTGCCCAGTTGGTACCGTTAATGAACGAGTTTACGAACATGTCTGCACGTCCCTTGTTACTTTCCAGTTGTTGAACCTGGTAAAGTTTGAAGTTATTGATATTGGCTTGCAGCATCTTTTCGTCAAAATCTCCTGCACGTAGCTTCTTGATTTCTTCAAGCAACAGGTTCTTTACATCATCCAATGTCTGTCCTTGTTTGGGACGGCCTTGCAGCATTAAAGCCGAGTAATCTGCCATGTCCAGTGGGTAGCCATAGGCCTGTAACACTTTCTGTTGCTGGTTGAGATCGAGGTCTATAAGACCGGCTTTACCGTTGTACAGGATTTGTGAAACGACCTGTAGGATCTCGTATTCTTTGCTGGCAGCTCCCGGGAATCTCCATGCCAGTGTCAGGCTTTCGGCATCCGGACCCAGTACTTCACGAACAATAGGGGCGGTGATGGGTGACTCTTTCGGCAAATTCAGTTTCGGCAAGTTATTATTGGGTTTTAGATGCCCGAAGTATTGATCGATAGTAGCAATCATCTGGTCCGGCTCAAAGTCACCGGAAAGGCAGATTGCCATATTGTTGGGCACATACCATTGTTTGTGGTAGTTTTTGATGTTGGTGATAGAAGGGTTCTTCAGGTCTTCCTGTGTACCCAGCACGGTTTGTGTACCGTAAGGGTGGTGTGGGAAGAGGGCAGACAATACAGTTTCGTATACCTTACGCGGATCTTTGGTCAGTGACATATTCTTTTCCTCGTACACTGTTTCCAATTCTGTATGGAAGCCGCGAATGACGCAGTTCTCAAAGCGGTCTGCCTGTATTTTAGCCCAGTTGTCTACTTGGTTGGCAGGGATATCGTCTACGTAAACAGTCATATCGAATCCGGTGTAGGCATTGGTTCCTGTAGCTCCGATAGCAGCCATTAGTTTGTCATATTCATTAGGAATGGCAAATTTGGATGCCTCGTATGATAAGCTGTCTATCTTATGGTAAATGGCTGTACGCTCAGTTTCATCGGTTGTTTTGCGATATATCTCAAACTGTTGCTCAATCTGGTCGAGCAAAGGTTTTTCGGCCGCATAATTCTGTGTGCCGAACTTTTGTGAACCCTTAAACATCAGGTGTTCGAAGTAGTGAGCCAGTCCGGTGGTTTCTGCGGGATCATTCTTTCCACCTACACGTACAGCAATAAAAGTTTGTATACGTGGTTCTTCTTTGTTAACGGTCATGTAGACCTTCAGCCCGTTGTCCAGTGTGTAAATGCGTGCCTTCAACGGATCGTTGGGTACTGTCTCATAGCGGTAGTCTTTGGACGTAGCGCCGCTTACACTTGCCACTATTAAGAGAAATAGCGACAGGCAGGATAGTTTTAGTAGTTTATTCATATCAATGATAACAATTTAGTTACAAAAGCAAAGGTAGCGGATTTTTGCGTATCTTTGTCCCCTTGAGACAGATAAAATGATTGAATAAAGTAATTTCAATCGTAAATTGTAAATCGTTAACGTACCTATGCGATAAAGATTAGATAATGGTCATGACCATAGGGAATAAATTGTAAATCAAATGATTACTATTGAACAACTTAAAGACGTGAAAGAGCGCACTGATGCGCTGAGGAGGTATCTTTGACATCGACGGAAAGAAAATTCAGGTCGAAGAAGAACAATTAAGAACACAAGCTCCGGGTTTCTGGGATGATCAGAAACGTGCCGAAGCACAAATGAAGAAGGTGAAGGACTTGCAGAAGTGGATCGCAGACTATAATACAGTCAAGACACTGAGCGATGAACTGGAACTGGCTTTTGATTTTTATAAAGACGAACTTGTCACCGAAGCAGAAGTGGATGAGGGTTATGCCAAAGCACTGGAAGCTGTAGAGAATCTGGAATTAAGAAATATGCTCCGTGGCGAAGCCGATCAGATGAGCTGTGTTTTGAAAATAAATTCCGGAGCTGGTGGTACGGAGAGTCAGGACTGGGCATCTATGCTGATGCGTATGTACCTGCGCTATGCCGAAACGAATGGTTATAAAGCAACTATTTCTACCTTGCAGGAAGGCGATGAGGCAGGTATTAAAACTTGTACAATTCAGATAGAAGGTGATTATTCTTACGGCTATCTGAAAGGTGAAAATGGAGTACATCGTCTGGTGCGTGTTTCGCCATACAATGCCCAGGGGAAGCGAATGACTTCGTTTGCCTCGGTTTTTGTTACTCCGCTTGTGGACGATAGTATTGAGGTTAACATCGAGCAGGCACGTATTTCATGGGATACTTTCCGCTCGGGTGGAGCCGGTGGTCAGAATGTGAATAAGGTAGAATCGGGAGTTCGTTTACGTTATCAGTTTAAAGATCCTTATACTGGTGAGGAAGAAGAAATTCTTATCGAAAACACCGAAACACGTGACCAGCCTAAAAATAAAGAGAATGCGATGCGTCAGTTACGTTCTATTTTGTATGACAGAGAATTGCAGCATCGCCTGGCGGAACAAGCAAAAGTAGAGGCCGGAAAGAAGAAAATTGAATGGGGATCACAGATACGGAGTTATGTGTTTGATGATCGGCGTGTGAAGGATCATCGTACTAATTATCAGACTTCTGACGTAAATGGTGTGATGGATGGGAAGATTGAGGATTTTATCAAAGCCTATTTGATGGAGTTTTCATCAGAAGAACAAAATTAATCTCCTTATCCTTCGTTGGATTGAATAATTATTCTTAGCTTTGTTAGCGTTGAACTTTAAAGCTAAAAACATATGGGTAAGAATAAGAAAAAAGTAACACACACAAAAAAGGAAGAAGAACAAGCCAAGCGGGTCATTAAGATAATTTCGGTGGGACTCGTTATTCTGGCATTGGCCATGTTAATTGGCTTTTCTTTCTTAGGATGATTTTATTCATCACAGATTATGTAGATGGTTTTCTGCGTAATTTGTGATGAATTCTTTTTTGTAACAGCTTTGTAGCTCATTTGTCATAACGATGTACCTCTATGCAGATACCTTTGCGGCAAAATAAAGATTTTGACCGGAATGAGGAAACTGACTACAGCCATAGCTGGTTTATTGCTTGCTACAATGGCTTTTGGACAAGTGAATGAAGAAGTAGTGGATGGCAAGAAGCTGAATAAAGAAAAAATGGAACTGCATGACTATTTGCCAGCCATCCATGGTACTGTTCGTGCTAAGTATGAGTATCAGACAGCTACGGATGAAAGCCGTTTCCAGGTGCGTAATGCACGTTTCAGTCTTACGGGCAATGTACTTCCTATTGTTGCTTACAAAGCAGAAATTGACTTATCAGATCAAGGTACTATCCGCATGCTGGATGCCTATACCCGTATCTTCCCGGTGAAACACCTTGATTTTACAATCGGGCAGATGCGTGTTCCTTTTACGATTGATGCCCATCGCTCTCCCCATCAGCAGTATTTTGCAAATCGTTCTTTTATTGCCAAGCAGGTAGGAGATGTGCGTGATGTAGGCGCTACGTTGGCCTATACTCGAAAAAATGCTGCAATGCCTTTTATTCTTGAAGGAGGTTTATTCAATGGTTCGGGACTTACTAATCAAAAAGAGTGGCAGAAGACGTTGAACTACTCCCTAAAAGGACAATTATGGTTTGCTAAAGGCTGGAATCTTACTTTAAGTACACAGATGATTAAACCGGAGGCTATACGTATTAATATGTATGATATCGGTATCTATTATGAAACAGACAATTTCCACATTGAAGCCGAATATCTATATAAGAAGTATGGTCACAGCTCTTTTGATGATGTACATGCTGTTAATAGCTTTGTAAATTATGATCTGCCATTGCACAAATTCTTTCATAAAATGTCGTTTCTCGTACGCTATGATATGATGAACGACCATAGTAACGGACTTGGAATGGACGAAACAACCCGTCGCCTTCCCGTTACGGATTATGCCCGTAAGCGTCTTACCGGCGGGCTTACTTTTAGCTTTTCCAAGGCTTTCGTTGCCGATATCCGATTGAACTATGAAAAGTATTTCTACAAAAAGGGGGGCATTCCTAAAGATTCGGAGCAAGATAAGTTAGTTATCGAATTTATGACGCGGTTTTAGAGAAGTACGTACTCTTATCTGTTTAGAGTACGTACTTTTGTGTGTAATAAGTACGTATTTAACTCACCCTTAAAATACTATTTTCTGACAGTATAAAGTGCATGTTTTATTGATAAGATATAAATAAGCTAATGGTTGAAAATCAGCATTTTAGATAAAGGGAAGAATGTCTCTGACTTTTATTGCTGTTTTAAACTGGAGAATGCCGAAAAGATAGTTGCGATTTTGACAAATAACTTTTAGATATAATTATAACCTTACCACTCTATGACCCTACCACTCTGTAATCTTATAATCCTATAACTCTATCACCTTATGACTTTTATTTCTATCTTTGCGGCATGGCACAGGAGATAGAACGTAAGTTTCTCGTTATCGGAGATTTTAAATCACAGGCTTTTGAGCAAAGTCGTATTGTACAGGGGTATATAAGCAGTGCCCGTGGACGGACGGTACGTGTACGAATTCGTAATGGCAGAGGGTATCTTACTATCAAAGGGGCTTCTAATGAATCCGGTACCAGTCGTTATGAATGGGAGAAAGAGCTGCCTTTGCATGAGGCAGAAGAATTAATGAAACTTTGTGAACCGGGGGTAATTGATAAAACCCGCTATCTGGTTCGTAGTGGTGAGCATATTTTTGAAGTCGATGAGTTTTATGGTGAAAACGAAGGACTTATTGTTGCAGAGGTGGAACTCAATGCTGAAGATGAGGCTTTTGTGAAACCTTCTTTTATCGGACAGGAAGTAACAGGAGATGTTCGTTACTATAATTCACAGTTGATGAAGAAACCATACACAACCTGGTAACGCTAACAAAATAATCTGTATATTTGTTCTTATTATTAAAAGGACACTGTATGGAGCAATTATATAACTATCTTCCGCGTGAACTGGTCACTTTTATTCTGGTGACTTTGTTTTCTCTTCTTATCGGCCTTTCCCAACGTAAAATCAGTTTAAAACGAGAAGGGGAGACGACTCTTTTTGGTACTGACCGTACCTTTACCTTTATTGGTATATTGGGATATTTACTCTACATTCTTGATAAGGCAGATATGCGTTTGTTTATGGGAGGAGGTTTGATACTGGGTATCTTGCTTGGTTTGAACTATTATGTTAAGCAATCTCAGTTCCACGTATTTGGTGTGACTACCATCATAATTGCTTTGATCACCTATTGCATTGCTCCGATAGTTGATACGCAGCCTTCGTGGTTTTATGTAATGGTTGTTGTTACCGTATTATTACTGACGGAATTGAAACATACTTTCACCGAATTCGCCCAGCGTATGAAGAACGATGAAATGATTACCCTTGCCAAGTTTCTGGCTATTAGTGGTATCATTTTGCCCATGTTGCCTGATGAGAATATTATCCCGGATATCAACCTGACTCCTTATTCCATATGGCTGGCTACTGTGGTTGTTTCCGGCATTTCATATCTGTCTTATTTGCTGAAACGTTATGTGTTTCGTGAGTCCGGTGTGTTGGTTTCCGGTATTGTAGGTGGTCTTTATAGCAGTACTGCCACTATCTCTGTTTTAGCGCGTAAAAGTCGTAATATACATTCCGGTCAGGCTACGGAATATGTTGCTGCTATGTTGCTGGCAGTTAGCATGATGTTTTTGCGGTTTATGATACTGATCTTTATTTTTAGTCGTGAGATATTTCTGGATATTTATCCTTACCTCCTTATCATGGCATTGACTGCGGCAGCTGTTGCATGGTTTGTTCATTCGCGAAGGAAGAAAACAGATGTTACTGAAAATGTGGATGAGGATGAAGACGGTAGCAATCCGTTGGAGTTTAAAGTAGCATTGATTTTCGCTGTGCTGTTTGTTGTGTTTACCGTTCTTACGCACTATACATTGATTTATGCAGGTACGGGAGGGTTAAACCTTTTGTCGTTTATTTCGGGCTTTAGTGATATTACTCCTTTTATTCTGAACTTATTGCAAAGTACAGGTACTGTCGCTGCGTTGGTGATCACAGCTTGTAGTATGCAGGCAATTGTGAGTAATATTATGGTTAATATGTGCTACGCATTGTTCTTTTCCGGGAAGGGGAGTAAACTGCGTCCCTGGATATTAGGAGGATTCGGTTGTGTGATAGCGGTAAATGCGGTGGTATTATTAATATTCTATTTCTTGTAACCGATTGATCTTTTTATGATAAGAAAGTCCGGATGAAGCTTTTAACATCATTCGGACTTTTTTTTATGATGGTTTTGAATCGATTTCACCATAGAGTCACACAGAATTTTGTCGAGTTTCTTATTGTAAATCAGATAAATAGTACTCTGTGGAACTCGGTGTTACTCTGTGGTGAGTTTGATTCAAAACTTAATATCATTCATACTATTAACCAATAACTGATATTTAATGTAATTACCCTTTTTGGCCGAATATTTTGTATAAATTGCTGTGATATCTCCTTTTTTACCATTTTGGGGCAACGGTTGAAGTGCGAAGTTGGCATAACCGCTTACGCGTACAATGTAGTTACCCGATGAGGTCGAAGTTCCTCCAAAAGAGAACCAGGATGAACCGTAATAACGTTGATTATTGTAGCTATAAGCATAAGTGGGTGTCAAGCCTTCACTCTCATAGAATTTATTGGTATAAACAGCCTCTGTTTGTCCTCCCGGATAGGTAACCTCCAGAAACTGAGGATATGTATCACCATCAAAAGTGCCGGCTTTATATTCCAAACCTTCAAAACGCACCAGACGTCCTAAGGCAGCATCCGTAAGCTTAGTCTTATAATCTTCTGCATTAACCACCAGTGTGTCTGCTGCAGTTAATTCTCCCAAGGCTCCCGGGAAAATGTGTGCATTGACCAGAAGCTGTGTTTCCAGATTACGGTTTGCATAACCTTTGGCGATATCAGTAGCGGTAGGCATTCCTCCTACACTCAACATATAGCGGTAACTACCAATGGCCAATCCTTTGGTTTTTACAAAAATCTCTTGTCCCGGATGATAGAACACATAGTTACTGACCATCAGTTTGAGTTCGATGGCTGATTCGGATTCTTCATCGTAAATATATACTGATTTGTAAACGTTACCAGCCTGATCGCTTGAGATTACTTTTCCATGTATTACATAATCTTCTGTTATTTCAAGCGTTTTGGCCAGGCTTGTTTCACCACTGCCATATACATCATAGAACAGTTGCTTGAAATCCTTGATAGAAATAATCTTCTCATTAGAAAAATCCTCTTTCGTCCATACTTTTGCAGGAGCAGGATCGTCAAAGTCATTGTAGCAGCCTGTGAAACTCAACACGACTACTGCAATCATACATATTTTTACTATTTTGTTCATAGCTTTCATTTTTTATTCGTTACGTCATTTAGAAGCGGAAATAAATATTCATATAATAGGTCGTACCGAACATATAGAAATATTTCGAGTCGAACGGTTGATAAGTCTGATAGTTCTCATCTTTGTTCTTGAGCAAACGAATCTGTTCGTATCCACCGGTCTTAATATTTTGGTTGTTGAGCAGGTTCTTTACTTCCAGGCTGAATCCAAGTGTGTACGCACGGTTAATGTACCAGTTCTTACCTACACTTGCATTGAATACGCAAGCTGAATTGAATTTCTCCTGATGGCGCAACTCACGGATATCTTCTGCTGACATGTTACGTGATAATACTGCATCTGTACGATAGAGTGGACTCATAGACAGATACATATTATTATAGTAGTTCATATCAACGGAAGCATAAATGTTGTTACGGCTACGATAAGACAAGCCAATATTCATTGCTGTCTGAGGAGTACTTTCTACACGGAAATTCTTCCAGTAAACTTTACCCTCATTTTTAATTTCTCCACTGTTATCCTGAATCTGTACATAATCGGGGTTGGAGTCGTAAGTAAACTGTCCCCAGCTTATAGCACCGTTCAGAGCCAATCCGGCATACAGAGGTATAGAAGCCGCAACTTCCAAACCGAAATGCTGCTTATCGATACCGCTCATGGCAAAGTTGGAGAAAGTAGCTTCTACATCGTCATAGTAGGAAATAACTTTCGACTGATCCATGAATTTTGTATAATAGCCTGATACGCGTGCTTTAAAATCACCCCAACGGAAGTTGTAAGATGCATCTACACCAAATACTTTTTCTGCTGAGATGCCCGGAGTAACTGAATTACGTGTACGGGGAGACACGAATGCCGACTGGAATGCCGGAGCATCCTGCATATAAATAATGCTGGCGTCAATGGAATGAGCTGCCGAGAATTTATAATTGAAGTTGGCTTTCAGCTTATAGGTCAGATAGTTCAGCTTTTTAGAGTCACCCTGTGAGTCATTGGGGAACAATCCTTTTTTCCATAAACCATGACGCCACAAAGTAGAATGCCCGATCTCACCACCAAGGTTTATACCAAGACCTCTGAAGCTCGTTTCATACATTGCCCAGGCACGTGCAGTGAGGTTGTTTCCGTAATAGTCGTAGCTATATTTATCACCTTCTTTGGCAGCACGTGCATGTCCGTGTTGCTCGTAGTAATCCATATCATTCTGATAAGGAATAGGGTTGAGACCGCCCATGTCGCGTTCTGCAAACTTATCCACATCTACCCAATAATCACCGCCTAACAAATCTTTTACTTCGCTGTAATATTCGGTGCGGTTACGGCGTAAGTTCACTCCACCATTAATTTTAGAGCTATTACGGAGAATGTGAGAGAACTGTGTGTAGAAATTCCAGTCCAACTGATCGGTATGGCGTTCTTCAATCATGTTGATGGCACGGCGTCCGGAACCATACAATGAGTTTTCCGGCTGGTTGCGGTTAATGTCGTACAATTGGTCCCAATTGATGTGGCGAATATTGTCTGTATTGGTACGCCATGCTTCGTCGAGCCATGCACCTACTTCTGTACCATTATAAAAACTTGGCAGATAACGGTAGTAGTCGGGACGTGGGTCCGGACCGCCGTACCAGGTTAATGCAGAATAACCATTCTGACCAAATCGGAGTGAACTGGCAACGTTTAATTGCGAACGATCATTAATATCAAATGTGTAATTAAGCATTGTAATGGGCTCGTGATAATTACGTACGCGTGCATTGCGACGTTTACCATCCTGCCACCCCCAGTTAGGATTGTAGTAATTGTTTCCTACCAGGTCATAGGCTTCCTGAGTGGATGCTTGTTGTGCTCCACGTTCTGTAGGGGCACCCAGGATGGTTAATCCAAGACGGTGTTGAGGATTAAATTGTTTCTCAACAGAAGCAAAGTATCCGAAAGCATTGTAGTAAACGCCGTTCACATAAGAATTACCTCCCTGACGGGTTGATACGGAGAAGGCATAGGACCAGCCATTGTCCTGCTGCCCCGATGAATAGGTTACCATCCCGCGGAAACGGTACATGGAGTTACCATTTACTACACTTGCGCGCAAGCCTTTACGCATCTGTGAAGGGCGGGTATTAATATTAGTCGTACCGGCAATACCACCGATCCCCATGTCCCCCATCTTTAGTCCGGAAGTTATCTCCTGGTTACGTGTTGCGTCATTCAGACCACTCCACAATGACCATGGAGTATATCCTGTCATTGCATCATTGAGCTGGATTCCGTTCATGTAAACGTCCGAATATTGAGAGTCGTAACCGCGGACATTGAACCGCATTTCACTGAATTTATAAGATGCAATGTTGTTGAAGACATCTTTTGATGCCGACAATGACGAAGGCAATGATTGTGCATCTTCAAGTGTTTCGGTATCGAACTCTGTAAAGATGGCATCATCCATCATCGGAGTAACGTTATCGGGAACCATCACTACATTATTGATATCTCTTATCATCTTGTCTACGCGAACCGCGATGGTGAGTGATTCGAACTCTGCAGCTTCAAAGGTAAGAGAGTATTCACCTTTTGCTAAATTTTCAATCTCAAAATTACCTGTAGCATCGGTTTTTGTCGTCACGTCTCCCGGTGTCAAGGTGACCTTTACACCATCAATAGCCGCACGTGTAGTACGGGAAACGACCTTACCCTTGATACCACCATACTGCGCAAAAGCGGTTAGTGATAGCAAAGATAATACCATAATTAGGAATGTTTTTATTCTCATAAATATTAAAGATTTTTATTTACCTATATAGATATATACGGGGAAGTGGTCGCTATAACCACCCTGGAAATTATTGCCTACATACGTGCGCAATGGATATCCTTTAAACTGCCCCTCTTTTTGTATCATGTAACTTTGTTTGAAAATATTGCCATAGAATTTAGAACCGGGAGCCTTTTGAAGTTTAAGTTTGCCGGTAGAACCTGTGGCAAGATTCTCTGTCACTACGATATTATCGAAAATGTTCCATGCATCGCCATAAGCCAATGTTCCAAATCCTGCTTTAAGCATATCGGCATAAGGATCATAGAGGTCTCCTTCTTTGAGGTCTTTTAATTTGAATTTTGCTCCCAACCCTTGTGCAATACTCTTGTCTGTAGGATCATCATTAAAGTCGCCCATTGCTATCACTTTTGTGGCCGGATTAACTCTCAACACTGAGTCTGCAATGCTACGCATCTGTTCTCCTACCGCAATCCGTTTGAATTCGGAAGCTTCTTTGCCTCCCAGACGCGACGGCCAGTGTGCTACCATAAAGAAGAACGGTTCATCTTCGATGGTTCCCCACATGGTGAGAATATCACGCGTCTTGAAGTTGGGCAACGAAGGAATGACTGTTTTCACCGGATACTGCCCTTCTATTTTAAATACGTCAGGACGATACAGGAATGCTACATCCACTCCACGTGCTTCGGGAGAATCGAAGTGTGCGATTCGGTAGTTACCCGGAGCAAGCTTAGGAGTAGCGATAATATCCTCTAATACGCCACGGGTTTCTACTTCTGAAACACCAATTACAACCGGATAATTCTTATCAATGGCAGCGATGTCAAAAAGCACCCGTTCGATATTACTGAGCTTCTTGTTATATTTGGCTGTATTCCATTTTTTAGGTCCTTCGGGAGTAAACTCGTCATCCAGAACTTCAGGATCGTTGATCGTGTCAAAGAAATTCTCGATGTTGTAGAAAACTACTTTATAAGGCTTCTGTGCGAAACTGAACGAGATCAGTAACACAAAGAAAATTGAAGGAATTAATAGTTTTTTCATACGTCAGAATATTAGTTGATTCCCCACTGTGTAGGGTTGTTTTGTTGTTTTACAGTTGCTGATACTTGTGGGAAAAACGTAAAACCTGTTTTTGCTTCAATATCTGCTACTGATGTACAAATAGACCGGGGAGGTTCAATATTACCATAAGATTTTTGTTCCACCCAGAATCCGATAGAGATAAGTTCACTGTCCGAACAATCCTTGATAGCCTTACCTGTCGAACCACTTTTGGTACGCAACAGAACTTTATAGTAGTTCGTGGGAAGCGATACTACATTGCCGGCTCCGTCAAATGTGGTTGCATTGGAATTAAAAATGGCACCGGTTACTACATATAAAGTATCGGAGCATTTGTTTCCACGAACCCTGGCTTCGAGCTTTGCCCACATGTCTTGGTTGAGACGATTCAGCTGTGGAGTCATATTTGACATATAGAAAGTTTGAGCATTCAATTCATCAGTTGCCAAACGATCTGCAGATGGTAACTGGTGTCCACGATCATAGGATCCTCTGTATGATTTGTCTACACAGTTTGCCTGATAAGCCATAGGAATGATAGGATCAAAAGCCCATGCATCTGTGCGACTGCCGGATCCTGTCAGATAGGCATTGTGTATCGGATAGGCAACCCATAACGCAGCTTTCTTTGTCTTATCGAAGCAGATAGAGTAATTACGAACCTTTTTATCGTTGCTTAGTGGTCCGTAATGTGTGACGTATTGATAATTCGCATTCTCCTTAGGTGCCGGCAGTTCTGCCCAAGCTCCGAACGGCGGTAAATTTTGTTGCGATTCGGCAAGTTGTACCAAGGTGAAAGTCTGTGCTTCTCCTCCCGCAAAGCGGAAAGAGATTTTGGCTTCACGTTGCTCGTTTCCGGTATTGGCTTTATAGTAGACATACAGTACGTTAAGCCCTTCATTTACTGTACCACTTTTAGCTGAATTGGTATAGTCTCTGCTACTGAAGGCACACCAACCATTCCCTTCGATGATTTCGGCATCCCATTCGGTACCTGTTGTACCAGTTATGATGATTGCCGATGAGCCTTCGGTAGAGCTAACTGTTGAAGATACTTTCCAATAGGCTTCATTAGGTTGCTGTACTACTTCCGGGTCATCGCTGTTACATCCTCCTATCCACAATGGTAAAATTGTGAATAAGAGGATATTAATTATTATTCTATTGTTTTTTAGCATGGATAAGTATACTATTGTCTTTTATAGGTAATAGTAATAGAACTAATATATACTGCACCACCACCAGGGAAAATACTAAATTGTGACAGATTCAGTCCCTCAAGATTTTCCAGTGTAAAAGTACTACCTTTATCTGTTGAAACATTACTCTTAGCTTTTGCGGCACCATCTAAACTTGCCTGAGTAGTTCCGGCAGCATAGGAGTATCCGGTTTCACAAAGTAAAATATAACGTGGGAAGAATGTCTTGGCAGATGTTGTAATAACAACCTTTTGTACTATACCGGCTTGTTGCGGAACCTGAATGTGTGAGTTGAAAGCTGTTTTGGCTTCATCGCTGTTAAAGTTAATCTGCAGGAATGGAGCATCTGTTCCGGAAGCTGTGATGGCGCATTTGCCACTCCAAGCTCCGAAACTGTTACTGTAACTAAAAGGTGCATAGGCACTGTTAGACATGGTTGCTATTTCGTCAGCAGTCAATGTAACATCAAAAGTAGAGCCGTCTCCCGGAGCTAAAACAGTAACGGGAACTTCAACACTATTACCATTGGTGAGGGTAATTGTCAATTTTTGGTTGATTACACTTTGAGTAGTATTTGGATCAGCGTGTACTGTAACTTTAGTATTATCGACTGTAGCCGACAATATGCCACTTGGAACGTTGACGGAGAGAGTATTATTTCCTGCATTGCTGACATTTACCTGAATATCTTTGGAACCACCGGTTGAAGGGAATGTTAGAGATGTTGGAGATACCGAAACAATAGTCGGGGTGTTTGTACCTCCTCCTGTAAGATCAACAATTTGCCCGCCATTACCGGTTGTTAAAGTCGGGTCGTCAATAGAGAATACAGAAGCTTCATCGGCCATAAATTTGATATATAATGTAGATGTAGCATTCTTCAATGTGAAATCTGCTGTAGCAAATACCCAGTATTCATCAGCTTGTTTGAATGTGTATGAAATGGCATCACTCCAGGTAGTACCATCGGCACTTAAGTAGAAGTGGAATTTATCCTGTTTGAATTCATTGTCGTATACACCGCCGGTATTTTTAGAGTAACTACCCCCAAAAGTTAATCTCAGGTTGGTTTGTCCGGTAGCTAAAGCTATTTTATTAATAGTAAAGTTGGCATTACTTCCAAAGAATAATTTGTCTGCTCCGGATGCACCTTCGTAGCCTGCGCTTAATTTACCTGACTGACGAACAGAAGCTCCTGGACCTGTGTAATCAACATTTGCAGAACCATCTCCGGATTTTACCCAATCATTGAAGCTATCAACGAATGGATATGGACTTGATTTTGGCGCTGTTGTTCCAAAGGTTTCTGTATAGATAGCGTTGGTCGGTGTAGGGGGGGTATCGCCTCCTTCAAGATCAACAATTTGTCCACCGTTGCCAGTTGTTAAGGTCGGGTCGTCAATAGCGAACACAGACGCTTCATCGGCCATAAATTTAATATATAATGTAGATGTAGCATTCTTCAATGTGAAATCGGCTGTAGCAAATACCCAGTATTCATCAGCTTGCTTGAATGTGTATGAAACGGCATCACTCCAGGTAGTACCATCAGCACTTAAGTAGAAGTGGAATTTATCCTGTTTGAATTCGTTGTCGTATACACCGCTGGTGTTCTTAGAGTAGCTACCCCCAAAAGTTAATCTCAGGTTGGTTTGTCCGGTAGCTAAAGCTATTTTATTAATAGTAAAGCTGGAATTACTTCCAAAGAATAATTTGTCTGCTCCGGATGCACCTTCGTAGCCTGCACTTAATTTACCTGACTGACGAACGGAAGCTCCTGGTCCTGTATAGTCTACATTCGCAGAACCATCTCCGGATTTTACCCAATCATTGAAGCTATCAACAAATGGATATGGGCTTGATTTTGGTGCTGTTGTTCCAAAGGTTTCTGTATAGATAAAAGTAGTTGGTGCGATTGTTCCACTCTTGATCTTCACCGTTTCTGTCATCAATGGACCTACTTTATTGGAAATCTGGATTTCAACGCTTGCTTCGTCATTGATATTTTCCGGGATACTAACTTGAATCGTTGCAGAACCATCTCCTTCAGTTGCAGAAAGAGTTACCCAGGATTTGTCATCTTTCACAGTTGCTGTCCAATGGCGATTGGTCGAAATCTCGAAAGATGATTGGCTGCCTTCGGCAGGAGTACCGTCTGTAGTAAAAATCAGATTTGTTGGAGAGACTTCCAGATAAGGAGCCTCGGTGTCGTCATTATCGTCAACACAGCTCACAAAGGCCGTTGTGGCAATTAAGAGCATTGTTCCAAAAAACAACTTCAGAAAATTTAGATTCTTCATTGATGTTTAATAAATAAAAGTTAATATTGTAGGCGTTTTTAATTTGAATTTTCGCCGTAAAGCAAACAAAGATATATTATTGAGCTGAATAAACAAAGCTTAGCTATCTTATTTTATATTACATTTTGGTTAAATTTTTGCCATTAACCGCGGAAAAGCTTACATGAATATGTCAAATTGATAGCTGTTTACCTCCTTTAATTACTTTCATTTTTAAATTAAATAACAAATTACAGTTTTAATTGTTTAGAAAAACTTTAAAAATACTTATTGCTTTAATTTTACTTGACCTACATTGATTTTATTTATTGTTCTCAGGAGTCCGTATATCTTTGATAAAAAACTTACAATGCTCAGTTGGAGTTTTCATCCCAGATTGATAATATATAAGTAATACTAATACGGAAACTGATTAATGATTGTTATTATTTGAGAATTTGAAAAAGAATTAATGTGTGAGAATGTATATTATTTGCTAATGAAAAAATGTAACAAAGAGTCTTTCTCTTAAACAATTGATAATCAATGGAGTGAAAAAACGCGTTTTTTCTCTACGAGAAACGAGTCGAAACTCTACGAGAAACAGCTCGAAACTCTACGGAGATCGGGGCGATTCTCTATGGCAAATAGATCGGATGTTTGTAATGTTTTACATTGGCAGCTTCGGGTTGGGAGAGAATTTTCTTTTTGTGTAATTAAAGAGTACTACTGAGGTGAAGCGGATTTTTTAAAGTTCAATTTAACTATATAAGATTGTACACTTTTGTATGACAAGAGTGTACAATCTTGAGGTTCTTCTTCAATTTAGTTGAAAAAGACATGTTCCATCACCATCTTAATTCTTAGCAACTCTAATCCTGCCCTTCCATACATAGTTCGCTTCACTGCCTTTAGTTTGTTAACAAAGCCCTCGGTAATCCCATTGGTAATGTTATACTTGATTGTATTTTTGACGGCTTTATAATCTTTCCTTATTCCCAGTATAAATGTTTTAAGCGTTTGTATCTCTGTATTCCAATATTTTTTCATCCATCTTATTAGTTCATATGTTTCTGTGCCTGTAATAATACAATAAAAGGATTTGGCTGCTTCATGCATTTGTCTAAACCAATCGAATTGATACAATGTCTCAATCAGTTCTTCTTCCGACTTATTCATATTTCCTTGATAGATTGATTTGGCAGTGATAATAGATATCCGCTTGAGAGGTAATATCCTTGACCTTTCGTCGGTCTGTTTCACTCTTCGGTTGGGTTTGAAATATTTGGATCTAAATCCCCTGTGTCCATCACTCAAGTATCTGTAGTGGGCATAGAATGGGGCCAGACTTCCTTTGAAGCCCATGTTGCAAATCTGGGCATAAAGGGTACTCAGGGGTGTTCCATTTACAACCCCGTCTTCAATGTGCTTGTCATACAAATGGTAATCGGTCCTGGCTTTGCTGTTTCGCGGAGCAAGTTCTTGCATTCTGCAGAATTTGAGTGCAGTCGGGCGGGCTATTCCCAACTTTTTAGAAATGGCAAAGGGGTTGAATCCCTTGAGCTGCAGTTCTTTCACCTCTTTAAACTTTGTCATGCGGGAGTCTGCTTTCGCTTTCTTTGGAGGTATATGGATCATGGCAGTCTGTTTTGGCTGTAAAAGGCAATCGTCCATGGATTCTTTCTCCCTGATTTTATTGCAGTATGCTGCATAATGCCCGCTTAGGAGCTTGTCCATACATTCGTGTATGTTTTTAATAAGATGGAATTTGTCTGCAACCTCCACAACATGCCGTCCGGTAGACGCAATGGCCGAACTATAACCGGTAGCCCTGTCTCTGCTGACGACATTTACACATGGGTGTTCTTCCATCCATTCGAGGAAACTTTTCGCTTCACGGTCACCCAACAAATCAACCGGATACTTATTTAATAAATCGATAACGATGCTGCCATATGACACGCCTTTGCGCCAAGCCCAATCGTCAACTCCAACTTGTTCAATCTCTTTGTTATCAGGAGGGCAGAGCTGATGTAGGCAACGCAGTATTGTTGATGAACTTAGATCTACGCCACAATACGAAAGTAGTTTACTGATGGTTCGGGAAGACATCATAAGACCATTACGAATGACAGTTAACTCTAATCGGCGTGTACGCCTGCGGTAGCGGAAGACTTCATTGCCGGGTTGTTCGGCAAATGTCTTTTGGGGGCAATCTGCATTTTTGCAGAAGAACTTGCGCGATTCCAAGATCAAAACAACCTTCTTGCCAAGTATGGACAAATCATTTATTGTTCTAGTGTATCGACTATGAACATGATGACTTTCACCCCCACAATAAGGGCATACCGCACTCCGCTTTGAACCTTTGGCATATAGAACTATCGTATTACCTTCATACCCTACATCTTCAATGGAAAGGTCGGATGATTCGTAAATAAAAGAAAAACTATTGTTTTTATGGAATAGGGTTGAACACAAGCCATTGTTTAATGAGGTTTTTATCGTAACTTTGTTACCGTTAGGTTTATCGGGCATTCCTTGATTCTTTGTGTTTGGCGATATAAAGATAACAAAAATGCCGGAAAACCTAACTCTTTTAGGAGATCAGTTATTATCAGTGAACAGAGCATTAAACTGATAAAAGAATGAGCGTTGATGATTTTGAATCCCATAGAGCCTACTTTGCAAAAGTGACTTATCAAACACGGTTCAACTAAATTGAAGAAGAACCAATCTTGATATGCAAAAGTGTACATTCTTACATGATAAAAGTGTACATTCTTGTAGTTGTTGATTATCAGTGCTTTATGGCAAGTTTTTTAATCGAATCTTCTGATTTACTTTATAAGTTCCGGTTTCTTGTATATCAGTTATTTTCTAAAGATGTATTCTTTGATATCTTTTCGGCTCTCTTTTTACTTTCTTAACTCCGAATGTTTCGTAAGAGGAAATAAACTACCTATTTTTGTCGCAACACTGTAAATAAAGACTATGACATCTGTCTTAGTAAACTATAAATTAGAACCGACAATAACATGAAAAGCAACTTACTACCATTATTGATGCTCTTTATTGTATCAAATGCAGTCTATGCACAAAACACGACATCTCCTTCTTATACACTAAAAGGTGTACTTCTTGACTCTTTAACTCTGGAAGGTGAACCCTATGCTACCATTAGGATTGTGAAAAAATCGCAGCCGGATAATGCAGTGAAGATGGCAGTTACCGATATGCAGGGAAAGTTTCAGGAAAAGATTAATGCTGCGCCGGGTATCCATACGATTACAATTACCTCTATAGGAAAAAGTACTGTGATTAAAGATTTTGAGGTGAAAGTGAATGAGAAGATTATTGATTTAGGCACTTTGTACACTTCGGAAGCCACCAATGAACTGGGGGGCGTTGAGATCGTTGCACAGAAACCGTTGGTAAAAGCTGATATAGATAAAATAGAGTATAATGTGCAGGATGATCCGGACTCTAAAACCAATACAGTACTGGAAATGCTTCGTAAAGTACCTTTGGTGACGGTGGATGGCGAGGATAACATTAAAGTGAATGGTAGTAGCAGCTTTAAGATCCATGTGAATGGGAAACCGGATAACATGATGAGTGACAACCCCGTGGATGTTCTTAAAAGTATGCCGGCCAATACGATCAAACATATTGAAGTAATAACAAATCCCGGTGCGAAATATGATGCTGAAGGAGTAGGCGGTATTCTTAATATCGTAACGATAGGAGGGAGTGGATTTAAAGGATATACGGCAACTTTTAGCGGTAATGTAAGTAATACGGGAGGTGGTGGAAGCTTGTACACTACTATAAAAAAGGAGAAGCTGACCCTTTCTGCACGTTATAATTATAGTGCTAACAATAATCCTCGTAGCTATTCAAGTTCTACTCAGCGGCAGAAACAGGGGTCTACCAATAAGGAGACGGTAATTTTGTCTGATGGCTCCAACAAGGGAAAAGGCAATTTTCAGAGTGGTAACCTGGAGGCAAGTTATGAGATAGATACTCTGCGTTTGGTAACAATGGGATTTGGCATGTATGGAGGCAATAATGATAGCAATGGATATAACGAATCAATAATGAGAAATGCTGATCCGGCTTCTTCGGAAAGTATTTATTATTCATACAAGAACGATAGTGAAAGTGATGGTTCGTGGTATTCTATCCGTGGGAATGTCGATTATCAGCGTACATCAAAAAAGGTAAAGGAGCGTATGTTCACCTTATCTTATAAAGTGAGTACGCGCCCTCGTACCTCTAATTCAAAATTAGGCTATACCATTAATCATGTTGAACCCGATTGGGAAGATTATGTGAATACTGTTCTTGACGGACATAGCTCTGATGAAAAGCAGAATAGTTCGGAGCATGCTTTTCAAGCAGATTATACGACTCCGATAGCCAAAATACATACGCTTGAAACAGGTGCGAAATATATTATTCGCAATAATAAAAGTGATAATAACCGTTATGACAAGGTAGGTGAATATGATGCGGACCGCAGTAGTCACTACAAACATCTGAATGATATACTGGCCGCATATGCCGGGTATGCTATTAAGGTGAAGAAGTTTTCGGGCAGGGCCGGTATACGTTATGAACGTACTATGCAGGATGTGAAATATACAGAAAAGCCGGAAGAGAGTTTTAATGTGAATTTTGATGATTTTATACCTTCGGCAAGTTTGGGTTTTAAAATTACAGAAATGTCGAATGTCCGTGCAGGTTATAATATGCGTATCTGGCGACCAAGTATCTGGTACTTGAATCCGTATTTGAATGATGCTAATCCATCTTATATAAGTCAGGGAAATCCATCGTTGGAAAGCGAAAAGAGTCATTCTTTTAATATTAGTTATAGTAATTTTACGCAGAAGTTTAATATTAATATGGCACTAAACTATTCGTTTAACAATAATGGTATAGAGCGGATAACAACTCTGATGAATGATAATGATATTCCTGGATTGAAAGAACATACAGGCAAGGAGGTACTTTATTCTACTTATCAGAATTCGGGTAAGAATAGTAATCTTGGATTAAGTGGTTATGTTAACTGGAATGCTTCGCCTAAAACGCGTGTTTATATGAATCTGTGGGGAAATTATTCACGCATGGAGAGCCCTTCTCAGGGATTGAAGAATAGCGGATGGAATTTATTTGCATATGGTGGAGTACAGCAAACATTGCCGCTGGAGATCCGGCTGAGTATAAACGTAATGGGAAGTACTCCTTATGTTTCTTTGCAAGGCAAGGGAAGTAGTTATTATGACTACAGTATTAGTGTAAACCGCTCTTTTCTTAAGGAGAAGCGTCTGACAGTGAGTGCTTTCGCCGGAAATTTCTTTAAGAAATACATGACGAATAAAAATATGGTGAACGGAGATAACTTCTGGCAGGAGAGTGCTTACCGTTATTCCCGTCAACGTTTTGGTATGAGTATAAGTTACCGGATTGGTGAGCTGAAAGCCAGTGTGAAAAAGGCTGCCCGTACCATTGAGAACGATGATGTAAAAGGTGGTGACGGCGGCGGTGGTCAAGGTGGGGCAAATTGAATAACAGAAATGCCTGCATTTTTTCGAAAAATGCAGGCATTTCTGTTATACGGTACAATCCTTCTGATAGAATCAGGTAGTAATTACATATCCTGACTCATCTTATTTTGTGGCATACACGGAGTATGGGTCTGTTCTTCTTTCTGTATATTTATTTTTTTTGCCATTTCAAATTTTACTTTCAACTCCGTCTTTTCTTCTATCAACCGTTCGATTTTTAAATCCTTCTCCCGTAGATATTGAATTAATTCCGCTAATGATGGACTGTTTTCGGTTTTCGTAGTTGTTTTTTGCTTGATCATCTCTCCTTTTCCGGTTATTAACCATTCTGCATCGATCCAAGTAAATGTTTGAAGTATCTTGGCCAAAATATCAAATCCCGGCTTATTTCTTCTTTGTACAACTATTCCTCTAATTGTTTGATCTACAACGCCTATCTTTTTCGCAAAAGAAGATACATTCAGATCTGAGTAGTTTATTATTTCTTGTAATCTATCAATTATATCCATACTATATTAAAAAAATAATCAATTAATTGTTTTGTTATATCAAATAAATGTTTGATATTTGCGCCGTAATAGGGCTATGCTACGGCTAAATTACTAAAAAAACGGCATTGATAATACATGTCGTCCAACTTTTAAATGATTGATGAGTAGCTGTTTGGGAAGAATTTACACAATAGCGTCATATACGAAACTTAGTGTTTAATAATATATTATTAATGTAATTTTTTAACTTATGAGAAAAAAGTTTGTAACTGTAGCGCTCTTAGGAACGCTAATTTTTACATCTACGAATTTCGTTGGATGCAAGGATTACGACGATGACATCAACAAGCTGCAAGAACAGGTTGATGCTCTGAAGTCTATTTCTATTTCAGATTTAGCATCTCAATTGCAATCACTGAAGGATGCCAATGGCAATCTGAGTGTCGCAAATGCTAAGATGGAAGCTGCTATTGCTGAGATTAAGACCAACATTGAAGCATTGAAAGAAGCAGATAAGACTCTCACCAGTCTGGTGAATGGGAAGGTGGATCAGGCTACTTATCAGGCGGCTATTAAAGAGCTGAATGAGAAATGTACTGATTTGGCTAATAAAGTAGCTGCTTTGGCTTCTTTGGAAACTGCCGTTAATGATTTGAAGGCAAATAAGGTTGACAAGTCGGTGATTGACGAGTTGAAAAAGACGATAGAGAAATTGCAGAGCCAAGATTCGGATTTTGCTACCAGAATCAGTAAACTGGAAAATACGGTTGAGAGTCTGAATACTGTGTTGGCAGGTAAGGCTGACCAAACTACAGTTGCTGCATTGTCAACAGCTATCGACGAGTTAAAGAAAAGTGTTGCTGGGGTTGATACAAAAATAGCAGCTGCACTTGATCCGATTCAGAAAAGCATAACTAAATTGCAGGAAGATCTTGCAAAGAAAGCTGATGCTGCTACCGTAGCCGCTGATATCGAAAAGGTGAAGTCGGAAATGACAGCTGTTACCGATGCTCTTAAAACAGAAACCGCTGCTAATCTGGCTGCTGTGAAAGGTGAACTGGCAGGTAGAATTGCTGCTTTAGAAACAGCTAAAGGACAGATGGATGTTCAGATCGGTAAGCTGGAAACAGATATTACTGCATTGAAAGAGCGTATTACTAAACTGGAAAATCAACCGGCTACAGATCTTAATGCTGTGAAGGCTGATATTGCAGCTAATAAAACAGCAATTGATGGTGCTTTGAGTACAATCGGTAGTATTCAGGGGACGATTACCGGCATTGAGGATAGACTTGATGGGCTTGGAACAGAAGTAGGAGCTGTAAAGAAATACATTGATGAGGCCAATTCTACATTGAATACTGCTATTACTACAAAAATTGCTACTGATATAGCAGCTGCTGTAAGTAGTCTGCAGAGCGAATATGCACAGGCAGATGCTGAACTTGCCGGACGTATTGAAACATTGGAAGGGCTTGATGTATTTGATAAATCTGACTACGACGAATTAAAGCAAAACTTCTCTTCTTTGAAGGAAACTGTAGGTAATGAAGAGTCCGGTTTGATTAAGCAATTGAATGATCTTGAGGTTACAGTTAGTAATTTGATTACGGATGCTCTTGCAAAGACGGGCCCTGGTACTATTGATCAGGCTATTGCTAATAAGATTCAGGCAACTCTGGAGAACAGTGCCGTTATCAAAGCTGCTATTGAGGCTGCAATTTCTGATGTAACAGGCAAGGTTGATAAGATAGACCAGGAGTTGAATTCTGTATTGGAACGTATCCAAAGTATTGTATTTGTTCCTCAGTATAAAGATGCAAACGGTACTACCATTGTTCCTGCCTATACTATTAATGGCGTAAATGGTACAGTAGAAATGACATTCCGTATTGCTCCTGCTGAAAAAGTGGCGGATCTTGTTAAATTAGCACTTGCTAAACCTGAGATCTTCTCATTCTATCAGGAAGATGCATTGGAAACAAGAGCTACAAGCGAAAGCTCATTGAAAATTGTTGCTGGTGGTGTTAAAGTCGGAACCAATGCAGGTACAATTGTAATTAAGGCTAAAGTGAGTGATGCTTTAGTTGATAATCTTTATCCGGTTGCTTTGAAACTTGCTACATCTAAGGAATATGGTACGGAAGAAGAACCGAACAGTAGACCTGTAAATGACGTTACAACTGATTACTTTAATCTTCGTGTTAAGGGTATCACTAACGGAACTTATGCTCTTTCTCCTTCAGCAAAAGAGATAGCATATACAGATGTTGAAGAGAAACCTGTTAGTCTGTTTAAAGTAAACTATACGGATGGAAACAGACCGTTGACGCTGGCTGAATGTGGATTTACTCAGAATCTGGAAGTATACTCTATCTATTGTACAGCAGAAAGCAGATGGGTGGTGTTGGCTTCTACAGCTTCAGCTGACGTGAACGCAATTAAGGCTGAATTAACGGCTAAAGGATTTGAAGTAACAAAAGCTGCTGTTAAATTGAAATCAGTGAACATTAATAATGTAGGTAATGAACTCAAGGTTAAACTGGTGGATAACAACGTATTTGGAGTTAATACACAAAGTGTACCTAATAAGCAATTCGAGGTAACTTATACTGTGACCAATAATACAGAAGGTGCTACTATTGCTTATGGATCAATTGCTAAAAAGGATCTTCAAACAGGGTCTTCTAATGCATTTACTGAGAAAAACGGTGCATTTATGTGGTCTGATAATGCTTCTAACGCGGCGCAAACCTTTATCATCAAGGCTAATAAAGCTAATAACTTTACAGATCAACTTATAGCCGGTGCTACTGCACAAGAGATTTTAGATGCTATCAAGAATCTGGCTTCTGCTAAGATTGAACATAAAGTGGGTAATGCTCTTGCAACTGCTGCTCAACCTACATTTAACTTCGATGTTGATGCTGATAAGATAACAGTTACTTTGCCTGCCAATGCAGAGCGTAAGACTTATGTAATGAGTACGATTTACCATACTGATCTTTATGGTGATATTACACTGACTGCTACTTTGAACCTGTCTTATCCTACAGCTGCTGACTTGTTGAAACATCAGGAAGTACGTTGGACGGATGCCAAGACTTATTTCTTGGAATATGATAAACCGGCCGGTGATGCTGCATATCTTATCAATAATGAATTGAGCATTGGTTACTTCTACTATTCAAATGATGTAGACTATATCTATGAGTTAGTTCCGACTAAAGATTTGAATGGCGACCGTACCATTGATGCAAGAGACATTCCTACAGGTGTGACATTGGATGCTGACGGCAATATTGAATTTACTGAATACGTTGATTTGTCAGAATTCAAAGTTAAACTTTCTGCGAAAATTGCATCGAATGTAGCTGCATCCGAAGAATTCAGTATCAAGATGTATTATCCGTTGAGCGAGCAGATTTCTTCAAAGGATCTGACATATAAGAAGGCTGATATTCTTCTTGGCAATACGCTGGATGTTGCTACTGCTCTTAACTTGAAGGATCGATTTGGAACAGATGTTATCACAAAAGGTGCGATTGTAACTTACGGTAAGACCGTATATGCTATGGTAACAGGAACTACGCCTGCTTCAGAAACAGGACAAGTAACTTTCCCTGAAACAGACCGCGTTCGTTACATCGTTAAGGATGGTAAAGTAGGTACTACGGATCAGACATTGTCTGCTAAGGAATATTTCAATATTGCTGGTGGTAAATTCTCATTGAAGAAAAACATCAATCTGACTAAGCCTGTAACTGTAGAAGTTGAAGCAGCTGTTGATTATGTTTATGGTACTCAGAAGAGTGCGAAGTTTACTATTACTATTGAACCAACCGAGTAATTCATTTTAATAAATGGAGAGGTCATTTTTAGTTGAAAGAAGATGGCCTCCTCCTTTGGATATATTGTTTGTTTCTGAAATTACTTCTTGTGACAAGCCGTAATTTCCACAATCAGGCTGCTATATTTCATCTCTACCAGATGGCCTGATTGTATTTAGGCAAAAGGGTACTTCCTGTTCATCCCGGAAGTACCCTTTTATATTCATACCTGAATAGAAATGAGCAAAACTTACCACAGAGTATCACAGAGTTCCACAGAGTACTATTTCTCTGATAAAACGCGGATTAACACAGATTAAAAGACTGTATTTCTTTATCTTAGATTTGTTTCCCTTTGCGAAAGTCTGCGTTCATCTGCGTTTCAATAAAGATTTAAACTCTGTGGAACTCCGTGTTACTCTGTAGTGAAATACATTCAAAACTGATGAACGAAGTAACGGCTATACCTTTTCTTTTTTTAAGCCGGCTTGTTGAATCCTAACTTTTTCAATCCTGCCTGAACATCCGGATGACTCATGAAAAGTTTCCATAATAATCCGGTCCGGTAGTTTTCAATCATTACTGCTATTGGTCCTTGATCTATAGCAAGATAGCGCTGCGGGTACCAGTTATCGGTTTCGCTGAATGCATCATAAAAACCGTAAGGGCCAAACACTTTGTCTCCCATGTTATAGAGATGTTGCATTACCTGCAAAGAATACTCCGGTGTATATACAATGGATGACAGGGCGGCAGTAGGAGAGATGACTCCTAAATCTTCCCGTTCATTGGGGGAGTGGGCGGCATAACCATTTACCGAATAACTGGCGGTCAGTCCCCAGCAGTCCGGACCAAATCCTTTGTAATGCTTTGGATTGCGGATGCAGTAAGCGCGGTTGACAAGCGTAAGGTTACGCATTTCATTGAAATAACTTGGGCAGTACTCGTCTTTCAGTCCTACGGGATCAAGCCCCAGGAAGGAATATTGCGCCCAGAAGAGCGGTCCGGCTTCGGTTCCCTGATAGCGCAGATGAAGGTCAATGCCTTCTACTTTGTGCGGAGATACAATGGCTCCGTTCTGTGCCCATCCTTCGTGATATACAGCGGCAGGAACACCGTGAGTGGGTGATGCTGCGGCAAGTATGTACATTATGAGGCATTCGTTATAGCCATGAACGGGGAAGTCCATGTCCCAACCGTATTCCGGACTCCAGTGCCAATAGAGCACGTTCTGTCCTCCTTTACGGTACCAGTTCCAGTCTACCTCCCGCCAGAGTTTATCAATTCTTTGTGCCAACACTTTTTCCTGCGGAGTTCCGTCTATATAATACTGATGTACTGCAAGTAGCCCTTGCATGAGGAATGCTGTTTCTACCAGATCCCCGCCATTATCTTTTTGTCCGAAGGGTTTCACCTTTCCTGTTTCACCCTGCCACCAGTGCGGATAGGCACCTTTGAAGCGGTCGGCACGTTCAAGGAAGGAAACTATTTTCTCCATACGTGCCAATCCGTCTGTGCGTGAAACGTAGCCACGGTCTATACCTGCCAGGATGGCCATAATACCAAAACCACTACCGCCGGAAGTAACAACGTCCGGTCCACCGGCGGGATACTTACCGTCCATATGGATACGTTCGGGAGCAAGACCACTGTTGGGCTCGGCTCCCTCCCAGAAATAGAGAAAGGTACGTCGCTGAACTGTGTCCAGCAATGCGTCTGTAGCCAGACTGTCGGTGAGAGAAGCGTCTTTCTTATCACCTGATTTTTTATTGTTCTGACACGCCCCTGTTACCAGTAAGAGGCAACAGAAGAGTGTATAAAAAGAGATATGTTTCATGTCTTTGTTAATTGAAAGTTGAAAATTGAAAGTTGCTGTGCAGCGTGAAACCTTGTTTAGTTGATAGTTGACAGTTGACAATTGACAGTTGCTGCGCTGTATACTGGCTGCGCAATCATGCTGCATAGCAACTGTCAATTGTCAACTGTCAACTGTCAATTAAACGAACGCTCGCCGTTTGTACATCTCTGCTATTAGGCCCTATCATTATGCTGAAGTCTCCGGGTTCTACCACATATTGCAGGTCGTAGTTATAGAATTTCAGCATTTCGGGTGCTATCTTGAAAGTAACAGTACGTGTCTGGCCGGGCTGGAGATAGATTCTTTCAAATCCTTTCAATTCTTTTACCGGGCGGGTCGTACTACCCACAAGGTCACGGATGTAGAGCTGCACAACTTCTCCGCCGGGGAATGCTCCGGTATTGGTAACGTTTACGGAAGCTGTCAGAACTCCCTGCATATTCATACTGGTCTGGCTCAAACTGATATCGCTGTATGCAAAAGTGGTATAAGAGAGCCCGAAACCAAATGGATAAAGCGGTTCGTTCGTTACATCAAGGTAATTACTGCGGAATTTCTCGAACCATTTACCGTCATGTAATGGACGTCCTGTATTTTTGTGAGCATAGTACAAAGGTATTTGTCCTACATTTTGCGGAAAGCTCATGGTCAGTTTGCCACTGGGGTTAACGCGACCAAACAGCACATCACCAATTGCATAAGCAGCTTCACTTCCACCAAACCATACATTGAGGATGGCAGGTACGTTGGCTTGTTCCCAGTTCAGAACCAGCGGACGGCCTGTGAACAGTACTAATACGACCGGCTTACCGGTGGCGACCAATGCTTTCAATAACGTTTGTTGTACATCCGGCAGATCCAGATTGGTACGGCTACTGCTCTCGCCACTCATCTCAGAGGATTCTCCCAAAGCGGCCACAATAACGTCTGCTTTGTTGGCCGTTGCTATTGCTTCTTTTAGCAGTTCGGCATCCGTACGGTTGTCACGGTTTAAAGAACGGCCAAACATGGTAGCGCGTTCTTCGTAAGCAGCATCACTGATCAGATTGCTACCCTTGGCATACAGTAGATTGATGTCAGCTCCGTTTTCCATCAGAGGAATATACCACGGTTCATTCGGCTGGTTGAGCGGCATTTCGTCCATCCGGCCTACCATTTCGCGGAGTCCTTCAATGAGTGATGGTGAACGGTCCAGTACGGCTGCTACACTCCATGTACCCGGCATATTTGTCCGGGTGTCTGCCAACGGGCCGATAACGGCAATCGTTCCGGTTGCTTTCAGGGGGAGAGTCTGATTGTCATTTTTCAAGAGCACAAAGCTTTCTGAAGCAATGCGGCGGGCGGCATCCCGGTGTGAGCGGGTGAATATGTCGCGTGCCGGACGTTTCGGATCACAATATTTATACGGATCATCAAATAATCCCAGTTTATATTTGGCTTCCAGAATACGACGACAGGCGGTATTTAGGGTCATCATAGAAACCTTCCCTTCCTGAATCGACTTTTTCAGTGTACTGACAAAACCGTCACTCACCATATCCATATCTACTCCGGCATTGATGGCACGGGCTGAAACGGTTTGGAGATCACCGATACCATGATCGATCATTTCGGAAATTCCGGTATAGTCAGTTACTACAAATCCACCGAATCCCCACTGACCGCGAAGAACATCTGTCATTAACCACTTATTGGCTGTGGCGGGTACTCCGTCTACTTCATTGAACGAAGCCATCACACTGCCTACTCCTGCTTCAATGGCGGCTTCAAAGGGAGGGAAGTATTCGTTATACATCCGTTGGCGGCTCATATCAACCGTATTGTAATCCCGTCCGCCTTCTCCTGCTCCATAAAGTGCAAAGTGCTTGACGCAAGCCATAATTTCATCATTACGTTTCAGCTGGCTTGACGGCTCTTTTCCCTGATACCCGTTTACCATGGCCCGGGCAATGAGTGAACCGAGGAACGGGTCTTCGCCGGAACCTTCGGATACTCGTCCCCAACGCGGATCACGGCTGATATCTACCATAGGGCTGAAAGTCCATGAGATACCGTCTGCACTTGCTTCGACAGCAGCGATACGGGCCGATTCTTCAATGGCCTTCATATCCCACGTGCATGATAAGCCCAGTGGGATGGGGAAGATTGTTTCATATCCATGAATGACATCCATGCCGAATAACAGAGGAATACCGAGTCGGGAATTCTCTACGGCAAGTTTCTGTACGTCGCGGATTTTTTCTACTCCTTTCAGGTTGAAGAGTCCGCCTACTTCACCCCGTTTTATTTTCCCGGCGATGTCGCTGCTCTTGGCCTGTCCGGTGGTAATATCACCGGTCACGGGAAGGTTGAGCTGGCCAATCTTTTCGTCCACAGTCATTTTCTTCATCAATGCATCGATGAAACGATTCATGTCTTGTGGAGACTTTTGTGCCTGAACGCTGATTGTACCACTCAGGACAATTGCAAACAGAATACTTAGTTTCTTAATTACTTTACTCATATTTGTTTTTATTTATAATTGATTTGAACTGACAGGCTGATAATATCTTCTTTTATCCTATCCGGATATCACTGTATATGGCATAGAAGTGTTGATATTTATAACTGTTTTTAGCGTCGCCATATATGACATGCTGATGTACCCTTCAGTGACATCGTGATGTCACCACCCATGACATCGTGATGTCACCACCAGTAACATCAGGGATGTCACCACCCATGACATCGTGATGTCATTGAAGGTGACATCAGCATGTCACTAAAGCTGCCTTATTTATGTATCTATATCCCTTTAAAGGTAGAACTTTTTATGGGCGTAAGTCTATGAATGATAGGAGATTATCATAGGTTGGGTTTATACCCTTCGGTGTGCTGATACAGCTTGCCTCTTTCTTCTCTATTCTCCCTCTATTTTAAGATTTCATGGACTTTACACTAAATTAATTGATGTCATTAATAGTCAGGATTTTGTACCAATACTCCTTTCGATTTATCTATTTCCGTTTGTGGTAACGGTAATAGTGCATTCTTGGGCTGATAATTCAGCTTTCCTGCTGCATGAAGCACATCAGAAGCAATGCCCCATCGTACGAGATCATAGAAACGGTCGAATTCCATTCCAAGCTCTACCCGTCGTTCGTGCCGGATGGCGTCACGAAGTACAGTCTGATCCATCGATTCTATCTTTGGAAGAATATTCGGATTATTGCCACGTGCCCGTGCCCGTACCATCTCAAGATCGGCATTGGCTTCTCCGGTCTTTCCCAACTCATTGGCAGCTTCGGCCGCCATTAGCACTACGTCTGCATAACGGATAAGCCGGATATTTACCCAAAAACCTTTATTGGTATATTCACGTCGTAAGGCCGGGTCTGTATACGCTTTCTTGTTAAAGGCGCGTCCCATAGCCTGAGATACAGGCGATTCATTGTAAGGGGTATTTGTATTTTCAGGAGTGATCGGATCTGTCTCGTTCTTACGGAAGTAGAGAAGGGTTGCGTCTCTACGTGGGTCTCCCGCTTCATAGGCATTATACAACTCTTCAGTTGCCATATTGAATCCCCAGCCAAGATCCCATTGACTTGCGCCACGCACTCCCTGTACTTCACAAAACTGGCTACCTATTACATCGCTGGCAGGCATTGCTGCTGTAGCTGTACATTGTAGTTCGAAAATAGAACCACTGTTATTCTCACCTTCGTCTGTAAATATCTTCTCGTAGGGAGTATTCAGATTATAAAGTCCGCTTGACATGACATCGTTGGCGGCTACATAAAGGCTGTCCCAATTATTGCGCATCATGAACGTACGTGCATGGAGCGAACGGGCAGCACCCCAAGTAAGACGACCTAAGTATTCTGTTGTCCACTGTTCCGGCAGTAGCTTTTCGGCTCCGGCAAGATCCTTATCTATTTGTTTGTAAAGATTCTCTGCGGTGGTTTTGGGCACATTTGCCTCCGAAGAATCATTCACTTTAAAAGTGATCAGAGGAACTTCACCGAAAGCACGTACCAGGTTAAAGTAGCAGTAGGCACGGAAGAACATCGCTTCTCCGCGATTACGGAGATCTTCTTCCGTCAGCTTGCCGCTCGCTTCACTCTCTTCAATAGAGGTAAGGATGTCATTGCACTGGAAGATGATTGCGTAATTCTGACTCCAGTATCCACCCAATAAACCATTGGTAGGTGTGTAGATGAAATCGTCGTACATTTCTGCAATGTCCGAACCATCACTGCTTATACTGCCTTTTTGGGCATCTTCACTTCGGAAACTATGGATGGCGAATGCCGGTGTCCCTGCAGTTATGTTAAAGTTACGCATCATGGTGTAAACGTTGTAAATCTTGCCATTTACCAATGCGTTCGGATCGTCGTCTTCTGTAAATTGTCCTTGTGGACTACGATCTAAAAAGTCGTTACAACTTGTCAGTGTCATCGCCCCGATAACTAATGACAAGGATAATATATAAATATATAGTTTCATAATTGCTTTCTTTGATTATTATTTAATTGACAATTGACAGTTGACAATTGACAGTTGCTATGCAGCCTGATAGCGCAGCTCACTTTCAACTTTCAACTTTCAATTTTCCATTCTCAAAAGGTTAAGTTGATGCCGAAAGTGTAAACGGCGGGCACAGGATAACTACCGTTATCTACTCCGAAAGCAATGGCGGAACCGCCTAATTCCGGTGTATATCCGGTATTATGCTTCCATGTTTTCAGGTTCTGAACATTGAAGTATACCTTCAGCGCCTGCATGCGTGCTTTGGCAATTAACGCTTTATCAAAAGTATACGCCAGTTGCAGGTTACGGATACGGAAGAAACGTCCGCTTTCAACGTAGTATTCCGAATTTTCGCGGTTAATGGAATGCTTCGTATTCAGCAATGGCTGGCTGTTTGATGTGCCTTCTCCATGCCAACGGTCGAGTCGTTGGGCCATATAGTTGAATTGAGCAAAGGTATAGTTATCCCAGGTACGGTATATCTGATTGCCCCCTTGTCCCATCATTTCGACGCTGAGGTCCCAGTTCTTGTAAGATACTCCTAAAGAAATACCGTAGGTGACGTCCGGCGTCGGATCGCCAATCATGGTACGGTCTTCCGGGGTAATCTTGCCATCACCGTTCACATCCTTGAACTTCAAATCACCCGGAGTTACGGTGGCCAAGGTATTGGTAGGAGAGGAGGCTATATCTTCCGGTGACTGGTACACGCCATCTACCTTGTAACCGTAGAAGTAACCTATCGGATAACCGGCCATTGTATAACTTTGGCTCTTATCTCCGGCGATGATAGAATATCCTTCCTGTACCAGACTTTTTACTTTGTTGCTGATCGTAGTCAGGTTTGCACTTACTGAATATCCCCAATCCCCGATCTGATCACGCCAGGTTGCTGCCAGTTCTACACCACTGTTTCTGATTTCTCCCAGATTACCGATGCCCGGGATAGTACCGGAGATACCCGGAACTTCTGCAAGCAAATCTTTCGTATTCTTTTTATAGAATACTCCTTCCAGATGTAACCGGTTGCGGAGCATATTCGTTTCGAATCCCACTTCCCAGGCTTCCACCTTTTCCCAGCGGAGATTGGGGTTAGGCAAATATGCCAGTTGGTATCCCGGATAGATGATGGACGGTTTACCGAATATAGCCGAATATGCATTTTTCAGTAGCGGTTCGGCCGGATAGGCGGTACTCAGATTCTGATTACCCAATGTACCCCATGAACCCTTCAGTTTCAGCATGTCCAGCCAACTGATATCTTTCATAAACTCTTCTTCACTCATTAGCCAGCCTGCACCTACCGAGTAGAAATTTTGCCATTGGTTGCCTGTATATGAAAAGGCGGAGGAGCCATCCCGACGGAACGAACCGTTGAACAGGTATTTCCCTTTGTAATTGTAGATGACACGTGCCAGCATGGATACGGTTGTTCGTTCCCATTGCGTACTACCATTGGTGGCAGTGGCTGCATCTCCGATACTGACAAACCATTTGTCCGGATCGTTGGGGATAACGAGTCCCACTCCTTGTTTGCGGGCGCCATCCAGTCTGCTCAGTGAATTGTAATAGGTAGTAAAACCGGCAGTGGCTGTCAGATTATGTGCACCGTCAGCGAAACTATTGGTATACGTCAGTACGTAATCGCTCTGTACTTTTGTTTCGTTCTGTTTGAACTGGCTCACCTCTGTCTTTCCAGTTCCCAAAGTTGAAACATTACCCTGCACGGTAGGGTCATATACTTTGATAATTGGTGTGTAAGTTCGTCCGTTGTCCGAAGCATAATCCATAGAGAATGTGGCACGGGCTGTGAAATGTTTCAGGAAATCAATTTCACCATATATACTGCCCGAAGCACGGTAGTTTTCAGCTTTGGTAGTATTGGCTTTCAGATCTACATCCACCATCGGGTTGTTCATCTGTGCTTTCTGAAATTCCGGCAAAGCTGTGTAAAGGCCATACTCTGTATTGTATACAGGTGCAACCGGTGTGGTACGTATAGCGCCCAATACCTGTTTGGCATCGGCGGGTAAGATACGTGCGCCGTTCAGTTGGAAACCAACCTTGAAAAAGTCTGTCAGCTTGTACTCGTTACTTGCATTGATGGTCACTTTGCTGAACTTCTCATGCTTGATGTTACCCTGTTCATGGGAATAGCCTACACCCAGATAGAAGCTATGCTTCTCGGAAGCACCTGTAATGCTGATATTGTTATTGGTAATGAATCCGTTCTGGAAAATTTCGTCTTGCCAGTCTGTATTAGCGTTCCAGTTGCTGAAGTCAAAAAGAGCAGTCTCTTCATTGGTCAGCTGTTCATTATATAATTCTTTAAACTGGTCAGCATTGGTCATTGCTATTTTGTCCACAACTGATTTCCAACCGAAAGAAGTATTGATATTTACTCTGGTTTGTCCTTCTTTTGCTTTTTTAGTGGTGATAATGATTACACCGTTCGCACCACGTACACCGAATATGGCTAATGAAGAAGGGTCTTTCAATACCTCCATTGATTCAATATCTTCCGGATTAAGGAAGTTTATATTGTCGTTGAAGAGTCCGTCTACAATATACAAAGGTTTGTAGCCGTTGATAGAATTCGTTCCGCGGATACGTATTTCAGGATCATCACCGGCGCGTCCGTTATTGATAATCTGTACACCGGCAATCTTTCCTTGCAGAGAAGACAGTGGGTTAGTAGCAGGCTTGTTAGCAATTTCTTCACCTTTTATATTGGTAATAGAACCGGTAAGGTCGCGTTTTTTAGCACTACCGTATCCTATGACTACGGTCTCACCCAGCATCTGTGAGTCGTCTTTCATCACAACGTTGATTACCGTTTGCAGTCCCACAGGAATCGTCTGTTTCTGCATACCTACGTATGAAAATTCAAGTACATTATCCGGAGTGACAGAAATAGAATAATTTCCATCCAGGTCAGTGACCGTTCCGGTGGAAGTACCTTGTATCAGTACTGATGCCCCGATCAGGGGTTCATTCAGCGCGTCGGTTACTGTACCTGTCACTGTTCTTGTTTGGGAAAACAGAGATGACGAAGTCAGTAACAGACAGGCTATGGCAAGGATATTCCTTAGCCAGGAGGTTCTCTTCTCTTCAGGAAGATGTTGTAAAGGTCTAGGTCTCATTGCGTTAAATTTTACTATTTACATGAACTACTTTATTAGAATACTCTCTTGGGCCTTATTGTCACATTAAGTGGCGACGAAAATATTAAAGTGAACAAACAAGTAGTAAAAAAGATTAGGATAAGAGTGTTAATCGTGATTTTTAACAGTGGGAAAGAGGACGAAGATGGGGAAGGTGAGATGGCTTGAATCTGATCGGAATGAGCAAAACTCACCACAGAGTAACACAGAGTTCCACAGAGTAGTATTTCTCTGATTGAAACGCGGATTAACACAAATGAACGCAGATTAAAAGACTGTAGTTCTTTATCATATATTTGTTTCCCTTTGTGAAAATCTGCGTTAATCCGCGTTTCATCAAAGATTTAAACTCTGTGGAACTCTGTGTTACTCTGTGGTGAAATACACTCAAATCCGTTCGAATAGTAATCACCGCTTGGCGTACTTCCCTGTGCGGGAAGCACCTCTTTTGCATGCTTCATACATTGCAATATGTTTTCTTCATTTCCGCAGAATGGACCTGATTTTTCTATTTTCAGTGTAGACATTGCTGCGGCAAAGCGTCCGGCTTCTTCGATACTTGCTCCTGCAACCCGCTGGTACAGGTAGCCAATTGTATATGTATCGCCGCATCCGGTGGCATCTGTCACTACATTTGGCTTGTATGCCGGAATCTGATAAAAGGTTTTTCCGTCGAAGATAACCGAACCCATGCTACCAAATGTGAGCAGAACTTCTTTTACTCCCCATTCGTGGAGTCTGTGGGCAGCTTCTGTTACATTGTCATATCCGGTTAATACTTCCATTTCGTGTTCATTTACTTTCAGGAAATGTACGTATTTCAGTGCTTCCCTTTTATTGGCCCAATCCACCGGATAGACGTGTGTATCGCGTACCTCACGCAGGTATCCTTGAGAATCAATAGCAACCAGCCCTTTACCGGCAAGATGTTTGATGACATCTATCGAAAAATCATCAGCCAGCAAAGACCCCAGATGAAAAATATCCGCTTCGATGTTCTCAAGTTGTTGTACGGTGAATGGATCTGCTTTGGCGAGTACTCTTTGGGTACGTTCATCCTGATTTTCGCCATATATGTTTTCGAAGTAAACGGAATATTTGCTGGGAAGGGTGGTTACATCAATACCGGCATCACGCATTTTGTCTATAACGTTCAGCTCACTGTCTCCTACTGCAGTAACCAATTTATAATCAACATCGTTCAGATGTCGGATAGCATATGAACAGTAATAAGCAGTTCCTCCTGGCATGAATACCGTGGATTGAGGTGTTACTACCTTATCTAAAGTGATGTGTCCGATGCAACAAAGAGTATGTTTCTTCATTTTAATCTTTGGTTAAATGAAAAAGCCTTCAAGAGTAGTTCTTGAAGGCTTTTTAGTGTTTGTGCGGCTGAAGGGACTCGAACCCCCACGTCGCGAGACACCAGATCCTAAGTCTGGCGCGGCTACCAATTACGCCACAGCCGCAAAATCCGTGACTAATTTTTTCTTTAGCGGTGCAAAGATAGATATATTTTTTGTTTTGCCAAACGAAAGATGAATAAAAGTGTTTATTTTAGTAATTTCCGTGCTTCTTCTATAATCGTATCGAGTCCATTGACTTCATCTTTGTAGTTTATATCTACTTTTACATCCGGATCAATTCCCCACTCAATGTGGTTCATGTTTTTGTCAAAGTGCGGGCTGGCAGAAAAACGGATCGTCCAGCCATTAGGGAGTTCGGATGAAAAAGGCATGCCTGATCCTCCTCCGGTTTTATCACCTACGATTGTTACATTAGGAAGACATCTCATATGATTTACGAAATCGTTGGTAGCACTGTATGAATGCCGATTGGTGAGTACGGCTACTTTCTTTTGCCAGCGAATACCTTTGGCAGGTTCCAGATAGATAGCATATGGTTTTGAGAAGTCATTGTGTCCTGGACCTGTTTTATGACAGATATACCCTGTTAGTATTTTCTTTTCTGTAAATCTCGAAGCTATTTTTGCTGAGTTTGTTGCATTCCCTCCGGAATTTTGGCGGACATCAATAATGAGTCCTTTGCAGTTAGAAAGATAAGAGAAAACCCTGTCTAAATCATTATTATCAATACCTTCGGAAAATTTTTCATAATAGATATAACCTATTTTATCGTTCAGTATTTTATATTTGAAACCGGCTGTCTGTTGATAGTTTTGCCCCAGATAATAGTTGCTTTCTATCGTTGCTTCACTGAAATTGCGTGGTGAGTCAAGCCAGAAGTCAAAGTGTGTCTGATTGTCAGTAGAGGTTAAGTTGACATGTCCGTCCTGGAGTTCGTACAACATATCGCTGAGTACCTGAAAGAGATCCCGGTCATCCATTTCCGGCTCAATAAATTTACGTTTCCTTTCTCCGATTTTTTTCCAGTCTATGCCTTTATAGTCCAGAAAGCAATATCGCTCGTCGATGATTTTCCAGAGTTGTTCAAAGTTTCCTGCTGGGTCATTGGTGTACTCTTCTTCCCCGATGCAGGCGGTTAACCCACTCAGGCAACAGAATATAAGCACAACTTTAATCCACCAGTTTCTCATCTTTCCATTTACAATTTACAAATTACAATTGTCTACGCTATCACTCTGCATAGTACTTCTCCCCTTTCCATTCTCCCTTTAATACGCTCTTATTGAAGCCGGCAATGGTGTTCCGTTTTTGTTACGGATCAGATACAGGTCTTTTACGAATCCTACCATGAATACGTGTGAATATGTATGTGTCCGGATATCATTAACATCCGATTGCTGTAAATCTGCTATATAACTGAAGCGCATCTTTGCATAGCGAATCGGGAAGTCTATGGATAACATTTGTCTCATGGAGGGTTGGTTGTGTAGTGAAGTAAATTGTACTACTCCGCTGGAATTACCCAATGTGAATATTTCGTAATAAGATTGACCGTAGTGAGGTGAAAACATAACTCCTATTACCGGCACATTGACTTGATAGCGAAATGTGAGTGGATAATTTTTTATTTTAGCATGCCAGATTGCCATGCCGGAAGCGTCGAGATTGAGAAATGCCCGTGCTGATGCCGGGTTATTGGTATTGCGCAGATTGTATACAAACCCTCCGTTAATGTCTGCCAAAGCACCTGCCAGCAGTTTAAAGTTTTCTGTGATACGGAATTGGTAATGCAATCCATAATTCCAATTCACTAATCCGGCAAAGGTATTATTGTTATCTACCCGGTTATGTGTATATCCAATGTTTGCCTGAAAAAAGTTTTGTACGGATACTTTTCCATTAAGTAACTTAGTCATACGCATTGTTTCCCGTGAGATACGAAAGTCGATACCTTTATATTCCTGTGGCGACAGATAGGTGTCGAATATATTGGTATAACCTATTCCGTACATAGTGGCACGGGTCACATAGCGGTTGGCTTGCAACGAATCTACCTGAGCATACAGTCCATGGCAGAGAGCCAGCAGACAATATCCGGTTAGACCAATCTTTAACAGTATCTTCTTTTTCATTGACAAACCTTTATTTAGTTGAAAATTGAAAATGGAAAGTTGAAAATGGGAACCGGTTTTATGACAAGGTATAATGCAGTTGCCCTCATTTTCAACTTTCAACTTTCAATTTTCCATTATTCAAACAGCTTCATCTGTCCAGTCATCTCGTCCAGAATATCCCCTTCACTTTTGCCGTGATCCGGATCGAGAATCTCTTTTTCCTCCTCTGTCTCCTCTTCTTCTTTAGGGGCGGGAGGTTCAGGGAAGCGTGTCGGTTCCAGTTCGTTGATCGTTTCTACCGTATAAGTAGTGATACGTTTACCTTTTGCCTTAAAGCCTTTGACAGCTATAAATTCATCGGCATCTATCACCATCGGATCTCGGAAACTGTCATGACCGCTAAAGATGACTTCCAGACGTGGATAATATTCATCAGTCAACAGAATCAGTTGATTCGCTTTATTTTCTCCCAGATAATTTTGTTTGCGGGAGGCACTTTCAAAGCAGAAACGTTTCAGATATGGATAGTTCTGCTGATCAGCGTCGTATAATACGGCTGTCCAAACTTTGTTGGAATCAAACTTCTCAACGATACTTACATTGTTTTCGTAATGGTTGCTCACATCGAAGTTTGTTGTATAGAACTCGCCTGTATTGAGAACTACCAGGATAGAGTCGTCGCTCTGGAACTCTCCCAGATATTCACCTCGTCCGTCATAGTTGAGGCGTAGTACATCCCGGTCGAACCAGACTTTACGTCCCCCAAGCGTAGAACCTCCGCGTTGCTTTAAGGCTATCTTGTGTACCGGCAGACGAGTCAGAATAACTCCCTGTGCCTGGCGACTCTTAATACCAATCTCGCTGAAATCCCGTTCGAAGATGATGCGACGTACGCGTGGGTTCGGTTTCAACGTTACTTTTATGATCTCGGCTTCTCCGTTAGGGTTTGCGCTGAAATAAGTGATCCGTGATTCGGGAGTACCTTGTGTTACGTCATATTCGCGATCCCGTACGATGGAGGTTACAGCAAAACGTTTTATATAGGTTGTTCCCTCTTTTCCGTCGCGGTAAGTTACATTATAGATCGTTCGTTTATCATTCTTCTTGAATACATTGACATACAGTATGTTTTTACCTACGAACTTTTTGTCGGCTACAGGAGTGATCATATATTTACCATCTCTGTAGAAGATGATTACGTCGTCTATATCCGAACAGCAGGCTACGAATTCATCCTTCTTTAGTGCTGTGCCGATAAATCCTTCTTCTCGGTTGATGTATAGCTTTTCGTTAGCTTCCACCACTTTGGTTGCTTCGATGGTATCAAAGTTACGTAGTTCTGTACGGCGAGGGAAATTCTTACCATATTTTTCTTTCAACATCTGGTACCAGCTAATAGTGTATTCCACGATATTGGCCAGATGATTGTCTATTTCGGCAATCTCCGATTTCATCTTAGCAATATTTTCCTCTGCTTTGTCTGAGTTGAACTTTAGGATACGTCCCATTTTGATTTCCATCAGTTTCAGGATGTCTTCCTTGGTTACTTCCCGTACGAATTGCGGATAGAAAGGAGTTAATCGGTTATCAATATGTTCGCACGCAGCATCCATATCTTTGGATTGTTCAAACTCTTTATCCTTATAAATACGTTCTTCAATAAATATCTTTTCGAGTGAAGCAAAGTGGAGGCTTTCCTGTAACTCACCTTTGTGTATTTCAAGCTCCTGACGAAGAAGGTCGAGTGTATTGTCCGCCGACTTTCTTAGTACATCACTGATAGCCAGAAAGTGTGGTTTATTATCATCGATTACACAGCAGTTGGGTGATATGCTTACTTCACAATCGGTAAAAGCATACAACGCATCAATGGTTTTGTCCGATGAAGTTCCTGCTGCCAGGTGTACCAATATCTCTACGTTGGCAGAAGTGTTATCATCTACTTTGCGTACTTTGATTTTCCCTTTATCTACGGCTTTCAGAATGGAATCGATTACTGTTGTAGTGGTTCTTCCATAAGGAATTTCCGTAATCGCTAATGTTTTGTTATCAATCTTATTGATTTTGGCACGTATCTTCACAGAACCACCCCGTTCGCCGTCATTATACTTGGATACGTCTATAGAGCCTCCTGTTTGAAAGTCCGGGTAGAGTTTAAAGCTTTCTCCATGCAGATAACTGATAGATGCGTCACACAATTCATTGAAGTTGTGTGGCAATATTTTAGAAGAAAGTCCTACTGCGATACCTTCTACTCCCTGTGCCAATAGTAGCGGAAATTTAACAGGTAAAGTAATAGGTTCTTTGTTTCGTCCGTCGTAAGACAACTTCCATTCCGTTGTTTTTGGGTTGAATACTACGTCGAGTGCGAATTTAGAGAGACGGGCTTCGATATAACGTGGAGCAGCTGCACCATCACCGGTGAGAATGTTACCCCAGTTACCCTGACAATCCACTAGCAAATCTTTTTGCCCCAGCTGTACCAGTGCATCTCCGATAGAAGCATCTCCGTGTGGGTGAAACTGCATGGTATGTCCCACGATGTTTGCCACTTTGTTGTAACGTCCGTCATCCAGTCTCCTCATGGAGTGTAGTATACGGCGTTGTACAGGCTTCAGTCCATCATTGATATGGGGGACGGCACGTTCCAGAATAACATACGAAGCATAGTCCAGAAACCAGTTCTGGTACATACCTGTGAGTTGATGTTTTACGCTTTCGTTGTGGGAGTCCGCCGGCTTATAGTCTGAATGTTCTTCCGTTATCTCGTTGATTTCGTCACTCATATGGTTAATATTCCTCTTGTTTTAACAACAAATTATCTTTTTTACATCATTATAGAACGATGTGCACGCAAAAATACGAATTTTCTCCAAAAAAATCATTTACTTTGCGAATTATTTCCGAGTGTGATTTACAGGCAGATATCGGAATCGTAAATTGTAAATGATTAAATTGTAAATAAAACAATGGCACAAGAAGACGTTTTTAAGAAATTGGTATCACATTGCAAAGAGTATGGTTTTGTATTTCCTTCAAGTGATATTTACGACGGACTGGGAGCTGTATACGACTACGGCCAGATGGGAGTTGAACTCAAAAATAATATTAAGAAATACTGGTGGGACAGCATGGTATTGCTGCACGAGAATATTGTCGGCATTGACTCTGCAATCTTTATGCACCCCACTATCTGGAAGGCTTCCGGACACGTTGATGCATTCAATGACCCGTTGATTGATAACAAAGATTCTAAAAAACGCTATCGTGCAGACGTACTTATCGAAGACCAATTGGCTAAGTACGACGATAAAATGAATAAAGAAGTAGCTAAGGCTGCTAAAAAGTTTGGTGATGCTTTTGATGAGGCACAGTTCCGCAGTACAAATGGCCGTGTCCTTGAACATCAGGCTAAGCGTGATGCGCTTCATACCCGTTTTGCAAAAGCATTAAACGATGGTAATCTTGACGAACTCCGTCAGATAATTATTGACGAAGAAATCGTTTGTCCTATTTCCGGTACTAAGAACTGGACAGAAGTCCGTCAGTTCAACCTGATGTTCTCTACTGATATGGGATCTACTTCGGAAGGTGCAATGAAAATATACCTTCGTCCGGAAACAGCACAAGGTATTTTCGTGAACTACCTCAATGTACAGAAAACCGGTCGTATGAAAATACCTTTTGGTATTGCACAGATTGGTAAAGCTTTCCGTAATGAGATCGTAGCCCGTCAGTTCATTTTCCGCATGCGCGAATTCGAACAGATGGAGATGCAGTTCTTTGTAAAGCCGGGTACTGAACTGGAGTGGTTCCCAAAATGGAAAGAAATGCGTTTGAAATGGCATAAAGCACTTGGTTTCGGCGATGATCATTATCGTTTCCACGACCATGATAAGCTGGCTCACTACGCTAATGCCGCTACAGATATCGAATTCCTTATGCCGTTTGGTTTCAAAGAAGTAGAAGGTATACATTCACGTACTAATTTCGACCTTAGCCAGCATGAGAAATTCTCCGGAAAGAGTATCAAATACTTCGATCCTGAACTAAATGAGTCATACACTCCGTACGTTATCGAAACTTCTATCGGTGTGGATCGTATGTTCCTCAGTATCATGAGTGCTGCTTATTGCGAAGAGCAACTCGAAAACGGTGAAAGCCGCGTGGTATTGAAACTTCCTGCAGCTCTTGCTCCGGTGAAGTTGGCCGTAATGCCTTTGATAAAGAAAGACGGACTGCCCGAAAAGGCCCGCGAGATTATTGATAGTCTTAAGTTCCACTTCCATTGTCAGTATGACGAGAAAGACAGTATCGGAAAACGTTATCGTCGTCAGGATGCCATTGGTACTCCATATTGTGTAACGGTTGACCATCAAACGCTGGAAGATAACTGTGTGACTTTGCGTAATCGCGATACCATGCAGCAGGAACGTGTAGCGATCTCTGAATTGAACAATATCATTGCTGACAGAGTAAGCATCACTTCGCTTTTGAAAACTTTACAATAAATCCTTGACGAATGAATAAGAAAATCTATTTATTACCAATCCTATTGCTGGCACTTGTCTTTACTTCTTGTGAAGAAACGAAAGAAGTGAGCAGATATGATAATTGGCAGGCACGAAATGAGGCGTTTATCGACTCTTTGTATAATGTTTATACTACGGAGGCCGATCATGGTGGATTGGATAGCATTCATCTTATGTCTGCTCCGGGTGCCTGTATCTTTTATAAGGAGCTGAAACCGATAACGAATGATCCAAAGTTAAATCCGAATCCGACAAATCTGGATGAGGTTATCGAAGGATATGTTTCTCAAGATATGCAACCTTTTTATACAGATAGTGTATATATGTATTATAAAGGTACTTTAATTATCGGAGACCGATTTGATGGATTCAAAGGTGCAAACCCTACAGCCTTTGACTCTCCGAAGAAATTCAAAGTAACAGGTGTAATTACTGGTTGGACTGAGATGCTTCAGCGTATGAAAGTAGGAGAGCGAAGGTTAGTTTACATACCTTGGAACTATGGTTATGGTTCCAGTGGTAGTGGTAGCATTTTAGGGTATTCCACATTGATTTTTGATATGCAGTTGTATAGTATCGAAAATCGTAGTTCGAATTCGCTGTCGACCTTGGCTGTAGAAGAATAGATTTCTATATATAAAGGAAGTAGCCTGTTTCTCATAGTGATGAGGGACAGGTTTTTTTTGTTGATAAACGAAGCTTTAGGCTTTTATAGAAGAGTTTTTATGGAAACAGGTAATCATACTTGTCATACCTTACTTCAGGACGACTGTAGGAAAAAACGGTGAATTTTTGATTTCTCTTAATTGGAAAGAGTTTACTATAGAGTGTTATTTGTCCGATTTTTAATGATAAGGTTCAGTGTGGCTTCGTAACTCAAATCTGTACAGCATAGAGTCTTGTTCTGATTTGATAAAAAAGGGTTATAGTGAAAGAAAATTAGTGATAGATGTTTTACGGCATATTTCCTAACTTTTCTTAGGAGTAGTATGTTGTATTTAATAGAATACACCCTTGATGTAATCTGCATTACATGTATTCACTGTAATTATTTCTATTTTTATATCGTACTTAAATATGAATGCCCATGAAAGAACTCATCAACCATCTGGAAGAATTAAACAGAAAAGCTGAGAACGGCGGCGGAGATGCCCGAATTGAGAAACAACACTCAGTAGGAAAGCTGACAGCCCGTGAACGTATTGATTTACTTTTGGAGAAAGGATCGTTTATCGAACTTGATAAACTTGTGACGCATCGTTGTACCGACTTTGGTATGGAGAAACAGAAGATACCAGGGGATGGGGTAGTTACCGGTTACGGTATGATAGGCAAACGACTGGTTTATGTTTTTGCCCAGGACTTCACAGTGTTCGGAGGGGCACTTTCGGAGACGTATGCCAAAAAGATCTGCAAGGTGATGGATATGGCCATGCAGATGGGTGCCCCGATAATCGGGCTCAATGATTCCGGGGGTGCCCGTATTCAGGAAGGGGTTCGTTCGCTGGCCGGATATGCTGAAATATTTCTTCGTAACTCGATGGCATCGGGGGTAATACCGCAAATCAGTGCCATCATGGGCCCATGTGCCGGTGGTGCTGTGTATTCTCCGGCTCTGACCGATTTTATCCTGATGGTGAAGAATTCCGGTTATATGTTCATTACCGGACCGGACGTAGTGAGGAGTGTGACACAGGAAGAGGTGAGTAAAGAAGAATTGGGTGGAGCTGCTGTACATACTTCTATATCCGGTGTAGCACATCTGGCTGCTGAAAATGATATTGAATGTATCAATTATATTCGTGAATTAATCTCCTTCCTGCCCGGAAATAATATGGAAGAACCTCCATTTGTTGCTACTTCCGATTCGCCCACGCGGCTCACACCAGAGCTTTCTATGCTGGTACCTACCAATCCGAATCAACCCTATAATATAAAGGAGATGATCGAGGCAGTAGCCGATGACAATAGTTTCTTTGAACTTCAGGCAGAGTATGCGGCGAATATTGTCATTGGTTATATTCGTCTGAATGGGAAAACTGTGGGAGTGGTGGCTAACCAACCGCTGGTACTTGCCGGTACATTGGATATTGATGCTTCTGTCAAGGCGGCTCGTTTTGTCCGCTTCTGCGATGCTTTCAATATTCCGCTACTGACTTTGGTGGACGTACCGGGTTTCTTGCCGGGAGTTGACCAGGAATATGGTGGCATTATTCGTAACGGTGCCAAGTTGCTATATGCTTATTGTGAGGCTACCGTACCTAAGGTGACGGTTATCACACGCAAAGCTTATGGTGGTGCCTATGATGTAATGAGCTCCAAACATATCCGGGGAGATGTGAACTTTGCTTTTCCTACGGCCGAGATTGCCGTGATGGGGCCGGATGGGGCTGTGAATATTCTGTTCCGTAAAGAAATAGACAAAGCAGGAGATCCTGAAGAGAAACGAAAAGAGCTTCAGACTGAATATCGCGAGAAATTTGCAAATCCTTATCGGGCTGCCGAACTCGGTTATGTGGATGAAGTGATTGATCCGGCTATTACTCGTATGCGGTTGATCCGTAGTTTTGAGATGTTAGCTAATAAACGCCAGTCCAATCCACCCAAAAAGCATTCTAATTTACCGCTTTAATATTGTAGGAGGAAACATATTATGATAAAAAAAATATTAGTAGCCAACCGTGGTGAGATTGCTATGCGTATTTTCCGTACCTGCCGGGTGATGAATATTGCTACGGTAGCGATTTACACACGGGTAGACCGTGGAGCGTTGCATGTGCGTTACGCCGAAGAAGCCTATTGCATTTCTGATTCACCGGAGGATACCTCTTATTTGAAACCGGAAAAGATTCTGGAAATAGCCAAAAAGACTGGGGCTGCCATTCATCCGGGCTATGGTTTCTTGTCGGAGAATGCTGATTTTGCCCGTCGTTGTGAGGAAGAAGGAGTGATTTTTATTGGTCCGAGTGCTGATATAATTGCCCGGATGGGTATTAAGACGGAGGCGCGGAAGATCATGAGAGAAGCTGGCCTACCCATTGTTCCGGGCACAGAACAGCCGGTTCAGGGCATTGCCGAAGCTAAAAAGGTAGCAGCAGAAGTCGGTTATCCGATTATGCTGAAAGCATTGGCAGGTGGTGGCGGAAAGGGAATGCGACTGGTGCGTTCCGAAGAAGAGGTTGAGATGGCTCTTCGTCTGTCCCAATCCGAAGCCGGAACTTCATTTGGAAACGATGCGGTTTATATAGAGAAGTATATCGAAAATCCCCATCATATCGAAGTGCAGATATTGGGTGATAAATATGGGAATGTAATTCATCTGTATGAACGTGAATGCTCCATCCAACGACGAAACCAAAAGGTAATAGAAGAGTCTCCTTCTCCTTTTGTGAAAGAGGAGACGCGGAAACGGATGTTGAAGGTGGCTGTAGAGGCTTGCAGGAAAATAGGATATTACAGTGCCGGGACTTTGGAGTTTATGATGGATAAAGACCAGAACTTCTATTTTCTTGAAATGAATACCCGGCTTCAGGTAGAACATCCGGTAACGGAAGAATGTACCGGTGTTGATCTTGTACGTGATATGATTCTTGTTGCTGCCGGCAATCGCTTGCCTTATCATCAGGAAGATATTGAGTTTAGAGGTGCGGCCATCGAATGTCGTATTTATGCCGAAGACCCGGAAAATAACTTTATGCCGTCGCCGGGAGTCATTACGGTACGTGAAGCTCCCGAAGGACGTAACGTTCGCCTGGATAGTGCCGCCTATGCCGGATTTGAGGTGTCATTGCATTATGATCCGATGATTGCCAAGCTCTGTTGCTGGGGAAGAAACCGTACTTCTGCCATATCAAATATGGCCCGTGCTTTGCGGGAGTATAAGATACTGGGTATTAAAACCACCATTCCGTTCCATCAGCGTGTCTTGAAGAATGCCGCTTTTCTGAAAGGGGAGTATGATACTACGTTTATTGATACTCGGTTTGACAAGGAAGATTTGAAACGGCGTCAGAATACCGATCCTACCGTAGCTGTAATTGCAGCTGCGCTGAAGCATTTTGAGAAGGAAAAAGAGGCAGCGTCGAGGGCTACTACTCTTCCGGTAGTAGGAGAATCCCTTTGGAAATATTATGGTAAACTGCAGATGACTGCCAATAACTATTAAAAACATCAGAGATTATGAGTACAACATTAGCAACCTATTATGCCCGGCTTCTGGATATGCCCGACAATGAGTATAAAGTTGAGATTCTTGAAGATGGCCCTGTGAAGAAAATAGCTGTCAATGGAAAAGTGTATGAGGTGGATTATAACCTTGGCGGTGATTCCATTCATTCTATAATCATTGATCATCATTCTCATGGAGTGCAGATTTCGTCTTCCAATTCTACATATACTATCATGAACAAAGGAGAACTTTATCAGATAGAACTGAAAGGCGAAATGGAAAAGATACACAATTCCCGTAATACTGCCGAATCTGTGGGGCGTCAAGTAGTTCAGGCGCCAATGCCCGGAGTGATATTGAAAACATATGTAAAGAAGGGAGATGTAGTGCAGCGAGGAGACCCGCTTTGCGTACTGGTAGCTATGAAGATGGAAAACGAAATCCGTTCGCTAACGGACGGTATAGTCAAAGAGATCTTTGTAGAAGATACGGCAAAAGTAGGGTTGAACGACCGTATTATGGTGATTGAGTAATAATGTGCCAATATGCTAATGTGCCAATGCCTTTCGGCAGTACAGCGCAGCATATTGGCAAATTAGTATATTGGTACATTATTAAAAATAATTTCTTTCATATGTAATGTAGATTACACATTTATTAGCTTTTATTTTGCTCCTTTGCACAAGTAAAGAGAATATGGGTTCTGTTAACCGGCCGGTAGTATACTTAATATTTAGTGTCTTATGAAAATAAAAGAGATTATTCATTGGCTACTTCCTTCCAGGCGCTGGAAGATGGTAGCCATTGCCTTGTCCGGTCTGATTATCGGGGGAGGGTTGTTTTTCTTGTATATGCTCCGGGCGCATACCTATCTGGGCGACGACCCGGCCGCTTGCGTCAATTGCCATATCATGGGACCCTATTATGCTACTTGGATGCACAGTTCTCACGGACGGGATGCTACGTGTAATGATTGTCATGTACCTCATGAGAATCCGATAAAAAAGTGGGCGTTCAAGGGCATGGATGGTATGCGTCATGTTGCGGTGTTTCTCACTCGTGGCGAGCATCAGGTAATAAAAGCAAATGATGAAAGTGCAGAAGTAATCATGAACAATTGTATCCGTTGTCATACACAGCTCAATACCGAGTTTGTGTCTACCGGGCGTATCAATTATATGATGTCTCAGGTAGGAGAAGGAAAGGCCTGCTGGGATTGTCATCGTGATGTGGCACATGGGCAAAACAGCCTTTCTACTACCTCGGATGCACTGGTTCCTTATCCGGAATCGCCAGTGCCGGAATGGCTTCGTAAAATGATAAATAAATAAATTCATAAATAGATCTGTCAATTATCCTGTTTTCAATTGCTGTATGAATAGCATTGGTACATTTGGCTTATTGGCACATTAGCACATTATCAATATGGAAAAGAAATTAAAGGCATGGCAAGGATGGCTGTTGTTTGGTGGAGCAATGGTTGTTGTATTCGTTTTGGGACTGGTGGTCTCTTCATTAATGGAACGCCGGGCAGAGATAGTCAGTGTATTCAATAACAAACGGGTAGAGATTAAAGGTATCGAGGCTCGTAATGAGGTTTTCGGAGAGAATTATCCCCGGCAATACGACACATGGAAACAAACTGCGCAGACTGATTTTGAAAGCGAATTTAATGGTAGTGAAGCAGTAGATGTACTTGAAAAACGTCCTGAAATGGTGGTTCTTTGGGCTGGATATGCTTTCTCTAAAGATTATACAACTCCACGTGGACATATGCATGCCATTGAAGACATCACCCGAAGTCTTCGTACCGGTGCCCCGATGGATCCTCACAGTGGTCCGCAGCCTTCTACTTGCTGGACTTGTAAAAGCCCGGATGTACCCCGTATGATGGAAGCGCTTGGTGTTGACTCTTTTTACAATAACAAGTGGGCTGCTTTTGGCAATGAGATTGTAAATCCCATTGGTTGTGCCGATTGTCATGAACCGGAGAATATGAAGCTACACATCAGCCGTCCGGCGTTGCGTGAGGCATTTGCCCGTCAAGGAAAAGACATTGATAAGGCTACCCCGCAGGAGATGCGTTCATTGGTATGTGCACAGTGCCATGTGGAATATTACTTCAAGGGTGACGGTAAGTATCTGACTTTCCCCTGGGACAAAGGCTTCACAGTGGAAGATATGGAGGCATACTATGATGAGGCTGATTTTGCCGATTATACACACGCGCTGAGCAAAGCACGTATCCTCAAAGCACAACATCCCGACTATGAGATTTCTCAGATGGGTATCCATGCACAACGTGGCGTATCATGTGCTGATTGCCATATGCCGTATAAGAGTGAAGGGGGAATGAAGTTCAGCGATCATCATATACAAAGCCCGTTAGCGATGATTGATCGTACTTGTCAGGTGTGTCATCGCGAGAGTGAAGAAACACTTCGTAATAATGTATACGACCGTCAGCGTAAAGCAAATGAAATCCGTAACCGTCTGGAACAAGAATTGGCAAAAGCTCATATCGAAGCTAAGTTTGCATGGGATAAGGGGGCTACAGACCTGCAGATGCAGGAGGCACTGAAGCTGATTCGTCAGGCACAATGGAGATGGGACTTTGGAGTCGCTTCACACGGGGGCTCTTTCCATGCTCCACAGGAAATTCAACGTATTCTGGGTCATGGCTTGGACAAAGCTTTGCAGGCGCGTTTAGCTATTTCTAAGGTTTTGGCCAATAATGGATTTACAGGTGAAGTACCAATGCCGGATATTTCTACCAAGGCCAAAGCACAGGAATACATCGGTCTTGACATGAAGAAAGAACATGAGAATAAAGATAAATTCCTGAAAGAAGTTGTTCCGCAATGGCTGAAAGAGGCAAAGGCTAACGGGCGCTTAATTAGTTGAGAGTTGAAGGTTGCTACGTAGTGTAAGTAACTGACTCTCCACTGTATAATAACTAACTTTTAACTAAGTAATACATTACAATTAAATGCTTATTTAGCAGGTTATTATTGAAACGCAAATAAACGCAGGTTTTCTGTAAGGAATATTGTTTTCAAGCATAATGCAGCAATCTAATTCGCGAAAATCTGCGTTTATTTGCGTTTCAATAAATATTAATCAGCAGTATATTCATACTGCATAGTAACTTTCAACTTTTAACTCTCAACTTTCAACTTAAAAAAGATGTGGCAAAAACCATGGGGATATAAAGAAGGGTTTGCTGTTTGCGGTGGGCTCTTTCTTGTGGGTACTCTCTGGCAGGTAGCGCTCGGAAAGTGTACGCTTTCTTTGCTCGCCTGGCCGGTGAATATTTATGCGGGAGTAGTCTATGTACTTCTGTTACTTGTATTGTATATTTTCTTTCGTAAGTACTACTTTGTTCGTTGGATGAGCAGTTATCAGGCAGCTGTCAGCGCTATGATTTCTTTAGTGGTGATAACGGTTATTATGGGGTTTACCCGTCAGTACCGTCCGGAAGTTGCCGTTACAGGAATTGAAGGTTGGCTGGGATTCTCGCAGATGCTTTCCGCTTGCTCTTTTGTATTACTCTTCTTTTGGTTTGTTACATTGCTGGGGATGGTCATTCTCCGGCGGATCCATCACTTTAAAGTACGTGATATTCCTTTTCTGTTTAATCATCTCGGATTATTTTTAGCTCTGACCGGTGCTGTGTTGGGAAGTGCCGATATGCAACGGCTTGAAATGACTACTCAAACGGGTAAGGCAGAATGGCGGGCGTTTAATAAACAAAAAGAGATGCTGGAATTGCCATTGGCGATAGAACTGCATGATTTCACTATTGATGAATATCCACCCAAACTTATGTTGATAGACAATGAATCGGGAAAAGCACTTCCGGCAGGACAACCGGTGAATGTGCTGATAGAAGATGATTTCAGCAAAGGAGAATTGCAGGATTGGGAAATTGAGGTAACGGAAAAGTTGCCCATGGCGGCCAGTGTAGCTACCGAAGACACCGTTCGGTTTGTAGAGTTTCATTCAATGGGGGCAGCGTGTGCAATCTACGTGAAAGCTCAAAATACAATGAGTGGTGAGCAGCGTGAAGGGTGGGTGAGTTGCGGTAGCTTTATGTTTCCGTACAAAGCGCTTCGCTTGAATCAGAAAGTAAGTCTTATTATGCCCGAACGCGAACCGAAACGTTTTGCATCCGAAGTAACCGTTTATACACAATCCGGAGAAAAGGCAGAAGCCACGATTGAAGTAAATCGACCTTTTGAAATAGAGGGCTGGAAAATATATCAATTGAGTTATGACGAGTCGAAAGGACGTTGGAGTGATATCAGCGTGTTCGAGTTGGTTAGTGATCCCTGGTTGCCTGTGGTTTATACGGGCATATGGATGATGATAGCCGGTGCTGTCTGTATGTTTGTATTGTCACACAAAAGAAAGGAGGAGAAAGTATGAGTTGGGATCTTTTCGGATGGTTTGCTGCTGTGTCTCTTTGTCTTTGGGGCTTTGGAGCTCTCACTGCCTGGAAAGGTAAGTCAATGGGTTGGGTACTGGGACCTACATTGGCAGGATTGCTTGTCTTTTTTGCCTTTATCCTTGGGATGTGGATTTCATTGGAGCGTCCACCCATGCGTACAATGGGGGAGACCCGTTTGTGGTATTCCTTTTTCTTACCATTGGCAGGTATCATCACTTATGTTCGCTGGCGCTATAAGTGGATACTCAGTTTCAGCTTTGTATTGTCACTGGTGTTTATCTGTGTCAATCTTTTTAAGCCTGAAATTCATAATAAGACACTGATGCCTGCTTTGCAAAGTCCCTGGTTTGCACCGCATGTCATCGTATATATGTTTGCTTATGCCATGCTTGGGGCAGCCACGGTAATGGCAGTTTATCTGTTATGGATAAAGAAGAAACCGGCAGCCGAACGGGAAATGGAACTTTGTGATGATCTGGTGTATGTGGGGCTCTCGTTTATGACCCTGGGGATGCTTTTCGGTGCTTTGTGGGCTAAAGAGGCATGGGGACACTACTGGAGTTGGGACCCAAAAGAGACGTGGGCAGCTGCCACATGGATAGGTTACCTCTGTTATATTCACTTCCGGCTTCATCAACGCAGGAGCCATCGCAAGGCACTCGCCGGATTATTGGTTTGTTTTCTTTTACTTCAAATGTGTTGGTATGGCATCAATTATCTGCCTTCGGCACAAGGAACGAGTGTACATACTTATAATTTAAACTAATATTGTATGAAACTGACTGCTATTATTTTAACCGGATTGGTACTGTGCTCTTCTGTTGTCTGCGCACAGGAAGAGAAGAACGAGTTTAGTATTGATGCACAACTGCGTGCCCGCGGTGAATATCGCAATGGCGTACTTAGTCCGCGTGCCGACGGACAGTTACCTGCCTTTTTTATAAACAATCGTGCCCGTTTTTCACTTGGATACAAGCGGGATCGTCTGCAAATGAAGCTTTCTGCCCAACATGTAGGTGTGTGGGGACAAGACCCTCAGATTGATAAGAACGGACGTTTTATTCTTCATGAGGCATGGGCAAAGCTGGATTTGGGGAAAGGTGTCTTCGCACAGTTGGGACGCCAGTCATTGGTATATGATGATGAACGTTTACTGGGTAGTCTCGATTGGAATGTGGCAGGACGTTTTCATGATGCATTGAAGTTGGGATACGAAGCCGGGAAACACAAAATGCACCTTGTCCTCGCTTTCAATCAGAATGATGAAAAAACGATAGGTGGCAACTATTATGATCCTTCTAAAGCACAGCCTTATAAAACCATGCAGACTTTATGGTATAACGGTCAGTGGGCTAAGAATTTCAATGCCTCTTTGCTTTTCATGAATGTAGGCTATGAGACCGGAACGCCCGAAAAAGGAAAAACGAATTATATGCCTACCACCGGAACTTATCTCACCTATACTCCAGGTAACTGGACGTTAAACGGAAGTGCTTACTATCAGTTTGGTAAAAGGAAAGTGGGCGATGAGGTGAAAAAGGTCTCAGCCTATATGTTCGGTGTGAAAGCGGGATATAAAATCAATCAGCAATGGTCCGTCAGCATATTGACCGATTATCTGAGCGGTGATCCGGAAAGTAGTAAGGCCTCTACATTCGATCCGCTTTATGGCACTCATCATAAGTTTTATGGTGGTATGGATTACTTCTATGCTTCTGCTTACAATAAAGGTTTGTGGGACAAGCAGCTGAGTGTTGACTTTAAACCCACTTCCCGTTGGGCCCTGTCACTGAATTATCATCACTTTTCTACTACTTATGACGTAACAGTAGAGGGAGATGAAGGACGTAGTCTCGGATCAGAGTTCGACCTGCAGGTAGATTACACAGTGATGAAGGATGTGAAACTGACGGTTGGTTACTCAACCATGCTCGGGACGAAATACATGGATGTGGTGAAAGGCGGTAACCATGATGCCTGGCAAGACTGGGGATGGGTCTCTCTCAATATCAACCCACGTATTTTCTTTGCTAAATGGTAGGACTGTAACGGAAAAAGAGCTATTTTTGTCACAAACCAAAGAGAAGTACTGTGGTAAAAATCGATTTTACAGATGAGTATAAACAACTGCTGTGGCAGATACCTCTTTTCCGGGACTTAGATGTGAATGTAAAACATCGTCTAATGGACGAACTTGAATTTACATTGTACAAGGTATCCCGTAAAGAGGTGGTGCTGCAACAAGATACGCGTTGCAATCATTTGTATGTGCTGCTGAAAGGCGAGCTGGAGGTTAATATCATCGATGTAGCCGGCAATCTGGTAAAGGTAGAAGAGATCATCGCACCCCGCGCCTTTGCTACTCCGCATCTGTTTGGCGAAAACAATATTCTGCCTGCCACCTTTACCGTAAGTAAAGATTCTATTCTTCTTATGGCTACCCGTACTTCGGTTTTCAAACTGATAAGTTCCGTGCCACAGTTACTCCATAGTTTTCTTTGTGTGACAGGCAACTGCAATAAATGTACCGTTACCCGTTTGCGTATCCTCTCTTATAAGAACCTTCGCAGTCGTTTCGTTTATTATCTCATGGAGCATCGCACCTCTGATGGTATCGCTTTGTTGGAGCATAATCAGGTACAACTGGCAGATTATTTAGGAGTAACCCGTCCTGCCCTGTCAAAAGAGATCAATAAGATGATAAAAGAGGGATTGATCTCTGTGGATAAGAGAGAGGTTACCTTGTTGAATATGCAAGGATTGAAGGAGTATATTTGATGTGATAAAGTATGTAAATGTTAGATTAATGAATTTTTTCTTCACGAAATGCAAATAATTAGTAATATCATCTCCAAGAATAAAATTCTCATATGATTTGTTGGGTATTAAGCCTGTCTTTTCCATGTTGTTATTTCTGCTTTTGTTATTAATTCTAAAGATTTTTATTTTTATACTTTAAAGCCTTCTATGGTTCATCTTCATAATTAGAAATTAATATATTTACAATTTTCTTTCTCCATACCCATATCATTAGTCCTAAATTGTCAAAATCATATACCTTTTGATTTTGTCCTCTATTTTTGCTAACAGGTACGTATAAGATATCTGCATTGTCAGGTTGCTGATAATCTATTAACATCAAGAAGTCTTCATAAAACATATTTATCAAATTTTTGCCTTTCCAATAACACTTTTTATCACATTTAATTGTTTCAATTTTGCCATTTTCAACCCAAACTTTAAAATTGAAATTATCGAAATAATAGGTGTCATAATATATGTATGGATCATCGTAAGACTCTATCTTGTGAGGTAAATGTAAATAGTTAGAAATGCTGTCTCCTAACACAAAAATTTCATAAGATTTGTTAGGTATTAATCCTGCTTCTGCCATATTAATGAATTTATTTCGTTATTTTATGCGAGTCAGTTGCTGGTAGTGTTTCCTGACTCTGTTAATTCTCTCATTTGTCTTTTTTATATATTGTTAGAAGACAGCATGCTAAAAGAGTGAACTTGATGGTTATTAAAATTAGTTCCAATGGGTTTCACCTTTATCTTTCTTTAGAGCAGCACCTCTAATGTCATTTATCTTTTTCTGGATCTTCTTTCTCTCTTTAGCAGGAGCCGTTTTCATCTTTTTTTGTAACTCCTTAATACGTTTTTCTGCTTTCTTTAATGCTCTTCCACCATCACCATGTGGCATTCCTTTCGTAGACTTTTTTCCGGATCTTATACCCAAAGTACTATTAGGCGAGCCATCTGGAAAAATAGCCTCTTTAGCCATTTCTATACCTGCTTTCCTTATAAAACGTCCTGTTAATAAATCGTATACAGTATTGGTTTGTTCTATCCTTCCGGAAGCGGGAAGTCCATATTGGGTTCAGGCATTTCCTTGGTTTACATTTGTAGCTCTAACTTCCTTGCAAAGGTTCTCTATTATTCATCTTTGTAGTTGTAAATTAATATTGTTCTTATTTTCTCTCTCCATACCCATAATGTTAGTCCCAAGTTGTCAAAGTAATGAACTCTTTGGTTTTGTCCCCTATCTCTACTTATGGGAACATATACGAAATCATCACTATCAGACTGCTGGTAATTAATAAGAGTCAAGAACTCTTTATAGAACATCTTTATTAAGTTTTTATCCTGCCAATAACACTCTATATCACAGCAAATAGTCTCTATTTTACCATTTTCAACCCACACTTCAAAATTGAAATTATCAAAATAATAAGTATCATGGCATATATATGGATCGTCATCATAAAAATCGATGCGATGAGGTAAATGTAAATAGTTAGAAATATTATCTCCTAAAACAAAAATATCGTATGATTTATTGGGGATTAAACCTTTTTTCTTCATGTTGTCTAAAATGTTTTGTTGTTAATTCCAGTGAGTTTCACCATTGTTTTTGTCATGGGCATCTTTACGTATCCTGTCTATCTTTTTTTGTATCCTCTTTTTTTCTTTAGCAGGAGCCGTTTTCATCTTCTCTTGTAACTCCTTAATACGTTTTTCTGCTTTCTTTAATGCTCTTCCACCATCACCATGTGGCATTCCTTTCGTAAACTTTTTCCCGGATCTTATACCAAAAGTACTGGTAGGCGAACCACCTGGAAAAATAGCCTCTTTAGCCATTTCTATACCTGCTTTCCTTATAAAACGTCCCGTTAATAAATCGTATATAGTATTGGTTTGTTCTATCCTTCCGGAAGCGGGAAGTCCATATTGGGTCCAGGCATTTCCTTAGTTTACATTTGTAGCTCTAACAGATATTCCTATAACATTAATTTCGCCATTAATGATTTTACTATAGTTAAAATAAAATGTCTCATTCTCGTCATTAAAAGTCAGTCTGTCTGTGAACTCTGCATCTGTGAGATGATCCCAGGATGAGAAATTGAATGAATTAGAATAATATTGTAGCATGTTTACAAGAGGCGAAAATAAAGAATTCCAAAACCGCTCTATTTCTACCGGGTCGCTTGTACTATGGATCAATCCTGCTTATAGGATTCCCACCATAATATACGTATGGACTAAGGTTGTAATAATTCTCAGCATGTGGATCCACTGACGTGAAACTCATAATCGCCGGATACATGCCACGTGCCACATAATCGTATGTATCATATCCATGCATTTCAATGAACTCTTTACCGTTATATTTACGGTTTTGAACGTCTCTTCCTGTTCCTTCTGCCCAAGGCTGACCGCTTGGGCAGTACTGACTTCATATCTCTCTTTATTTGATCTTTGTGAACTTATATAAATTAAGCTCATCTGGATCTCCAATATATCGAAACAGATACCAAGGAGAAGCATATCCAAATAATCTTTCTCCTGAAATGTAGAAAATTATTAAAAACGTTCCCTGCTTTTCAATTCTTATATTATATTTATCATATTCTAAATCATCCTTTTCTCTTAAAATCCATTTTCCTTCATAATTGAGTGGCTTTTTTTCTGAAAATATATTAATATAGTTATCGCGTATGTTTTTACACACACAAGTACTATCACTTCTTAATATGATTTCTCCTCCATCTTCAGAAACCCATGTTCCAATAAAATCCTGAAATGTGGGTTTAGGGTTATTACATCCATTAAGTAGGAAAAATAAACTAATGAAAAACAGATTAAATAAACTTTTTATCTTCATTTCTTACTTTGATTTTGTGAACTTATATAAATTAAGCTCATCTGGATCTCCGATATATTGAAATAAGAACCAAGGAGGGGTATTGTCCAATAGTCCTCCTCCTGATATATATAGGGTCATATATGGAGTCTCTTTTTGTCTGATATCTATGTAATATCCGTTATATCCTAAATCGTCTTTTTTCAAATACCATTTTCCTGTATTATTAAGAGAATCTTTATCTATGGATATCTCTATATATTCAATAGGAATATTTTTATATATACATGTACTGTCTTTTTGTAATGTAATTTCGGCTCCATCTTCAGAAACCCATGTTCCAATAAAATCTTGAAATGTGGGCTTAGGGTTACTGCATCCATTGAGTAGGAAGAATAAACTTATAGAAATAATATTAAATAGTTTTTTTTGTTTCATATTATTTTGATTTAAATATTTCAGTTCAAATAAAAGCTTGGTTTGTTTTGGGCATAGCCCCATCATTCATTTATATTTATTACATACGTGTCATAATCGGAATTACAGTCGAAATTATGTTTTAAAGTAAGAGTTAAACTATCACCATTAAAACAATAACTGACTAAAATTTTGTACTTTTCAAAAGTACCAAGAATAATTTCTTTTTTAGTTGTATTATTTTGCTTCCGAACTTGGATGCAATCATTATTTGTGACTCCTCCTCCTATATAATAGAAATTAATGGTCTCAATATAATCATACTCTGTTTTTCCGGAATGGTTATTTTCTGTATATCCTCGATATTCTTGTGATAGGAGGATAGGTTTGGCTTCCAATAAATGGAAGGAGTTTAAAAAATACACGAAAGCAATTATAACACCAAGGGTAGCCGAAATTATGGCTATCAAAATAGCATATTTACGATAAGAATATCTCATTCTATTTCTTTTATTTTAGTTTTGTAAACTTATATAGATTAAGCTCATCCGGATCTCCGATATATTGGAATAAATACCATGGAGAAGCATATCCAAATAATCTTTCTCCTGAAATGTAGAAGATTATTAAAAATGTTCCCTGTTTTTCGATTCTTATATTATATTTATCATATTCTAAATCATCCTTTTCTCTCAAAATCCACTTCCCTTCATAGTTGAGTGGTTTGTCATCTGAAATAATGTCAATATAAGTATCATGTATATTTTTTAACACGCAGGTACTATCGCTTCTTAATATGATCTCTCCTCCGTCTTCAGAAACCCATGTTCCAATAAAATCTTGAAATGTAGGTTTAGGGCTATTGCATCCGTTAAAAAGGAAGCATAAACATACAAATGCCAGATTGAATAAACTTTTTTCTTCATTTCTTATTTTGATTTTGTAAACTTATATAAATTAAGCTCATCTGGATCACCGATATAATCAAATAAATACCATGGAGGTCTGTTGTCTAATAGTCCTTCCCCAGAAATGAATAACGAGAAATAAATTACTCCTTTTAGATAAATAGCTATATTATATTGATCATATCCATTACTGTCTTTAGTTCGGATTCGCCACTGCCCTTCACCAGATAATGATACTTTTCCTTCTGAAAATGGATTGATCTGTTTCGCATATATTCCTTTGACGATACATGTACTATCTTCTTTAAATATGATCTCTCCTCCATCTTCTGAGACCCATGTTCCAATAAAATCTTGAGATGTAGGTTTCGAGTTATTGCATCTGTTAAAAAGGAAAAATAAACTTATAAGAAACAGATTCTGCAAACTTTTTTTCTTCATACTATATTTGACTTGATGCTTCAGTATAACTTTCCATTATGATTGTTAAAGTTTAAATTATCTTTTTCATAAGTATTTTAAAGATAATCTCAAACCAATTTTCCTTCTTTCACACTCCTTTCTAAATCTCTGAGAGTTATTTTTTTCTTGACTTTTTTCTTTTGTTTTAGAATTAAGTTTAATACTTTTAGAAGTATACGATCTCCTTCAGGATAGAAATACTCTTCGAATTTAAATTCGGTAATGCTTACATTGAATTTCTTGCTAAATAAGTAGATAAATTCGTAAGCATCATCTCCGTTGAGTTTCAAATCTTTTACGAGATCTGTTTCAGGAGTATATTCGTCATCCCACCGTTCTTCTTTGACAAACTGAATAATTTGTCTCCAAATATCATCTTTGTTCATTATTTTTTTTATTAAATTGTTTGTAATCATTATTTTCAAATCAAGTATTTGCTCTAAACTCCTTTTCTAAATTAAATGATGCGGTAGTAATAGCTATTCTCAATCTAAATAAGGAACAAATTTATTACAATTCTATTGAAGCTAATTATATTTATCACAGTCGAGATTACAATCGAAATTCTGCTTTAAAATAAGTGTTAAACCATCATTCATCTTCATAATTGTAGATTAATACTGTTCTGATTTTTTTTCTCCATACCCAGATCATTAATCCTAAATAATCAAAAGTATACACTTTCTGATTTTGTCCTCTATCTCTGTTTATTGGAACGTATATGATGTCTTCATCGCTAGGTTGCTGATAATCTATTAATATCAAGAATTCCTCATAAAACATATTTATCAAATTTTTGCCTTTCCAATAACATTCTTTATCACATTTAATTGTTTCAATTTTACCATTTTTAACCCATATATAAAAATTGACATTATCGAAAAAATAAGAATCATGATCTATTTTAGAATGATCATAAAATTCCACATGATGGGGCAAATGCAAATAATTAGTAATATCATCTCCAAGAATAAAATTCTCATATGATTTGTTGGGTATTAAGCCTGTTTTTTCCATATTATTCTTTATGTTTTGTTTATTTATTCCAATGGGTTTCACCTTTATCTTTTCTTTGGGCATCTTCTCTAATATTATCTATCTTTTTTTGAATTTCTTTTCTTTCTTTAGCAGGAGCCGTTTTCATCTTCTCTTGTAACTCCTTAATACGTTTTTCTGCTTTCTTTAATGCTCTTCCACCATCACCATGTGGCATTCCTTTCGTAGACTTTTTCCCGGATCTTATACCAAAAGTACTAGTAGGCGAACCACCTGGAAAAATAGCCTCTTTAGCCATTTCTATACCTGCTTTCCTTATAAAACGTCCTGTTAATAAATCGTATACAGTATTGGTTTGTTCTATCCTTCCGGAAGCGGGAAGTCCATATTGGGTCCAGGCATTTCCTTGGTTTACATTTGTAGCTCTAATAGATATTCCTATAACATTAATTTCGCCATTAATGATTTTACTATAGCTAAAATAAAATGTCTCATTCTCGTCATTAAAAGTCAGTCTGTCTGTGAACTCTGCATCTGTAAGATGATCCCAGGATGAAAAATTGAATGAATTAGAATAATATTGTAGCATGTTTACAAGAGGCGAAAATAGAGAATTCCAGAACCGTTCTATTTCCACCGGATCGCTTGTACTCCAATAGTCCATTCCGTACGGGTCGATTCTGCTTATGGGATTTCCTCCACAATATACATATGGACTAAGGTGGTAATAATTCTCAGCATGTGGATCTACTGAGGTGAAACTCATAATCGCCGGATACATACCACGAGCCACATAATCGTATGTATCATATCCATGCATTTCAATGAACTCTTTACCGTTATATTTACGGTTTTGAACGTCTCTTCCTGTTCCTTCTGCCCAAGGCAGACCGCTCGGGTAGTACTGAATACGTTGTACAGTGGTAGCCGGGACTATCGTCCCTCTATAGTCTTTGTATGCGGCACGCCATACTTCCCGGTTATTACCTAAATGATCTTTACGATAATAATGGTAATCGGGCAGAAGAGAAGTTGAGTTAATCCTTGTAGCATATCCTTCAGGATTGAACACTTTTCCCAGCATATATACTCCCGGGTCACAGCCATTAAAGTCGTATTCTATATTATCAACGTAAAATGTGCCGGTTTCGTCTATTACATCCAGATCATATTCCCATTTACGGGTTTCTCCGATAGGTACAACTACCGGAGTAGCAAGCGTGAAGTTTCGGGTACTTAATCTCCTGCCGGAAGCATCATACGAGCTGATTATCTGATTACCATTTTTAAATTGGACCGTGTCAGGCAAGTTTAGTATATTATAGCGAACGGTAACGATGTTACGATCCAGGTCTTTCACCATGTTTCCATTGGCATCATAAGCGAATTCTTCAGTTTCGTTTGCCTTATCCTGATACTCTTTTTGATTGTACAGGTTACCGGAACCCCAGCCATCTGTGACTTTCTTTAGTTGATTACCATGATAGGATAATGTCAGCAGGTCGATAACATCGTCTTCGCCAAATCTCGTTACCTCTTTTATATTTCCATGTTTATCGTATTTGAATGACTCAGATAATTGTCCGGCATCCATAAATAGTCCATCCAGATAACAATAGTTTGATGTTAGTCGGTTCAGTGCATCATAAAAATAGATATAACCATTTTTCTTTCCGTTGTAAGTCCATGTGTTGCTGGATATATTTCCGTTATAACAAGGCTTTGCCAGTTCCGAACTATAAACAGGTTGATTGTAATAAATATTCTCCTCAAATGAACCGCTTCTTATTTGGGTTATCCAGTTCCGTATATTGTATTTGTAACAAACTGTGTCTGTCCGATTATGTCTGTATGTTGTTTGTAGTCGTCCTAATTCGTCGTATTCATTTTCGGACAAAGTGATGGCAGGATTACCATTTAGCCGGTAGCTTGTAGTGAGACGTCTCTCTGCCTGGTCATATGTATATGAATAAAGTTCGGACACATTGCCGTATCTGTTGCCGGAAATGGAACTCTCTTTAAGCACATTTATAGGTTTCCCTCTGAAATCTACTCTGTGGTATGCCGTTGTATACCCGCCCAAATGATTGCTTTGGCGAGTCTGTATGATGTTGTCTTTTTCATCATAATAGAATGCCTGAATAGTATATTTTCCACTTCCATCCAATAGATAAGTGCGTGTGCCTGTAAGAAGGCCTTTGGCGTTCGGTTTTGAACCGGAAGAAGAACTGTTTGATGTGAATGCTGTTCCGTAACCTTCTTTCTGTTTGTAAGATAATGAATCTCTTTGTGCAGGCGGTAGCAGTTCCAGAAAACGATAGTCATCATAGTAATTCACAGTTAGCATCTTGTCGGATTGCAGGTTGAAAGGAGTATTTGAATATCCCATCGCATTAGTTGTGATAAATGAATCGGTAACCGGTGAGTTTCCAAATTCCATAATAGCTTCTTCCAAGCTCATTTCGGCTTCATATTGTCCCATATAAATCAGTCTGCCGAAAATGTCATAATTGCTTGCTGTCCACAAATGCTTTTTCCGTTGGTTACCATCCTGGCTGAAAACCAATTGCCCGGCTTTATCGTATACCGTGTATATCGGTTCGCATCCGGGTAAGCGTTTGTATATGCAATTCCCTAAGTCGTCATATTTATAAATGAATGCGTATTGTTTTAACAATACATGGTCATCACTGACTTCACCTGCATTCAGTACATCCGAAATCATAGGAGGAAGTATGTAGCACGGCTGTCCCAATGAATTATAAACGTGATAGGTATTCACATCCCCTCCGGATGTCTGCAGGATGATGCGTCCGTTTTTATCTTTGAATATTTGGGATTCTTTTCCATCTTCATCGGTTGTGAGAAAACATTCGAGTGTTTTTGGAGGATAGTATCCGGCATTTTCAAGACGGTTTTGTGCATTCACTATATATTTTCTGACTTGGTTCGCGGTGTTGGCTGTATGTTTCAGTTTGCTGTGGTGCTTGTCCATATCGTCACCGGGTACCTGTATCCCTTCCAGATAATCATATCTGTAACGGGAGGAATAAAGGTTTTCCTTATAGGGCCGTCCATCCTGATAATAGGCTTTTGACAGTGTGGCAAAGTTTCCGGGTTTGATATATTCCTGGCTGTTTTCAACAGGAGTCGGCAGCCATTCTTTTGATACCCGTCCGCAATAATCATAGTCGATGTTGGTAACTAAATCTTTACCGGATGGCGTATGATTTTTCTGAACTTGTTGCACAGGGCGTCCCATGCCGTCGAAATATTGAATAGACACCTGTTCTGTTGTGCCCTCTGCATTCATTTTTGTATGTATGGAGATGTAGTTTTGATTACCACCGGATTGTGCATGTACGATAAATAGTGGTAATAAAAAAATTCCTGATAATAAGATGCTTGTTTTCATAAATATTCGCCGATATAATGAACTTGAATGGTCTGAAGCAGTCGATTATTAAGATCCCGTATGTTCTTGAGATTTCCGAAAGAGTCATATTCGTAAGATGTTTTGATACCTCTGGGGTCTGTGATGGAGGTTACTCCTACCAATAATTTGAAGGTCATTGTGGTTACCTGGCTATTTATAAGTACGTTTCTTAGATTATTTACCACATTCATATTAGGGGTATACGAATTGTATAATTGATTCACCATATAATCGCCACCTAAACTTTGCACTACGTTGGCAAATGTGGCATTTCTGATTTCTGCTACGGGATGTGTACCGTTGTAGGCCCAGAGGTAGACGGTGGATATACCTGAGGTCTCATCTGTAACCTGAACCAGCCTGTCACGATCATATTGGTAACTTTCCGTAAGGACGTTGGTCAATTGGTATAATGCCGGATTCTGGTTTTCGGTTATAAATTGCCAATTACCTAACTTATAGGAGGAGGCAAGAGGAAGATTGCCCGGATTTAATTTTGCTATGTATTTGGCTGTAAGTTGGCTTTTATCGTTATATTCGTTTCGGTATGCATCCGTAATCCTCCCTTGTTTTATAGAAATACAGGTATGTATTTTGTTTTTTCGGGTATATGTATAATATTGGGTAACTGTGTCTCCTTGTGAATCTATTGTAGAATATGATAAAGGAGCGTTTGCCATTATATTAGTACTGTATAATTTGTCTGCATAAGTATATTTTTGATAATTACTAGTAATATCTCCTGTTGCTTTTATTTCATTAATATGTTTATTGTAAGGAATAACTCTGTATTTGACAATTCCATAATCTTTATACATGTGAATTTTTCCGTATTCAGGACATTTAGAACTTACAAATTTCTGTTCGGTATAGTCTCCGACTATAAATAATGAACCCGTAATTACAGAAGTCTTTTCTTTCTCTTGTATATCATATGAATATTCTGTTACTTTTTTTTCATCTGTGTGTTCCGTTTTTCTTTTTAGATATCCTCTTTTATATCTTTTGGAAGTAAGTTTGAGCATGTCGGCTCTGACATAAGGCCCATATTGTGTCTCATCAATATCTGCACAGTCTAAATGATCTGCAGATGTTACATATTCATATATAATTTCATGTCTGTCGGCTCTTGCCGGATCTAAGGCATTTAGGTGTCCGTTCCGAATGATATTTTCTGTAACTTTAGAATATTCGATGTGGCTTCCTCCGTTTAGTGTGGTGGGGATACCATGTGAACTTAAACTTATTATGGAAGTTTCAGCTTCACACCATAGGCGGCAGAGTGAATTACCATTAAAGTCTAATGGTTGTTCTGGCTGATAAGCTTTGCTAATAATAGAACCATATCTGGGCATATATGTCAGTACTCCGCTACTGGGGGATGTCGGATCTCTACCATCTTCCGAATAATTATATAGTCGGACGATTGTATCATTGCCTGATATATTTTTAATTATTTTTATTCTACATCCTCCTGTTGGATATGTATCTGCTGCAATAGGAGTACGGAGAGTGAAATACTTAATATCTATTTTCCCACAATCAGTACAGTCGGGACCATCGAAAATATCATAAAAAATACCACATAAATCAGGTCTGTGCCCAGACCATTCTGTTCCTGGATTTTTTAGCTTAAATGTATATCTGCCACTTTGGGAAACAAATATTGGAATAGTACGGTTAAAGTTGTTTTTATTTATGCGGATGATTTGTCTGTTGTTATCCGGAAAGGTTATCTCCAGATATGGTAAATGGGTTGAATTATATATTGTATCATTAGACAACCATCCTTCAATACAGGTGTTATAACTTGCTGGATCTTCGTCTCCTAGTATGTTTGCTGGATAATATTGTGTGAAATCTATATATATAGATTGAGGAGTACCTATGTTGCAAGATGTTTCCAATATATAGTTGCTCTTTTTTCCTCTTAGCGTAAGATGGTGTGCAATAGTGTCACGATAGTTTTCTAATGTTTCAAAGAAAGAGTTATCTGATGCATCTGTTTGCTGGGCGGCTAATCCCAATTTAGAGAAAGTATTGGGCTCCCACAAAAGCTCTGTTTTTCCTCCTGTTGGATAAGTTATGCTTTGTAACATACCGATTGTCGCACCATCGGGAAATGAATGTCTACTTGATTCACCATAATAATAGCGTTTACTAAAGTAATTTACATGAGAAGGATATAAGCCACCATTGGGTACCCAATATCCCCAATGATCTCTTTCCCGAATGTTTTTATTGAATAGTTCATCTGTTGTATATGCTAATTTATAAGTTTGGATGATAGAAGTGTCTTCTCCTATAATTTGTAAACTGTCTAATTTTGTACGGTAACTGCCGTCATCAGTATTGAAACAGGAACGATAAAAGTTAATTGTTTTATAAATACTATTTTCGTCTAATTTATTGGGTATATAGATAATCTTTTTTAGTTGCGAGTGGCAACTATCCCCTTCGTATTCAAAACGAATCAAGCTGTTTTTGGTAACAATGGAACTTAGTAATACTTTGTCGGAAATTTTAGTAGGAAATGGAATTGTGGAAACTTTTCTGATCCACTCATAGACTTCATTACAATCTTCGTTAAAATGCATTTTTTGGAATTCAGAATCTATTATTGGATAATCTGTAATAGTACATTCAATGTTCTCCAAAGTACGATAATAGAATTCTATAACATTTTTTGCCGGAGTCGTGATGGAAGTTAGCCACCAGGCAGAAGGACAACGAAATGATTCTCTCCGATTAGTGCTTGGCTGAATAGAAGTATATTGAAAAGTTGATATCTCTCTCTTTGTAAATCTATAAACATATCCGTTAGCATCCGAAATACTAAAATCACCATTTGATGAACGCTCAATCGAAATATTATAATCACTTTGAATGATATAATCTTTATTTTCATCAATGACGAATACTCCCGATATTCCCATGAAATTGAAACTATATGTATCTTGTGCTGTATCAAAATGACCTTGGTCATACTGTTCGCCATAAATACTACTCATGTAACCGATTTTACAATAACTTCCATCTGAACGATATTGATCGGCAGGGTTATAATTAAATTCTCTTTCCTTAATCAGTTCTACAAAACTTTTTCTATCATCAGTGCCCGGGATATATGGAAAAAGGGGAGTGTTGAGTTTGTCATAACCTACTATTTTGTTAGTCTGGTCATACATTTCATCCGGCAATCCACAAATATTTCTGGAAATGGCTCCACCAACGCTAAGATTCCATCCTAAACCTATTGGTCCGTCTTCTTCCATTACTTTGATTCCGCCTCCGAAATAGTTTATTTTTATAGGGATGGTAATATCATATTCTGAAATATCCAATAATGGTATGTCAATATTTACTCTTCCTGTATAAAGGTCGGTTGGTATTTCTCCAAACTTTTCCAATGTTTGCGCTTCGGCTGACGGTCTGGTGATAACCGGAATAGGCTCACTTTGTGCTGACAAGAAGAGAGAAATACAAGATAAAATTCCTACCAACACAATCTTCTGTTTTAATAAAGCCACTATCTTTTTCATAGTATTATCCTTTTATTATTTTTTCACTGAATACTTTTTCATTCACACAGATTTGCAGGATATACTCTCCTTTGGGATATTTATCCATATCGATGTAATGTTGATATACTCCTCCGGGGTAATTTTTTACGGTATAATGAGTAAGCTGTTGGCCTGCTATGTTGTACAATCTATAAGAAATAGCTGCATAGTCAGAGAGATAGAATTCAAAAGTTAATTCTGTTTGCACAGGGGTGGGATAGACATTGTATGAAAAGTCTAAAGGTAAGTCGTTTGAGTTGTCTTGACTTTTATGATCGTCTTTCTCATTCTTATGGACGGTATCTGCCAGTATTTTTTTCTGTAAATCCAGATTGGCGGTATCACTTTGCAGATACATGTGTTTGCCCGGTGGGTAGAAGAATGCCGTAGAAAAATATGCTGTTTTTAAACTATCAGACAGATGGCCGGTACGTATTGTTTCGAAGATGGGATAGCGATATCCTGAAGCGTACCATTGATAGGTTTCTACAATAATGGTACGTTCGTTCTGTCTTATAATATTGTCGATGGAATCTTCCGGCAGAATCCGGTAAGTCGGGGTATTCATGTTTTCGGATAGAACCTTTAGGGGAGAAATCGTTTCACTGATTAATTTGGTCATTTTTATCCGTAGCACGTGCTTTAGAGTATCTTTTCCGGGTAAGATAATCATTCCATATGCATCGGCTTCGGTCGTATTTCGTCCCACCGTAGAGATGTGTAACCGTCCGCAATATTTCCCTTCTCCCTGATAATAGCCTTGAACTTTGTCTCCATAATGCATGGGAAGCTGCAAAAGAAGTTCAGGTTTAGAGTTTTCGATTTGAGTAGTTGAATTTTCAAATCCCCATAACCATACCGAATCCTTTTGCCAATCATAATAATAGCGGGTATGGTGTTCTCGCCCTACAATCATAGAATCAACCCCTTTTCGGGCGGAATAAATGAGCGTATACTTCTTGTTTATCGGAGATAATTTTCCGAAATCCCAAAGTACATCTTTGCCTGACCGGCCAGGAGCCTTATATTCTATTTGCTGTTTGACAATGGTGTCATTGACTCTGAATTTATTAAGTTCAGAAGTGAGACTGCATTGAGAATATAAATCGATCATTCTCCAAAGGCATAAAAAGAACAGTAAACTGTGTTTCATAGGATATTGTTATAAAGGTTATTTGTGTGCTGTTACGATGGGGGAGGAAGGGACCGAAAGTCTTTGTCTTAAAGATATTTCTTCAACTTCCTACTCCATATCTGATACCCTTCTTCCGTCAGATGTAATCCGTCTGTCGTCAGTTCCTTTCGTAGAATATTTGTTCCCTTTTCTGCAAAGAGAGGGAATAAGTTGATAAATGGTATTTTCCGGGAAGTAGCGAGCGTTTCCAGTTTTCGGTTAATTTCCGGTACGATGTCTGTTTTACCGATCATCGTTTTGTATTTACATACGGATTCATTGATAGGGAGCAGGCTTTGCAGATATAGTTTGGTATCGGGTGATTCTCTCTGTATTCTGTCTATCAGGAGAGTAATAAGAGTCACGACACTGTCTGCTGTGAGATCATGTGATACATCATTGATGCCTATCAATAAAAAGAGCTTTGCCGGATGCCCGGGGAGAATCTGGTGCAGACGGTCGTATACACCCATTGCTTCGTCTCCGATGATGCCCCGGTTACGTACATGTTTCTTTTTTAGTCGTACTCCCCAGTCTTTGCCACCTTCGGTGAGGCTATTGCCCAGCATGACGATATCTTTGGGGCTGATGGCCGGCTCATCTTCAAATTCGAGAAAGCGTTTGTAGTAATGTTCAGTATATGTCCGCTCGGTAGGGTAGATAGAAGCAGCAACTGCGTTGGCTACCAGTGAACGAAGCCGGGTTGCTTTACCTTTGTCATTCGGATGTACGCTGTTGGTCAGCAGAATAACGGCAGTGTCATTGTCGGGATCAATGGTGATGGAAGTACCTGTATATCCTGTATGTCCGTAGGTGTTTGGTCCAAATAAATCACCGTTATTAGATGCATACGGAGAAAAGAGATCCCATCCTAATGCGCGTCCCAGACCGGGGATATGCCGGGGAATACTTCTCATTGTTTTTACTCCTAATGGACTGAGGATACGATGTCCGTTATATTCTCCGTTGTTGAGTAACATTGCAGCGAGTATAGCCAGGTCATTGGCATCGGAGAAAACACCTGCATTACCCGAGACACCTGCGTTCATGATACGTGCCAACGGATCGTGAACAATTCCTTTGAGAATACTGCCGTCCTTTTGCTTTTCGGTAGGAGCACACCGTTCCAATGTTTCTCCGGTAGGACAATAATCGGTATGTTGCATACCCAACGGATCAAAAATATGTGTTTTTGCAAAATCACGCAGGCTTTGTCCACTGACTGTTTCAATGATATGTTGCAGGGCAATATAGTTGAGGCAGCTGTATTGGAAGTCTGTTCCCGGCTTAAAATTAGTTTTGCAACCGGAAATGTATTCTATGAGCCCTTTAGGATTCGGAGCGCCATATTTAGCCGTTAATTCCTTAACCGGAGCATAAGGTGGGAGTCCGGAAGTGTGTGTCATGAGGTCGGTGATACGGATATCTTCGGAGAATCCCGGAATATAGAGACTGACACGGTCTGTAAGCCGGAGTTGACCGCGTTCAATGAGAATCATAGCACTGATGGCGGTTGACATGGCTTTGCTCACGGAAGCCATGTCAAATACGGTATTGACATCCATCTGCTCTGTATCAGGGAGCAGTTGCTTATTTCCATAGGCTTTCAGATAAGCCAATTTGCCATGGCGTACGACGGCAAGTACAGCACCGGGAATTTCTTTGTTGTTTATAGCTGTTTCAATAGCTTTATCAGCATATGTAAGTTGACGGGAGTTCATGCCTGTTTGTTCGGGAGCTACGCGTTGTAACGGTTGTCCCAAGGCCTGGAAAGAGAGAAAGAATAGGCTCAATATTAGGAAGGATGTTTTCATATGAATACGTAGTTTAGATAAAGTTGGATAAGATAAGTATGGTATTATTGAAACGCGGATTTATCCGGATTTTCGCAAAAAGAAACAGATGTAAAAGAAGGAATTACCGTCTTTTATTCTGCGTTAATTCGCATAAATCCGCGTTTTATCAGATAAAAGTAATACTCTATGAAACTTGGTGGCCTCTGTGGTGAACTGAGTTTTGTTTATTGTCCCGCTTTGTAAGCGTCTACGGCTTTTTTTACCGAACCATGCATCAGCAACAGGGCTTTTGCCTGATCATAATCCAACCCAAGCTCTTCAACGATCATACGCGTGCCACGATCTACTAATTTCTGATTGCTGAGCTGCATGTTAACCATTTTGTTACCTTTCACACGTCCCAGCTGGATCATTACAGAGGTAGTGATCATGTTCAGGATCATTTTTTGTCCTGTACCCGATTTCATACGTGAACTTCCTGTCACATATTCCGGCCCTACAATCATCTCAATAGGAACATCGGCTTCTGCTGCCATGGGTGAATCGGGGTTACTGGTGATGCATCCGGTTAGAATCCCGTGTTTGCGCGCAGCATGCATGGCTCCGATGACGTAAGGAGTGGTACCCGACGCAGCAATACCGATAACCGTGTCCTTATCATTGATGTTATGTTCCATCAATTCTTCCCAGCCACGGGTCGTATTATCTTCGGCATTCTCTACAGGGTTACGAAGGGCTGTGTCCCCACCGGCAATCAGCCCGATGACCAATGTGGGAGGCATACCGAAAGTTGGAGGTATTTCCGAAGCGTCAAGTACTCCCAGGCGCCCGCTTGTTCCGGCACCCATATAAAATATACGTCCTCCCTGCTTCATGCGAGGCACGATCTGGCTTACCAGTTTCTCTATTTGCGGAATGGCCTTTTGTGTGGCAAGGGCTACTTTTTGGTCTTCCGTATTGATGTCTTCCAGTATTTCCCGGATAGACTTTTTCTCTAAATCGTTGTAGAGCGAAGGTTGCTCTGATATTTTGATAAACATTGGGTAAATTATGATTTATGAATTATGAAATGTCATCAGACCTTGCATGGGGCTTTTGACGATAACTCCTATTTGTACTCCCAGTTCTTGGGCGGCTTCGTGTAATACCTCCTGATAATGGTAGGCAACGGAGCCGATAAAATGTGCCGGATAATTCTGATAATCATACTGCATCACGTTACGTTTCAGGAAAGCCTTGAAACTGCCAAGAACGAGTGTATGCACAGATGGCTCGTGAATGTTCTCTGCCAGAAACGGAGAAAGGCTTGCCAGGAAACGGTTTGGGAACGGCTGACGATATACGCGGTCGATAATTTCGGGAGGTGTCAGGCCGGTTTTTTTCATAAACTTTTCTTTCAATTCCGGTGTCATCTGGTTTTTCAGAATGTCGCCTACCAGAAGTTTTCCTAATACAGCACCACTGCCTTCGTCTCCCAAAATGAATCCTAACGGGGAAACATTGTTCACAATCTTTTCGCCGTCATAGAAACAGGAGTTCGAACCGGTTCCTAAAATACAGGCGATGCCCGGTTTGTGTCCACACAAACTACGGGTCACGGCCAGCATATCCGTATTGACTTCAATGCCATTCTTGACATTCAGATGGAGAGAGAGTGCATTGTGCATCATTGGCACCTTGTCCGGCACACATCCTGCTCCATAAAAATAAACAGCGTCGAGCGCATTGGTTTCCAGATGGGGGAGTAGTGCAGTAGCTATCTCATTCCCTATTTCTTCCTCTGATTGAAAGAAAGGATTCATACCTTTCGTAACTATCTGTCGGACGAGTTGTCCTTGTCCTACAACGCACCAATCGGTCTTTGTAGAACCACTATCTGCTATTAATATCATATCTTTATATATATTTTTTTCTTATACAATAGGTAACCGATACTCCAGTTGAGTATCACAAATAGAAGGGCGAATGCTAATGAACCGGGGTAATCGCCCAATAAAGGCTGAAGAATACCGCTATAAATGTAACCATGCAGGCTGGTTGTTGCTCCGTCCAATGTGACTCGTATGTTCCCCAATAAAATAGAAAGTACAGCTGCCAGTACATAGATAAAGAGTGGATTTACACCAAACGATTCAAAGAACCGGCTCCACGATTTATAGCCTTTTACATCGATAATCCAAATAAGTAGTGCCAGGAAACTGGAGCCCAGTCCACAAGTGACAATGGCGAAAGTAGGTGACCATATTTTCTTATTGATCGGACAGCCGTAGCTGAGCAGGAATCCTAAAAAAGTAAGAATTGTTCCGATAAGGAACAGGCGTTCGAGTTTTTCGTTGATGTCCTTTACTTCCATTAGCAGTTTGCCAACGCAGAAACCTATCAGCACGTGTGCAATGGCCGGGATAGTACTTAACAGTCCTTCGGGATCGATGCCATTATCCTTGTACATATGTGCTTCTCCAAGCACTGCACGGTCAACGACGGAAAGTATGTTCGTGTCGTTATATTCGAACCCATTACCAGTGATAAGCAGGATAAAATAACCTACCAATAAAGTTACAATCAGATAGGGGATATATTTGTGCTTCATCGTTAAAGCGATAATAGCAGTTGCGCCATAGCATAGTGCTAAGCGTTGCATCACTCCTAAAATACGGATATGATCGAAAGTCCAGACTGATTGCCCAAGTCGTGATAAAAAAGAGATTTCTTCACCGGAAAGAGAATTCCAGGTGCGGCAAAACATAGAGAACCAGGCAATGCCCAGACCAATGGCAAAGATGACAATGGTGCGTTTAAGAATCTTTAGGGCGGCTGAGTGACTGAATTCAAAGTTATACTTCCGCAGGGAAATATAAGTGGATATTCCCATGATAAACATGAAAAAAGGGAATACAAGATCGGTTGGTGTTAAACCATTCCATTTAGCGTGTCCTAACGGGGCGTAGACGTATGACCACGAACCGGGATTGTTCACCATAATCATTCCTGCTATGGTGATACCTCTTAATATGTCGAGGGCTAAGAGACGTTTGCTGGTTGTTTTATTCATTTCTAATGGTTTTATGTGTTAAGTTTATATTTGGGGTTAACGGGCTTTAGTACATTCGTCTACCAGATAGGCGATAGACACATAGGCAATACCTGTGTTGGTAGTAAGGCCAATTTCGCAGGTACGACTATTGGAATATCCGGTTTGTATTCCTGCTTTTTCCAATTGCGGACGCAACTTGCGTAAAGCATAACTATTGACTTCCGGATGAGTAAAACCTTTGTCTCCGGCAAAACCGCAACAACCTACCTCTTCGGGTATGACGACTTGTGTGGAACAGAGCCGTGCCAGGGAAAGCAGGGTGTCTGCCAATCCCATTCTACGCATAGAGCAAGTGATATGAACAGCTACCGGACGGTTGATGGGGGTGAATTCCAGTTTATCACGTAAAAAGATATAGATGAATTCTGCTGGTTCATATAGCTTCATTTTCTTTATGGTTTCACGCATACGATGAAGGCAAGGGCTTTGGTCGCACAATACCGGATATTTTCCATTTTCAGAAGCCTCCCATAAAGAAGCTTCCAGCTCTGCTGATTTTCGGTCGGCAATATCCGGCATGCCTTTGCTCTCCCAAATCGTACCGCAACACAGTTTTTCCATATCTTTAGGAAAGATGACTTCGTAACCCGCTTTTTGCAGGAGGGATAACATCTTATCTACGAGAGGTTGGCTTTCACGTGATTTACCGGGTAACCCCATTGTCTGGTTGATACAACTGGGAAAATAAACAACCTTATTTAGTTGAAAGTTGAAAGTTGAAAATTGAAAATTGGCTGTGCTGTTACCCTGCATATTTTTTTTCTTCTCCATTCTCCCCTCTCCCTTCTCCCTTCTCTTATAGCTTTTGGGCATAGCCGGAGTCCATTGTGGGATACCCAAGACATTGTGCATTCCTTTGGTGAGGGTGGTCATAGCAGAAGTTCCTAATACGGAATGGGCTGCATTTGCGAGGGTTAACATCGGACGCAGGCAACTTTTTATACCGGCAAAATGATTGGCGGCAAAGTTTCCTACAGAATAGCCAAAGCTATTTTGCGGAAGCTCTTCCTGACGGATGTCGTGCGTCAGGTCACCTGTGTTGATACCCATGGGACAGGACATTGAACAAAGGCCGTCTCCGGCGCAAGTCTGGTTTCCGGGGTAGCGGTATTGTTTTTGTAGAGTGGCGAGGCGTTCGGGATCATTACCGTTTTGTTTCAGCCTGGATATCTCACGGCGTAATACAATGCGTTGACGTGAAGAAAGGGTAAAACCACAAGTCAGGCAATTGACTTCACAAAAACCACACTCGATGCATTTGTCTACATGTGGATTCGTGAGTGGTAACGGCTTGAAGTTTTTGATATGGCACAGTGGGTCATCATTAAAGATAACACCGGGGTTTAACAGATTTTGCGGATCGAAAAGCGCTTTTACCGCTTTCATAATCTCATAGGCTTTCTCACCCCATTCGTATTTTACGAACGGTGCCATATTACGTCCCGTACCGTGTTCGGCCTTTAGTGAACCGTCGTATTTATCCACCACTAATGTTTTGACATCATTCATTAGTTCTTCGTAGCGTTTTACTTCGGCATCGGTACTGAAAGACTGATTAATAATGAAATGATAGTTGCCTTCGAGGGCATGTCCGTAAATACAGGCGTCATCATATCCATGGCGTGCAATGAGTAGCTGTAACTCAGCTGTTGCCTCGGGTAAGTCTTCTATGTGGAAGGCTACGTCCTCGATGAGGCAGGTTGTTCCCGGTTGACGGGTTCCTCCCACAGAGGGGAAGATCCCCGAACGAATGGCCCAGTATTTGGAGTATTCTTCCGGTTTATCTGTAAAACGAACCGGTATATAAGTATTGAAGGATGCTAAAGTCTCTTCTATGGCAGTTATGTTTTGAGCAAGTTCTTCTTTGCTATGTGCTTTAGTTTCTGTAAGTACAGCTGTTAGTCCCTCACCAGTCGAATCGTTGACGGATGCCAGAGATTTCCAATCAAGCAGTTCGGCACCTTTCACAATCCATTCACCTTTTTCGTTGGTGAGTTTCTTCATTGCCACTACCGCCCGGCATGCTTCTTTGATGTCGCTGAAATAGAGCATTGCACTGGCTTTGTGAGGATAATCATACTCCGTTTTCATAGTTACCTCTGAGAGGAAAGCCAATGTACCTTCCGAACCTACCATTAAATGTGTGATAATATCAAACGGGTCATCGAAGGCGATGAACGGTAGTAGATTTAATCCGGTGACGTTTTTAATAGAGTATTTGTAACGAATGCGTGCGCTCAACTCTTCATCTGTACGAATCAGGTCGCGTAGTGTCTGAATTTGTGTAATGAATCCGGCATGTCTCAACAGGAACTCTTGTTTGCTGATATCACTGCCGGTATCCAGTATCGTTCCGTCCACAAATACAATACGTGCCGACAATAACATTTTGTCACTATTGGCATGTGTACCACAATTCATACCCGAAGCATTGTTCATTACGATACCGCCGACCATGGCACTTTTTACAGAGGCCGGGTCGGGAGCAAACTTACGTCCGAAGGGCTGTAACAGTTCATTAACACGTTGTCCGATAATACCGGGCTGGAGGGTTATTTGTTCGTAATCGGAGGAAATACTGTATTTCTCCCAGTGTTTTCCTGCCACTATAAGGATAGAGTCACTGATGGCTTGCCCTGATAAACTGGTCCCCGCTGCACGGAAAGTTACCGGCAACAGATGACGGGTTGCCGCACATAATAAATCCGAAACCTCCTGCTCATTGGCGGAGCGGATTACAATTTGGGGAATGAGGCGATAAAAACCTGCATCCGTTCCCCATGCCAACCGGCGAAGTTCGTCAGTATAAATTCTTTCTTGCGGGATGAATTGTGAAATCTCCTGCAAAAATGCCAAGTGCTTACTTCCTTTATTCATTTCTACTTGTATAAATAATATTTCTTTGACAGTTGGCGGAAACTATCCACGTCTTTATACCAATAGTCGCGGATGTCTTCCCAGCGATTACGTTTACTGAACCGTTCGCGTATTTCGTTTGAACCACTTACTTTATCAAACATGTCAAAACGTCCTTTATCTGCATGGTCAAATATAGCATGTTCCGGATAGAGAGTGGCTACTTCCTGCATGACAAGGAATTGTATCTCACTCAACGCAGCTTTCCGATAGTCCATGATATGCACTTGTACGCCTTGCAGATGTTCGCCTTTGCCTACAGAATAGAACGGTTTAAGATGTATCGGGCGGAAGATGACTCCGGGCAACTGCAACTTATTCAGATTATCTGCCAGTTCTTCAGCTTTCACCCAAGGAGCAGCAAACATCTGAAACGGAATAGTATAGCCCACTCCGATAGACATATAACCGAGTTCTCCAAGTATTCCCGATACAGGATAGAAGAAGGCAGAGTGCGGATGCGGGATGTGCGGAGAGGAAGGAATCCATTGTAAACCTGTTTGAACATAATCCATTTTACGTTTCCAGCCTTTCATTTTCACCACGTGCAGGTTGCACTGCTTGCCTAACATCTTTTCACCGTTCAGCATCAGGGCCAACTCACCACAAGTGAGTCCGTAAAGGTACGGAATCTTAAATTGACTAACAAAAGAAATGTATCCCTCTTCTGTCAGGTTACCTTCAATTTTTTCCCCTCCTACCGGATTGGGGCGGTCAAGTACGATAAATTCCTTTCCATTTTCGGCAGCAGCTTCCATAGCTACCCCCATAGTACTGATATAGGTGAAAGAGCGGCAGCCGATATCCTGTATGTCGTATACAAGCACGTCGATGTCTTTCAGCATTTCCGGAGTGGGTTTGCGTGTTTTCCCATAAAGAGAATAGACGGGCAGTCCGGTAGAGGAATCGGCTGAATTATCGACTTTATCTCCGGCATGGACATCGCCCCGTACACCATGTTCGGGGCCATATAATGCTACCAGATTCACATTGGGGGCTTCGTGAAGAATGTCAATCGTAGATTTCAGCTGGTTGTCTACACCGGTAGGATTGGTGATCAGTCCCACACGTTTACCTTCGAGGCATTTGAAGTTCTGTTCTTTCAGAACTTCAATGCCCGTCTTAATTTTGATTTTCTGTGCCTGTGTGGTGAGGGCCAGCAGGCAACAAGTGCTAAGAATAATAAATCGAAATTTGTTCATAAGTTTTTCTGTTTCGAATCGTTATTGTTTTTCGGGGGTTTCTGTTTCTGTAACTTCTTCTTTTTTACCGTAATTAGGGTCAATCTTTATAAATGCGCAAACAGCAATGGTTGCTGCACAACAAATCATTACCCAGATAAAGAATTTCTCGTAACCGATATGTTCCTGTAACCAACCGGCCATCATGCCTGGTAACATCATACCCAGTGCCATGAAAGCAGTACAAATGGCATAATGTGCCGTCTTGTGTTCGCCGTCCGAATAATAAATCAGGTAAAGCATATAGGCTGTAAATCCAAATCCATAACCAAACTGCTCTATAAATACACAAATGTTAATGGTAAGAAGGTCTTGTGGTTGGAAATATCCGAGATAGACAAATGTAATACAAGTCAGGGAGATGCTCCATGCCATGGGCCATAGCCATTTCTGTAATCCTCCTTTGGCTGCACAGATTCCTCCAATGATTCCTCCGAGGGTAAGTCCGATAATACCGATAGTACCATATACCCAACCCACTTCGGCCGTGCTCAATCCTAAACCTCCTTTTTCAATAGGGTCCAGCAAAAAAGGATTGATGAGTTTTACTAATTGGGCTTCAGGCAAACGGTAGAATAACATAAAGAGTATGGCAACACCTGCTTGTGGCTTTTTAAAGAAAGAAGTAAAAGTAGCAAAGAACTCTTTGAATATATTACTTGCCGTGACATTGCCTACTGCTGGTTTATCAGCGGAAGGATGTGGAAGGATATAGCTGTGATACAAATAGAATGCAATAAATAATCCCGCAAGAATATAAAATGTGATACTCCATGCCATGGCTATAGTAGAAGTCCGTTTTTCCAGTTCTCCTGCCAGTACAACCAGAAGTCCCTGCCCTGCTATAGTGGCAATGCGGTAAAAAGTGCTTCGTATTCCGACATACATGGCCTGGTCTCGTACGCTTAAAGCCAGCATATAAAATCCGTCGGCGGCTATGTCGTGTGTTGCCGAGCTGAAAGCCACTAACCAGAATATAGCGAGAGTTATCTGAAAGAAATTGGGCATGGGAATAGTAAAGGCTATTCCGGCCAGTCCGGCTCCTACGAGAATCTGCATGGTCACTACCCACCAACGTTTTGTTTTTAATAAGTCAATAAAGGGACTCCAGAAAGGTTTGATTACCCAGGGAAGGTATAGCCAACTGGTATATAGAGCAATATCTGTATTAGAGATACCTAACTTTTTGTACATAATAACTGAGATAGTCATTACGGCTACATAAGGCAGTCCTTGTGCAAAATAAAGTGTTGGTATCCATGCCCACGGTGATAGTTTCTTATTTTTCATAATGATTGTTTTAATATCGTTTTTCAATAGCAGCTCCAATATAATAATGTAGCAGAATTGTGTCATAAGTATATCCCTGCTCACCCATTACTGCGGCACCAATCTGACAAAGACCTACACCATGCCCCCAGCCGGCACCGGTGAGAATGAATTTGCCCGGAATAGTATCTTTTATATCTGTTTTATCAATGACAAATGCCGAACTGTACAGATGAGAAGGTGACAATGTCCTTCTGATTTCAAGCTCCTTGCCAATGGTCATTGTTTTCTTTGTACCAATGATTTTAAGTTTTACGATTCGGGCAGACGTTCCGCGTTCAACAGGAATTAAGTCGATTATCTGTCCATAATCAATGCCGGAACGTTTGAAGATAAGTGCCGCTAATTCTTCTTGCGTGTATTCTACTTTCCAGCGATAAAAATCAGTAGTTTCCTGATCGTAATTGTTTAGCACCTGGCTGAGTATCTTATTTTCTGTCGTATTGCAGAAAGCTTCCGGAGAGTTTCGTATCCACTTTTCTGCTTCTGCTTCCATGCGAAGATCGGGTAGGAGAGCCGTTGTCTTGCTATCCCGTTGTTTGACGAGATAAGGATGTTTCACATCTTCCCAGCAATATTGGAACTCTTCGAAAGCGCCTCCGCAGCATTTAGAGAAGCGGGCATCGCAAATTTGTCCGTTATAGGTCAGCACTTGTCCGCGGGTAGCATGAATGGCTTCCTTCACGATTTCGGTAGATGCACGGGTGATTCCCTGATAACGCTGGCAATGATCGTCGGCACACACATCAAAGTGAGTATGGTCTTCCTGATCGTACCACTTTATTAGTTGACAGTTGACAGTTGACAATTGACAATTGGCTGCGCTATCATGCTGCATAGTAACTGTCAATTGTCCACTGTCCACTGTCAATTGTCCACTGTCAATTGTCAATTTATTAAGTAGCCAGCTGCGTGAAATCACTGCATGTGCTTTCAGTAATTCCAGAGAAGCGTTGGCACTCATTTCCGAGGAGATGACACTGACTAAATAATCTTCTACGTTTACGCGGTTGATACCGGTGAGGGTATTGTTTTCTATGATAATTTTCAGGGCTCCCTGGAAACGTTGGTTTTCTTTTCGTTCCCAGTGAAAATTGATACCGATGGTGACATCCTGCAATTCGAAAGAGTCTGTAGCCTCGTACAGAGGTTCAAACAGTAGTTCTTCATAATGATGGTTTCTCCAAAGGATTTTTCCGTCATCGAAAAGAGCGGTTTGTTTCCCACTTACTTCTTCACCGTTCATGCGATAGGTATTCAATAGGGTGAATTCTATCTTTTGTCCGGACAGGATACCTACATGTACTTTAGGCTCTTTCATAACTGTTCTTTTATGCGTTGTCTTAATTTGTGAAATTCGTCTGTACTGAGGCAGACTTCTCCGAGGATTGCCGCAATATCTGTTGCCGTTAGTTTCTCAAAATCTTTTTCCAGTGGGGTGATGAATACTCCTCCCATATCTACGGATGCCGGACTGATAAGAATATTGGCATCTCCTTCGGCTGTGTAGCAGGAAGGACGGTGTTTGGAACGCGGGAAAATGCAGACTACCCATTGTCCGCCTTCAACCCAGGTAAGCAGATTCATCATTGGCTCTTCCTCACCCGGTTTCTGTTCCATGGCGTTGTATACTATATTGAATAGGGTGATGGCATCTTCCCGGTTGGTTGCTTCCAAGACCAATGTATTACGGGGGGCATCGTCCAGATAAGATAGTGTAGCTGTTTGGTAAGTCACAATTTTACCGGCCTTCTTATTTTTCCACTCTTGTTCAAGAGGGAGAAAACCTTTGTTTCCTGCCTGGAAGTGCACATGGTCGGGGGCGGATGCTCCGCATTTGGGACCGTTGTAGAAAACTACATAGTCCTGGGCATAAGTTGCTAAGTCCAGCATGTCGCCAAAGCGATTTTTAATACGCTGGTCCACATGCTCTAAAGCCGGTACAGTCAGATGTTTCGGAAAGATAGGAAACGGATTGACCAGTATCTGGTAATTCTCTTTGAACGGAAGCCCTCTTTGTACAGCCGGTAGATTGGCGGGACAAAGGAAGCATTTTCGTTCCTGTATAGATTTTGTATCCACTTTAGCTGCCGAAGAAACGATGCGTGCAGGATTAAACTGTACTTTATAGTGCGTACCGTTCACATCCAGTTCTTTTACTTTGACCCGGCTTAGTGCTGTATAATTGTTTTTTGCCAGCTCCCATGAAGAGAGCTGGTCACTGAATAATTTTTCTATTTTTAATTTTGTATCCATCCCTATTATTACATTTGACGACGATTCATTGCTATACGGGCTTGTAATTCCCAGGTACGAATACGGTCTTTATACAAATTGTGCCCGTTCATTTTCACTACATCCAGTGCTGCATCCGAGTTGTCATCCCAACGGCGACACAGATAGACTACATCGTACACACGTCCTATCTGGTATTGGCGGGAGAAGTTCAATCCTAAGGCATAATCTTCCCCATAACTGGTGTTAGGAACTTTGATTTCGCGTAATACCGGGGTATAGAATGCGCGTGGAGCACCCAAACCGTTGATGCGTAAAGCATTGTTACGTCCGTTCTCGGGAGTCCATTCTTTATGATCGATAATGCCCGGGGCGATCCTGTTCATATTGAAGTCCGTCATCATGTATGTACCTACCACCATTGCACAATTCTGTTCATAGAATGCCTGCACCATTGTTGTCAGGGTATTTTCATCTTTATACACATCGTCACTGTCCAGCTGTACGGCAAACTTGCCACATTTCTCATGATGTACACCCAAATTCCAGCAACCGCCTATACCCAAATCATTCCGTTCGGGGACGATGTGGATGAGGCGCTCGTCGGAGGTAAATTCACGAATAGCATCTGTCGTTCCGTCGGTAGAGTGATTGTCGATGATGATGAGGTTGAATTTGAACTCAGCTTTTTGATTTAATACCGATCGTATGGCATCTTTAATCGTACGGATACGGTTGCGTACCGGGATAATGACAGAAGCTTCATATTCAAAATTACCGGCACTGAATTCGATTTTTTTGAATTCGGGAGCCAGATAGCCACCTATCTCTTTCAGATGTTCTGTACAGGCTTGTTCCATCTCTATTTGTAGTGCCCGGTTTTTAGGGTCTACATAGTCGAATATTTTTTCACCACTTTTGCGGGTATCGTTTTCCACTTCGGAGTACAGGTATTCGTTAATGTGAACCAATGCTTCCTTTTGTGACAATTTCAGGCGTAGATCATACAGTCCGGCAAACTGATAATCAGCTTTCATACGACTCACTGCTTCTTTCAATGCACTGGCTTTGTATAGTAACACCGAACCGAAGTTGAAGTCATCACGGAGGCTCCCCGGCTGATAGTCTATCACCGGTGCATTCTTTTGAACACCTTCCGCCACCTGATAATGATCGGCATACACCATACCTGCATTGCTGTCTTCGGCAATATGGATCATACGTTCGAAGGCGAACATACCTGGTGACAGTGTTGTATATTTGGTATAAAGCAGGGTATAGTCCGCATCGGAATGTGCAGCAACAGCGCGCATTGTTGCACTGGCATTAAGTGCAGACACGGTTAATATTTCACAACCCGGAAGGGGGGTGGCTGTCGTTTCTGTTGTGAGCAGATAGATTTTCTTTATCAGATCGGAACTTTGTAAGCTCTGAACTGTTTTTTCAGCTTGCGCTGCATTTGCAAAAGGGATAAAGCAATTGATTGTAGTTTTCATATCTTAGTTCTTTATTATTATTTTTATTCTTTCCATTCCAATAATCCGGTTTCGCCTCCGGTTGCGGTGAATAACACCTGGTGGCGGTTGATAGGAACAACCGTACTGATAAGCGAGTTGCCTACTTTATGCTTCCATAGTATCTTGCCTGTCAGTGGTTCCAGTGCAAAGATAAGTCCTCCTTTGGTGCTGCCAAACATCACTCCGTCTTTTTCTACTTGCATGGAAGGGGCATGCTCATAGCCAAAACCGACGTTGGAACTCCACAATTGATCCGGTTTATCGCCTTTCGTTGAAAAACAGACAATGCTGTCATTCATTGTTTTACTGTATATCCGTTCTTTATCGGCAGATAGACCGATTGTTTCGCGTACGGTGGACTGGAAAGTACGCCATACGGTTTCTCCGGTTTCTAAGTCAATGGCGGTCATGGCACGTTGAGGATCGGTAATGAAAACTTTGCCATTTGCTGCTACCGGCCATACTGCCGCAGGAGAGAAGTGCATGCGGGTCAGCCCGCCCGTCCATTTCCATAACTCTTTACCTTCTTTTTTACTCAAAGCATAGAGTGTATTGTCCCATGCACCAAAGATCACTTTGTCACCTTCAACGAGTGGACGGGTTTCTATATAGCCTTTTACACCTGTATATGCCCATATGAGTTTCCCGGTCCTGATGTCAATGGCACGGAAGGTATGATCACTGGCACCTATGTAGGCTATTCCGTTGTCTATCGTTACAGCTCCCAGCACCGGTTCTCCGGCTTCTATTTTCCAGAGTAATGTTCCGTCTTCAGCTTTCAAACCGTAAATATGTTTATCTGCAGAGCCAAATACAACGATACCATCGGCTGCGGCAGGAGTACCAACAATACGGTTGCCGGAGTGGAAACTCCAGAGCTTTTTCCCTTTTTTCAGGCTGTAGGCGGTTAAGATGCCCATGTCATCGCCAACGAAAACCTGTTCTTTCTCTGTGACCGGTGAACAATAGATACCCACACCCGTTTGTACGAGCCATTTTTCTTTTACCTGTGGATATTCTTTGTTGACAGAGAAATCGGGATACTTGTCTGTTGCTCCTTTCGCATCGTAGTACGATTTTGTTAAAGAGAGTACGTACCACTTTTTAGGTTGTTCACCAATTTTCTGTTCATAAACGAATACAGAATCGGGAGTTATTTCATAGACACTGTATCCGCCTACCGGATCTTTTCCCCGCAGATTGGAACGGTTGATAATTCCCGGAATACCGTCATAAGAGAAAAACTGATTTTTGTGATAATGCCCACCCATGAACGCACGGATGTTAAAGGGGCGCACTGCATCGGTTACGTCATACCAATTGTCCACATCTCCTTTTAACAGCGGATAGTGGGTAACTAAAAATACGGGCTTTTCTTTTCCTGCCTTTTTCAGTTCGTCTTTCAACCATGTAATGTCCTGAGGCACTACATGTCCGTCTGCCATGCGCATTAACGGGCCGGAGTTGAATCCTAAAAAGAGAAAGCCTTTGTGTTCAAATTTAAAACGCTCTCCGCCAAAGATATGTCCGAAGTCGGTCACGCCGCTTTCACTCCATTTCGTTTCATGGTTTCCGGGAATGATGTAATATTTCACCTTTAGTTGCCCGAGAGCTGTTTTTACTTTTTTCATAGAGGCGCGATCCCCTTCTTCGGTTATATCTCCGGTTACCAGTACAAAATCAATTCCTTGTGTCTTGTTCACTTGATTGATGGAGTTTTGGAGATCTTCAAAGGCTGTCCCCTTATTCGTGACATGAATATCTGTGAGAAGAGCGAAACGAAAATGCTCTCCTACCTGCGCCTGAATTGTAGTGTACACTACAAATAGGAATGCGATACAGGTATATACTTTTCTGTTCATCTGAGTGTGTTTTTTTGTTTTGGATTAAAATAATTTGTTATTTGCTCTTTTTTATGAGCAGGCAGAGTCCGATAAAAGTAAATAGTGCATTGAATATCAGCAATTCATAGCTGAACTGATACCCGTTGAACCATCTCTCTGAGTTTTTCTGTAATATGAAGCACAGAATGGGGGAGGCAATGGCTACCCAGGGAATATACTTGTCGCGAACCTGTTTTTTGGTGAAAATGCCAAAGGCGAAAAGTCCCAGGATGGGGCCGTAAGTATAGCTGGCAAGAATATAAACGGCATCAATCACGCTTGTGTTATTCAACAGATTGAATACAAAGATAACAACCCCCATCGTTATTGCCATACCGATGTGCACACGTTTACGTATCTTTACCAGTTCATTTTCCGCTTTATTTTTAGCACCTAATATATCTACTGTAAATGAGGTAGTCAGGGCGGTCAGTGCCGAACCGGCTGCAGAATAGGCTGCTGAAATCAGACCGATGATAAACAGAACTCCTACGATGGCAGGAAAATAGTCACCGGTAGCTATCATCGGGAATAACTCATCACTCTTCTCCGGATTTTCAATGCCTTGCCGGGCTGTGAATATATAGAGCAATACTCCCAACATAAGGAATAGTAAGATGACGAAGAATTGAGAGATACCACTGGTGATCATGTTTTTTTGTGAATCTTTGAAATTCTTGCAGCTTAGGTTTCGCTGCATCATGTCCTGATCCAGTCCTGTCATGGCAATCATGGTGAATACTCCTGCCAAAAATTGCTTGAAGAAATAACGTTTGTCGTTCACGTCATCAAAGAAAAACATGCGTGAGAAGTCATTTTCGGATATAGTAGCAATCATACTTCCGAAACCCAGGTTAAGATCGGAGGCAATGTAATATATACATAGTACTACAGATACTACCAGACAAAATGTTTTTAATGAATCTGTCCAAATTAATGACTTTACTCCTCCACGGAAAGTATAGAGCCAAACAAGAGCTACGGTGATAATCACATTCAGTATGAACGGGAGATGGAAAGGCTCAAAAACAAGTAGTTGTAGTGTGAGGCAAACAAGGAATAATCTTACGGCTGCTCCCAGCATTTTTGAAATAAAAAAGAACCATGCACCTGTCTTATAAGAAGAAATTCCAAATCGGTTTTCAAGATACTCATAGATGGATACTAAATTCATCCGGTAGAAAAGCGGTATCAAAACAAAGGCTATAATAATTTGTCCTGCAACAAAACCAAGTACCATCTGTAAATAAGAGAATCCGCTTGCAGCAACCATGCCCGGTACCGACACAAATGTAACTCCTGATATACTCGAACCAATCATGGCAAATGCTACTACATACCAGGTTGATTTACGATTCCCTACAAAGAAACCTTCATTATCGGCTTTTCTGCCTGCAATGTATGAGATTGTGAACAGGATAACGAAATAGGCTGCAATAGTGATTAAGATGGCAATTGGACTCATGGGGCAATTTACATTTTTATAGTTTAACAATTTAAGATAAAAAACAGAGAGAAACGGCTATTCTTCATATAAAAGGTAAGGTCTGCGTTGTACTTTAAACTTTTCTACGTCTTCTTTCCACATTGCTTTAATCTCATCGGCATCTTTTCCTTTTACGATCATTTTACGAACATAATCCGTACCTATCAGTCGTTCAAAGAATGGGCGGAAAAAGTAATCATCCATATTCAGGTTTCGGTAAGCGTCAATAAGGTAACTCAAATCTACTCCTTTTTTTCTTATTTCTTCCTCACTTAACTCACTTAAATTCACACCGTGGCAAAGCCTGCCAAGTTGGGGAGGGCTTTTGGCTCCTGATGTGCTATGTGGCGTAAAGCTGTAATTGTATCCTGTCATATTGGGGTGACCGTATACCTGAAAAGGCAGTTGTGTGCCTCTTCCTACGCTGACGGGAGTTGCTTCAAAATAGCAAATAGACGGGTAGAGGTATACTGCTTTCATATTGGGTAGGTTAGGAGAGGGAGGGATAGGCAGCTGATACATTGTCTGGTGGGTATAGTTTTTGCATTTTATTACTGTAACGTCACAGATACGGGAAGCCGGCAACCAGCGTTCACCATTAACCATGAGTGCTAATTCTCCCAAAGTCATCCCATGTACTACCGGGATAGGAAGCCAGCCAACTCCCGATTTATATTTCATATCTAAAATAGGACCGTCTACATAATGCCCGTTTGGATTGGGACGGTCCAGAATCAGCATTTTACGGTTATACTCCGCGCAGGCATCCATCAGGCGTACCATAGAGGCATAATACGTGTAAAATCGTAAACCTACATCTTGTATATCGACTATCAGCAAATCGAATTTGCGCATGGATTCCTCACTTGGTTTACCCAATTGGCCATCATATAACGAGAGAATAGGTACCCCTGTCTTTTGATCTACCGAACTTGAAACATGCTCTCCTGCATCTGCATTACCACGAAAACCATGTTCCGGAGAGAAAATTGCAACTACATTTATCTTATTCTCTAATAATACATCCAGCAGGTGCTTATTTCCCACCATACCGGTGTGATTTGAAAAAACAGCAATTCTCTTATTCTTTAATATAGGTAAATAGTCATTCGTTTGTTCTGCACCTACAATCACCCGGCTTTGTTTTGCCTGGCAGTGGAGAGTGATGAACGCTAAAATGACTATAAATAGAATCTTTTTCATAATATATTATATAAGGGAGAGTTCTTTATCTGCAAAGATAATATATGTTTTAATATTAGAAACATATATTTTTATATTTTTGGAATTATAATCAATAATTTGCAAATCGACGATCTCGCGTTTTAAAGCATATTTTAGTAGAATGTAAACATATTTATTGGATGGGGCAATGGAATGAGAAGGCTGTATTTTATCTCTGTACTTTGTTGAATATAGGACGATTACAAGAATGTACACTTTTGTATGATAAGAGTGTACATTATTGTATTGCGAAAGTGTACATTCTTGCGTGTATAAAGTGTACACTTTTGTTTTAGAGGAATCAGTTTAAAAAAAATGCTTGTTATGGTGGGTGATAATTTGTTACAATGAAATGAATCCTCTTCTTGGGTGTTTATGGAAAAATGTAATGTCTTATAAATTTTCGGACTGTTTGTCGTAGAGAAAACGTTCGAAACTCTACGAGGAATTGAGTGTTTCTCGTAGAGTTTTGGGTTGTTCCTCGTAGAGGAAAAAATGCAATATTTAACTGTTTGATAATCAGTGGGTTGTTTTCTGTTGTTTTTGTTGTTATATTTCTTTGTTTTTCATTCCCTCTTTTAACCTTTTATGTGTTTTTCTGTTTTGAAAAATAATTATAAATATTTGCCTCGAATTTTATATGCCATTTATCTGAATAAATAAAAAGTGGTTTAAAGATATATTTATTAGGGTAAAATCGGAATGAATATAATAGATGAAGAATAATTGTGTTTGTAATTATTATTGTAATGTGATGAAAGGTGCATTTTTAACGAAATGTTAAAAATGCACCTTTGTGTATGAAGTAAACTTTATATATGGGATAGTTTTTTCTCTTATCGTTTTCGTATTTATTTCATTAGGCTTCCATCCGGCAGAAAAATATCTCCATTGGTTCCGCTGACGTCAAAGAAACCTACGCCATGTTTTTGTGCCAGCCGTTTTGTAAGCTCGTACGCTTCTTCTGTTGTAGACCAACTGAAAGCGGCATAAATGACATTACGTCCTATGGCATAGTCTGTGAGGTGTGACTCTAAGTCTTCGTCCTCGTCCAGTTGTTCGTTAGTAGGAGCATCGGGTCCGTTCATGTTTGGGAATGTTTGTATCATTTCACGATACCATTCTTGTAGTGCGGGCGACGATACAGTAGGGTCATTATACCCGTGATCTTCGGTCCATTCTGTTTCTTTCTCATACCAATCAAGAAAATCCTTTTGTTTTGAGGGAGCTTTCTCCTTTTCAAATACCATTAAATCATAACTCATAATTCTTTTCTCCTATATTTTATATTTGGGTGAATAGATTGTTTTTCTTTTGGCTTCGGCACAATTACAATCATGTGCATAACAATTGATACCAGCTATGGCAAATATATTGCCGTTCTTTATATATTTTATCATTGCATATTGATTAATTCTATATCATTTTTGTTTATGTGTATTATTGGGGCTGTCATCTCGTTGTTGTTTTTTCGTATTGTCTATATATCGGTTTGATAAATTACTCATTATTGGAGTATTTATTATGCTGTGATATGATTGAGAATCCGTTTTATATAAGTCACCATAATTTGTAGAGTGTTTTTGAGTTTGTTTGATAAGCAAACAGGAGGCTGTTCGAAATATTTGTTCCCCCAGCCTCCTGTCAACTTGTTGCTATTAATCTATAGAAACCGTGATAACCGGTTTCGTGCTTGATTTACTTACGAATGATTCGATTGATCGTGTTATTCACCTTGATTATGTAAATTCCACTTGCCTGTTCATAGAGGCTAATCGTTTCTTTATTCGTATTCAGATTATTCATATTCAGAACAATGCGGCCGTTCATGTCATACACCTGGATGGTATGAATGGCTTCTTCGGATTCTATATTAACTGGTCCATCGGTAGGATTTGGATAAATAGAGGTTGCAGTTGTGGCTGGCTCTTCTATGCCTGTTATCACTATAGAAGTAGTTGCTTTGGCTGTTTCGTAGTTTCCGAAGACGGCTGTTACGCTGTATGAATATGTGCCGCTCACCACATTCTCATCCGTATAACTTGTCTCTGTGAGGGTGGCCAGTAGTTCTTCTCCACGATATACGTTGTATTCGGGAGTGTCTACGGAACCTGCCGGAGCTTCCCATGTTAATGATACGCCTTCGGTGGTTATCGCTGCTTTGAGATTGGTAACTGTTCCGATTTCGTTGGAGATTGTTTGAGAAGATGGGGCTGGTGTAATAGCTGTGTTATCAGCTTTTGGAAGAGTCCACATGCCAAGGCGTTCGCCGGAGTTGGAAATCAGATATACATTACCGGCCCAGTCAAAAGCAAGGCTGTTGGAGTTGGCTCCCAGTCCGGGTTTGATTGAATGAAGCCTTTTGATGGAAGGTACTCCCTCTTCGCTATAAGTGATTCCTAATATCTTAATTTCATTGTTACATCCCATGGCAATGCGGGTTCCGTCGAGGCTGATGGCCATACCGCCATTCCGGGAATTTTCAATGATAGTAGGATCTATCTTGCCTGATACAAAGTCTATTGTAGTACCATTGTAATGGATTAACGAAGGAACATTGGCTTCGTCTGCTGCCCGGTATTGGGAAATCCACCATCCACCGCGTCCGTCCGGTAGGATTGTAGAGTTCATATTCAGTTGATATCCGCCTGTGGCCGCATTATTGAAGGCAACACTTGGAGCTTCCGCCCAGTTTGTTGCTGTTCCAATGTTGTACTGCAGAATGTTTCCGGCTTTTCCATCTACTTTATAATCTTCGTCGAATGTATACAGTATTGTATTTTCACCTGTGCCAGTTACATAACAAGAGGAAGAAGAACCGTGTACTGCTTCGTTGGAAGAGTTACTGGCGAGGCCATTGGCATCTCTGGTCAACCCATCGAATAGGCTGACGAAATTGTCAGTTGGTTTGGCAGGGTCCATTATGTAGATACCGGAATGGGTATCGCTGAAATCACACATGAATACTCTGCTATCCGGTGCTACTACTAAACGGAATGGACTGTTACTGCTACTCCACTCAATGCCACCGTCGTAAGCTTTATTGGCCTGACCGGTAATGTCTTTGAATTGTGGATCCATGATGTAAATACCTTGTCCTGTGGCACGATTGCCGGAAGTTCCCGGTTTGCTACTTGCTACATATATGCGTCCAAAGTAGGGGCTTTCGGGGTTATTGTCTATGGCAACTCCGTAGGCATTGTAAAATTTCAGTGTCTCTTCGTCTCCGGTCATTTTTATCGGACGGGCCACACTTTTGGCTGTTGCTTTCACTTGCCAATGTATATCCTTACCCAAAGGTATTTCTGTTTTTGCTATTGAAACCTGGTTATTTCCTTTAGATAAAGCACCTGCACTGTATGATTTCAAAACCTTGTCTCCACTGGTGAATTCAATGGCTACTTCGGTGGCGTCTTCATTGAGCAGGAAGCTGAACTTATGTTGCTGTTCTGTGCTTTCCATCTTTAGTGCGGAGGCGTAGATATTTGCAGTAGCATCTGTTGTAACTGTTTGGAATTGGGTTATTCCCGTATTTTGGGTATACAGGTATAGATTCATATCGTATCCGTTTACTGTACCTGTTGTCATCATGTAAGGTTCGGAACTTTCACTTGAATTGCTACCGGTCAGTACGTCGGATATTTGGGTTGCTTTATCCAGCCCCTCTGTTATGTCGAATAAAACGGCACATGGATGGTTTAAATTGTTATCGCAGTTGGGAGATATCATAAATGAGTGTTGTGCGTAACGGAAGAAGTTAGCACCTTTGGCTTGTGGTGAAAGTAAACTTTCATTTATTGCTCCGTGGTTGATTAGCGGATTACGGTCGGCGATTGTCCAGTCGAAACCAAATTCAGTTGGTAATAATACTTCGCTGTCTGCAATGAAGCGGTCGGTGCCGAGAGGAGAAGGAGTAAATGTAATGGCTTCTCCCCAAAGTGCCTCGGTATAGCTACCATCCATCATGTATTTATAACCAATGATGTTAGGGGTTTCTTCGTCAATCAGATATCCTACAATTCGGATTTGTCTGGAACTTCCAGTAGTAACTGCCGGAGTGTAAATTTTACATTTCCAGCGTGGACCGCTGATGGCAAATGTCTCTCCGATAGTGGATTCTGAGAAATTTCCCTGTTGGGTTGTTTCAAAGAATAATTTAGGCTCTGATTCGTCATCATCCCAGGTATATACTTTGAATTTCTGATCATCGGCTGGTAGTTTTACAACATTCTTATTACAAGCCATTAAGTAGCCATCAGCAGAGAATGCGATGTCGCTTATTGGCAGAATACCACTTTCGATACCGGTGAGTTTTAGCTCACCAATTAATTCGCCTGTAGTTGGGTTTCCTACATAAATATTGGGCTCTGTTGTTAGAATGTATAGCTTATTGTCGTGTAAAATACTTTTGCGGATATCCTTATTTTTAAGCCATTCGAATGTATTTGTAGCGGTTTCCTGGATTTGATAAAATGGCATTGCTATAGCACCTGCTTCCTGGTTGGGGTCCGGATAATCCGCAGGGATCTCTTTTTCTATGATTACTGTTTTGTTTTCAATTTGTGTGATTAGGGAAGTTGTCTCGCCAGCTTTTACTTCTGCGTCTATTTCGGCAGTTTCATAGTTTTCTGCTGTTATTTTGATTTTGTATTTCCCTGGTTCCAAATTAAAGAAAGCATAGAATCCATTATAGCATTCATCGGTTTGATAAGAACCTATGCTGTTGCCTTTATTGTCGAATAACTCTACCTGAGCTTTGTTTATGGGCAACCATTGATCGTTTGTTCCGGCCTTATAAAGATATAGCGGATTGTTGATACGCTCGTTGGAACTTTTTACGAGTCCGGCCAGAATACCTTTAGAGTCTTGCTCTGCTTCGAAATAGTCACAAAAATAGCGAAAGAAACGTGCCGATTCCAGTTTGCGGTAATCTTCGTTAAGCAAGCGGTGAGTTTCGGGTAAATAGTCATGGAATTCACCTTCGGAAAGGAAGCCTGGTACTGTATTGTTTCTTAGAACTCCCAGATGATAACCATAAAATGAAAAGTCGCCACGAACATTCATATTGGTAGCACTATAGTAGGTCCAGTTGGTTAATGGGTTATCGTACATTCTGGTCCAGCATGTCTGTGCCATTGGTTTACTAAGTGCGGGATCTGGCTCGTCATCTGTTCCGCGATATAGCAGTAAAAGATAATTGGTTCCTTGATTTACCCCTACAGCATTGCTGTGGATAGATAAGAAGGCGTCCATGTCATTTGCCGATGCTTCTTCTGCTATTTCAGTGAGGTTACGATCGTCTTCGTCCCTGTTTTCGGTTCTTGACATCATAACGGTTGCTCCATGGGCTTCGAGCATATCGCGTAGAGCTAATCCTTTTGTTAAACTGCTGGAAGATTCCCAGAAACCTTTTGGATTATTGGCTCCATAGGGAATAGTGACAACATTCCGGTCGTTGGCTGCATCAAAACCTCCATGACCTGGATTGATATAGATTCTTACGCCTGTAAGGTCTTTGGCATTGAGGCCTGTGCACAGTAAACATAGGCCAACTATGATTATGTATTTCAGTGTTTTCATAATTAAAATCTCTATTTAATGGTAATTTGCATGAGGTAAATATCACCGTTATCTGTATTGAAAACGATGGATGAGTTATCGGTAGAAACGGCCGGATACATTGCGATAATAGAAGGATCACTAAGTGTTTTGTGTTTTTGTCCGTCTGCGGATACAACCTCGATGGTTGAAGATAGTATACGTTCTCCGTTGTCATTATCGTTCATACCTACAATCCATTCATTACCTAACCATACAGGTGCATTTAGGTTAGCTATACGTATTGGATTGGAGCCGTCTATATTGGATATGAATGTGCCTTTTCCGGCTACTTTATACAGTATTTTTCTGCCATCCGGAGATATGGAAGGCCAAAGATAGCTGTAGTTTTTACCATTGGGAGAGAGTTCTGTGCGTTCTCCGTTATGATACAATATTAATTGGCGGTTCTCGATGTTGACTACGTCCGGAGTTGTTTTTATCTTTTCTCCGTATACTCTTTTTGATGACAACCGGTTGTCTTTGACATATAGAATATTCCCATCGATGGCTTTATGAAGCTGGAAGCTACGTGTTGGCGATATTAACTGACTTTCTTTTTTATTTGTCAGGTCTATCTTCTTTAGAGCTGTTTCTCTCATATTCCTTTTATTCAGTGATTGTTCACGATAGAAAATATTATTTCCATCGGTACTGATCTGAACATTATATCCGGCATTGGGCGCTTTAGTTACTACGGTTACTTTTCCGTTTTTTAAGTCGTACTTTTTAAGCCCGGAATAATTATCAGAGGTAAATAGTAAGTATTCACCTGTAGGGCTGAACTTAGGATGGTAAGCTTTACCAACATCTGTACCTGGTAATTGTTTTACTGATACAACATTCACTTCTTGTGAGTAAGTTTGCTGACATAAGTAAAGTAGCAAAAGCAGAAAAAACTTTCTCATGATTTTAAAAAATTAAAGGTTAATAATGGTGTTCTATATATTATATATTGAGCTTAGTACTTTTCTTAAAATAGGGTACTGAAAAGAAGTATTTCCGTCTATCGGAAGAACTGTTTCTGCTACTTATGCTTATTTTATTCCCTCAAATATTCATTAATTTATTTTTAGAAACAAATATTTAGGAATTAAATTAACTTATTTTGTTTTATAGTTATTAATATTAAACATTCGGAATTGTGGCTTTTGAGGGGAGAAGTATTTTCTGGTTGGATTTTTATGAATTGTTTTGGCTGTGTATCGCTTTATTGGATTGTCGGGGAGGTGTAAATGGAGGGGCGATGTGGTAATCTGTTGCTTTTTAGTTCTTTGTGTGTTGTTAGTTTTCTTTTGTTGGTTTGAGATTGTTTGTATGGTTTATTGTAAGTTACCGTTTCTGTAATTATTGTATTTAAAAGGCTTTTTTTGTTTTTTGTTGTTAAGCTTAAAACATTGTGTTTAAATATACTACTACTTACGGATTGTGGAAAATTTGGAAGCTCTGTGAAATTAGGTGGAGTTTTTATTTATACCAAGTTCTATCAGAACTTAGCCTTTTCCTATTTATAAGTATGGTTAACTTTTTATTAATTGTTTTAAGAGGCAATGTTATCATTAAACAAAGGCCGAGAGAATTCCTTGAGAATTACTTCATAGCAAAGATAAGAATAGTTTTAATATCAAGAACATTAATTTGCATTTATTTCGATTTATATTTATTAATTCACAATAATATGGGCGACGCATTACATTCTCATGAAACATAAATAGAAACAATGAACTGTGCGCGGTATTTATCCTATGGTTCTTCTATATTTAAAGAGTGGAATTCTATTAATCCAGTCATTGGGGTTTCTTCAATAATATCAAGTTCTACTCCAAAGCCACGAGCGACTTCTCTTAATATTTCGGAGTAGCTGTATGCTACTGAACCAACAAAACGAATAGGGTAACTTTTATAATCATACTGACACACACTACGGATAAAAAAGTTTTTCAAATTATTGGTTAACAAGCTATAAACATAGTCATTGTCTAGATAATCTGCTAAGAAATAAGATATAGTAGCGAGGAATCGATTCGGAAATGGTAAATTATAGACAGATTCCATAGCGTCATTTGCAGTTATACGAAACTTATCATAAAAGTCTGTTGCAATATATTTAGGAGCTAATCCTTTAAGAACGTCAGCCAGAAAAAGTTTTCCTAACACGGCACCGCTTCCCTCGTCACCTAATATGTAACCTGCGGCTTTCACATTTTTAACAACGATTTTACCATCGTAGAAACATGAATTGGAACCAGTTCCTAAGATGCAGGCAATACCAGCTTCGCATTTAAACAAACCGCGTGCAGCTGCCAACAAATCGCTTTCAACTTGAATAGGAGTCTTGAATTGTGCTACCAGAGAGGCACCCAATATGTTTTTCTTCTCATAAGATGTACATCCGGCGCCATAATAATATACCTGATCCAACTTCTTTTTAAAGAAGGACTCTGGCAAACCGAGTCTTACACTTCTGCTTATTTCTCTTCTGGTCTGGAAAAAAGGATTCAGTCCTTCCGTAAAAGCTCTCTGTACGAGATGATTATCTTCAACAAGAGCCCACTCAGTTCTTGTAGAACCACTTTCTGCGATAAGTTTCATTCCGTATTCTTTTTTGATTTGGTTACAAATATATAACCTTTTTTGCTATATCTTTCATTCTTCAACAAGATTTTCTTTAGCGCCAAACTAAATCCGCGAGAATCACGAAAGTACATTTATGCTCATGCAATGAAATACTGCAAAGCATATATCATATAGTTCTGATAGAACTTAGCATATGTATTAGAGGTAATAAAAAGTTGAGATCTTTAAATAAGAAATCTTGTCTGATACAAAGAAACCTTAAAGATGATATTTGTTAGACATTTTCCTTCTTGTAATTCTTGTTTGAAGACCCCAGTTTTATAACTAATTAAATCGTAGTCTTTTATAGAGTATAAAAGCATATATGATAAGGTAATGGGGTATCTGTTTCTGTAATCAGAAAAGAATGCTTTTTTTACTGATTTAAGTGAAAATTTATTCTAATGTTCAAATCCATATGCTTGCGTTGGATAGAGCTAAATAAAATTATTAATAGATTATATTATGAAAAAACAGTTATTAGTTCTACTCTTTTTCTTCTCTGCTGTGGCTGCATATTCACAGCATACGATTACTGGAGTGGTGACTTCCTCTGAAGATGGAATGCCGGTCATTGGGGCATCTGTTGTTGTTAAAGGGAATGCCAGTCTGGGTACAATTACTGATATTGATGGAAATTATTCAATTAAGGCACCTGACAATTCGACTTTGGTGTTTTCTTATGTTGGAATGGAAACACATGAAGTGAAGGCAGGTAAACAGTCTGTGATAAATGTTGTCATGAAACCTTCTTCAATAATGGTTGATGAAGTTGTCGTGACGGCAATGGGAGTAAAGGCGGAAAAGAAAAAACTTAATTATGCAGTACAAAGCTTGGATTCGAAGGAAATCATGGGAGGTGCTAATACAAACTTTGTAAATACGTTGCAAGGTAAGATCTCAGGATTAAGTGTAAGTACTTCAGGTGGATCGCCTAATGCTGAATCTCAAATACAAATTCGTGGAATTTCCTCTATTAATGGTACACAAAATAATGAGCCACTTTTGATTATTGATGGCATAGCTGTCTCTGGAGCAGGTGTTGCTTCGCAAATCAATCCTGCTGATATTGAGAATATGACGGTTTTGAAAGGGGCTGCGGCTTCAGCTTTGTATGGGCAGGAGGCAGCTAATGGTGTTATAATGATTACCACAAAAAATGGTAAAGAAGGAAAAATAACGGTTAACGCCAATGCAAGTGTACAGGTCGAGAATGTGTTTCATCTACCTAAATTGCAGACGACTTATGTACCAGGGGTGAAAGGAGTATTATCAGAGAAAGTTGACATAACAGGAGGATGGGGACCTATGGTTCAACCTGGAGAGACAATTTATGATAATGTTTCTAACTTTTTTCAGATGGGGCTTTCTCAGAAATATGATGTGAGCTTATCGGGTGGTACGGATAAATTTACTGCTTATGCTTCAGCCAGTTATTCGATGACAGATGGAGTTGTACCTAATGATTATCAAGATCGGTTGAATTTTTTATTGAAGGGTACATATGAGATTTCTAAGCATTTAAAGGCCTCACTATCTGGTAATATAATAAGAACTAAATCGAGAGGGGCAGGTGATGTGCTCTCTACTGTATATAATTGGCCTATAAATAATGATATACGTGATTATATAAAACCTAATGGTACACCTAATTGGTTACATCCATTTGATGGATTGACAGATGATGAGATTGTGAAGATTCCTTTGAGCCCACTGTGGAGCCGTTATATGGATCAGGGAGAAAATAATGCAGCCCGTAATATTATAATGGGAAATATTGTTTGGAATCCGGTCAAAGGACTTGAATTAAGTGGTAGAGTTAGCTTTGATGAAAATCATTATACCTCCGAATCTATAACTGCCCCTCTTTTTGATAAATCAGATTTTAGTAATCCGGAGAATATTGATTTAGCCAAGTTTGGTGAATATAACTATTCTCAAAGTCGTTCCCAATTATTAACGGTACAGGCGTTGGCTACATATAAGTTAGAGCTTCCTAAAGATTTTAATTTGAACTTTTTGGCTGGATATGAATTAAAAGAAAGAAAAGGAACGGAGTCTGCATTTGGTGGGGCTGGATTTCAGATACCAGGATTTGAGAGTATCTCGAATCTACCAGCTCTCGAACTGGGAAAAAACACCTCATTATCTCATTCTTTGAAACGCATGTTGGGTTATTTTGGCGAAATTCGTTTGGATTATAAAGGTATTGCTCACGTTAGTGCTACAGCCAGGCAGGATTATTCTTCAACATTAAGTGAAACTTCATATTTCTATCCTTCAGTAACGGGAGGTTTTATTTTTACAGAATTATTTAAGATTTCAAGCGAAACGTTTAGTTATGGAAAAATACGTGGTAACTGGGCAAAGGTAGGTAAAGATACTAATCCTTATGCTTTTGATAAGAGATTTATTCAAAAGGCTTCTTTCCCGGATGGTGGATATGGAGTTGATCCGGCTAAAAGTCGTGCTGTTTGGTTGGATCCGGAAATGGCTAGTTCATGGGAAATTGGTTTGGATTTACGCTTTTTTAATGATAAAACGAAGTTGGATATAGCGTATTACAATACCACAGTGGATAATCAGATTGTAAATGTAAGAGTATCTCCAACAAAAGGTACTATACTTCAAATTCGTAATGAGGGATATATTGAGAATCAGGGAGTAGAATTACAATTGAATCAAGAAATAATACGTACCAGAGATTTCTTTTGGAATGCAAATCTGAACTTTGGACTTAATCGCGGACGGGTTAAAGGGTTACCTGATGATATAACTGAAATTCAAGGGAAACAGTTTAGTGATCTTTTTCCTGTGGCATATCTGCATGGACCTACGATAGGCGTTTCTGGTAAAGATTATGAACGAACTCCGGATGGTCAGATTGTTTGTGATGAAGAAGGATACCCGGTTATTAGCCCTGCAAAAGGCAATTTAATTGGAAATCGTGAACCTGATTTTTTATTAGGTATTTCATCAAATCTGAACTGGAAAAATTTTACTCTTTCTTTTTTGGTAGATACACGTAAAGGCGGAACGGTGGCAAATATGACAGAACGCTCACTCTTTTCAAGTGGACAAAGTCGTTTTGTTGAAAAATATCGTAATCGGGAAGTTGTAGTTAAAGGTATGGTAAAACAGGCAGATGGTACTTATGTAGAGAATACAAAGCCCATTTTATTAACTCAAACTGTGTTAAGTGAGAAATTTGGAAATGTAAGTTCGAATTTTCTTGAAGACGGTTCTTATGTGCGACTGAGCTATGTGACTTTAGGATATGATTTTACGCCGTTACTTAAGAAGTCGTTTGTTAAAGGTTTACAGTTTTCTATTACAGGACGTAACCTTTTGTTGTTGACAAAATATACAGGATGTGATCCGCAAATTAGTGCAGGTAAAGCTGGAGGGACAGGTAATACGGGTATTGATGATTTTAAAGTACCTAGTACACGTAGTTTTAATTTTTCAATTAATGCAACATTTTAAATAGTATAAGATTTATGAGAAGAAAAAATAATTTTATATATGCCTTATTGCTTATCTCTATTGCTTTGGTAAGCTGTGAAGATTATCTGAATGTTAATCGAAGTAAGGATAATATTACGACAGTCACTCCTGAACTCATTTTACCAGTATTAACATTCTATGCTGCTCAGACTAACTATGATCATGCAGAATATAATATGTATTTAGCTCAGGCTTTTACTACAGGAGGGAAGGCTCAGGTAAATTCTACCGCATATAAGGGGGGATGGGAATTTCTTTCAATGAATCGCCATCCTCAATGGCGCAGACATTATTATGATATAGGGGTGAATCTGAATGAAATGCTGGCTTCTGCTAAAGAAGCGGGGTATACCAACTTCCCGCTTATCGGACGAACAATTCGTTTGATGTCTACTCAACTTACTACAGATGTTTTTGGTGATATGCCACGTACTACAGCATATACAGATCATGTGACTTATGACACTCAAGAATCTATTTATGAATGGATGCTAAGTGAGGTTGAGGATTTGTTGGCACAGTATAATGATCCAAGTATTGTAAATAGTCCGGCAAATATCTCCATAACCAAAAGTATGGATCGGATTTTTTCTGGTGATTTGAAAAAATGGAGACAATTTACATATGCACTGAAAGCACGTATTTTGTTGCGTAAATTACCTAACTGGGATAATACACAAAATACATGTGACCAGATAATAAATTCTGTAAATGCTGCTTTGGAAGATTGGGAAGAACCAAATTACAAGTTTGATGGTGGAGTAGGTGAAGCTAACTGCCCATGGGGACCTGCAAAACCCAAAATCGGAGGTTGGGAAAGCCGTTCGAACGATTTAGATAAAACAATTCCGTCGAAATATTTGATGGTAGACATGTTTGGCATTGAAGCTTCACCAAATCCGATAAAAGGTTATGCTAAAGATCCGCGTATGGAGGCTCTTATGAAACCCCGAAAAGGTGCTGACGGAAGAACGATTTTCCGCTATTTGGATTGTAATATTGGTATGGATGCTTCTGCTAAAGAAAGTCATTATCCCGATTTATATTGCACTACTCCGATGAGTTCGCAAGATCTGACTGTAAATCCATATACTAAAAATGATGGTTATGTACCTTTATTTCTGACTGAAGAATTGATGCTGATAAAGGCTGAAGCTTTGTATTGGAGAGGAGATAAGACTGGTGCAAGAGAATGGACTATAAAAGCGGTGGAAAAAAGTTTTGAACGCTTCAATTGTAATACAAAATATACAGAAAAGTATTTGAAAAATGTCGATTACCTTCCTGAAATAGGTTTTAATATTGGACATATTATGCGGCAGAAATATGTATGTATGTACCTACAGCCGGAAATTTGGACTGATATGCGTCGCTATAACTATAGTAATAGCAAGAATAATGTTACATATGACGGAGTTGTAATTTATCCAAATCTGAAACGTCCATATAATTTGTATGAACCTTATTGGTGCATAGACTATAATCCGGATGGAACATTAGCAGATGTCTGGGTACAACGTTTGAATTATGATCCGGAAACAGAAGAAAAATATAGTCGTTTGGAATTAGAGCGTTTAGGAGCTTATAAGAATCCGGAATGGTTGAAAAAGCCTATGATATGGGGGATTTATAATGGTGCTCATAAATAATTAAGTGTAGTAAAGGAGTTACATATATGAAAAATAAGAATATACTGATAATATTTGCCTTCTTAACGTTTTGGGTAAGTGGGTGTGAAAAGCATGATCTTATCAATGATTGGGCTCGTATTGGACAGAGAACTTCACATACTTATTGGGAGATACCCTCTAGTACAGTAAATGCAGGAAATACGGTTGCTTTTACCGCACAATTTTATAATAATGAAGGAGTAGCTATAGATCATATGGAAGTATGGTATGATGAAGAAGAACATATTTCGATGCAAGCCACTTGCCCAAATGTTACATTTGTTTTTACCAAGAGTGTAGATGTAAGTAACATTGCACATGTATTTCAAGAAAAAGCCACATATGAGTTTCAAGAAGAATATTGGAATGCAGATAAAAGAGCTTATGTTGTAAATGATGTATTTCCTACAAGTAACACATTGAAAACTGTTGAATGGAAAAATGTAGAAGAATTCGATCAAGAGAGATTTAATAAACTATTCCCTGATACTTTTGCTACAGCTTTTCAGCGTGATTTATATGTAGAGTTAGAAAAGAAAGAAAAATATTCAGATTTAAGAATGCTAATGTTGAATTTGGATATGTCCAATTCTGAAGAGTTTAAAAGTTATACGGACTCTGTTTTTAACGACAATAAGCAAGAAATGGAATATTGGATAAAAGATGAGTATAAAGAAGTTGTTAAAGCTAAATACGATGCTATTCCCTTCGAAAAGTTAATCTACAATATAAGTACACTTACTTATGACTTAGAGTATACTAAAAGCTACATTCTAAATGCTGCTTATAAAGTCTTTGATAAGCAGGGAAATGTAGGTGTCTCGGAGAAGAAAGAACTAACATTGAACTAACCTTAATACTCTTATAAATTTATGAAGAAATTACCATATATATTGATGTTATCTCTTTTGATGCTTTCTTATGCATGTGTAGAGAATGATCCTAAAATCGAAGATTTTCCTAGTGAGAAAGTCGATTTTAAATATGAAGTAGCAGGAAACGAATATAAATTGGATTATTTGGTTGGCTCCGTAATACAATTTACTAATACGTCATCTGCTAAAGGAAATTGTGTTTGGGAATTTGGAGATGGTACTGTTGTATCTAATGAAGAAAATCCTCAGTACAAATATACAGTAGCTGGTACTTATACTGTCACGTTAAAAGTGGAAGGAGAGGGACAAAGAAATTATAGATTACTTATCAATGACATAGCTCCTACTGTCTCTATTAGTGCTATGGAAGATGAAATATGTGAAGTAAATAAGACATTTATAGAATTGTCTGTCGTTTTACCGAATCCAGATAACAAAGAAGTGGAATATCAATGGATTTTTCCGGAAGGGACAGTAGATGAGAATTCAACTCCTGTAAATACATCTAATAAAGAAAATCCTGGTAAGCTGAAATTTTTAAATGTAGGATCACAAAAAATAGTGCTGAAAACTAAACTTGGCGGACGTACATTACAAGAGGGGGTTATTAAAGTTCCTGTTGGTTATACAGAAGAAGTAAAGACTCTTTATTATGCTGTTAAAAAAGGAAATATACAAGCCTTGAAATTAGTTCATGATGCTCCTGATAATATTAAAATTTCTTCTTTTGACTTAGGGGTGAAGTCCGGCCAACATCCTTATAACTTATTATTTTCAGATTCTTTGTTATTTGTACTGGATGCAGGAAAACAGATAGGTTATGTGGATGATGTTGATGGAAATTTGGGTGATGGAAAGATTTCTGTGATCTCTAAAGATGGTGCCTCAGTCGAAACGATGTTGACTAATAATCAAAAAACAGCTTTTAATGATCCTCATTTCGGATATATTGATGAAAATCAAAAGATGCTTTATTATACGGACAGAAATACGGGTATTCGTAGATTGGCTCTATCGGAAAGAAATTTATTATTGGATGTGACAAATAGTAAATATGATTATTTTTTACAAAATGACAAATTGGGTTATTATAAAAATGGATATGATTATGGAGCAATGAATGCTTCGTTTACTAAAACAAGTGATGGTACTTGGTGGTGGCCTAAAACATTTAATAATCCGGGTATTTTCCGTTTCAAAGACTCAGATATTGGAAGTTCAAATGTACCTTCAAATGGTATGACAGCAGGAGGATTATTTATTAAATCATTGGCAATTGATGAATTGCGTCAGATGGTATTCTTTGCTGTCCGTGAAGGAGCTACTAGTGGAATTTATGCAATTCCGATGTCTGCAATTCCAAATGAATCGGCAGGACAGACAGCTCTGCAAAATTCAATAAAGAATTATCTTATTAAAGAACTTGTATCTGACAGTGAAGGTGGCTCTGGTGAGTATATTGATATCTGCCAGATGGTATTAGATCCCGAGGATGGTTCTGTTTACTTCGGATACCGTGCAGATCCGACTTCATCTGTTAAATCCGGATTGATGCGTTGCTATCTCGATGGAGGTACCTATAAAGTTGAAACAGTGATAGAAGGTGTCGAAATCTATGGAGTAGCTATCAACCATAAAAAATCAAAGTTATTCTGATAATTGAGAAAGAATGTGTACCGGAGATATATTCCGGTGTATACTCTGGTACACTTTTATAATATTCTAAATTTATATATATATGAAGCATTTATACTCTATATTATTTCTTAGTTTATTTTTAATATCGGGATATGCACAAACTCCTAAAAGAGAAATGCGTGCTACCTGGCTGGCGACAGTCTGGTCATTGGATTGGCCTTCGACGAAAATAACTGAAACAGGGAATTCAGCACAAATAAAAGCCCAGAAAGATCAAATGATCCGGATTTTAGACAATTTAGCGTCAGTGAATATAAATGCTGTCTTCTTTCAAGTTAGAAGCAGATGCGATGCAATGTATAAGTCTTCTTATGAGCCATGGTCAAGTGATTTAGTCTCAGAACGAGGAAAAGATCCTGGTTATGATCCTTTGGCATTTGTAGTGGAAGAAGCTCATAAACGTGGTATAGAAGTGCACGCATGGATGAACCCTTACCGATTCTCTACAGCATCAACCTATTGGGATGGGCAAGCTGGTGACTATCGTGTAACTCACCCGGAATGGATACTTACTTATCCCGTACAAGATGGTAAGTATAATGCTATTATGAACCCTGCTTTGCCTGAAGTTCGACAACGGATTACAGATATAGTGCGCGAGGTTGTAACAAATTACGATGTCGATGGCGTTGTATTTGATGATTATTTTTATGCTTATGGTGGTACACCTGTAGATCTGGATGCAGATGCTCAGCAAAAGTATAAACCGGAGGATATGTCTTTAGGGGATTGGAGAAGAGAAAATATTAATAAAATGGTGGCTTCTGTGTATAATATGATTCAAAAAGAGAAGCCATATGTAACGTTTGGAGTTTCTCCGTTTGGAATATGGACAACGAATAATGATGTTGCTCAAAAAGAGGGTATTGTGTTACCACAGGGTATTACCGGTGGAAATATGTATGAAGAGATATATTGTGATCCGGTAGCATGGTTAAAGGAAGGTACAGTTGATTATATTTCTCCACAACTTTATTGGACTACAACAGCAGTGGGACAAGACTATGATGTACTTTGTCCGTGGTGGTCTGAGTTAGCTTTCCGTTTTAAAAAGCATTTTTACAGTAGTCATTCTATTAGTGGAATTCAATCTTCATCTTATACGCGTTCGGTAGTGGAGGATATTGTAAAAATAGGTGAGGAGAAAGTTTCTCTAAGTACTCTTTCTGCTATGGAGAGAGGCATTTGGGAACAGAATAATCAAATGAATACAGTGCAGACACGTGCATCTTTCGGACCGGAGGAAATTGGACTGCAAATAGAGCGTAACAGACTTAGTACGCTTGATGGAGCTCCCGGAAGCGTATTCTATTCTACTAAGTATATATATAATGTAAAAGGCGTAATGCCTTATTTGAAGAATTATTGCTTTACGGAAAAGGCATTGGTACCAGCTATTGATTGGAAGAATGCGTCTTCTGTATCTTCAGTCTCTTCGATAACTCTGAATGAGAGAATATTACAGTGGAATTCTTCAAATAAAAATGTACGTTATACTGTATATGCAGTTCCCAAGGACAAAGTTACAGATTTGGATGCATTTAATTCGTCACGTTATTTACTTGGGGTTTCATATACGAATTCTTTTGAAATTCCTGAAAGTATAGATTTGAATACTGTAACTTTTGCTGTAGCAGTTTTTGATAGGTATGGAAATGAATATACGCCGATTTTGATTGATAAAGAGCAAGTAGAAGGAGTAGCTGCAAATTTGATATATCCGGTATCCGGTGATCAGATAATGGCTCCATTCAGATTTAAATGGGAACCTGTATCTGCTGATTGGTATACTCTGCAGATTGCTGAAGATCAGGAGTTCTCTGTGTTGCATAGTAGTAAAGATGTTGTTACGAATGAGCTGTTTACAGATAAAATAGCAATACTTGAGTCTGGAAAAACTTATTATTGGAGAGTAGTATCTCATAAGGCAGGACATAAAGATGCAATATCCGAAATCCGTCAGTTTACACCTATGACTTTCTCAGTAACAAGTCCGTCAATGGGGAGTACTAATATTGAACTAACTCCGGTTGTTTCGTGGAGTACATTCGGTAAATCTGACATGGAATATACTGTCCTTGTGGCATCTGCTTATACTTTTACGGATAAAGTGATTGTATATTCAGAGAAGGTTGTGGGGAAGAACTCGTTAAAAATTCCTGTAGGAACTCTGTTACCTGTTACGACTTATTATGTTAAGATCAAAGCTCTTCAGGATGGCGAAGAGGTGGAAACTGCAGTTGTGACTTTCACGACTGAAATGGTTTACCCGGATATTCCTATAATTGTTTCGCCCGTAAATGAAGGATCTTTATCTGGAGAGTCGATGGTCATAGAATGGAAGGATAATATCTATGCGACCGGTTTTCAGGCACACTTGTCGAAGGAAGTAACTTTCCCGGTTCGGGGAACTACATCAAAGACAACAGGAGCCTTTGAATACCGGACAGACTTTGGAACACTTGCTGTAGGTACCTATTATACAAGGGTAAGAGCTAAATATAAAGATGGGCAGACTGAATGGTCGCCAGTTGTGAAATTTCATTGGGGAGGAGCAACGTCCATTACTTCAGAACAGGATATAAAGAAAGTCAGTGTAATAGGTATGGGAACTCACCAAATATTGAAAATAAATGCCGGTATTAATGGTGGCACTCTTTCAGCCTCCCTTTTTGATATTGTGGGAAATGAACGAAAAGTCTTTTGTCAGAATCAAGAAATAGACAATACAGCTGAAATTTCTTTGGAATTGGGTGATTTGCCTAAAGGGGTTTATTTGTTGAGAGTTGACTTGAATGGACAATTATGGACTTTAAAGTTATTGAATTGATTCTTAGTAAAAAGGATATAGTATTTCTACTCAAATGTTTAATTTAAAAAAATGTATTATGAAAAAGTTATTACTTGGAGCAGCTATGTTGTTGGGCGGTATTTCTTTGAATGCCCAGGATGGTCCTCAAATTGGTAAAGATGATGCTACTTACACAGATGTAGATGTAAATGGTCAGACTATGGCTGTATACCCATTGTGGGGATGGTATACTGCATTAGGAAATCAGAACTATGGAATAATCGGAGCTAATTCTCGTGGTATGGCAATTTCTGCTGACGGGAGTAAAATGCTGATTTCAAACAGAGTTGCTGATAATGATATTCATGTAGAAGTTTATAATGCTTTGACTGGTGAGCATATAAAATCGGTCCAGGTATCAAAAGACATCTGGTATCGTGGTAAAACTATAGATAAAGATGGGAATGAAGTTGATGATATTTCCGGATTCCAGGCGAATGATATTCAGGTGGATGCAGCAGGTAATGTTTTGTTATGGAGAATGACAACTAATATTGGAGTTTCACCGGCAGAATGTTGGGCTGTAAACCTGGAAGATGGTAGCGTGAAAAATATCTTGAGTACAACAGTTGAAGGACTTGAAGGACGTTTCGACTATTGTGGTGTTTATGGTGATGTTGTGAATGGCGATGGATATATTCTTTCTGCTACTTCTAATGGCGATGAATTGTATGGAAAAACTGTATTGAAATGGCGTTATGTTGGCGGTAAACTTCAACCTCAGGAAGAATCAGATCAGATTTTTATTCAGGAATATTATCCAACGGCAGCATCAAATAATTATGGTACACGCGTTTGTCCGGTTGATGAAAATCTTTTCTATATGGATGCTTTTACTGCCTATGCAACCCTTTATAATATGGATGGAACGATTGCCGATAGTTTTGCAAGTATCACTGATGAGGAAGCAAGAAAAGCTATTCAACCAATGAGTGCCGGTAATAATGGTGTCGCAGAATTTTCATTAGGAGGGGTTAATTATGCTATTTATAGTATTTCAAATCAGCTTGATGCAATTCAAACAGGATTACGTTTGGTTTCCTTGAATGAGGCGATGGAGTTCTCTTCTATGAAGTTAGTCTATGACTTGCCGCAGAAGGGATTAGGAAATATTTCTAATCCGGAACGAACAGTGCTTCCCCGTGTAGTAGTAAATGAAGATACTGGTATTGCACGTATTGTTATTTATTGTAATCGTGGTGGAGCTGTTGCCTATGATTTTGGTACAAGAGAAAATATAAATAGAGCTCATCCTTCAGTAGGTATACAGAATGGATTTATGTCAACACTGCAAGTAATTTCGTCTAAAGGAGAAGTGGTACTTTCAGAAACAGCTGACATTGAACTCTATAATCTGATTGGACAGAAAGTGGTAGAAAGAACAAATACTACTTCAATTAAGGCATTGCCGGGTATTTATGTTTTGAAAGCTAAGAATGCTGGCAATATTTTGAATACGAAAGTTGTTGTTGAATAATATTGCATTTTGAATATCTCATTTCGGATGAGAGCATTCTGAAATACCGAGCTGTATCTGTAAGAATATGCCGTCTTTTTAATGCGGATATATAAATAGATACAGCTCTTTTTATTTCTTATTCTTTAGCTTGAAAAATAAAATTATGAAAACATTATCAGCACTATTTTTATCTTTATTTTTCCTCTCAAATTATTGCAGCATTTCTCTGGCACAAACCACTGTTACAATTGGAGGAACGGAGTACCAGGCCGATACATTGAGCCATTTTAAAGTCGGACCAGGCTCTTATTATACAGCTATGCATTATTACACATCAAGTGTGAAACTTCGTACATTTTTTCTGGAAGTCGATGCAACAAATCCCTATATCTCTTTTGAAGCTGTTCATGGAAAAGATTCTTTGATTACCTGTGAAGGCATCAGCTCTATGGCTCAGCGAAAAAGTAAAGAAGGTAAGGTATATTTCGGAGGAACGAATGCAGACTTTTTTGCTACTTCAGGAGATGTCGGATATCCGATTCATGGAAGTATCGTCGAAGGACAGATGGGACGAACTCCTGCTCAGACTCCACATATCGCCTTTTCTGGTAAAGATGTTATAATTGATAACATGCTTTTTGCGAATTCTACTTGTTCAATAGGTGAAAAAGTATACCCAATAAATGGTGTAAATGTAGGAAGAGGCGAAAACCAGTTAATCTTGTATAATACATTAAATGGCAATTATACGCGTACCAATGCCTATGGAGTAGAAGTGCTTGTGCAGTTGGAACCTACTATGGCCTGGACAGTGAATAAGGATTTAAAAGTGAAGGTGGTTAAAGTGGTTGATGGAAAAGGTAATATGCAAATACCGGCAGGACATGCTGTTTTATCTGGTCATGGAACTGTTGCTGGAGCATTAAAGTCTTTGGTAGAAGGTGATGAACTTACTCTTTTTATTGGTGTAAACAAAACAGCCGGAAGTGCTTCTCAACTAACAGCCATGGTGGGAGGTGATAGAATAATTTTAAAAGATGGTGTTGTACAGGACAATGATTGGGCTGAAAGACATCCTCGTACTGCCATAGGATATTCTGCTGATGGGAAGAAAGTATACTTTTGTGTGGTAGATGGGCGTTCGTCTTTTTCTACCGGATTGACAACAAAACATTTGGCAGATATAATGAAGAGTGCAGGTGCAACTACCGCTTTAAATCTTGATGGTGGTGGGTCCAGTGGCATGTATCTGAATAAGTTCGGTTTGATGAATACACCAAGTGATGGTCATGAACGTGCAGTTTCTAATGGTATATTTGCTGTGGATTTGTCAGTAAGTGATGATGTAATTGCAGAAATTCTTCCTTATGAGAAAACTGTGATGTTACCGGGATATGGATCATATACACCTGTTATTTATGGCTATAATCAGTATGGAACACTTATAAATTTAGGTTTGAAAGATGTAATTTATAGCTGTGAAAAAGAAGTAGGTACTGTAAGAGAGGACGGCTCTTTTTTTGCTAATGGAAGTCGTGATGGTATACTAAAAGTCAAATGGAATCAACTAGAAACGTCAATCCATATCAAATATTTAAAAGAAGAAGAAATTTCTCTTCGTTTAGATTCAGTGATAATTGATGGATACACCGGTTATCCAATTGAACTGAATGCACGTGTAGGAGATAAAGAATATCCTTTGGCACCTTATGCATTGGAATGGAGCATTGATAATCCAACGATTTGTTCGATTAATGATGGAATTGTTACCGGACTTAAAAATGGAGAAACGATTATTCGTGGTACACTTGATGATCTGAAATGTGCGTTAAAAGTGAAGGTGCAAATCCCGGAGAAGTATTCACTTTCATTACTTCCGCTGATAAATGATGAATGGACAGTAAAAGCAAGTACGAATATAAAGAATATCGAATTACTTTCAGGTGGAATTCGGTATACATATTCATCTGGCCGTTCGCCTTTTATTGAACTTGCAAAAACTTTTGACCTTTATAGCTTACCCAATGCAATTCGTTTTATGATTAATCCGGGAAATGCAGCTGTTGCAAAAGTTATTATTTCTGGTAGAGAGAACTTGTCGTCTTCTAATTCTATTTATGAATATACGAATGAGCTCGTAAAGAATCAAGATACAGAGATACTTTTGGCAATGAAAGACTGGTTTGCAAAAGAGCCGGAACATGCTTCTTTCCCTATTCATTTCAGCTCAATCAAGTTTCCTTTAGTTGCTTCGGGAAATCTGGCTGGTGAGAACACTATCTATATCAGAAATATGGAACTTATTTATGACCAGATTTCAGTAGGCCTCTCTTCATTAAAGTTGCTTTCTTCATTAGTTATATATCCTAACCCGACAGCTGATGGCCGTGCATATGTGGCATTGAAGAATGAGGATATACATATAACGAGTGCTTCGATCTTTAGTCCTGAGGGAAGATTACTAAATGTAATATTAGCTGATAATTCTACTTGTAATTTGTTGGAACTACCTGTGAGTAATATGACTTCTGGCATTTATCTGATAAAAGTTTGTATGGATGATGGTAGTAACGAAACGATGAAGCTCATAATAAAATAATAGTATATTCATATACTTGAGGTAATGATTAAATTACTTTTAAACTAATAAATGTGACTGACATGAATAGAGTTTTGTTTACATTATTTTTATTACTTCTTGGGCAATATTCACTTGCCCAAGAGTATATTACGATAAATGATAAACCATATCGAATTGATACACTGATTTATAAGCATCAAGTTGGACCTGGAACAGAATATGTTTATATTGATTTACCGGAATTTCCTTTAAAAATCCATGTACTGGAAGTTAATCTTAGAAATCCCAACGTAAAGTTAGAAACCTGTTTGGGAGGAGATAGTGCTGTTGCGACTGAGCGTCCGACTCAAATGGCTATACGAAAGTCGGCTCCGGGACATAATGTTTTTGCAGCTACTAATGGTGATTTTTATTTTTATATAGATCCTGTTGAGATAGGTATACCTCGTAGCGGACAGTTCATTAATAATGAATGTGTTACTAATCCTGTAGGAAGAGCTGCATTTGTTTTAGATAAAAATAATCGTCCTTATATTGATAGGATAGACTTTTCCGGAACAGTAAAAAGTGGTAATAGAGCAACCCGGCTGCATACAGTAAATATGCAACGTTTAGAGTGGGAACCACAAGTGACCGATTTATTAACCCTTTATACTAATGCCTATGGTACATATACCAGTGGGATTGAGGGAGGTACAAAAGTTATTATAACCCCTAAAAACGGTGAAACCTTTTTTTTCTCGGCAAATAAGGAAATAACTTGTATTGCGGAAGAAATAATAGAAAATCACGGTTTTAGCCCTATTCCAGAGGGAAAGGCTGTACTACATGGAAGAGGAGTATCATCTGATTTCTTAAAAGAATTGAAAGTCGGAGATGAATTGACAATCAACCTTAAAACGGATTTGAGAAGTAATCCGGGAACATTGGACGACTTCAAAGAATTGATGGGAGGAAGCGATCACATTCTCTTGAAAAATGGGCAACGATATGAAGGAGATGAATCAGCAAATCCTCGTACCGGTATCGGATTTTCAAAAGATAGTACGATTGTTTATTTAGTTGAGGTTGATGGCCGGCAAACTTCTTCACGTGGAGTAACTCTCTTTGAATTTGGAGATATTTTTAAAGGAATTGGAGCATGGAATGCTGTTAATCTGGATGGCGGAGGCTCTTCTGTTATGTATGTTAATGGAGAAGTTAAAAACTCCCCTTCTGATGGTGCTGTACGCCCTGTCGGTAATGGGATGTTAGTTGTGTCGAATGCCCCTGAAGACCAGGAGATTGCTTCGCTCGCTTTTGCACCAGTGTCTTATACACTACCGACGTGCGGCTTTTTAAAACTTGCTGTATATGCTTATAATAGATACGGTGATTTGTTGAGCAAGGACCTTCAGAATGTTTCATTTTCATGTACTCCGGAGATAGGATATATAACTGCAGAAGGTAATTTTATTGGTGCGGAAAAAACCGGTACTGGAATATTATCCGCAGAGTATAAAGGGGTGAAGACCTCAAGGCCGGTCTCATTAGTTGAGTCTTCATTTAAGTTGAGATTGGATTCTGTTTTACTCAATAATATTTCTACATATCATATTGAATTATTGGCAGAAGTAGAAAATAAAACGTTGTTTGTGGCACCGGAATTATTACAATGGGAAGTTGAAGATCCTTCAGTTTGCTCAGTAACTGAAGGGGTATTAAAAGGATTATCCAATGGAGTGACGTATATTCATGGAACATTGGGAGAGTTCTCATGCAAACAGAAGGTTAAAGTGGAAATACCTTCTCAACCAATTCTGGAGATGCCCGTTTTGTCTACTCCTTCCTGGAGTGTAAAAAGTACCTCTAATTTGAAGAATATAAAATTATTACCTGATGGAATAGAGTATGACTACTCTGCCGGACGTTCTCCGTTTATAGAATTGACGAATGATTTTTGTTTATATAGTTTGCCAACATCTGTGCGTATAATATTGAATCCGGGAAAAGCAGGTTTGAGTAAAGTTACTTTCTCCTTACGGACAAACGATAAATCTGCTTATACTCCGTATGAATTTACTGATATTTCGAAAGATGAAGATCGTGAAATTGTAATACCAGCCTCAGATATCTTAACAGATGTAAATGACAAAGTCGGATATCCTATACATTTTCATTCGATGAGGTTTGCATTTACTTCTGATAATCCTGTAGGGCATAATAAAATTCAGATCAAAGAAATGGTTATGGTATATGACTATATTACGGTTGGTTTCCCCGAACTGAAAACTCTTTCCTGGTTATCCATTTATCCTAATCCGGCAAAAAAAGAAGCTTGTTTGAATGTTAATCTGGATAAAAAAACAGATGTCAGTTTAAGAATTTATACAAGTACCGGAATGATGGTTGCATCTGAAGATTACAAAATGAGTGATGGAAGGAATCTTGTTTTACCGATAAACAATTTAGCTAATGGTACTTATTTGGTGAAAGTGTTAGTTGGTGGTAAAACAGATACGGTTAAGTTGATTATACATAACTAATCATGTAACATATAAAAATAGTATGAAAATGAAAAAGTTTTTATTGGCATTACCTTTACTCTTAGGACAATATGTGTATGCCGGAGGTTATATAACGATCAATGAGAAACCTCATTATATAGATACTCTTGAGTGTAAAGTTGTTGGTCCGGGAGCTATTTATACTTCAATTTATATTCCTGATATACCTGCTTACACCTATATCCTTAAACTGGATATGCATAATCCATACAATAAGATTGAAACTTTTCTGGCCAATGATAGCATACCGGGGACAGAACTTGTAACGCATGCTTGTGAGCGTATGACTTATGAGAGACATAAAGCATATTGTGGTATAAATGGTGATTTTTTTAATGTAACTGATCATCATGAGTTTCCTTTGGGAGCTCCTCGTGGAGGTAGTATTAAAGATGGTGAAATACAACGTGAACCCCGGGATGCCTGGTGGGGATTTGCTACCATAGACGTGAATAATGTTCCGGTTTTCGATCATATGGAGTTTGAGGGTAAGGTTGACGCCGGGGATGCCGGAACTTATAAATTTCAGCATGTTAATATTCCTCGTGCAGATTGCTCTGCTTGTGATTTAACTTTTTATAATCGGTTTGCAGGAGAGAAAACACGTCAAGATGAAAATTTCAGTGAGATGTTTGGAGTAGAACGTACTGAGGTATATTTAAGTTTGAAATCTGGTGAAAAGTGGAGAGTGAATAAACCAGTAAAGTGCATTGTCGGAAAAATGATAGAAAACAGAGGAAGTAATCCGATTGCTGCTGATGAATACGTACTTTCTGGTACAAGTGAGCAATCCCGGGCTTTTTTATGTAAATTGAAAGAGGGACAGGAAATCACTATTAATATGGGGATACGTTGTGTGAATTTTGGAACTTATCCGGAGATTGAGCAAATGATAGGTGGCAATACAGCATTAATGTACGACGGAGTACTTACAGAACGTAATACTACTGAAAACTATAATGCGGTTCCATATCCGCGTACAGCTGTTGGAGCTTCTAAAGACAAACGTTGGGTGTATCTGCTTGTTGCGGATGGTAAGACATCAGCTTCTATTGGGTTGACGACTACGGAAGTTTGTGATATTTTGAAACATTGGGGGGCCGCAGATGCCATTGGACTTGACGGTGGAGGTTCTTCGGAAATAATAGTAAACAATAAAGTAGCTAACCGTCCGGCTGATGGTAAAGAACGACCTGTAGGTAACGGTTGGTTGGTTGTAGATTTATCTCAGGAATCTCAGGATATTACCCGTCTACGTTTTTCAGATTATAAGTTTGAATTACCTAAATATGGTATAATTAAACCCCAAATAATGGGGTATAATCAGTATGACAGATTGCTTACTGATAATCTTGAGGGTGTTACCTTCTCCTGTTCTCCAAATCTTGGGCATATTGATGAGGCAGGTAATTTTGTGGTTTCAGGAGATGCTGTTTCTGGTACTTTGACTGCTCATTATGGAAGGTTAGAAGTTTCTCAGACTGTTTATGTAAAAGAAGTGAAGGATTTTTCTATTCGTTTGGACTCTGTACTTCTGGATTCTAAGATTCATTATCCGATTGAAGTAGAAACGACTTTGGAAGGAAATAAAGTCTTGATAGATCATAATGCTTTGGATTGGAGAGTTGAAGATGAGAATATTTGTAAAGTCAACAAAGGTGTTTTAACTGCTGTAGCCAATGGTTCCTCTATGGTTACGGGTTCAATGAATGATTATCAGGGAACATTAAAAGTGAATGTTGAAATACCTTCTGCCTCCTCATTACCTGCTATTAGTTTTACGGATCCTTCGCTTAAGTTAACTTCCAATCTAAAAGATATTTCAATGAGTGGTACAAGCACATTGAATATTGCTTATAAATATTCGTCTACTCGTACTCCTTATTTCACATTGGCAAAAAAAATGAATCTTTATAGTTTGCCTAAGGCTCTGAAGATTGTATTCAATCCTCACGAATTACCTTTGAATAAGATTGTTCTGGATCTTGTTCCTAATAATTTATCTCACTCTGTAGTAAAAGAATTTTCCGATTTTAAGGTAAATGAGGATAATGTGATTTATTTATCTCTGGCAGATCTTGTTGATGATCCTACGGATATGGCTATTTGGCCACTCAAATTTAATTCAATAAAGGTAACTCTTAATGCTTCCGGACACACTGTTGGAGCTGAGTATGCTTTCGAGTTGAAAGAGTTTTCGTTGATTTATGAAGAACAAGGAGATGGTATTATACCTAATAGGATAGGAGATAATGAGATAAGCCTTTTGACGGATGTTGATGGAACTTATTTGTCATTTAGTATGGATAAAGAGTTACCTGTGAGTTATGAGATATATTCAGTTTCAGGTATGGTAGTAAAAATGAAAAAACTGGGTCGCCTTCAGACTGGCAAAATCAGGTTGGATGACTCTGGAGTGAATAAAGGAATTTATCTGCTGAAGGTTTATAAGGGAGCAGAGGTTTCTGTATTTAAGTTTATGAAATATTAGTTGGGTTAGTACAATTTTAAATAGAATATTATGAAGAAGAGTATTTGTATATGGATATTGTTAATTTGTAATGTCACCTGGGCCGAAGCACAAATGGTTTCGGTAGTACAACGAATTACTGTGGAGAAAAAAGTACCGGCTTTTTATCCGGTGTTTAATTCGGATGGTTCTGAATTGTTGTATACGTCTGAGAATTATAAGGGTTTGTATCTGTATAAACTGAATAATAAAACTTCTCTGATGATTACGGATGCTGAGGGTGCAGGGTATTCTCCGGATTTCAGTCAGAATAATGATAAGATCTATTATAGGTCGGTGGAAAGAGAAAATATGCACCGGCAGAATACTTTGATGTGTTATGATCGTCAATTGTTGCAGTCGAAGAATTGTATGAATTCTCCTGTGCGTCTTCAATCTGAATTGAATAAAGTTCGTATGGGGCTGGAATTTCAGGAGACGGAGAGCATAAATGCTTATACAGAGAAGCTTCAGTTGATTGTTGAACGCAATGGAGATCGTAAAGTGCTTGAGCCATTATCAAAAGGGAGCCGATATTTGTGGGGATCTTTATCTCCCGATAAAACTAAAATTTTATTTACTGCAACCGGAAAAGGAACTTATATCTGTGATTTGAATGGGAAGATTCTTTCTGAGATAGGCTATCTGAATGCTCCTGTATGGTATGACGATCATAAAATCGTAGGTATGGCTGATAAAGATAATGGAGATTATATAACAGAGTCATCTGTTGTAATGGTATCTGCCGATGGGAAACAAAGACAAGTATTGTCCCTTTTTACAGAGATAGCAATGTATCCAACTACTAATTGGAAAAGTGGTAAGATAGCCTACAATACTTTGGAGGGTGAAATTATAGTATTAGAATTAAAAAAATAGGCCGCTATGAAGCAAATATATTATATTCTTTTTATAGGCTTGTTATTATTAAAAACAAGTGGAACATACGCACAGGATTTGTCAGGAATCACAATTTATGTAAATCCGGGGCATGGTGGATTTGATAGTGATGACCGGAACATTCCGGTTGGTCCTTATGGACCGGGTGATGTAAATGGCTTTTGGGAGTCACAGTCTAATTTGGATAAAGGAGTACAGTTAGTTGAACTGTTGAAAAGTGCGAAGGCTGATGTATACATTAGTCGTACAACAAATACAACAGCCGATGATCTGCCTTTAACTCAGATTGTAAGAGAAGCAAATGAATGTAATGCGGATTATATGCTTTCTATTCATAGTAATGCCGGAGTTACAAACTATGTTCTTCAGCTTTATGCAGGTGTGGATCCGGATGATAATCATACATATCCTACACCTACTCCTCATTCAGATCGTAGCCGCGAGATTAGTACTGTTATCGCTAAGAATCTTTATGCAAACGAAGTAAATTGTTGGGCTTCTGATTATACTGTACGTGGTGATAAAACATTTGCAGCTCAGGTAATGGGGTGGAGTAACGGGTACGGCGTTTTGAGAGGATTGACCGTCCCCGGATGTATATCGGAAGGTTCTATGCATGATTACATACCTGAAACCCGGCGTTTGATGAATATAGATTATAAATGGTTAGAGGCGTGGAATTTTTATAAATCTTTTTGTGAAATATTTAAGGCGGAAGCCCTTCTTACTACGGGAAATATTGTAGGTAGTGTTCATGATAGCCGAAATAAAGATTTGGGAAGCCATGTGAAAATCAGGAACTCAAAAGATGAGCTATTAGCCTTGAATAAAGCAGTTGTTACGGTTAACCCCGGAAATCTTACATATACAACGGATGATATTGATAATGGGGTATTTGTGTTTAAGCAGCTACTCCCTGGAAAGTATACAGTAAAAGTGACTGCTGATAAGTATTTTGATAAAACGTATGACTTGGAAGTAAAAGCTGGAGAGGTCAGTTATTTAGATGCGCGTTTAGATATGCAGCGCTTGACCCCTCCCGAAGTGGTTAGCTATTCTCCTAAAGTAGAAGAAGGCGAACTTGTAGAGTGTAGTTCGAAGATCGTTTTTGAGTTTAATTGGGATGTAGATACAGAATCTGCAATACAAGCATTTTCCATTACTCCGAATGTAAAAGGGACAATTACATTTGAAGATAGTCAACATCGGATGATCTTTGCACCGGATAAACCGTATGATATTTCTACTTTGTATACAGTGAAACTGGATAAAAGCCTGAAACACCCTGGTAATATGGCAATGGAAAAAGATTTTGTATTCAGTTTCCTCACTAAAGATCGTAATAGATTGAAACTATTGGGTTGTTATCCGACTCCTGGGGTAGAATGCGTTAACTATGGTAAAAGTGCTCCATTTGAGTTCAGATTTGATAATAAATTGAATTCTACATTGGTCAGAGATGCTGTTAAAATCTATAATTCAAAAGGTGAAGAGTTATCTAAAGTTCCTCGTTCTATAAAAGTAAATTCTGTCAGTGCACCTTATGGTTCTTTGGCGTTCACTCTTTCCGAAGGATTAACAGAAAATGAAACGTATCGTGTTGTTGTTGACAGAAATATGATTGATGTTGATGGTATTGATATTGTTGAACCGATAGATTATACTTTTAAAGCTGTAGATGTGAAAGTAACAGATAGAACGGTTGGCTTGGATATGGAAACTGCCGGAACATTTACTTATTTCGCAGATGGCAGTACGGGCATTACGTCGGCCAGTACTTCCCGGAATACCTCTAAAGTATTGTTTGGCTCTTCTTCTGGTGCGTTTACATATAATTTTGCAGTAGATGCAGCAGACGGTATAGCATGTTATCAAACAACTTCAGGATTTCAGGTTGATGCCACTAAAGCAATTGGTATGCATGTTTTGGGTGATCTGACCGGTAATGAGGTTTGGTTACAACTGTCTTCTTCTGATGGAGATATTCAGGAGATCAAGCTTACCGATCTTACATTTTGTGACTGGGCATTTGTAGAAGTATCTTTGGGAACCCTTCCTGCAAAGAAAACTTATGAACTTACCGGACTGAAAATAAAGCAGAAAGCACAACCTCTGACAAAAACAGGAACAATTTATGTGGATAATGTTTTAGTATATGATAATACTTTGACATCTATAGAGGCTAAAATCGTTTCAGGATTCTCTTTCCGCTATATTGCCGGAACTAATGAAATTGTGGCAAACAGTGACAAGGTTGTATCTATGGAGCTTTATTCATTGTCGGGAGAACTATTATCGAAAGTGGCTTCATCCCGGATGGATGTTGGTGGATTGACCAAAGGTATTTATGTGATAAAGGCTAATTTGGAATCAGGAAGTAGCGTTTCGCAGAAAATAGTTTTGAGAGATTGATACTGATTTTTTAATAACGGCTGGCAAATAGGCCGGCCGTTACTTAATTTGATAAAAAATCATTAAGTATGAAGAGAAAGATTCTTTTATATATACTACTATTGGCATTCTGTAATACCTTGGAAGCACAAGAACCGGTATGGGGAACTCCGGATACACTGGAGCATTATAGCTTGGGAGCGGGAGTGCAATATACCAAAATAGCCTATCGGGATAAACCTATACTAATGTGGGTCACAACCATAGATCTGACGAATCCTTATACGAAGATTGAGCAGGTACAATCGAACAATAAGGTTCCGGATGTACCCAGAGAGACTGTTATGAGTATGTCTAAAGCCCACACTTATCCCGGACATCGCGTTTGTGCTGCATTCAACCATGATTTCTTCGTTTATGAAGCAGGTGTATGTATCGGAGTTAATGTTAGTAATGGTGAGATACCTTATGGAGTAGGTTGGGGACGCTCTATCTTTGCTGTTTCGGAAGATAAAACAGCGGCAGTATTTTACCCGTCTCTGAACTCAAATGTTATTTTAAAAGATGGCAGTATTGTGAAAATTGATTATTATAACTCTGCTGCTACATTTATTTCAGGAAACTGTGTGTTACTTAATCACTTGAATAGTAGAACGCTGACAGAACCTGGAAAATATATCAAGGTCAAACCATTGGGTGGGTGGACGGTAAATGGTGATGATATAAAGTGTGAAGTCTTAGAAGTATCAGATGCTCCATTGCAAACGTCACAAACGGAATGTGTGATTTATGCACGGAACGAAAGTATTCAGAGCTTCGAGGGAAAAGTCACTCCGGGTGATATAATCTTTATTTCACAGAAATTTGTGAAAGGTAAGTTTGGCGAACCAATAAAAAATATTGTAGCTGGTTTTCATGGTTATCCCAGTATTGCTTATGAAGGAAAATTACATGAAGGTGAATATAATGATTTCGAAAACGGGCGCGAATATGAGGTCTCTGCCCGGGTGATGGCCGGAATGTCAAAAGACGGCAAAACAGTTTATGTTGTAACGGTTGAAGGAGGAACTTCTGCCAGTCCGGGAGTAAATTGTATTGATATTGCTAATTGGATGTTGGCCCATGGTTCGTGGAATGTAGTAAACTTCGATAGTGGAGGTTCTGCAACGATAGCTGTTGATCATGAAATGCTGAATTATCCGATGCGTGGTAGCATTCGTCCGGTAGCCGATGCTTTGCTGGTTGTATCAACTGCACCTGAGGAAGAGGTTGTTGCTTCTTATGCGTTCATAACCCCCAGTCTTTATACTACGGCAGTCTCGTTGAATCCACTTACACTTCTGTCTTTTAATGAACATGATAAAATGTTGGAAAAGGGAGTTCAAGGATTTACTTATCAATGTGTACCTGAGGACTTGGGATATGTAGACGCAGATGATGTATTCCATGCGAGCCTGAATGCGACAAAAGGTCAGATTATAGCCACCAAGGATGGTAAAAAAGCGGTTTTGAATGTTTTTGTATCTCCAGTCTCAGATGTTCAGGCCTATCCGCAGAATATTTTGATAGATGGGATACGTGAATTCCCTATCAGGATTGATGCAAAATCAGGGAAACAGGTTTATCAATTAGATCCGGGAGCATTTACCTGGAGTTCCTCTAATCCTGATTGCTGTCTGGTACAGGATGGAGTGATAAAGGGTATAGCTAATGGCGAGACAGAACTTCACGGAACTTTAGATGAGTTGAGTGTACATGTAAATGTGAAAGTTGAGATAGCTGGTAAGGAAAGAATACATGAGACCTTTGCTGACTTAGCATCGTGGCCAATAAAAACTTCCGGAACCTTTTCTAATTTGAGGTATGAAAATACCGCATTACCCAATGGTTGGGAGGATGGTATCAATATGATATTTGATGTCAAAACCGGACGTTCTGCTTCCATTGAGTTTAATAAGCCTGTAATTTTTTATAGTTTACCTGACTCGGTCTCTTTCCGGATGTTCGTGAGAGATGATTTGATTAAAGAACTCTACCTTGATTTTGCATCAAATACAAAAACAAGTTTTTTGAAAACGAAGTTGATACCTGTTGTCAGGAAAGATTCTACCTATTACATATCTTTTATGGATGGTAATATACCGCTTGATCTGATTGAATATCCTTTGGCCCTAACCGGTATGAAATTTTATTTAAAGCCAGGTATAACTCTCAGTGATACAAAGATTTCTTTCAAAGATTTGAAAGCCTATTATCCATCTTTCTCAGAGGTTGGAATTTCCGGAACTACTGTTGATAAATCTTTTTCGAAGTTACTAAATTGGCAGGATGAGGCTGTTTTACACTATTCTTTATCTAAAGTTGGAACTGCTTCTATTGCTTTGTGGACTGTCGATGGAAAGAATATTATGAACTATCTTATGAATCGCCAGCTTGCCGGAGAATATACGTATAATATTCCTTTGTATTCTTTGAATGATGGAATCTATTGTTTGTCGGTGACTATTGATGGAAAAAGAGAGGTGCACAAATTTATTGTAAAGAAGTGACAAAAGAAAAAATATATAGGTGTTAGATTAAATATGTGTAAATGAAAAAGCCGTCTCAGAAATAGTTCTCAGACGGCTTTGTTTATTCCTATTGTAAATTATCCAATATTCTTTTCTTTGATCAGATATTCTGCAATTTGTACAGCATTCAGTGCCGCACCTTTTTTTATCTGATCGCCTACAATCCAGAATGTCAATCCGCAATCATTGGTTAAATCTTTACGGATACGGCCTACGTACACAGGGTCTTTACCAGCAAGGAATAGCGGCATCGGGTATTCTTTTTCTGCTGGATTATCCTGAAGGACAAGCCCTTCACCTTTAGCAAAAGCCTCGCGTGCTTCTTCTACAGATACAGGACGTTCTGTTTCTATCCAGATACTTTCAGAGTGAGCTCTCAATGCCGGAACACGTACACAAGTTGCACTAACCTTTATGTCCGAGTGCATGATTTTACGTGTTTCATTATACATTTTCATCTCTTCTTTTGTATATCCATTCTCAGTAAATACGTCAACCTGAGGAATTAGATTAAACGCCAGTTGATAAGCAAACTTTTCTACGGTGACAGGTTCATTTGCAAGGATCTGACGGTATTGTTCGTAAAGTTCGTCCATGGCTGCTGCACCGGCTCCACTGGCTGCCTGATAAGTAGACACATGTACAGTTTTTATATGTGAAAGCTGTTCGATGGCTTTCAGTGCAACTACCATCTGGATCGTTGTACAGTTAGGGTTAGCTATAATGCCCCGTGGACGGTCTTTGGCATCAGCTCCGTTTACTTCAGGAACTACCAAAGGCACATCATTATCCATACGGAAAGCACTGGAATTGTCAATCATCACAGCACCATATTTAGTAATAGTTTCTGCAAATTCTTTGGACGTACCTGCGCCAGCCGATGTGAAAGCGATATCTACCCCTTTAAAGTCATCGTTGTGTTGCAAGAGTTTGACCTCGATCTGTTTACCGCGGAAGGTGTATTTGCTGCCGGCACTACGTTTAGAACCGAATAAAACCAACTCGTCCAACGGGAAATTTCTCTCATCAAGCACGCGCAGGAACTCTTGTCCTACGGCTCCGCTTACGCCAACAATAGCTACTTTCATCTTTTTCTTTTGTTTTAATTGAATATTGTATTTCGCTTACTATTCTTCCGAATAGCAAATAATTGACTGCAAAATTATAACATTCTGGCATATAATTGATAACTTTTTTGTTATTTTGCAGAGAAAACGTAAAACTTAGATATATGCAGTGGCCCGATTTTAATTTAAACCTACCTATAACAGATCCTACATGGATATTTCTCCTTGTACTTCTTATCATATTGTTTGCTCCTATGGTGTTGGGCCGGCTTCGTATTCCACATATAATCGGAATGATTCTGGCTGGTGTGGTGATTGGTGAACATGGATTCAATATTCTGGCACGCGATAGTAGTTTTGAACTTTTTGGAAAAGTAGGTCTCTATTACATAATGTTTCTGGCCGGGCTCGAAATGAACATGGGGGACTTTAAACAGAATCGTGGTAAAGCTGTGGTATTAGGGCTGTTGGCATTTGTCATTCCTATGGCACTGGGGTTTATCACTAACATGACGGTATTGAAATATGGGTTCATTACCTCTGTGTTACTCGCCAGTATGTATGCTTCCCATACGCTTGTGGCTTATCCTATTGTGATTCGTTACGGAGTATCACGTCATCGAAGTGTAAGTATTGCCGTTGGAGGAACAGCGGTTACCGATACATTGACTTTGTTGGTGCTGGCGGTTATTGGTGGATTGTTTAAAGGTGAGTCTTCGGAGATGTTCTGGTTGTGGCTGGTAGTTAAAGTTATTTTCCTGGGTTTTCTTATTATCTTCTTTTTTCCTCGTATCGGACGTTGGTTCTTTCGAAAGTACGACGACAATGTGATGCAGTTTATTTTTGTTCTGGCAATGGTTTTCCTGGGAGCCGGATTGATGGAGTTTGTAGGAATGGAAGGTATTTTGGGAGCATTTCTTGCCGGATTGGTCTTAAATCGTCTTATTCCCCATGTATCTCCGTTAATGAATCATCTAGAGTTTGTGGGTAATGCTTTGTTTATTCCATACTTCCTGATTGGAGTGGGAATGTTGATTGATATTAAAATTCTCTTTGGACATGGTGACGCTTTAAAAGTGGCAGTAGTAATGACTACTGTTGCATTGGCGAGTAAGTGGATTGCTTCGTGGCTTACTCAGAAAATCTATAAGATGAAAGCTATCGAGAGAGAGTTGATGTTTGGGCTTAGCAATGCACAGGCGGCAGCTACGCTGGCAGCCGTACTTGTGGGCTATAATATTATTTTGCCCAGTGGCGAGCGATTATTGAATGAGGATGTGTTGAATGGTACTATTGTATTAATTCTGTTCACTTGCATCATCAGCTCGTTTGCTACTGAACGGGCTGCTCGTAAGCTCGCTATGCATGAAGCACAGTTGGATACGGAAAATAGTAAAAAGGAGACACCTGAGAAGATTCTGATTCCGGTGGCAAATCCGGATACTATTGATGATTTGATAAACTTGTCTTTGCTGATCCGCGATTCTAAACAAAAAAATAATTTGCTGGCGTTGAATGTGATTAATGATAACAGTAGTTCGGAACGTTTGGAGTTGTGTGGTAAAAGAAATTTGGAACGTGCTGCTATGATAGCTGCATCAGCGGATGTGCCTTTGTCACAGGTGAGCCGGTATGATCTTAATATTGCCTCCGGTATTATCCATACAGCAAAAGAATATGAAGTGACTGATGTGGTAATCGGATTGCATCGTAAGGTCAATATTGTAGACTCTTTCTTTGGTAATCTGGCAGATAGTTTGTTGAAGGGGTTACATAGGGAAGTAATGATAGCCAAGTTCCTTATGCCGGTTAATACGCTTCGGCGTATTATTATTGCTGTCCCTCCGAAGGCGGAGTACGAAGCCGGATTTCAGAAGTGGGTGGAACATTTTTGTCGCATGGCAAACATCCTGGGATGTCGTGCGCACTTCTTTGCGAATGAACAGACGTTGAGATACTTACAGCAATTGGTGAAAAAGAAATATGGATTGACCATGACAGATTTCTCCCGTCTGGACGATTGGGGAGACTTGCTATTGCTTACCGGTCAAGTGAATTATGATCATTTACTGGTTATAGTCAGTGCTCGCCGGGGATCTATCTCTTATGATCCGGCTTTTGAAAAACTACCGGCCCAACTTGGGAAATATTTCTCAAATAACAGCCTTATTATTTTATATCCGGATCAGTTGGGAGAGCCTCAGGAAGCTATTTCTTTCTCAAATCCACGCGGTAGTAATGAGTCGCAGCATTATGAAAAGGTAGGTAAGTGGTTTTATAAATGGTTTAAGAAAAGTTGATGGAAAACTGGAAGCAAAGAACAGCACTCTTGTTAGGTGAAGAGAAGATGGAGCGGTTGTGTAATGCCCATGTACTTGTAGTCGGTTTGGGTGGAGTAGGTGCTTATGCAGCAGAAATGATTTGCCGTGCCGGAGTGGGGCGAATGACGATTGTAGATGCTGATACGGTTCAGCCTACCAATCTAAATCGTCAGTTACCGGCTTTGCATTCTACCCTGGGAATGCCTAAAGCCAATATATTGGAAGCCAGATTTAAAGATATTAATCCGGAACTGGATTTAAAAGTGTTACCCGTTTTTCTGAAAGATGAAAATATCCCGGAACTGCTGGATGCTGCCCAATATGATTTTATTGTTGATGCCATAGATACGTTGAGCCCTAAATGCTATCTCATTTATCATGCTTTGCAACGCCGTATTAAGATTGTATCCAGTATGGGAGCCGGGGCAAAAAGTGATATAACTCAAGTTCGTTTTGCCGACCTTTGGGATACCTATCATTGCGGATTGAGTAAAGCTGTCCGGAAACGTTTGCAGAAGATGGGAGTTAAACGAAAAGTGCCGGTAGTATTTAGTACGGAACAAGCGGATCCTAACGCTGTGTTGCTGACTGATGATGAAATGAATAAGAAGTCAACTTGTGGTACGGTGAGTTATATGCCTGCCGTTTTTGGTTGCTATCTGGCAGAGTATGTTATAAAACGATTATGAATAATTATTCAATGTGCTGATATGCCAATGTGCCAATTGGCTGCACTATAGCAACATACCAATTGGCACATTGGCATATTGCCACATTAGCACATTATTATATGATAAAATTAGAAGGAATTACTAAAAGTTTCGGCTCTTTACAGGTTCTTAAAGGTATTGATCTGGAGATAAATAAAGGAGAAGTTGTGAGTATTGTCGGACCAAGTGGTGCTGGTAAAACTACTCTGTTGCAGATTATGGGTACGCTTGATGAACCGGATGCCGGTCATATCTATATCGATGGTACGAATGTCAGTAAAATGAAGGAAAAAGAGCTTTCTGCTTTTCGTAATAAGCATATCGGCTTTGTTTTTCAGTTTCATCAGTTGCTTCCTGAGTTTACGGCATTAGAAAATATTATGATTCCCGCGTTGATAGCCGGGGTATCTTCCAAGGAAGCCACAGCGCATGCATTAGAGATATTAAACTTTATGGGATTGGCAGAGCGTGCTTCCCATAAACCCAATGAACTCTCCGGTGGAGAAAAACAACGGGTCGCTGTAGCCCGTGCTCTTATCAATAATCCGGCAGTAATATTAGCTGATGAGCCTTCAGGTAGCCTGGATACGCATAATAAGGAAGAATTACATCAATTGTTCTTTGAACTTCGTGATCGTCTGGGGCAGACATTTGTGATCGTAACACATGATGAAGGGTTAGCTCAGATTACAGACCGTACTGTTCATATGATAGACGGTATAATTAATAAGTGTTAATACGAAGGAGGAAAATCTAAAAAATGATACCATATGGCTGATTGGTTATTAATATTAATCAATTAGCCGTATCTTTATATCGCTTCTCTACAGAAGTCTGTGAAGATGGTAGGTAGAGTGTTTGTTTTGTTTGTGTGTGATGCATTCTTATCTAGTGTGATAAGGATGCATCTTTTTTATTTTAATGAAAGCTGACATAGGGTGATATTCGTTCAAAATCTTTTTCAGAAAATTCATCATAGAGCTTTAATTGGCTCAGACTCTCTATTTCTCCTTTTTTCTTGCGATACTCAACAATAACCTTTGCTTGATAAAAATTAATGTAGGGATGTGCTTTAAGTCTTTCAATACCTGCTTTATTCAGGTTTATCTGTTGGGTCTCATTCTTGTTGACAAACAACCATTCATGTAGTTTATCCGTATCCAGATGAATATCTTGCAACTGCTCTATTTGGTAGAATCCTCCCAGCTTTTTCCTATATCCTACAATCATACGGGCAATGGCGCTTCCTATACCCGGGATTTTTTTTAATTCAGTGGTGTCAGCCTGGTTTAAGCTGATTGTTGTTCCACTTGGATATTTGTAATATTGTAGAGTATCCCGTGGTTCCTGTTGACTAAACAGTCGAATTGTATCCTGCTCTTTCGGTATATCTGCTATGGATATATAAGGTTCGAGAGTTGTGTATTGCTTTTCTGTCAATCCATATACTTTTTGGAAGTCACTCTGTTTACGGAAGCGTCCTCCTTTGGTACGGTATTTCAGAATATTCTTTGCCATCCATGGCGGAAGTCCCAGGTTAAGAAAAGTAATAGAGTCTGCCGTATTAGGATCGAAAGAAGCGAGTATTACTTCTCGTTTTTTGTACTGGTGGCTTTTGTAACTTGTTTCTCTTTGTTGTTCTCTTTCTTTCAGCGATGCCATAAAATGGGCATACTCTTTTTCGAACTTTTGGTTATCTTCAATTTTCGAGATTTCTCTTGGTGGTATAAACCATGAAACTATACCGACCATAATAATCAAAACGGCAAGGATTATAATACCCTGCCGTTCTGTACGTGAAAAGTAGAAAAAGTCTTTCCACATATCATATTATTTAAGTAATCCTAACTCATTGATAAAGATACAGGAAATTGCTATTGGTGCAATATATTTCAAAATGAAAATGATAAGTTTATAAACGGGAACTTTTAGTGTACCGTTGTTTGTAATCTCGCTCCAGACAATTTTCTTGTCCAGGTACCATCCGGTAAATATTGAAATACACAATCCGCCCAGCGGTAACATGATTTTTGCGGTTACAAAATCAAACAGGTCGAACATTCCTAATCCGAAAACTGTGATACCCTTTGTTACTCCAAGTGACAGGGAGCAGAGTATACCGAGGAAGATACACCCTCCTGTAACAAATAATGCTGCCCGGTGGCGAGTAAACTTAAACTCTTCGTGCAAGTAAGCTGTAACAACTTCATGCAAAGAGATAGTAGAAGTAAGAGCAGCCACTGCCAGCAGTACATAAAACATCACAGAGAATATATACGCCAATAACGGTACTCCACTGAATGCCTGCTGGAACACATTAGGCAGGGTAATAAAGATGAGGCTTGGACCTGCATCCGGCTGAATACCCACAGAGAAAGCAGCCGGGAAGATGATGAATCCTGCAAGTACCGCTACAATTGTATCAATAATCCCTACGCTGAAGGCTGTCTTAGTTAAATTGGTCTTTTTACTGAAATAGGAAGCATAAGTACAAAGACATCCCATCCCCAGGCTAAGTGAGAAAAAGGCTTGTCCCATTGCGCTTAAGAATACATTTCCGTCTACCTTGCTGAAATCTGGTTTAAGTAGAAACTCAATACCTCTGCTTGCGCCTGGCAAAGATACAGAACATACTACTAATATGAGGATGATAATAAACAGCATAGGCATCATTATCTTAGAAGATTTCTCTATCCCCTTCTCTACACCTTTCACGATAATAAAATGAGTACCGAGTAGAAATAGGATCAGCCAAATCGCCGGTCGCCATGGATTGCTTGAGAATGTCTGAAATGAAGAAATAAATTCGTCCGGAGTCTTACCTGAGAAGCCATTGGCTAATGCTTCGAAAATATATTCGAGGGTCCATCCGGCTACTACCGAATAATAACTGAGAATAAGGAAACCGGCAAGTACTCCCATACGTCCTACCCAACGCCAATGCGTACCGGGAGCCAGCTTTTGATAAGCTCTGGCGGTGTTTGAACGAGAATGGCGTCCAATAAGGAATTCGGATACCATGATCGGAAGTCCCAGAAGAAAAATACAACCCAGATAAATAATGATAAAAGCGGCACCGCCATGATTACCGGTTTCGTATGGAAACCTCCATATATTACCCAGTCCTACGGCTGATCCTGCAGAGGCAAGAATCACCCCTAACTTACTGCCAAAGTTCGCTCTGTCATTTTTAGTCATAAAAGCTTTATTTATCTTACAATTCGATATATTTATCTTACTTAAACATGCAAATATAAGAAATGTTCCTTATATTTGCCCAACATCTGTAATTTATTTAGATATGCTTTATTATATTAAGAAATACCCGGTTTCTCTGTTAATAATTCTGGTAGTTATCTATCTGTCGTTTTTCAGACCACCTTCAACAGAGTTAAGTAAAATACCTAATATAGATAAAATTGTTCATTTTTGTATGTATTTCGGTATGTCCGGCATGTTGTGGCTGGAGTTTTTGCGTACTCACAGAAAAGGAGATTCTCCAATGTGGCATGCATGGGTAGGTGCTTTCGTTTGCCCGGTATTGTTTAGCGGTTGTGTAGAGTTGTTACAAGAGTATTGTACAACCTATCGTGGAGGAGATTGGTTAGACTTTACAGCCAATTCTTTGGGGGCAATTTTTGCCAGTCTTATCGGTTACTATTGGGTACGCCCCCGGATGTTGAAACAAACAATAAGAGGAAAACAGTAGCAGATTATAAATAATCTACTACTGAACTAAGTTTTATTCCGTTAGATCCCTTTATTAAGATAGTATAATCTTTAGGTTTATCGGCTTGTAATGCCTGTATGAGTTCTTGGGCGTTGGAGTATGTCTGGTATGAATGTTCGGCTGCAGCAAACAGGCTTCCAACAAATATGACTTTCTCAAACTCGCATGCTTTAATGAAGTCTACTATCTTTTGGTGCTCAGCTGCACTTTCAGCTCCCAGTTCGCGCATATCTCCCAGGATTAACATCTTATGCGCAACCGTCATTTTATTAAAGTTCTCCAGTGCTGCCATCATACTTGTAGGATTGGCATTATAAGCATCGATAATCAGCGTGTTCTCGGCTGTTTTTTTCAACTGCGAACGATTGTTTTGCGGAGCATATTCAGTGAGTGCTTTATTTATTTTTTGCGGTTCAACTTCAAAGAAGCGTCCGATAGTAACAGCAGCCAAAGCGTTAGGGAAATTATATTCTCCTATCAGCTGGGTTTCTACTTCATAATTTTCACCGCTCTTTCCTGCTTTCCATTCAAAGGTAAGGTAAGGCGAGTTCCCTGTCACATGACCATTGACATAGAGTGATTCGTCACTTCCGTAAGGTATTTGATTCAGTCCGGAAGAAATATTCATAAGATATGGATTGTCGTGGTGAATAAAGATAGTTGAACCCTCTTTTTTACGTAGAAAATCATACAGTTCTCCTTTGGTTTTTATAACTCCTTCAAATGAGCCGAAACCCTCGAGGTGTGCTTTAGCCACGTTAGTAATGATGCCGTAATCCGGCTCGACTATTTCTGCTAAGAATTTAATTTCTCCCGGATGACTGGCGCCCATTTCGATGACCGCAAGATCATGTTCTGCTTTCAGGCGAAGAAGGGTAACAGGTACTCCGATGTGGTTGTTTAAATTGCCTTGCGTATAAAGAACATTATAGGATTGTGACAACACGGCTGAGATTAATTCTTTCGTGGTTGTTTTTCCGTTAGTTCCGGTGATACCGATAATTCGGGTACCCAATTGTTTGCGGTGATAGTTGGCCAGCTGTTGTAACGTTTCGATGCAGCTGTTTACAAGGATGTAGCGTTTATCACCTTTCACTACATGAGCTGCTTCGTCAACAATCGCATATGCGCACCCATCGTTAATAGCTTGTGTGGCGAAAGCATTCCCATTGAATGAATCACCTTTGAGGGCAATGAACATAGAGCCTTTAGGGCAATTGCGGCTATCCGTAGTTACTGTATTACATTCCAGAAATATCTGGTAGAGAGCAGAGAGTTCCATATTCTTTCTATAGTTATAAAGACGGCAGCAAAGATAGAGTATAATCTTGAATCGTGTGAAAAGAATAACTGGAAATCTCTTCCCTTTCTCTTTATTTGATAAGATTCTTTCTTAATGAGCGCTAAGAGAATACCGTATCCGGTACAATTTCTTATGATAATAAGCGGTTACTTGCTTTTTTTCTCTACATTTGCAATAATCTAACCGAAAAACGAGATTAATGAACTCATTAGCGCATAGATATTTGAATGTCAACGGGCAACTGCTCGATCTCTCTGTCCCACAAGTGATGGGTATTCTGAATGTTACTCCTGATTCTTTTTATGCCGGAAGCCGGATGCAAACTGAGGCAGATATTGCCGGACGTGCACAACAAATATTGGCCGAAGGTGCTTCTATAATTGATATTGGTGCTTACTCTTCCCGCCCTAACGCGGAAAACATCTCTGCCGAAGAAGAGATGCGTCGTTTACGGACAGGACTGGAAATTGTGGTTCGTAATCATCCGGACGCTGTAGTTTCTGTAGATACGTTTCGGGCTGATGTGGCAGAACAATGTGTAAAGGAATATGGTGTTGCTATCATCAATGACATTGCAGCCGGAGAGATGGACCCGAAAATGTTTGAAACTGTTGCCCGGTTGGGAGTGCCTTATATCATGATGCATATGCAAGGTACGCCTCAAAATATGCAATCTGAACCACATTATGACGATTTACTTAAAGAGGTGTTTATGTATTTCGCCATGAAGGTGCAACAGTTGCGTGACTTGGGTGTGAAGGACATCATTCTTGATCCGGGATTTGGCTTTGGTAAGACGCTGGAGCATAATTATGAACTGATGGCACATCTTGAAGAGTTCAGTGTTTTCGAACTGCCTTTATTAGTGGGTGTTTCAAGAAAGTCAATGATTTATCGTTTGCTTGGAGGCACACCGCAAGACGCTCTGAACGGAACGGCTGTATTGGATACGGTTGCCTTAATGAAAGGAGCCAATATCCTACGGGTACATGATGTGCGTGAAGCAGTGGAAGCGGTAAGGATGGTGGAGAAAATTGTTAGTTATAAATTGTAAATGTTTATATGGGTGAATATCAAATAATAGCCATGGCTGCCGGTATGTTCTTTGAGTTTGGTATCAAAGATTTTATTGACATTCTGTTGGTGGCTTTCCTTTTGTACTATGTCTACAAATTGATGAAAGCTTCGGGTTCTATCAAAGTGTTCACAGGTATTCTTGTGCTGATCCTGATGTGGCTGGTAGTAACTCAGGTGCTTGAAATGAAACTGCTGGGTTCTATTTTTAATACTTTGATGAATGTCGGTGTACTGGCTCTGATTATACTTTTTCAGGATGAGATACGCCGTTTCCTGCTTACGCTTGGTTCACATCAGCATGTCAATGCTCTGGCACGTTTTTTTACCGGGAATAAAAAAGAGTCATTAGAACATGAAGATATCATGCCGGTAGTAATGGCATGTATCAGTATGGGTAAACAAAAGGTAGGCGCCCTGATTGTGATTGAACACAATGTTCCTTTGGATGGGGTAGTACGTACCGGAGAAATTATTAATGCGGATGTAAATCAGCGTTTGATAGAAAATATTTTTTTCAAAAACAGTCCTTTGCATGATGGTGCGATGGTAATAAGTAAAAAGCGCATTAAAGCTGCCGGATGCATTCTGCCGGTATCTCACAATCTGGATATACCCAAAGAACTGGGGCTTCGTCATCGTGCTGCAATGGGGATATCGCAGGAGTCGGATGCGCATGCTATTATCGTATCAGAGGAGACCGGGTCGATTTCTGTTGCTTATCGCGGGCAGTTCTACCTTCGTTTGAGTGCAGAAGAACTGGAAAGTTTATTAACGAAGAAATCCTAAAAATAATAGATATATTATGGACAGACGAAATTTTATAAGAACAGGAGGCATGGCATTATTAGGTTCGTTGGCTGCAGGCTCGGCGTTGGCTATCCCTTCGGTGAAGGGAGCTTTGGGAGGAGCTGACCAGAAGGCAGCGCTTTCGCAGGCAATGAACCATTTTGGTGTGAGCGAAGAAGATATGAAGAAAGTATTGGCAGCAGCCCTTGAAAAAGGAGGAGATTATGCTGATCTCTTTTTTGAACATACCTTCACCAATGTAATCAGTTTGAAAGACGGGGCGGTGAATAGCTGTAACTCCTATATAGACTTTGGTATGGGAGTGCGTGTGCTTGCAGGTGATCAAACCGGTTATGCCTATGTGGAAAATGTGACGCTTGACGATATGTTGAATGCTGCACGTACGGCTGCACGTATTGCATCCGGCAAGAAGAAATCCGGTCCTGTACGTCTGGCAGAAAAAACATTGAAGAAAAACTACTATCCGATTACTACTCCTTGGGAGGAAATCAGTTTGAAAGATAAGATGCCTTATCTTCAAAAGCTGAATGACAAGATATTCGCATTGGATAAGCGTGTGTCCAAAGTAATGGCCAATCAAAGTGATTCAACATCACATATTCTTTTCTGTAATAGTGAAGGCGTGATGTATTATGATTATCGGCCTATGGTGACGCTTGGTGCAGTCTGTATTATGGAGGAAAACGGAAAGATGGAAAACAGTTATGCTGCCCGAGCCTATCGTAAAGGGTTTGAGTTTCTGTCTGATGACTTGGTTGATATTCTGGCACGCGAAGCTGTGGACAATACAGCCATTCTTTTTAGAGCTATCAAGCCTAAAGGAGGAGAGATGCCTGTGGTGATGGGTGCGGGAGGTTCCGGTATCCTGTTACACGAGGCTATCGGACATGCATTTGAAGCAGATTTCAATCGTAAGAATGTCTCTATTTTCTCCGATCAGTTGAATAAGAAAGTGTGCAATGAACATATTTCTGTAATAGATGACGGTACTATTCCTTTCAACCGTGGATCTGTGAACTTTGATGACGAGGGAGTGGAAGGACAGAAAACATACCTCGTTAAAGAAGGGGTTTTAACCAGCTATATGCACGACCGTATCAGTGCCAAACATTATGGTATTGCTCCAACCGGAAACGGACGACGCGAAACCTTCCGGAATATGCCGATTCCCCGTATGCGTGCTACGTATATGGAACCCGGCAATATGAAAGAGGAAGATATTATAGCTTCCGTAAAACAGGGTATTTTTGTCGATCAGTTTACAAACGGACAGGTGCAGATTGGGGCAGGTGATTTTACTTTCTTTGTGAAATCGGGTTATCTGATTGAGGATGGTAAACTGACACAACCCATTAAAGATATCAATATCATCGGTAATGGTCCGAAAGCATTGGCAGATATTACTATGGTGGCTAATAATGACAAGATTGATAATGGTACCTGGACTTGCGGAAAGGATGGACAATCTTGTCCGGTGACTTGTGGTATGCCTTCGGCGTTGGTTAGTAAACTGACCGTTGGAGGAGAAAACTGAGGAAACAGTGAGAACTAAAAATTAGAAATTAAAAATTAAAGTTGAAACTTCGGGGAATGTGGTAAGGTATATGTTTGATTCCCGGTTTTCGACTCTCAACTTTCAACTCTTATGATTTCAGATAGCAATAAAAAACTGGCACAATGGGCAATGGATTATGCCTTGAAGAATGGTTGCCAGCAAGCAAAAGTGAATCTTTATGCCGGATCAAACTCTTCTTTTGAGTTGCGTGATGCCAAAATGGACCGTTTACAGCAGGCTTCGGAAAATGGCCTGACCATTTTCTTATATGTAGACGGACGCTATGGAACCTATTCTACCAATCGGCTGGATAAGAAAGAACTTGAAACATTTATAAAGAATGGCATTGACTCTACCCGTTATCTGGCAAAGGATGAGGCACGTGTATTGCCGGATGCTTCCCGCTATTATAAAGGAGGAAGTCCGGATTTGAAGTTGTTGGATGCAAAATTCTCTTCCATTCGCCCCGATGATAAAGTAGCATTGGCAAAAGCTGTTGCCGAAGAGGCACTGGGCAAAGATGACCGCATTATTTCTGTCAGTTCTTCTTATAGCGATGGAGATAATTTTGGATACCGGATCACCAGTAATGGTTTTGAAGGAGAAACAAAGTCAAGCTGGTATTCTCTTTATGCCGAGGTTGCAATAAAGGGTGAAGGAGAGGCGCGCCCTTCGGCTGGCTGGTATGAATCATCACTCTATTTTGATAAACTGGTAAAAGCAGGCATCGGGCAGAAAGCCCTGGAACGTGTATTGCGTAAGGTCGGGCAAAGAAAGGCGAAATCCGGTAAATATACGATGGTGGTAGATCCAATGAATGTCAGTCAGCTACTTAGTCCTTTGGTGGATGCTCTTTATGGATCTTCTCTTCAGCAGAAAAATTCTTTCTTGCTGGATAAACTGAATGAAAAAGTACTGGCCGATAAGATGACATTAATAGACGAACCTCATCTGCTGCAAGCATCCGGTGCCCGCTATTTTGATAGTGAAGGTGTAGCAACAGAGCGACGTCCGGTTTTTGAGAATGGAGTGTTGAAAACTTATTTTATTGATACCTATAATGCCAGAAAGATGGGAGTTTCTCCAACTATTAACTCACCCTCTATTCTGGTCATGCAAACGGGCTTAAAGGATCTCGACGGGCTGGTAGCCGGAGTAGATCATGGAATTCTTGTGACAGGTTTTAATGGTGGTAACTGTAACAGTTCTACAGGAGACTTTTCGTATGGTATCGAAGGGTTCCTTATTGAAAATGGGAAACTGACACAGCCTGTATCCGAAATGAATGTGACTGGTAATATGTTGACTCTCTGGTCGTCGTTGTCCGAAACAGGAAACGATCCGCGATTGTCTTCATCCTGGCGTATTCCGTCGCTGGTTTTTGAAGGTGTAGACTTTAGCGGACTCTAAATTAATCTTATACAAATCTTTCCGAAACACACCTGCATCCTGTACACTATTTCTTGGCGTTTTAATGACAAAAGCTGGGAGGTGTGCAGGATGCTCTCTTTTATATACTCACTACTATGTTCACTACTTTAAGTGTGTAAGTCAATACTTATCATGCAATCAGACTACCCTATTTCTGCTTGTCATAAATCAAATGGAAAGAATCAACAACATCCGGGTGTTGTCAGTGAAAACATCCCCATGTTGTAAATTAAAACATTCGGGTGTTTTGTATAATAACATCCGGATGTTTTGTGTTCTTAAATCTAAAGAAGAGTACTAAAGGATTAGTAAATAACGCTTTGCATAATAGCTGTTAATTCAACATTAAACTCATATAAGGTTGCAATGGAGAGAAGAGCTTTTCGCATAGTTCTCCGATGGTCAATTGTCGGTGGCTACCTAACAACCGTTCTTTACTGAATTTACATTTTCCTTTGTAAAGGTAGTAGTAGCCATTATTTATAGCCAATTGTTCGTCTGTTAGCTTTATGTTCATTTCAATTTCCGGATGCAAGGCCGCATGGAACTGTAAAATAGTTCTGGCATCAATGATACGTGCCATGCCGAGGGGATATTGTTCTTCGGCAGCCATAGGGGGAGTAATCATTGTAATAGCGTCGGTGCCTGCTTCCTGCCGGATATGATAGAGCAATGCTTTTTCAATTTCGCCGTTTTCTGTCAGCAATTCATTTATTTGTAATCCATTACCATTCGGATAAACAACGGCTATGCCTGCTATCTGTTCCTGAACGGTAGCTATATAGAATGTGCCTTTACTGATAAGCAAATCTGCGAAAATTACTTTAAAGTCACTAAAAGTATGCTGAATACAGCAAGAGCGCTCAGACATTTTTTTGTCGAGATATTGATATGCTTCTTCATTGGCATCTGCTAATTTCGTTATGAAGATATCCGGCACAGGACTTATGTCCCATTGTGATATTTTTTTTTCCGAATAACGAAATACAGGCATATACCCCATACGCGCATAATAATCAAACAACCAGGGCTCTGCAGGGATCAGTGTACTAAGAACAACGCGATTATACCTCATGCGTGCAAATGCCTGTGAAAGTAACTCACGCATGACTCCGTTTCCCCGGAAATCGGGATGGGTACAAGCACCGGAGATATATGAGGTCTGGATTTGTTCGCCACAAAAAGTCATAGGATAGGGTATCATCTGAAGTGCAGAGACTACTTCTTTGCCACTTTCTATAGCGATATTTACTTCGTCATTATAACGCAGGCGAAAATACATATCGATGAACGCATCGCTATCGTCAAAACAAAGCTTCCATAAAGCTTTTATCTGTTGTTTGGTCATCTCTTTATCTTACCATTTAATCATTTCCAGGGGATGTTCTTTAAAGCATGCCATATACTTCTCCAGAATAGTAACGGGCTGGTAGGATAGTTTGGCTTTTCGCAGGCCTTCAATACCCAGATCCTCTTCGCGGTTAATGTAGATATATTGTTCGGGGATGTGATTGGCAAATTCATAGTTGATCATGGCATAAGCCCCGTCAATTGTTGTATCAGCTTTTTCTACATGTATACCGAAAGTCTCTTTGTTGATAGGCATCCCGAAAGTAAATGCAACAATCTTGCCGTCGACGTGAAGTATTCCACCTGTTAGCCCCAGGTCTTCGAAATGATTTAATGCATAAATCAGGGCACGGCGTTCATTGCCGGTACCTTCCTGTTGGTCACAGTTATTCACTTTACACCATTCGGCTTCCAGATCTAAACATTCCTGAATACGATCGGAGGTGATAGGGGTATATTCATAGTTACCGTATGTATTCCGGAATTTATTGATGTGGTTTCGCTTAGACTGGAATTTTTTTCCTTTTAGCGTAGCCAGATCGGTGTGCAGGTAGATATAATCTGCATAGTCCCTGTCAGCAGTAAATGTAAACTGTCCCGGCATGATCTCCTCAAGTTCTTCTCTCATACATGCACACACACCCAGCATGCAGAACGGTTGTCCTTCCTGATTTGCGTCTTCAATGAGCAGGTCCAGTACCTTTTTCAGATTTCCTTTTCCGACAGGCATCATATAGGCCAGTTCGTCTCCAACCCAGAATTTGAATGCCAGGAAATCGTCAATGATGGCGAACTGTGTGTTATACAGAAATCTCCAACTGCAAAGGTTGGAAAAAGAAAGGTCGCAATTACGGCGACTACTGTTCATCGTGTAAGATGTAATGGTATCCTTATCCTGGATAGTAATATCCTTAAAATCTATCATATAAAATTTATTTTGCTTTTCGCTTAATAATATAACAAATAGAGGACGTTTTTGTTAGAGAAGACCTAATAATCGGAGAATTGTTGGAGTTAATGATGCAGTGAATATTCCGTTTAATGTCAATCCCAGACTGGCATATGCTCCATATTTACTGCTGATATCCATCGCAGTGGAGGTTCCTACCGCATGAGCGGCGGTTCCCATGGATAATCCCTGGGCTATCGGACTACCTACATGCATCAGTTTCATTGTTTTGAATCCGAGTATGGCCCCCAGTAATCCGACACAGACTACTACTGCTGCTGTCAGCGAAGGAATACCTCCTAAGGTTTTAGTTACTTCCATGGCAATAGGAGTAGTTACGGATTTCGGAGCCAGAGAGAGAATAACTTCTTGTGAAGCTCCCATTAGTTTGGCTATCAGTACAACGGAAACAACTCCGACAAAACAGCCAGCCAACTGTGATAATAATATGGGGAGCAATTGTTTTTTGATTGTTTCCAACTGTAAATACAGAGGTACCCCCAGCGCTACTACTGCCGGTTTAAGCCAGAATTCAATCAGATGGCCGCCTTCATTGTAAGTTTCATAACTGATATGGGCTATTTTCAGAAAAATGATAAGGACGGCTATAGTGAGTAGAATAGGATTCAGCAAAAGAAATCCCGTCTTCTTCTGCAGTAACTTGGCAAAGAAGTAAATCCCGAAGGTGATAGCCAACAGGAAGAATTCATTTTCTAAATAATTCATTTGATTTTACGTGTTAATTGGTGAACCCATCCGGTGACAACAAGCACCAGGATGGTACTGATAAGGGTTGCAACTACTATCGGCCAGAATTGTGCCTCAATGATGTCAAAATAGAGCATAAGGGCAACTCCTGGTGGAATAAAGAAGAATCCCAGATTAGCAACTAAGAAGTCGGACATACCTTGCACCCAATGCAACTTGATCCAACCTAATTTCAGAAACAGGGTGAGCAACAACATTCCTATGATGCTGGACGGGAGCTTAATTCCCGTGAGAAAAACAATCAATTCACCCAAAGCCAAACAGCCAAATAAAATGGCACACTGACGTATCATATTTTATACCTATTGAATTTGAAAACGGTGCAAAGTTATGAAATAAGTAGGAGAGTTGTCACTGTTTTCCGTGAAGAAATTATTTTAACCATTCAATTGTATGAAAAAAAACAATGAAAAAAGGAATAGAAAGGAAAATATATATATTTTTGCAAATATCAATGTCCGATTTAAAAAACGAATATTAACTACTAAAACAAGACGAATATGAAGAAGAACTTGCTAATCAGCGTTTTCACGGTTTTTGCCCTGATGTTATCTGTAAATACCTTTGCACAAGAAAAGGCTACCAAGAAAGACTACAAAACAATGGCAAAACAAGAGAAAGTTTTAAACAATGAACTGAAAAAAAAGGCACTTAAAGATGCACGTAAAGAAGCTAAGAAATTAACAAAAGAAGGGTTTAAAACTCCAATTGGGAAATTGCCATTAGATAAGCAGATAGAGGATGCATGGCAGAAGCAGGCAGAAATGACTCCGGACGGAACTCCGTTCTGGTATGTTGCTTCTTCAAGAGCTATTGGTGGTAATCAGTCTTCTGCTGTTTTGCAGGCAACCAATGCTGCCAAAATAGAACTTGCGGGGCAGATTCAAACAAAAGTGTCTCAGCTGATTGAGGCAAAAGTGGCCAATGATGATATGGGACAGGAAGAAGCTGCCAGTCTTTCAAGTGTAGTTGCTGCCAGTAAAAGTGTGATTTCGGCTACTTTGGGACGTATCACGCCATTGGTAGAAGTGTATAGAACGCTTGAAAACAAAAATGTAGAGGTGATGGTAACACTTGGGTATAGCCTGGAATCTGCGAATAAGGCTGCGATTAGTGCAGTACGTGCCGAATTGGCAAAGAAGTCGGAAGACCTGGCCAAAGAACTGGATAAGTTAGGGTATTAAGGATCGATTATTAAAAAGGGAAAGATTTGAATGAGAATAAATAGGCTACTCGGAGTTATAGCTATTTTATTGTTGATATCTGCCGGAAGCCTTTGTGCCCAGGACATTGTTAAGGTGAAAGGGGGTACAGGGGCGTTGGCAGGTCAGTGAAGAGATCACTTTGAAGCAAGCTGAGGAGCGCGCTTTTATGGAAGCCAAGAAAGCTGCTTTACAGAAAGCTGGGGTGATGGAAAACGTCTGATCGGTTTTCGGGCAGATAACTCAGAATGACGGGCAAGAGTTTCATGAGGCATACTCGCAGATGAGTGTGCTTTCTATGAGATGATGTTGATTAAGTAGGATAATAATGAGTCGCTGGTTACTAAAAATAATACGCAGATGAATAAGATGAAGTGTATTTTTCCTTTTGTGATTGGGCTATTGGCTGTTCCGGTGGCAATGGCGCAAGATGTTGACTTTGAAAAGGAATTTGAAAGTTTTCAAAAGCAGCAACAGAAAGAGTTTAATGATTTTAAAAATAAGGCGGATGCCGACTTTGATACTTTTCTTAGAGAAGCGTGGACTAAGTTTGAGGCATTTGATGCTGTAGAAGCGCCGGTACGTCCTGAACCCGTCAAACAACCGGTGTTTGATGGCAAACGGTCACAAGCACCCATTGAAATTAAACCGGCTCCTCCAAGAATACCGGGAATGGAAAGGCCTACTCTTGAAGGGAAACCGGTTGAGATAAAGAAACCCGCTTTACCATCTATTACGGATAAACCTGTACCTGGAGTATATATTCCGGGACGGCCCTATCTTCCCGTGAAAATAGATATTCCGGTGGTACCGGAATCAGAGACTCCTGTACGTCGTACGCCTGTTGATTTTTATGGTTCTTTCTTTAATGTGGCAACTGGTGCAATTGAAAATCTTGCATTGGCAGGGAATCGGGAAGCAGATGTTGCCGATGCTTGGAGCCAGCTTTGTAAAGCGGATCATGAACAATTGATAAAGGATTGCATGACTCTGCGTGAAGAGAAGAAGATAAGTGACTGGGGGTATTTGTTGTTTACTAAGAAGCTTGGCGAACAGCTTTATGGTGAACAGCAGAAAGATGATATTGCTTTTCTGCAAATGTTTATTCTGAATAAATCGGGATATAAAGTACGCCTTTCCAAAATTAACGAAAAACTGAAACTGATGGTAGCACCTGCCGCAGCATTATATGGTATACCTTATATAATATTGGAGGGTACCAAGTATTATGTCTTTGATGCGGAAAAGCAGAATGGCCCGATGGGAGTTTATACCTATAAGCAGGATTTTGCGAATGCAAAGAATTATGTTTCTCTTTCTATCGATGCGGCGCCTGAGTTTAATATGGTTGAATATGCAGAAGCCATATCTCCTAAATCCGGTTCGGTAAAAGTGGAGACGGTGGTTAATAAGAACCTGATAGAATTTTATAAGAGCTATCCGCAGTGTGATGTGTCGGTATATTATCACACTCCCATGAGTGAAGAGTTAAAAGCAACTCTGTATCCTCCTCTGAAAGAAGCTATCAAAGGTAAATCTCAGCGAGAGGCTGCTAATATACTCATAGAGTTTGTGCAGACAGGTTTTGAATATCAGACCGATGGGGCACAATTTGGTTATGAGAAACCTTTCTTTCTGGACGAAAACTTTTTTTATCCGGCTTGTGACTGTGAAGACCGTGCTATCTTGTATTCTACTTTAGTGAAAGATTTGTTAGGCTTAGATGCTATTTTACTCGATTATCCCAATCATATTGCTTCAGCAGTCCGTTTTACAGAGGAAATTCCCGGTGATTATGTGGTGCTGGACGATGGTGCCAAATACTTGATTTGTGATCCTACTTATATTGGTGCTTCTATCGGAATGTGTATGGAACAGTTTAAGGAAGTATCTCCGCAAATCATTCGTTAGTGTTAAATATTATAATAATTGTATCTTCGGGGCGTAAAAACGCCCCGTTTTGCAATGTAGATATTGCAAAATTGTGTACTTTTGCGGCGTGAATAACACCTACTACCAGAATTATACATAAAATTAAATATCTATGCTCAATTTAATTAACTCTATTGTTGCACGTGCGAAAGCGGATCGTCAACGCATTGTTCTTCCTGAAGGTACAGAAGAACGTACTCTGAAAGCTGCCAATCAGATTTTGACAGATGAAGTTGCTGACCTTATTCTTCTGGGTAATCCGGATGAAATTCATGAGGCTGCTGCTAAGTGGGGATTGGGAAATATCAGTAAGGCAACCATTATTGACCCGGAAAATCATGCGAAACAAGAAGAATATGCACAATTGTTGTGTGAGCTTCGGAAGAAAAAAGGCATGACTATTGAAGAAGCCCGTAAATTGGTACTCAACCCATTGTATTTGGGATGTCTTATCATTAAAAACGGAGATGCTGATGGTCAGTTGGCCGGTGCACGTAATACAACAGGTGATGTGCTTCGTCCTGCTCTTCAGATTATTAAAACAAGCCCGGGCATCACTACTGTGTCTGGTGCAATGTTGATGTTGACACATGCACCTGAGTGTGGACAGAATGGTCTGCTTGTAATGGGAGACGTTGCTGTAACTCCGGTTCCCGATGCTGCTCAGCTGGCTCAGATTGCAGTTTGTACAGCTCGTACAGCACAGGCTGTTGCCGGAATTGAAGATCCGAAGGTAGCTATGTTAAGCTTTTCAACCAAAGGTTCTGCAAAGCATGAGGTAGTAGACAAAGTGGTAGAAGCAACAAGATTGGCTAAAGAAATGGCGCCAGAGCTAAATATTGATGGTGAAATGCAGGCGGATGCCGCTCTGGTTCCTTCAGTGGGTGCAAGTAAAGCACCGGGATCTCCGGTTGCAGGTGAAGCTAATGTGCTGATAGTACCAAGCCTCGAAGTGGGTAATATTTCTTATAAACTGGTTCAGCGTTTGGGACATGCTGATGCAGTAGGACCGATTCTTCAGGGTATTGCCCGTCCGGTGAATGATCTTTCACGCGGTTGTTCTATTGAAGATGTTTACAGAATGATTGCTATTACTGCTAATCAGGCTATTGCTGCCAAGAAGGCGAAATAATTTTAAAATCGAAGTCAAAATGAAAATATTAGTATTGAACTGTGGAAGTTCATCCATTAAATACAAGCTGTTCGACATGGACAGCAAAGAAGTGATTGCACAAGGTGGTATCGAAAAGATAGGTTTGAAAGGTTCATTCCTGAAACTTACTTTGCCGAACGGAGAGAAGAAAATACTTGAAAAAGATATTCCCGAACATACAGTTGGAGTAGAATTCATTCTTAATACTTTGGTTAGCCCGGAATATGGTGCGATTAAGTCTTTGGATGAAATTGATGCGGTAGGTCATCGTATGGTACATGGAGGCGAACGTTTCAGCAAGTCTGTATTGCTGGACAAAGACGTATTGGAAGCTTTTGTTGCTTGTAATGATTTGGCTCCGCTTCACAATCCTGCTAATCTGAAAGGTGTAAATGCTGTCTCAGCTATCCTTCCTAATATTCCTCAGGTAGGTGTATTTGATACGGCTTTCCATCAGACAATGCCGGATTACGCATATCTTTATGCTGTACCCTACGAACTGTACGAGAAATATGGTGTACGCCGTTATGGCTTCCACGGAACTTCTCATCGTTATGTTTCACAGCGTGTATGTGAATACTTAGGTATTAAAGCAGAGGGCTTGAAACTCATTACCTGCCATATCGGTAATGGTGGTTCTATTGCTGCTATCAAGGATGGCAAATGTATCGATACTACGATGGGACTTACTCCATTGGAAGGTTTGATGATGGGCACACGTAGCGGTGATATTGATGCCGGTGCAGTGGCTTTCATTATGGACAAAGAAGGTTTGACTACGACAGGTGTTTCTAATCTGCTCAACAAGAAGAGCGGAGTACTCGGTATCTCTGGCGTATCAAGTGATATGCGTGAACTGGAAGCTGCCGTAGCTGAAGGAAATCCGAAAGCAATTCTGGCGGAGAATATGTATTTCTATCGCATTAAGAAATATATTGGTGCTTATGCTGCAGCTTTGGGTGGTGTAGATGTTATTCTTTTCACAGGTGGTGTCGGTGAAAACCAGGCAAGTTGTCGTGCCGGTGTATGTGAAGGGCTCGAATTCATGGGTGTGAAGATAGATGCCGAAAAGAACAAAGTACGTGGTGAAGAAGCTATCATTTCTACAGATGATTCAAAGGTAAAGGTAGTAGTTATTCCTACGGATGAAGAGTTGCTGATTGCGTCTGACACAATGACTGTTGTGGGTAAATAATCTGTAAAACAGATAATATACAGAGCGGGGCTATCCTAATTAGGAGTAGCCCCGTTTTTATTAAAATAATGATGTATCTTTGCAATATAGATAAAACAATAACTATGAGATACTCCGTTATTATACCCGTATACAATCGTCCCGATGAGGTCGATGAACTGTTGCAAAGTCTTGCGGATCAAAGTTTCAAAGATTTTGAGGTGATAGTAGTAGAAGATGGGTCTACCATACCATGTCTGGAAGTGGCTGAGAAATATAAGGCTGTCCTTGATTTGAAATATTACCAAAAAACGAATTCCGGTCCGGGGCAAACCCGCAACTATGGGGCAGAACGAAGTCGGGGTGAGTATCTGATAATATTAGATTCTGATTGTATTCTTCCTGAAGGGTACCTGGATGCAATAGAAGCGGAATTAAAGACAGCTCCGGCAGATGCTTTCGGAGGTCCCGATCGTGCTCATGACTCCTTTACGGATATTCAGAAAGCGATTAACTATTCTATGACCTCTTTCTTTACTACCGGAGGTATTCGCGGCGGGAAAAAGAAGATGGACAAGTTCTATCCGCGCAGCTTTAATATGGGAGTGAGACGGGAGGTATACCAGGCTTTAGGTGGCTTTTCTAAAATGCGGTTTGGTGAGGATATTGATTTTAGTATCCGTATCTTTAAAGAAGGATACCGTTGCAGACTCTTTCCGGGTGCCTGGGTATATCATAAGCGGCGTACGGATTTGAGGAAATTCTTCAAGCAAGTACATAATTCGGGTATTGCCCGTATCAATCTTTATAAAAAATATCCGGAATCATTGAAACTGGTACATTTGCTTCCTGCTGTGTTTACTTTGGGAGTAGTAATACTGCTTATTGGTACTCCGTTTTGCCTATTTAGTCTGCTGCCTATTGTTCTTTATGCTTTATTGGTCTGTATGGATTCTACTGTTCAGAACCGTAGTTTCCGTATTGGCATTTATTCGGTTGTCGCCTCCTTTATACAACTCATTGGCTATGGGACCGGCTTTTGGAGAGCCTGGTGGCAGCGTTGTATCTTGAAACGTGGTGAGTTCGAAGCATTTCGGAAAAACTTCTATAAATGAAAGAGCCGCAAAAACTTACTATTTGTCAGTGGGCCAAAGAAGACCGTCCACGTGAAAAGATGATGGCAAAGGGAGCTGATGCACTGAGTGATGCAGAGTTATTGGCTATCCTTATCGGATCGGGAAATACAGAAGAGAGTGCTGTTGAACTGATGCGGCGGATACTTGTTTCCTGCCACAACGATTTGAATGAACTTGCTCGTTGGGAAGTGCGTGATTATTCTCGTTTTAAAGGATTTGGACCGGCCAAAAGTATTACTGTTATGGCTGCTCTGGAGCTTGGCAAACGGCGCAGGTTACAGGAAATAAAAGAACGGGCCGTGATTCGTTGTTCTAAAGATATCTATGAGGTATTTCATCCGTTGATGTGTGATCTTGCGCTCGAGGAGTTCTGGGTATTGCTGATAAATCAGGGAAACAAAGTAATTGGTTCTGTCCGGATTAGTACAGGAGGTATCGCCGGAACGTTTGTGGATGTGCGGTCTATTCTTCGGGAAGCATTGTTGCAACGTGCTACCCAGATTGCCGTTGTTCATAACCACCCATCGGGTAATATTCATCCCAGTCAGGAAGACCAGGTACTGACACAGCGAATATTCAATGCTGCCAAATCCATAGATATTAAATTGATAGACCATGTGATTGTTTGTGATGGCAAATACTATAGTTTCGCAGATGAGGGGATGATATAAAAAGTAACAGAAATATATGGGATGGATAGATTTCTTTTTTATATCAGTCGCTATTCAAAGGTTGACTTGAAAAAGCTAAAGGTGTGTTCTTTTGCAAAAACATACTTTTCAAAATACATAAACGCTCTTAATTTTGTATGCCTGCTTTCGACTGCTAATGAGAATTTCATATTTAAATGATCTTTAAAATCAATAACCGCTAATCCATTTTTGTCTGCGATATCCGTTTTGTCTGGTCCAATAATTTTATCATCAGAATAATATACGCCATCTGCATCATACCTCATGGCAGTGAAATCCTCCATTTGGCGATTAAAATATATATATATTTTAGAACCTTCATCCGGATATGACTCTGACCATTTAGTATATTCCACTTTTATATTCATTTCATAATTCTCTTCTATAATCTCTTTTTCGTCATCCTTGCTACATGATAAAAAGAGAAAAAGTGAAATTAGAATATAACCTAATAGCTTTATTGTTGCATTCATAATCGTTTATTTTATAATGAAATTTCAAAAAAAGTATCTACATTCAATTCTTATATGAAAAAGTGTTCTATTTTAGTATCTTTCCTTACGATAAGGAGAGAAGATTTTTAATTTTTTATAGAAAAGTGAAAGATAAGCATGAATATGGGATTATGAGGGTGTGCATTCTATGTTTCTACGCAAAAACAAAGTTTTTCTTGCGTAGAAACATAGAATGCACACCCTCAATAATTTAGATTAGTATTGTGGTAAAGGAAGGATTCCCAATCTATAATATCCAGAATTATATCTAGGATTTAATACGGGTCCGTAAGAGTCAGTGGTTTTCCTTACTCCATTTTGATCGTACTCGACAAGGGAATTAATAATTTCCATTTCGTCTTTTACTACAATGTCATCTCCAAAATTGATTATGACATCTCCTAGTTGATCGCTATTCAAATATGTTGTTACTACAGTAGAAACTTTTAGCGTTGTGGATGTAGAAACTTTAGCACCTACTTTGACTATATCTTTAAAGCCTGCATTAAATTCAAAATTTGTAGCAAATGTACTTGTTGTTTCTGATGTTTTCATAGATGTCTCTTGATTATCTTTTTCTTCAATAGATATTTTAATAGATGTAGAATAGTTTTCTATATTCCAATCGAAAATAGGTATTGGAGTAGGTAAATAATACTTTTTCATCTTATTAATTCCCACTACCTTTGCAGGTCTCCGTCCGTTTCGTTCTATGGCTAGATCAAACAAATGCAGTGGGGGGATAGATACTGCTTTAATAATTTCATTAGAACTCAGTTGTTTGTTGCTAATATAAGTTTTTACTAAAAACTCAAAGTTTCCTCCATACCAAAAACCGGCTTGTGTTCTATGGTAGTCTTCACTTCTTGATTTTGGCTTCGGCCTAGACGATCCTGATCCCGGTCTCAATGACTCTGTTTCAGAATAGTGAGGGTCTCCTTCCTGATCTGCTATTAGTCTAAACATATTATTGGGATCTCCTAATAATTCAAGAGAATAGATGCACTCAGAAATGTTTTTTTGGAATACGCCTTTTCCGTCTTTTTTTGAAATATTATAGTAAATGTAATCTCTTTGCCAAATATCATTTTGATCAGAAAACTTTTTAGCGTCATAAATTTTTTTGAAAAGATCGGGAATTGTTGTTGTAGATGTTCTGGTTTTAATTTGTGGTGATGTAACGTTATCAAATTCATCGAATTCAAACACAAAATTGATTCCATTCTCAGCATGTAGTACTGTTGACGAATTTGAATTTCGAGTCCCTTTTTGCAAAACAATTCTTTCTGATGGCTTTATTACTACAATAGGGAATACTGGAATTTCATCTTCCTCAAAAGTATTAACTATTCCTGCACTATTCACGTATGATATTGTATTATCCTCGTTTTTATATGCAACAAAAGGTATTTCCTGTTTAATATCCCATTTTTCTGCAGAAAAGGATTCTTCAGGAAGAGAAGGTACGAATATAGTCAAAGTTGGAATTTCTTGTATTAGAATAAGGAGGTTTTCTTTATTCATATATTTTAATAAAAGTTCTTCCAATGTTTTATTATTTCCTATTTTTTTATCTTTGACTAACATGTATAAAACATCGTAATCATAATCAAACTGCTTTAAAGCTTCCTTTTTTATAAGTTCTCTCACATCTTTACTTTCAGCAAAGACCTTAGCTAAAGCCAATGAAAATTGACTTCTTAGATTAACCTCTTTTTTGAGTTCATTATTATTGTCTTCGACTGATAACGAATAGTCTATTGTATCAAATCTGTCATTGTAACATGATACAATCATTAGTAGAATCAACAATGTTGATAATTTTTTTAAGTTGCTTTTCATGATGTTTTTTTTAAAGTTAAATTTTTATATTTAAGGCTGTGTGAAAAAATGCTATTATTTTTGTATTACAAAGGTTCCATATAATAACATGGATTCTAAATCAATCTCTATGTTATATTCTGCTGGAATCAAATTGCTTATGTTAATATATGTAGTTCCGGCGGTTGTCAATGTCTCCATAATTTTGCCAGTGTTTACATCTTTGATTCTTACAGTGTAGAACAACTCATCCGATAAAGAAGGATCTTGCTCTATACTTATAAGAGGGGTGTTTAAAAAGACTTGAAATGGTTGCTCAATAACAGAGCGATGATCTTTTCTGAGATGATGTTTTAACTCAATCCTTATTCCTTTGTTTAGGGTCTCTCCTAATACTATTCCTGAAATAGCCAGAGTAATGAAAAATAATAATAAAAATTTAGTTTTCATAAGTTTATATTTTACGGGGTTAATTTTGGGGTAAAGGACTAAATTTTGCCGGAAAAAGCATATTTTTTTTGGTAACAATTAGGTCATAATTGTCTTATCTGCGAATGTATTAAGGTAATAGAAAAGTAATATAGAAATTTTTAGAAGTCTAATATGCAGTCTGGCAGTTATTTATCGGCATCAAAGATAAATAAATATAGTTCTTTACTCATTTTGTTTTTTAATCGATTTTTTCGGGACTTTAAGGCATTTGTATTGGTTCCAGTGCAAATTATAATGATTGAATTGGGATATCCTAATAGGTATAAGATGCAATATAATAAATCTTCTCTAGTCAATTCAGGACATTGTGCTTTCAGATCTGACATTGTATCTGAGAAAATCTGATAAATGCAATCCCATAGAAGTTCACGTTCTCCTGAGGTGAAGACTTTTTCTTCAATTCTTCTTTTTTGTTTTAGTTCTTGTATGATTTTGTAATAGGGAGTCTTTTGAAATAATTGGATACTATAATAAAATTTCTCTTTTTGTAATTGTTTTAGAATATTTTGTTTGTTCTCTTTCTCTTGTATAGAGTTTGGTGAATGGTTCACATCCATGTTATTCAGTTCCTCCTGCATCTTCATTATCTCTCCTCTTTTTTTCATTAAAGATTTCTGTAAGCCAATATATTCTTGTTTCCGATACCTATCGATCATCAAGAAAATGAATAAAATTGAAATAATTATGAGAATAGAAAAGGAAATAGAGATTCTGGTTTGACGTTTCTGTTTTTCGGAAATTTCTTTTTTGTATCTTTCTATTGTATAGCTGTTTATTAACTTTGCAATTTCTTCTTTGTTCTTTCCTTCTCGAAGGGAATCATATAAGGTTGTGTATGTATCAATGTATTGTGTTGCTTCTTTATATTTTCCACATTTTTTTTCAAGTTCATATAATGAGAAATGTCTGGAAGCTCGTAGAAAAGGATCTTCTTTAGTACTGCTAAGCGATAGATAGTAACGAGCTGAATCATATTGCCCCAGTTGGATTAAGATATCGCCAAGTAAAATGTACTTGTTGGTTATTTCATTCTCATTATTTTCATTATTATTGTGAATAGATTTTAGAACTGTGTGATAGGCTTCTGAATATTTCTTCTGATTGTAATAAATATGTGCAAGGTTACTAATTCCAATAGATATCCAGGATGAGTCACCGAGTGCACGTGATTTTTCTATGATTTCATTGTAATAATAAGCTGCGCTATCCCATTGATGTTGATACATAAATACTTCTCCAATTCCTTGTAAAGAGAAAAGTATATTCTTTTCTTCATTGTGGTTGATGTTTGTTTTGTAAGAAATACGATACATCTCCATCGCTTTGTCATAGAAACCTTGGCTGCGATAACAATCTGCCAAGTTTTCATAAATCATAGTTTTCATTTCTGAATAACTGTTTGGAGAGGGAGATACATTCAATGCTTTTAAATAAGCGTCTATTGCTCCAACAATATCTCCCATATCATCGTAGACACATCCTAAATAATAATAGGCTTTCACTTTTTGTTCTTTATTATTTCTGTTTTTATAATAGTCTACCGCTATCTGGATTAAGGAGTCGTTGGTGTGTGGTATCCAATTTTTATGTTCAGCTTGTGTTAAAAGTAGAGCAAATCTGGCTCTGTTCTCTATTTCCATTTTTTGAGGTCTCTTGATTGAACTAAGTAGAGATAATGCACTGTCTGGACGTGTGTGTATGATCGAGTCTGCTTGTGACAATAGAGTAAGGTATTTATTATCTTGCTGGCAGGCCACTAACAAAAACAAGAGAAGTAGTCCTTCAATAAGCGAGTATTTAGACGGTTTGTACTTCATAATTAACAAAAGTACATAAAAAGAGGGACACTATAAACCTTTCTATATAGAAAAGCATTATTTTTGTGTAAGTAATCAATAAAACTCTCAACTATGACAAAGTTTGAAATAGAAGAAAAAATAGTAGACATGCTCAAGACTGTATTTGATCCGGAAATTCCGGTCAATATATATGATTTGGGACTTATTTATAAAATAGATGTATCTGAAACAGGTGAGGTGGCTATTGATATGACACTGACTGCACCTAACTGTCCGGCAGCCGATTTTATTATGGAAGATGTCCGGCAACGGGTAGAATCGATAGAAGGAGTGACCTCAACTATCATCAATTTGGTTTTTGAGCCGGAATGGGATAAGGATATGATGAGTGAAGAAGCAAAACTGGAGTTGGGATTTCTTTAGTATAAAAACACTGAATATAAAAACATCTACTTTATGAAAAACGTTTATTTCCTTTCTGATGCTCATTTGGGCTCTCGTGCTATTGAGCACGGTCGTACACAGGAGCGACGGTTAGTGAATTTCCTGGATAGTATCAAGCATAAGGCTGCTGCTATCTATTTGTTGGGAGATATGTTTGACTTCTGGTATGAGTTTAAACTGGTTGTTCCCAAAGGATATACTCGTTTTTTGGGAAAGCTCTCAGAGTTGACAGATATGGGAGTGGAAGTGCATTTCTTTACTGGTAATCACGATATCTGGTGTGGGGATTATCTGACTAAGGAGTGTGGGGCTATTATTCATCGAAAACCACTGACCACTGAAATCTATGGAAAGGAGTTTTATCTTGCTCATGGAGATGGCTTGGGAGATCCGGATAAAAAGTTCAAGTTCTTGCGTGCAATGTTTCATAATGAGACATTACAGTTCCTTTTCTCGATGATTCATCCGAGATGGAGTATCGACTTGGGGCTAACTTGGGCAAAACATAGCCGAATGAAGCGTGAGGATGGGAAAGAGCCAGATTATATGGGTGAAGATAAAGAACATTTGGTACTTTATACAAAAGAATATCTCAAAAGTCATCCCAATATAAATTATTTTCTTTATGGACATCGGCATATAGAACTTGACCTGATGCTTAGTGCTACCGCTCGTATACTGATTTTAGGGGATTGGATTAATTACTTCTCGTATGCTGTATTTGATGGTGAGAACTTGTTTTTGGAAAATTATATTGAGGGGGAGACACAATTATAATGCTTCGTTTATTTTTCTTTTAGTTACGTTTTTATAGATAAGGGAATGTGGCATTTGTTAATGAAAAGCTTTTTTTACTTATGGATTGTGTGAAAATAAGGCGTAAAAGTTTTATTTTTTAATTTAAAATGCTATATTTGTTTTTAATAAGGGAGGTTCTGTTCAAATAAATCGAAGAAGATTTATTTGTTATTTATAGATTCTGCGATAGAATAATATATTGTTTAACTTAAAAACGGAGAACTATGAACGAGCAAGATTTTAATAGTGCGTTGACTAAGATTGGACGCATATTGAGGGAAACCCGTGAGATTAATACTAAAGAGTTGTTTGGTAAGTTGTCTTCCGCTCACATGAGAATTGATCGGGAAAGTTTCGCGTTTATTTTAGGATGGCTGGCAAGAGATAAAAAGATAAGCGTTGAACTAAGGGGAGACAATATGGTCATATCTGAACAAAGTAGTAGATATGAATTTTCTTTTGGATAATATAGTGTGTTATACCTTATCAGTGTATAAAAAACAAAAGTCCTCTAACTTTGAACAGAGGACTTTTGTTTTATTAATATCTTCCGGCTTTTGCTATCCGTTTTGGAATTTCAATATTATCTATTTTCCCTCCGAAAAGTTGTGAACCTGCTCCAATGGCGAATACCGGAACATAACCGGCTGAGTGGCTACCGCTGGCCCAGTTGATCATTGCGATTTCATCCATCACTTCCTTGGCGCGTGCAGCCATTGGTTCGCTCTTCGAATATAAACTTTCTTCGAACACCACCTTGTTCTTTACAAATGACTTTTCGTATTCGTCACGCAATTTCTTTTCTTGTTCCCAGGAAATAGGTATTTCTTTCCAGAATCCCATGTTTTCTGCCAGGAACGATTTCATATCTTCCCAAGATACTTTGTTGTTTTTAGCTTTTCTTAGTTTGCTAATTTGTGTAGAAAGTACATCTGCTGAGTTTTTCTGATATTGAAGCGCTTGCAGGTTTAGTGCGTATTTACCGGTACCAAGAGCTATACCACCTGTCTCATGATCCGCTGTTACTACGATAAGTGTTTCTTTGGGATGTTTTTTGTAGAACTCGTAAGCTACTTTGATTGCTTCGTCCATATCAATCACTTCATTGAATGTGGTAGCAGCATCGTTGGCGTGGCAACTCCAGTCTATTTTTCCACCTTCGACCATCAAGAAAAAGCCTTTATTTTTCTCTTTGGTAAGAAACTCAATTGCGCTCTCTGTAATTTGAGCCAGCGTAAGATCTCCTTCTTTACGATCGATGGCATAGGGCAGAGATGAAACATCAGCACCTTCCTCCTGAATTAAGATCATTTTTTTTGCTTGAGGAGCTTTTGCTTTAAAGTCATTGTAGCCACGTGCCAGTGTGTAACCTGCTTCTTCGAACATAGGGAAAATACTGGGTGCCTCTTTCTTATCAGCAGTTGTAGTTGGTTTTAGGAACCCCGATCCTGCATAAAAGTCAAAATCAGCTTTGGGCAGATCTGTTGCAATTTCATAGTACATACTGCGGTTGGGTTGATGTGCATAGAAAGCAGCCGGAGTGGCATGGTCTACGCTTACACTGGTAGCAACTCCTACTCTTTTACCAGCCTTCTTGGCCTTCTCTGCTACGGTTTGTAGAGGATTCTTTTGATCATCCATTCCGATAGCACCGTTGTAGGTCTTAGAACCTGTAGCCAGAGCTGTACCGGCGGCTGATGAGTCGGTTACTGAATTCGTAGCGGAAAAAGTACTGGCCATAGTACCTACCGGGAATTGTGTAAAAAGTAATGGCTCTACACCGATGCGTCCGTTTTGTAATTCTGCACGATACATTTCCGTACCGTTTACCTGATTTACGCCCATTCCATCTCCTATGAAATAGAACACATACTTTGCTTGCCCGTGTGCAACGACGGATATCAGGACAAAGCATAATACATACATTAATCGCTTCATTTTGTTATAAATTAAAAAGGTTTTTATTTGATAGGCAAATATAATGATTAAGCAGGGGATAAACATAACAAACGGTAAACTAATTGCGGTTATCTTGCAATTGGTTTACCGTTTGTTGTGTAAATGAAATATTTTTGTTATGCTTTCACGCGTCCTACATAAGAACCGTCACGTGTGTCGATTTCAATTGTTTCACCTTCGTTAATAAACAATGGAACACGTACTGTAGCACCTGATTCTACTGTAGCAGGTTTCAGTGTGTTAGTGGCTGTATCACCTTTCATGCCCGGTTCTGTATAAGTAACTTTCATCTGAACTTTAATGGGCATATCTGCATAAAGTACGGTTTCTGTAGAGGCGTCAGATACAACATCTAATACGGCTCCTTCAAGCAGAAAATCAACACCGTTGATCAAATCGTGAGCGATAGGGTGCTGGTCAAAAGTTTCCTGATTCATGAAGATATAATCTTCCCCTTCTTTATATAAAAACTGGTAAGGGCGACGTTCTACACGTACATCTTCCAGCTTTTCACCGATGTTGAAACGGCGTTCGAGAACATAACCGCTTACTACATCTTTCAGCTTGGTACGCATAAAAGTGTTACCTTTTCCAGGCTTTACATGAAGAAATTCAATGCAGAAATAGAGTTTTCCGTCCATACGGATGCAGGTTCCGTTCTTGATGTCTTGAGCATTAATCATACTTGATATCCTTTATTATTATAATGTTATTGAGTTATCGACTGATATTTCCGAGTGCAAAAGTAATCTAAATCGGCAAAAAACACAAAATCTTTTGACTAAAAATGAGTTATCTCTTGGTTTATTTAAAAAAAGTGCCTATTTTTGCAGCCCGATTACGTAGAATAATAACAATAAAACAAGATATAATAATGAAAAGAACATTTCAACCCTCTAACAGAAAGAGAAAAAACAAACACGGTTTCCGTGAGAGAATGGCATCAGCTAACGGTCGTAGAGTATTGGCTGCCCGTCGTGCAAAAGGTCGTAAGAAACTGACTGTTTCTGACGAATACAACGGAGTAAAAGCATAAGGCTCTTTAGCCACATAGCTGTACAAAAAGAAATTGGGGAAGTAAAGGCATTGTCTTTACTTCTTTTTTTTGTCCCCTAATGGGAGCTCACTTTCTTCTATGGGGAAGTCCCCTTTGTTCGGTGGGATACAATGTACGACATGTGCATCTCGTACATTACCAGATGTACATGTGGAGCAGCACGAGATGTGCATGTCGCGCAGTACGAGATGTGCATCTCGTACATCGTTCTGTTATGGCTTTCTATGTATCTGTGTATGTCAAGCTATACGAAAGAATCTATGTAGTAATGAGTTGCAAATGTTATTATGTGGTTTAATTGCATCCTATTGGCATCAGAAAACTAAAAACTCTGTAAAACTCTGTGCTACTATGTACTTAAAATTGTATCTTTGACCCGGATTAACGGCTAAGATTTATGACGATAAAGGAATTTTTTTCATTCAAGACCAATAAGTACTTTTGGTTAAACCTGATAGCTATGATGGCAGTGGTCATTCTGCTGTTATTTGGAGTGTTGAAATGGCTGGATGTTTATACTCGTCATGGTGAAGCTGTCGTGGTGCCGGATGTCAAAGGCATGACAGTAGGAGAGGCAGAAATGCTTTTTCGTAATCATGGTTTGGTATGCGTGGTCTCGGATTCCAGCTATGTGAAAAACAAACCTGCCGGGAGTATTCTGGAATTAAACCCATCTGCCGGGCAGAAGGTGAAGGAAGGAAGAACTGTTTATTTGACTATAAATACATTGGACGTTCCTTTACGTCTTGTTCCGGATGTTGCTGATAATAGCTCTGTGCGTCAGGCGCAGGCCAAGATATTGGCTGCCGGATTTAAACTATCCGAGAGTGAATTGATTTCAGGAGAAAAAGACTGGGTGTATGGTGTGAAGTATAAAGGGCGTCAATTGAACATGGGCGATAAAGTTCCGGTGGGAGCTATATTGACATTATTGGTGGGCGATGGAGAGACGCTGGTTCAGGATAGTGATTCTCTTGAGATAGTAGAGGATGCTGCAGGAACTACGGATGTGTCGGCAGATGACTCCTGGTTTTAAGTAAATTTACCTACTTGTTATAGAAAAGAGAGCGAACTGTATGATAGAGGAATTGCCGGACGATATTGAAACTGATATTGATGATATAGAACCTGTTGGCGAGGAAGCCGATGCCCAGCTTTACGAACACTTTAGGGTTGTAGTAGACAAGGGACAGGCTTTGATGAGAGTCGATAAGTATCTGTTTGAGCGTATTGTTAATGCTTCGCGTAACCGTATTCAGAAAGCTGCTGCTGACGGATTTGTGATGGTCAACGGCAAACCGGTAAAGAGCAGTTATAAGGTGAAGCCGCTTGACGTGATAACGGTCATGATGGATCGTCCGCGTTATGAGAATGAGATAATTCCCGAAGATATTCCTCTTAATATTGTCTATGAAGATAAATACCTGATGGTGGTAAATAAACCTCCTGGCCTGGTGGTGCATCCGGGGCATGGGAACTATCATGGAACATTGGTGAATGCTTTGGCATGGCATATGAAAGATAATCCGGACTATGATGCCAATGACCCGCATGTAGGTCTTGTACATCGTATAGATAAAGATACTTCCGGATTATTGGTTATAGCTAAAACACCGGATGCAAAAACCAATTTGGGAATACAATTCTTTAATAAAACAACCAAACGTAAATATCGTGCACTGGTATGGGGAATTGTAGAACAAGACGAGGGTACTATTATTGGTAACCTTGCCCGTAATCCGAAAGATAGAATGCAGATGGCTGTAATGTCTGATCCAACGGTTGGAAAGCATGCTGTAACTCATTACAAGGTGCTTGAACGTTTGGGGTATGTCACTCTGGTGGAGTGTGTACTCGAAACCGGACGAACCCATCAGATCAGAGTCCACATGAAGCATATCGGTCATATATTGTTTAATGACGAGCGTTATGGGGGGCATGAGATTCTGAAGGGTACTCATTTTAGTAAATACAAACAATTTGTAAACAACTGCTTTGACACTTGTCCGCGGCAGGCTTTGCATGCCATGACACTGGGGTTTGTTCATCCTGTCACAGGGGAGGAGATGAACTTTACCTCAGAGTTGCCTGACGACATGGCCCAACTGATAGAGAAGTGGAGAGGCTATATAAGTAATAGAGAATTAGAATGAAACGCACAATTGCTATCATAGCAGGAGGGTATACCTCCGAATTTTATGTATCTCTGCGTAGTGCACAGGGAATATATTCCTTTATAGATAAGGAGAAGTACAATTTGTATATCGTTGAGATAGAAGGACTCCGTTGGGAAGTACAATTGCCCGACGGAAAGAAAGCACCTGTAGATCGCAATGATTTTAGTTTTGTAAATGGTACGGAGAAAGTGAAGTTTGACTTTGCCTACATCACCATTCACGGTACTCCGGGGGAAGACGGTCGTCTGCAGGGATATTTCGATATGCTGCGTATTCCATACTCTTGTTGTGGAGTATTGGCGGCTGCTATCACCTATGACAAATTCACTTGTAACCAATATCTCAAGGCTTTTGGGGTTCGTATTTCAGAATCTCTGCTGCTCCGTCAGGGGCAGTCTGTCTCGGATGAAGATGTTGTTGAGAAAATTGGGTTACCTTGTTTCATCAAGCCCAGTCTGGGTGGTTCCAGTTTTGGAGTAACAAAGGTTAAAACGCGTGAACAGATACAGCCGGCTATTGCTAAAGCATTCAATGAAGCGCAGGAAGTACTTGTTGAGGCCTTTATGGATGGTACGGAGATTACTTGCGGTTGCTATAAAACAAAAGAGAAATCAGTGGTGTTCCCTATAACGGAAGTAGTTACCGACAATGAGTTCTTTGACTACGATGCTAAATACAACGGTCAGGTAGATGAAATTACTCCTGCCCGTATTTCTGATGATCTCACGCGTCGCGTACAAACTCTGACTTCGGCTATCTACGATATTCTGGGTTGTTCCGGCATTATTCGTGTAGATTATATCATAACAGCAGGTGATAAGATAAACCTGCTGGAGGTTAACACGACTCCGGGTATGACGACTACCAGCTTTATTCCTCAGCAAGTACGTGCTGCCGGACTGGATATAAAAGAAGTAATGACTGATATAATAGAGAATAAGTTTTCTCATAACTTATAGCTGCTTATGGATACAATAGAGTTTGATGAAATACGTCCTTACAATGACGATGAACTTCCTCAAATATTTGAGGAACTAATTGCTGATCCGGCATTTCAAAAAGCTGCTTGTGATGCCATTCCGAATGTGCCTTTTGAAATACTGGCACAGAAGATGCGTGCCTGTAAAACAAAACTGGATTTTCAGAAAACTTTCTGCTATGGTATTTTATGGAAGATAGCAAAAGACTTTACCGATGGTCTGAGTTTGGATCATACGGCATTGCCGGATAAAAATAAAGCTTATACTTATATATCCAATCACCGGGATATTATACTTGATTCGGGTTTTCTTTCTATCTTGCTGGTAGATCAAGGTATGGATACCGTAGAGATAGCTATCGGGGATAATCTGTTGATTTATCCGTGGATTAAGAAACTGGTTCGTGTTAATAAGTCGTTTATAGTACAGCGTGCATTGACTATGCGGCAAATGTTAGAATCATCTGCCCGCATGTCACGCTATATGCACTATACGATTATGGAGAAGGATCAGTCCATCTGGATTGCTCAACGTGAAGGACGTGCCAAAGATTCTAATGACCGTACACAGGATAGTGTATTGAAAATGTTGGCTATGGGAGGCGAAGGAGATACCATTGACCGGCTGATGGAAATAAATATCGCTCCGATTGCCATTTCGTATGAGTATGATCCCTGTGATTTTCTTAAGGCTCAGGAATTTCAGTTGAAGAGAGATATTGAGGGATATAAGAAAACAACGCAGGATGATTTAAGAAATATGCAGACCGGGTTGTTTGGTTATAAAGGGAAAGTACATTTTCAGGCAGGTGCTTGTATTAATGATGTTTTAGAGCAGCTTGATCGTAGTTTACCAAAGCCGGAATTGTTTTCGCATATCTCTTCTGTGATAGATAAACGCATTCATAGTAATTATCGTATTTATTCGGGAAACTATGTGGCACACGATTTATTATCGGGTACTTGTGAATTTGTCAGTCATTATACGCAGGAAGAGAAATTACATTTTGAAAACTATATTGAGCAACAGTTGGGTAAGATTGACATTCCCAATAAGGATGTTCCATTTCTGCGTGAGAAGTTATTGTTGATGTATGCCAATCCGTTGACTAACTACTTGTCTGCTCTTTAATGAAAATAATATTTGTTTTTTAATAGTATAACAATGTCAAAGATGAGTCAACTATTTGCAGGTTTTTTCCTTTTGATTTCCACTTTATTCTCTTGTCAGCAACCGAAAGCTGATTTCAAATCACTATCGGTCGCAGATTTTGATTCTTTTATTAAAGCGGATGATGTACAGCGTTTGGATGTTCGTACGTTGGCCGAGTACTCGGAAGGACATATCCCGGGAGCGGTAAATATCAATGTTCTGGATGATTCATTTGCTGCTATGGCTGATTCTACGCTTCAGAAAGAAAGACCGGTGGCTCTTTATTGCCGTAGCGGGAAAAGGAGCAAGAAAGCAGCAGAAATTTTAAGTAAGCGAGGCTATAAAGTCTATGAGCTTGATAAAGGATTTAATGCTTGGCAGCAGGAAGCAAAAGAAATAGAACATTAATTCTCCTGTTCTATTAAGAAAGTTGGCTATGTAATTGAATAATGACATAGTTATTGTCTTTTTATAGCGGTTCGGATGACCTATCTTTATTAGATAAGTCATCCGAACCGTTTTTTCTACATAAAAAGTTTATTATTCCACATTCACTGGTTTAATTCTCCGTAATCTTGCAGTCGTCAAACTGACACTTTTTCTAATAATAATATGAAATATGAGACTATGAAAATCAAGACTCTACTTTTGTCTGTGTTTACCTTATTGGTATCGATTGTTTCTTCGGCTGCCGTTTCTATTAAAGAGACCGGCGGATGGTTTGAATCAGGTTATGTAACTTGGAATCTGGTAGACGGTGCTTCTACTTATCATGTTTATTATAAATCTGTTAATGGCTCTTATATAAAACTTGATACAGAACTGGTTCGTAATTATGGTACGTATGGCCGTGCAGATGCGTTGGGTATTACTGCAGGAGAATATATGTTTAAGGTTGTACCCGTTGATGAGGATGGTACCGAAATGGATATAGCAGTAGAATCTTCCTCATTTGCAGTGAAAGCCCATGACCGTGCAGGGTTTGCCCACTTTAATTATTCAGGGGTAGGGGCATATAAGGACGATGGTACACTGAAAGAGAATGCAAAGGTTCTTTATGTGACATCTAAAACTGCCAAAACAGTGACCTGCGATGTTGTTACGGATAGTAAAGGAAAAGTTGAAACATTCACCGGACTTCAAGCAATTATTGATGCGCGTCAGAAAGGATATGATACTACTCCTTTGGTTGTTCGTATTATAGGAACAATCGAAGCTGCTGATATGGATTACTTTTCCAGTAGTGCAGAAGGATTACAAATTAAAGGAAAGAATGCTGATAGTGAAATGAATATTACACTTGAAGGTATAGGAGATGATGCTACAATACGTGGTTTTGGTATTTTGCTGAGAAACTGCAAGAGTGTTGAGGTTAGAAATCTGGCTATCATGCTTTGCATGGATGACTGTTTGTCTTTGGATACGGATAATAGCAATTGCTGGATACATAACATTGACTTTTTCTATGGAAAGACAGGGAGTGCTGCTGACCAGGCAAAAGGTGATGGTTCTCTGGACTGTAAGACCAATTCAAAATATATGACTTTCTCCTATAATCATTTTTGGGATTCGGGAAAAATGTCTCTTTGTGGGATGAAGTCTGAAAGTGGAGAGAATTTTATTAGTTACCATCATAATTGGTTTGACCATTCCGATTCACGTCATCCTCGCGTACGTACAATGACCGTACATGTGTATAACAATTATTTTGACGGAATTGCGAAATATGGGGTAGGAGCTACTACAGGTTCCAATGTATTTGTAGAAAGCAATTATTATCGTAATGCCAATAAGCCGATGCTGATTTCTTTGCAGGGAACAGATATTGTTAATGGAGTAAAGAATGGAACTTTCTCCGGAGAAAGTGGTGGAATGATCAAAGCTTTCGGAAATGTTTATGCTGAGAAATCTTCTAATTTCAAACTTGTTACTCACAAGCAATCTGCAACAAGTTTTGATTGCTACGAAGCAGAAACTCGTGATGAGGTTGTCCCTGCTTCTTATGTAACTTTGTCCGGTGGTACTTCTTATAATAACTTTGATACGGATAAGAGTAAGATGTATACCTATACAGCCGATGCAGCAACCGATGTGCCTGGTATTGTTACCGGACAGTATGGCGCAGGACGTATGCAACACGGTGATTTTGAATGGGCTTTTGATAATACTGTAGACGATACTTCTTCTGACGTGAATACTGCATTGAAAACGGCGATAACCAATTATACTACCAGTTTAGTAGGAATTTTTGGTGATACCTCTGGTGGTGGTACTACTCCGGTTCCCCCTACACCTCCGGTTCCTCCTGTAGATGGTGATTATACATGTTATTTTACTGCTGATAAAAAGCCCTCAAATTCATTCTATTCGGTAACTGGTAGTTACTCTAAAGACAAGGGTACAGCGACTGTAAATGGTACGGTTTATACCTGGTGTTTGAAATTGGAAAGTGCTACTTCTGTGAAGTTTACGATAGAAGAAGAAATGACTTTGACCCTGGTATTTGCAGAAGGAAGTACACCGAATATTAAAATAGATGATATAAAAGTAGTGAGTACTTCTGGTAATATCATTACATATGTGCTTAATGCAGGTTCCCATGAACTTACTAAAGCAGATTCAAATAACCTTTTCTATATCAACCTGACTTCTTCAAATCCAACCGGTATTAATGAAGCTTTGAATGATGCTGTAAATGAAGATGGCATTATTTATGATCTTTCAGGTAGAGTTGTCAGAAATCCACAGAAAGGGACTTTCTATATTAGAAATGGTAAGAAGTTTTTTTTCTAATGATGTTTGAGTAAAAAGGTAAGATTAGGTGTTAATGAAAAAAGCTCCGGTTGTCTTTGTAGGATAACCGGAGCTTTGGCTCTTAATATATCTCGATAGGTTCTATTCCAATCCTTCAAGTAATCTTTTTAGTACCACTGTTGCTGATATTTCACGGTTGGCTGCTTCCGGGATTACAATAGACTGAGGGCTTTCAATTACATCATCTGTTACAATCATATTTCGGCGTACAGGCAGGCAGTGCATAAAATATGCATTGTTTGTAACTGCCATTTGGCGGTCACTAACTGTCCAGTTGCGGTCGGTACTCAATATCTGACCATAATTATCACCTGTATAGCCAGCCCAATTCTTGGCATAGATGAAATCTGCTCCTTCAAAGGCTTTCATCTGGTCATATTCTACTTTGGCATGTCCAACAAATTTAGGATCAAGTTCATAACCTTCGGGGTGAGTGATCACGAAATCATAATCAGTTGCGTTCATCCATTCCGCAAATGAGTTGGGTACAGCCTGCGGCAATGGGCGTGGATGCGGAGCCCATGTCATAACTACTTTCGGGCGAGGCTTTTTCTTATATTCTTCGATTGTGATCAGATCGGCAAAACTTTGTAGCGGATGGCGTGTAGCTGCTTCCATTGAGAATACAGGACGTCCCGAATATTTGATAAACTGGTTGATGATTACTTCTTCATAGTCGTAATCACGATTCTCAAAGCGGGCAAACGACCGTACTCCTATAATGTCGCAGTAGCAGCCCATAACCGGGATTGCTTCTAAAATATGTTCCGGTTTATCACCATCCATAATGACACCACGTTCTGTTTCCAGTTTCCAGGCTCCCTGGTTAATATCGAGAACCATTACATTCATGCCCAGATTCAGTGCAGCCTTTTGTGTACTAAGACGGGTTCGCAGACTGGAATTGAAGAAAATCATCATTAATGTTTTGTTTCTTCCCAGTTCTACATATTTAAAGCGGTCTTTTTTTATTTCAAATGCTTCGGCAAGGGCTGATTTTAAATCACCTATGTCTTGCACGCAAGTAAATTTCTTCATACCTGTCTGTTTTTAATTATTAGTTATTAATCTTTAATTTTCTCTCGTCTGTCCATCTCCCTCGATCATCCATTTATAAGAGGTGATTTCTTCAAGTGCCATAGGACCACGTGCGTGGAGTTTCTGTGTGCTGATACCTATTTCTGCTCCCAGTCCGAATTGTGCACCATCTGTGAAAGCTGTGGACACATTGGCATATACACAAGCGGCATCTACCATCTTACAAAATAAGGTAGCGCGTTCTTTATTTTCTGTAACGATACTTTCGCTGTGTCTGGAACTGTACTCTACGATATGTCCCAAAGCATCTTCAAAGCTTTTCACGGTCTTTATAGCCATTTTATAATCCAGGAATTCCGTACCAAAACTCTCTGTTGTAGCTTGCTTTAACAGATGTTCCGGATAATGTCCTTCCAAAGCATGATAGGCCTGAGGATCGGCATAAATAGTAACATTACTATTCTGTAATTTCTTGCAGATAGCTGGTAAGTCATTCAAACGTTTTTCATGAATAATAACACAGTCGAGTGCATTACACACACTTACGCGGCGTGTTTTTGCATTATTGATGATAGCTGCACCTTTGGTTGTATCACCGTATTCGTCAAAATAGGTGTGGCAGATTCCAGCTCCTGTCTCGATGACGGGGATTGTTGCATTTTCGCGTACAAAGTTTATCAGATTACTACTTCCGCGTGGGATAATGAGATCTACATAACCTGTTGCATGAAGTAGCTCGGTGGTTGCCTCCCTGTCAGCAGGAAGAAGCTCTACTATATGCGTATCTACGTTGAATTGTTTTAATACTTTGTGGATAACGCTTATGATTGCCTGATTGGAACTGTCTGCATCGCTGCCTCCTTTTAAAATACAGGCATTGCCACTTTTAAGACAGAGAGAAAATACATCGAAACTCACGTTGGGGCGTGCTTCATAAATGATGCCGATAACACCGAAAGGGACACTGACTTTAGTGAGTTTCATTCCGTTTGGACGGACTGTCTCTTTCAGTACTCGTCCTAAGGGCGAGGGGAGGGTAGCTACATTACGAATGTCTGCGGCAATTCCTTCCAGGCGTTCTGTAGTGAGTTTCAGACGATCATACTTCGGATTTGTCTTGTCCATTCGTGCAAGATCTTTTGCGTTTTCACTTAGAATGAAAGGAGTTTCGGCAATGGCTGCGTCAGCTACTGCATTCAATATCTGATTAATTGTCTCATCGCTCAGTAGTGCCAACTTTCGGCTGGCTGCTTGTACGGCAATAAATGTTTCGTTTAACTTCATATTCTTAAAAGTCATATTATTCTATATACAAATAATCATAATGTACCACTGCTTTCTTACCATGTTTGCCCATCGCCTCTCGTGCTTGTGCTGAGTCACAATTTGCTTTACCTACTCCCACTGGTACTCCTTCGAAGTTGAAAATACGTACAATATCGTCTTTCTCAAATTCACCTTCGATTTTTATTATACCAATGGGAAGAATACTTACAGCTTTATCCGAAGCCAATACTTCTGTGGCTTGCTCATTAATATGTATCTCTCCTTTGGCGAATCCTTCACTGTGGGCGATCCATTTTTTTACGCTTGAAACAGGCTCTTTCGACGGAGTGAAGCGTGTACAGAGGGTTTCCTTAGGGTGTTGTAATAAATCTACAAGAATATTATCCCGTTTTCCATTGGCTATGATTACGGTAATCCCTTCATCTGCTACTTTACGGGCAATATTGGTTTTGGTTAACATTCCACCTCTTCCAAAACTCGATTTGCTCGCTTGTATATAGTTGGACAAATCTTTTCCATGTCCTATTTCACGGATGACGGAGGAAGATGGATCTGTAGGTGAACCATTATATATACCATCTATATTGCTTAGTATAATAAGAGCTTGTGTATCCATCATTGAAGCGATAAGGCCAGACAATTCATCATTATCGGTAAACATTAACTCGGTGACGGAGATGGTATCATTTTCATTGACAATGGGGATTACTCCGTTTTCAAGCATTACAGTCATGCAGTTTTTCTGGTTCAGATAATGTCGGCGGGTACCAAAACTTTCTTTGGTTGTCAGTACCTGTCCCACAGGTATGGCATGATCACGGAAAAGTTCGTAATAACGATTGATTAACTTAGCCTGTCCTACAGCAGAGAATAATTGACGCTGGTCTACGCTGTCGAGTTTCTTTATGGTTCGTATTTCGCTGCGTCCGGAAGCTACGGCACCCGAAGAGATAAGGATCACTTCAACACCAGCTTTATGTAATTCCGCTATCTGATCGACAAGGGCCGACATACGTGTTACGTCTAATGTTCCATCCCGACGCGTCAGTACATTACTTCCTACCTTTACGGCAATTCTTGTAAACTCTTGTTTCATTTTTACTAACGATTTGGAAGTACAAATATAGAACTTTTTATCGATATGATAGTTATAGGTACTTGTTTTTACGGATAAATAAGAATATGTATACAAAACCGGAAGTGCTATAAAATAAAGTCTTTTTCACTGGTAACATTCATACTGTAAAAATCGTATCTTTGTACCCCGAAAAAACAGATAAACCAATGAAACAGACTAACCCTCAGGTTGAACAAATGACCTCGTTTATCGTCATGGATGTATTAGAGCGAGCTAATGAATTACAGAAACAGGGCATCGATATTATCCATCTTGAGGTAGGTGAACCGGATTTTGACGTGCCTGCCTGTGTAGCGGAAGCGGCAAAAAAAGCATATGATTCTCATTTAACACATTACACCCATTCTTTAGGTGACCCTGAATTAAGACGCGAAATCGCTGATTTTCATTATCGGGAATATGGTGTGAAGGTAGATCCCGACTGTATTGTGGTGACTTCCGGCTCTTCACCGGCAATTCTGTTGGTATTGTTGTTGCTTTGTCGGCCGGATAGCGAGGTGGTTCTTTCGAATCCGGGATATGCCTGTTATCGTAATTTTGTATTGGCTGCACAGGCAAAACCAGTATTGGTGCCACTTCGCGAAGAAAATGGGTTGCAGTATAATATCGAGGATATCAAAAAGTTTATCACTACTCGCACGGCAGCTATTTTTATTAATTCACCAATGAATCCTACCGGGTTATTGTTGGAGGATAAGTTTCTTAAAGAAATAGCTTCATTGGGTGTTCCGGTCATTTCAGATGAAATTTATCATGGATTGGTTTATGAAGGACGTGCCCGCAGTATTCTGGAGTTTACTGATCAGGCTTTTGTGTTGAATGGCTTTTCTAAACGTTTTGCTATGACAGGATTACGACTTGGATATGTGATTGCACCTAAATCGTGTATGAAAGCATTGCAAAAATTGCAGCAGAATCTTTTTATCTGTGCCCCAAGTATTGCTCAACAAGCAGGTATCGCTGCGCTTCGTTATGCTGCTCCGGATGTGGAACAGATGCGGGCAACGTATGACGAACGTCGACGTTATATGATTCAACGTCTTCGTGAGATGGGATTTGGTATCCGTGTTGAGCCCAAAGGTGCTTTTTACATATTTGCTGATGCCCGTAAGTTTACAAAAGATTCTTATAAATTTGCTTTTGAAGTTTTAGAGCAAGCACATGTAGGTATTACACCGGGAGTTGACTTCGGCACAGGAGGAGAGGGCTACGTACGTTTTTCGTATGCCAACTCACTGGAGAATATTCGCGAGGCACTCGATCGCCTTAATCGTTTTCTGCTTTCTCGCGGCTTCTGATAATTTCCATAGCAGGCTCATAGTTATCCTCTTTTACCATAACGGATACTGTGGGACTGATATAAGGCGCTATTGTTGTTATGAGGCCGTCTTTTAAGGCGGCATCTATTTCATTGCTTTCGAGCAATCCTTTGATAAGTTCTGCTTCCCATCTTGAACCGGAAAACACTTCGATCAGACGGCTGTTATCTTCTTCTTTCATAATTTCTGAGGTATAAGGTGTTTATACTTTCACAAATGTACACGATAATTTCTGAAAAAACGCATGGTGAGGTAAAAAAATAGCGGGTTTTAATGAATTATGTCTCTTTGGGGAGACATGGTAAAATTCAAGAGGAGCGGAAAGAATGTTCGTGAATAGTTTGCATTTATAAAATGGTGATCTGCTTTATTTTGACTTATATATATAGGATAAAGTAGACAATTATTTGAATAAAATAATCAATTTGTAATCCGGACGTTAAAAATAGATGTATATTTGCAATCTGCAGCCAGGTCATTAATCAATACATAATCATGAGAACTACAATCCTCCGAAGAATGTCATTTGTTATTTCTTTTGTTCTTTGCAGTACGGTTTATGCGCAAGAAGAAAAGGAGTTTAATGTAGATAGCACACTCTACTCATATTTTCAGCATTGCCAGGAGAATGTTAGTAATTTGAAAGTTCTTCATATGGCTGATACGTTATATCAGATGTCGGAGGAGAGAGGTGATTTACGGATGCAGGCTGTTGCTTTAGCGCTTAAATTAGACTACTACTATTTTCAAGGAAATAATGTAGACAGTATTATTCATTATACGAATATAGTGAAGGACTTTGCTGAAAAAACAAATCAACTTAAATATTATTATTTTGTTTGGAACAATCGTTTGATATTGCATTATCTTAAAACCGGAAAGACTAATATAGCTCTCTATGAAGCTCAGGAAATGTTAAAAGATGCCCAAATCAAGGATAGTAAAATCGGACTACTTTACTGTTATAACAGCTTATATCAAATCTATGAAATAAAGAATTTGAAAAGCTTGGCTTTTGAATATTGTTTGAAGGGAATTGAACTGACTGAAACTTATCATGTTGATAATTATAATCTTTCACCTTCTTATACTGAAGTTGCAAAATATTATATTGAGCAGAATAAATTACCTCAGGCACTTGAAATGCTGAAAAAAGCTGAGGCTACGGCTAATGCGAGTGTGCATATCCTTCTCGGAAAATTGGGTTATATACATTATTATATTGCTATATCTGATACGGAAAGAGCTTGGAAAATACTGCAGGAAGTAGAGAAATTGATTACAGATGATAAAAAACTGGATATCAATAAGAAGCTTTATTATGAGAATGAATTCTTCTATTATAAGCAGATCGGGCAATATCAGAAAGCTTTAGAATCTGCAGACGCACTGATAAAAGAGGAATTACGTCTTAATGAACATGCATTGCGTAGCGGACATTATCGTATGAAGGGAGAAATCTATCAGGCTATGGGAAGAAAAGACCTGGCAGCTGATTATCTGTCTAAATATATTCAGTTGGAAGATTCTGCCAGACAGAGTAATGAAGAACAGTCCATCAGTGAATTTGCGACTCTGGTTAATATGGAAAAACTGAATTCAGAAAAAAAGGAGTTGATGCTTCAGGCGCAGAAGAAAGAATTGTATAACAAGCAGATTCTCATTATTTCATTGGCGGCTTTATTGATCTTTGTGTTTATTTTTCTATATAGAGAAAACAGATTGAATAAACGATTGTTGCATTCAGAAGAGGAGTTGAGAAAAGCAAAGAATGCTGCGGAAGATGCCAGCCAGATGAAGACATTATTTATACAGAGTATGAGTCATGAGATTCGTACACCGTTAAATTCAATTGTAGGATTTTCTCAAATACTGGGAGATCGCTATCGGGATGATCCGGATACTAAAGTATATGCCTCTATTATTGAGGCGAATAGTCATAATTTACTTCGCCTGGTCACGGATGTTTTAGAATTATCAGATTTGGATAAAACGGATAGCATGCCTGCAGATGTGTTGACCAATATTAATGATTGCTGTAAACAGAGTCTGGAGAGTGTTCGTAGAGATGTACAGGAGGGCGTGAAACTACTTTTTCATTCTGAACATGATCAGTTAATAGTTAAAAGTAACCCTGAACGTATAATGCAGGTTTTAATCAATTTGTTGCATAATGCGGCAAAGTTTACAGCTCATGGCAGTATAACACTGACATATACTGTGATGAAGAAGAAACAGAAAATATGTTTTGCTGTAACTGATACCGGACCTGGTGTCCCTTTGGGTAAGCAGGAGTGGGTTTTCGACAGATTTACGAAGATTGATAGCTATTCACAAGGTACAGGTTTAGGGCTTTCAATTTGCCGGGGAATTGCGGAAAAACTGAATGGTAGCCTGACTATTGATCCGGAATACAAAGAAGGGTGTCGCTTTGTATTTGTGATACCGTATTCTTAATTTTAATATATAATACCCTGACAGATGAGAACAAAAGTACTTTTTATGAGTTTAGTATTGGGCTGTTTATGGAGTTGTCAACAAGACGAAACGACTGAACAGACAGATGGACAGACAATTAAATTCACCAGCGTTGTTATTGGTGATGAAACCCTATCGCGTGCCAGTAGTAGTACTTCCATTGACGTGATTTCGATGCGTACTGAGTTGGATGATAAATTTACTGTGTTCGATCTTAAAAAGGATACTCGTTCATGGGGGGAATTCAGCAAAAAGAGTGAGGTCTTTTTTTATGCTCATTACCCTCGTCTGCCAGAGGCTGTGGCGAGTAATGAAACGCGTGCATTGGAAGGAGGAACAAATGACTATCTGTTTGGAAAGGCAAAAGCTGTAGCCGGACAACAACAAGTTTGTCTTCAGTTTAAGCGTGTGATGGCTCCTCTAATTGTAGAGGTATTGGATGGGGATGGACGTTCTTATCAGGGAGATATTGAGGTTAGTGCTTTAATAAAGAACAAGGGAGTACAGAATTTAAAAGATGGTTCTATCATTACATTGGATGAGAAAAAGTATACTGCATTTAATCGTTTTGATAATGGGGTGAAACAAGCTCTTAATCTTTTACCTCAAAGGATTGAGAAAGGGACTCCTTTTCAGGTACGATTGAGTAATGGCGTGACCTATACTGCTACGGTTGGCGAAGCTGTTCAATTAAATTCCGGAGAAAGCTATAAGGCCGTAGTCAGAGGTACCCGGGTTGATATCACTATTTATGATGGTTCAATTCCATTGTAGATTGTATCGGTAACAAATAAAATAAATAAGCCCTCTTTGCATATCCTTTAATGATGCAGAGAGGGCTTATTATGTGATAGATATTTTCTTACTCTAATACTACTCGTCTGACAGTTATATCTTCATTCAGAAATGCCGATGCCGATTCGATAAATTTCTCTTCGGCTTCTGTTGTACAGAAGGTACATTTACCGCCCTGTGTACATTTAGCTGCTATTTCCGGATGGCGATGCAGATAGTCTTTTAAGCTTCCGGCAACATATTCTCCCTGTGAAACAATCTCTATCCCGGCAGGCATAAAATGTTTTATTTTGGGTAATAATAACGGATAGTGTGTGCAACCTAATATTACAGTATCAATTTGCTGATCCTTACTTAATAGAGTATCGATATATTTTTGGATAAAGTAATCGGCTCCAGAACTTTGTGCTTCGTTATTCTCGACTAGCGGAACCCACATTGGGCAGGCTTCTCCACTGACATAGATGTCGGGAAACAACTTATGTATCTCCATTGGATAAGATTCTGATTTGATAGTACCTGCCGTAGCCAATACCCCCACATGGCGGCTATGGGTGATGCTACCGATACATTCTACTGTTGGGCGGATCACACCAAGTACTCTTCGTTGAGGGTCAAGGTGTGGAAGATCATTCATTTGTATCGTTCGCAACGCTTTCGCTGAGGCTGTATTACAAGCTAAGATGACCAAGTGGCATCCCATCTCAAATAATTTATTAACAGCCTGAAGGGTGAATTCATAGACAATCTCAAATGAACGGGTACCATAGGGGGTACGAGCGTTGTCGCCCAGATATATATAATCGTATTGCGGCAGAGTTTCTCTTATTTTACTCAGGATAGTCAATCCTCCATAACCTGAATCGAATACACCGATAGGACCGGGTGTTTGCGAAAGCTTCTGTTTCATAATGGTAAAAAAATTACGAGCTACAAGCTACAAATTACAATTGGCATTCGGTTAATCAGAATAGCCGGTAACTTGCTGCTTGTAGCTCGTTTTTATACTTTAGGTTGTTGCTTACAACATATTATTATCTTATTTAATTCCGAGTTGTGCTTTTACCTTAGCAGTAAGATCTATGCTCTGAGCACCTACGTAAGGAATTGGAGTACGAGCCAAGTCAAAGATATAAATAACACCTTCTGCAGCACCTACAGCTTTGATTGCATCATCCAGTTTTTTGTAGATAGGAGTCATCTTTTCTTGCTGTGCTTTCTGCATACCTTGTTCTGCCTCCTGTTGGAATTGCTGTTGTCTTTCAGCCATATCCTGCAATTCTTTTTGTCTTCTTTCTGCAATATTTTGCGGAAGAGAATCTTTAGCTATTGCCTGTTGGAATTCCTGATATTTCTTACTGAACTCTTCCTGAGTTCTTTGAATTTCATCAGTATAATTTTTTTCCAAAGCCTGTAACTCTGAAAGAGCTTTTGTGTATTCAGGCATAGTAGGAATAATTTCGGTCGAAGTCATATGACCGAACTTGAGTGTTGATTGTGCGAATACGCCCATCGGGAGTACCAGCATAATTAAAAGTGCAATTTTCTTTAGCATAGTTTTATTATTTATTTGAATGATTACTTTGGGTTATCGCTTGCAAATGTATGAAATTAATTTGAATATCCTAACTTTGCCAGCACTTCATTACTTATATCAATACGTGGAGAAGCAAAAATAATACTTGTTGCTGATGCTCTGTCTACTACAACAGAATAGCTTTTTTGTTCAGCAAGTTCCTTCACTGCATTGTATATTTCGTCTTGAATGGGTTTCATCAAACTCTCTCTCTTTTTAAACAGCTCACCTTCCGGACCGAAATATTTACGTTTTAGTTCGGCTGCCTCCTTCTCTTTAGCTACAATTTCCTCTTCTTTCTTAGTCTTTTGCTCTTCAGAAAGGAAGACTGTTTCCGATTGATAATTCTTATACAGCGTTTGAGCCTCTTGGGCAAGCGCTTCTACTTCGCTTTGCCATTTTTTAGAGGACTGGTTCAACTGTTCGTTAGCGCGCTCGTAAGCGGGAATGTTCTTCAAGATATATTCCATATCAATCAGAGCAAATTTTTGTGCACTGGCTGTTAAACTAATAGTAAACAGCATCATGATAAATAGAACAGACTTCTTCATAACGTTTAGTTTTTTAATGAAACAATTTAGAATTCCTGGCCCAGTACAAAGTGGAAATGACTACCACCGGCACTGCTGCTACCGAATACTTTATCGAAACCGTATGCCCAGTCGATACCCATCATACCAATCATTGGAAGGAAGATACGTACACCGACACCGGCAGAACGTTTCAAATCAAACGGATTGAACTTATTGATATCATTCCATGCATTACCGGCTTCCAAGAAACCTAACACATAAATATTAGTACTTGTTTCCAGCATCAATGGATATCTTAATTCAATGCCCAGGCGAGTGTACGCATAACCTTCTCTACCATAAGGAGTCAAAGAACTGTTTTCGTATCCACGTAATGCAACGCTTTCTGTGGCGTAACTTGAATATCCTGTCATACCGTCACCACCTACATCAAACGTTTCGAATGGCGATTTCTTATATTTATTATAGTGACCTAACAAACCGAATTCAATGCGGCTCATAAGAACCAGACATTTCGGATGAGCCTGATAGTCCATCAAAGCTGTGTAAGTTTTAGCTTTGAATTTCCATTTATGGTATTCAACCCAGTTATACAGTTTATTTCTGTTGTCCTGAGTGATACTTCCGGTAGAAGTGTAATATCCTTTATAGTCTCTTCCGTCAAACAGCGAGTACGGCGGTGTAATTTGTGCCGACAGTGAGAACTCGGAACCTTGACGTGGGAACAATGGGTTATCTATAGAACTACGAGCCAGTGTAAGGTTTAAACTGATGTTATTACATTTTCCGTTTGTTACCGGGAAATATTGCCAGTCTTTCAATATATAACGTTGGTATGCCAGTTCTGCAGAGAGAGTAAAGTAGTCATCCGGCCATTTCAAGCGTTTACCCCAACCTACAGAAAGTCCCCACATTTGGATTGACTTATCAGGGTCATAATAATTTTCGTAATTATTGTAGTTACCATAATTGTACATACCATAACCGCCATAACCACTATACATACTATTGTAGTAGTTGTTATAGTAACTGTCATTATAATAGCGGCTACTAATATCTGTTTGTCTTGAATAGAAAGCAGATATTGAGAATGAATTGGGGCGCTTGCCTCCAAACCATGGGTCAAAGAATGAAATACTATATGACTGATAATATTTTGCATTTGTCTGTCCGCTGACGGTCAGTGTTTGTCCATCTCCCTGCGGAAGGATACCGCGGTAGTTATCTCCCGGGTGCAACAGGTTAGCCAATGAGAAGTTAGTGAACTTCAGGCTCAACTTACCAATAATACCTGTTTGACCCCAACCGGCAGAGAATTCTACCTGGTCATTTGCTTTGGAAACAAGGTCGTAAGCAATATCAACCGTACCGTTCATCGGATCGGGTTGAATATCCGGGTGGATATTTTCTGCATCGAAGTGTCCCATCTGCTGTATTTCACGCATAGAACGCATCAGGTCATCACGACTGAACAATTGTCCCGGGCGTGTACGAAGTTCACGACGAACTACGTTTTCATATAGACGGTCATTACCGTTAATCTTAATCTTATTGATGGTAGCCTGTCTGCCTTCATAAATTCTCATTTCGAGGTCGATAGAGTCACCGTCAATGTTGATTTCTACCGGATCAAGATTATAGAAGAGGTAACCATTGTTATAATATAGATTACCAATAGCATCTTCATCAGTAGACAAACGCTCATTTAATAACTTCTGATTATATACATCCCCTTTTTTCATTCGGAGAAGGTAATTCAACTGTTCTGATGGATAGAGGGTATTTCCCACCCAAGTCACATTGCGAAGGTAATATTTGTCTCCTTCATCTATCTCCATATACACATTGACGGTCTTGTCGTCGTAGGGTGTTACACTATCAGTAACGATCACTGCATCACGGTAACCTAATTCGTTATATTTATCTATAATCAGTTGCTTGTCTTCTTCATATTTCTCGTTGATGAACTTCTTAGTACGGAATAAATTCAGCAATTTACCCTTCTCATTTGTTTTTTTCATTACACGCTTCAACTTCGAGGTCTTAATTGCTTTGTTACCTACGATTGTTATTTCGTGTACTTTAATTTTTTCTTTCTTATCGATATTTACGTCAACAATCACTTGATTCTCATTGGAAATATCGTCTTTCTGAGAGATGATAATTTCTGCATTTTTGAAACCTTTATCATCAAAATAACGTTTGATCAGTGTTTTAGCACGGTCTACTAAGTTTGGAGTAATCTGGCTGCCTTTTACCAATCCCAGTCTTGTTTCCAGATCTTGCCGTTCTGATTTTTTTACGCCATGATAACGTATTTCTGAAATACGGGGACGTTGAGTCAAACTGATTTTCAACCATACCTTACCGTCTTCTATTTTTTCGGCTGTAATCTTAACATTCGAAAATAGACCATGACGCCAATAGCGCTTGATAGCACTTGTAATCTCATCACCTGGCACAGAAATGGATTGACCTACCGATAACCCCGAGAGACCAATAAGTACATAGTCCTCGTAGTTTTTAACACCTTCGACTTTAATGTCGGCTATCTCATATTTTTTGGGTGTCCCTGAATATAAAATAACAGGTTTGGAAGATTCGTCTGTGTTAGCATCTTGTGCCCTGCCTGCCAGTGCAAACCCAAACAGACAGATAAACGTTACGAGTATGAAGGAAATACGATAATGCATTTATGTTATAATTATAAGTTTTGAGTTAACTGATTTGTTCACTGGTTTTGCCGAAGCGACGTTCCCGTTTCTGGTAGTCACTAATAGCCTTTCTCAATTCTTCCTCCCTAAAATCGGGCCAGAAAGTATCACAGAAATAAAGTTCGGAGTAAGCACACTGCCATAACAGATAATTGCTTAACCGTATCTCGCCTCCCGTACGGATCAGTAAATCCGGATCGGGCATAAAGTTAGTAGTCAGATGTGCTTCAAGACAATGGTCAGTAATTTCTTCAGGAACCAATTCCCCTTTTTGAACTTGTATTGCTATTTGTCGTGCAGCTTCTGTTATTTCCCAACGGGATGAATAACTGAGAGCCAGTACCAGAGCCATTCCAGTGTTATGTGAAGTATGTTTTACACAAGCATCCAATCGTGTCCGTACATTTTCGGGCAATTTATCGATATCACCTACAATACGGAAACTGATGTTATTTTTCATAAATGTTTCTTCCTCGATAGAATCGAACAGAAGACTCATTAGTGCCGCTATCTCATCCGAAGGACGATTCCAGTTTTCTGTGGAAAAGGTGTACAAAGTCAGATATTTAATACCCAACCTGGCGGCTTCTTCTGCTATAATATGTACAGTTTCTGCACCAGCCTGGTGTCCAAAGCTACGTTCACGTCCACGTTGCTTGGCCCATCTTCCGTTACCGTCCATGATAATCGCTACATGCTGCGGTATCCGGCTAAAATCTATTTGCTCTTTATAGGACATCTTTTTTAATTGTTGCATTCTTTACATCTGGAGAAAAGGTCGTATGTCACAAAAAAGACGGTATATGAATAACTATCTTTGTTTTTCCATCCCTTTCCTTTAATCCGATATGGATCATTTAACTGCAGCCCTTCTTTGTTCGTAACGTCTAACTTGTCACTCAAGCTGAACCGCATCGTAAATTCGCATCCGATATTTATTCGTGGAGCTATTTTATATTTCACTCCTATTCCTACCGGGAAATTTACGGTAAATACTCCTTCTGCAGGTGCCGGGGCAAAGGTAAATCCCATTCCTCCTAATATATAAGGAGTAAATCTGTGTTCACCTCTATAGCCATATCCGGTCCCATATCCCAGAAAGTTATATTCAAATTGTGCCCCTAAATCGAAGATTGTACGTTTAAAACTTGCTTCTCCGTTGTCGGGATACTTATTTTTAAAATTCTTCGTATTGCCGGATATTCTTCCTGCCATTAAGTTTGCCTTTATGGCCATTCGTGGGTTCATTATATATCTTGCCATGAACCCTCCGGCTATTCCTATGTTCTTAAATGGAGTAGTGTAGTTGGCATCACCCATGTAAAAACTACCACCTAAACCTCCTCCCAATTCCATCTTATATTCTTCTTCGTCCTGTGCATACAGACCGAGAAGCGGTAGTGAGAGTAACAATATACATAGTATCAGCGTTCTTTTAGTAAATGCCATAATCGTCTTATTACTTGGTTATTCCATTAATAGAACGGCTGATTAACTTTAAAATTGTATTTCGCTTATTGCCTTGCAAACCCTAAACGATTCAATTTACCTCTCCATACATCTCCGCTAGGTATTATTGCACCCGGCATTCCGTCATAACTACGCATAATCCAGATAAAGTTATTTTCGTCTACTACCATTGAGTAGTCTGATTCTTCACCTCTAAAACCATAGTTATGTTCAGTCTGTATGTTACCCTCTTCGTCTTTAATCTCAATGATTTGATCTGTTGGGAACATAAACATCCTTGTCACTTCCTTCCATACAATGCCGGCTTCGGATTTATAGAAAGTTTTGAAGTCTCTGCCAAAGATATAGAAAGCACCTCCATAATACATAATGGAAGGGTCTTTTAGTAACGGACAAGGGTATGAGGAGTCATCCAAAGCGGCCCATTCCTGTCCTTGCATATATCCCCATGCGACTGTTGCTGTATCATTCTCCGTTTTATTTTCTTCCGGAATATTACCTACTATCATAATATTAGGTACACCGGTTATATTTTGAAAGCTCGTAACTGAGATGTTATCACGTGGGAAATTTTTTGGAACAACACCTTCTTCGGTCCAATTACTTCCATCTGTTGTTGTACAGAACATATCTTCATTGTTCAAAGTTTTGATTCCTGTCAGACTGTTTCCGATTGGAGCAATCAGAACCACGGTGTTATCTCCAAATGCAGGTGCTTCTTCCCAATTTATACCATCATTAGAACTATATACCTTCTTATCAGCAATAGTTGTTGCATAAAGTGTACTGTTGAAGTTTACGATTGAAGTAAGGTTTGTTGAAGGCAACCCGTTGATTGGGGCTGAATTCCATGTTCCATCTGTTCCAAGTTGTCCATAGGATAGGGTTGTGTAGTATACAGAAGAAGAACTTGGTCCATAAACATAAATCTGGTTATTGAAAATGATAGATTTCTGTTTACCTTTTATCTGAGGTGCAAAATTAGTACCTATTGGGCCTTTGCCCCAATTCAGAGAATCCGGTTGTTGCTGATGTACACGCACTGATAGTGCATACTCTTTCGTATGTTCCATGTCCGGTGCCCATACTTTAAATCTGAAAGGTTTTTCCACTGTTCCTACCAGATTTACAGAGTCTGCTATATTAAATATGGAGTCTTCTGTATTTGCTGAGTTTCTGATAGTAACAAAACCTGCTACTGTCATGGTCTTTATCAGGATTCTATCAATAATCGTATCTGAACCTACCGGCAATGAATCCTGATTGTATATTTCTCCGGTAAGCTGATCAATTGTGAATTGATAATTAACTCCCAAAACCTTGTCAAGTTCAAATGCCTGTAGAAGTGCATTCGGGCTATACTCAATAGGATCGTCATCGCCAAGACAAGAGCTCATGGCAAATGACACAAGCAAGAAACTCACAATTACTGATAAAAACTTAATTCTCATTTGAAAGATTGTGTTTATTTACAAGTTGCAAAAATAGGAACATTTTTTCCGATATAGAACATTGTGGGGAAGTTTTATATAAAATTATAGATAATAACAGGCTTTTTATCGATAGAAAACCCTCTGAATAGAGCCAATTTACACATTTTTGTTCGTGTAGTGCTTTATTTTTACTCCAAAATGTTTTTTATCGGAATAACTAATTTTATTTCTTATTTCAGGTGCTTTAACACCCGAATCTAACGTAACCTTGGCTTCTTCTATAAATGCCTCGTCCCATAGGTTATTATCAATAAACGATTGGAGTAATTGTGCACCTCCTTCTACTAATATTGATTGTAAACCACGATGATAGAGGGCGTTCATTATCTGTGGCAATAATTCTTTTTCATAATCGAGTACGATATATTCTATGTTTTTCTGTTCCGGATGTTTTTGGGATGTAAAAACGAGTGTCGGAACACTACCATCAAAAAGGTGCAGGTCAGAGGGAAGTGATAGATTTCTGTCCAATACTACCCGTACCGGATTCTTGCCGTACCAGTTGCGTACTGTTAATGAAGGATTGTCGAGCTGCGCCGTGTGTGTACCTACCATGATAGCATCCGATTCACTTCTTTTTTTATGTACTAACAAGGCAGTGTGTGGAGTTGAAAGTATTACCGGTTGTCCGTCTGTGCGGTTTATGTCAATAAATCCATCTACTGATTCTGCCCATTTGAGGGTGATGTAAGGACGGTGGAGCGTATTGAATACAATAAACCTGCGTATCAGATGACGACATTCATTTTCGAGTATTCCTACAGTTACTTCTCTTCCGGCATTACGTAATTTTTGTATTCCTTGTCCGGCTACTTTTGAAAAAGGGTCCTGGCAGCCAATAACGATACGTGGAATCTGTTTCTCTATAATAAGATCGGCGCATGGAGGTGTTTTTCCATAGTGGGAGCATGGTTCCAGACTAACATAAATAGTAGAACGTTTTAACAAAGACTCGTCTTTTACCGAATGAATTGCATTTACTTCGGCGTGTGCCTGTCCGCAGCGAATGTGATACCCCTCGCCTATAATTTGCCCGTCACATACAATTACAGCTCCTACCATTGGATTGGGAGACACATTACATAAACCATTTTGTGCCAGTTCAATACAGCGCCGCATGTATTTTTCTTCTTCCATTTTTCAGCCTTTTACTATAATATTTGTACTTTTGCATCCCAAAAACAGATAGACATGAACCGGGTTTCTACTTATATCCGTCAGGTATTACAAGATATTTATCCTCCTCAGGAACTGAAAAGCCTGACGATGATGATTTGGTGTGATCTGTTGGGTATGGATGCACTCGACATTTATCTGGGCAAAGATATTAATTTATCCGAAAGCAAACAGTACGAACTGGAAAACATTCTGCAGCGTTTACGAAAAAATGAGCCGATACAATATATACGGAAAATGGCAATCTTTCTGGGACGCTCTTTCTACGTAGCACCGGGGGTACTTATTCCCCGTCCGGAGACAGAAGAATTAGTGGAACTTGTTGTTAGAGAGAATTTGAATGATGCTCCCCGGATATTGGATATTGGTACGGGAAGTGGGTGTATTGCTATCTCTTTGTCTCTTGCCATTTCACAAGCTAAAGTGACAGCCTGGGATATTTCGGAAGAAGCACTTGCTGTAGCCCGGCGAAACAATGAAGTTCTGGGTTCAGCCGTTTCTTTTGAGCGAAAAGATGTATTGGCAGAGACAGATTCTAGGCAACGTTTTGATATTATTGTTAGTAATCCTCCCTATGTGACCGAATCTGAAAAGGTAGACATGGAGCCTAATGTACTTGATTGGGAACCGGAGCTTGCCTTGTTTGTGCCCGATAATGATCCATTACGCTTTTATCGCCGGATTGCTGTGTTGGGAAGACAATTGTTGAACCCCGGAGGAAAACTTTACTTTGAAATAAACCGTGCATACGGTTGCGAAATCGTCTGTATGCTTACTGATTTAGGGTATTGTCATCCTTGTATTATAAAAGATATATCAGGAAACGATAGAATTGTAACTACGCATAAATGAATACAATGACCGAAGAAGAGGCGCTAAACCGTGTAGCTGCCTATTGCTCTGCCGCAGAACATTGCCGGGCAGAAGTGAGTGATAAATTACAAAAGTGGGGTATTGCCTACGATGCCATAGAGCGCATACTTGCCCGTCTCGAAGCTGAAAAATACATTGATGATGAGCGTTATTGCCGTGCTTTTATTGGTGATAAATTTCGCTTTGCCAAATGGGGAAAGATGAAAATAGGACAGGGCTTATATATGAAAAAAATACCGTCCGATGTGGCTTGGCGTCATTTGAATGAGATCGATCAGGAAGAATATCTTGCAGTGCTGCGTGATTTACTTGCTTCCAAACGTAAGAGTGTTCGCGGGAAAGATGAATACGAATTAAATGGAAAACTAATTCGTTTTGCTATGAGTCGTGGCTTTGAAATGAAAGATATCAAGTGCTGCATAGAGGTGTCGGATGATGAAGCACAGGACGATTAAAAAAAATAACCGGAATCTTCTTTCTTGTTTCGTTCTATTTCTGTATTTTTGCACTCTATAATTATCAAGTTAGTTTAGTTATGAAAAACTTAGAGAGATTATTTGCTGAGAAGTTACTGAAGATTAAAGCGATTAAGCTTCAACCAGCCAATCCTTTTACATGGGCTTCCGGATGGAAATCACCGTTTTACTGTGATAACCGTAAAACTCTTTCCTATCCGTCTCTTCGTAATTTTGTGAAGATTGAAACCACTCGTCTGATATTAGAACGATTCGGGCAGGTAGATGCCATTGCTGGTGTTGCTACAGGAGCGATCCCTCAGGGAGCGTTGGTGGCTGATGCATTGAATCTTCCGTTCGTGTATGTTCGTTCTACCCCGAAAGATCATGGATTAGAAAACTTAATTGAAGGAGAACTTCGTCCCGGAATGAAGGTTGTCGTTGTAGAAGATTTGATTTCCACCGGTGGTAGTAGTTTGAAGGCAGTAGAAGCAATTCGTCGGGATGGCTGTGAAGTAATAGGTATGATTGCTGCTTATACGTATGGTTTCCCTGTCGCAGAGAAAGCGTTCAAGGATGCAAAAGTGCCTTTAGTGACTTTGACAAACTACGAAGCTGTACTTGAAGTTGCACTTCAAACCGGTTATATTGAGGATACGGATATTGCGACTTTGAACGAATGGCGTAAAGACCCTGCACATTGGGACGCTGGAAAGTAACAAAGATATTTAATTATAGATGGATTTAAAGGAGAGCCATTCGGACAGATTTTGTTCGGATAGTTCTTTTTTTGTCTTTATAAGAATGAAAATAAGATGACTAAATTTGAAAGTACTGTAAAAGTGATACCTTACAGCCAGGAGCGGGTTTATGAGAAATTGTCCGATCTTAGCAATCTGGAGGCCTTAAAAGATCGTTTGCCGGAAGATAAGGTGAAGGATATAAGTTTTGATTCTGATACCTTGAGTTTCAGTGTGGCTCCTGTTGGGCAGTTGACATTGAAGATTGTGGAACGTGAGCCAAGTAAATGTATTAAGTTTGAGACCACTAACTCTCCGCTACCTTTCAATCTCTGGATTCAGCTTGTTGCAACAACTGATGAAGAGTGTAAGCTGAAGGTTACTATCGGTATGGAACTAAATCCTTTTATGAAAGCCATGGTGCAGAAACCGCTTCAGGAAGGATTGGAGAAAATGGTGGATATGTTGGCAATGATTCAATATTAATGGGGTAGTAGTAAGAGGTTAAGTAGTAAGTAGTCAAGTAGTAAGTAGTTAAGTAGAAATGTTTCATTTGCTCTTTTCTCCTTTTGCTTTGATTATTAAAAGTATCTACACTACTTACTACTTGACTACTTACTACTTGACTACTAATTACTTACTACTAACTACTAAATAGTATGGCACAGAAACTTTGGGAGAAATCCGTTCAGGTAAATAAAGAGATAGAACGTTTCACTGTTGGACGTGATCGTGAGATGGACCTTTATCTTGCTAAACATGATGTGATGGGGTCCATGGCTCATATCACTATGCTCGAAAGCATCGGTTTATTGACAAAAGAGGAGCTGACTCTGTTGTTGGCAGAACTGAAAAATATCTATGCAGAAGCGGAACGGGGAGAGTTCGTAATAGAAGATGGAGTAGAAGACGTGCACTCTCAGGTAGAGTTGATGTTGACCCGGCGTTTGGGTGATGTTGGTAAGAAAATACATAGCGGCCGTTCTCGCAATGATCAGGTACTTCTTGATTTAAAACTTTTTACCCGTACACAATTGAAAGAGGTGGCCGAAGCAGTGGAACAGCTGTTTGATGTACTTATTCTTCAGAGTGAAAGATATAAAGAGGTGTTGATGCCTGGTTATACTCACTTGCAGATTGCTATGCCTTCTTCTTTTGGACTTTGGTTTGGTGCTTATGCCGAAAGCCTGGTAGATGATATGCTTTTTCTACAGGCAGCTTTTAAGATGTGTAACCGCAATCCATTAGGTTCAGCTGCGGGGTATGGTTCTTCTTTTCCGTTGGATCGTACCATGACTACTCGTTTGTTGGGCTTCGATTCTCTTAATTATAATGTGGTATATGCCCAGATGGGGCGTGGTAAGCTGGAACGTAATGTTGCCTTTGCACTTGCTACTATTGCAGGGACTATTTCTAAACTTGCCTTTGATGCTTGTATGTTCAATAGCCAGAACTTTGGTTTTGTGAAGTTGCCGGACGACTGTACCACAGGTTCCAGTATTATGCCACATAAGAAAAATCCGGATGTCTTTGAGTTAACTCGTGCCAAGTGTAACAAACTTCAGTCACTTCCACAACAAATCATGATGATAGCTAATAACCTGCCTTCAGGATATTTTCGTGATCTTCAGATTATTAAGGAAGTCTTTTTGCCTGCTTTCCAGGAACTGAAGGACTGCTTGCAGATGACTACTTATATTATGAATGAAATCAAGGTGAATGAACATATTCTTGATGATGATAAATATCTGTTTATTTTTAGCGTGGAAGAGGTGAATCGTCTGGCTCGTGAGGGAATGCCTTTCCGGGATGCTTATAAAAAGGTGGGACTTGATATTGAAGCTGGAAATTTCTCACATAGCAAACAGGTACATCATACGCATGAGGGAAGTATTGGTAATCTATGCAATGCGGAAATCTCTGCTTTGATGCAGAAGGTGGTAGAAGAGTTTAATTTCCGCGGAATGGAAGAAGCAGAGAAAGCTTTACTTGCCCGTTAATTAAAGAAAGGAGAATATAGATGCGTAGATTATTTCTTGTCATATTGCTATTTATAGGTGTCGTTGCTTGTGACGACTCCTATAAATCAACTATCCCGGATGTTTCGTTCTATTTCTCGTGCGATCTGGTACAGGGTGAGTATTCTAAATTGGCTATCCCTGGGCAATTTATAAAGAAAGCAAAAAATGTAAACGGTATTCCTGTTGGATATGCAGGTCTGATAATTGGGCAATCTATCTATTCTCAGGGGTATGATTACACTGCTTTTGATGCAGCCTGTCCGGTGGAGGCCAGTCGTAATGTTTCAATAGATGTACAGGATGATGGACTGGGCACTGCTATCTGTCCCAAATGCAAAACAAAGTATAATCTGAGTAGCAGTGGAGCTCCGGTAGAAGGAGAAGGAAAAGAGTATCTGAAACGATACAATGTGATTGTGAGCGGTACTACATTGCAAGTTCGTAATTAAATAACGGATATTTCTCTTTTTTCAGTAACTCTTGCTGTTATATAAAAGTATGACTGCTTTTGGGTAATGAATTGATTGTACCTTCTTTAATACTGATTAGGTATACATAATTCATACGTTAATCTCCTCTTAGTATTAGGTTCATCCTAAAAACAGGTAATTTGTTAAGGATGTTAATTCTAATTTTAACACTCCGGTTTCGTTTTACAGGATTGTACACTTTAGCATATCAGGATTGTACACTTTGGTATGACTGAAGTGTACAATTAACATATGCCAAAGTGTACACTTTGGTCATATTTAAAATAAGAGAGATATGTCATTGTAGATCAATTGATTACATATAAACGGGCTTTTTGTTTGATGCTTTTCTTCTTTCTTAAAAGATTCCTATAATTACTTTTTTGATAACTACGTATCCTCCGGATGAACTTTGTATCTTTCATTTATAAACTTTCCTTTAAAAATATTTGGCAGAAACAAGGAAACTCTGTATCTTTGCACTCGTTGAAAAAACGCGGAAATAGCTCAGTTGGTAGAGCATAACCTTGCCAAGGTTAGGGTCGCGAGTTCGAGTCTCGTTTTCCGCTCTCTTTGAAAGGATGCTCGAATGGTGGAATGGTAGACACGAAGGACTTAAAATCCTTTGGCCATTGCGGCTGTGCGGGTTCAAGTCCCGCTTCGAGTACGAGTGTTCTTTGTGAAAAAGCTCTGTAAGAAATTTACAGAGCTTTTTTTGTTTTACTATTGGGAATTCAATCTATTTCATGGCAATTGAGTTTAATTCCGGCAAAAGGATGCCGTTACTATTAGTTTATGGTCATAGTGATTATTCTTGTACTTCTGATTATTTTTGTTGGAGTTGTTTATAACTCCCTTGTGAGGAAAAAGAACCAAGCGGAAAATGCTTTTGCTACGATTGACGTTATGTTGAAGAAGAGATATGATCTTATTCCTAATTTGGTAGCAACGGTTCGGCAGTATGCTAAATATGAGGAGGGAGTATTTACAAAACTGGCCGAAATGAGGAGCAAATCTTATGTTGCTCTTTCAAATAGTGAAAAAGCAAATCTGGACGATATTTTCACTCATGCCCATACCGGTTTATTGGCAATAGCGGAGAGTTATCCGGAACTAAAGGCTTCTGGTAATTTTATGCAATTACAGCGTTCTATTAATGAAACTGAAGAGCAACTGGCTGCTGCAAGGCGTACATATAATGCCTGTGTCACTGATTATAATAATGCAGTGCAGACCTTCCCATCTAACTTATTGGCTGGTGTCTTTGGGTTTAACCGTAAAGGGGTATGGGCTATTCAGGGATCGGAACGTATTACTCCTGATGTAAAAGAATTACTTAATTCATAAAGGGCTTACTATGGGACAGTCACGCTTTGAATCATTGTCGCAGGAATTACCTTCTGTTTTGCAGGCTTTGGAAGATAAACGCCGGGAACTTAAATCTCAAGGTCATAAAGCGGGATTGTGGGGAGGCATTCTCTTTTTTATTGCTGGGGGGATATTATTAATTCTATCCGGCTATCCGGTAATCCTTTTATTATTTGTTGGAGTTGTCTCTGCTCTCATCTATTATGCTTGTGTAAATAGTAAATCGAAGGATTTTTCTTTGCACTATAAAAACGAAGTGATTGCCCGGGTGATTGGTGCATTTTGTGATAATGCCACATATTCTCCCAATGAGGGGATTAATGAAGAGGTGTTTTCTAACTGTGGACTATTCCCTTGTGCTCCGGATCGCTATCATACCGAAGATTTGATTCATGGGTATGTGGATAAAACCGAATTTCTTTGTGCAGAGGTACGTGCCGAAGAAAGAAGGACGCAGGTGGGAGCTAAAGGGCAGACGCGGCAATACTATGTGAATATTTTCAGAGGGTTTCTGTTTATGGCCGATTTTCATAAAGACTTTAAAGGAAAGACAACGATTCTTCGGGATTGTTTTTTTAAACTAAGGTTTGGGGAGTCAAGGGTTAAGATGGAAAATCCAGATTTTGAGAATACATTTGATGTTTACTCTACCGATCAGGTTGAAGCCCGCTATCTTATTACACCTTCCATGATGGAGCGTTTGCTGGAGCTGGATCGTAAATTCGGGCAAGGAGTTACCATTAGTTTCCGGGACTCCACCATTCTGATTGCTATCCCGGATTCTAAGAATCATTTTGAGGCCAGTATATGGAATCCTATTACTAATATACAATCTCTCAGTGCTGAAATAGAGACAATTAGTGCACTAATCTCAATTGTTGATGATCTCAATCTGAATACTCGTATTTGGAGTAAAGAATAGAAGCCTATTAAAAAAAGAGGTCCATCTCTCTGAATGTATTATTGTAACCTTTCTATAATAGTTGAAACGCAGATTAACTCAAATTTTCACAGATCAGATAACTTTGTCATTGATTCTTTGCGAGAATCCGCGTTTATCTGCGTTTCGATCAAAAGATTGTTGCGTACTAATTCAGAAATATTATTTTGTGAATTTATTGACAAATACCGAATTATCTTTTAGATAAGCGGCTGAGAAGGTAATGGGCATACCAAAATCTTCCGGTGTCATTTTTTTGTTCAGGTAGTTTATCAGATTTTTTAATGGATTGTCCGGATCAGTTTCTTCCATATTATCATTGCCTATAGTCATACATCTTACAGTGGCATTTGCAATGACAGCCATACTTTCGCCAAGTATACTTGCTTCATCGTTTTCTGTCTTACTGATAATATCTTTAATCGCTGCTTTTACTGTTTGAGAATCAAAATCCGATTCGATGATTGCGACTGCTTTACGGCCAAACTGAATAGAACTGACATAAATAAGTTTGTCTTTTTGCTCAAGCACAGTAGGATCGTCACTTAGCGATTCAGGAAAGTCCATGTCTACAGAAAAGAAACTTTGACTGATACTTAATACAACAATTGTCTTTTTCTGCTTCTGGCGTGAAGTACCGAAGAAAAGGGACGGATTGATTTTCTGTCCGAAATAGATGGCTAATTCTTCATAAGATTTTATTTCGTCAATTGAACTGTTGAATTGATAGTTTGGTTTCAAGACATTGTTTTGTTGCAATCTTTCCCGGATCGCTTTCATCATATTGTCATAATCCGGTGTTATTTCCTGACTTTTCATTGGAAGGCTATAACTGATTGTAATAGGATTGAGGGAAACATCCAGAAATTGATGTGCATCACTGTTGATACTGCCGGGCTCTAATATGGCTCCTATAAATGTTTTGTCGGGAGCCTTTACGGTAAAGTTACTCGCTTCTTGTGCATAACCGGTTTGAATCACTAAAAGAAGCAATATGGCATATCTTATTTTTGTTTTCATCTTTCGTTGCTTTTATAGATTTATATTTATTCAAAAACAATTTGCTGCTTCAACCAGATAACAGATGATAGCCCGTCTTTACCTATATATTCCATTAAGTCGGAAAAAGATTTTAGTGAATACTCCTGTCCGATGGCATACAAAGTTCGTTGGTTGTTTACTCTTTCCTGAATATAGAAACCTATGTTAAGTGTAAAACTGTTTTTATCTTCTCTTGTTCCGCAATACTCCCATGTGTCCGATAGGTCATTATAAAGAAATACTTCATTATTGTGGGATTTCATTTTATATTTTTCAGTGATTCCGTAGTTTTTGATGATGAAGAGAGAATCATCTTTTAATTGCAATTCGGTTGGGCTAGTGAGTGATAAACGTTTTCCAAAATACTTACTTGATTCTTCGACAGGGAGATTCTGTACTTCCTGTTCTGTTTTCATTTGTTTTAGCTCCAGTATTTCTTGCGATTTGTATTTTAAAGTATATAATTCCCCGGTAGGAGCTGGTGGCTCGGGTTGTGGATCATTGTTAGTACAAGATGTAAAAGCAAGTGCTCCTATTAATAATGTGAAATAGAGCATTTTATTCTTTATCAACTTAAAAGGGTTTTGGACTATACTTATACTTACAGTGTAAGAAGCATTCTTTTTCAGGAGCTTTTTCATTATATTATGTATTGTTTATGTGATAGTTAAGATTGTCTATATTTAGTGATACTCTTTTGCAGAGTATAGTAATTTACTCTGCAAATATAATGATAATAGACAATCCTGTTCCGGTATTGTTCATATTTATATTTTATTATGGTTTCAGGTTGTGTACCACTTGTGAAAGCAGAAGGTAGAAGAAGACTTTTCTATATCAATTATGGGATAAAGAGTATGCATTGAATAATGTGATATTTTCAGTTTATAAAAGTACGTATTTAAGTGTGTGTTAAGTACGTATTTTTACTGTTTAAGAGTACGTACTTTTATGCCTGAAGAGTACGTACTTTTATTTCATAGAAAAAGGATGTTTGGATTTACTCGTTAACATTGTTAATTTGTACTGAGCTTGTACTACACTTTATTATAAAGATACAAAGATAACAAATCTGAAGAAAGATAATAATAAAAAAGCCGGTTCCGATTTCGCATCGGGCCGGCTCCAATCTAACTTAATCTTAATCTGGTATATTTTGAAAACCTATGAAATCTTTCTGCTTTCTATAACACGCATAGCGGCTGTATAAAACTCACAAGGTACGGATAGTAAAATACGGTTAGTACCTTTATCTTTTATTGAAACTTCAATGTAAGCTGCATTCAGAAGTCTTTTTACGCTGGCAACTTCCCATGGGCTACCGGCAAAAACATCAATTTGGGAAATCTTTCTACTTGTAATCATTAGTTTTGGTTTTTATTGTATTTGATATTGCAAATATAGAGCATGTTTCTAATATGGATTATAACTTATCGTTCAATCTTTATAAGATTTGTTGCAAACGTTAGCAGGCATGATATAAACTGATACAATTAACGTTTCTTTTCCATTTCCGTCATTGTGGATGATTAGAGTTTCGGAAAATGAACAAAACAATGCCCCGGAATATAAAATGCAAATTAGCACTGGTCTTCGTGGAGTAAATGCCTGAATGAGGAATAAATTTACGAAGAGTCAATGCTAATCTGTGTTTTAGAACGCTTATCTATTAATGTATCTTATTTTTCATCGTTCTTACGAATTTCCACGCGGCGTATCTTTCCGCTGATAGTTTTGGGCAGTTCATCGACGAATTCAATGACACGTGGATATTTATAAGGTGCAGTAACCTTTTTGACATGGTTTTGAAGCTCTTTTATTAATGCTTCACCTGCTTGTGCTTTATATTCCTTAGACAGAACGATGGTAGCTTTTACCACTTGACCACGAATCTCATCGGGTACTCCAGTGATAGCGCACTCAATAACAGCAGGGTGTGTCATCAAAGCACTTTCCACCTCAAACGGGCCGATCCGGTAACCGGAGCTTTTGATCACATCATCTGCACGCCCTACGAACCAAAGATAACCGTCTTCATCTTTCCAGGCTACATCTCCTGTATAATAAATACCATTATTCCAAGCTTCGTGTGTACGGTCTGCATCCCGGTAATACTCTTTAAACAGTCCTAATGGCTTTCCCTGGGTAGTACGAATGATGATTTGCCCTTGTTCACCTGCTTCCACAGAACGGCCCTCATTATCTATGAGATCAACATCATATTGTGGGTTGGGCACACCCATACTTCCCGGTTTGGGTTCCATCCAGGGGAAAGTGGCTACAGTCAAAGTGGTTTCAGTCTGTCCGAAACCTTCCATCAATTTGATTCCTGTCAGCTTTTTGAAAGTATCAAATACGGCCGGGTTCAGTGCTTCGCCTGCAATCGTACAGTATTGTAGTGAGGAGAGATCATACTTGGTCAGATCCTCATGAATCAGGAAACGGAAAATTGTTGGAGGGGCACAGAGTGAAGTGACATGATAATCCTGTATCTTTGTCAAGATATCACCCGGAGTAAATTTCTCATGGTCATATACGAAGATGTTTGCTCCGGCAATCCATTGTCCGTAAAGTTTTCCCCATACCGCTTTTCCCCAACCTGTATCCGCAATGGTGAGATGGAGGCTGTTTTCCGTGAGATTATGCCAGAAACTACCTGTTACGATATGTCCCAGTGGGTAGGTAAAGTCGTGTGCTACCATTTTCGGTTCACCGGTAGTACCCGAAGTGAAGTACATCAGTGAGATGTCATCATTTGTATTCGGATGTTCCGGTTTGACAAATGGAGTGGCAGATTCAATGCCTTTGTGGAAGTTTTCAAATCCTTCCGGCATCTCAGGACCTACGCTTACCAGTTTATGTACAGAAGGGCACTCGGGTATTGCTTCAATAATATGTTTCGTGATCTCTTCTTCACCGGCAGCAACAATCATTTTGATGTCTGCGGCATTACAGCGGTATACAATATCTTTCTTTGTCAGCAGATGAGTGGCGGGAATAACCGTAGCACCCAGTTTGTGCAGGGCGATGATGCTGAACCAGAATTCATAACGGCGTTTCAGGATAAGCATTACCATATCCCCACGGCCGATGCCGAGTGATTGGAAATAAGAGGCTGTCATGTCTGTATAACGTTTCATGTCAGCAAATGTGAACTGGATATGTTCACCCTTATCGTTCGTCCACAGCAGTGCGGGCTTATCCGGTTGTTCGGCAGCCCAGGTATCTACTACATCATACCCGAAATTGAAATTTTCGGGTACGTTGATTTTTAAGTTTTTGATAAAATCTTCCTGCGAAGAGAATGTTGTCTGTGATAAAAATCTTTCTACCATAATAATATTACATGATAACGGCGAGGAAACGCACTGGCTTTCCGTCAAGTGCTTTCATGCCATGTGGGAGTTTAGCGTTGAAATAGAGACTGTCACCTTCGTTCAGTATCAGATCTTTACCTTCGATGTTGACCAACATACGGCCTTCGAGTACTAAATTGAATTCCTGTCCGCTATGACTGTTGTAATGTATCGGTTCATCGTCTGGTTTTGGCTCAGCCGTTACAATAAACGGGTCGGCACTGCGATTTATGAATCCGGCAGCTAAAGACTGGTATTTATAGGCTTTGGTGCGTTCAATACTTATTCCTTTTCCGGCACGGGTCAGAAAGTAACTACTCATTTTAGGTTCTTCGCCAAACATAAGTGCATCCAGAGAGATACCATATTTATGTGCGATTTTTTGTAGCATACCTACTGAGATGTCGTATTGTCCTGTTTCTGCCAGGCGATATTCTTCTGCGGAGATATCACAATCGCGGGCGATATCTTCTGAGGTAAGTTCCAATACGTCACGCAATCCGCGCAATCGTTCGGCAATTTGTCTGATTTGGTCGTCCATGTATTTAATGTTTAATTGTTAATGTAATATTTAGCTTGGCGGTTTTAATGTTTGCAGTAATTATTTTTATAAGTTCTAAAAAAAATGACAATTCATCATTGAACATTATTTCGATGCCTTCATCGCCTTAATCACCGCAGAGGTGAATCCGGCATGTTCCAGTTCGTTAATTCCTTTAATGGTGATCCCGCCGGGAGTGGTTACTTTATCTATTTCAACACTGGGATGTGTTTCTTTATTTAGCAACAACTCTGCTGCTCCTTCCAAAGATTGTGCTACCATTTTCATAGCATCTTTCGGGGCGATTCCCATTTCAATACCTGCCTGCATAGCGGCTTGTACATACTTAAGCACGTATGCAATGCCACATGAAGTGAGAGCTGTAGCCGCTGCTATTTTACTTTCCGGTATAATCATTGTCAATCCCATTTCGTTGAATATATCCGTTAATATTTTTTTCTGTTTATCCGAAGCGTTCCGCGCAGAGATCAACGTCATACTGGCACGTTCGGCTATAGCGGTATTAGGAATGACACGGAAGATGGGCATCTCCGGTTCGCCACAAAAATGTGCCAGATCGTCAAAACAGATCCCGGCAGCTAATGAAACAAGTATCTGTGTACGTTTCAAGCGGAGTGGATTGAGTATTTCTTCTATCAGCCAAGGCTTTACTGCAACAATTACGATATCGGCATTAGCCGCTGCATCTATGTTATCGTTTGTTGTTTTAATATTGGGAAAGTCGGCTTTTAGCTTCTCCAGTTTTCCATTACTTGGATTAGAAACAATAATTTCGTGTCCTTGAATCAGATATCCCTGGGCTAAGCCACGTGCAATGGCAGAACCCATATTTCCTGCACCAATGATAGCTACTTTCATAATTTGATGTTATTTAGTACGTTGGAGACAAAGGTAAATGTAAAAAGTGAAAATATTAATAAATAAGGCATGTATTTTATTAACTTTGGTGGGAAATAGCTTGATATTTAATGATTTTATCTCCCGTAATAAGTTACTAATTAGTGAAATGGCTGATGGAATGAATGAAATAGTGAGTCGTAGTTGAAAATAATTTTATTTTTTTTCGTATTTGAGGTTGGGTAAATATCAATGAGATTGTCTCAATTATAACAAATAACATTATGAAAGAACAAGAAACTGATTATATGCGCCGTCTTGCATTTAAGTATTTTGAAGGCAACTTACTTCCGGAAGAGGAGAAAGAACTGTTTGGTTTTCTTCGTAAAGAAGAGCAAAATATGCAGCTATTCCGGGAGTGGGAAGAAGAATGGTTTGTCTCTAATCAGAATACTTCGTATATAGATAATAAATGGAATCGTTTGTCCGGTAGATTGCATATGCAAGCTTTTGATATGCCGAAAACAAAAAAAATATATTCTATCGGGAAAAGGTTACTTCCATATGCTGCAATTTTTTTATTGGGTTTGTTCAGTACGGCTGTTTTTTGGGGCATATATGAGTTATCCCGGCAGGATGACGCTTTATTTACGCAATCGGAGTTTTTTGTACCAAGAGGTTCGCAGTCCAGAATATTACTGCCGGATAGTTCGGTTGTTTGGTTGAATGCAGGTTCTACTTTGCGCTATGACCGTTCCTTCGGCAGAGAAACACGTACTGTATATGTAGAAGGTGAAGGAATGTTTGACGTTACTAAAAATAAAGAGCTTCCTTTCATCGTGAAAAATGAAAAGATGGCCGTAATGGTTCATGGAACGGTATTCAATGTGAAATCATTTAAAGAAGATAGTATTTCAACTGTTGAATTGTTGCGAGGTTCTGTCTCCGTCACCTGTCTGTTTGCATCGCAATCCACTAATTTAGTTCCGGGCGAACGCCTGATTATTAATACGGTGAAGAAGCAGGCAAAGAAGGAACGTTTTGAAATTGATTCACATTTATCATGGCACGATGGAATATTGGCATTCTGTGACGAACCGCTTTGGGAAATTGCTAAAAAACTGGAACGTCGCTTTAACGTCAATATAACGATTAAGACGGAGGCACTGAAATCCAGGAGATATTATCTGACATTTGTCAACAGCGAGACGATTGACCAGATTTTAGATAAAATGAAAGAAGATGCGATACTACATATAAAAAAGAAAGATAATCAAATAGAAATATATTAATCCTACATTCATTTACCCGGGGAAGCGTTGAGGGATTATAGATAAAAATAGCGTTAATTAAAAGTTTAATATTTATGAGAAAATTACTATGTTTATTAGTGTTTCTCTATGTAATAGGTTTAGCTATGGCTCAAACCGGTACAGGAGTAACATTAAAGATGGTTGACAAGCCTATTTCGGCTGTTCTAAATGAAATAACAAAGAACGCAGGCTACTCTTTTGTAATCCCGACTAATGAGCTGAATGTAAAGAAACATGTAACTATAGATGTGAAAAATCAGTCTATTGATAAGGTTTTAGATCTTTTATTTAAGAATATGGATTGTGCTTATCGTATAGATGGTAAAAACGTGTATGTAAGCAAATCTGTCAAGCAGCAGAATGCGCACTCCAAAGGACAGGTAAAAGTTCGGGGTATAGTAATGGATGAAAATGGAGAACCTATCATTGGAGCTACTGTTATAAATAAGGCATCCAATATCGGTACAACAACAGATTTGGATGGTAACTTTTCTATGACGGTTCCTGAAGGGGGAATGATTGATATTTCATATATAGGATATACTTCGGCACAAATAAAAGCTACAGATGCTAAATCGTTGAATGTAAGATTGTATGAAGATACCAGGAAACTGGATGAAGTGATTGTTGTAGGATATGGTGTACAACGGAAGAGTGACTTGACCGGTGCCATAGCTTCAGTAAGTGCCGACGATTTGAATGCAACTCCAACTACTACTATGGCCGAAATGTTGAGAGGTAAAGCTGCCGGTATACAGGTAAATATGACGAATGCAAAACCGGGTGGTAGCTCAAATATCTATATTCGTGGACGCCGTTCTTTATCAGGTGATAATGCTCCTCTTTATATAGTCGATGGTGTTCCGATGCAGTCAATTGATGAGATAAATTCAAGTGATATTGCTTCTCTGGAAGTATTGAAAGATGCTTCTTCACAATCTATTTATGGTGCTCGTGCTGCCAATGGTGTTATATTAATTACCACAAAGAGGGGCGTAGATGGAAAACCGCGTGTAGACTATAACTTCTATATTGGTAGTCAGAATATTCATCGTAATTTTGATTTCTATAATGGTGATGAGTGGGCTACTTACCGCAGGGAAGCATGGAAAAATGCAAATGGGACAGATAATTATAATGATGAAGACTGTTTCAGTGAAACGATGCGCGATGTAATGCAGTCTGGTGAATGGGTGGATTGGGAAGATTTGATGATTAAGTCGGCTATGCAGCAAAAGCATGACATCACGATACGTAGTGGTAATGAAAAATCTAAAATGGCTTTCTCTTTAGGATATTACGACCAATCGGGTATGGTAATGAACTCAGGTTACAACCGTATCACCGGTCGATTGAATGTAGACCATAAGATATTTAAGACCTTGAGTTTGGGTGCCAATCTTTTCTATTCACATTCGAAAACAGAAAGTGCCGATGGCACATTCAACCGTTTTATTACGATGCCTCCATTAGCAAAAGTTTATAAGGATGATGGCTCATTGCGTATGGATGTAACAGATGCAGGTGAAAATCATTATAATCCGCTTTGGAATATGAATCGTGCCATTAACGATTTGAAAACAGATAATTTCCTTACTAACCTTTATGTGGATTGGGAAATCATACCGGGTCTGACATACCGTGCCAATGGGAGTATGACGTACCGGAATGAAAATACAGGTAGTTATTTATATCGGGATCACACTACAGGTAGGGATACTAACGGCAAAGCAACCGTAAAAACAAAATTGAGAACAGAATTTTTGTTTGAGAACATCTTGAATTATAATAAGGAATTCAATAAGATACACCGTCTTGGCATAACATTGATGCAGAGTGTAAACGCCATGAAGACAACAGAAACGGAACAAACAGCTATGGGGTTTTCGAGTGATGAAAAAGGGTATAATGCTCTTTCATCGGCAGTGAATTTTAATACTCCGATTCGTGGTATTTCCGAGAGAAAGCTTCTTTCTTATTTAGGACGTGTGAACTATACGCTGATGGACCGCTATATTTTTTCTGCTGCTTTACGTGTGGATGGTTCATCTGTATTTGGAAAGAATAATAAATATGGTTATTTCCCTTCTTTTGCAGCCTCCTGGAGACTTGGCGAAGAGAGTTTTATGAAGCGTGTAGATTGGGTATCGAACTTAAAACTCAGAGCATCTTGGGGACAGGTGGGAAACCAGGCTATTGATCCTTATTCTACTTTGGGACTGACGCAGGCACACATGAATGAATTTGGTGGTGAGAATAATGTCCAGGTAGGTTTCCTGCCGGGCGATGAACTATGGAATCCGGATTTGAAATGGGAAACTACTACTTCTACTAATATCGGACTTGACTTTGGATTTTTCAAAGAACGTATTAGTGGTACGTTGGAAGTATATCAAACGAAAACAACGGATTTGCTTGTAAAGCGTAAAATTAGCCAGAGTTTAGGATACTCAAGTCAATTGATGAATTTGGGTGAAGTAGAGAACAAAGGGGTGGAATTTTCTATTACCGGTTATCCGATCCGTAATAAGATACTGACCTGGGCGTTGAACTATTCTATTTCTGCCAATCGGAATAAAATTGTGAAGATTACCGGAGAGACGGACGAAGATGGAAAACCGTTGGACGATGTTACTTCAAAATGGTTTATTGGTAAACCGATGAATGTGTATTATGATTATAAATTTGATGGAATATGGCAGACGGGTGATGATATTGAAAACTCACACATGCCTAACGCGCAGCCGGGTATGGTGAGAGTAGCAGATACGGATAAAAATGGTAGCCTTACAGAAGCAGACCGGGTTGTGTTACAGCGTGACCCAAAATGGATTTCTTCTTTCGGGACGTCTTTGAACGCCTATGGGGTAGATTTAAGTGTGGATTTCTATGTATCCCATGGTGGAGTGATAAACAATACCTATTTGACGAGTTGGGAACAGGGAGGTGATTTGTCTGGTAAGCGAAACGGAATCAAACGCGATTATTGGACTCTGGAAAATCCTTCGAATACGACTCCTGCTCCAAACTATACACAAGTTCCGGCCTACATCACTTCTTTGGGTTATCAGGATGCAAGTTACATTCGTCTGAGAAATCTGACAGTAGGTTACACCCTGCCTTTGGATATCAGCCGGAAGTTCTATGTGCAGAAATTGCGGGTATATTTTTCTGCCAATAATTTGTGGACTAAGACAAAAGTTCAGAGCTATAGCCCGGAAGTGAATACCGGTAGTTATCCCGAACCGAGAACATTGCTGTTTGGTGTGAACCTTTCATTCTAAGAAAAAACATATAAATCCATTGAAGATGAAAACAACTTTATCAAAAATATTAATAGCAAGTTTGGTTACGCTCGGCTTTACAGCTTGTGATTTTCTGGAAGAAGAGAGCCAGACTCGATATACGACTCAATATGTATTTGAGACAGAGGATGGATTAAGCCTGGCTGTAACGTCCCTATATGCATTGGATCGTAAATATCAGGATCAAAATGAAGGTTCAATTAATCTTGCATTGAGACGTGCTACCGATCTGAGCGTGACCAATGGAGGTACTGGTAACTTTTATGGTGCGTATGATCCTACTTATCTGAAACCCTCTGCTGCTCAACCGGCTGATATGTGGAAGGGTATGTACGGCATTATCGGTAAGTGTAATGACATTATAGAAGCAGCAAAGAAGCTACCGGAAACAGATGTGCTGAATAATCTGGTTGCACAGGCTAAAGCTTATAGAGCTCAGTCTTATTTCCTGTTATATCGTACGTTTGACCGTATTTGGTTGAATACTTCTTCTACTACTCCGGAGAATGTGAACGATAAGCGTGAGTTTAAACCGGCTGCCAAAGAAGAGGTTTTTACACTTTTGTATGAAGATTTGGAATTTGCTATCAAATATCTGGAGTGGAAACCAAAAGATATAGGACGATTTAATCAAGCTGCCGCCCGTCATATTATGGCTGACGTTGCACTTTGGAATGAAGATTGGCAGACAGTGCTCGACCAGATTGAGGCTATCGAAACTTCCGGAGCTGGTTATGAACTGGTAGATATTGATAAAATATTTAATGGAGATAACCTGAATCATAGTGAAGCTTTGCTTGTACAACAATGGAGTCGTAATCCGGGAGGTAATAATCTTGCGGATAACGGAGCAATTAAGGGACATTTTTATGCTTGCTGGTTCATAGCACCCTATCGTACCACTTTCGGAGGAGATGAATACTGTTGTGTTGAAAACTGGTCATACGGTTGGGGACGTTGTTATCCGAGTCCTTATCTTTTCTCATTGTATAAAGATAAAACGGTAGATAAGAGATACAAGGCTTTTTATATTCATCAGTACAAAAACTCGACAAATAAGACGATCCGCGGTGTGAAACCGGGTGAATATATAACAATGACGACTGGCGGATCCGTAGATAAGAACCTGTGTCCGGGATGTACCAAGTATGGAGATGTTTGGACACGTAGTACCACTGAACAGTATTCTTATAAGGATATTATTGTTTACCGTCTGGCTGAAACGTATATTTTGGCAACAGAAGCAGCGGTTCGTATGGGGAATAACGATTTGGCTAAAAAATATTTCAACAAGACATGGATGCGTGCTGGTAATCCGGAATTCACCGGAACGGTAACGATGCAGGATGTGATTGATGAACAGGCACGTGAATTGGCATTGGAAGGGCAACGCTGGTATTTCCTGAAACGTCATGGCATTCTGATCGATCAGGTGAAGAAATATGCAGGCGACCCTCGTATTTCCACTTCCATTGCCGGAAGAGTAAACTTACCTAAGAATCCACATTTCGTGAGATGGCCGATTCCGGAGGCGGAGGTTATTAATATGGGACCTGAAAATTTCCCTCAAAATGAAGGCTATAATTAAGCAATAAGGAATTGAATCATGAAGCAATATACCTTAAAGAAGGTAATTGACTTAAACGATTCGTACGATATAATCATTATTGGTGGTGGACCCGCCGGATGTGCAGCAGCCATTGCTGCTGCACGCGACGGCGCCAAGACACTATTGGTTGAAGCAACCGGTGTATTGGGAGGTATGGGGACAGCCGGGATGGTACCTGCATGGTGCTACTTCTCGGATGGTGAGAAGATTATATACCGTGGAATTGCAGAAAAAGTCTTTACCGAAGCCCGAAAGGGAGTTCCTCACGAGTCGGAAAATGCGATGAGTTGGGTTGATATTAATCCGGAACAATTAAAGTTGGTTTACGATCGGTTTGTAAAAGAGTCGGGAACTGAGATTCTGTTTTTTACCCGTTTAGCAGGAGTCGAAATGAAAAACCGGGAAGAGGTTGATTTTCTGTTATTGGCATCTAAAGAGGGACTTACTGCTTATAAAGCCAAAGTTTATATTGACTGTACAGGCGATGGAGATCTCGCGGCATGGGCCGGAGCTACTTACAAGGTAGGCAATGAAGATCATACGATACAATCGGCTACCCATTGTTTTTCACTGGCGGGTGTGGATATGTATTATTATTCGACTGGGATTCGTCTGCATGGCGATAATAAGAATAGCCCTGTACACCAGATGGTGAAGGATGATAAGTATCCCTTGATTAAAGACGATCATTTATGCCAGAATCCTGTAGGACCGGGAGTAGTACAGTTTAATGCCGGACACATATCGATTGATACTTTGAACGATAGGGAGCTCAGTGTTGCTATGCTTCAGGGGCGTGAAATGGCAAACCAATATGTAGAAGCGCTTAAAGAGTATTATCCGCAAGCATTTGGACATGCTTTTGTGAACAATACGGCTCAATTGCTGGGGGTGCGTGAAGGGCGTAGGATCATAGGAGATTACATCCTGACATTAAGCGATTTTAAAGAACGTCGGCAATTTAAGGATGAAATTGGGCGTAACAGCTATTATGTAGATGTTCATATTCCGGGTTCGGAAAGTGTCCATTATAAAAAGGGAGAATCTCATGGAATACCTTACCGTATTCTTACTCCCAAAGGACTTAAGAACTTATTGGTAGCTGGGCGCTGTGTCTCTTCCGATCCAATGGTATATGGCAGTATACGGGTGATGACTAATTGTTTGGTAATGGGCGAAGCTGCCGGAGCTGCTGCATATCTGTATATTAAAGGTCCTCACGATGTACATCAGATCGATACCGATCGGCTAAGAGATCGGTTGAAACAGGCAGGACAATATTTTTTATAAACCATTTTAATATTATATATTATGAAAACTAAAATTACTTCTTTTTTGGTATTGGCAGCAGCTTGCAGCCTAAGTTTGAGTGCACAAAGTAAAGACGATTTTACATCTAAAAAACTTTTTGAAGTATCTGATGTCACTTTTCCTTCCGATGGTTGGCCTGCTCTTTTTTCTGATAATAGCATGCGTGGCGTTGCTGTATATGGGAATGATTTGTATATCCCTGTACGTAATAGTACTATGGGTGGCAATTTTGTGTGTCGTTTAGATGCGACTACTGGTGAATTTGTATCTAAATTGAGCTTAAAGGGGAGTGACGGAAAAGAGGTCGTAACAGGAGGGCTCTTTGTAATTAATGACATTGCTGTTTCATCGGATGGTGCCGTTTTTGTATCGAATATGACTACTGATGCACGTTCGCAGAAATGGGACAAGACCAATGAAAAATGGGTTGATATGGCAGGAACTGTACCATTTAAAGTTTATAAATATACGAATGCCAATGCAAATCCTGAATTGTTTTTGTCTTTTGATCCGGTGAAACAGGAAGCAACCATGGGAACAGCCAAAACAAATGCTTTTCGTATGGGGGATAGTTTTACTTTTAGTGGGACGAGCCAGTCCGGGAAGTTTCTCACCGGTATTGATAATTTACGAGAGCGTTGTTATGAATGGACGATAACCGATGGAGTGGTTGATCCTAATCCGTTGGTTGTTGCTTTTCAGAATAGCCTGCCGGAAGAAGGAAGTGATATATATGGAGCACTTGACCCTAAATTTGGCGGATATGGACGTTTTTATGCCGGATTTGATGAAGGTACTTACATTGAACGTTCCAGAGATGAAGGTAATTTTTTGCGCGTATTCAAACATGATGCAACATCAAAAGGCTGGTCTTATAACGTTCTGGAGCAAGGAATACAACTGAATGACATGAGATTTGGTTCAGGAAACTCGGCTTATCCATTTGAATTCAATGGTCACAGGTATCTTGCGATGGTTGATTTTGGGGTTGCACAAAAAGGAATGAGTGACGCTCAAGGGGTAATTATCGATGTAACAAGTTGGACGAATCCGATTGAAGTGTTTAGGACAGCTACAATGGGTGATGATTATAACAATGGTACAACCGGTGTTGCAGTCTGGAAAAATGCAACAGGTTTCAATGTTTATTTCTTATCTCCGAATGGTTTGTATGGTTATGCTTTGACGAGCACAAAGCTTGTGGGCGTTGTCAATAATACGATTGATAAACAGGAATTATTTGTAACCACTGATCCGGCTTCACGTAAAGTGATTTTCTCCGAATTTGTAGATAAAGTAAGAGTTTATCAGGTTCAAAGTGGAATCGAAGTACGGAATGCTGCGAATATTAAAGAACTTCAGTTGTCGGATAAAGGAGCTTATATTCTGAATGTTGTGCAGAAAGATGGTCGCGTTGTAAATAAACGTGTGATTCTGTAAGAAAGTCTTTTTGAGGTAGAAAAATGGATAGAAGGAAGTTTGTAAAAAGCATGGGTCTTTTAGGTGGATTCGTTCTGAGTGGAACTACTTTTGCTGAAGCATTAGAAAGACAGGAATCAGGAAGAAAGCCCCGGTATGGTAATCACGAGAAGTCCGGTTGGGAAGTGATTGTCATCGGTGGAGGGGCTTCCGGATGTGCTGCTGCCATAGCGGCGGCACGTGAAGGAGCCAGAACGCTGCTGATAGAGGCAACTCATGTTTTAGGAGGAATAGGCACGTCGGGATTAATCCCGACGTGGACACCATTTTCAGGCAAGGATAAGACATCTTACGGAGGCATAGCAGAAAAGGTATTCAGGGTTTCGTGCAAAGAGATATATCACCCGAAACCGGAACAATCAGAGGCATTGCCTGTAGATGCAGAGGCTTTGAAACGGGCGTACGATGAGATGCTGGTCGAAGCAGGAGTAGAATTGCTTTTGGGTTCGCGCGTTGTGGAGGTAAAAAATAAGACGGATAAAGAGATTGAATCATTACTTGTAGCCAATCATACCGGACTGACAGAATATAAAGCCGAGTTTTTTGTTGATTGTACAGGTAATGCAGGTATAGCCACCAGGTCTGGTGCCCGGTTACTAAAAACGGGTGATAACGTGGAGGCAGGTTTTTGTTTTTTACTTGGCAATGTCGATTTTTACAGTTACAACTATCACTTCCGGAAACGTCCGAGGGCTACTGCCGAAATCGTAAGGCAGTTGGTGTATTCCGGTAAATATCCGCTTCTAAAAGAATCGCATTTTGAAAATCAACTGATGCACTCTTCCATTGTGAAGTTCAGAGCCGGTTCGGTGTATGAGATAGATCCGGCTGAGCCGGACTCCTATTCGAAAGGATTGGTTCGTGGAAGAGCTATTGCACAACAAGTGTTACAAGCTTTAAAAGAATATTTTCCGGAGACATTTGCTGCTGCTGTTCTGATAAATAGTGGTACGCAACTGGAACTTCCGGTCTTGTCCCGTATTATGGGAGATTATATTTATACAAAAGAGGATTTCAATTTACGCAAATCGTTTGATGATGAAATAGGGTACAGAATACCCTATCGTATCCTTACTCCGGTAGGATTACGAAATTTATTGGTTGCCGGGCAGGCTGTTTCCGCAGATGCAGATATCTGTGAGTCATTGGGAACGATGCCGGCATGCTTGGTTACCGGTGAGGCAGCAGGTATGGCTACCGGATTATTATTGAAGACAAAGACGAAGGATGTACATGCGATGGATATCTCTTTGCTTCGATACAGATTGAAAGAAGAAGGACAAAATATTTAAAACCAGAAAAACAGGAACTATATGCGTTTAGCTTTAATCATAGGAACTTTACTGAGTGTTACTACCGTTTGTGCAAAGAGTGGTAAAACTCCGCTTTACAAGAATCCCTCTTTTCCGGTGGAACAACGGGTTGAGGATTTACTCAGCCGAATGAGTCTGGAAGAGAAAGTGGGACAGATGTGCCAATATGTAGGAATAGAACATATAAAAAATACGGAACTCAGATATAAAGGGAAAGTCGGGAAAAATGATGATGCCAACGCTACGTATAAAACACTTTCCATTGACGGATTACAAAAACTGACGGAGCAGGGACTTGTGGGTTCTTATCTCCATGTTGTTTCGGCAGATGAAGTTAATTATCTGCAAACATTGGCCATGAAGAGCCGTCTACAGATTCCGTTATTAATAGGTATCGATGCCATTCATGGAAATGGTTTGTGCGAAGGAGCTACTATTTATCCCACTCCGATTGGACAAGCTTCCACTTTCAATCCGGAATTAGTGAAGAAAGCTGCCCGTGAAACAGCTTTGGAGATAAGAGCTACCGGAGCTCATTGGGCTTTTGCACCGAACGTGGAAGTTGCTCGTGATCCACGGTGGGGAAGAATTGGTGAAACATTCGGCGAAGATACCTATTTGATCTCTAAAATGGGAGTGGCAACCGTGCAGGGGCTTCAAACCGATGATTTGAATGGAGAAGATAAAGTTCTGGCTTGTGGGAAACATTTGGTTGCCGGAGGAGAACCTGTAAACGGATTGAATGCTGCTCCTATGGATGCTTCGGAACATACATTGCGTGAGGTTTATTTACCTCCTTATCAGGCATTGATTGATGAGGCGCAGGTTTTTACGGTAATGGCTGCTCATAACGAGCTGAATGGTATCCCTTGCCATGCCAATAAATGGTTGATGACTGATATTCTCCGTAATGAATTCGGGTTTAAAGGTTTTATGGTCAGCGATTGGATGGATATGGAACGTATTTACTCGAGCCATCATTATACTCCCTCACTCAAAGAAGCTTATTATGAGAGTGTCATTGCTGGTATGGATATGCACATGCACGGGCCGGGATTCATGGAAAAGATGATTGAATTGGTAAAGGCCGGGCGCATTCCGGAAGAACGGATCGATGAGGCTTGCCGAAAGATTCTCGAAGCTAAATTTCGTCTGGGTTTGTTTGAGAACGCGATGGTTCATCACAAAAACAGCTTGAAAACCCTGTTCGGAGCTCATAAATCCACAGCGCTTCAAATGGCAGAACAATCTATTGTGTTATTGAAAAATGAGGGTATACTTCCGGTGGATGTCTCAAAGTATAAGAATATTCTTGTGACAGGGCCCAATGCAGACAGTGATGCTATTTTAGGAGATTGGACTTTTGCTCAGCCCAAAGAAAATATTGTGACTGTTTATGAAGGACTCCAAAAGGTGATTCCTGCTTCTAAGTTGAATTTTCTAAATTTGGGTGATGATGTTCGGACAGTGGATTCCACTTTGTTGGAGAAAGCGGGAGAGATGGCAAAGCATTCTGATTTGGCTATTGTAGTGCTTGGTGAGAATCCGTTACGGTATGATAAACGTAAGACGATGGGAGAAAATGTAGACCGTCAAACCTTGGATCTGTTAGGTATGCAAGAGGCATTGGTTCACCGGATTGAGGCTGTCGGAATTCCTGTTGTTGTCGTATTGGTAGGAGGCCGTCCGCTGACAGTTACTTCACTGGTGAATACAGTTCCGGCTATTCTTCAGGCATGGGAACCCGGCTCGATGGGAGGAGAAGCGGTTGCCAATGTGATTATAGGTAAAGTGAATCCTTCCGGTAAACTGCCTGTTACTATGCCTCGTTCTGTGGGACAGTTGCAGATGATTTACAATCATAAACCATCGCAGTATTTTCAGAAATATAAAGATGGTGAAAGTACTCCTTTGTATCCTTTCGGACACGGATTGAGCTATACTACTTTTGCTTACGACCATTTGAGTGTTGTTAAACAGCGGTTACAGCCCGGCGATTCTGTTAAGGTATCTGTTGAAGTCAGTAATATTGGTAAGGTGGAAGGTACAGAAGTTGTTCAACTGTATATTCGTGATTTATATAGTTCTCCCACACGTCCGGTTCGTGAGTTGAAAGACTTTGCGAGGGTTAGTCTGAAGCCGGGAGAAAAAAGAGAGGTCTCTTTTATGATAACTCCCGATAAACTGGCTTATTATAACCGGGAAATGAAAAAGGTGGTTGAACCCGGTGAGTTCGAGATAATGCTGGGTGGTTCTTCAGACGAAGGACAGCTTAAAAAAGTAAAGATTGAAGTCATACCCTCTTATGAATAGACTCAATATATCCGGTTTGCTGATTTGTACTTTAAATAATAACCTATTTACTTCAGATTTATGAAATATATCCGATTGACAGTATTTGTAATTTTCTCGGGACTGATGGTTGGCACCTTGAGTAGCCAAAAACGGAATGTACCTGCTGCCAAAGATTTGATGACTTATAAACTCCCCCGAAATGTTATTTATAAAAAAGGGTGGATTGATTTTAATAAAAACGGTGTAATGGATATCTATGAGAATCCGAATGCACCTTTGGAACAACGTATAGAAGATCTACTGTCGCAAATGAACGTAGAAGAGAAGACATGCCAAATGGTTACTCTGTACGGATATAAACGTGTATTGGCCGATGATCTGCCCACTCCGGAATGGAAGAAGAAACTATGGAAAGATGGAATGGGAGCTATCGATGAACATCTGAATGGTTTTCAACAGTGGGGGTTGCCGCCATCGGACAATCCTTTTGTCTGGCCGGCCTCCCTGCATGCCTGGGCTTTGAACGAGGTGCAACGTTTCTTTATTGAAGAGACACGTCTGGGTATTCCGGTGGATTTTACGAACGAGGGCATTCGGGGAGTAGAGAGTTTTAAAGCTACTAATTTTCCCACTCAGTTGGGATTAGGACATACCTGGAACAGGGAATTGATTCATAAGGTAGGCTATATTACCGGTCGTGAAGCGCGACTTTTAGGGTATACCAATGTGTATGCTCCTATTCTTGACGTAGGGCGTGATCAGCGTTGGGGACGTTATGAGGAAGTATACGGCGAGAGCCCTTATTTAGTGGCGGAACTGGGTGTTGAGATGGCTCGTGGGTTACAGAAAGATTATCAGGTGGCCGCTACTGCCAAGCACTTTATAGCTTATAGTAATAATAAAGGTGCTCGCGAAGGCATGGCTCGTGTAGATCCTCAGATGTCTCCTCGCGAAGTGGAAAATATCCATGTATATCCTTGGAAAAGAGTTATAAAAGAAGCCGGTATACTGGGTGTAATGAGTTCTTACAATGATTATGACGGTTTCCCGATACAGGGAAGTTATTACTGGCTGATGACTCGGTTGCGTAGAGAAATGAGGTTCAGGGGATATGTAGTATCTGATAGTGATGCAGTAGAATATCTGTATTCTAAACATGGTACGGCTGCCGATATGAAAGAAGCTGTGTTGCAGGCAGTACAAGCTGGATTAAATGTGCGTTGCACGTTCCGCTCTCCCGATTCATATGTACTTCCTTTACGTGAACTGATAGCCGAAGGAGCTATCAGCATGGAGACCATTGACGAGCGCGTACGTGATATTCTGCGCGTAAAATTCATGGTAGGCTTGTTTGATGCTCCTTATCAGACCGATTTGAAACAAGCCGATGTAGAAGTGAACAGCATGGAAAATCAGGCAGTGGCTTTGCAGGCTTCCCGTGAGTCAGTCGTGCTTTTAAAGAATGCAGACTGCCTGTTACCTTTGTCGAAAGAAACCATTAAAACGATTAGTGTCTGCGGGCCGAATGCAGATGATGCCAGCTATGCATTGACACATTACGGGCCATTGGCAGTAGAAGTAACTACCGTGCTGCAAGGTATTCAGGATAAAGTAGGAAACACAGCACAAATACTCTATACCAAAGGTTGCGAATTGGTTGACAAAAACTGGCCGGAATCGGAAATACTTCCTTCCGAACCGGATACGGAAGAAATGAAAGAGATTCAAATAGCAGTAGACAATGCACGTAAAAGTGATGTGGCTGTTGTGGTACTTGGAGGCAATAACCGTACTTGTGGCGAAAATAAATCGCGTACCAGTCTGGAACTTCCCGGGCACCAGTTACGCTTGTTGCAAGAAGTAGTGAAGAGTGGCAAACCGGTAGTATTGGTCCTTGTCAATGGGCGTCCCCTGTCGGTGAATTGGGCGGATAAACATGTCCCGGCAATTGTTGAAGCATGGTATCCGGGTTCGCAAGGAGGAAAAGCACTTGCCGACATTCTGTTTGGCGATTACAATCCCGGGGGCAAACTGACGGTTACCTTTCCGAGAACTGTTGGGCAGATACCTTTTAATTTTCCTCACAAACCCTCTTCACAGGTGGACGGTGGAAACAAAACAGGGCTTACAGGAAACATGAGCCGGGTGAATGGTGCACTTTATCCGTTTGGATATGGCTTGAGTTACACTACTTTCAAGTATTCCGATTTAACATTCTCTTCGGAAAAGATAACGCCTGAACAAAGTCTGGTTGTCCGTTGTCGGGTAACTAATACAGGCAGCAAGGCTGGAGATGAAGTAGTACAACTCTACATACGTGATGTGCAGAGCAGCGTAACTACTTATGAGAAAAACTTGCGCGGGTTTGAACGCGTTCATCTGAAACCGGGTGAAAGCAAAGAAATCTCTTTCATGGTTACTCCTGCCGATCTGGAGCTATTGAACCTGAAGAATGACTGGGTCGTAGAGTCCGGTGAATTTAAGGTGATGATTGGAGCTTCTTCTGAAGATATACGTTTAGAGAAGCCGTTTATGGTGTTGCCTTACAATGAATTGAATATTCAGAAAAAGATTATTCCTAATGAGGCACTTTTACCGATATTAGATAGTAATATGGAAACTTACTGGACAGGTAAAAAGGGAGATTATATTAACATACCGATGGATTCTAATGCCGGTCCGGATAGAATAGGAATTTGCTGGAAAACTCCTGCTGCCGGTTTTGAAATTCAGGCATCCAGTGGAGGCGGACAGTTTCTGACAGTCTACAAAGGAATTGCTGATCGTACCGGAGAGGTGGTTTATTATCCTTTGGATTTGAAAACAGTGAGTGATATACGCATTTTGGTGACGGAAGGCGAAGCTTCGGTTGCCGAGGTGAAAGTAAAGGGGATAAAACAGTAAAAAACTATTTATATATTTAATTACCATGAAAAAAAGTAGTATGATGAGTTTGAATTTAGTTGCTCAGTTCTTTTTGGCTCTCTTTCTGGTCTTGAACGCAGGATGTAGCTCGGACGATGATGGTTCGGGAACGGATGATCCTTCGACTAACAGAACCGTATTGAAACAGGATAAAGATTTTAAGGTCAATGCGGTCGATTTAGGTAAATATGCACGGATCGTGATGGCACAAGAGAAAGTAGATCTTGAATTTAAATTTGCTGCGAGTACCATTAATAAGGTAGAAGTAAAGCCGGCATCTCTTGGCATTCAGTGTGAAGTGAAAGGAAATAAAGTAACTCTGCTTGATGTGAAACCTTGTAAGGCTGCTATTACGATTAATGAAGACTACGAGAATCCGATTTATCTTTTTGTAGATGGAAAGGCTCCGAAGGAATGGAATAATTTACCGGCTAACACGATCCGTTATACCAAAGGCACTCATACGGTCAATCCCACATTTGATCAGGATGATGTTACTATCTTTCTGGAAGAGGGAGCGGTGATCACTGGTTTTATTTATGCTAATGGTAAGCAAAATATTCGTATCTTAGGATATGGAGTGATTGATGGGCGTTTGGCGCAGAAGGCTATACGTGTCGAAAAGTGTAAGAATGTAGAGATTAATGGCCCCTTGATTATGAGCCGGACAGGTTGGTGCAGTTCTTTCTTTGAGTGTGATGGCGTTAAAATAGATAATATGAAGATTCTTGGATCTGATGTCTATTCGGATGGTATCGACTTGGTAGGCTCATCCAATGTAGAAGTGAATGATGTATTTATCCGGAATGAAGACGACTGCATTGCGATTAAGACCAATAAGTTTGGTTTTTCGGGCAATGTGGAGAACATTACAGTAAAGAACTCTGTACTTTGGGGAGGTAATCTCGGTAATTGTATGGAGATCGGTTGGGAACTGGATGGAGCCTATCTGCGCCATATCCGTTTTGAAAATATGGATGTGATTCGTAAAGAGTCGAGCGATCATAAGTGGTATCGTGGTATCATGTCTATTCATCAATGTGGCAATTCCACTATTTTCGATGTCCTTTATAAGGATATTCGTATGGAATCGGCCTTTGAACATCTTATTTGGATGGAGCTTCGTCCGGCTTATGGTGAGTGGGGCAGTGGTGGCGGGTCCATTGATGGTGTTCGCTTCGAGAATTTGGAATATACCAATGGTGAAAATGTACCAATCCTTATTCAGAAGAACTCTACCGGTAGTATTAAAAACGTTGTATTCTCGGGATTAAAGTACAAAGGTAGAACTATTTCGGATACCTCCGATCCTATTTTTGACCTTAGAGAAGCTGATGTAAGGTTTGAATAGAATTTCTTTTCTATGGGAGTTGGTTTTATGAATTAATATGCTAATTTTGTACATTAATTTGTTTAACCACTAATCGGCTTGTGAGGCAATGGACAGGTAGTTTGTCATATGGATGTGTATAATGATGAAAAAACATTGATAAAAGCAATCAGTTGCGGGAATAAGGATGCATTTGAATATATTTTTAAACGATATTATCAGAGGTTGACAGGCTTTGGTAGGCGATATATTCAGGATACAGAAGTAGTACAGGATATTGTTCAGGATTGTTTTGCTGTTTTATGGGAAAAGCATTCTTCCGTTTCCGTCCTTTCTGTTTCCGTTTCTTCATTCTTGTTTGCTATGGTACGTAATGGTTGCCTGAATCATATTAAGCACGAACAGGTTATTCAGAGATACGAGATAGAGTATCAGTCCTTTGCCGAAGGTGAAGAAAGGCTGTATCATATAGATTTCGGATTGGAAGTGGAACACAAACTACTGTACGAAGAGTTGAAAGAAAAGATTACTCAGGTTGTGGACCAATTGCCTGAACGCTGCCGGGAAGTGTTTATATTGAGTCGCTTCGAGGGACTTAAGAACCGGGAAATAGCCGAAAAGCTACAGATATCGACTACAGCAGTTGAAAAACACATATCGAAAGCAATGCGAAAATTTTCTGAATGTTTCAAAGACGAGTATTCGTTCGATGTCTATATTATTGTTATTGCATGGCTCATTGGGCCTTATAACTGATTTTATGAATTGTACATTCGTCTTGATGCTGCTGGAATAACCTTTATCCCAAGTGCTACAGGTATTTCAGTCGGAAGTAATTCGGAATATTCAGTAAATGTCCTACTTTTATATTTTACTGGAGAGCAAATTTCATTTTCTGATGGAATTTGCTCTTCATTTTTTCATTCATTTCGTATTTCTCGCCTGAAAATTTAAACCCTAAACCGGTTATCTTAGAATCGCTTTGTGGAATTGGAAAGAGATATGATTCTTCCTTTGGCTATCTTTAGCAAGAAAGCATTACTTGGTAAATGCGCAAAGGTAGATTTTATTGATGGTGTACCTTTGTAGGTTGGTCATAATCAGCGTATTTTTGTGCGCAAGGTTTTTAAAGGGATAGTAACATATGGTAAATTCACAAGCAACAGTCTTATGGTAGGGAGTATATACCAAAAGAATTTGAAATTTGTTGTGATTTCAGATATATATAAATGCTGAATAAGTAGATGAGAAGAAAGTTTTGATATTGAAAATATATAACATTTTGATATTGAATCAAGAGTCTGATAACCAGTGTGTTATCTTTTTTGCTTTTTTTCTCTACGAGAATCGCCCCGTTTCTCTACGGAGATCGGGTCGAAACTCTACGAGAAACGAAGTGATTATCGTAGAGAAACTTGTTGAAGTTTATAAGATGTGACAAAAGAAATAAAATGAAAGAGAAAGAGAGGTGTTGCTTTGTAATAAAAAAAAGGATGGAGTAGCCTTGGGCGGTTAAAATTATTTAGCCGTATTGATTTTTTTCAATACGGCTAAATAATTGTTTTGATATCGTAAGAAACTATTTTTCTAAAAGCGCTTTTGGGGTACGTTAGTAACGTAAAGTACTAAAGTATCTTTTTTAATCGATTTAGAAACTCTGTTGCTTCTTCCATACTGAGGCAGAGAGGTGGCAGGAGGCGAATAACATTTGTACCACTTACCCCAGTGAATACTTTTTGTTCTTTCAGCAATTTTGTACGTAGTTCTTTGATCGGAGTTTCAAATTCCATACCAATCATTAATCCTTCACCGCGTACTTCTTTAATTTGCGGGAACTTCTTTAACTCTTCTATCAGATAAGTACCTACTGTAGCAGCATTTTCTATCAGTTGTTCTTGTTCTATAACATCCAATACGGCAAGTGCAGCGGCACAAGCAAGGTGGTTACCTCCGAAAGTGGTACCTAACATACCGTAAACCGGTGTAAACATCGGGCTGATAAGTACTCCTGCCATAGGAAAACCATTGGCAATACCTTTGGCTACAGTAATGATATCGGGTTTGATACCTGTATATTGATGAGCAAAGAATTTACCGCTACGTCCATAGCCACTTTGAATTTCATCCAGAATAAGTATCGTACCATTCTCGGTACATGCTTTGCGAAGTTCCTGCATGAATTCTGTAGTAGGTAGCTTGATTCCGCCTACTCCCTGGATACCTTCGATAATAACGGCACAAACGTCACCTTTAGCCAGTTCGGCTTTCATTGCTTCCGTATCATTCAATGGGAGATAGGTTACATGTTCATTGGCATTGATTGGAGCAATGATTTTTGGATTGTCCGTAGCTTCTACTGCTAATGAAGTACGTCCGTGAAAAGCTTTGCTGAAAGAGATTACTTTTGTTCTTCCATTGTGAAATGAAGCCAGTTTAAGGGCATTTTCATTCGCTTCTGCTCCACTATTAATAAGGAAAAGCGAATAATCATCATAACCTGAAGTCTTTCCCAAACGTGCTGCTACTTCTTGTTGTAGCTTGTTGATCACTGAGTTTGAATAGAAGCCAAGTTTTGCAACCTGATTGCTAATCATTTCAACATAGTGCGGATGAGCATGCCCGATGGAAATAACGGCATGCCCCCCATAAAGGTCGAGATATTCTGTACCGTTTTCGTCCCATACATGGCAGCCTTTTCCTTTGACTATATTTATATCGAAAAGAGGATATACATCGAATAAATTCATCATGATATTTACAATTTTACGATTTACAATTTACGATTGAAGTTACTTTTATTGATTTACGATTTACAATTGAAGTAACCCCAATCGTCTAATTGTAAATCGTCCAATCGTCAATCTAAAAGGCCGATGGTTTTAGTCGGAGACCTACCGTTTCTTCGAGATTAAACATTAGATTCATGTTGTGGACAGCTTGCCCACTGGCACCTTTCAGTAAGTTGTCGATACAGGAGATGATGAGTAGCTTATCACCGTGTTTCTCCAGATGTATCAGACACTTGTTGGTGTTGACAACCTGCTTCAAATCGATATTCTTTTCTACGATGTGCACAAAAGAGTCTTTGGCATAATACTCCTCATACATGCGTACGATCTCTTCCAGAGCAACTTTTGTTTTTACGACAATTGTAGTGAAGATGCCGCGTGGAAAATCTCCCCGGTAAGGGATGAAATCTATCTCTGATGCAAAACTATTTTGCAGCTGCTTCAGTGACTGTTTGATTTCAGGCACATGCTGATGATCAAAAGCCTTGTATACGCTCATATTGTTATTGCGCCAACTGAAATGGCTGGTTGCACCGGGTTTTACTCCGGCTCCTGTGCTTCCGGTTATGGCATTCACCATGATGTCGTCATTCAGCATCAAATGTTTGGCAAGTGGAAGCAGTCCTAACTGAATGCAAGTTGCGAAACAGCCGGGATTGGCTACATGCTTGGCAGAACAAGTGGCGCGCCGATTCAGTTCGGGTAATCCGTAGATAAAGTCATGATCCGGAGAAGCAATGCGATAATCCATAGAGAGATCGATGATTTTCAATTCTTCCGGGAGGTTGTGGCTCTCTATAAATTTTTTGGTATCGCCATGAGCAGTGCAAAAGAAAAGTACATCAATGTCATCCAATGGAAGTTCGTCTGTAAAAGTCAGATCGCACTCTCCGTAAAGTCCTTCGTGTACGTCGGTTATTTTATTTCCGGCGTTACTACTACTATTAATGAATACAATTTCGGCTTCAGGATGATTCAGAAGCAGGCGTATTAATTCACCTGCGGTATATCCGGCTCCGCCTATTATTCCTACTTTAATCATTTGAATATCTGTTTTTTTCTTCGGGAATGATAATCCACATTAAAATATATACAGGGACACCGGCAAATGCGGTGAATATTGTTAATATAGCATAGGCGATGCGTACGAGAGAGGTATCCAATCCGAAGAATTGGGCCAACCCGCCGCAAACACCTGCAAGCATTCTATCACTACGTGAGCGTGTAAGTTTACGTTCGTTACTCATCAGGGACTAAATTTCTTCGTCCTTATGGTTTGCGTAATAAACGCGTAGTGGGGTGGAAGTTACTTTTATGAAACCTTTTGCATCTTCGGCTGTCCAGCCTTTTTGCATTTCACCGTACTCACCAAACTTTGTTTTTACAAGATCATCTTCAGATTCTACTCCGATGGTAGAGAAAGAGAGCGGACGGAGTTCAAGGATAGCCGTACCGTTCACATTGCGTTGTGATTCCTGTAGCATAGCTTCAATATCTCTCATCACAGGTTCCAGATACTGGCTTTCATGAAGGAACATGCCATACCAGTTGGCTACCTGATCTTTCCAGTATTGTTGCCATTTGCTCAATGTATATTTTTCAAGGAAACGATGAGCACCGATGATCAGCATAGGAGCGGCAGCTTCAAAACCAACACGGCCTTTAATACCGATGATTGTGTCGCCAACGTGCATGTCACGTCCAATACCATAAGCGGCACCAATTTCTTCCACTTTCTGAATAGCGGCAATCTTGTCTTCAAATACTTCTCCGTTTACGGCATGAAGTTCTCCTTGTTTGAATTCAAGGCGTAACTGTTCGCTACCTTCTTTTTCAACTTGCTTCAGGTAAGCTGTTTCGGGCAATCCTTGTGCAGAATCCAGTATCTCACCACCACAGATGGAGGTTCCCCATAGGCCTACGTTATAAGAGTATTTGAGTTTTGTAAAATCGGCACTGAAACCATTTTTGTTCAGATAGTCAATCTCTTCCTGACGGCTCAATGCCATATCACGGGTTAGTGTAATGATTTCCACACCCGGTGCAAGTACCAGGAAAGTCATATCAAAACGAATCTGATCGTTTCCGGCTCCGGTAGAACCATGAGCGATAGCATCCGCACCGATTTCATTTGCATAACGGGCAATGGCAAGTGCCTGGAAAATACGCTCTGAACTGACAGAGATGGGATAAGTACCATTACGCAATACATTTCCGAATATCATGTATTTTAAGCTCTTTTCGTAGTACTCTTGTGTTACGTCGAGTGTAACATATTTCACAGCACCCAATTTATAGGCGTTTTCTTCATTCTGTTTCAGTTGTTCGTCACTGAAACCTCCTGTATTGGCACATGCTGCATATACTTCATAGCCTTTTTCTTTGGCCAGGTACATTACAGTATATGAGGTATCCAATCCTCCGCTGAATGCAACTACCACTTTCTTTTTCTGTTCCATGATATATCTCCTTATTTATATAATATCTTCTTTATGTTTTTCGGGGTCGTAAAGCATAGCTGTACAGATGCAGAACTTACGGTTTTTTGCCACCAGTATGTCATGATTGATACAACCTTCGCAACCGCGCCAAAATGATTCATCATCAGTCAGCTCATTGAATGTTACAGGTACATAACCAAGTTCTGTATTCATTTTCATTACAGCAGCACCGCTGGTCAGACTGAATATCTTAGCCCATGGCCAACGTAAGCGAGCCAGTTTGAAAGAGGCTTGTTTGATACGTTTTGCCAGTCCCAATCCACGGTAGTCGGGATGTACAATAAGGCCTGACGTTGCTACATATTGTTTGTTACCCCATGACTCAATATAAGTAAAGCCTGCAAATTTTTCTCCTTCAAGGGCGATAATAGCTTTGCCTTCCTTCATTTTGGTAGCAACATATTCATGTGTACGTTCTGCAATCCCTGTTCCGCGCACTTTCGCTGCGTTTTTAATTGTCTCCAAAATAGTGTCAACGTAAACCTCATGTGAGGCGTCGGCTACCATCACATCTATTTTTTGAGTCTCCATTTCTTTAATTCGTGTGTCGAGTATATTGTTATATGATTATTGTATATTCGGGAAGATGAGCGACAAAAAGTTCTGCACCATTTTAGGTTCAGCTCCTTCACGCAGTACTAACATGATAGTATCATCTCCTGCAATGGTACCTAAAATATCTCCGAACTCACGGTTATCAATGTCATAAGCCATACTGCTGGCATATCCGGGACGTGTTTTGATAACAGCAATATTGCCAGAGAACTGTAGGGAAATGAAACCATTGTTCATTAACATCTCAGTGGCACTTTGGTCACCTACGCGTTTATACATGATGTCATTGGGCAATACATACACATATTTACCATTCATGCTGGCTGCCTTGGCTACCTTTAATTGTTTCAGGTCGCGAGAAAGAGTAGCCTGAGTCAATTCAAAACCTTCAGCGGCAAGTGCTTGCAGAAGTTCTTCCTGTGACCCTACCTCTTTGCTCGAGATAATCATTTTAATAGCATCTAATCGGTTTGCTTTCTTTTTCATCTTGTATAATTATTCTAAGAATGGCGCAAAAGTATGCAATATTTTGGAGATTTGATGCATAAAACCAAACTTTTTTATTCTTTTTATACATGAAAGCAGAATTTATTCAAAAATGGTTTTAATAAACACTGGAAGGGAGGGGGGAGTATAGCGATATAACTAATATAGAAGATTGCAAAGTTGTCTTAGGCTTCTTGGAAACAGCTTCTATATTTTCAATTTTATTGAATTATTGATTAGGGATATATACGATGTGTCGTCAAATCAAAAAAAATCCCGACCGAAAAACAAAAGGTGTCATTGAAACACATCTTAACATAAAACAAAAATGATTTTGAGTGCAAAATAAAGCCTGTTTGATTGAGTGGAAAATATCTTGGATTTTAATCGTCTTCATTTTCTTGCCAAATATCCATAGGAACTCCATATTTTTCTAGTGCAAATTCTTTACATGATAAACTGTCGTCCTGTAAGTAATCCGCAATGCATTTACCTTTTTCAAAAACATATAAATATGTACCTATTTCTGGAAAATCATTTTTGATTATAAATTTCATGTTATTATAAATAGCTTTCATGTTTTTTGATCTTATTAAATTTATTGAGGGTATATACGATGAGTTCCTGGTATTGCATTTTTCTATTTTTAAAGATTTCTAAATGAATATGGGGAGCATCCCCATGTGGAGTTGATATCAAAACGTATTTTTCTTAATCTGTCTTTCGATATGAAAACATAACCCGTTAACTCTCTCTGACTTTCAAAGATAAGATTTTTTCTTTTCAATTGATTTCATTTGAAAGAAAAAAGCAGGAGTTTGTCAGATTGTATGGCCGATTTGTCTGATCGGATGGTACTTTTGAAGTTGCAATGTCCAATCGTGCAGGTCCTCCCGCTTGTAACGTTCGGTGGAACAAACCCTTTTATGCCCGGCCATGTATTGCACCTGACGGATGTGGTACTTCTTCAGCCAGTTCATAATGACCGACGAACGGATGTGCCTTGGATTGCGGATTTCAGGATGCTGTTGTTTAAGCCTGGTTACAAGAGTTGATACCAGGTCATTGACTTTGCTTTTGATAAAGAACCGTTCTGTAGTTTCCTGTTTTTTATTCAGCTGAGCCTTGTATGGGTCATGTAGTGGTTAATAGAGAGTATCTGAACAGATTTCAGTCTGAGCGTTTTTGCCGCATTATTCTTCGATGTTGCAATGTAAACAATGCCTTCCCTCAGGTTGATGTCTTTGACCGTCAATCGTTCCAGATCACCGCTGTCTAATCCCTAGAAGACCATCAGCCCTAACATTACACTGTTCCGTTGGTACAGAAGTTTCTTATACGGATGACCCGGTTCTTTAGCCAGGAAGGTTTTGTAGATATCCTGTAGGGTTTCTTCCTCCATGGGTAGGAATAGAAGACCATGCTGCCTGTCCTGCAGGCGTATTCCTAAAATACAGTAAAAAATCCGGTTAGCCACTTTTAGACCAACGGGATTTAAACTATTCAATCAGTTTTGGGCAGACCAAAGCACAAACTTGCTACTTTTTCCAATACATTGAGAGAAAATAATTCGATAAAGAAATAAACCACAATACTAATGTTACAATCAAAAACAATTTAATTCCAATCATATTCTTGAATAGAAGTAGTGCTATATAAGCTCCAATAATCCCAAGCAAAGCGTTTATCAATAAGACCCAATTCGGATACATAAACAAAAACAATTTGTCAGTGAAATTATATGCAAAATGCAAATAGAGAGATTTGAAAAACAACAGTACATTAATACATATTGTTATCAATCCGAGTATCTTATTTGTTTCATATCTTTTCATAATCTACCAATTGGAGGTTGCGTTTCTGTATTCTTCTTCACTATTATATGTCTGAAAAGAGACATTATTGTTTTTATCTCTAGACACAATCATATAATGAGTAGTAGTTTCCTTTCTTGTCTTATCAGGTACTCTTAAACCCTGGAAATTTTTCTTGTAACTCTTAACAATTGTTGTGGTTTTTGTATAACTAAAACCGTAACTTGTTTTATCGGAATTATTGCTTAGTGTAGCAAAGCCTGATATTTTTTCATTTCCTCCAAATTGGTGGAAATTTCCTTTTATGTAACCATATTGTTCTCTCAATGGTGACAATGAGTAGGTACTTCGCAAATAATTTCCAAAACTTACAGCACGAGGTTCTACAAGATCTCTACTATACCCCGCATTGGCCGAATTATTAATAACATATAGAGCTTGTACAGTACAGATGTTTGCATAATGTTGATAAGCCGTTAAATCAGAAGGAGAATAGCGCAAAACTAAATTGCTGTTTTCTTCTATAAAATGATCATAGCCATAACGGGAAATGTAATAAGCAGACAAGTCATTGAGAATATGGGCAATAGTCTGTTTCATAGTCCGTGGATTCAGATAAATACCTGTCTGTATAGCTTTGGATTTAATGAAACCGCTATTCATATAGAAATCATCTGTGACAACAGCACCTTGAGTTAGCTCTATATTATACCAACGGTTTTGCTTGTCTTGGAATTTTATAAAAGAGTGGCTCGGTGAAAAACACCAGAAAGCTTCTATTTCCAACTCTTCGGCAAGAATCAAAAACAATAAAGGCATGGAATGGCACTGTCCTGTATTTTGGGCTAAAAGCTTTGATACCATGTAATTACTGGTGTTAACATCTGCGCGATAATCTTCAAAGTCATATTTCATCGGGTGATGAATGATTGTTTTTTCACTACCGGGTTCTTTGACTTCGATAACTTCCGACAGAATACGAAAGATCATCATTAATTTTGCTAACCCGTCATTCTTATCTAATTTTTCTTCCTGCATTTTCAGCAGACAAATGTGTTTTAGATTCTGAATGGCTGCATCAAACTCTTATATTTCATTTTATTCCCGAAAAAAGCGTTTTCCGTCACGAATACGGCTCTTTTCAGACTCATCTCCTTTTTGCCTTCAAGCATTTCAAGTATCTCTTCACGGGCACTTTGAAAACATTCTGAACCGGGAACTGAGGAAAAATCCGGTAAAGGGATCGAGTTGGATTTCATGTATTTCTGAATAGCATATTTGCGGTTGATGGCTGCTCTTCTACGTTCGTTTTCTTTTACCTCACGTATGATGGCCTCATTTTGCCTTTGAATCAAGGCATCACAGGAAGATGATATGCCAGGTGTCTTTTGGGGAGAAGTTTGGTGGAAGTTATCGAAACGACCTATTTCTGCCGGTTGAGGAATTGATATCACTGGAACTTGGGCAAACAAAGAATTTGCTCGGAGTATTGGGATTAATATTATACTCCAATAAATTATTTTATGTAAAACCACCTTAATCATAGCATTTGTTTTAAGGATTTTTCAAAGGTAACTTTATTTACTTAGATTTCTTATGGCCTTTAACTTTTTTTGTATTTTAAATAAAGCCTATCGGTTGATTTATAGAAAAATGAATATGTAGTAGAGATATTCTACGGACAAGTAATTTTTGAGATGAAACGACAAAAAGGTTAAGATTACAGTCAAAAAACAGATCAATACTTTGGATGATTCTGCCTATTTTTGCATCATCAATAAATCCATTAATTTTCTTAAACTATCAAAAGCACATGAAAAAGCAGTTTTGGTACTTTATACTTCTATTCTTATATGTTGTTTCGTTTCCGGTACAAGGTAAAGTAACGCTTCCTTCTATTTTCTCAGACAATATGGTGTTGCAACAAAAAACTCAGGTGAATATCTGGGGAAAAGCCCGTCCGGGTGAACAGGTGACTGTTTCTCCTTCCTGGGATAAAAGAAATTATACGGTGCAGACACCTGCTGACGGACGTTGGGAACTACAGTTGAAAACTCCTGGTGTGATGGATAATCAGACACTGATTGTGAAAGGAGAAAACACGATTACCATACATAATATATTAATAGGTGAAGTATGGCTTTGTACGGGACAGTCTAATATGGAATTTCCGGTGGCACGTGATCCTAAAGTTAAATGGAAAACGGGGATGATAAATGAAGCAGAAGAAATGAAAGATGCTGATTATCCTTCTATTCGACTTTTTCATGTAGAGCACCAACTTGCGCCTGAGGATGAAAAAGAGGATTGTGTGGGGCAGTGGGTGATTTGTAATCCGGAGAATTTAAAAGATTTCTCGGCTGTTGGATTCACATTCGGGCGTAAACTTTATAAAGAATTGCAAATACCGGTTGGGTTGATCCAGTCTACCTGGGGAGGTACACATGCTGAGTCATGGACGAAGATGGAGGTTATGAAAAATAACCCATTATATTCTGATGTTCTGGAAGATTTTGCCGTGCAAAATGTGAAACGTGAAAAAGATAAATGTAAAGTACCGGCTACCTTGTGGAATGGTATGATTGCTCCGATTCTGGGTTATACAATAAAAGGGAATATCTGGTATCAGGGAGAATCTAATTCCATTCGTTATGAAAAGTATCAGGAGGTATTTACAAACCTTATTAATAGTTGGCGTAAGGAATGGGGACAGGCCGATATGCCTTTTTATTTTGTGCAGATTGCTCCACATTATAAACAACCTGCTGGCATTCGTGAAGCACAATTGAATACCTGGCAGAGTGGTTTGCGCAATGTGGGTATGGCGGTAATTACAGATGCTGCTGATTCTACCGATATTCATCCGCGTAATAAAAAGGTGACAGGGGAACGTCTGGCAGCTTGGGCTTTGGCTAAACAATATGGTAAAAAGGGGGCTTATTCCGGTCCGCTTTATAAGAATATGAAAGTGAAAGAGGGAAAAGTTACACTTACTTTTGATTATGCAGAAAGTGGATTGCAGACCCCTGATGATACCCCTGTAAAAGGTTTCTTTATTTCAGGTCCAGATGCTCGTTTTTATCCGGCAACGGCAATGATCCAGGGGAATAAGGTAGAACTCTATGCTCCTGAGGTTCCTCAGCCTACAGCCGTGCGTTATGGTTACGGAAACTTTTTCCGTGTGAATCTTTATAATAAAGCCGGTTTCCCGGCCGTACCTTTCCGTACGGATCATTTTGCTCCGGATACGTATGCCCGCTGGTTTGCTGATTCTGAGATGCGCCGGTTCCCGAAGGCTTATCAACTGGATCATGGAAAGCGTTTGTTTTTTGGCTATGCACAGGGAGTAGGTTGTTGCGCTATGCTAAGAATGTGGAAACAGACAGGCGAGAAACGCTATTTTGATTATGTAGAGGCATGGGCGGATTCGCTGATAAATGAAACAGGGCAAATCCATCTGTATGATGTGTCTACTTATAATCTTGATTACATTAATTCGGGTAAAGTGCTATTTGATCTTTATCGTGAGACAGGTAAGGAAAAGTATAAAATGGCAATGGACCTTTTAATAAAACAGTTGAAGAACCATCCCCGTACACTGGAGGGTGCATATTGGCATAAATTGATTTATCAGCACCAAATATGGTTGGATGGTTTGTATATGGCTTCACCTTTTCTGGCACAATATGGGGCGGAGTTCAATCAACCGATGTGGATAGATGAGGCAGTGAAACAATTTACACTTTGTCACAAGCATACTTATGATGCTAAAACGGGTTTGTATCATCATGCTTGGGACGAGAGTAAAAGCCAGCGTTGGGCAGATCCGGAAACGGGACATTCACCTAACTTCTGGGGGCGCAGTATCGGCTGGTGGTTTATGGCTTTGGTGGATGCTCTGGACTATATTCCGGAGAATCATCCCGGACGTGCCGATATGATAAGCTGGATACAAGGGCTTGCCGATACGCTTCCTAAATACCAGGATAAGGCCGGCTTGTGGTACCAGGTGATTGATCAGCCGAAGCGTGAAGGCAATTTCCCGGAAGCATCTGTAACTTCACAGTGTATGTATGCTTATGCAAAAGCGGTAAATAAAGGGTATATTGATGCGAAATACAGAGAGGTAGCGGAGAAAGCTTTTAAGGGATTGAAAGACAAACTGCTTATTGAGAATCCTGATGGTACACTTACGCTGACGCGTTGTTGCCAGGTAGGTGGTCTGGGAGGACATCCGTACCGGGATGGTAGCTTTGAATATTATATCGGAGAGAAAATGCGTGATAACGATGCCAAAGCTACGGGCCCTTTTGTCATGGGATGTATCGAACTGGGAGAGTAGGTGATAAAAATAAGATGAGTACTGATTTAAAATTAGTATAAATAATACCCCGCTAAATAATCATTTAATTGTGATGCATTACTTAGGATGATGGATAAAAAAATAAGAATAGTGTTACTGGCTTGGTTATTGTGCCCTTTTGCAGCGGCACAAACAATAAGTTGGCCGGAGATAACCACTGAATCGAAACCTGCTGCCCGTTGGTGGTGGATGGGAAGCGCCGTAGATAAAGAAAATCTGACTCATAATCTGAATGCTTATGCGAAAGCGGGAATGGGAACGATGGAGATAACTCCTATCTATGGAGTAAAAGGAAATGATGAAAATGATATTCCATTTCTTTCTTCTCACTGGATGGAGATGCTGCAATATACTGAGGGTGAAGCGAATCGCCTGGGTATGCAGATTGATATGAATACCGGTACCGGGTGGCCTTTCGGAGGCCCGGAGGTAACCATAGAAGACGCTGCCTGCAAGCTTTTCGTATCGGAATATACATTGCAGGGTGGTGAACAACTGAAAGAGAAAATAGAAGTTGCTGACGAGAAGCAACGTGCCTATGCTAAGCTAAGCCGTTTGATGGCTTTTTCTGATAAAGGGAAATGCATAAACCTGACGTCTAAAGTGAAAGACGGTATTTTGCAATGGAAAGCTCCCAAAGGAAACTGGCAATTGATAGCTGCCTTTTGCGGAAAGACATTCCAGAAAGTGAAGCGCGCTGCTCCCGGAGGAGAGGGATACGTGATGGATCATTTGTCCGGCCGGGCTGTGAAAAATTATCTGAATCGTTTTGAACGTGCCTTTGAAGCATCAGGAGCACCTTATCCGCATAACTTCTTCAATGATTCTTACGAAGTATATAAGGCGGATTGGACTGAGAATCTTTTTGACGAATTTGCTGCACGGCGCGGATATAAACTGGAAGAGCATCTTCCGGAATTCTTGTCGGATAAACGTACGGATATGGTTTCCCGGATTATTTCTGACTACCGGGAGACGATTGCCGAATTACTTTTAGAGAACTTTACCCGGCAATGGACAGAATGGGCATATTCACACGGCTCCAAAACACGTAATCAGGCACATGGCTCACCTGGTAATCTGATAGATCTGTATACCACTGTAGATGTTCCCGAATGCGAGGGCTTCGGTATTTCTGATTTTGGAATCCGTGGTTTACGCCGTGATTCATTAACACGTCCTAACGATTCAGACTTGTCGATGCTGAAATATGCTTCTTCGGCTGCTCATATTGCCGGTAAACCATTTACTTCGTCTGAAACATTTACCTGGCTGACGGAACATTTTCGTACGTCACTTTCTCAGTGTAAGCCGGATATTGATCTGATGTTTATCTCAGGGGTAAATCACACCTATTTTCATGGGACCACTTATTCGCCTGTTGAGGCTGTATGGCCGGGATGGAAGTTCTATGCTTCCGTTGATATGAGTCCTACAAATAATATCTGGCGGGATGCTCCGGCATTTTTTGATTATATAACCCGTTGTCAGAGTTTTCTGCAGATGGGGAAACCTGATAATGATTTTCTGGTATATCTGCCTGTATATGATATGTGGCAGGAGCAGGACGGACGTCTCTTGATGTTTGATATTCATAAAATGGCAAAGCGTGCGCCCCGTTTTATCGATGCAGTTCATCGTATTTATAATGCAGGTTATGATTTGGATTATATTTCCGATAACTTCATACGCAGTCTTACTTGTATGGGTGGGAAATTAGTTACCTCCGGAGGTACCGTGTATCGGGCGTTACTCATTCCGGGCGCGAAACTGATGCCGGATGATGTACTTGCCAAATTATTCCGTTTGGCAGATGAGGGAGCTACTATTGTGTTTCTGGAGCAATATCCGGAAGATGTTCCCGGATATGCCCGGTTGAATGAACGTCGTGCTGCTTTTAAGAAATTGATGGCACAAAAAGACAAATTGCGTAAAGGGCGTATTTTGTTTGGAACGGATTATGACCGCACATTGGCGGAAACAGGTGTACAACCCGAAAGGATGAAGACAACTTATGGTTTGAGTTGTATCCGTCGTACAAACGAAGATGGATATCATTATTTTATTTCTGCCTTGAAAGGAGAAGATACGGAAGGATGGATACCTTTGGGAGTTCAGGCTACATCTGCCCTGATCTATAATCCTGTGAACGGAGAGAGTGGAAAGGCCCTTTTGCGTCAGAAGAATGGATGTACGGAGGTGTATTTACAGGTAGCATCCGGAGAATCAATCCTGCTGAAAACGTTTACGAATGCCGATGTACAGGCTTCTGCATGGGGATATTACGAGCCAAAAGCCGATGGATTGACTTTGACGGGTAAATGGGGTTTTCGCTTCGTAGAAAGCATTCCGGCTGTTTCGGCTGCTCCTGATTCGGTAACGTTGGGTTCATGGACTGAACTTCCGGTAGCAGAAGTAAAGAATACAATGGGAACAGCCTCTTATTCATTCAAATTTAATCTGAACGATCTTTCGATTCCTGAATGGAGGCTCGATTTGGGTGATGTGCGTGAGAGCGCTCGTATTCGTATTAATGGAAAGGACGTTGCCACATTGTGGTCAGTTCCTTATCGTTGCCTGGTAGGTAAATATCTTTGTCCCGGTGAAAATATCCTGGAGGTAGAAGTGACTAATTTACCTGCCAACCGCATTGCGGATATGGACCGGAAAGAAATACCCTGGCGTATTTTTAAAGATGCCAATATTGTAAGTCTGGATTATAAAAAAACTGGATATGGAGGCTGGGAACCTGTGCCAAGTGGATTGATTGGCCCGGTGAAAGTAATTCCAATGAAGAAAGGGACTTTTTATTATGAATAAATATTTTGCTTTGATATTTTTCTTGTCTGCTGTAGTTGCTGTTTATGCACAGGACCCTCGCGAGCGGCAATATATGTATGAGATACTTGATCCGCGGCATGAGCCCAAACCACTGGTGGAGGGTTTTGCTAAAGAGCGGATTACGGAACATTTGAATCGCGGACTTTATGTCGCTCCTTCCCGGGACGGGAAAGGGGTTTACCTTAGTTGGCGGCTATTGAATACAGATACTCCTGCTACCGCCTTTCATGTTTATCGGGAAGTAAATGGCAAGAAACGCCGTCTCACTAACAAACCTGTGATGCAAACCTGCGACTTTATTGATAATGCTCCTGTACAGGAAAAGGCGGTTTATTGGGTAGTACCCGTGGTAAAAGGGCTTACACCTGTTGCATCCGAAAGAGTAGAGGTTGAAGCTGGGAAATGTACTAATTATACTTCTATCCGGCTGAAAGATAATGCGAAGGCTGGTAAAATTGCTTTAGCCGATTTGAATGGCGATGGCGCTTATGATTACATTATCCGTACACCTGAAACCAATGTAGATCCGGGTATGCCGGGAGATACTACCGGAAAAACGTATAAGATATCTGCCTATCTGAATGATGGTACCTGGCTTTGGACCTACGATATGGGCCCTGGTATTGAGCCTGGTATCTGGTATTCTCCTTTTATTGTTTATGATTTTAATGGGGATGGTAAAGCTGAAATTGCTATAAAAACAGCCGGTTCTGATTTTGTAAAAAATGAGAAAGGACGTGTTTGTGGTGGTAGTGAATATCTGTCTGTGCTGGATGGAATGACTGGCAAAGAAATTGATCGTGTAGACTGGCCCGAGCGGAATGATCGTTATGGCAATCTGATCCGACAGAACCGTAACCAGATGGGAGTGGCTTATCTGGATGGGAAAACGCCTTGTATACTCGCTGCCCGTGGTACTTATAAGTTGATGGTGGTAGACGCCTGGCAATTAAAAGATGGCAAGCTGCAACGTATGTGGCGTTGGGATGGAGACGAAGAAAATCCGGTTGTGCGTAGTATGGGAGCTCATAGTATGGTGACGGGAGATGTAGACGGTGATGGGCGTGATGAGATACTGTTGGGTTCTTGTATGCTTGATGATAATGGGACTTTACTCTGGTCATCGGGATTAGGACATAGCGATAAGGCCTATTTGTGTAAATTACATCCGGATATGGAAGGATTACAGGTATTCATGGTGAGTGAACCCAAAAAAGAAGATGGACGTGGGGTATCTGTTGTGAGTGCCCGTACCGGAGAATTAATATGGGACATTGGGCATACAACTTACCACGTAGGTGATGGTATGGTAACCGATTTTGATCCGGAATATCCCGGTTTAGAGTGCTTTGCCAGTGAAGACCGCAAAGGAGGGAGTACTGATAAGTATTTGTTGACTTCAGACGGAAAGAAACTGAATGTGACCCGTGAAGAGATTCCGGGCTGTCGTAATTGGATCTGGTGGGATGCCGATCTGCTTCGTGAAACCTTTCGTGGCGATGATAATCGTTGGGGAGCAGGCTCTTCTTCCAATGGTAAGAAACAGAGTATCTGGAAGTGGAAAGGTGAAGATCTGACCAGAGGTATTGAGGGAGATATTCTGATGATGGCCGATATGGAAGGAGATTGGCGTGAAGAGTTAATTACTGCACTTCCGGGGGAGTTACGCATTTACCATACTGTTATTCCGGCAAAGGATCGTCGTATTACGCTTATGCAGGATCCACTCTATCGTAGCTATGTGGCTCATCGCAGTATGGGATATCCGCAGGCACCAGTACCATCTTATTATCTTGGAGAATAAAAGTTTTGTTATATAATAAAAATACTACCGAATGAAGCGAATTTCAATTATGTTGTTTCTTTGTGTATGGGTGGCTTTGCCGCTTTTGGCACAGACCTATAAGTATAAGGAAATTTATAAAGATCTCCCTTTTGCTATGCCTGAAGTGAAAGCACCTCAGTTTCCTGACCGCAAGGTTTCTTTGAAGGACTTTGGTGCTGTTGGTAATGGGGTGGACCTCTGTACGGAAGCATTTGCTAAAGCGATAGATGCACTTTCTGCCAAAGGAGGTGGACGTCTGATAGTACCTGCCGGTATCTGGCTGACCGGACCGATTGTTTTGAAAAGTAATATTAATCTTCATATTGAGAAAGGAGCTGTGATTCTTTTCTCTCCGGATGTTGAACTTTATCCGTTGGTAGAAACGGTGTTTGAAGGATTAGACACCCGCCGTTGTCAGTCACCTGTTTCAGGACGTAATCTGACTAATGTGGCTATTACCGGACAAGGAGCAATAGATGGAAACGGTCATTACTGGCGTCCTTTGAAACGTGAGAAAGTGACAGAAAGTGTCTGGAAACAAACCATTGCCCGGGGTGGGGTTTATAAGCGTCCTACTTATTGGTTTCCATATCCGCAAACACTTAAAGGAGATACTATCAGCAATATGAATGTTCCTCAGAATTTAAAGACGGAGGAAGAGTGGCAGAGCGTACGTCATTTCCTGCGTCCGGTGATGGTAAGTCTGATAGAGTGTAAAAATGTCTGGTTTCAGGGGGTGATCTTTCAAAATTCTCCGGCATGGAATCTACACCCTCTGATGTGTGAGAATGTTTTGGTAGAGGATATACAGGTGCGTAACCCGAGTTATGCTCAGAATGGTGACGGGCTTGATTTGGAATCCTGTAAAAATGCGTTGATTGTGAATTCCACATTTGATGTAGGAGATGATGGTATCTGTTTGAAAAGTGGAAAGGATGAAGACGGACGTCGTCGCGCCCGTCCTTGTGAGAACGTTGTAGTAGATGGCTGTACGGTATTTAAAGGACATGGTGGTTTTGTTGTAGGCAGCGAGATGAGTGGTGGAGTACGTAATGTTTCCGTTAGTAATTGTCAGTTTTTGGGGACGGATGTCGGACTGCGTTTCAAGAGTAAGCGGGGACGCGGGGGAGTTGTTGAGAATATCTGGATACGTAATGTTTCTATGATGGATATCCCGACGGAACCTGTGACTTTCAATCTTTACTATGGAGGTAAGTCTGCTGTTGAAGTATTAGAGAGCGGTGAGAAGATTCCTGCAAAAGTTGACCCGTTACCGATAGACGATACTACTCCTTGTTTTCGTAATATTCATATTTCGAATCTGGTATGTTCCAATGCACGCCGGGCGCTGTTTTTTAATGGTATACCAGAGATGCCAATTGATGGTATAACGCTTGAGAATCTGGATATTACTTCTCAGATAGGAGCCGAATTTATCTATAGTCGCAATATTACTTTGAAGAATGTGACAATACATAATAAAGAAGGTGAAAAGTTCATTACCCGCTTTTGTGAGGGGGTGAGCCAAATTGTCAAATAAGACACCCTTTATATCAAAATGTGCAGCGCAAATAGGGGAGGAATCCCCTATTTTTGTATCATTAAAAGTATTACTCACAATAATTGAATGTATACCATGAAGAACCTGACTTGCCTGATAGGAGTATTCCTGTCTGTTATAAGTTTCACCGTTACAGCACAAACTGCCAATATCCCTGATTTCCCTTGGATGAAGGAGGTTGGTGCTAAGACTTTTCCTGTACAACAAACCATTTATAACGTAGCCGATTACGGTGCCAAAGGAGATGCATTGGAAATGAATACCGCTGCTATTCAGAAAGCGATTGACGCTGCTGAGCAGGCAGGAGGAGGTATTGTTACTTTTAGTCCGGGAATTTATCTGACCGGTGCTCTCTTTGTTGGTAATAATGTCAATTTTAATATCCCCAAAGGAACTACGCTTATCGGTTCGCAGGACATTAATGATTATAAGAAAATAGATACACGTGTGGCCGGTGTAGAAATGAACTGGCCTTCGGCATTGGTTAATATAATAGGTAAGAAGAATGCTGCGATTTCCGGTGATGGAGTAATTAACGGTCGCGGCAAAGTTTTCTGGGACAAGTATCGTTCGATGCGGAAAGAATACGATCCGAAAGGATTACGCTGGATTGTTGACTATGATTGTGAACGTCCGCGGGGTATTCTTATCGCCGAATGTGAGAATGTAACAGTAGAAAACATAGTGCTTTATCAGCCGGGTTTCTGGAGCTTACACATTTTGTATAGTAAGTATGTTACTGTCGACGGAATTATTATTAGTAATAATATTGAAGGTCGTGGTCCCAGTACAGATGGTATAGACATCGATTCTTCAGAATATATATTGGTACAAAACTCGAATATCAATTGCAATGATGATAATTTTTGTCTGAAAGCAGGCCGTGACAGTGATGGTCTACGGGTGAATCGTCCTTGCCGTTACGTCGTGATTCGTGATTGCATTGCCGGACATGGAGACGGATTATTTACTTGTGGTAGTGAAACTTCGGGTGGTATCAGCAACATTGTGGCTTATAATATGACAGGTATGGGCACAAAATATGGATTACGTTTCAAGAGTACCTGTCAGCGTGGCGGTGTAATAGAAGACATCTATCTTTGCAACATTGAAATGATTGGAGTACGCGATCCGTTTGTGGTCGATCTGAACTGGCATCCGGCTTATAGTACTTCAAAGTTGCCTGAAGGTTACGATGAAAAAAGTGTTCCGGCACACTGGATTAAGATGTTGACTCCGGTAGATCCTAAACAAGGAACCCCCAAATTCCGTAATGTACATTTTATAAATGTAACTGCTACCAACGCACAAACCTGTATCAAGGTGTCCGGTATAGAGAATAGTACAATTGATGGATTTAACTTTGATAATGTACATTTCAGTGGGGAGAATGCAGGAACCATTTCATGGGCAAAAGACTGGAAGGTGAATAACTTTTCTGTAAATGCTAAAAGTAAACTGAAACTTGAACATAACAAGAATGTAGATATCACAAAATAAACACGTAATACAGACATGAAGAACTATTTTTTTGCGGTCGATCTGGGGGCTACCAGCGGACGTACTATTTTAGGCTCTTTTTCGGATAAGGGATTGGAGCTGGAAGAGATAAATCGTTTTCCCAATCAGCTTATTGAAGTAAGAGGACATTATTATTGGGATATTTATGCTCTTTATCAGTCGGTTATAGATGGACTGAAATTGGTAGCGAAACGGAATGTATCTATTACTTCCATTGGCATTGATACCTGGGGTGTTGATTTTGTCTGTGTAGGTAAAGATGGACATTTGTTGCGTCAACCCTATGCTTATCGTGACCCTCATACGGACGGAGCACCAGAAGCTCTCTTTACCCGCGTTCCCCGCAGCCGGGTGTATGGCTTGACAGGTATTCAAGTGATGAATTTTAATTCTCTGTTTCAACTTGATACGCTACGCGGCAATAGTGACAGTGCATTGGCTGTTGCCGATAAAATATTATTTATTCCGGATGCTTTGAGTTATATGTTGACAGGCGAAATGGTGACAGAATACACTATTGCCAGTACGGCACAGCTGGTCAATGCCCAAACCCGGAAGTTAGAGCCGGAATTGTTGGAAGTGGTCGGACTGACTGAAGAACATTTCGGACGTTTCGTTTATCCGGGTGAACAAGTAGGAGTGTTGACAAAAGAGATACAGAAGCTTACCGGGCTGGGAGCTATTCCGGTTATCGCTGTAGCAGGACATGATACTGCTTCTGCTGTAGCTGCCGTTCCGGCACTGAATCGTAATTTTGCTTATTTAAGTAGCGGCACGTGGTCACTTATGGGAGTAGAAACGGATGCTCCGGTAATCACAGAAGAGACAGAACGCTTGAACTTCACCAATGAAGGTGGAGTAGCAGGTACGATTCGTCTGTTGAAAAACATATGTGGTATGTGGCTACTCGAGCGTTGTCGTACAGGTTGGGAAAATATTTCTTATCCGGAATTGATAGCTGAAGCCGAGGAAGCTGAACCTTTCCGTAGTCTGATTAATCCGGATGACGCTTGTTTTGCCAACCCTGCTGATATGCAGGAGGCGATTTGCCGGTACTGTGCAGAAACCAATCAGCCTGTACCAGAAACACGCGGACAAATTGTACGTTGTATTTTTGAGAGTCTGGCGCTTCGCTATCGTCAGGTATTGGAGAATCTATGTAATTTGTCTCCTATGCCGATAGAGACGCTTCATGTAATCGGCGGAGGAAGCCGGAATGAACTATTGAACCAGTTTACTGCCAATGCAATCGGCATTCCGGTTATAGCCGGTCCTTCGGAAGCTACTGCCATTGGAAATGTTATGATACAGGCTATGACAGCAGGTGAGGCGGAAGATATAAAAGGAATGCGACAACTTATTCACAACTCTATTCCTTTGAAAACTTATCAACCGCAAAAATCAGAGAATTGGGATACGGCTTATATTCACTTTAAACATATAATATCATGAAAGAAGAATTGATTAAAAAAGCTTATGACGTAGCCGTTGAACGCTATGCGGCTGTGGGTGTTGATACTAATAAAGCTCTTGAAGATTTACAGAAAATTTCATTGTCTTTGCATTGCTGGCAGGCAGATGATGTGGCTGGCTTCGAGTCAAACGGATCATTGAGCGGAGGTATCCAGGCTACTGGTAATTATCCGGGTAAAGCACGTAATATAGAGGAAGTTAGACAAGATATTCTGAAAGCTGCTTCATATATACCTGGTACACATCGTCTGAATCTGCACGAAATTTATGGCGATTTTGGAGGACAGTTTGTGGACCGTGATCAGGTAGAACCGAAACATTTTGAAAGTTGGATACAGTGGGGAGCAGAACACGGAATGAAATTGGATTTCAATTCCACCTCTTTCTCTCATCCAAAAAGTGGAAACCTTTCCTTGTCAAATCCGAATAAAGAAATTCGTGACTTCTGGATAGAGCATACTAAACGTTGTCGTGCTATAGCTGAGGAGATGGGTAAACGTCAGGGTGATCCTTGTATTATGAACCTGTGGGTACACGATGGTAGTAAAGATATCACTGTGAACCGTTTACGTTATCGTGAATTGTTGAAAGATTCTTTGGATCAGATTTTTGCCATTGATTATAAGCATATGAAGGACTGTATTGAATCAAAAGTATTTGGTATTGGTCTGGAAAGTTATACAGTAGGTTCTAATGACTTCTATATTGGTTACGGGGCAAGTCGTAATAAAATGGTAACACTGGATACGGGTCATTTCCATCCTACTGAGAGTGTAGCCGACAAGATTTCGTCTTTGTTGCTTTATACACCCGAAATTATGTTGCATGTTAGTCGTCCTGTTCGTTGGGATAGTGATCATGTGACTATCATGAACGATGAAACACTGGATCTGGCAAAAGAAGTTGTACGTTGCAATGCACTTGATCGTGTACATATCGGTCTGGACTACTTTGATGCCAGCATTAACCGTATCGGAGCATATGTTATTGGTAGCCGTGCCACACAGAAATGTTTTCTGCAAGGTTTACTTGAACCGATTGCTAAACTTCGCGAATACGAAGCTGACGATAAATTATTCCAGCGTCTTGCTCTGCTCGAAGAATCGAAATCACTTCCGTGGAATGCTGTTTGGGATATGTTCTGCTTGAAGAATAATGTTCCTGTAGGTGAAGATTTTATCGCAGAAATAGAGAAATATGAGGTAGAAGTAACTTCAAAAAGAGGGGTGTAGTGAATTAGTGGTTAGTGGTAAGTGATGAGTGATTAGCGGGCTTCGCTGTTACTTATCACTTATCACTTACCACTCGTCACTTATTTATCGCTAATCACTAATCACTAATCAACTAATCACTAATATACATGAATACACTGATAGGACTCATTATTATTGCTATTGGAAGCTTCGGACAAAGTAGCTCGTATGTGCCTATAAATAAAGTAAAAAACTGGTCTTGGGAAAGTTTTTGGCTGGTGCAGGGGATTTTTGCATGGCTTGTATTTCCTTTGTTAGGGGCTTTGCTGGCTGTTCCTGAGGGGAGTAGCCTGATTGAGTTATGGGGCTCAGGAGGAGCTCTTCCTGCTATTATCTACGGAGTATTGTGGGGTGTTGGAGGACTTACGTTCGGACTTAGTATGCGTTATCTTGGTGTAGCTCTCGGGCAGAGTATTGCGTTAGGGACTTGTGCCGGCTTCGGTACTCTTTTCCCTGCTATTTTTGCCGGAAAGGATTTGTTTCATGGTGATGGACTGATGTTACTTATCGGTGTATGTATTACATTAGCCGGTATTGCAGTAATCGGTTATGCCGGTAGTTTGCGTTCCAAAAATATGACTGAGGAAGAGAAAAAAGCGGCTGTAAAGGACTTTGCATTAACAAAAGGTCTGCTGGTTGCTTTGTTGGCAGGTGTAATGAGTGCTTGTTTTGCTCTCGGGCTGGATGCGGGAATTCCTATCAAAGAAGCGGCTCTTACCGGTGGTGTAGAAGCTCTGTATGCAGGATTGCCTGTTATTTTCCTTGTTACTTTGGGTGGCTTTTGTACAAATGCTGTATATTGTATTCAACAGAATATTAAAAATAAAACGGGTAAAGAATATTTCTCTGTTAAAGGAGGTCAGCTGATTAATAATTTGTTATTTTGTGCGTTGGCTGGAGTACTATGGTATTCTCAGTTCTTTGGTTTGGAAATGGGAAAGAGTTTTCTGACAGATAGTCCTGTTTTGCTGGCATTCTCCTGGAGTATCCTGATGTCTTTAAATGTTACTTTCAGTAACGTTTGGGGGATTATTCTCAAAGAATGGAAAGGGGCAAGCAGTTCAACAATCGGAACATTGATTTTAGGGTTGGTGATACTCATCTCTTCCATTATAGTGGTTGCTATGGCACAAACCTAAAGGAATTTGCGATTTTACTATTTACGATTGAAAAATGTCTGTAACCAATAATAAATCAGGTAACTTCAATCGTCAAATCGTAAATCGTCAAATCGTAAATCATTTTGTTTTTTCAATCGTAAATCGTTAAATCGTAAATAATAAAGATGAAATCAATTTTAGAAAATCGTCCGGCTCTTACAAATGAAGTGAACAAAGCCGCTGAGGTAGCCGGATACCTCTGGCAAAAAGGATGGGCCGAACGTAATGGTGGTAATATTGTAGTGAATATTACAGAATTTGTAGATGATGAAATCCGCGCTCTGGCTCCTATTAGTGAAGTGAAGGCTATTGGTACTGTACTTCCTTATTTGAAGGGGTGCTATTTTTATTGTAAAGGAACCAACAAGCGTATGCGTGATTTGGCTCGTTGGCCAATGGAGCACGGTTCTGTCATTCGTATTCTCGATGATTGTGCCAGCTATGTCATTATAGCCGACCAACCTGTACAACCGACTTCGGAACTTCCGTCACATTTGTGTATGCACAATTATTTGATTAGTAAAGGATCTACCTATAAGGCATCTCTTCATACGCATCCTATTGAGCTAATTGCTATGACGCATCATGAACCTTTCCTGAAGAAGGACGTGCTGACCAATCTGCTTTGGAGTATGATACCCGAAACAAAGGCTTTCTGTCCGCGTGGTCTCGGCATTATTCCTTATGCATTGCCAAGCTCTGTAGCGTTGGCTGAAGCCACCATCAAAGAATTAGATGACTATGATGTAGTGATGTGGGAAAAACATGGTGCCTGTGCGGTTGGTGAAGATATTATGGATGCGTTTGATCAGATTGATGTATTAAGTAAATCGGCTCAGATCTATATTAATGCACGCAATATGGGCTTTGTTCCCGATGGTATGAGTCAGGAACAAATGCGTGAAATGACAACAGCGTTCAATTTACCTAAATAATCATCAAAGCAGTTATATCCATGAAACGAATCTTTATATCTTGTGCTCTTTTCTTGTGTACTATTTCTCTTTCCGCTCAGACTAAAATGACGGCAAGAGAGGCTGCAGTGAAAATTGCCGATCGGATACTTAATAGTACTACGTACGAATTTAAGAACACTAAGACTGGAGAGGTTTATAAATCAGTGAAGAAACTTCCTCTGTCAATGGATGTGAAAGTGGCTTGTAAATACAATAATTGGCACTACACGAATGGGGTTACTAATATCGCATTGATGGAACTTGCCGATAAAGTAGGTGATCAGAAGTATGACAAGTACGTATTGAAGAATATGAATTTTGTCTTCAATGAAGGTAATCTTGACTTTTTCCGTCGCCAGTATGATCAGGCTTTCAAAGAAGGAGGTTGGAATGCAATTCGCAAGCTAAGCTGGCATATGATTTTCCGTGCTAAACGTTTGGATGATAATGGGCCGATGGGTGCCAGTTTGATTGATTTACAGATGCGTCACCCTAACGAGGCTTTTCTTAACTATGTGAATGAAACGGCAGATCATTTGAATTATGCCGAGCCTCGCCTGGTAGATGGAACGATTGCCCGTCTTTGGCCGCACGTCAATACAATTTGGGCAGATGATGCTTTCATGGCTATCTCTTTCCTGGCCCGTATGGGGAAAATGACTGGTGATGAAAAGTATTTTAATGATGCTGCCAATCAGGTGCTGAACTATACCCGTTATTTGTGGTGTCCGGAAAAGAATATCTATTATCATTGTTACCATACCGATAACAAGGAACATGGTGTTGCTCACTGGAGTCGTGCCAATGGGTGGGTGTTTATGGCACAGGCCGATTTGCTTAGTATGATGCCGAAAGATCATCCGATGCGGGAGGCGGTTATTGAGAATTTCCGCCAACAGGCTAGTGGTGTTGCCCGCTATCAGGGGAAAAATGGTTTGTGGCATCAGCTACTTGATAAAGAAGATTCTTACGAAGAGATCACTGGGACAGCCATGTTTGTTTTTGGTATTGCCCGTGGTGTAAAAGAAGGTTGGTTACATCCTGACTTTATTTATGTAGCAGAGCAGGGATTGAAAGGTATGATGAAGAAGATAACGGATGAGGGGGATGTAACTGCAATTTGTGTAGGTACAGGTATTATGCCTTCTGTCTCTTATTATTACAATCGTCCAACTCAAGAGAATGATCCGATGGGAGAAGGCCCCGTACTTCGTGCGCTGATTGAAATGATTGATGCACCGAAATATACTGAAATAAAGGCAGAAGAACAGTATGATAAAATAGTATTAAAAAAGTAATATATATTTTAAATATATAGTTCTTTGTTTTTTATTTATTACCCTCTTTTTATAAGTATGATATACTTGTAGGAAGGGGGTAATATTGTATTTATTTATTATTGTTTATTGTGTTGTTTTGGTTTTGAATTTAGTGTCTGTGTGGTGATAATCAAAATTTATATCTAAAGTGCCAAAAACAATAATATGCTCTTTTCTCTCATTGCCTATTTTTGCCTCGTCATTTAATATATAATAATATGAAAAACTTTACTTCAATCGTGGGAGCCTTTGCTTTGGCTCTTTTTCCTCTCTTGCCTGTGGCGGCACAGTCTGTTACCGAACCACAATTAGCTTTTCCCGGTGCAGAAGGATTTGGCCGTTATGCTGTTGGTGGTCGTTATGGCGAAGTTTACCACGTGACTAACCTGAATGATTCGGGTGAAGGTTCTTTGCGTGATGCAGTGAGCCAACCTAATCGAATTGTGGTTTTCGATGTGTCGGGTGTAATCCATGCCAAATCAGTTATTCCTTTTGCTAAGAATTTGACTATTGCAGCTCAGACAGCTCCCGGAAATGGTATTGTGATCTATGGAAATCGTGTCTCTTTTTCGGGAGCAGATAATATTATCTGCCGTTATCTGCGAGTACGTTATGGTTATGAGGAATCTCCGGGTGGATATGTAGATGCAGCTGGAGTTGCTTTTGGTTCAAATATGATTTTTGATCATTTGTCGGTGACCTGGGGTACTGATGAATGTTTCTCCATCAATGGTGACTCTAAACGTCCGGATGATCAGCCCCGTAATATCACTATTCAGAACTCAATTATGGGTCAGGGGTTGTGGGACCACTCTTGCGGTGGCTTGATGCAGACCTCTGATGAGAATGGTATTACACTTTTCCGTAACCTTTATATTGATAACAAAACACGTAATAATAAAGTGAAAGGGCTTAACCAGTTCGTCAATAATGTAATCTATAACTGGGGCGATGGTGGCGCTTATATTATGGGTGATACAGACGCGGCTTCACTTGCGGATATTCAGAATAATTATTTTATTGAAGGTAAGAGTGAACGCTATCTGGTACGTTATAATGGAGGGACTCCTGAAAATCCCGTTACCCAGTCTTTTAAGCCGACTGTCCCTTTTACACGTGCCAAACCTGCTTTTGTAACTTATTTTGCAGGTAATTACTTTGACAATAACAGAGATGGTAAATTGGATGGACGTTTACTGACACGTGAGGATTGTAACCGTTATCAGCCGGATAGTGCTATTCCTGAAGGAGGTCAGCAACTTACACCTACATTTTTGGATGAACCCTCAGAGAAACATCCGGTAATTGGTGCTAAAATGACCGCTGAAGAAGCTTATCATTGGATTGTTGGTAACGTCGGAGCAACCCTTCCTGTACGTGACAAAGTAGATGCATATATGATTGATGAATTGACGTCTTTAGGTATTAAGGGGCAGATAATAGATACGGAAATGTCATTGCCAACCCGTGGCCCGGGTGAAATCTTGAGAGGTGAAAAACTCCCGGATACCGATAATGACGGTATACCTGATGCTTGGGAAGAACAGAATGGTCTCGACAAGAATGACCCGACAGACGCTATGAAGATTGCAGCTAACGGTTATGCCAATATTGAAAATTACATTAATAGTATTGATGCACCGATGCCTTTTCTGGCATGTCCTTCAACGATGGAAGCGACAGCGGATCATACTACTATTACACTTTCATGGAAAGATTATTCAGATGAAGAAGAGGGCTATATATTGGAGCAACGTGACACGCAGGGTACTTTCGTCGAAGTGGCAAAATTACCGGCTAATACTACTTCTCATACTGTTTCAGATCTGACACCGGGCGTACTGTATGCGTTCCGTCTTAAAGCTTATAATGCTACAATGGAGTCAGTATATTCCGATGTGTTGGAGATAACAACAAAACGTTTGCTTGTAGCACCTGATCAATGTATTGAACCGTCTCCGGAGATAGATGCTATCCTTTCTTTTAATGCTTCGAAAGATATCACACTTTCCTGGAAGAACGAAACGCATCCTGATAATGGTGTTACTACTTATAAGGTATATGTCGGCACAGACAAGAATAAATTGGAATGTATCTCTGGTGCAGAAGCACAGGAAGCTGCTTCATTTACATTGAAAGCTGATCCTTCAAAGACTTATTATTGGCGTGTTGATGCTCTTAATGTGAAAAACGAAGTAACAATAGGTGCAATTTGGAGTTTCACGACTCAGACATTGGATGCAAAAGAACCGATCATGTACTTGTCATTAGATGGGACATTAAAGAATTCTGCAGATGTTACCGGAGCAAAAGATGCCGAATTGGTTGAACTGGAGCCAACTTACGTAGCAGGAAAAAATGAACAGGGACTTTTGTTGGAAAACGTGGTGACTGGCTCTTGTATCTCCGTACCCTATTATGAAGGAATGAAATTTGAAGGAGGTAGTGGCACGGCAGACCCGGCAGCTTCGTTCTCTGTATCTATGTGGGTGAAGTCTGACGGTTTTTGTCCCGTAGATGGAAAAGGATTCTTATTCCATAAAGGTACATTTAAAGATAGTAAAGGCAAGGCAAGATGGTGTGGTGCGGAAATACGTAACAATGAACTTTACTTTGCAGTTAGTCAGAATGGAACAAAGCATGAGGTAAAGTTGGCATCAGGTGATGTATTCAAAAATATCTTTAATAATGAGTGGCATCATTTAGTATTTGTACGTAGCCATGAAGATCAGGCATTGATTGCTTATTGTGATGGCAAACTCTTGGGAAAAAGAGATTCCAATCGTGCTTATATGAATTCTGAAGTGGGTATTGTTTTTGGTAATGTGATGGAAAACCTCAATGAACCGTTTGCCGGAACATTAGACGAACTAAAGCTGTTCCGTGGAACTTTGATAGCAGAGGAAGCTGCCAATCTGTTTGAAACAGGAAATACAGCAGGTATTCCTACCGGTATTAACCAGGAACTCGCTACAAACGGTGAGCTGGGCATTTATCCTTCTCCGTTCTTCAATCACTTCTATGTAGTAGTTCCGCAAGAAGAGGTTTTGGTAAAGGTGTGCCTATATGACGCTTCTGGTCGGCTGGCATTATCCCGTGAAGTAAAAGCTGATAATGGTACAGCTTATATCGGTGAGTTGAATGAATTGGCTGGTGGTATTTATGTTGTATCTGTAGAAACTTCTACAGGTATAATGAGTAAAACAGCTTTGAAAAAATAAGATGTTTTACTTATTGATTTACTCGGGTTATTTTTACCGGAATCGGAATCTCCGATAAAGATTTAAAGTAGAATGATAATTCGAAGGGTATATAATTTGTGTTACTTTTTACGAAAATCCATATTGATCTTACGTTTCAATAACAATCATTGCTTATTGTGTCTTCCCGTACGGGAGGTACTCAAAAACAAATAAGACAATATTCTGTAGGAAAGTAGACTGTATCTTTAGGATATCCGGTGTTTTAAGGTATAAAATGTACTCCGGTATAAAACAAAGTATACCCTATAGATTAACAATCATTCTATTTCTGATGCCGTTTACTTTTATTTTCCTCCCCTCATGCTATGTATCTCCTGCATATGGATGTTTTATCATGGTGTGAGGGGATGTTGCAAAATAGCTGGTGGATACAACTTTCTCTTTCTCCCGTGCTGGAAGCACAACTTTCATACTAATCTGTATTAGAACTATCTATTCCTGTATAAAACGGTTTTTGTTGTTGCTGAAAACTCATTAAGAAGTTTTAGGAATTTTGAGTGGTTTGATATCTTCCTTCTTAATTTTAAATCATAAAAATCAATTTTTGTATCAATTCAGCCAAAATTTACATGGTGCCGTGTTCGATAACTGCGTATTTTTGTAGCGGTATCAATATAACTAATATTGAGCTATTGTTAAACTAATAATTTAAAAACTATGAGAAAGAATACTTTTCTTAGTGTAGCGCTTTTAGTAGCGTCTGTATCAATTGTCAATGCGCAGGAACTTGTTTGGCAAAATTCGTATGGGACAGGTGTTTGGGGAGTTTCATCGTCAGAGTGGGGAAAAGATTACGGAGGTGGCTTTCTCCTTCCTAACGGATGGGATAATGGTTCTACGGCTATTTTTAATGGTAGTGGAAAATTTACTGATGAAGAAGGGAATTCTGTAGCAACAGAGTCTATTAAGTTGAATGGTGAAATGGAAGTAGCCGATATAAAAGTTAGTGGAGATAAGAATTACTCTATTTCTTATCAGGCAGAAAAGACTACTGATAAAATAGTGGGTGAAGGTATGCTTTTGAAAGAAGGTACAGGAGACTTTGTTTTAAATATTTTAAATGAATTAAAGGGTGGTACTGTTGTACGCAACGGACGTGTTATTATGGATAAAGCTGACTCTCCTAATGCTTTTGGAAGTAAAGTTTCACTTGAAGGTGGTACAATAGGTTTAGCTATGAGTGATAATAAGAATACTCTTAAATATTCTGCTGCTCCTATTATTGTACCAGAGGAAAAGACGGGAAGTATAACAGCTGGACGCTATGTATATTTGTTAAATGAGTTTTCTGGTAAAGGGAAATTGACTATTAATTCAGGTGGTGAACGTGTCGGTTTTACCGAAGACTTTGCAGGAAAAACCAATATGGTAGGTCTGGATGGTTTTGAAGGTGAATTATTGGTTGGGGCGAATCATGATGCTGCTCTTGCACCTTCTTATAGAGCTCTATTTTTGAACTCTACAAAGAAATTTGATGATTTTATTGCGGCAGGAGACTTTAGTGGAGATTTGTATGGAGTGGATTCTACTTTTGTAAATACGAAAGTTACTTTGTTGGAGGGAGCTGGCTTTACAAGTGGCAGTGGTAACCGTTGTTATGCAATTGGTGAATTGAATGCAGAAGAAGGTGCTTGGCTAGGTGGATATGTGAAGAATTCTAATTCTCCGGATATTACTTATGCATTGGGATATTCTAATACGGATGTGACACTTCCGGTTACAATTTTTGATCCAGGAGCAAAGGCTTACAACTGGGTTCGCTTAATAAAAATGGGTACAGGTACTTATACTTTTACAGGTGTGAATGAGAAACCGTCGGCTGTATTTAAAGGTTTGTTTATAAATAAAGGTTGTGCTTACATAAACATCCCTATTACCGAAACTGGTGTGGCACTTGATAGAGTAACGAAAGGACCTGCTGCAATGACTATTTATTCAAATGCAGTAGGAGGTGGTAATGGACGCCTTGTCGGAGGTATTGTTGTCGAAGGTGGTAAGCTTGAGGTTGGCTATATGGGTATCGGAGAACTGATGTTGGCTGATATTAATAATGGTACTCAGAAATCTCCATTGACAGTGAAGAATGATGGTGTGGTTGAGTTTGAGATATCTTCAGTAACAAGTTATGATAAATTGACTACCAATAGTACTGCTACATTCAATGGCAATACAATTGTAGTGAAAGCAGCTGAGTCTTTAGATGTGAAGAACGGTGATACATTTACTATTTTGGATGCTGCCGTTAATCCGGCTGACGACACATATAAGATCGAGTATCAGGGATTTCCGGCCAGCTTGACTTTTACTGCTGAAAAGGTAGAATACCAATCAGGTACAAAAACAGAAGGTGAAGGCGACGATGCCGTAGAAGTTCCGGTTATGGGTTATAAAATAGTATTGACAGCAAGTGGTTCCGGGTCCGGTACAGGTATTGAAGCTTCTGAAGTTGCTAACGAAGTATCTGTTTATGTACAAGATGGTAATATTGTAGTGAATGGTACAGGGATTGAATATGTGACAGTATTAAACAACCAAGGTATGCCGGTTGCAAACTCCGATTCGACACTTATTCCGGTAAATGCAATGAAAAATGGAATGTATCTTGTAAAAGTGAAAACAAATAAAGGTATAGTTGTTAAAAAGATTGTGTTATAAGTCTTTTGTTTAAAGGGTAAAGAGAGGCGGTTGTGAAAATAGAACCGTCTCCTCTTTTTATTCTTATTTCTGATACTTATTTTTTGTAACCTTGGAAATATTATTACGTACTAATGAGAAACATGTTATTTCTTTCCTGCGTATTATTCTTCAAATAATTATTGATAAAACTATGTTATATAAGAGACTTGTTATCACATTGCTCTTCCCTCTTTGTATGGGAACAATGTATGCACAACAGTTGGCCTTTCCTGGTGCTGAAGGCTATGGACGTTTTGCCAAAGGGGCAAGAGCCAGTGAATCTCCGGAAATATACCATGTAACCAATCTTGATGATTCAGGTAAAGGTTCCTTACGTGATGCTGTAAGTCAACCCAATCGCATTATCGTATTTGATGTGGCAGGAGTGATAAAACTGAAATCTCGTCTGGTATTTTCAAAGAATCTTACAATTGCCGGACAAACGGCTCCAGGAGAAGGAGTGGTGGTTTATGGTAATGGAGTTTCCTTTTCTGCTGCCGAGAATATCATTGTTCGTTATTTGCGTATACGAATGGGCATTGGTGGTACCAGTGGAGCCGATGCTGCTGGCATTGCTAATGGTGGTAATATGATATTTGATCATGTATCTGCTACATGGGGATTGGATGAGAACTTCTCAATAAACTGGGATAGTAAAGGTTTTGAGCCTTATAATATTACTATTCAGAATTCTATCATTGGGCAAGGAATTATGGTACATGCATGCGGAGGTCTTATCCAAACAAATGGGGGAGTTACTTTGTATCGTAATCTTTATATTGATAATAAAACTCGTAATCCTAAAGTAAAAGGGTTGAATCAGTTTGTCAATAATGTGGTTTATAATTGGGGAGAAGGTGGTGCCTATATTTTAGGAGATACGGAAGCTTCTTCATGGGGAGTTATTACTAATAATTACTTTATTAAAGGTCCGGTTGAAGGTACTAAGGCTTTTACGCGTGCAAAAACAGCTTTCCAGGTTTACCAAAAAGGTAATATGATTGATTACAATAAGGATGGGATACTTAATGGATATGAGGCCACCGAAGAAGATTATCGCCGTGATGCGTCCAATCCGGAAAGTGAGAATGTTACTTTTGTAAAATCGCTTGATGAATTTGATTATTCGGACTATGATAGAAGAAAATTAGTCGATGGTGAGAAAGTAGTAGTTACAACGATACCAGAAAAACATCCTGTTATCGAAGGAGAAACAACAGCGGCTGAGGCTTATGATTGGATTATTAATAGGGTAGGAGCATCTTTACCAGTACGTGATGAAGCTGATAATTATATGATTGACGAACTTCTATCATTAGGAACTAAAGGTGCTTTACTTAGTGGAGAATCAGAGTTGGGGCTTCCCAATGGGGTTGGAAATATTTTTGACGGTGAAAAAATGTTGGATACCGATAATGATGGTATGCCCGATGTTTGGGAAGATGCCAATGGATTGGATAAAAATAACCCGAATGATGCTTTGTTAATGGCTGAAAATGGATATTTGAATATTGAGAATTATGTTAATAGTATTACAACACCAATGCCATATGTTAAATATCCTACTAATTTGCAATTGACTTCTTTGAGCACAGACTATCTTTCATTTAAGTGGGTGAACAATGCACCAGAGTCTACTTCAGTAATTCTTGAGTATTCCATCGATAATAAAGATTTTACTTCAATTTCTTTAGACCCCGGCACAACTACTCATAAATTGGAGTCCTTAGCTCCTAATACCAATTATTACATTCGCCTAAAAACAGTAAACGGGGAGAAGGAATCATTATATACTTCCACCCAGGAATTTGCTACACGTGGTATTCCTGCACCTCCAATTGCTTCTGTTAATCCGATACCGGGAAACGAAACTACTATTACCGATTATACATCTGTTCGCCTTTCATGGGAGAACAAAACAGGTGCTTGGGCAGGAGCTCTTTCGTATACAGTATATTTAGGAAAATCTGTAGAGAATATGGATGTTGTGTTGACAGCATCTACTGCAAATGTAGTAACGGTTAACGTAGAGGCTGCCACTACTTATTATTGGCGCGTAGATGCAAAAAATCTGTTAGGGGATTGTAAAGGAGATGTGTGGAGTTTTACAACCGGAACAAAACCTGAGCGTGGTAAAGTTGCTTATTATTCTTTCAATGAAACAGAAGGTACTATACTTGAAAATATGTATGGTGAAAATGCTACTGCCAAAGATTTCACTCCACTATGGGTGAAAGGTATCCAAAATAATGCTGCGCAGTTTGATAAAGCGAATGCTGCTTTTGTACAGGAACATTATGATGCATTGACTTTGGGTAATGAGTCATTTTCCATTGAATTGTGGTTTAAATCTGCAGGTGGATCTGTCGATTGGTATTTGCTCCATAAGGGAAGTCACGCTACTAATAGTTATGAGGGAGCTACTGGTAAATGGTTTGGTATTCAGTATCAGAAGAATAGTAAGAATGATCGTTTGACTTGGGCTGTTGACGATGATGTAACGAAGACAGATATCAATGTGACCGGAGCGACAACTAAATATTTTAATAATGAATGGGTACATTTAGTTTGTGTACGCGATGTGGAAGAAAAGCAATTAAAAATGTATGCTAATGGTGTATTAGTAGCTTCTGGTGCTGATAAAACTGGAGATATTGGCACTATTGAGAGGATGGCAATAGGCAATTGTAACACAGCTTATGAAAATGGCTTTCAAGGATTAATGGATGAATTAACTATCTATAATGAAGCGTTAACAGCTGAAGAGGTAAGTGATCATTATAAACAAGGTACAAGTACTCATATTGAGGATATAACTACCTCAAAGACAGGATACGCCTATCCGATGCCTTTTGCGGATGATTTCTACATACCTGTAATGGGTACCGAAGATTTGACAGCACAGGTGTCTGTGATGAATACTGCCGGGCAAACCGTTTATCAGGCACAAGTAACACTTCAAGGAGGTATAGCACATGTGGCTAATGTCGGTTTTCTGCCTAAAGGATACTATGTTTATACGTTGAAAATTGACCGGAGGATATTGGTTGGTAAAATTGTGAAATAATATAATTAGAGAATAAGATGAAGAAATACTTTCTGATAGGTCTTTTCTTTTGTTCGCTGGCGGCATGCCAGTCGGAAATGGATAAGTACTATGAAATTCCTGACTGGTTGAAAGGGAATGCTTATGAAGTAATGAAAGATAAGGGGACATTCTCTACTTTCATGAGAGCTGTAGAGCGAAGTAGTTATGCTGATCTTGTAAAAGGGAAAGGTATTGTGACTGTTATGGCACCTACTGATGAGGCTTTTACTGCCTATCTGTCAAAACACAACTATAGCTCAATAGATGATATTCCGGAAGTGGAACTGAATAAATTAGTAGGATATCATCTGGTGTATTATTCTTATAGCAAACGTGATTTTCTGTTTTATAATCCGAATGGTGTAGATAATGAAATACAGAAGCCTGGTTATTACTTTAAATTCAGGACAAAGAGCCGTGATGCTATTTCTACGGTAGTGGATCGTGCGAACAATGACGTTGTACGTAAAATAATGCATAAGGAACGTTTTATTCCGATCATCTCGGAATATTCTTTGAGCAGTATTAGTGCATCCCAGAAAGAAGATTATGAAACAATGTTTCCGGGATCGGTTTATACTGGTGGAATCGGAAGCTTTAATGTGGCTAATGCATCTGTTATCGGGGATGAAGTGGTGACGGATAATGGTTACTTGTATGCAGTAAATCAAGTGATTGAACCTCTGGAAACGATTTATGCAGAGATGAATAAAGAAAATTCAGATTATACACAGTTTGCCAAGATGTACGATCGTTTTGTGGTTTATCAGTATGATGAAGATGCAACAAGAGATTATGGTAATGGGGATTCTCTATTTGTACATTCACACAACATATTACCACCTATTGCATGTGAATGGACGAACTTTTACAATTTATCTACACCGGATTATGCTCAAATGAATTATTTGACAAGTGTTTCATATGCAGTACTTGCTCCTGATAATAAATCTATTAATCAATTCTTTCAGAAATATTGGTCTGCTTCATTTAGTTCATTAGAGGAAGTGAATTTTGTACCGCTCTATCATTTTATGAATGAGCATGCTATCAGATATGGTGGTGGTATGATTGGAGCTTATGCTTTGGGAAGTTATATTGTCAATAATGACATCTGGGATGATCACCAATTAGCAATGCCTACTGATGTGAAAGTATGTTCAAATGGTATTTTAGGAGGAATGAAAGATAATGTGATAACTCCCGAAGTATTTGAAACACCTATTGCACCGGCGCTTTGCAATAAAGACTACAACGTGTTTGCATTACTATGTCAGAAAGGGTCTCTTTTTGATATATTTAGTAAATCACTGGATAAAGACTTTGATGTGTTTTTCCCGACCGATGAAATGTTATTGGGTAGTGAATATAATGGTGATTACATTCAGTATTTGAAAGGAAATCCGTATATCATTACTGATGAGCAGGTACAAGTAGCTAACAGTACCGATGGGACAATGAGCAATGCTACAACTTCTCAGGCGAAAGCCATTGCCGGTGCACATATTGCGGATGGTATTATGGCTCAAAAGGGAGAAACAGAAATGATATATTCAACTTATAATGATTATGAATATCTCTATCGTAAGGGGAATAAAATATATTCTTCAGCTACCTGGAATTCAGAAAGATTTGAAAATGAGGTTTCTGTAGCGGAAATAGAGCTAATCAAGAGTTATAACATGGGAAATGCGTATGCATTGAAAGGTGATAAAGGAACTACCTCGTTAATAGCTGACCAGAGTAATTTTAAAGATCGTGTAAAACAGATTAAAGGCACAAATGATTATTCGGGTTTCGGTATATATTTGGGCATGGCCTCAGTAGATGATACGGAACCGGCTTTTAATTTCCTGCAAGGCAATCGTTTTATTGTATTTGTATCAACGCAGGCATCTGTTTTGGCAGATCTTATAGGGAGTGATCCTAAATTTGATCGACAGGCTTCTCAGGAGGAGAGAGATATGTTTGTAAAAAGTCTTTTTGTCGATATGTCAGCCAGTGGCTTGGTTGATTATCCGTTTGCAACTACAGGTAAAAATACAGAGAAAGTCTTAACTACATTTGGCACTAAAACAGTGAATGGTAAGAAAGAAAATATAACAATTACGCTTATTAATAAAGCGGATGGCTCGATGAAACTAAGAGACAGCAAAGGAAATGAAGTAAATGTGACTTCTTATTTTCCTTATATCTATGCTGATGGTGCAGCTTATGTAATAGACGGCGTATTGGATTTATTGAATTAATATAGAATAAAGAAAGATGAAAAGAAATCGCAATATAATCCTACTATTATTGTTAGCATGTGCGCAGATGGTTATGGCACAACATGTGTTGATAGGTACGGTGATGGATAAAGTTTTTAATGAACCCTTGGTGGGAGCTAACGTATATGTTGCAAATGCATCTAATCGTTCTTTAGGTGGTAGCATTGCCGATGTAAATGGTAATTACCGTTTGTCGATACCTGATCAAAAAGATCTGTCTATTGTATTCTCTTTTATTGGTTATAAAACACAAACCATAAAATATACGGGCCAGAAAGTGATTAATATCACGTTAGATGAAGAAGGCATGGCGTTAGAGACAGTGGAGGTTACTGCTAAAAAGATAGAACGAAATTCTATGGGACAATCTGCCAGAGAAATGATTTCTGCTACTCAGAAACTTACTCTTGGTGGTTTGGAAACCGCACCGGTAACTTCTGTAACAGAAGCTCTACAGGGTGCCATGGCTAATGTGGATATTCTTACGGGTGCTGACCCTGGTTCCGGAAGTTCAATTCGTATTCGTGGTACAGCTTCTTTAAATGCTTCCAATGAACCTTTGTTCGTTGTAGATGGTGTACCTTTACCTGTTGATATTTCAGATGATTTTAGTTTTGCTTCTGCAAATTCTGATGATTATGGGTCTTTGTTGAATATCTCTCCGGCTGATATTGAATCTATTGAAGTTCTAAAAGATGCGGCGGCTACAGCTGTTTGGGGATCAAAAGGTGCAAATGGCGTTTTGATCATAAAGACAAAGAGAGGTAGTAAAGGACGGTTGCAGTTTAATTTTAATACAAAGTATGAATTCAGTAAGGAACGCTCCGGAATCCCTATGCTGAATGCTAACCAGTATATATCCATGATTCAGGATGCTGTTTATAATACTGTGTCTGATTTGGGGTCGAGCGCAGCCAAATCTCAGGAGTACCTTAAGCTGCTTTATAATACGAAAGAAATTGGGTTTGATCCGGATTGGCAGTATTTTGATGAGTATAATCAAAACACGAACTGGCTGGATGAAATTACCCAGACTGGTTTTATTTCTGATAATTCTTTTTCTGTGTCGGGTGGGGGTGACAAAGCGAATTATCGTTTATCACTTGGGTATCTGAATCAGGAGGGTACTACAATAGGTACAGGTTATGAACGTTTTAATGCGTCGTTTAATACAGATTATCGTTTTTCAGATAAACTTGATATTGCATTGCAATACAGTTTCACACGTGGAGTGACGGATGCCAATTACGTAGATGATACAGATGAATTGAAGAAAGCTTCGATTCGTGGACACGCTTTAACTAAGATGCCTAATATGAGTCCTTATGTGATCGGAGCAGACGGACAACGTACGGGTGAGTATTTTACTCCATATGAATCGTTTGGTATGACCTTTTCAAATGATAAGGTATACAACCCCGTAGCAATGGCGAATGAGGCACAGAACAGAACGATTGCTACAAATAGCCGTATGACTTTCGTTCTTCATGCTAAGCCTTTTAAAAGTTTAGACTATTTTGGTACAGTTGGTTTTAACGGACAGTTCACAAAAATAAATCGTTTCCTTCCGCAAAGCGTAACAGGGGTTGCTTATGAGCATGAATCATCTGCATTGAATTATGACATCGGTAAAGACCTTCTTTATTTGACTACGGAAAATCGTCTGGTTTATAATCAGTCTATTAATGATGATCATAAATTGTTGCTTAGTGGTATTTTTCAGACATCAGATCAGACAACGAGTACATATAGTAGCCGATCGGCAAATACAGCTTCTTCTGGTATAACTTCTCCTATTGCAGGTTCTACTACAGCTAAAGGAGGTTCTGGAAAAACGATTAATAGAGATATGGGCTTAACTCTTAACGGACAGTATATCTTTAAGGAGAAATATATGTTTAATGCGGGATACCGTTGGGAAGCAAGTTCGGCAATGGATGCCAGTGGACGTTGGGGGGGATTTCCCACATTTGGTGTCGCGTGGCATTTAGGTGATGAGGAGTTTATCCAAAGATTAGGATTTATCTCATTAATAAAACTACGTTATAGCTGGGGACAATCGGGTAATGCTCCTACCGGAACATCACCTTATATCGGCAAATTTTCGGCTGTCACACCTGGTTATGGAGATATGAGCGCCGTGAAGCCAGAGAGTCCGGATTTGACACATTTAAAATATGAAACAATTACTTCAAATAATATTGGAGTAGATGTAGGGCTTTTCTCAGATAGAATAACTTTTGCTGTAGAGTTATATACGAAGGTGACAGATGATATGTTGCAAAAGAAAATTAAAGTGCCCAGTTCAACAGGTCTGTCTACTGTGGCCTGGTATAACTCTGGTAAAATGGAGAATAGAGGTTGGGAATTTAATATTGATGTAGCTGCTGTTCGTACAACAGACTGGGGATTCAATTTCGGATTCAATATCTCACAAAATAAGAATAAAGTTTTGGAACTTCCAGAAAATCAAAGTGATGAAACTTACACTTTCGGTAATAAAAAATATGCATATCGCGTGTTAATGGGCGATCCTTTAGGTTCATTCTATGGATATCGTTATAAAGGTGTGTACCAAAATGTAGAACAGACTTATGCGGTAGATAAAAGTGGGCAGCAGATCATGGATATAAATGGGGCACCGGTAGTTGTAAAAAATGGTGATCAAAAAGTATATCCGGGTGACGCTAAATACGAAGATGTGAACGGTGATGGGGTAATTGATGAGAACGATATCGTTTATCTGGGCAATAGTAATCCTACGTTGACTGGTGGCTTGAATTTTACGCTCCGTTATAAAAAGTTGAGTTTAGTAGCAGCATTTCATGGGCGTGCAGGTCAAAAGGTTATTAATGAGTCACGCATTAATATGGAAAATATGTATGGTAAAAACAACCAGAGTGTAGCTGTATTACGCCGTTGGCGTAGTGAAGGAGACGATACTGATATTCCACGGGCATTGTATGATAAAGGATACAATTATTTAGGATCCGATCGCTTTGTGGAGGATGCTTCTTTTCTTCGGTTGAAGACCATTACTTTAAAATATCAGTTCCCTGAAAAATGGATGAGACCATTAGGTATCAATAAGCTTGAGATTTATGCAACAGGTTATGACCTTTTTGTCTGGACGAAATATACCGGACAGGATCCGGAAATAAACCTGAAGAACCCGGAAGATGGTTCTGCAGCACAGGTAGCTATTGATAGTAATAATACTCCGAAGGCTATGCGTTTTGCATTTGGTTTGAATTTGAGATTCTAATTCACAAAAGAAGGAAATGAAAAAGATAAGTTATTATATTTTGCTACTTCTAACCACGTTATCCCAAATATCGTGTGAAGATTATCTGACTGTATTACCGGAAAATAATCAGAGTAGCTTTGAATATTGGGAAACCAAAGAAGAAGTGGAAGCGGTTCTTGCTTCCGGGTATATTAATTTGAGAAGCTCGGTAGAAACCTTCCTGCTTTGGGGAGAAGGTAGGGGGAATGGGCTCTCTTTTTGGTCTACTTCTGGTTCGGATTTACAGAAAGCAGCGGTGAAGTTACGTGCTTTCGATATTTTGCCTACAAATGGATTGGCCGATTGGAGTAAACCTTATGCAGCTATTGCTATGGCTAATGCGGTTATTAAATATGCACCGGATGTAGTAGATAAAGACCCGTCTTTCGATATGAATATGTGTCGTTCGTTTATGGCAGAGGCTTTCTTTCAGCGGACACTTGCTTATTTTTACATCGTTCGTACATTTAAAGATGCCCCTTTTGTTACGGAGCCGTATGTAGATGATAGTGCTCCTTATATAATGCCAAAGGAGGATGGCGTTACTATTTTAAAATCATGTATGGCTGATTTGGAAGAATATTTGCCTAATGCAAAGGAGTTTTTTCCTGAAGTAGATAATGATAATCCTATCAATACGAAAGGGCGTGCCACCCGCTGGGGAATTCAGGCTCTGCTTGCTGATATGTATCTTTGGTTAGGTGATTATGAAAACTGTATAAAGTATTGTAATTCAGTAATTAATTCCGGACGTGTAGGGCTGATTGGTGATGGCTTTTTGAATTATTATCCGGGAAATAGTAATGAAGGAATTTTTGAAATACAATATAGTAACCCGAAGAGTCAAACGAATAGTTTCCTGACTTGGTTTAAAGCAGGTACTGACGGATATTACAAAGTATCCGATTATATGACTAATCTTTTTGAACAAAACGAGAATGAATCTCGTGGATTGAATTATTCATATAATGAGGCTGGTTATATTTGGAAGTATCTTGGGGTAGATAATGCTACGGCGCGTGTTGCCTCAGAAAATGATCAGAATTATTTGGTTTATCGTTTAGCTGATGTCTATTTAATGAAAGCAGAAGCACTGATTATGCAGGATAATTATGAAATGGCGGGCGAACTTATAGATAAAACTCGTCAACGTGCCGGTTTGGAAAAAATGACATTAAGTGAAGACAGGTTAACCATGTTGGAATATTTATTGGTAGAGCGGCAGAAAGAGTTCTTTGCTGAAGGTAAAAACTGGTTTGATATGTTACGTATCGGTTTAAGAAGCCAACAGTTATCAGATGTACGGTATAAAAACTTATTCATAGAACAAGCTCTGAAAGCTGTGGCTGCCACGTCGCAATCATTGGGACGAGCTACGTTGTCCAACGAAGGGTCATGGTATATGCCGTTCTCAGAGTCTGAGTTACAGAAAAACCCATTGTTAGTACAAAGTGAATATTATGAAAGTATCAGTAATTAAAAAAAAGAAGGACAATATGAAACGCGTAGTAATTCTATTAGCGGCGGCATTTACTCTTATGTGGGGGGCTTGTTCCGACCCGTATGCCGATCAGGTGTTCAAAGATACAGATAAAATGCCCGCTGCCAGTTTTATGGAAGCCAACGAGGATGTATATTCCTCATGGGTAGATTTATTGAAGTATACCGGACTGTTTAATACAGTGAATCTGAATATGGATTATACTTGCTTTGTACCTGATAATGAAGCGATGTACAAATATCTTCAGGCAAAAGGAAAAAGTTCGGTACGGGAGCTGGATATGGAGGAAGCTTCTAATCTGGTTCGTTATCATACGATAGCTTCTAAACAATATACAACTTCGGATTTTCCTGATGGTATGTTTCCGGATTCTACAGCAAGTGGAGATTATTTAAGTCTGGAAATGCGTGAAGGTGGGTTTCAGGCATTCTATATTAATGGTGAAGCACGTATCAAGGAGTTGAATATTACAGCCACCAATGCAGTGATTCATCTTTTGGAAAGTGTTTTAACACCTGTGACGGGTACTATTGTTGATAATCTGGATGAAAATTATGCTTTAATGCTTGATTTACTCGATAAAACAGGTTATGACAAGCTATTGAGTAGTATTTATATGAATGGTGTAAAGTACCGTTACACTCTTTTTGCTGTACCGGATGATGTGTTTACGGAAGCCGGTATAAATAGTGTGGCATCGTTGGCTGCTTATTTGGGTGAAACAAATACTAATTATACTGATCCAGCCAATAAGGTAAATCGATATGTAGGTTATCATATTGCAAATTCTGCTTATTCATTTGCCGATATGAATACTGATATAGATAATAATACATCGAAAAATGTTTCCATGATGGCATCTAATACCCTTATCAGTATGAGATTGGTAAATGAGATGTTTTTTCTGAACTATAATGAAGAAACAAAGAAGGGTATCAGTGTCACTCGAAAAAATCTGAATTGTAAGAATGGAGTCATTCATGTGGTAGATGGGATGATGGAAATTACAGAACCGAAAGCAACTAAAGTCACTTGGGATTTGACCGATTATCCGGAGCTGGCAGGTGTATGTGAGAAGTATCAATTAGAAAATCAATCTGAAACATATACTCGTAGTCTGGCATATGATACATTGAACTGTTATAAACTTTCTGGTGGATATGGTAGTAACTATACTTATCATCTGGCTAATAAAAATGAAGCAATGTATAAAGCTTCCAATCACGATTGTATGTTTCTGAATCTTGGAAAATATGGTTGGATACAGATGGAATGTCCGATGATCATTGCTGGTAAATATAAAATATCTCTGGTACATTACAATCAGGCTCTCAAAACTAAAGAAGGACGATGGTCGGTTATCGTTGACGGCGAATATGTGGGAGCACAGGTTACTACCTGGGGAAATAGTACCTCCAAAAGTGAGATGATTACCACAACCGTAGGAGAGGTGGAGTTTACTGAATCGGTACCTCATACAGTACGTTTTATGGCGGGTGATGATTATTACTCTTATTTGGATTGTTTGATATTTGAACCAATTAATTAAAAGGAGGAATTATGAATAAGTATATCTTATCTATATGTGCATTGCTTACCCTGATTTTTATTTCTTGTTCGGATAAATGGGATGAATATTATCATGGGAGTAATAAATTATCAGAAGAAATTTTGGATGAAACTTTGAGGGAGTTTTTTGACGGTAATCCTGAATATAGTGAATTTTACAATCAACTTAAAGCATGTGGTCTTGACAAAGAGCTAACCAAGGAGCAACAACAACTTACTTTTTGGGTAGTAGATAACGCTGCAATGACTGCTTCGGGAATTGACTCTAAGGACACTCTAAGAATGGAGTATCATATTAATTATTTGCCTTTTCTGCAGAGTGATTTGAAAAATGGTTTGCGTATTCCTACACTGAATGGGGTATACCTTCAAATAACTAAACAGGGGGAAGATACCTACGTTAACAAGTCTAAAGTACAACGTTCCTATCGTTTGAAGAACGGGGTTGTTCATGTGATTGACGAATTAATGAAATCAAAAATTAATATGTTCGATTACATAAAGAATCTTCCGGATGAGTATTCTATATTTCGTGATTCTGTCATGAAGAATAATGAAATGCGTTTTGATAAAGTAAACTCTATTCCTACTGGGGTAGATATAACTGGTAATACTGTGTATGACTCTGTCTTCTATGTGTACAATCCGCTGTTTGAGAAAGCGGAGTTCAACTCGGAATTTAAACAGTTTACTCTTTTCTTACCGGATAACAATGTGATGAAAGACTGCTTCGATAAATTGAAGATACAATATACGGCTATGGGAAAAACATTGACAGCACTGGACTCGGCTACGGCTATGACGTGGATTAAAGAAGCTGCATTCTATACCGGAGAATTGAAAAATTTTAGTACCATAGATATAAAATCTTCTTTTAATAGGATTTGGCGTACTACTGTTCAAAAAATAGATGAAAGTAGTATGGAAGAGTTGAGTAATGGTATTATGTATAAAATGACGAATGTAAAGATACCAACTAACTATATTCTGACACGCATCAAGTCGTTAGTGCATTATTATGAATATCTTACGGAAGAGGAACAGAAAATGTATTATAGTTTTATGAATACGACTAAGATTGCTATTTTTGAAGATTCTGCGACTCCCAAACCTGAAATTCTGTCAAACTATTATATCTTGGATTTAAATGGTGACGAAGATGCTTCTCCTTTCTGGGCTGAGTTTCCTCCACTGGAACGATATAGAGAAAAAGAGAACGATCCTTATAAAGCGAGAGTGATGCAAGTTCCTTGTGGTGAGTATGACCTATATATGGGATTTCATAGTAGTGGGCACCCGTATGTCAATGTTTATTTTGATGGTAATACCGATGGGAAAAGCCCTTCACCAGATGCTAATATGAAATTGATAGGTTCTAATCTCTCTATCGTTTCATCTACTCCATGGAATTTTGACCGTGTAAATGAGACAACAGCTGACTTATATGGAGATAAAGTTGTGAAATGGGATGGACTTGGTGGTCCGGTTGGCACTGTAAAAATAGAAGGTGAAGGTATGAGCTCCTTCCGTATCCGTGTGGAATTCTACAAAGGAGACAGTAAGAAATTGCGCATTTACCATTGGGCTTTGAAGCCTTCGGCAAATAATTATTAATCCTATAGCATTAGAATAATGAATAACTATAAAATAATATTGATAATATTTCTTTCTACCTTTTGCTTTATGAATTTGAAAGCACAAAAAGGTGGAATGAAAATCTCGGGTACAGTGGTCAGTTCCTATGGTAATCAGCCTTTATCCGATGCGGTGATTACGTTATCGGGTATGGATGAGACGGTTACTTGTGATAGTATCGGACGATTTATTGTTAATAATGTGTCTGCTAAAGCTACTATATCCGTATGGTGTCCGGGCTTTTATACGAAAGAAGAACCTATAGCAGGACGTGCAGAGCTACGTATTGTATTGATACCGGACGATATGAAAGGATACGCCGATAAAGTTACACTACCCTCTGTGGGCTTGGTAAAACAAAATGTGAAACAAACCAATCTTACGTCGGTTAGTAAAAGTGAACTTAACTTAGCTATAACAGATGTAGAACAAGGATTTCGTAACATTCCCGGAATAGAACTTATTTCAAAAGGGGGGCAGAATAGTGAAGGAAACTATTTCAAGTTACGGGGTGCTAATACGATGGTAGCCAACTCTTCTCCATTGATTGTAATAAATGGTATACCTTACATGCCCGATATGAACGAATCTGGGGTTATTGGTGGATACTCTAAGAATATTTTCAGTGTAGTGAATGTACAGGATATTGAGAATATTACGGTTCTGAAAGGGGCAGATGCCGCTTTATATGGCTCATTGGGATCAAATGGGGTTATTATGATCGAAACAGATAAAGCTGCGGATCTTGATACAAAAGTCGAATTTATAGGGCAATACGGACTTTCATGGAATAATGCTACACTACCGGTTTTAGGAGTAAACGATTACAAGAGTCTGATGGGGAATATAGCTTTGACAAAATATGAAGATATGTCTGATGCATTGGCGGCTTTTCCTTTTTTAAAAGAAGATCCGGGTTATTATTACAATTATCTCTATAATAATAATACTGACTGGCAAGATTTGATTTATCGGAATGCTTTTGTCACAGATAATGTGTTAAAAATCAAAGGTGGTGATGCAATCGCTAAATATGATTTCTCTATCGGCGTGAAAAATAAGCAAGGAGTGGTAGAGGAGACAAACTCGACCAAATACTATGCTCGTATGAATGCCGATGTGAATCTTAGTAAAAATGTGAAATTATTTTCGACGATTTCATTCGGATATACAAACAACCGAGTGGCAGAACAGGGAATGATATCAGAAACGAATCCGATATTAACAGCTTTGCGCAAGGGTCCTTTATTCTCTCCTTATAATAAAGACAGTAAGAATAACCTGTTGCCGGATTTTGCTTCCATTCGTGATGCTGATGGTAATCTGATAGAAAACAATAGTGTAAGTAATCCGCTTTCTGTTGTCAATGATGTGGAGATGAAACAGCACGCTTATGATGTATTGATGAATGCCGGTTTATTATATACTATAAATGATAATTGGAACTTGAAAGCCAATTTTGGTTTAAATTATAATCTGGCACAAGAAGATGCTTTCGTTCCGGGTGTAAGTATTACTACTATTATGCCGTTAGAAAACCGCTTGGCAGAGAATACGATACGTTCGGCGGAAGGAACGACTCTAAATACTTATTATGCCCTTGAACTGGGCTATCAGAAAGTACTGGCAAGTATGCATACAGTTTCTGCAGCGGCAGGTGCCCAAATTGCAATGAATAGTATTGATTACAACGCTGGTTCGGGATGGAATACTGCAAATGACTATTATAAAACATTGAATAATGTGCAGACCATCGGACGTTCATATTATGGTTATATAAATAAATGGAACTGGATGAATTATCATGTTTCTGCTAAGTATAATTATAATCATCAGTTGTTTGCAGGTGTTAATCTCTCAGCTGACGGTTCATCATCTGTAGGTGCCGACGCTTCTCGTATACAGGTTTATCCGGCTGTAAATGTAGCATGGAGTGTGAGTAATTCATTATTAAAAAATATGCCACAACTGGATAATCTGAATGTACGTGCTGAATATGTCATGACCGGAAATAGCCGTTTTGCTTCTACTATCGGAGAGTATTATTATTTAAACCGTGTATTCAAAGGATTATCAGGGTTGGTACGTGCGGGAGTCCCCAATACGAAAATCACTCCGGAGTTAACTAATACATTCAATGTCGGTTTGGATCTTGCCATGTTCAATAATCGCGTGATGTTGACTGTAGACTACTTCAATAGTAAAAGTTCGGATTTGATTATGCCGGTAGAGATTTCGTCTGTATATGGTTCGAATTATATGTATCGTAATATGGGAGAAGTTGTGAATCAAGGTTTTGAAATTGGGGCACAAATAGGATTGATACAGAATCGTGATTTTAAATGGTATATAGGCGGAACACTTTCTACTTGTAAAAATGAAGTGAAATCATTGGGAGGGGAAAGTGAGATTGTTCTTTCTATGAGTGACGGCTCAGCTGTGGTTTCCAAGGTTGGTCAACCTTTGTACTCTTTTTATGGGTATCAGACAGCTGGTGTATTTGCTACTGATGCTGCGGCAGAAGCAGCAGGAAAGGACGGAAAGGCATTGACTAATGCGATTGGTGTACCTTTCGCTGCGGGCGATATGCACTTTGTAGATCAGAATAATGATGGAAAAATAGATAAGGATGATCGTGTTAATTTAGGAAGCGCACTTCCCGATTTTTATGGTAGTTTCTTTACTTCTGTGGAATATAAGGGGATACAACTGTCACTCACGTTCGGCTATAGTAAGGGTAATAAAATGTACAATGCTGTAAGGCGTTCTATGGAGTCTATGTCCGACTTTTCTAATCAGTTGACTTCTGTTAACCGTCGTTGGATGGCCGAAGGGCAGATCACCGATATGCCTCGTGCTGTTTATGGTGATCCGATGGAGAATAATCGTTTTTCTGATCGTTGGATTGAAGATGCTTCTTATTTAAAATTAAAAGAACTGATGGTAAGTTATAAATTTAAATTGTTTGCTGGCACTACTGTGTTTGTTGCTGCTGAGAATCTGTTTACAGCTACCGACTATCTGGGATTAGATCCGGAAACGATGTATTCTTATGATAGTTCGATGCGTGGTTTTGATTATGGAAAGGTAGCAAATCCGCGTACAGTAAAATTCGGTTTTAAGGTTCAATTCTAAAATTATATAAAGGTAAGTTATGAAAAAAAGAATATATTTCTTGGCATTATTGTTTCCTTTGTTGACGGGTTGTGATGATTTTTTCACTCCGAATACTGATGATGCATTGCTGGAAAAAGACTATATAGGAACTTCTTATGAGCTATATACAGGCTACATGGGGCTGGCTGCTTGTGTACAAGATGTAGTAGACCAAGCCATGTTTTTGGAAGGATTGAGGGGAGACCTGCTGGAACCTACTACCAATGCTTCAATAGATATGTGGGATGTTTATAATTACAAAGATTTACAAACTCCGTTTACTGATAATGAATTGGCTGATCCCAAAGGATTTTACGCTCTTATCATGAATAGTAATGATTATCTTAAACATGTATTTGAATACAGAGAACAATATCCTACTGTGTTATCTGACAGTGATTATAAAGGTATTATTGGTGGTGCGTTACGATATAAAGCATGGGCTTATCTGATGCTTGCTAAAATATATGGTGAAGCCGTCTATTTAGATGATCCTTTGGCTACTTATCAGGACTTGTCACAATATCCCGTACTTAAATTCGATCAGTTGATAGATAAGTGTATCAGTTTGGTTGAAAATGGAATGAATGGTATTAATGGGAAAGGAGATATACGTTGGTCTACCGTGTTGTATCCGGGACAGGGTGATTCTCCCGAGTCTTTGGAGTGGAACCGTATTTGCCCTACTCCCGAGTGTTTGTTAGCTGAGCTTTATTTGTATAAAACAAAGAAGGAAAACTCAGCAGACGAAAATGCTGTTTATTATCAGAAAGTATGGGATAACTGTGTTAGTATTATTCGTACCGGTGGAGAACAAGAGGCTAGTTTTACATTGAATAAGTCGAAGTACGAGGGTTCCTGGAGTCAATTGTTCTCAACAACAACCTATAATCGTCAGGATCATATTTCTGTGGCTTTCTATGATTATAGTAAAAAACAAACGAATCGGGTGATTGAGTACTTTTCTAATACTTATCCAAATAAATATTATTTGCGTCCGGCTGTGACAGCTGTAACCCGGTGGGAAATAAGTGGTGCTAATGATCAGAAAAATAGAGGAATTAATAAATCCTATAAAGAAAGTACGGAAGGACTGATTTTTTATAAATTCTTAGGAGCTCATACTACCAGTGATTATATTTATCGTAATGATGTGCCTTTATGTTATTACAAAGCTGCTGATATCCATCTGTGGCTGGCCGAGGCCTGTGCCGGATTGGGACGCTATCGTGAAGCATTACAGTTCCTTAATGGTCAGTCTTCTGCCCGACAGAATTTCGGTTCGCTCTATAATAAAGCTACTAATACATTTTCACCCCCGTTCTCTGACTATCCTGTTTGCCTGTATCAATGTGTCGGTAAAGAGAGCCAGTTGAACTGTCAGGGAGTTCGTGGACGTATTGCGGCTCCGGCTTTGGGTGAATGGATTTTAGGTGAAGACGAAGAAACCAACGAGGTGATCGTTGAGCCGGAGTATGCCCATTGGATGGTAGATTCATTGCTGGTTGAAGAGTCGAGGTTAGAGTCTGCCGGTGAAGCACGTACTTACTATACGATGTTGCGTTCGGCAAGGCGCTGGGGAGATAAGGCGCGTAAGATATGGGCAGATAAAGTTGCTGAAAAATATGTCACAGCTACTTCTGTGGGTAGTAACTTAGAGACTTCTGATGAGAACTGGTTTATTAGATATGATTTGAAGCTGAATAAGTAATCAAATGAAAAAATAAGTATAGTATTATGTTTTTTGCTTCTTAGAGGTATCATGATACCTCTGTGGGGGCAGGCTCAGGAAAAATTGGATAGAGGAGTAGTTGCCGTAAAATGTTCCGACGGAGTGTTTCTGTCTTGGCGTAGTTTAGTTACTGATGCCAGAAAATTGGGCTTTGACATCTATCGGGATGGAGTCAAAATCACGACTATTCCTGTGGTAACTACAACCAATTATGTAGATAAAGACGGTACTGTAGCTTCTCGCTATATGCTTAAAGGGGTACTGGATGGTACAGAGACCGAAATCACAAAAGAAGTGTCCGTCTGGGCGGAACAATATAAAAGAATTCCTCTAAAACGTCCGGGAGGTGGAGTGACTTTACCTTATGACGTTGTTCAAACGGATAAAGATAAAACGCGTGAAACTTATCCGGATGGGCAGGAATATACTTACACTCCGAATGATTGTAGCGTGGGTGATGTTGACGGAGACGGGGAATATGAGATTATAGTGAAATGGGATCCGACCAACTCACGCGATAATTCTTTCTATGGATACACAGGCAATGTTTATCTGGATTGCTATAAGTTGGACGGAACTTTCATGTGGAGGATTGATCTTGGTAAGAATATACGTGCTGGAGCCCATTACACTCAATTCATGGTGTATGACTTTGATGGTGATGGTAAAGCCGAAATTGCCTGTAAAACGGCGCCGGGAACTATTGATGGGCAGGGAAAATCTGTAATAATGGGGAGCGATGATCCCAATGCCGACTACCGCTCTTCCGGTAGTAAAGCAGGAATTGTGGTGGATGGCTCTGAGTATCTGACTGTTTTTAACGGACAGACAGGAACGGAGATTTCGACCATTGCTTACAGTCCTCTTCGTGGAAACATTAATGATTGGGGGGATGGATATGGTAATCGTTCAGAACGTTATCTAGCATGTGTGGCATACCTTGACGGAGTAAAACCAAGTTTAGTGATGTGCCGTGGATATTATGCACGTACAGCACTGGCCGCTTATGATTTTGACGGAACAAAACTGACAATGAGATGGGCTCATGATTCTAAAGTATCCGGTTCGGGAGCTTATGGACAGGGAAACCACAATCTGTCGGTAGCAGATGTAGATGGAGACGGATGTGACGAGATCGTTTACGGAGCGTGTGTCATCGATCAGGATGGGAAAACGTTGTATCGTACCGGTTTAGGACATGGAGATGCTATTCACTTGTCCGATTTGGATCCCGATTTGGATGGGTTGGAAGTCTTTTCACCTCATGAAGAAAAAACGGCTGCTTATGGGTATGAGGTGCACTCTGCCGCAACAGGCGAGATTATATTTGGCGAGAAAACCGGAACGGACGTCGGGCGTGGGATTGCTGCGGATATAGATCCTGCTCACCGTGGGTTTGAAATGTGGTCGACTGCCAATGGTAATGTATACGATTGCAAAGGGAATATCATAGCCAGTAAGAACCGCCCTTCCGTTAACTTCAGGGTGTATTGGGACGGTGATTTGCAGGACGAACTGTTGGATGGAGTTAAGATTGATAAATGGAATGGCACGAAAGCGAACCGTATGATTACTTTGTCCGATTACAGCAATGCCGCTTCCTGCAACTCTACCAAAGCCACTCCCAATTTGAGTGCTGACATATTGGGGGATTGGCGTGAAGAAATTATCCTATGGGATTCAAAGACTTGCTCCGATCTGTTGGTCTTTACCACTATTATTCCTACTGAATATAAGATAACCACTTTGATGCACGACCCTGTTTATCGCATGGGAATAGCCTGGCAAAATGTGGCTTATAACCAACCTCCTCATCTGGGTTACTACCTGGGAGATCAGGATACGGAAAATGCTTCATTCGCGAAGAAGGGCATCGGTTATCTGAACCAGTCGATAGACCTGGGTGAAGCGATTTCACCGATTTCATATTCATGGAAGAATGCGGAAGATGTAAAAATAGCAGGACTGCCGGAAGGGCTTACCGTTGTCGTGGACAAGGAAGAATGTCTTTTCACGATTGAAGGAACTCCCCAGGCAACAGGCACGTATGTGTATACCATAGAGAGTGTTGGCGGACTTACCGTAGCTACTCTCTCCGGAACGATTAAAGTGAAAGCTCCGGTGATATTGAATGAATTAGCCTATTTCTCATTTGATGAAACAACCGGTACATCTGCTGTCAATTCGGTGTATGGAAAAGCAGAGGCAGTAGGTTTTGTTCCCACATGGATAAGTGGGGTCCGCCAACAGGCATTGGAGCTGCCCGCAACTCCTGCAACCCGTAGAATGGAACAACCCTCTTACGATCAATTACAACTGGGCACCGGGGATTTTAGTATTGAACTGTGGTTCCGTTCCAACGGAGACAATGGTGTAGACTGGTATCTGTTCCACAAAGGTAGCCATGCGAAGAATGCTTCGACCGGTGCTACTGGGAAATGGGTCGGATTACAGTACAAGAATGGAAATCTTACCTTTGGTATTGACGATGATGTTACGAAATCCAATCTCGACATTCCTGCTACTCAATATTTCAATGGTGAGTGGAACCACATAGTCTGTGTCCGTGATGGTGAAACCAAAACATTGAAAATGTATATTAATGGAGTTTTCCAAGGTGAGGTGACTGACAAAACCGGTGATATTTCAGAGTCGGAGTTGTTTGTTATCGGTAACTGTAATGTGAACTTCAATACTCCCTTTACTGGGGCAATTGATGAGCTTCACGTCTATGGAGGAGCCATGAGTGCCGCCAAAGCAAAGGAACGTTATGAGCTTAATAAGCCAACCGGCATCTCGGGAGAAACGGCATTCCACTCTGATCTGAACATTTATCCGCTTTATTTCAAGGATGAAATAACGGTTGAATTCCCGGCAGAGATATCCGGATGTACTACAGTTTCGATGTACTCTTCTGCGGGTACACTTGTTCACCGCACTGCCTATGTGGTAGACGGAGGAGCAGTACTGTACATCAGCGGATTGGACAGTTTGCCCAAAGGTACTTATCTTATTGTAGTGGAAGCAGGAACAACGAAGTTTGTGAAGAAACTATTAAAGTAATAACATTTGATTTGTTTTCTATGGTACACGGATGAGGCAGATAGAGGACGGATGACAACGGATAAGATTCTCTCCTTTTGATTAATAAATAAATAAAATCCCCGTTGTTTCCGCCTTTTCTGTCTTATCTTTGTGCTATACAAAAACACAGAATTTCAATTGTTCTATACAGAGTTTAAAACAATTGAAATTCTGTGCTTTCTGTAATAAACTGATTTACACTGTTAATTTTCCTATTTGAGATGAAGTATATATTAGCTTTCTGGTTTATTTTTCTCTTTCAGGTGGTCTTTGCCCAGTCTACATCTACACATCGCCGCTATCTTTCCGGTACGGGATTGAATCACACCGTGACGTGGGATTTCTATTGTTCCGATGGGAATAATAGCCGTCGGTGGAGTAAGATCGAAGTACCCTCACAATGGGAATTACAGGGGTTTGGTACTTATACCTATGGACGGTGGTACAAGGAAAAAGGGGTAAAGAATCCGAGTATGGAAACCGGAATTTACCGACACTCTTTTAAAGTACCGAAGGAATACACCGGACAGACAGTGCAAATCGTTTTTGATGGGGTAATGACTGATACTGAAGTTCTGGTGAACGATTGTGTAGCAGGACCGGTTCATCAAGGAGGTTTTTATCGTTTCTCCTATGATATAACCAGGCTTCTGAATTTTGGAGGTAAGAACCGGTTGGAAGTACGCGTCAGTAAGCATTCTGCCAATAAATCGGTAAATGCTGCCGAACGTAAAGCTGACTGGTGGCTGTTTGGCGGTATCTATCGTCCGGTATGGCTTGAAATAAAACCAAAGGAACATATCGATCGGGTTGCAGTGAATGCTTTGTGTGATGGACATTTGTTGGCGGATGTCTATTTGTCAGGAGCAAAATCCGGTTATTGTTTATTAGCAACTGTTGAGAATCTAAAGAGTGGCGAATTGCTCAAAGAACATTCTTTCCAACTGACAGATAGTGCTACTCTTTATCGGTTGGATACTCAATGGGAGAATATTCTTCCCTGGACCCCTGAATCTCCGAATCTTTATCTTCTTAAATTAAAACTGCTCAATCGGAGCGGGCAACTATTACATCAACATCAGGAACGCATCGGGTTTCGTACGGTAGAGTTTCGTCCCCGGGACGGAATTTATGTCAATGGTGTGAAGATTGTAATGAAAGGTATCAACCGTCACTCTTTCCACCCGGATGGTGGACGCACTACGAATAAAGAGATTAGCGTGCAGGATGCTTTGTTATTGAAAGAGATGAATATGAATGCTGTCCGTTCTCACTATCCGCCTGATACACATTTCCTGGATGCTTGTGATTCGTTGGGACTTTTTGTTATTGATGAATTGGCTGGCTGGCAAAATGCTTATGATGAAAATGTAGGCAAACGTTTACAACAGGAGATGATTATCCGTGACGTAAATCATCCTTCTATTGTGCTTTGGAGTAATGGGAACGAAGGAGGCTGGAATTCTGCTCTTGATAAACATTTCTCGGATTATGATCCTCAGCAACGGCATGTAATTCATCCCTGGGCCGATTTTAGCGGACTGGATACACATCACTATCCGGCGTATCTCACCGGCGTAGCCCGTTTTACTAATGGCTATAATGTCTTTATGCCTACCGAATTTATGCATGGTCAGTACGATCAGGGACATGGAGCCGGACTAGAAGATTTTTGGGCTAACTATACTTCTCATCCTCTTTTTGCCGGTGGCTTTATGTGGGCATTTTCCGATGAAGCTGTCCGTCGGACAGATCAGGGCGGACGATTGGATTCTGATCGGTTCAATGCTCCCGATGGGATTGTTGGACCTTATCGTGAGCGGGAAGGAAGTGTGTATACAGTACGCGAAGTCTGGGCTCCCATTCAGTTCCGGCAATTTTATATCACTCCTTCTTTTCGCGGAGAATTTGCTATCACCAATACCTATTTATATACTAATCTCCGTGATTGCCGGATGAATTACCGTCTTCATCGTTATCCTTCACCCTTGCAAAAGGAGGTTGATGTCTGTTGCATTGATAGCGGAGAAGTTCGTTTGCCATCTCTTGCCCCCGGTGAAACCGGATATGCACACATGCAGTTGCCTTCCTGCTTTTGGGAGGCAGATGTGTTGGAATTGGAAGCTTTCGGACCGGATGGTAAGAGCCTTTGTAACTGGACATGGCCTGTGCGTTATGCCGATGAGTATTTGAAACGTGAAATGCCTTCCTTCCTAACTGCTAATAAGAATATGGCTTCTTTAAGTCAGTGTGATTCGCTGGTGACATTAAGTAGTAATGGGATTGCTGTTTCTTTTCGGAAGAGTAATGCCACTATTGCCAAGGTGGTAAAAGAACACACACATATCGAAGTTCCATTAACCAATGGCCCTCTTCCGGTAGGTATGAAAATGGAATTAGTTCGTTATTCCACTCGTTTGGAGGGAAGCGATGCGGTGTTCTGTGCTTATTACCGGGGGGGAGTTGACTCTATACAATGGCGCCTTTCGGCTTCCGGCCTGTTATCTATGGATGCTGTATTGCTCAATCGTGCTTCCGGCGGGGGCGGATTTGATGATGCTTTTATGGATGAGGCTGTATTGAATCTTGGTCTGACCTTTTCTTATCCTGAGACAGCCTGTACGGGGATGCGCTGGTTTGGACGTGGTCCCTATCGCGTATGGAAGAACCGGGTGAAAGGAACCAATTATGCTATTTGGCAAAAAGAGTATAACAACACGATAACCGGAGAGAGTTTTGAGAATCTGGTTTATCCGGAGTTTAAAGGATATCACGCTAATTTTTATTGGGCTACAGTGCAGAGTCGCATTGCCCCTTTTACGGTTTATTCTTCTACCGATGGACTCTTTCTTCGTATGTTTACTCCACAAGAGCCTTTCGGTAGGCAGGATGGGATTAATACGATGCCCGATTTTCCTTCCGGAGACATCTCTTTCTTATTAGATATTCCCGCTATCCGTTCATTTAAACCGATATCACAGCATGGCCCACACAGCCAGCCGGGAATTGTACGTATTAAAAAAGGAGATGAAGGACTAAGCATCAGATTGTTTTTTGACTTTATGTAGTATTGAAAGTTGTACCCATTGGTATAAGGTACCAATGGGTATAATACTTTGAGAATAGTTTAGAACGTACTAATTACAATGAAAATCAGATCCGATACTTTATATCAGATTTATATTAGTTATCGAAATAAGCATTATCTCTCATACATTGTATACGCTCACCACGCCTTTTCTTCTTTTAAAATTAGATTTATTTCTGTTTATATTATTGAAAAACAGTAGATTAATAAAGTGTATTCTTTATGTTATAAAAGTACGTACTTAAGTATGTGTTAAATGTACACTTTTGTATGATAAAAGTACGTACTTTATGTATACAAAAGTGTACACTTTTGCATGTGTAAAATCTATAGTTAAAGAATAGTGTTAATTGTGTTAATGAAAAATAGATAATAAAGCTATATTTTATTGATCGTTTTGTAACCAGCTCACATCAATGGATTCAATTTTTTTCATTTCTGAATTAAATAGTAGTGTTTTTAGAAGATTATTTTTATCTTTGTCTGTTGTTTCTTACTATTTATATATTATGATAGGGTACGTATGACTAAGAATTATAACGATTTAGGAGTTGAATTCAAGTATCTGATAGTAAATGATATGGATCGCAAGTTTGGTTTGTGGGTCAATACTGTTGGCTTTCAGTCTATTTTGCCGGACTCCCCTTATCCATTGAAAAATCATCCTTCCGGTTATTTTTTTAATACCAGCAAAGGTCGTATTCTGCGCGAATATCAAATAGTATATATAACAAAAGGACGAGGCTTATTTACTTCGGAAACAACCCCCGAAAAGCAGGTTTGTAAAGGACGTTTGATGGTGCTTTTCCCGGGACAATGGCATACGTATCACCCTTATCAGCAAACCGGCTGGAATGAATATTATATTGGTTTTGAAGGCCCGGTAGTTAATAACTTGTTTGGGGAGGGGTTTCTATCTAAAGACAATCAAGTTCTTGAAGTTGGATTAAATGAAGAGTTGGTTTCGCTCTTCTCCCGTGCATTGGAGATTGCAGAGCAGGATAAGATTTCAGCTCAACAGTATCTTTCGGGTATTGTAATGCATATGCTTGGGATGATCCTTTCTATTTCGAAGAATAAGATTTTTGAGGTAGGGGATGTAGACCAGAAGATTGAACAAGCTAAAATTATTATGAATGAAAATGTCTTTAAGGATATTGATCCGGAAGAACTGGCTATGAAACTGAATATTAGCTATTCATGGTTCCGTAAGGTGTTTAAAGACTATACGGGCTATGCCCCGGCAAAATACTTCCAGGAATTGAAATTACGCAAAGCAAAACAACTGCTGGTGGGAACCTCCCAATCAGTTAAAGAAATTTCTTTTATGCTCGACTATAAATCTACTGAGCATTTCTTCTCACTATTCAAAAAACGTACAGGTTTTACTCCATTAGAATATCGCTCTTTTGGACGCGAAACGGATATTTCAGAAGAGGAAATCGATTAAATCAAAAAGGACAGTTGAAAATCAGAATGATTATTAACTGTCTCTTTTTCTGCTGTTTTATGGCTTAAAAAGCGCATCTTTTCTTAAAGAAAATCAAAAATGAGAGTGTTTCTGTCAAAAGTTGCATATCTGTAGATTATGAGACCCCTTATATTTGCAGACACAAAACCTGTGTTCGATAACGGAGCATGCTTTGTTAAACTTGAATTTATTTATTATCAAATTATATATTAATAATCTATGAGAATCTTACGCAAAAACTTCTGCTTATTGATGCTTCTGTTAATAAGCTACCCTCTAAGCATTTTTGCTCAGAACAAGACAATTACCGGTACGGTTCGCGATGCGATGGACGTGGTGATTGGTGCTTCTGTGACTGTGAAAGGCAACAATTCTGTCGGTACGATTACCGATATTGATGGTAATTTTAAACTCTCGGTACCTGCTTCTGCCAAGGAGTTGGTTGTTTCATTTGTAGGCTATGACAATCAGACTGTATTAATCGGTAGTAAAACTCATTTTGACATTACATTAAAAGAATCCAGTGTGATGCTGGACGAAGTAGTGGCTATCGGTTATGCGAAAGTAAAACGTAGAGATCTTACGGGAGCTACCTCTTCTGTTTCAGCAGGAGATTTGGCAGCTGTACCTGCAATGACTGCAGCACAAGCTCTACAGGGTAAGGCAGCCGGTGTTAATATTGTTACTGCAGGTGGTGCACCAGGTGCAAAAGTTGAAATTACAGTACGTGGCGGAACATCCATTACACAGAGTACCAAACCACTTTATATTGTTGATGGTTTTGAGATGGAAGATGCTCTTACAAACATTGACGTCAATGATATTGAGAATATCGACATTTTGAAAGATGCTTCTTCTACAGCAATCTATGGTGCGCGTGGCTCTAATGGTATTATTTTGATTACAACAAAATCGGGTAAAAAAGGTAAGACACAGGTAACATATAATACTTACTTCTCATTTGACAAACTTTCCAAAAAACTGGATATGATGTCTAATGCTGAACAGTTTACAAAATATCAGTATGAGTTGGCTGCACTTCAGGGTGGATTGGCTAACTACAGTAATGTTTTCGATAATAGTTTAGGTGTAGATGCTCCTGATTTTTATACAGGTGCTTATAGTCGTATCAGTGACCGTTATGCCGGAGCTTCTACGCTTGATTGGCAAGATGAAGTTTTCGGTGGTTCTGCTCTAACTCAATCTCACAATGTAAATGTTACCGCCGGTACAGAAAAAACTCAGGTAATGTTGAGTTACAACTTCAACGGGCAGGATGGTTTGCTGGCCAATCACGGTATGAAGAAAAGCTCTTTTCGCGCTAAAGTAAATTCAGAGCTTTATAAAGGTGTACGTGTGGATGTAAATACTATGTTTTCCAATAACTCAGTTGATGGCGGTGGCGCTTATTCTGGTATGAAGAATGTGTTGCTTCAACCGATTATTGGTGGTACACTCTTTACTCAGGATGAATTACTGCATACACAGACTTATCCGGACTTTTCTGCTTTAGATGCCAGTTTCGATACAGCCAATCCGCTTGTACAAAATGAGGCTTCCACTTCTAACAAACGTTCTCGTATTTATACCGTTAATGCAGGTCTTGAAATAGATATTCTGAAATACTTTACCTGGCGTACAGCCGGTAGTTATACCTGGACAAATTCTAAATCGACTTCTTTTGCTGATGAAAACTCTACTTCATATCTGATGGATCAGAATACAGGTATGAATGGTAGTATTGAAAACAAAGAATCTTATAAATGGCAAATCACCAACACCTTGAACTACAGCCAGACATTTGCTAAAAAACATAAAGTAAATGTATTGTTGGGACATGAAGTAACTTATTCTGAATCTGAAGGAAATGAAATGGAACTTACCAAGTTCCCTTATCCTAATATCTTTGGGTTGGATAAGATTGATAATGCTACCGTAAAATCAAAATCGGTAAGCCACTCGCGTAATGGCGTTGTTTCTGCTTTTGCACGTGTAAATTACTCCTTTGATGAGCGTTATCTGTTGACAGGTACGGTCCGTGGTGACGGTTCTTCCAGATTTGCAAAAGGTAACAAATGGGGAATATTCCCTTCGGTTTCCGGAGCATGGCGTATTTCAGAAGAAAGTTTCTGGAAAGATAATAAAGTGGCAGATGTTGTCAATAGCTTTAAGTTGCGTGTAGGTTATGGTACGACAGGTAACTGTAATATCAGTGACTATATGTATGTTACCTCTTTCAAAGAGTCTGATTATCCGATGAATAATATAGTGGGGTCTCCTGTTTATATTGTAGATGAAACTCTGGGAAATAAGAAATTGAAATGGGAGACTATGCGTTCTACTAATATTGGTCTGGACTTATCCTTCTTCAATAGTCGCTTGAATATTACTGCTGAATGGTATAACAACCAAGTAGACAACCTGTTATTGAAGAGTGTGATCCCTTCTTCAACCGGTTATAAGAATCAATTCCAAAACATTGGTAAGATACGTAACCGCGGTTGGGAGGTTTCAATCAATACAGTGAATATACAGACCAAAGATTTCCGTTGGACCAGTGATTTGAACCTGGCTTTCAACCGCTCAAAGGTTCTTTCTTTGGAAAATGGAATCGAGAGCAAAACCTTCTCTGTAGGCAGTAACCGTTCGGGTATGGTGAACTATTATGCAAAAGTAGGTGATAGTTTAGGTGATATGTATGGCTATATTTATGATGGTGTTTATACGACAGATGATTTTGTTCAGGGTACAGACGGTAAATTAGCGCTGAAAGATGGTGTTGTCAGACCTGAAAAGGGAACACCGCAACCGGGTGATATCAAGTTTGCTGCGAATGATGTGGATAAAGACGGTAACCCTCAGTTCACTAAAAAGGAGACTAAGATTGGTAATGGTACCCCTGACTGTATCGGAGGATTCAATAATACCTTTAGTTATCGTGGATTTGACTTGAGTGTTTTCATGAAATTCTCTATTGGTAATGATGTTTACAATGCTACTAAACACAGTATGAGCCCTTATGCTGCTTTCCAGAATGTACCTACTGAATTTGGCGATCACTACTATCGCATGATCGATCCGCAGACAGGTAAACAGGCCACTACTTTAGAGCGTTACAAAGAACTGAATCCGAATGAGGCTTCTGCAACATGGAATTTAGGTAAAACAAATTCCGGTTATATCACTTATCCTTCTTCTTACTATGTGGAAGACGGTTCTTACTTGCGTATTGCACAAGTGACACTGGGCTATACATTGCCCAAGGTATGGCTGAAGAAGTTTATGATTTCTAACGCGCGTCTTTATTTCACAGCCAATAATCTGGCAACGATTACCGGTTACTCCGGTTATGACCCAGAGGTTTCTGCAGCTAATGATCAGGTTGTTTGTACACCGGGATATGATAGTTCTACTTATCCACGTTCAAGAAGTTATGTCATTGGTCTTAACTTAACATTCTAAACTTACGCATTATGAAAAAGAGATTATTCAATACAAAAAAGAAATTAGTCATTTTGTCTGTAGTGGCACTTTCCATGGGAATGACGTCATGTGCGGACTGGCTCGAAATGCCTTCTTATACATCAGCCGATTCTGAAACTGTATTTAAGAATGAGGAAGCTGCCGAATTATTCGTGACAGGTTGTTATCGTGGTATTATTCCTACAGAGATGGTCTATCAGTTGATGGCAGGTGAAACTGTAACTCACTCCAGTGAGGACGGTACTACTAACAACGGAAAATACAATATTTGTAACTGGTTTTATGATTCAACCTCTCCTTATACCGTAACTACGCTTTACAATGAAGAGTACGGTGCTATTGAGGCAACTAATATTGCCATTAAGAATCTGAACATGATGCCGGAGACTACCAAGCGTAACTCCCTGTTGGGGGAAGCTCTTGCACTGCGTGCTTTTGCCTATCTTAATCTGATTAGCATTTATGGTGATGTTCCCGCAAACTGGCAACCTCTGGAAGATATGGATCCGGATGACGAATCGACCTTCTATCCTAAACGTACGTCTCGTGATATCATTTATGATCGTATCGTATCAGACTTGCAGACTGCTGCAAATTATATGCCCTGGTTCGAAGAAAGTGGTTTTGCTACTACCGAACGTTTAACCAAACAGAGCACTTTGGCACTGTTGGCACGTGTGGCTCTTTATGCCGGAGGTTATTCATTGCGTTGGAATCTTGAAACGAATGATCCGGCTACATTGAAAGTTTCCCGTCGTAGTGATGAAGCTCGTGTGCGTGAACTTTATCAGATAGCCGACAAAGCTTGTAACGATATCATAGAGCATGGACAGAACTCACTGGTTCAGGCAGAAGGTGGAATGAGTGGCTTTCAGAATTTATGGTATAATTACTGTCAGCGAAAATTCACCAGTCTGAATAAAGAGATTCTTTGGAGTTTGGCACAGTATGGGGCAACGACGAATTCAAAGTTTGGTTTGTATGCACATCCGGGTACCAGAGGTGGTACGTATGGTTCGCGTAAAGCGATGCAATTCATTTTGCCTACTTACTATTTGTCTTTTGAAGAAGGCGATACCCGCCGGGATGTGACCTGTACTTCTTACAGTATTTATTTTCTGGAAGGTGGTGCAAGTAATGATACCTGGGTGGATGTAGGTACTACTTACTCTTGTATCATGTCGGGTAAATTCCGTATCCCCTGGTGTGTGGCACCGGAATCTGATGCAAACAAACGTAATGTAAATATCCCTATTATACGTTATGCTGATGTATTGCTGATGTATGCTGAAACTCAGAACTATCTGAATGGTGCTCCGACTCAGCCTGCCAAAGATGCTTTAAAAGAGATTCGCGATCGTGCCGGTGTAGGGTCACTGCCGATACCTACTGATCCGCAGGAATTCGAGGATGCTTTGGCTCAGGAACGTAAATGGGAATTTGGCGGAGAACTTTCACTTCGTACAGATTTGATCCGTATGGGCCGCATCGCCAAAGAATTGGCAGCAACAAAGCAAGCGATGAAAGACCTTTCAGATCGTAAGAACAAATATGCTGATGTATCGGTATATCGTTTGTATAAGTTCCATAAAGATGCACAGACTTATGGTGATACTTTCCTGGCAATTGATTATATTGATTTGACCGATGATAACGAAATTGCAGTAGCAAAAGCTGTACCTACAAATAAAGCTGAATATGATGCTTTCCAGACTAAACTGGCTGAAATAGTTCGTGCACATGGTATTGCTGTTAATGCAGGCGATAAATGGTACCCGGTTAATATGTTCGAAGCCTATACCAGTACATTCAATGGTAATGCCCGTAAGGCTGTAGGCTTTGGCAAAGGTTTCAATGCACTGCAAATTGGTAAGATCATTTATCAGAAACCTACAGGATCCGCAGAAAACGGCGGTAAATATCCCGACTGGATTGAAGCTGCTGACGGTAGTGACGGTCTTTACTATGGCTATAAGGAAAACTGTTCAGAATTGTTGCCTTTTGCAGCTAAGTCTGCCGGTCACCCACTGGTTGACAATCCGAATCTGACACAACATCCCGGATATAAATAATCAATTCTTTCTTTTGTGATTTAAATTCACAATAAATCAGATCCTCTGTCGCCAAACTATTTCGGTGGCAGAGGATTTTTTTCTCCGATAGATTCTTTATAGGTGTCTTTGGATGATCAGTAAAGCAAATCTCTTAGTCTTTCTGCCAATCTGTGCAGAGAAAAATCCTATAGAAACCTCTATCTTTGTACTCATCAACATCCTGAATTTTTATCAACTATATTAAATACCATGAAAAAACTGTTTTATTCTTTGCTTGCATTGACATTGGTAAGCTGCGGTTCGAAGAAGCAAACGCCCATTGACCGTGAGGCACTTGTTAATCGCAATTCTCCCCAGGTAACAGCTTTTGATTCTCTTGCTTCCCTATCAGTTGGAAACGGTGAATTTGCATATACTGTAGATGCTACCGGCTTGCAAACATATCCGGAACTCTATACAAAAGGCGTGCCTTTAGGTACACAAAGCCAATGGGGTTGGCATGAGTTTACCAACCCGGAAGGTTATAAACATGAAGAAACACTGAAAGATTATGATTTTGGCCGTGGCCGCATGGAACCTTATTCCGTACAGTTCAATGAAGCTGGACGTCAGAAAGAAGCAGCCAACTGGTTTCGTGTGAATCCACATCGTCTTCATTTAGGGATGGTAGGTTTTGATTTTGGACGCGACTCTTCCTCACTTTCGCAGATTACAGATGTGAAACAGACACTTGATCTCTGGAAAGGAACTATCAATAGTAACTTCAAGTTAAATGGGACTCCCGTTGAAGTACAAACGGCTTGTCATCCCGAAGCAGATATGCTGGCAGCCATTGTTCGTTCTGCTGCACATCCGGCTGTGAACTTCCGTTTTCCGTATCCGACAGGCGGACATTGTGATGATGCCTGTAAGTGGGATGCCAATGAGAGACATTCTACCACTATTGTTAGCCAGGACGGGCAACAGGTTGTACTGAAGCGCACGTTGGATGCTACCACTTATTATGTTACGATTCGCTGGGAAGGTAAAGCTCTCTTTGGCGAAAAGGATAAAAATTACTTTGTGCTTACTCCCGAAGAAGATACATTGGCTTTTACTTGTGCCTTCACACCGGAAGGAGCCTCTACGGAGACTGCAACTGCAGTACAAACCGAACAGAAGGCTGCTGAATATTGGACTGCTTTCTGGAAAAATGGTGCGGCAGTTGACTTTTCTGCCTGTACGGATACCCGTGCCAAGGAATTGGAACGCCGTGTGGTATTGAGTCAATATCTTCTTGCTATCCAATGTGCCGGAACAACTCCTCCACAAGAGACCGGACTGACTTACAACTCCTGGTTTGGTAAGTTTCATCTCGAAATGATCTGGTGGCATCAGGCTCAGTTTGCATTGTGGAACCGTGCAGAATTGCTTGATCGTACATTGGGTTGGTATGAAACAGTAGAACCTGTTGCCCGTGAAATAGCTCGCAGACAAGGTTTCGATGGAGTACGCTGGATGAAGATGACCGATCCGAGTGGGACAGAAGCACCGTCTAAAGTAGGTAGTTTCCTGATTTGGCAACAACCGCACTTTATTTATCTGGCCGAATTATTGTATCGTAATAATCCGTCGGATGAAGTGATAAAGAAATACAACCGACTCGTACAGGAGACTGCTCAGTTTATGTATTCCTTTGCTACATATGATGAATTGGAAGGCCGTTTTGTATTGAAAGGAGCCATTCCGGCACAAGAAACACTTCGGGCTGCCGAAACAGTAAATCCTCCTTTTGAGTTATCATATTGGCATTTTGCTATGGAGACAGCGCAGAAATGGCGTGAACGTGCCGGCGAAAAACGTAATCTGGAGTGGGATGAAATGATTGATAAACTTTCTCCATTAGCCTATAATGAAGATAAGTTGTATTTGGCTGCCGAAACAGCAACTGATACTTACAAAGATATTCGTTTTACTTCTGACCACATGGCGGTGCTGGGTGCTGTGGGTATTTTGCCGATGAATAAGCTGATTCGCGATGACTATATGAAAAATACTCTGCACTGGATATGGGACAACTGGAACTGGGGTAAGACCTGGGGATGGGACTATCCTATGACGGCTATGAATGCTGTCCGCCTGGGTGAACCGGAAAAAGCAGTAGGTGCTTTACTGATGGATAAACGTACCAATACGTATTTGGTAAATGGACACAATTATCAGGATGGCCGTTTGCGGGTTTATCTGCCGGGAAATGGTGGCTTGTTGACCGCAGTGGCTATGATGTGTGCCGGTTGGGATGGTTGCCAGACAGAGAATCCGGGCTTCCCGAAGGACGGAACGTGGAATGTACGTTGGGAAGGACTGAAGCCAATGCCGTAGAAATAGTGATTAGTGAGTAGTGATAAGTGATTAGTGCCGTGCGGGATGACAGCGCAGCCTACTAACCACTTATCACTACTCACCAATCGCTACTCACTTATCACTCATCACTACTCACTACTCACTAATCACTTATCACTACTCACTAATCACTACTTTCATGCTTCGATACTTATCTTTTATACTGTTGGTCTTTTTCGGTTTGTCGTCTGGTTGTGTTAAGGCACAGGGGACGGTGAAACGAATAGGCGACTTTATTGAATCAACTTCTTATAATGATCATAAGCGTGGGGCTGCCCGCAGCCTGCAGTACCGTCCCGAAGGGGACGATTTTGTTTGTGTGAACGGTAAGAATCGTTATACTCGTGCACTCTATGGTAGCTCTTCTGCTTTTCGTTTGGAAACAAGTGACCGTCCTGTGTTTGCTACCTATGATAAGCGAAATAGTAAAAACATCCGTTTCAGACTTTCTATACCTGCTGATTACTCAGTGATGCTGGATTCTGTGGCTTATTGTGAGGCACGTTACACCCCTGGACGCCGGACGTATCATCTTACAGATCCGAATTGGGGGAAAGGAGAACTTCGTATTGCTGCACTGGCTCTGCCGGAGGCTGATGGAGCTATCTGGAAGATAGAACCTTCCGGGTTTCCTTCCGGAGCTGTGCTCACCGTCCTTATTTCTGAGATAAAAGCACGGCGGTTGAACCGTAATGGGGACATGGGAGCCGATCCGGCGGATAGCTTTGAGGCACCTGCCGATCCTCAACAGATGCAATGTCATGATATCCGTTTGAAGAATGGTACGAGTTATTTATTATTTGAAGACTTTTCTCTGCAACTACTGGATAAGAAAGAGGGCCATCGCTTGTATGATGCCGCCGAACAGGCACGTGCTACACTGGCTTCCCGTATTCATGTGGAAACACCAGATGCCTATCTTAATACATTGGGAGGAGCGCTTGCCGTAGCTGCCGATGGTATCTGGGACGGTGAAGTATGGCTGCACGGTGCCGTGGGATGGCGTATGCCACTTAGTGGCTGGCGTGCTGCTTATACCGGAGACGTGCTTGGCTGGCATGATCGTGCCCGGACGCACTTCGATGCGTATGCTGCCAGTCAGGTAACTGAAGTCCCGAATACGATCCCTCATCCGGCTCAGGATTCTGTACTGAATCTGGCACGGTCTGAAAAGCGTTGGGGAACTCCTCAATATAGTAATGGATATATTTGTCGTAATCCCCGCAAGAATGATCAGATGCATCACTATGACATGAATCTGTGCTATATTGATGAACTCCTCTGGCACTTTAACTGGACAGGGGATGTTACATACGCCCGTCAGATGTGGCCGGTACTTGTTCGTCATCTGGCGTGGGAAAAACTGAATTACGATCCCGATAATGACGGGCTTTATGATGCATATGCCTGTATTTGGGCCAGCGATGCGCTGTACTATAACAGTGGTGCTGTCACTCATTCATCAGCCTACAATTACAGGGCTAATAAACTGGCTGCCCTTATCGCAGAGAAGATAGGAGAGAATCCTGCACCTTACCGTGCCGAAGCAGAGAAAATACTGAAAGCCCTCAATGACCGTCTCTGGTTATCTGATAAAGGTCATTGGGCCGAATATCAGGATTTCATGGGACATCGTCGTTTGCATCAGTCTGCGGGGGTATGGACCATCTATCATGCACTCGACAGTGAGGTGGCGGATCCTTTTCAGGCCTACCAGGCGACACGTTATGTAGATACGGAAATCCCCCATATACCGGTTCGTGGCGAAGGACTGAACGACGAAGGGTATGCAACGGTTTCAACCACAAATTGGTTGCCTTATTCATGGAGTATTAACAATGTGGCTTTTGCTGAGGTAATGCATACTGCATTGGCTTATTTTCAGGCGGGCCGTGCCGAAGCGGGATATAAACTGATGAAGAGTTCCGTACTTGATGGTATGTATTTGGGAGATAGTCCCGGCAATTTCGGACAGATCAGCTTTTATGATGCTGCACGTGGAGAGTGTTACCGCGATTTCGGTGATCCGATTGGAGTTGCTTCCCGCTTGCTGATTCAAGGCTTGTTTGGCATCTTGCCTGATGCAATGAATGGGCGGATTTTGATCCGTCCCGGTTTTCCTATGGATTGGGAGAAGGCAGCTCTCTCTACTCCGGATATTGCTTACAGCTTCCGGCGTAAGGGGACGAAGGATATTTATAAGATTGAGCAACATTTTGCAACTCCGTTGGCGGTAACTTTACAGGTGAATGCCCCTTGGGAGAATATAGAATCCGTAAAGGTAAACGGACTATCTGTTAAATGGGAATTTATAGAAGCAGCTTCCGGACATCCGGTGATAGCTGTGACGACTCCTGCAACTGTTCGGAATGCAGTCATTGAGATTGTTTGGGGAGGAGATACCCTTTGTTCTATTTTCGAAGGTAGGTCAGAACTGCTTCCCGACCAGGACTTGGCTTTACCTGCTTTGAAAGGAGTTGTTTTTGATAAACTGTATGATCCGCAGGGAGTATTTACAACGTCTTCTATTGATAAGAGTGTATTGAAAGGAAAAGTATCTGGCCGGTCAGGACATCATACATTCTTTGTACATGTACAACAAGGGCAAATGCAATGGTGGCAACCTGTTGATGTGAATATAAAGCAAGAGGATGTATCGGTTGTACCTTCATTTACCCGGGTGAAGACTGGGGTTTGTGAACCGGTTAACATGGAGATGGTATTCAATGCATCGGTTACAGATATATATCGGAATGAATATCTTTCTCCGCGTTCTCCTTATACTACCTTACAGCTCCCCAAACAGGGGATAGGTGAGTGGTGCCACCCTACACTGACTGCTGATATTGATGACTCAGGTATGCGGGCGCAGGTTCGTGACGGATTGTTATCTACCAGTTTGGGGGTTCCTTTTCGTACTCCTGCCGAAGGAAAGAATATCGCTTTTACCTCTTTATGGGACAATTATCCTGATAGTCTGACTATACCGCTCACCGGAAAAGCATCCCATGCTTATCTGCTGTTGGCAGGAAGTACCAATCATATGCAGTGCCACATTGCCAATGGTGTTATTCGTGTACATTATGCAGATGGCACTTCAGAAGTGTTGGAGCTTATAAATCCGGACAACTGGTGTCCTATCGAACAGGACTTCTATGTAGACGGGATTGCTTTTTGTCTTCAAACGCCTCGTCCGTATCGTTTGCATTTCAAATCGGGACTGGTTAGTAATAATCTTGAAAAGGACTTGAATATTACAGGGGTTTACGGCCGGCCTATCGACGGAGGTGCCGGAGTACTACTTGATATGTTGCTCGATCCGCATAAAGAGTTAAAGAGCCTGACGCTGGAGACGTTGTCAAACGATGTTGTCATCGGAATAATGGGAATCACCTTACAAAAATAAAATGAAATTATGAACCGTATTGTATTAAATGAAACATCCTATTTCGGAGCCGGCTGCCGCAGTGTGATCGCTGTAGAGGCTGCCCGTCGTGGATTCAGAAAAGCTTTCTTTGTCACAGACAAAGATCTTATTAAATTTGGTGTGGCTGCTGAGGTTATCAAAGTGTTTGAAGCTAACAACATTCCTTATGAACTCTACAGTGACGTTAAAGCAAACCCGACTATTGCCAATGTGCAGAATGGTGTGAAGGCTTATAAGGCTTCCGGAGCCGACTTTATTGTAGCTCTGGGTGGTGGCTCTTCTATTGATACTGCTAAAGGTATTGGTATTGTGGTGAATAATCCGGAGTTTGCCGATGTAAAATCTCTGGAAGGTGTTGCCGACACAAAACACAAGGCTGTGCCTACCTTTGCATTGCCTACCACTGCCGGAACGGCTGCTGAGGTAACCATTAATTATGTGATTATCGATGAAGAAGCCAAAAAGAAGATGGTATGTGTTGATCCTAATGACATTCCCGCTGTTGCCATTGTTGACCCGGAATTGATGTACTCTATGCCGAAGGGGTTGACAGCTGCTACCGGAATGGATGCATTGACTCATGCTATTGAAAGTTATATTACTCCGGGGGCTTGGGCAATGAGTGATATGTTTGAGCTGAAAGCTATTGAAATGATTGCTCAGAATCTGAAAGCTGCCGTAGATAACGGAAAAGATACTGCCGCCCGTGAGGCTATGTCGCAGGCACAATATATTGCCGGTATGGGATTTTCTAATGTAGGTCTGGGCATTGTTCATTCTATGGCTCATCCGTTAGGTGCTTTTTATGACACTCCGCATGGTGTAGCCAACGCTTTGCTTTTACCTTATGTAATGGAATATAACGCAGAATCTCCGGCAGCATCAAAATATATCCGGATTGCAGAAGCGATGGGGGTAGATACGGAAGGTATGACCGAAGCGGAGGGCGTAAAAGCTGCTATTGAAGCTGTAAAAGCCCTTTCTCTTAGTATTAATATTCCTCAGAAATTGCATGAAATCAATGTGAAAGAAGAAGATATCCCGGCTTTAGCCGTAGCGGCTTTTAATGATGTATGTACGGGGGGGAATCCACGTCCTACTTCTGTAGAAGATATTGAAGCACTCTATCGCAAAGCATTTTAAAGTTGATTGTTAGTTTAGTACGGACATCCGGATATGCACATATGCAGTTCGGATGTTTTGTTTTGTGAAGCGAAGCTAACTGCTTTTGATAGCCATCCCAATGTACTTCTGATAATTTTTCCTAAAAACAGATAAGCCACTCATAAAGAGTGGCTTATCTACTAATTAGTCGGAATGAGGCGACTCGAACGCCCGACCCCTACGTCCCGAACGTAGTGCGCTACCAACTGCGCTACATTCCGCTGCTTACTAAAAGTGGTGCCACCAGGAATCGAACCGGGGACACAAGGATTTTCAGTCCTTTGCTCTACCAACTGAGCTATGGCACCTTTCTTGTTTGCGGGTGCAAAGATAGGTATATTTTTTAATACTGCAATAACTTCAAGAAAAAAATGCAGGTTTTTTACATTTCTGACTATTTTGTTTTAGGGTACTGCAAATAAATATCCTGCAAAATAAAAAAGGATTGAGATATTTTATATTTTTACGCTCAAATAAGACAAGATTATAATAAACAGACATTGCAAACATAACATGCTAATACCTTATATTACTGCCGGATTTTTTTTAGTTTATGGTATCTTTATTACAGTCAAATATCAGCAAGGACAGAAAAAAGTCTGTCGGAGAGAGAGAGAAAACAGTAGAGAACGGCAGAAAGAAGATTTGATTTTCCGGAATGTGAACGCTTATCTTTTACTGATAGGTAAGGATTTTGTTGTACAGAAGACAAACTATTACTCGCTGAATGGTATCGAAGAAGATAAAAGTATAAAGCGGGTGGGAGATTTGCTTCACTGTAAGAATGCAGTAGAATCGGGGGAATGTGGTACCCATGCATGTTGTAAGGTTTGTGGAGTGCGGGTTGCTATTGGCAGAGCTTTTTATAAAAGGGAGAATTTTGATCGCTTTGAGGCATCTATGCAGATAGTGAGTCAGAATAATAAGCAGATTATTCCATGTGACGTACATGTATCAGGAAATTATTTGAATACAAATGATGAAGAACTGATGTTATTGACTGTTTATGATATCAGTGAACTCAGGAATACACAGCGGTTGTTGCAGCTCGAACAGGAGAATTCGCGCTCATGTGATAAGTTAAAGAACGCATTTATTGCCAATATGAGCCATGAGATCCGTACGCCGATGAATGCTATTGTAGGCTTTTCCAGTTTACTGGCTACAGCATCAAGTGAGGAAGAAAAGAATATGTATACTGATATCATTAATCAGAATAGTGACCGTTTGTTGCAGTTGATTTCCGATATTCTTGATCTTTCGCAGATTGAAGCCGGGAGTTTTGATTTTCATTATTCGGAATTTAATGCTAATGATCTGTTAAGAGAATTATATGCTTTATTTAATATCCGGCTGGTAGAGAAGCCCGAAGTTATGTTGGTGTGTGAGGCTGATCTGGCAGAACTGACCATATATTCAGAGCGGCAGCGTATTATGCAGGTATTTATGAATCTGTTGACAAATGCAATGAAGTTTACCCAAAAGGGAGAGATTTGTTTTGGTTGTCGGGTGAGAGATGGAAAAGAACTGTATTGCTACGTACGGGATTCCGGAATTGGAATTTCTTCTGAAGAACAGAGTAAGATATTCAGCCGTTTTACCAAGCTGGATCGGGAGGTCCCGGGAACCGGATTGGGATTGACGCTTTCACAAACTGTAGTAGAGAAATTAGGTGGTAAAATAGGAGTCCGGTCACAGCAGGGTGAAGGATCTACTTTCTGGTTTGTTTTGCCATTGACTTCAGAATCTTGAATCTGATAACATTTGCTTCTTTTCCTACTTTCAGAGGATACAGGCACTAGGTAGGCTAAGTTCTTCGTATCGTATCCCGGTAACAGAAGACAGCTTTCCTGTTTATAGATAAATGAATGAGGGATATACCGGAAATAATTCCCGGTATATCCCTCATTCATTATACAAATATCCTTTTAAGTTTTAGGAGTACTTTCGTCATTTGCAGCAGTGCCGGAAGTCGGTGTTGCTGTACCGGATGCCGGAGCAGGTTTAGCTGTTGCGGTAGTTGCAGTGGCGGCGGTTGTTGTTGCTGTAGCTGTTGCTACTTCCGGTTTAGCCTGTTCTTCCCAGTGGAAAGGTTCGAAGCTGGTATTCGGGTCAACCCATGACGGTTTCTTTGAAGCGTAGATAATGAACGGAGCTATAACTACGACGATTGCACCTACAATAAGAACGGTGAACCATACGGTATTGCTACCTGTAGAAATCTGGCTGGGTGGGATAAAGCTCAATATAAATGCGAGCAATGAACCACAGAAACCGAGGCCACCCACAAACCACATCAGGCCATTTCCTTTTTTACCGATACGGAACGGACGGTTGGCTTTCTTCATATTGTAACGCAGATAGATAGCGCCAGAGAACATAAGCAGATACATGACCAGATAAAGTATAACTGTCAACTGAGACAGAATCTGATAGAAACTTTGTACAGAAGGCATAACAACGAAGAGAAGGCTCAGTACTGTAACAGCGATACCTTGTACGAACAGGATGTTTTTCTGTACACCCATCTTATTGGTTTTCTGGAAGAAAGGAGGCATATAGCCGGCCTTACCTACGGCAAAGATACCTTTTGACGGACCTGCAACCCAGGTCAGTACACCTGCAAGTACACCGAATGCCAATGCAATAGCGATGATCGGTGACAACCAGGAAGCATGGATATATCTGAAGTAATTATCGAAACCTACCAGTAAGCTTTGTGTCAGGCTGATATCTTTGGCCGGGATGATAACGCCCAGTGCAAAAGTACCTAATACGAAAATCAGTACTGTAATCAATGCACCGATAAATACGGCTTTCGGATAATTCTTAGAGGGGTTTTCCACATCTTTTACGTGGATACCGCCCATTTCCATACCGGCATAAAAGAGGAAGATACTTGCTGCGAGCACTACGTTATCAAATTTAGTAAAGTCGGGGAAGAAACTACTATGGAAATCGAGGTTGGATACTCCTCCGGTTGCCAGATAAACAATGCCCAGAATAATCAATAGGGCTGCCGGGATGATGGTTCCAACCATACCGCCGACTTTGGCAACTTTACCTACCCATCCCATACCTTTGAGGGAGATGAAGGTAGCAAGCCAGTAGATGATAAGCACAACGGCCAGTGTGTAATACTTGTTGCTTGCCAGTGACATGTCGTGGGTATCGTTCATTCCGATGAAAGCGATGGAAACGGCACCGAATGTCAAAACGGTAGGATACCAGATTGTACTTTCAATCCATTGTACCCAAATGGCCAGGAAACCGAATTTTTTGCCGTAGGCCTCGCCTACCCAGCGGAATACACCACCTTGTTTATCCTGAAACATGGCAGCCAGTTCGGCTGCAACGAGTGAAGTCGGGATTAAAAAAACGATGGCTGCGAAAAGATAGTAAAAGGCCGAGCTCATACCATATACGGCCTCAGCAGGAAGTCCACGCAGGGAGACGACTGCCGTTACATTCATAATAGCCAGGGTGAATACCCCCAGTTTTGCTACTTGTTTAATATTTGCCATAAGTTAAGGTTTTATAAGTGAAAAATATTTTTAAGTCTGTTTTATAACAACATTCAGGGAGAGATGTTTTCGGAGGAGACTGTCAAACTTGGTTAATTAACATACACGGGCCAGTAAACAAAGCTTGTACTTGTGTTGTTTCCTATACTTGTATAATAAAGATGTATAATCACCTAAAAAAATAGCATTTATATGAAGACAGCACTTTCCGATTTTGCGTTGCGAAGAAGGGGAATATATGGCATTTTGCATGTCATTATACTATTATTATCTCTTTTTCTAGTCATCAGTATCTCTGTGGATACGTTCAAAGGTATCCCTTTTTATACCCAATCACTGTATATGAAGGTGCAGTTGTGGATATGTATCTTGTTTCTGTTCGATTTCATTCTCGAACTCTTTCTTGCCAAAGATAAATTGCGCTATTTTAGTACCCATTTCCTCTTCTTGCTGGTAGCTATTCCTTATCAGAATATTATAGCTTATATGGGGTGGACCTTCTCACCTGAAATTACTTATATGCTTCGTTTTATTCCTTTGGTACGTGGCGGATATGCAATGGCGATTGTTGTGGGATGGCTGACTTACAATAAAGCATCCAGCCTTTTTGTCTCCTATCTGACGATGTTGCTGGCTACGGTTTATTTTGCCAGCCTGGCTTTTTTTGTGATGGAGCATAAAGTAAACCCACTGGTAACGGGTTATGGTGATGCGCTCTGGTGGGCATTTATGGATGTAACTACAGTTGGGTCCAACATTATAGCGGTAACGGCTACCGGCCGGGTACTCTCCGTATTACTGGCGGCATTGGGTATGATGATGTTTCCTATATTCACTGTATACGTCACAAGTCTCATCCAGAAAAAGAATAAGGAGAAAGAAGAGTATTATCAGCAGATGGAAGATAATGGAAAAGTAGTAACCGCACCACAATCCGTTGGATCTGATAATACAGCTGAATCTTGAGGATTATTTCCTTCAAAGAAAAGGGGCTACTACCTATACAGGCAGTAACCCCTACAAAAAAAGGACAGAACTTTTATTCAACTACAGTAACTTGCTCGCCGTTGAACACATTCAACCCCAGCTTATTCATTATATATTTGATAGCTAATTGTGCCTTTACGGAGTTGCCCGAACCATCAAGAGGAGGAGCAAATGCGGAAATACCCATTACGCCTGGGAATACACCCATGACGCCACCGCCTACACCGGTCTTTGCTGGAATACCGGAAGTATACATCCAGTCGCCCGTATGTTCGTAGAAACCTACGGAAGCAATCATAGAGGTAATTTTCGGAGCCAGACTGGCATCGAGTACTTGTTTTTTAGTCACAGGATTCACACCGCTGTTGGCCACCGTACCGGCAGCAACAGACAGCATTTCTGCTGTAACTCCCAGTGAACACTGGCGTGTATACAGGTCGAGTGACATTTCGGGATCATCATAGATGCGATTGTAATTCTTCAATAACCATGCAATAGAGCGGTTGTTGAAGTTCGTTGCAGATTCGGACTTGTATAACTCGTCAATTAATTGAGGAGCCGAACCACAAAGGTCTGTTATATTCTCCACAATTGCATTCCACTTCTGAGTAGCATCACCTACCGGTTGCACCATGGAGCAGGCGGAGATTGCTCCGGCGTTTACCAATGGAGTAGAAGGATGATCGTTTTCCAGAAGGATGGCGATGATAGAGTTGAATGGTAGTCCGGTTGCATCAGCACCAATCATGTCCAACACTTTCTGAGCTCCATATTGACGAAGAATCAGAATGGCAGTGTGAACTTTGGATACTGATTCGATACCGAAACGGTAATTGTAATCACCGACGGTAATCTTTTGGCCATTCAGCAGGCAGATGCTAATACCAAACAGGTTTTTGTCGATATTAGCCAGATAAGGTATATAATCGGCATTCTTCCCGTCTGTATTTCCTTTCACCTGTTCGTAGGCTTGCTGTACCACTTCTTTTATTTGGGATATAGAAATCTTATTCATAAAATAAAAAGCTTTATGATTTACGATTAGACAATTGAAGAATTTACGATTAGATGATTTGAATAATTTACGATTAGACAATTTACGATTTACAATTGAAATTACTCTCATTGTGATTTCCGGAGATTCTTCAATCGTACATTGTCAATCGTCTAATCGTCAATTATTACATCGTCTAATCGTAAATGTCTTTATTTACTTTGTGGTTTACCGGTATGGTTGAATACCTTTGTTGCTACGGGCAGGTTCTTGTCTTGAGCAATGCGGGTAGTAGTAGGATATTCCAGTTTCTCCAGTTCGGTAATTGCATTTTTGATATCGCCCAATAACATATCGGCCATGTCTCGGCTGAATCCCTGACGGACAACGATACGCATAACGACGTAATTCTCTAACTTAGTAGGCAATGTGTATGCCGGAACCATCCAGCCACTCTGAGCCAGCTTATCCTGCAAATCATATAGTGTCCACTTAGCATCCTTTGCATATTCCGGTTTCATGTACCAGATAAACAGTGGGTTCACTACATCTTCTGAGTAGTTCACGAATGGCATCATCTTGGCTATTTCACTATGGAGGTATTTAGCAATGGTCAGTGAGTTGTATTGCACTTCTTTGTATCCCTGGAATCCCAGACGGATAAATTGATAGTACTGTCCTAAAATCTGAGCAGCAGGACGGGAGAAGTTCAAACCTACCTGTGTGATGTTTGCACCTAAGTAGTTTACACTGAAAGACATTTCTTCGGGGAGATATTCTTTACCTTTCCAGCAAACCCAACCAAGACCCGGATAAACCAGACCGAATTTATGACCGGAAGTACTGATAGAAAGTACCCATTTCAAACGGAAGTCCCATTTTACTTCGGGATACAGGAATGGAAGGATAAAACCACCACTGGCGGCATCTACGTGGATAGGAATGTCATATCCGGTCTTGGCATTGTAAGCATCGAGTGCTTTGTCAAGAGCTTCTACGTCGTCATTCAGTCCTGTCCATGTAACGCCTTGGATAGGAACGATACAAATGGTGTTCTCGTCGCACATCTTCAGTGCTTCTTCCGGATCGAGGGTTGTTTTTTCCAGTGTCAAAGGTACTTCACGCATTTCAATCTGCCACAGTTGGGCGAATTTTTCCCATACTACCTGGAATCCGGTTGAGATAACGAAGTTTGGTTTGTCTACCGGTTTACCTTGTGCCTGACGTTTTTTGCGCCAACGCAACCATGCGGCAACACCACCAAGCATACAAGCTTCGGAAGAACCGATAGCTAACGCACCTGTTTTCCAGTCCTCTTTTTCAGGAGTATTCCACAAGTTGGCCATGATGTTGATACATTTTCCGTTCATGACAGCGATACGCGGATATTCTGTTTCATCAATATAGTTGATGTTGATTGCTTCGTTCATCAGCTTAGTGGCATATTCATCCATATAAGTGGTGACGAAAGTAGCCAGGTTCAACCGGGGTTGAGTCTGTGCAAATGTCTCATCTTTCACCATCTGATAGGCAATCTCAGGAGTTGTGGGGCCGTCGGGGATTTTCTCTACCGGAGAGGGTTGCAACATTCTGTTTGAACCAAATACATCTGTCTTGGCATCACCTTTTCTGAAATTTAAATCTTCCATTTTACGATTGTTTTTAGTTAGGTTTAGGCGATGGGGAGTTTCCCCGTCGAATTTTCCACAACAACAGTATGGGATTTTTAAAGTTTAGCCATTTTACATTATTTTGCGTTTATTGTGCTTCGTGCTTCCCGCACGGGGAGGTTTCGGCAGGCGATACTCTAACTGTATAAAGAATGAATAATGAGGTAAATTCACCACAGAGGACACTGAGAACACGGAGTTTTAAATCTCTGATGAAACACAGATTAACGCCAATTATCGCAGATTAAAATCCGGTTATTCTTTCTCTTATTTTTGTTTTCCTTTGTAGCAATCTGCGTTAATCTGCATTTCAAGGCTATCATCGCCTGGCGAACTTCCCCGTACGGGAAGCACCGCCTGCCGAAACCTCCCCGTGCGGGAAGCACTGAACTTTCTGGGGGGATGCGTTGTTGTTGTCAAATCTAAACCCCAAATATTAAAGAGAATATGAGAATACAAACAGGACGGGGCACCATTCCCCTTATCACCCTTATCGGCATTTGGTCTATATCTGCTCTGAATGCTCTACCTGGCTTGGCCGTTAGCCCTATCCTTGGAAAATTGTCTGTCATCTTTCCTCATTCCACGGAGCTTGATGTTCAGATGCTTTCATCTTTGCCTTCTCTGCTGATCATTCCTTTTATTATTCTGGCGGGAAAACTGACGGAGCGAGTTAATTTTATTCGTTTGCTGCAAGTGGGGCTTGCTATTTTTGCCCTGAGTGGTATTCTTTATCTGCTTGCCAGTGAAATGTGGCAACTTATTGCTATCAGTGCCATGCTTGGGGTAGGCTCGGGAATGATTATCCCCCTTAGCACGGGGCTTATTTCTAAATATTTCACAGGTCCTTATCGGGTGAAGCAGTTCGGATTTAGTTCTGCTATTACGAATTTTACGTTAGTGATAGCTACAGCTGTCACCGGTTATCTGGCAGAGGTGAACTGGCATTTGCCATTTGTGGTATACCTGCTCCCATTGGCTTCGTTGGTGCTGTCCGTTTATCTCAAGCGTAGTATGATTAGTGAGGAAGGGGCTGCTTCAATAACTAATACGGAAGAGAAGGAGGCCGATACGGCGGTTGATCCTGAAGTAGCAAAATATAAGCGGGGTATAAATGTGAAATATCTTTTGCAGGTGATGCTGTTCTATGGGCTTGCTACTTATCTGGCGCTTATTGTTACTTTTAATCTTCCTTTCCTGATGGAGGAATATCATTTTTCAAGTGGTAATTCTGGTATTATGATTTCGCTGTTCTTTCTGGCTATTATGGCTCCGGGTTTCTTTTTGAATCAGATAGTGGGACTTTTTCGTGAGAAGACGAAGTTTTACAGTTTATTGTGCATCGCCGTTGGATTGGCACTTATCTGGTTGTCGCCCAAAGAGTGGGTGATAGCTCCGGGATGTATTCTTGTAGGGTTAGGATATGGGGTGATACAACCTGTTATATATGATAAAACCACTCATACTGCTATTCCGAAGAAAGCAACGCTGGCACTGGCTTTTGTGATGATGATGAATTATCTGGCAATTTTGCTTTGTCCGTTTATTATAGATTTCTTTCAGTCAACAGTATTCCATATTAAATCTCAGCAGTTTGCGTTTGTATTTAATCTTGTTATAACGATTGTAGCACTAATATGGGCCTATCGTAAGCGGAATACATTCCTGTTTGATGATGGTTTGAAATAGCTTAAAACCGTATGGTATTTTACCACAGAGTACACAGAGGGCGCAGAGTTTTAAATCTTCATTGAAACGCAGGTGAACGCAGATTCTCGCAAAGGAAAATAACGATAAAATAAAGAACTACAGTTTTTTAATCTGCGTTCATCCGCGTCTCATCAGAGAAAATAATATCTCTGTGCCCTCTGTGTCCTCTGTGGTGAACTGATTCGTAACGAAGATTATGGGCATATCTTTTCGGTAGCGGAAGTACCCCTAAACGGTATCGACCCTTTTGCCCGGTGTTGTACTTTGTTTTTCTCAGAAAGGAGCGTTCCTTTTCCCGGTGCACAGTTTTGTTTTACATGTACATGTAAAGCTGCATGAGATGCACATGTCGTACTGTCCCACATGCACATGTCGTACTGCTTTACATGTACATCTAAAACAACGTTACATACCGAGGCTCAGGGCCGACGCATTAAATAATTTACTATTGCATATGTACTTTTCTTATTGTTATTTAATTGAATATTAATTATTTAGTATTATTTTATTTCGTTTATATTTCGTATATTTACATGGTAATATTAAACAGTAATTGACATGAAAATAGGTATAATTGACATTTGTAAGCAAATAGAGGACCCTCGGATGGATCGTAAAAAGTTACATAAAATGGAAACGATCATATATGTATCCATTGCTGCTGTCATCTGTGGTGCTCAGTCTTGGAATGAGATTGAAGAATTTGGCCATGCTAAATTCGATTTTTTTAAAAGTAGAATACCCGATTTAGAAGTTATCCCCAGCCATGATACTTTTAATCGTTTCTTCAGCATTATAAAACCATCCTATTTTGAGTTGATTTTCCGCAATTGGGTGAAACAAGTGTGTCAGGAGATTAAAGGTGTTGTAGCCATCGATGGAAAACTAATGCGTGGTCCTAGCAAATGTAATGATGAACATACTACCGGCAAAGAAGGCTTTAAGCTCTGGATGGTTTCAGCATGGTCTGCAGCTAACGGTATTTCTCTGGGTCAGGTAAAAGTGGATGATAAAAGTAATGAAATCACAGCTGTTCCTCTGCTAATCCATGCCTTGGATCTGGATGATTGTATCGTCACTATTGATGCCATGGGCTGTCAGTTGGAAATAACAAAAGCCATTATTGAACGGAATTCAAACTATATAATAGCTTTAAAGAAAAATCAAAAGAGCAGTTATGAATTAGCCAAGAAAATAATTGATGGGTATGAAAACAGAAATGTGATTCTCAATAGGGTTACCCGGCATACCAGCGAAAGTACAGGACATGGCAGGCTTGAAACAAGAGTCTGTACTGTAGTCAGTTATGGTCCGGTCATGGAGCCGATGTTTAAGGACAAATTTGCGGGATTGAGGTCAATAGTGGGCATGAAATCCGAAAGGATAATTTTGGCAACGGGGGAACGTACTGAAGAAACGAGGTATTATATAACTTCACTTGAAAATACTAACCCGGAGGAAATAGCCAATGCCATTAGGCAGCATTGGTCCATTGAAAACAATCTGCATTGGCAACTGGATGTTACCTTCAGGGAAGACTACAGCAAGAAAGTGCAGAATGCAGCAAGAAATTTCTCGGCAGTTACAAAAATGGCGCTCACCATTTTGAAGAATGATAAAGTCACAAAAGGAAGCATGAATCTCAAAAGGCTGAAAGCAGGATGGGATGAAAAATACCTGTCAACACTTTTACAGGACAGCGCATTTTAATGCGTCGGCCCTGTACCGAGGCTTCCTACGTTACTCTACGAGATATAGCTTTATCGATACCGGAGAAAGAGATAGATAGTAATGCCAGACAACATTTAGCGTAAAACGATATAATAACTAACATCGCTTGCCGAGCCTCCCCGTGCGGGAAGCACAAGCACCTAAAACAATAAGTATGAAGAATAAGAAACTGGAAGCCAATCTGTACATGGCTATATCAAAAGTATTCAGTGGGTTAAATATGAATGCCCTTAAATATCTACTTCCTTTGTGGATGAGTCCGCTTACCGGAGCTACGATCCGCTGTACCTTTGCTGCAGTCGCTTTCTGGATTATTGGCTGGTTTGCTCCACCCGAAGAAAAGACCTCCCGTAAGGATAAATGGTTATTATTCTTATTGGGAGCATTAGGGCTCTATGGCTTTATGTTTCTTTATCTGATTGGTCTTAGTAAAACGACTCCTGTGTCGAGTTCCATTTTCACGAGTCTTCAGCCTATCTGGGTGTTTCTCATTATGATTTTCTTTTATCACGAGAAGGCAACCGGTTCGAAAATAGTGGGCATATCCATTGCTCTTGTCGGTGCATTGGTTTGTATCCTTACACAACGGAGTGATGATCTTGCTTCGGATGCTTTTGTCGGTAATATGTTGTGTCTGTTCAGTTCTGTGGTTTATGCCATTTATCTGGTGATGAGTAAGCGCATTCTTTCTGCTGTAGGTCCTATTACAATGTTGAAGTATACTTTTAGCGGTTCGGCAGTATCCGGTCTTATTGTATCAATGATTACAGGGTTCGATGCTCCTGTATTTTCGTTACCTTTCCATTGGTTACCGTTTGCCGTATTGATGTTTGTACTAATATTCCCTACCACAATCAGTTACATGCTGTTGCCTATCGGCTTGAAATATCTGAAAACAACGGTGGTTGCCATTTATGGTTATTTGATATTGATTGTGGCTACTATTGCTTCTTTGATTCTGGGACAAGATCGTTTTAGCTGGACTCAGACTTTTGCAATTCTCTTTATCTGTGTTGGAGTTTATCTGGTAGAGGTGGCTGAAAGTAAAGATAAAAGTACACCTATGGCTACGCCGGTAAATAAGTAGTAATAGAGTATATTCAGGATAGGCGTAACCTGCATGCAGTAGATATATAACCTGCACGCAGACTATGCCTTTATTGTATGGGATAATGTCTTTATTATATAGAGACATTGCCTCTGCCATGTAGAGGCAATGTTCTTGGATACTTGCTTTGAAACACTTATCGTTTCCAGCTTCCTTTTTTCAAATAATTCAAGGCCAATCCTAATAGTAATAGTACATACAATTGTTCCGCCGTCCAGTAGATCACTAATGGTAACTCACTGGAAGCTAATCCATACAGATATCCGAGATAAATGGTAATTGTTATCATTTGGAAAATAAAGGCTGTTTTTGTCTTTCCGGTTCCAATGATTGCATTGCAATATGTATAGGCTGGCGTGGCAAGAAAATAGGTAGATAACATCAGCAGGAATGGTGGGATGGCTGTTTCAACTACCTCTTTACTGTTTGTATAAATCCCTAAAATCTGATTGGACATCAGTATTGCTACGAGTATAAACGGAGTTCCTACCGCATAACTCAGCTTTACCGTTTTCCAGCATACCGGCATTACACTTTCCGTTTGTCCTGCTCCGATCAGATTGCTGACCAGTGAGATCCCGGTTGTGGCGAATGAGTTGACAATAACGAACAGGATTACTGAGACACTCCTTACTACATTTCCTGCTGCGAGTTGCCTTTCTCCTAAATGCTCGATGGCTATGAAAAACAGAAACCACGGAGCAATACAGAAGAATGACCGGATCATTGTCCAGCTTGAAATCTGAAACAACTGTCTGAGTAACGGGAAATTGAACGAACATCTCCAGCCATATTTCTTTTTATCTACCTTAAAGTGTGTATATGTCACCAGATAGATCAGTGCTACCGATGAGGCTACCGATGAGGCTATAGCAGCTCCTGCTATTCCAAGACGAGGGAATCCACCTACGCCGAAGATGAGCAGATAGTTGAGCAGTGTATTCGTTGTCACTAACAGAATGGAGTTAACCGTCAACACTCTTGTTTTTGTAATCCCTACATAAAATGCCCTGTATGCCAGTATGGGAAATACGGATAAAAAACTATAATCCCGCCAACTTATGTATTGGATAACGGCCAGATAAATCTGGTCTGACGAAATCACTGTCCGTAGCAGTACCGGGGAAAAGAGTTTGGAGAATGTGAATGTCAGTATCGACAGTGTAATCAGAAAGAACATTCCTTGCCAGAATGTTTCCCCTGTTTTCTGGAGATTCCCTTCTCCGTTTCTTCGTGCAATCATCACTTGCAGTCCCAGGCTGAAGCCGAAGCCGAGCATATAGATTGCGATGTAATACATTCCTGCCAGTGCCGAGGCACCCAATTCGACTTCGCCCACATGCCCCAGGAAAATAGTGTCGGTAAGATTGATGAGTTGTTCCATCAGTAAGCTCATCATCACAGGAAAGTTGATGAGCCAAATTTGTTTATAAGTAAAATTCATGATTTAATTGCAAATAACACGTTAGGAGGATGACTGAAAAGTCATCCCCACGGAATGAATAAATAACTCTCTATTATTTCATCCGAAGCGTAGCTATCTGCAAATTTGCCATTTCATGAGTTAGACAAACTGATATTTCTTAAATTGATGATATGGCAAAGATAGTAAAAAACTTATTTTCCGGCATACAATCCGATGCGATTTCCTTCACAATCGGCAAAAACGGCGAACCAGCCTCGTCCTTCGGCTTCGATTTTTGTCTTTGGGATGATTATTTTCCCACCGTTACGTGTGATTGCTGTTGTCATAAGCTCTATATTTTCACAATTGAAGTGAATCAGAACCCCGTGTTCCGAGGGATTGAATCCTTCTGCATAAGAGATCGCTCCCACACTCTGTTCTTCACCTTCTTCAACAAAGAATGCCATCTTTTCTGTTTCACACTCTGCTACCGGCATCTTGATGCCAAAGATTGTCTCGTAGAACTTTACCGCCCGGTTGAAGTCGCTTGCCGGAATCTCAAAAAATGAAATCAACTTACTCATAGTCTTCTGTTTTTTAATGATTAATTAATTTGCTTTGCAAAGACACTGCAAAAGTAGGAACGGCAGTCGGCGTATGATAGGAAAAAAAGGACATTCTATCTTTTAGAGTGTAGAGAAGTAATCGGAGTAAGGTGCACAAAGTGCCAGATACTCTCCCGGCGTATAACCGGAAAAAGCTTTAAATTCTTTAATAAGATGGGATTGGTCATAATATCCGCATTCATAGGCCAGTTGGGCAAAATTGATGTCCGGCTGTGTTTGCAATGTGTACAAAGCCCGTTGTAAACGGACAATACGGATAAACTCTTTGGGTGTAGTGCCTACATATTCATGGAAGACCCTGTTAAACTGCTTATCGCTGAGGCAGGCTGTCTGGGCCAGACTGTGAATGGCAGGTTGGGGACACTGGTTTATTTCTTGTATGGTAGCCCCTATTCTCTTTATGTTATATTCAGCGGAAGAATAGAAGCGTTGGAGCAGAAAGTACTCTATTAGTTCTATACATTGTGTATCATCCGGTGTCTCTGCGACTCGTTTAGCCAGGTCTGCCAATGCGATGTCTCCGATATCTTCTATTGAAACATTCATTCCATATGTTTCTCTGACAGGTAACCGGAAAAAGAGTTTCGGTGTATAAGGCTGAAATACAACAGTGATCATATCAATATTTCCGGTAGAGGCCACATCGACGTAAGTATTAGATTGTCCGCAGATGAAAGCCTGTGGCTGTAGTTGCCGGGTGGTAGACGAAAACAGTTGTTTACCCCGATGGAAAGTTAAATGAACGCACCCGACAGGAATGGTTCGTTCCGTGACGGGTGCGGAGATATCAATCCGTAATATCCAGTAATACTTGATAAACGGAGTTAGTGCGGCACAAGGCTTAATGAGGCTGAATGTTTCCATACTGTGAGCAAAGATATTTTATAAATGCAGAACGTGCAAAAATACTTCTTTGCTTTTTCTTCTGATTGTAAAAAAGAGACATTCAATCCTTTTGAGAAAATAAGCCTACTTGATATTAGGGTTCAGGCTGTGCCAATCTTTTATTGCCGGGATAATCCCCATTTCAATGACCTCATCACGCAGTTTGCACAGATGTTTATAACTGTTTTCCAGTTCTTGCTGTTCGGTAGGAGTACCCTGTACTTCTTTATAGCTGACACCATCTTTCGTGATAGACGTTTCCATTGCCATCATGATATGGTTGAATTTTCCGTCGGATACATACGTGCCGGCTGGCCAGCGGAAAGGTTGTCCTCCCATAGCTGCAGCGATCATTTCAATAGAAAGATAGGCCGGGCTTTGGAAAGAAGAACGTCCTCGCAGGTCGATGATGTGCTTACCACCCTGAATAACACGTTGTTTGATAGCCTCCCATTCTGTTTGGGGCAGGTGGGTAGTACCAATCCAGTTGGTCAATGTATCACCATCTACGGTAGTAGTGGATGCAAATACTGCCATTTGTTCGCCATGCCCACCGTAGGTACGACAATTTTGTATCTTGGAAGCAGGTATTTTGAAGAACTTTACCAATTCGTTTTGCAGACGGGTGCTATCCAATGCTGCAAGTGTAGATACCTGTGAGGGTTTCAGACCGGAATAAAGCAACGTGATCAATCCTGTAATATCTGCCGGATTGAACACTACTACCACATGTTTCACGTTAGGGCAGTATTGGCGGATATCTTTACCAAATTGGGCGGCAATCTCTGCATTTCCCTTTAAAAGATCTTCACGTGTCATACCAGCTTTACGGGCAGCACCACCGGATGAAACGACGTAAGCTGCTCCCGTCAGTGCTTCCTTGATGTCAGAAGTATAGGTGAGGTTGACATTTTCAAATCCACAGTGATATAACTCTTCGGCTACACCTTCCAGTGCGGGTGCATACGGGTCATACAGGCAGATGTTAGGGGTAAGTTTCATCATCATGGCAGTTTGGGCCATATTTGAGCCAATCATTCCGGCAGCTCCTACAATCGTTAATTTCTCGTTGGTTAAGAATTCCATAATCTTATATTTTTTATAAATGAATAGGCGGTTTTTATGTTCACGCTACAAATATAACGACTTAATCGCCAGAATGTTCATTGAAAAAAGTTCTGGCTGATAATGAAAAGTTATATCGAAGAAAGGGATATCGTTTAAATAAACTATCTTTGCGAAAAATAATAGTTGGAATTTAGTTACTGACAGCTTGAAATCCTTTAATCTGACTCTGACTACGAAAATATGTTGTATAGATTCTAACTATTAACCAATAAATTTTAACTACTGGAATATTATGCGCATTGAATTAGGAAAATTCAACCAGCTTGAGGTTGTAAAAGAGGTCGATTTCGGAATGTATCTTGACGGAGGCGAGGAAGGTGAAATTTTGCTGCCTACTCGTTATGTACCCGAAAATTGTCAAATAGGAGATGTATTGAATGTATTTCTCTATCTCGATAATGAAGAAAGACTGATTGCTACCACATTGACTCCATTGGTGCAGGTGGGGGAGTTTGCTTGTCTGGAAGTGGCATGGATTAATCAGTTTGGCGCATTTCTCAATTGGGGATTGATGAAAGACTTGTTTGTGCCTTTCAGTGAACAGAAGATGAAAATGCAGGTAGGTAATAAATACATTATCCATGCTCATCTCGATGATGAAAGTTATCGCATTGTAGCTTCCGCAAAAGTAGATCGTTATCTTTCCAAAGAGAAAGCAGAGTATCAGCCGGGAGAAGAAGTTAATATTCTTATCTGGCAAAAAACAGATCTTGGGTTTAAAGCTATTATTGAGAATAAGTTTGGTGGTTTACTTTATGACAGCGAAATATTTCAGCCTTTGAAAACAGGAATGGAACTGAAGGCTTATGTGAAACAGGTTCGCGAGGATGGGAAAATAGATTTGATACTTCAGAAACCGGGGTTCGGGAAAGTAGATGATTTCTCACAAGCATTGTTCCAATATATAAAGGATAAAGGAGGTAGGATTTTGTTGACGGATAAAAGCCCTGCAGAAGATATCTACGAAACCTTTGAAGTGAGTAAGAAGACTTTCAAAAAAGCTGTTGGCGACTTATACAAGAAACGCCTGATCGTTTTGGAGGAAGATGGAATCCGGTTGGTATAATCCTAACCATGATAGGGGAATCCCTATACACGAATATAGATAATCATTAGGGTGGGGAGTTTTCTCACCCTATTTTTGTGGTATAAGAAAACACAAAAGTTGAATTACTTAAATGTATAGGGTATGAAAAAGATACATGTTTTATTGATGTTGTTGCTTCTGGTGATAAGTGCTGGTTGCGGTTCTATGAACAAGATCATGAAAGTACAGGAAGGAATGAGCAGGCAGGAGATCTCAAAGATTTTCGGCACACCGGATTACCGTCGTTTTGACAGAGGAATGGAAGAATGGGAGTATCACAGTCTGTCTGTTATTGGGGGAGAAACTAAAATAACCGTGATTACGTTTGATGAAGGAAGGGTATCAGGCATGAATACATTTGTCCGGGAAGTGTACACACATCCGGTGCCGGTACCACATATACATTAAAATATATGTTTTCAAGAGAAAAGTTTCACTTAAACAATACAGATTATGAAAAAGATACATACTTTTGGCATCTTGTTGATGATGATATTGCTTGGCAGCTGCATCTCTTCTCAAGCAGGCTTTACAAACGAACAGTTACTGAGTATTCGTAAAGGGATGACGCTGGAACAGGTAACAGATGTACTTGGCTCACCTTCTTACAGGACTTTTAATGACAAAGGGGAGGAGTGGGAGTTTCGGGTGTTCGTGTTTTCCGGTTGGTCTGTAGTTAAGGTATATTTTGTAGACGGGAGGGTGACGGAAATGAAATCTTACTTGGAGAAAGAGAGTGATTGCCATACCCGGACAGATAAAAATAAAATAGAAAAGATATGATACGTAAATTGATACTTGGTTTTTGTTTTCTGCTGGCAGTGGTTTCAGTAAAAGCTTTTTCTCTGAATGGCATTTCTATTGAAAGTCCTCGGGAACAAGTGGTTGTGTTTATTGATGGACGGCAGGTATGTAAACCTACATTCAGTTGCTTTGTTGCCAACCTGGACGGAGGCAGTTACCGTGTACAGGTGTATGCTGCCCGTCGCGGAGAACGGTTTAACAGAGAAAACTTATTGCTGGATGAACGTGTTTATTGTTCAAGCATGAGAGTGAAAGAGATTGTTATTGAAGGTACAAATTATCCGGGGCACAGGCCTGACCGACCTGGACATAGACCGGACGATTTTAATCCATGGGAGCCGGTAATGAGCGATGATTCCTTTGAACAGTTTATAAATTCATTGAGAAATCAACCTTTTGAATCCGACCGCAATGCTTTATTCGACAATGCTTTAATGAGTTCTTATTTTACTACCGATCAGTGTATCCGCTTGTTGGAATTTTGCAGGTTTGATAGCGAAAGAAAACCATTCCTTATAAAGATATATCCGAGAATTGCTGATAAAGCAAACTTCTTCCGGGCACTGGACAAACTGACATTTAGTTCGGATAAGAAAGAAGTAAATGACTTTATAAAAAGATATCACCAAAGTAATAATATAAAATAATATACCGATTATGAAACGATTGATTATACTATTATTTGCCATCGGGATAACTGCCATGAGCAGTATGAGTATGGCGGCTATGAGTAATAGCAGGGTACGCAAAGAGACGCGCTTCCTGACTGATAAGATGGCGTATGAACTAAACCTGAATACGCAACAGTATAATGATGTCTATGAAATCAATTTTGATTTTATCTATTCCATTCGCTATTTGATGGACGATGTAATACGCGGATACGAATGGGCACTGGATGATTATTACAATTATCTGGATGTGCGTAATGACGATTTGCGTTGGGTGTTGAGTGACTCACAGTATCGTAGGTTCCTGGGACTCGATTATTTTTATCGTCCGATATATGCTAATACAGGTGGGTGGAACTTCCGTGTGTATATCACATATACGAACCATAACCACTTCTACTTCCCAAAACCACCTCATTATCGTAGTTATTCCGGAGGACATTACCGGACACATTTTCATAATGTAAGTTATTATCGTGGGCGCTATAACCATAGTTATTATCGAGGAAACTATAGTGTGAGAAATGATCGGGTGTACCATACTAATCGTCGTTCGGACTTCGGATCGGTGAATATTCGTCCGAATACAAGTACAAGGCCTTCTTCCAGACCCGGAACTCGTCCAAGTACTGGTACAACTACCCGTCCAAGCACTGGTACAACTACCCGTCCGAGCACTGGTACAACTACCCGTCCAAGCACTGGTACAACTACCCGTCCGAGTACTGGTACAACTACCCGTCCAAGCACTGGTACAACTACCCGTCCAAGCACCGGTACAACTACCCGTCCGAGTACCGGTACAACTCGTCCAAGTACTACTCCGGGGACGTCAACCCGTCCGGGAAATTCTGAAACGAAGCCAAGTTCTACCTCTCGGCCTACTACGCGGCCAAGTAGTAGTTCTTCATCTTCAAATCGTGAAAGTACATCAGGTAGTAGAAGAGATAATAATACTTCAGGCAGCAGTAGCAGGGTAAATAGCAGTACAAGCCACAGTAGTACAAACTCCGGAAACAGTAGCCGCAGAAGTAGTTCTTCAACTAACCGGGAAACGACTTCCCCAAGTAATAGTCGTCGTAGTTCGGTTTCCAGTGGTCAGTCCGGACGTAGTTCTTCTTCCTCCAGTTCATCTTCAAGTAGCAGAAGTTCTTCTTCCAGCTCTTCTGAACGGGGAAGTAGTTCAAGAAGATAAATTATTGGGAAGTTCTTATCAATCAGGGATTATAAAGGGACGATTGGTAATTCCGGAAATAGATAATTAAAAAACTCCTCTTTTTCTATATAAATAAGGGAAAGAGGAGTTTTATGATTTGTTTGGGAAGTGCATAACTGTTTTTAGCTGTTTATTCATAGCTGTCGTCCGTCTCATTTTCCTCTTCTTCTTTTTCTGAAGAGTAGGCTTTTATTATATCTTTGGCGGGACCCGTCAATTGAATGTCCGGTTGGATTCCTGCAGCTTCAGATTCACTTATTAAACCTTTCTTTGCTAATCGTCCGGCGATAAGTCGGTAATACTCCTCCAGGTTCTCTTTTAGTTTCATATCTGTAGTGAAAGAGTTGCGAAAATGTTTTGGCTTCGGAATAATGGAAGCCAGAAAAATACTTTCCTCTGTCGTCAGTTGTGACGGACGTTTACTAAAGTAAAAAGCGGCAGCTTCATGTATACCATATACCATTGGCCCCCATTCAACTATGTTTAAATAAACCTCATACATCCGTTCTTTGGATGTCAGCCTTTGTGTTTCTATTAACCACACAATAAGGGCTTCTTCCAATTTTCGAGCAAAGTTTTTATTTCTGGTAAGAAATACGTTCTTGACCAATTGCATACTTATTGTACTACCTCCCCGTGCAAAACGTTTTACTTTTAAATCGTGTATCAGTGCTTCGCGCATCGCATCAGGCAAAAAACCGCGATGATAGTAAAAAGCCCCGTCCTCACTTTGTAAAACTGACATCTGCAATAGAGGCGATATTTCGTTTAATGGGGTGAAATGTTCCCAAGAGGGGCCGACAGGAAATGTACGTACCGGCAGACCATTTTCGTAAGCTGTATACTCGAATTCATCGGACATCTTTCTTAAATTGGTAGCTCCATATTCCAATATACGAAAATCTTTCTCTTTCAGTTCTGACTCAAATTTCAGACTATCCGGTGAAGCGAAATTTATATCCAAGAGAAAGCGATAGGCAAGGTTACCACTTGTTTTGATGCCCTTGAGGTTACTGAATAATCCTTTGGGAAGTGAGCTGAATAAATCATCAGCAGGAAACCAGGTTTTGTTTACTGAAGCTGTGAAATGCCAATTTTCTTCTTGTTTTTCTATCCGTACGTATGGGTGGAAATCTAATTTGTTGAATGTGACGGTAGTCATACTATCCAACTCTATGGCTTGTCCGGAAATGTTGATTTGATAAGATAACTGTCCCTGGTTTAAGTTGATGATTTCCGGCGAGAGCGCTTTATGATAAACAGTCAGCCCGCTGACTTTTGCCCGGCCACTGAGTGAGAGCACCCGATTATCATTGCTTTGTGTTAAGCTGCAAGATAAAGTGTCAAAGCCAGCCTTTGCATCAAATCGTCGGGAAATAGATGGAAGTGAAATCGCTTGTCCTTCTTTTGGATACATTTCAATTTGTAGTGTACGTGTATGGTGGTTGAGTTCCCCATGAGTAATCCAATACTGGATAAGAGTATCTTCACGTACTTTTATCACAGAATGGAAATGGTTATTATTGATTTGAAGTGAGGGGAAAGTGATTGTGACGAAATTGTTATCCTTTTGCTCTGTAACACAAACTCGGTTTAATTCACCATTGGCCGGCAGAAAGCCGAAAATCAGATTTAGAAGCCTGTTGGCTTTTTGTGCGTAATCTTCCTTTTTGGCATGCTTCAACTGTTGTACTTTCGGGTGTCTTTGCATAAAAAGCCAATCATAATTTGCTGTGGAGTCCTTTTTGATGAAATGGATATATAGACCATCTACCTTTATATCATTTATCTCGATCTTTTTAGTAATCATGGTCTGAAACCGGAGCCGAATATTTGCTGATTGTAAATGGAGAAGGGTATCCTGACCTTTGGGAACAATAGAAAAATCATTTAACACTATTTCATTAAAACCGTTCAGGTGTATATCTTCATATTGAATTTGCAATTCATATGCCTGTTCTACCTGTTGGAGGCGTTGCTCAACCAAGTGTCTTATAATCTTGTTACGGCTCAGATACAACCCTGTCAGGCCAATGATGATAATACATCCGATGACTACTGTTGACTTTAATGCAATTTGTTGATACCTTTGCATAAACTTTCTCCCTTCTTGTTAGAGCTTGATTTTCTGGCTGCAAAGTTAACTATAAACTATTATTCGTAAGTACTGTATCCTAATTAAATGATCGTATCATTGAAACGCAGATTATCGTAAATTTACGCAAAGAATATTGTCCCTTAAGTGTAGCAAGCCATCTAATCTGCGAAAATCTGCGATCATTTGCGTTTCAATAAAACACTGGCATAGTATGAATTAAATTTGAAGTACCACTTATAATAATATCCGCTAAATATCGTTATTCTATATAGTTATGGAACGTTTAAAGACATTTACAGATAAACGGGGGAGTCTGACCCTTCTTGAGGTAGGACAGGATATACCTTTTCCTGTTGAACGTGTGTTCTGGATACATAATGTACCCGAAGGACAGGAACGTGGACAACATGCCAATACGGAGCTGTCCGAATATCTTGTGGCTGTCAGCGGTAGTTTTGATATCTGGACAGAAGATATAACGGGACGTAAACACTATCATCTGTCTTCTCCTTCCGAAGGCTTGTTAATTCCGCCGGGAATGTGGAAGGTTATGAGTAATTTTTCACCGGATGCTGTTGTTCTTGTTCTGGCTTCTCATCCCTACTGCCTTGATAATTATATTAATTCATACGACGAATTCCTGGAATATATAAAGAAATGACACTTGCTATCCGAGACTTACAGTTGAGCGTTGTCCGTTATACATCGGACCAAAAGATAGTTTGGGATAGTTTTGTGGCTGCCTCCAGAAACGGTACGTTTTTGTTTATGCGTGATTATATGGATTATCATGCCGATCGTTTCACCGATTATTCTCTGCTGTTTTATAAAGGAGGGCGATTGCTCGCTTTATTACCGGGAAATATGGAGGGTGATACTTACTGTACGCATGGCGGCTTGACATATGGCGGGTTCGTTCTTGCTTATCAGGCAAGTGCGAGTGTAGTACTGGAGGCATTTTATCTTTTGTGCCGTTACCTGAAAGAAACCTCCGGAATAAAGCGGATTGTTTATCGTACTATTCCTTTTATATATCATAAATATCCTGCTGAAGAGGATTTGTATGCCCTGTTTCGCTTGAATGCCCGACTGACAGAGCGGAAGATCTCTTCGGTTGTAATGCCTGGTGGAGGCTGTCCTTTCAGCACACTTCGGCGTCGAAAACTGAAGCTTGCACATATGAGTGGATTAAGCATTTGCCAGGATGACGCTTTTAGTGCTTTCTGGCCTATTCTGGAGCATAATCTGCAACAACGTCATGATCGATTACCGGTACATTCGTTAGAGGAGATTGTACGCCTTAATCGTCTGTTCCCGGAAGAAATAAAACTTTATCGGGTACTCGATAAAAACGAAACGGTAGGAGGATGTGTGATGTATATCTCTGGTGAAGTAGCTCATGTCCAGTATATTGCTTCTACTGATAGAGGGCGGGATATGGGAGCACTTGATCTTTTGTTTGACTGCCTGATAAACCAAATTTATACAGAGAAACGTTATTTTGATTTTGGAGTTTCTGTAGAAGATGGAGGACGTTATCTGAATGAGGGATTAATATTCCAGAAAGAAGGATTTGGTGGACGTGCGGTCATGTATGATACATATGAACTTTGTTTAGACTCTGTGGATGATGATTAAATATTTCGATTTACAGCGTATTAGCGATTCTTTCGAACCGGAGATGTCGGATGTTATGCTTCGTGTGGTTCGTTCCGGTTGGTATTTACAGGGAGAAGAAAACCATCTTTTTGAAGAGGCTTTTGCTGATTATTGTGGTACAACCTGCTGTGTAGGTGTAGGTAACGGATTGGATGCATTGACTCTTATCTTTATGGCTTACTGCGAGTTGGGAGAAATGCAGCCCGGTGATGAGGTGATTGTTCCTGCCAATACTTACATTGCCTCTATATTAGCGGTGATCCGTGCCGGAATGAAGCCGGTTTTCTGTGAACCTTCTTTGTTGTCATGTAATATAGCTCCCGAAAAAATAGAATCCCTGATTAGCTCCCGAACCAAAGCTATACTTCCTGTGCATCTATACGGAAGATGTGCTGATATGCAGCCCATTAAAGATATAGCAAGACGTCATAATCTCAAAGTTGTGGAGGATGCGGCACAAGCTCATGGTGCCATTTATAATGGGAAACGTACCGGTAGCCTTGGAGATGCAGCCGGATTCAGTTTCTATCCGGCGAAGAACCTGGGTGCACTGGGAGATGGTGGTGCAGTGACTACCAATGATGAGTCGCTTGCTGCGATGGTCCGTTCTATCGCCAATTATGGCTCTTCTGCAAAGTATGTCCACCTTTATAAAGGTATAAACAGTCGCCTGGATGAACTTCAGGCCGCCGTATTGCGTCTGAAACTGTCGCGTCTCGATGCTGACAATGAACGTCGTCGCCTGATTGCCTCTCAATACATGACGCATATTCAGAATACGCAATTAACCTTGCCACGAGTCGATGACTGGCAGCAGCATGTATTTCATATTTTCCCTATCTTTTCATCTTGCCGTGACAGGTTGCAGACTTTCCTTGCGGAGGAAGGAATACAAACACAGATACATTATCCGATTCCTCCGCACAAACAAGAGGCCTTGACTGAATATGCTGCTCTTTCATTGCCGGTGACGGAGCAAATACATCGTGAAGAATTGAGCTTGCCCATGTCTCCCCTGATGACGGTTGAAGAAGTGGCCTATGTGATTGCGGCAATCAATAAGTTTGAATAAATCTGTTCGTATTCTGGGGATTAATGTGTTTCCCAAAAGTCTGCATACTGTTGTGCCACTTTTACATAGTCATGATGCTTTCTTACGTATTCAATGCTTTGTGCTGATAGTATTGGAATCTGTTCTTTATGTTGCACGATGAATTCCAGTTTCCGGAAAATATCTTCTTCGGAAGGATATACGTTAATAATAGGACGTAGTTCTTTCTCGTTTATTATTTCATAATTTTCTTCTTCTCCACCTCCCACAACGATAATCCCTTTTGCCATAGCTAACAAAGAGTTCATAGAAGGAGTATATGAATATAACTGATCTAATTGTACGTCGGCGTCATCCATTAACCGTTGATAGGTATCATAGGGAGTATCGATAGCTTCTGTAATATAACATAGGTCCGGATATCTTTGTTGTACTTCCTTGAGAACGGGATACATAATATCTGTTCCTTTGATATCACTTCGTGCAGATTGAATACCGATAAAAAAGTTCACTTTTTCGGGTTCGGGCCGTACCCGGCTAACAATGTCAGAATAGTCAATCGGGAGTGGGATGAACGTTAATTTATCCGGGAAGTATGAAGTGTAAGATACATAATACTCCCATAGGCAGGCTATGATGCCATTGCAGGTTTGAGCTATTTCTTTGTTGGCACGTGCTGTTCCGCCGTACAGGCATTCTTTTATTATTTTACGGTTGACAGGCGTGTCTCTGAATTTGTCCTGAGATTTGAAATCAGAATATTTAAAGACATTCGTTTCCATACAGGTTTTTACGTAGTAATGGTCTGTACCAAAGGCACCTAAGAATATCTTCTTATTATGTTTCCGTAAAAAACGATAGATGGGCAGGCTCTTTTCCGGTTTCAGATGCAGAAAACAGGGATTAACGATTTGTACGATATCATATCCCTTTAATTTAGGAAGCAATAATAAAACCTTTGCCAGATATTTGACTCCATCTATTTTACCATTTGTTGGGCGCAACAGAGAGATATCCCGTTTATAATTTTTCCAGTGGTTACCGTCTGAGACAACACACACTTCATGTCCTAATGTGCGGAGTCCTTCTGCTAAGGTCCAATGGATATTGCTGAATTCACCAAGAAGTAGTATTTTCATAACAGTGCAAAAAGATTGAGGGGTATTCGGGCTACAGAGTATTTCCATGAGTATTTTTCATTTGGTAATGGAAGAAACTGATGTTTTTTTAATTCTTTTAGAGCCGCAGGATATCCCAAAAGTGGATAATGGTTGTGTATTAATTGTAATATATAGTCAATCGTGAGGAAATGAATTCTCCTTTGTAGCGCCTGTTGTTGCTGTGAAGAAGCTTCTGCAGCTGTCTCTTTCAGATAGTTTTTCAGATCTGTCAGTATTTGCCGGAAATTCTGTATCCGTTGAGTACGGTTGGTTACATCCTGCTTGTGCAAAATAGAATGGGGGCACTGATAATAGGCATATACTGTCAAGTTTGTTATGATAGTAGTTCCGGCATGGAAATAGGCTTTGGCCACGAATGCTTCGTCTTCGTGATAGGCATTTTCAGGGAATACAAGCCGATGTTTGAGAAGCCATTCTCTTAGAAAAAGATGCCTCCAGGCTGTACCCATGAAATTATGTTCATTCATAAATGCAGCTCCTGTCGGGTAGGTTTTAAATGTAACTTCTTCTTTACTTCTAACTGCTTCATTGGAGTGTGATACTTGTTGAAATCCAAAAGATATCATATCCGGATGTTGTGTTAGCAGAGCCATACATTGTGGCAGCATTTCCGAAAATAGATAGTCATCCGCATCTATAAATAACAGATATTCTCCCCGGGCTTTACCAATACCAATATTACGCGCTCCACCCAATCCTTTGCCATTATCATCCTCAATGAGTATTTCGTAGTCCTCTGTTTCCATACCCTGATTGCGGATGGAAGTAATACAACGTTCCAGCATTTTTTTATTTGCCGTTCCATAAAAAGGAATGATTATACTTAGTAATGGCTTCATTATGCAAAAATAGTAATTTATTTAATATGCTGCCATAGTCTTTTTATGGCAATCCATAAGGAGAATGTGATTAATAACATACATATTGCATAGCCGTACCAAGGACTGACAGGTACCAGATAGCGTACAGAAATAAAACTGGCTATAGCTAATGTACTGGTAAAGAGAAATAGGTATAATACTTCCCGGTTAAATACAATCTTGAAGATTTTTCTGCAGGTAATTCCCACTATTGCCAGATAGCAGACATAACTGAATAAAAAAGCAATGCCTATTCCTTCAATTCCCCATAAAGTATATCCTATGATATTGGTTATTAGTATAGTGCTCCATGAAAATAATTCGGTACCAAGAAATAACCGGTGTGCTCCTTTAACGATAAGTATATATCCCATACTGGTAGAAACCACTTTAAAAATCATACCTAATATGGCCCATGACAGAAAAGGAATGACCGGTAGGAACGATTTGGTCAGTAGCAGGCGGACAATCAGAGGTGCTGTTGGCAGAAAGATTGTGATAACCGGACACAGTATCAGCAGTGATACTATGGTCTGCTGATTCATTATGGAACTGAGCTTTGTGTTTTGATTATGAACGGCTGCCAGTCGGGGGTAGTAGTCGGTACTCATTGCCACAAAGATAAGCCCGATGTATTTGTCTATCAGTCCGAACCCGGACTGGTAGATACCCACATCTTCCAATCCACCGTGACTTCTAAGGTAGATATTGAATAGATAGCTGACCAATGTACTGGCAAAACCGCTGATGGTAAGCATGGCTCCGATTGTGATGATACTTTTACCTTCCTGACGAACAGATAAAGGTGGCACCTTTTGTTTGTTGCGGAACAGCAGTGTAGCAAAGTAACCACAAATGGAAGAGAGTATAATAGCAACCACAACACCGTCTGTTCTCCATATATAGTAAATAGGTAGTGAGATAAGAAGTCCTGCGGATGCACCCAATAGATTGGCTTGTGCCAGAATACGGAGGCGTCGGAATCCTTGAAATATGGCGAGTTCTCCTTTGGCTAGCGTGTCAAATAAGATGGTACAGGCGAGCCACATATATGCTCCTGTGAAGTCTCGCGTTCCGAAACTCCATTGTGATAGCCAGGGAGAAAGTGCAAGCACCACCACTGCACCGAGTAAGCCGGCATATAAGCTCATTTGCCGGATTAGAGTTGCTATTTGTGCAGCTTTACGGGGATCTTCGGCAGAGGAGAGGCTTTTGACACCTCCCTGATTGATACCTAACCCCGTTATACTTTGTACCATGCTTATGGCATTGTTGAACATTCCTAACAGGCCTACACCGTCTACACCAAGAAGCAATGCCACCACTTTGGTACGTACCAAAGTAAGCAGAACCTGAAAAGCCTGTACGCCTCCGAAGAGGGCTGTAGCTTTTACGATACTTCTATATTCTTTTTGTTGTTCCATAAAACAATAGGCAAAGATAATTAAAAATAGTACACTGTCCGCATATAAGCGTACATGTGTTCATTTTCGTACACTAAGGATTTACTTTATACTGTTGGTTATCAGTGTTTTATTATTCTGGCACACCTCTTGCATTTATATATTACGAAGGCGGTCATCAAATAAAAAACGAAAAAAAACAGAAAGTGATGCAACCTTTGAATAAGTCAATACGTCTAATATATAAACAGGAAAAAATTTAACTAATAAAAAATATACGATTATGAAGACTACAGTATTTTTCAGAATGATTGTTTTAGTAGTGATGACAATTACAGGTGTTGTAAATGCAGAGTTAAAAGCACAGGATACGAACTTTGTAACGAATGAAGTTAAAGAGGGTGACTTAGTTACGTCGAAGGTTATCTATCGTATGGATGGTTCGCTTTATCGTCATATGAAATATGATTTTTCTTATGATGATCAGAATAGAATGACTGCAAAAGAGGCATTTAAATGGGATGGCAGTCATGATAAATGGACTCCGTATTTTAAGATTACTTATTTGTACACCAATAATGAAATCACAATGGAATATGCACGTTGGAATGAGAGTCGCAAAGCATATATTGATTCAGTAGAGAAGACGGTTTATGAGTTGAATGAACAAAACATGCCGGTTGCCTATATGAACTATAAGTGGAATAAATCGGAGAGTGACTGGACTATGAATGTGGTAAACAGAGTTGACTATAATTCAAATCTGATAGCATTTGCTTATTAAAAATATTTGTAATAAAAATAAAAACGAAGCTCCGCGTTACTTTCTTGGTAACGCGGAGCTTCGTTTTTCAGTGTATACTTTCTTTTATGGAAGTACAATTTTATCTGTAATGCAATAATTATTGCAGTAAACACGAATGATATAAAAACCACCCATGAGTCCGCCGGTTGGTAGAATGAAATAATTACCTGCTACGGCAGGTGTATTTGTGAAAAGCACTTGTCCGCTGATGCTAAGTATTTCTACTTTGTCTATACGTTCGCTTTGCAGAGTGAGATATCCGTCATGTGGGTTGCCGGATATCTGAATTCTGTTTTTATATCCGTTCCCCGGAGTATAAATGCCCGTAGCACGGTCCAGCATTAAAGTGGTAATGATAGGGTCATGGTCAGAACAGCGATAGGGATCCGGCGAATAGTTTATGGCATTTTTATAACCAAATTTACTTTGTTCATCTGCATTGATATGCCAGGGCGCTGCATCTACTACCTGCTTGCTCATGCTGGCAGAGGCTATGGAGTGATCCAGATAGCCGATAGCTCCATTGTAGGCATAGCTATAATCCTGCGGAGAGAAATGCTCCAGCAAGTTCACTAAAGAAGTATTTGTAAGTATCCGTATCGGGTCTTCTTTGGAGTATGCATTCAGATCTCCCAGTATCAGTATATCCGGGTCTTCGTAATAATTGGTTAGTGCATTCAGCTCGTTAACCAATGTGTAGGCTTCTGCTTTCCGTTGATTATTTGATTTCCCCTGTCCGTCATATTGATCGGCATCGGTGCCGCTACCAGACGATTTCGACTTAAAATGATTCAATGAGATAATCAGCCTTTCCTGGTTTTCTTTCAGATTGAAGGCCTGTGCTACATGACGGAGTTTGAGGTATGAACCAATGGTGAGGACTTCTTTATAAGATTCTACCTTATCCGTGTTGTAAACAAATACATTTTTAGTATACGTACTTTCTTTCGTATCCCCATTGTCTGTATAAGCATACCGGTTTGTTCCGGCTATGTCATTCAATCCTTTCACAATATCCTGCACGGCCGTTTTTCCTTCACCAACTTCGCAGAGTGCGTATATGTCTGCATTTATTGCTTTGAGAGCTGCAAGTATTTTAGTACGCTGGCGTGTGAACTCATTCAGGTTGGCTGCACCGTAGTCCGGATTCCACAATGACGAATTAGCAATGTAGAAGTTCAGGTTGAAGCTGGCGATTTTCAGGTTGTGTGGTGCTGTTACTTTCCGGGGGTGAGTGGTACGCTCATTACCTACGAAGGAAGGAGCCATTTTGGGGATGATTGTATAAGTGCCGTTATTGACAGATACTGTTCCCGTGAGGTTGGTGGTTTGTTGTCCGGTACGGTAAAAAGCTGTTTTATCTACTTTAAGGGATAGTATGCGCTTAGGGAACTCTTTTTGCCATTGAGCATACATTTCTTCCCCCGGTTCATGTTCTTCTGTGGCGGACTGTATGCGTTCGGCGGCTAAAACCAATATACCATTAGAACTTAATTGCCGGGTATCTGTGATAATGAGCGGATTGGTAATGGTTACATCCTTTCCATTCAGGCCTGTATTAAAATCATCAGGGAAGATAATCTTTTGTTGACCAAGCAGAGCGGTCGGCAGGAAAATCAGTAATAGGAGTAACCTTTGCTTCATAGACAGCTTTTTTGTTTATGAAGCAAAGATACTGATATTATTGGTTACTCAATAGCCTTTCCTTTGTAGAAGTCGAGAATCTTGGTACGGAACAGATAATCATATTTTGCCTGTATCTTGTCCGACAGCGATTTTGTCAGATTCTGTTTGGCTTCGTTGTATTCAACGAAAGTAGCTTTCCCGTTATCGAACTTTTCGCTCATCAGGCGGAAAGACTCTTCGTTGGCTGCGACGGCCGCTGTACTACTGTTGAATTTGCTTTCGGCAGCTATAGCGTTGTACCATGCCTGTTGAATCTCTTTGTAAAGCACCTTTTTAGTGTTATCAAGTTTCAGGGCGAGATTGGTTTGCTGTAGTCGGGCACTGCGAACGCGGTTACGGGTAGCCAAGCGGTTAAACAGTGGTATACTCAGATTGAATCCGATGCCTTTATTCAGATTGTTTTTCAACTGAGATCCGAAACTGTGCTCGGCAGATCCGTTTAGTGTATAGAAATTCGTTCCCAAATTCGCTCCGAAAGAAAGTTGTGGGTAGTAGTTACTTTGTGCGATGCGTATACTCTTTTCACTACCTTCCAAGCGAAGTTGTGCAGCCCGGATACCCGGTTTATTACTCAATGCTTCTGTATATATATCATCCGGTGGGGTCAGCGGGGCGAAATCTACAAGAGTATCTGGTTGTGCGAGTGAAAATCCTTTGGGAGTAGACAGTTCCAGCAATTGGCTCAAATTCAGTAAAGCCAATTGGTAATTGTTTTCAGCTTGTACTAAACTCATTTCATCTTGTGCTACCCGTGCTTTAGCTTCAGCTACTTCAGCTGCCGACGCTTTTCCTACTTCGGCCAGGCGGGTAATACGTTTGCATTGTTCTTTACTGAGTTCAACCTGGCTGGCTGCTACTTTATTGAGTTCCATATTAAATAAAACCTGTAGATAAGAAGAGGTCACATTAATAGCAACATCCTCTTTTGCCTTATTCAGATCTTCAATAGCAGCTTTGAAATTCAGTTTGCTAAGGGCATACTGATTGGGTAGTTGCAGTCCGGTAAATAGTGGGACATTGGTACTAAGACCGAATTGTGTACTACCACTATTGATGTCACTATACGTATTGTCTACCGGTGAAGCCGAACGTCCCCAGCTCCAGCTCTGACCTGCCGAGCCACTCAAATTCGGTAACCTTGCCCACTTTGCCGTATTTGCCTCTATAGCACTTTGTTCGGCAGCATTAGCTGTTTGCTGAATTTCTATATTGTGCTCGATGGCATAGTCGATACATTGGCGTAGCGTCCACCCTTCTTGAGCCTGACTGGTGGCATAGAGTGTGGCAAGAGAGAATATAATAAGTCCTTTTTTCATAATTTCCTGTTATTGATTTTACTTCTTATCTTTCTTTTCCGCTCCACGGATTTTGTCTTTGGCTGTTACACCACTTTTAATTTCAATCTTGATACCATCACTCATGCCGGCTATAACCGGTTTGCGCTGGAATTTCTGTTCTGGTACGGAATCTGTCATTATATATACAAATGTAGAGTCACCACTGAATTCGATCACGCTTTCGGGCACCGCCAATGCCTGCTGGGCACGTTGAAGCACAATCTCTGCGTTGGCCGAGTAGCCCGAACGGATCTGTACACTATCCGGAACGACTACCGCTGCTTTTATCTCAAACTGATTGGCTCCGTTTTCTTCCACACCTTTTGGTGAAATGTATTCCAGTATAGCATCGAATGTCAGGTTCTGCAATGCACCGATAGTCAGTTTTACGGGCATACCTTCGTGGATACGGCCTACTTCTGTTTCGTCTATCTTGCCTTTAAAGATCAGGTCATTCATGTTGGCCACCGTAGCAATAGTCGTTCCGTCATTGAACGTATTACTCATGATAACCGAATTACCGGCCTTTACCGGAACATCCAGGATCAGTCCGTCTATTGTAGAGCGAATCAGTGTACTGGAAAGTGAAGCACTGTTTTTGGTAATGCCTTCCTTGATGATTTCGAGAGCATCTTTGGCTGTTTGCACTTCCACATGGCTTTGTTTCAGTGCTACTTCGCTTTTCTCAAAGTCTTCTCGGCTGATCAGCTTGTCTTTGAATAGTTTCTCAATACGGTCAAAGTCTGTTTGTGCCTGCTTCTCATTTATTTCCGCCAGGCGCACACGACTTTCGGCGGAGTTTACCTGTCCCAGTTCCGGGATTACCTTTACTTTGGCAATCACTTCACCTTTGCGGATACTTTGTCCGGCTTCTTTATACACTTCGTCAATGATACCGGAGATCTGGGGTTTGATAAGAATTTCATCGCGTGGTTCTACTTTTCCCGTAGCTACGGTTGTTTTTTGAAGGTCGGCCACCTCTGCTGTTACGGTTTCGTATACAACAACTTTTGGTCTTGATTTCATCCACAGGAATACAAATGTCCCTATAATACCGGCTGCCAGGAGTACCAGCAATGTAATTTTCAGAAACTTTTTCATTTTAGTTTTATTTTTGATTTTTATTTTATTCTTGTTTTTCACTTTTCTTTGGCCCACGTATCTGTTATTCGTCCCTGATAGCCTCTATCGGTTTTATAGCCATTGCCCGGTAAGCAGGTGCCAGTCCTGCCAGCATGCCCAGCGTGACAAGTAGCAGGCAAGTACCTACGGCTAAGCCGAATGTCACCTGAAAGCCGAAAGACCTTCCGCTGTCACTGGTAATCGTCAGATCCATAACCTGAAGCACCAGCACGGCAAATGAAATTCCCATCATTCCGGCTACAGTGGTCAGTACCATGCTTTCGGAGAGAATCTGCTGGAGAATATCTTTGGGGCGTGCACCAATGGCACGGCGAATTCCAATTTCGGTTGTACGTTCGCGGACAGTCACCATCATAATATTCGATACCCCGATTGCTCCTGCCAGCAGTGTACCCAGTCCCACCATCCAGATAAGAATGCGTATTCCCGTGAACAAGTTGTCCATCATTGAAAACATGGCTTCTGTGTTCAGTACCATGATTGCTTGTTTGTCGTCCGGCGATATGAAGTGTGCTTCTTTAATGATACGTTCTACTTCCGGTTGTATATCGGTCACTTTCAGTCCGGGTTTCACTGTAAAGCAGGCCAGCTCTATGTTACGTCCCAGATTATAGGCCCGTTGCATGGTGGTGAAGGGTAGTATAACCGATTCTGACGACTGTCCTTGAATATTGATATTTCCTTCTGCTGCCGACATGCCGATGACACGGTAGTAAATTCCGTCTACACGTATGTATTTCCCCAGCGGGTCAGTTCCCGGGGTGAACAGGCTTTCGTATACACGCTTTCCGATGACGCACACTTTGCGTGCCTCACGGATATCCACATCGTTTATAAATCGTCCGAGTGCGATATCCTGTGCTTCGATATTTTCATATTCGGGGTGCAGACCTTTTACGATACAGTCGAACTTTTTGTCCTCGTGCACGGATTTAGCCCCCCAGCGGGCAATGGAAGGAGTAATAAGCTCGATGCCTTCTACATTTTCACGTATCCGTTCAATATCATCGATGTTCATACTCCACCAACGGCCTTTACTAAATCCTTTGTAAGCCTCACCTGTACGTTGGGGCCAGGCAAATCCCGAGTTGGTAGCAAACCCCTCAAATTGTACTTGCATTGCATTTTGCATACCCTGTCCGCCACCAATGAGTGCCACAAGCATGAAAATACCCCAGAATACACCGAATGCCGTAAGCAGGCTTCGGGTTTTGTTTCTTGTTATCGTGATGAGGATTTCCTCACACGTGTCCATGTCTATTCGCATCTTTATTATTTACTAAGTGCTATATTATTTGGTATGAGCTAAACGACAAAAGAATATTCTGTTTCTCTCATACCTCATTTGTTTATCTCGAATTTCCGTTAAGTTACGAAGAACCTTTAATCGTAAATTGTAAATCGTCCAGTCGTAAATATTATTAATCCGCTCTCAGTGCCTCAATCGGGCTGATACTAACCGCTTTGCGTGCGGGAAAAAATCCTGCCAGTGTTCCTGCAACTACCAGCGTCAGAGTTGCTTGTATGGCAATGCTCAGGTCCACTGTCGGGTTAGAGAATACTGTCTCCGACCACATGCCGTTGTCCATTTGCTGGTTTCCGAAAGCACTGTTCATCCATTCTGTTACGGCAATGCCCGCTACCATACCTATGTATCCGAAGAAAGTTGTTATAGCGATACTCTCTACGATGATAAGCCATAAGATAGATCCCGGTTTGGCTCCTAAGGCCTTGCGGATGCCGAATTCGTGGGTACGTTCTTTTACGGTAATCAGCATAATGTTTGATACCCCCACAATGCCACTTAGCAACGTAAAGATACCTATTACCCAGATGGCAATCCGAAGCATATTCATTGCACCCATGTTCCGCAGATAATTGGTAAACCGATTCCATATCCAGATAGCACTGTTATCTGTGGGATCAAAGCGGTGATTTGCTCCTAGCACTTTACGGTATTGTGTTTCAAAGGCTTCGTTGTCTTCTATTGATTTCAGATTTTTGGTGGTAAACACAATGTTGTTTAGTTTATCACCTTTATTATAAATAATCTGAAGGGTAGTAAAAGGGATATAGGCATCGCTTGAGCTATTGTCTCCCTGATCTTTGTATAGTCCTATCACCTGATAGACGATACCTCCGGTCTTCACATTTTGCCCGATGGGGTTTGTATGGGTTTTCCCGAAGAGTATATCGGCTGTCTTGACGTTAAGAACAACAACTTTTCTGCGTTGTTGTATATCCATTTCGTTGATAAACCTTCCTTCGGACAGTTTTACAGTTTCCACTTCCGGGAAGTTGGGAAATACACCTGTAAGACTCAGATTGACATACTCTTTGCCAAAGCTGAGGTTGGCACTACTCTGATACAGAGTTGCACCGACGCTGATTACGTTTTCCTGAAATTGTTGTTTTGTCACATCCAGGTCTTTGTTGTCCAGCCGGATATTTCGTCCCTCTTTTAGTCCTTCGTATGATTTGGTTGTCCACCCCGGATATATTTTTATGGAATTCAGCGCCCTTTCCGAAGACGATTGCTCAAAGGCATGTATTAATCCGTTGCCTGCTCCTAACAGCACGATAAGCATAAAAATTCCCCATGCCACAGCAAATCCGGTGAGGAAGGTACGAAGTTTATTCCGCTTGATGGTACCGTATATTTCTTGCCAAATGTCAAACATGATTTTATTTACGATTTAACGATTTACAATTAGACGATTGAAATTACTTTTGTATTTACGACTGTCCCTTGGCTTTATGATTTACAAAGATTTTTCAATCGTAAATTGTCAATCGTCCAATCGTAAATATCTTTACTTCATTATTCCGTGTTGTCCGAAAGGCGATGCATCGTGGTCTAGATTCTCCTCAATCTTTTCGATAATTCCGTCTTTGATATGGATTATTTTGTCGGTCTGGTTGGCCACACCGCTTTCGTGGGTCACTACTACGATAGTCATTCCTGTTTTGTGAAGGTCTTTCAGGATTTGCATCACTTCAACGGAAGTCTTACTATCCAATGCTCCGGTGGGTTCATCGGCAAGGATTATCTGTGGCTGGGTGATTAGTGCCCGTGCTATTGCCACACGTTGTTTTTGCCCACCGCTCATTTCGTTTGGCATGTGATGTGCCCAGTCTTTCAGTCCCAGTTTGTCGAGATATTCCAGTGCTAAAGCGTTCCGTTTTTTACGTCCCACTCCCTGGTAGAATAACGGGAGGGCTACATTTTCCACTGCATTTTTAAAAGAAATCAGATTGAAAGATTGGAAAATAAACCCGATCATCCGGTTTCTGTATTCTGCAGCTTTCGTTTCGCTGAGGTTCTTTATCAATACATTGTTCAGGTAATATTCGCCGGTATCATAATTGTCCAGAATGCCCAGTATATTTAGTAAGGTGGATTTTCCAGAGCCCGATGCCCCCATGATGGATACAAACTCACCCCGTTTGATATCGAGGTTGATACCTTTGAGTACATGGAGAGGTGCTCCGTTGTAGTAGGTCTTGTTAATGTCTTTAAGGTATATCACAATTTCCTTTGTTTAGTTTTTATTTTCTTATAATTTCATCTATTAGACGCACGTAAGATACGAAAAGTTGCAAACAGAGTGAACTTTTTTTCAAAAACATTTTGCCGAATCAATCTTCTTTACGTAATTTGTGTGCAATAAATATTTAATAAGCTAACCCTTTTAAACGAACTATCATGAATTCAAACATGGAAAAGCCCTATGTAGTGGGTATTGACATAGGCGGAACAAACTCTGTCTTTGGTATTGTAGACGCACGTGGAACTATTATAGCAAGTGGCTCGGTGAAAACTCAGGCCTATTCTACAGTAGAAGAGTATGTAGACGAAGTGTGCAAAAACCTTCTTCCACTTATCATCTCACAGGGCGGGGTTGAAAAAATAAAAGGTATCGGTATCGGTGCTCCTAATGGAAATTATTATAGCGGAACAATTGAGTTTGCTCCAAACTTGCCCTGGAAGGGCATTATCCCTCTGGCTGCAATGTTTGAAGAACGTCTTGGCATTCCTACTGCATTAACCAATGATGCGAATGCAGCAGCTGTAGGTGAAATGACATATGGTGCTGCCCGTGGTATGAAAGATTTTATCATGATTACGTTGGGAACAGGTGTAGGTAGCGGTATCGTAATCAACGGACAGATGGTTTATGGTCATGACGGCTTTGCCGGTGAACTGGGCCATGTGATTGTTCGTCGTGGTACAGGACGTATGTGCGGTTGTGGTCGTAAAGGCTGTCTGGAGACTTACTGTTCGGCTACAGGTGTGGCTCGTACAGCACGTGAATTGTTGGCTGCCCGTACAGATGCAAGCCTTTTGCGTAATATTTCTGCTGAAAACATTACTTCTAAGGATGTATATGATGCAGCAGTGCAAGGTGATAAACTGGCACAGGAAATTTTTGAATTCACGGGTACTTTGCTTGGTGAAGCACTGGCAGATTTCATAGCGTTCTCCAGTCCGGAAGCGATTGTATTGTTTGGTGGTCTGGCAAAATCGGGTGATTACATTATGAAGCCGATCCACAAAGCCATGGAAGATAACCTGCTTAATATCTATAAAGGAAAAACCAAATTGTTGGTTTCCGAACTGAAAGATTCTGATGCTGCTGTATTGGGTGCCAGTGCATTGGCTTGGGAACTGAAAGATATGTAATAAGCGTGTCCCATTAATTATTTATAAAGGTAATGAAGCCCCGGATGAACCAGTTGTTCATTCGGGGCTTCTGGTTTCTGCACATGGATTTATTCGGAAAACTCCTGTGGAATATAGAATGAACCGAGAGATAATTAGGTTTTGTTCCCCTCCGTTATTTTTTAGGAAATCAGAAAGGAACAGACATCCCAATGATTTATTAGGTCAATATATAGTTGTCGAAAAAGTAATAACAAGACTTTTATAAAAGGAAACAAAAGATAAAATGTGAGTCTTTGCTTTTAATGTAATTGACTGGTTGATAATGAATAAAGCTTTCGAATTTAAAGGCTGACAAAAGTGTACATTATAGTGAGTGTTAATTGTACACTTTTGTCCTGCTAATTTGTACATTCTTGTGCTGCTTAATTGTACACTTTGGTAAAGTGAATTTTAAACGTTAAAAAAACGTATTAACGATGTTAACGAAATGCGAGTTAGATATAGTGGTAGTTTATTTATGAATGATTACAAATACTATTGATACGGGAGGCATATCAATATAACACAGTTTATTGGATATTGACATATATCGTTTAGCCATTAAAAAAAAGAAGTAGAAAATGTACAGTGTTAATATACATTCTCTACTTCAATTGAACTCCGGGAACTCCCGGTTTAAACCTATTTACCTCTTTATTACCTTAAATGCTTTTGTTATATTGGATGCTTCTACTTTAACAATGTAGCATCCGCTATTCAGACCAGCCAGCTTCTTTTGTTTTTCGCTAACGTTCATAACTGCATTCCCTGCCAGATCATAAATAACGGCTGTTGCATTATCTCCGATATTCAATGTTTGGCTTGCTGCGTCATAGTAAGCAGTGAGGTCGGCATTGGCAGATGTGATTCCTACCAGTTTGCTGAATGTAGCTTCGATGCTGACATCCCCTTTCGCTTCGAATGAATACTCCATATAGTTGCCATAATCATCTACTTCATTATTCAGGTCGACAGCCTCTTCATTGTTTTTCAGACCAATCACTTTCTCTCCTTTGTTAGGGGTGAGGGTGATGGTGATGAAATCGCCTTCATTGATTTTATCTCCATCAGAAATTTCTGCCTGGGTATCATAATTTTTGGCAGCTACTGAACCTGAGTTTGGAGTAACATTTACCATGTTGAATGTATACTGCGTGCTCTTGAATGATACTTTGATATCAATAGAATTGGTAGCAGTAATCTTTAGTGTATTGTTTTTCAAATCACTCAACCGGTTTTCGTCGTTGATAGTGAAAGAAGCAATCTTTACATTTTCGTTAGGAGCCACTTCAATTGTCAGTTCGGTGCCTGCTTCTATTTCGTCACCGCTACTAATAGCGTTTTCTCCTGCTTTTACATTGATTGCACCCAGATCCGGGGTTGCATTGGCATAAGTAACTGCGTAGGCTGCATCTACTATGCGCATCTCAAAGTCGTAGAATCCACCGTCTACATATGTACCACATGCATTGTCTCCACCTTGAGTATCACCGTCGGTGAAGAGTACACGCATCAATGTTTTCTTTGCAGAGAAATCTTCCGGTATAGTGAAACTTGCAACAACATTATTCAGATTATTATTACTGTTGCTTGTATCTCCGTATTTGATAATCATTTCGTCGACACCGAACTGGCCGTCTCCATTCAAGTCAACGAAAATACGTTCAACTCCCCAGCGGCCGTTTTGTGCCTGCACAGTTACTTCAATCGTTTGTCCGGTTCTGACTGCCATAGAGCGGTCTACGATTTTGTTGTAGTTATCATAATTTCCGGTACCTGTGTCTGTGTAATTCAGATTGGCGACAGCTCCGGTAGTAGTTGCCGATGTGATGTGTCCCACTTCGCGCCCTTTTGAGAAAGTAGGAGTACAATATTCAACTTCCGCTTCGGTGAATTCAATAGTAACGTTTGTTGTTACTGATACAGTAAACTCTGTGCCTTCGATAGCCATACCGTTCACCAGGATAGAACTTACCTGATAACCAGCATCGGGAGTTGCTACAATGCTCAGTACAGTGCCATTCTCAAATTTATCGCCGGAAGTAATGGCCGCTCCGTCTTTCCGGATCTCGAAAGAACCGCCGGTAGCAGGTTGCTCCAGAGTTATGGCGAAAGCACGTCCGTCTACCAGAGTAGGAGATGTGGGAGTACTGGTAGTATATGGGAATTCTCCCTCTCCTTGCCATTTTGTTGTACCGGATATTTTATTGTATACTGCGTTGATATTCGCTTTGTCTCCCTCTATCTGATTGGCAAATGCTCCGGTAGTGCCGTCTACTTCCTCATTCAGATTGTAGAGTGCGGTGATACTGTTTACGGTAGAGGCATCAATCATGGCCTGGGCGGCTTCTTCTTGTGTCAGTGCTTTATTATAGAACTGAAATTCATCACAGAAACCATCGTACAGACTTCCGCCTACATAGAAGATACATGGATCATCTGCGAATATTTCCAGTTTACTATCTCCTAATTCAACGGTAGCTCCAAGTATTTCTCCGTTTTTGTAGGCTGTGATACTGTTATTGTCATAATCGTAGGCAACAGTGAGGTAGATCCACTCACCAACATTTACTTTTTCGGTTAATGAATATTCTTTTTTATTACCTTTTACATAGAAGTCTCCATCTTTGTTGGCCATAAGTATCAGACTTCCATTTTGGTTGAAATGTCCCTGGGCACCATGTCCCATGATATAAGACATACCTCCTGCAGGCAGTGCTCTGAGATTAACCCATGCTGCTATTGTGAAAGATTTACCTATGCGCTCGTCGGTGGTACCGCGTTCGCCAAGCAAGTTGTCGAGAACTTCAAGACGATATGCAGTTAATTTATTACTCTGCCATACAGCAGCCGGGATATCTATTGCTTTATTCTCACTTGCATTTACGCTGATAAATGAAGTTAATAAGAGAACTAATAATGTGAAAAGAGTATTTTTATTCATAGTAATAATATGTATTTGATTTTTTTATTCTGTTGAATGGTTTGCGAAACTGCCGGATGGTGTACTTCGCGTTGAGACGGAAAGAATTGCCGGATCCCGGATGGAGGATTGAATGCGATTGTTTTTCATCATACTTTTAAATTTATAGATTATACAAACCAGACGACGTTTTCGTCCCCTATATCTTTAAAGCAGATGAGCCGGAAGTCTCCCTAGTGGAAAGTGTAAAAAAAACAAGGACATCACATTTTGCAGAAGTGTAGGGGATTTTTCTCTGCAAATTGTGTGTCCTTGCGTCTGTAATAAAGTATTACTCGCTTAACTGTAGTTTGTTATGACCGGTCACAGTAATATCTAATCCTTTTATGCTTAGCTGCATTGTGAACGAAATACCGTCTTTCTTACGACCAAACCAGTTGGCATCGTCGAGTTTAAGTCGGTAAATCATCGTTTCCGGATCCCAGTTTGCCTTAGATAGTTTACCATCATCATAATAATAAGACTGATCGGGGATATCTACTATAGCATATGTATCCCGCGTTTCGTCGAAATCAGAAACGTAGAATTGTATATAGTAATTTCCGTCTTCTGCCTTCACAATCGGATCGGAGTTTACAAATGCATACTGGAAGAGATCAAATTCGCATATCTTCTGGCGGAAACCGTAATCCCAGCGTTTGATGTACATTTCATATTCTCCTGTCGGGTATTTCTCATACGAGAACTTGATAGGCAGATATTCTTCTGCATCATCGGCTTTATACGTAGAGGCTATACTTTCTATGATCTCACCCGTGGCTTTGTTGACAAACTCCAGTGAATCAATAGAACCGTAAGTGGCAATATCGAGCCAGCCATCTGCTGCTACTCTAATGACACCTGCTGCTTTCTGAGACAGATCTACTGTGATATCTTTGAGTACGCAGAATTTAAACCGATCCAGTTTCTGGTAAGTATCACCACGTACCAACAGCAGGTCGTATTCTCCTACTGTCCAGTTATCTTTGAATCCGAGCCCCACCATAATGGTGTCTGAACGGTAGGTACGTTGGTAATATCCTAATTCGTCTCCGATAATTCCTGCATATTTATATCCCCAGTCCAGGTACAAATCTTCGTTATTTTCGGCTTTGCGTACAATGAATTCGTCACTTTGCTGTACACCGTCTACTTTGATAAACAGCAAGGCTCCGGATTCCTGAATAGGAACCTCATAACTACCTTTGTAGTTTTCCGTAGGATTAAATTCTATCAGACTACCGTTGGTGGACGGTCCTGAAAGGCTGTTGTCGTCGTCACTACAACCCCATAACAACGGGAGTGCCAAGTAGAACAGTAATCTTAATGTAAGATGTTTCATATTCGTTATTTTCAGATTCAAAAAATGAAAGGAGAGGGTGTGTGGGTTACGACACACCCTTTCTGTTACATCGGTGGTATTATTCTTTTATTACTTTGAATGAACGGACACATTTACCGTCTCTTGAAATTATCACATAGTACACACCCTTCGGAGCATCGAAACTCAATTTGCAAACCTCATTGTTGTCAGCATGATATTGTTTGGCTGTAATCAGTTTACCTTGTGTATCGCATACTCTTACGTCATACTTACCTTCCTGTGAGAACATGATATTGGCATATTCCATGAACGGATTCGGATAAATGCTCAGATCTTCTACTACCTCGTTTTTGATACCTACACCACCTTTTACTACAATATAGTCGTTGATCGTTTTGGTTGTAGTTCCCCAGGAATTGGTCAGTGTCAGACTAACCGGGAATTCACCCTCTTTAGCATAAGAAGCCGTAGCAGATGTGTTGCTATCCTGAGTGAAAGATGCACCCTCTAAAATCCATTTGGCTGATTCAAAAGTAACTTTTCTTACACCGGTGATTGACGGAACACCCAATGCGGTAGATAACTGATTCTGCGGAGTATCGATTGTTTTCTTATCGACTACAGAACTGATTGTCATATAAGCACCTTTCACCAGTGTGGAGTTCTTACCCTTATTGGGGAAATATGTATTACCATCGTCATCGGTCTGAGTCTCTTCAAAAGTGAAGTATCCCTGTAGACCGGTAGGAGCAATTCTATATCCCTTCATTGACTGCTGTACTTCGGCATCAGTAAGAGCCTTGTCCCAGATCTGTACTTCGTCTACCCATCCGGTGAAGCTGGCGAGGTTGGTCATGTTGCCGCCTACATAGAAGTTAGCACCTTGCCAGTCTTTTGGACCTCTACCTCTGGATGTTACATCCAACACCTTCTTGCCATTCAGATACATCTTCACATTTTTACCATTCTTAACCACACAAACATGATACCAAACTCCCGGAGTCAGTGAATATCCTGTCGTAATACCATCTACTTCAGCATTGTGCTCATAGTTAGCAGTACCTGCAGGAGGAGCATCTACAGATACAGACAGTTCATTTTCTACATTTGCATATTTGCTGTAGTCAAAAGGACGGATGGCTGTCCACATCTCACCCCATACCTGTTCTGTCCATGTACCAGAATAGTTTCTGTTCACTTTGGTCATCAGAAGAGTACCTAAAGATGCATGCTCAAACTTCTCAACCTTGAACCACAGTCCGAATGATGTCGTTTGATAATTGCTGAGTACACCACTGTTTACGGTCAATTGGTAAGGCTCTTTCATATAAAGTGCTTGTGATACATTACAGTCGGCATCATTGTAGGTTACACCTTCGTTGATCTCTGCCGTGAGTTTCACCGGAGTATCGGCTTTGGGTTCAGTATTGTCTGCAAGGATATTAGTTACTTCCGGTAACCGTCCTGTTTCTTCTTTAGAGATAAGGAGCAAGCCACGGGTCATATTCTCTTTGCCTTCACTGGTTACTTTAACATCATAGGTACCTTCTTCGGGTAGTGAAGTTGTGAAAGATAAGGCGGCCACATCATTGGAGCTAACTTCTGCTCCTGTCAGTGAATTGTATATCTGGAACTTAGATACGGCATGATTAGGATCTTCAAATCCGATAGTGAATTCTTCTCCCGGTTTGATGATATCCTTGTCGATATTGATGGTTTCAATAATTGCAAGATCACTTTCAAGAGCATCACTCCATACAATTGGCGAAGCCTTTTTACCATCCAGACCGATAGCACGTACACCAACCTGGAAAGTCGGATCTGTTGTGTTTTTAAGTGGAGCATCTACAACATAGGCAGCCCATGAAGTGGTAGTAGTCACTACGAATGGAGTAACATCTTTTTGTTTCACGTAAATCTCGAAATAAGAAGTGTTTACTTCTTCATTGTAGATCGGGCATCCTTCATATTCTGGTTTTCTGTCACCGGTGAATGCAGAGTTAAATGTAATTTTGAAATCTGCACGGTTATATACGCGTTTCATTACTTTCGTTGCGGCGATAGTCGGACGTACCGGTGTTTTGTTAAAGTCTGAAGGAACGAATGAGAGTTCACCCAACAGTGTTTCATAATTGCTATCAGTACCGGCTACAGATAATCCGATACATCCGATAACATCATTGGCTTGTAAATCTAATTCGGATGCGTTGACAGTGATGGTTGTCCATTCGCCTTGTGCGATACCTTCTGCCGGAATAGTATAATAAGCAAACGTATTGGCATGGCCTTCTTTGGATACCATCAATTTCATTTTAGGATCAGTTCCGCTGTTGACTTTGAATGTTAGGGAGAATTTATCCTCTCCGGATACTACATTGAATTTTGTACGGAACAAACGGATATCAGAATGTGCAGTAGCACCATGTATTTTCAGGCAGGAACCTGCGAACCATGCATCGTCAAAAGTGAAATCACACTGAATAGCATCGGTAGGAACTGTCTGGCCGTCACCATTGTCAATCCACCAGCGCCAGGTTGGCAGCATGTCTTGTATACCGATGTTGTACCATTTATGATCGAAGGTAGTTACTCCGTCTTTCTTGAAGAACATACCGTTACCTAAGTTGAAACGTGTAAAGAAAGGAGTTTCTGTCAGCGCACTCTCTTCAATAACAGCTTTAGAATATCCGTGCCAGTTTTTTAATTGGCTTAAGTTGGCTGTTACTTGTGCATCAGTTACAGGCGGGGTATTCAGAACATTACGTGTACCACCGGTAAACAGCAGTTCCTGTTTGGTCTGATACTCTTTCTGAATGGCTAAGTCGGAAGTACCTCCTTCTGTAGAGCTGGCATACAACTGGCTACGGTCGTGTGCTCCCCATACTACTACTGAAACAGGTTGTCTCATCAATGCTGACCATCTTAAACCGTAACCACGTCCTTGCTGGTCGAAACCTGCATATACATCGAAAGTACTACGGCCCAATGTTTTGGCTGCTTCTGCTGATTTTATCAGTTGGTTTTCTCCCCAGTTATAGTTCAGGAAGAATACATCTGTAACAGGTTCTCCGTTTTTCTGGAACCATTTATCGTTTTCACCGATTCCAAGGCTACATCCGTTATCTGAAAGACCACCGGAATTGGAAACGAAAGCGTACCAGTCTACGTGGAACGGCCAGTTTTCTTCTCTCGCTACTTTATGACACTCTGCCAGGAAAGAAGAGAAGTTTTCGTTCAGTGTAGAAGACCAATATCCTTCGGGGTTGATGCCGATACCATCTATACCATAATATTTCAGGAACTGGATCAGTTTGCGGGCATATTTAAAGTTACCGCTTCCGTCTTTGGCGCAAAGTTGTCCGAGGAACTTTCCGGCCTCACTGCTTTCGGTTACCGAAGCAGCCCAGTCTATGAAATAGAGGCATCCTGTTTTCACACCATTTTTGTGAGCTACGTCATTGAATGCACCCGGTACACGGAACCAGGAGTTAGACCAGTTACCATGGATGTTGATGTATTGCCACATATTGAAGTTGTCTGCTTCAAAATTGTAACGGGGAAGTGGCCCCCACTTTTTGGTCATTTCACCGATAGGAGCCCACCAGCAAAGATTTTTGTTATTTGCATCTGTAAGATCTTTATTAGCTTTTGTTTCATTGTTCCAGAAACGTTCTTTCAAGGGAACACGTGAGATAAAGAAATTATCATCCATATATGCCGGATCGTCACTGAAAGAACTGCCGGGTGTCCATTTGTCAAGAGCTTCAATCATCTTGTTCTTGTCTGTTATTCCGAAGTCCACGTACATGTCGTGTGTTGGAATACTCTGAGCCATCGTACCGATAGATGCCAATAGGCCAATCGATGCAAATAGGTTTCTGAATTTCATCATAACTATTAGGATTTAGTGAATTAATAAAGATTTATTGTAATTTTTTTCTGTTTGCTACATCCCACCACAGGCGTGTTCCCTGCCAATCGTCCATACTGATACCGGTTGTCTCAGAGTTGAGCGCTTCTTTTGCGGTGAGTTCTACTTCTTCTACAATTTCCGAATCACTGGAATTGTAAGGTATTCTCCGGACAGTAACTCCTTCGGTTAAGATTTCTCCTGTTATCCAGTTAAAACGCGGTTCTTCCAATGAGCCGTCAGAGTATCCGTAAGCATAAGGACAGGCAGGGATGAGCAACGGATATCCGGTACGGCGATAGTCGGTCCAGGCAACCAGTGACATTGGGAACAGCGTAATCCACTTCTGGGTAATGATTTTCTGCAATGCCTGTTCTTTATCCTCATCCGGATTATGGTAATAGGGATTGTTGTCAGCGTTAGCAGGGAAGTACCATGCATTGTTGAGCTGATAGTACCCTGACCATAATGGCAGATTATTGTCTGCATCATACCAGTCACGATAAATAGCTTCGTTTTTCAGGGTGGAAGAGACCGTCTGATCTCCCATGCCTCTCCAGGCCATATATTCATCATATCTGCCCGACATAGAGTGTTTATCGAAGAATTCTTTGATTCCGGCTTCATAGAATGATTGTGCCGAACCTCCCATACTCCAACCTCGCAGAGCACCTTCTGCACGTAGGAAGAGCGCTTCTTCCGTTTTGAATAATGCCAGTTTCTCGCCTGCAAAATTCAGGTTGAATTTGGAGTAGTATTGATAGTTTTGTGAGGTTACACCGGCTACATCCAATGTGATTCCTGAACGAATACTGACATATTCAGTTTCTTTTTTCAATGTTTTTTGCTCTTGATTTTTTATATCTCCGCCATTTTTAGCGAACCAGAATTCGAGAATCGGGTGCTGGGTTCGTACTAAGATATTGTGGTAACTTGCGTTGAGGCGAGAGTCTACCCAGCTATTAGCTATCTTGTACAAAGGATGATATCCAACATCTGTTCCGCTTCCGCAAATCAATCCGATCGTTTTATCACCAGCTTCCAGAACTCCACGCTGAACAGCTTCTTCTCCCAGTTGGCGGGCCGTTTTGGGGACTCCGTTGACCATACAGGTATATCCTTCCACATTAACAGTAGTCATGGCCATACGCAGAATGAGGGAATTAGCATATTTCCGCCACATTTTGACAATAGCACTGGCAGAGGTTTGTTCGGTCACCATATCCGTTTTCTCGATAAGAGCGTCAATATTGTTGGTAGGGGCTTCCTGATAAACTTCCAGTATGGAATCGGCTTTAATCAGATCACGGAATATCTGAGAGTATACTTCGCTTTGTTTTTCGTAAGTCAGCGGATGGTCTTCTTTCAGTTCTTTGTAATCTTTCAGCGGCATCGGTCCGTGTACATTGGTATACTGAACCGCTTCATCAGAAAATAGTATAGATGCAAATGCACCTAAAGGAGCTATTTTAAGGGTATCGGAAGAACGCATTACCGGTACAACCTGCTGGGCTACCCATTGCATATTTGCGGTAGGACCACTGGCAAAATCCGCATAGAAAGATAGAGACGATTTCAAGCGTCCGTCAAAACTATGAGGAACAGACATATAACCAGCATAGTCATCACTGATAAAGCTACGTTGATACTGATATTTGTGCTCTCGTGAGTCAAGAACCCTCATCTGTGCTGTCCGGAGAAATTCGGAAGCAAGCTCTGCATTGGCTAAGATTCCTGTACTCGAAGAAGTACCGTCTTCTCTGTTGATGATTGAGGCATTTCCGTCATAGTCTAACAATGAGTCATAACATGCTGTTAATGTCATCGTTAAGAGGAAAGAGAATAATATAGATTTCTTGTTTTTCATCATATCTCTAATAATTTGAAGAGGTGGTTAGAATGATAATTTTAAGTTTAGGCCGTAACTGCGGGTAGTAGGTAATGAGAATGCTTCAATACCACCGTAACTATTGGCTGTGGATACGGATACATCGGGGTCAACCGGAGCATCTTTGTATAAGAAGAACAGATTTCGTGCTACCAGAGAAGCACTTAAGTCGATAGGTAACTTAAACAATTTACGGAAGGTGTAACCAAATGAAACTTCCCGTAAACGGAAGTTGGTAGCCGAGTAAGCATATTCACTTAAAGCCGGTTCACCAAGACCGATAGCCTGGTAGTAACCTTTGGCTGGTGCTATTTGTCCGTCGGGCATGACAACTCCCTGAACAGGCTTCATAACAAGCTGCCCTCCTACTGAGGATTTGGACAGATAAGTGACACCTGCGTCACGTGCTTTTCCGCTTCTTTCCGAGAGTCCGTATGCGTCCAATCTTGCTTCCGTATAAGAGATAACCGTACCACCTATTTTACCGTCAATCAGGAAGTAAAAAGAGAAGTTTTTGTAATTGAGTGAGTTACTCCAACCCAGATGATGCGGGGAGTTGGCATTTCCCAGATAGCAGTCGTACTTAGAACTGATCATGGGAGCACCATTGACATCTGTTTTTATTTTCCCGTCTGATCCGTAGGCAAATGTTCTTCCGTACAATTCGCCGTATGGTTTACCTACTTCATAGCGGATCTTCAACCCACCGGTATATACAGGGGTCGTCTCCATCACTTTATTTAAGTTCTCTCCGTAAGTTTTAAGAATCACATTCTTATTGAATGAATAATTGAATGCTGTACGCCAGATGAACTTTCCGTTGAGTCTTGAAAAATTATAAGCTAAAGTCGTTTCAAATCCGCGGTTTCTGATTTTACCGGAGTTCAGAGGTATTTGTCCTCCTGTAGCCGCTGATTTAGGCAACCACTGATTCAACATGATCGTATTGTAAAACGTAAGGTCAAAGTCAATGGTGTTGTTTAAAAAGCGGGCTTCTACTCCGAGTTCTGTAGAACGCATGGTCTCTGGCAATGGGTTATAGAAGGTGCGATAACCGGAGGCTTCCGTGATTTGCGAACCCCAGTTTTTGGACATACCTCCATAACTCAAATTGGGTATTGAGTTTCCTACTTCACTGTAGGATATACGCACTTTAGAATAGTTGAGTACATCACTTTGTATACCGAATATGGAATTCAGTAATGCATTACCACCCACACTGTAGTAGGTATAATGGTTGGGAGTTCCTAAGGCTGAGAACTGAGTATATACACGTGCCCAGTCAGTGCGGACAGAAGCATCAATGAATGCCATGTCTTTATAGCCGATTGATGCTGTCGCATACACTGCATTTTCCCAATTCTGGTCTTTCGATTTGCTGGTCGGTACATTGGCTCCGTCATGCTTGGTTGTGATAATATTGCTCGGATCGAAGACATTCGGTGTACTCGTTGAATCTGCCATCCAGTAATTGAATCCGAATGAAGTGAAATCTTCTTTCAGTGTACTTCCTCCTACATTGGCTGATAGATCAAAATCACCTACTTTCTTGTTGTAGCTAACCAGAAAGTCTGCAAAGATCTGGTCACTGGTTGCTTTGTTATATTCGTGTATGGAGTTGTACACGTTTTTGGCGTTGGTACCTTGATAGGTTTTTGTTTCGTTCGTATCTTTGGTCCTGTCTATCTTGCAACGGGCCAATGCGGTCAGGCCATCAATGATGTTTACTTTTAGCCCGATTGTAGCAAATGCGCGTTCACGGACATTCTCCTTTTGCAGGCGGTTGGCATACCAATAGGGTGAGTTCCGGTTCTCATTGTCTAACCAGGGCCATTGTTGTATAGGCCCTTCGGCATTGGCTTTGGGGTACTTTCCGTTTATTTCTCTGACGTAGTACAATTGACCGTATGTTTCAGAGTGATCTTTGAAGTAAGAGATATCTGCATTACGAGGCATCAGATACAGGTCATATAAAGGATTGGCATATATACCTGAACCCGGACGGTTTTTAGAAGTCTGGTGTATATAGCTTCCTGAAAAACTGACCTCGACATGATTGTCCAGCAGGTTTACAGTTTGGCGTAATGTGATATTGTGCCGTTCAAACTTATTCTGAGGTATCATTCCTTTCGAGGTTGTATTACCATAAGAGAAGTAAGAAGTTGAATTCTTTGCTCCGGAAGATACGGAAATAGAATTATTGAAGTTAGTACCGGTTTGAAGGAATGAACTAATATTATCTACAGCGTTATTACGTGCATAGGGTATTTCGTTTAGAGCCGTTTGTGACATACGGCCTATGCGATCTCCCCATGAATACATGTTCAAACGACGCTTATTGATTGCTTCATTTGGATTCAGGCTGGTATCATCATAAAACTCAGCATTTGCACCGTATGTATTTTGAAACTTAGGAGTTACCAGTGGGGTTTCAAATAACATACTGCTTGATACATCCACCGAAGTACGTCCTTCCTGACCTTTCTTGGTTGTGATGATAAGAACTCCATTGGCAGCTTTTGAACCGTATAATGCAGCTGCGTTCGCACCTTTCAGGATGTTAATATCAGCGATATCATCCGGATTGATGTTTGATAAACCATCCCCTCCGTCCGTACTATTACCACCGGACAACAAAGCATCCTCAATCTGTGCGGTACTGCGGTCTGCCATAGGTACTCCATCCAGGATGATCAACGGTTGGTTGTTTCCTAAGATAGATGCATTACCACGAAGGAGCAATTTTGAAGAGCCACCGGCACCGGTAGAGTTTGGTGTGATTACCAGACCAGCGGTTTTTCCCTGCAAAGCATTGATGAAGTTGGCGTCTTTAGCGCGTGTCAACTCATCTCCGTTTACTTTTTGAGTGGCATAAGTAAGTGAGGATGCTTTCTTTTCGATACCAAGTGCGGTAACGACTACTTCATCCAGAACCTCTGTGTCTTCGGCTAAAGTGACGTTTATCATATTCTTCCGGATAGCGACAGTCGTTGTCTTATACCCGATATACGAGAAGGTCAGTTCTCCGGAAAGTTCCGGAATGCGGATAGAATAGTTGCCGTCGATGTCACTGATTACTCCCTCATTCGTCCCTTTGAGGGTGATGTTGACACCAATTAGAGGCTCCCCTGTACTGTCGGTCACTTTACCGGAAATGGTTACTCTTTTATCATCCTGATTGATTCCGTCTGTTTTTGTTTCTCCTACTTTGTTGGAAAGAATGATGTGTGAACCCTCCATTAGGTAATGGATGTTTGTACCCTTAAATAAATCATCCAGAACTTTAGAAACAGGAATTTCTTTGGCGTTAATTGACACTTTCTTATCAATGTCAACGTGCGAGTTTATAATAAATAAATACTCTGTTTGTTTCTCTATCTCATTCAATATATTTTCAATAGGGGTATTTCGTGCTGAATACGAAATCCGGGCGCTTTGTGAATACCCTTCTTTGGCATTGAGTGAAAATATGGAAATCCAGATTAATAGAAGTGCTACTTTCATAATCTTAAGAAGATGGTTAATTTGTTTTTCATCAAAAGATAAAAAATCCATTATAGACTTTTTATTCATATCTTTGCATTGATTTAATATGGTTTCTACTGTGTTGATTCAAAGGGATTCCGGCAGTGTGGTGAAGGACCTGTCGGTATCCTCCTTTTGGGGGATTAGGCAATTTCTACATCATAGGCTGGTTCTCCTTTTTATTTTATGTGAATAATATCGCTGTTCTCATCTCTGTGGAATTTGAACTTTACGTCTTTTTGCAAAACCCGCAGAGCATATGAAATACCATCGGAATAGCGGAATTTACCGCTGCAACGGTAATTAAGTACTTCTTTATTTTCTATCTTGATTGTTACTCCATAGTGTCTTTCAAATTTCTCCATAATCTCGGCAAAGGTCTTGTCTTTGAAACACATCAATCCTTCGCGCCACCTGTATACATTATAATCCTCTATCTCTTTTATCCGGAGATTTCCATCCTGGAGATAGGCCATCTGAGAAGGGCGTAGTGTGATCAATTTATCGTCTTTAGTAACATTGACGGAACCTTCTATCAGTGAAGTCACAAAATCATTGTTATCAGAATAAGCTTCTACATAAAACTTTGTTCCGGTTACTTCAACCTGCCCTTTGGGAGTTTCTACAATAAAAGGTTGCTTCCTGTTGTGTGCTACTTCGAAGTAGGCTTCTCCGTTAATACTTACTTTACGTTCTTTCCCGTTGAATACTGCGGGATATTGAATGCTGGTTCGTGAATTCAGCCATACCACCGTACCGTCTGCCAATTCTATATTGATGCGCTGTCCTGCCGGTACACTGAGTTTTTGCAGGGGCATCATATCTTCATTGTTGAATATGTATTGGCTGGTAAGCGTCATTACAAGGGTGATAATAGCCACGGCAGCGATCTTGCCTATTTCTTTGCCCCATGTGCTTACTAACAGCTTAAACTGGTTACGTTTGGACAACAGACGTTTTTCGTCAGCAAGCAGTATCATGGTATCAAATAGTTTTCTCTCTTCTAAGAAAGTGCGATAGTTTTCCGGAGAAGATTCCATCCACTCTCGTATACGCACCTCTTCATTCAGCGTGGTTTTTCCTTGAAAGAAAGTATATAATAGTTCTTTATTCATATTCTTTTTTTGTTTAAAGGCATTATGAGCCGTTACGATAATACAGCAGCTAAGTGAGAGGGATGCATAGTGCAACTCTCACCTATTTAACTTTTAATAACATTGAAGTACAAGAGAAAGAAAAGAGCGTCTACCCATTCATGCTATATAGAATATAGCCGATTTGACAGCACAGGGGCAGAAGAATTTCTTTATAAATCCCTAATGTACATACGTTTTGAATGGTGTTTCCGAGGATGCTGATTTTATCAGCAATTTGTTTTCTATAAAAACAGATAGATAAAGACTGGCATGTAGTCTTTCAAACTGATACGCAATTCTTTTAGTGCTTTAGCAATGTGAAACTCGACTCCTTTGGCTGTAATGTCAAGTTGACTGGCTATCTCTTGATAGGTCATATTCTGCATTCGGCTCATGATAAAAATCTGGCGGGTACGTTCGGGTAGGCTTTCAAGGGTGCGGTTCACTATTTCCTCAGCCTCTGCTGTGAAAAGCTCATAAGGTTCGCAGGCTTGCAATGTAGCGATACGGGTTTGTAGTTCCCATTGTGCATGATTTACCATGTTTTCGGCCACCTCTTCGTGCAGGCGGATATGTTGCAGGTAATTCAGGCACTTGTGTTTGATTGTGGTTAGTACATAAGCCGGTACATTCGTGTTTTCGTCCAATCGGTGGCGGTTTTCCCAGTAATAAATAAGAGAATCGATAACAAAGTCCTCAGCAACAGCCTGATCCCGCACGTACGTATATGCAAAGCGAACGAATCGCTCTTTGTAGTCGGAAAATAATTTGTTGAAGGCGGCCAGCTCTGAGTTTTTATTCATATTCAGGGTAAAATCTTAATAGTGGGCAAATGTAGTGAAAATAACAGATGAGTGATAGGATTAGCCCAAAAAAAGCTTAAAAAGTATGGATTGTAGTTTTATGGCAGGTGGGAAATGGACATAATAAAAAAGAGAAAATTCCTTGTGGAATTCTCTCTTTTTTATCTCGAATCGAAGGGTCTCGGAATTAACCGTTAACTCTTTTTTCTTTGATTCTTGCTTTTTTACCAGTAAGTGCACGCAGGTAGTACAATTTAGCGCGACGAACTTTACCTACCTTGTTCACTTCGATGCTATCAATAGCCGGTGATTCAATCGGGAAAATTCTTTCTACACCTACAGTTCCTGACATTTTACGTACTGTAAAACGTTTCTTGTCTCCGTGACCAGAGATTTTGATAACAACACCACGGTACAACTGTACACGTTCTTTGTTACCTTCGATAATACGATATGCTACAGTTACTGTGTCACCTGCTTTGAAGCTTGGGTGTTGTTTACCGGTAGCAAATGCTTCTTCTGCAATTTTAATGAAATCCATTGTTCTTGTTATTAAATTGTTTTATCGTTACAACGCAACATATCAGGCAACTCTCTCCTGACAGCGATTGCGCGAAAGCGGTGCAAAGTAACGAATTATTTAGCACACTACCAACATTTTTATCTATATTTGTAGCACGATTAAAAAAACAAGATATGAAACAAACTTATGCAAAGCTCTTTTCCGGAGTGGCTCTGATGGTACTCCTGATGCTTTCTTCATGTCAGTCACCTTATAAACTGGTGAATACCGAAGGAAGTATGATTACAATTGATTCGGTCTGGGATACACATCCTGATGCAGAGGCTGTGGCGCTGTTAGCTCCTTACAAGGTATCGGTAGACAGCATGATGTATCGTGTAGTAGGTACAAGTGAAATGACAATGGAAAAGGGAGGACCGGAAAGTTTGCTTTCCAATCTGGTAGCAGATGTACTGAAAGGGGCTGCTACGCAAGTATTGGGTAAACCTGCCGATATGGGACTGATGAATATGGGTGGTTTGCGGAATATACTTTCTGAAGGAGAAATAACCTGTGGAAACATTTATGAGATATTGCCTTTTGAGAATTCGTTGTGTGTAGTGACACTAAAGGGAAGCGTATTGAAAGAACTGTTTGCTGCCATAGCGGCCTGTAAAGGTGAGGGAGTAAGCGGAGTACGTCTTGAAATCACTAAAGACGGTAAATTACTTGATGGTACTATTGGTGGTAAGCCAATCGATGATAATAAACTGTATACGGTAGCTACTATTGACTATCTGGCAGATGGGAATGACGGAATGGGGCCGTTGGCAAAGGCCGAAAAAAGAGATTGTCCTCCCGGTGCTACTTTACGCGGGCTGTTTATGAATTATGTAGAGCAGCAGACTAAAGCCGGTAAAAAGATCACTTCACGTATAGAAGGAAGAATTACGGTGAAATAATTATGAATAACGAATTACCAAATTATGAGAAGATGAAAAGATATCAGATATCAGCCACTATATTGTTTTTCCTGTGTGTGCTCCTTCCGGGATTTGCGCAACAGACAAAGACACTCACTTTGTTGCAAACCAGTGATACACATAGCCGCATAGAACCGATAGATATACATGCAGCCGATAAATATGCCGGAATGGGTGGGTTTGTACGTCGTGCCACCATGCTTGACCAGTTTCGTAAAGACAATCCGAATGTATTGGTGTTCGACTGTGGAGACTTTTCGCAGGGTACTCCTTACTACAATCTTTTTAAAGGTGAGGTAGAGGTCGAAATGTTGAATCTCATGAAGTACGACGCTGCCACCATTGGCAATCATGAGTTCGACTTTGGGTTGGAGAATATGGCGCGTTTGTTCAAGATGGCAGATTTCCCGATAGTATGTGCCAATTATGGGGTGGAAGGAACAGTGCTTGAAGGGCTTGTAAAACCATATGTTATATTGGAACGTGATGGTTTGAAGATAGGTGTATTCGGCCTTGGTGCAAAAATGGAAGGACTGGTGCAGGCGGATAAATATGAAGGAGTAACCTTTCAGGATCCTGTGACCGTGGCCAATGAAATTGCTGCCAAATTGAAAGAAGTAGAAGGATGTGATGCTGTTGTCTGTCTTTCGCATATGGGAATAAAAGAAGATGAAATGTTGGTGCATCAAACCCGCAATATTGATGTGGTACTGGGCGGACATTCACATACTTTCATGCAGGAACCGACTGTTTTCGTGAATCTGGACGGAGAGAGTGTACCAGTATCTCATACAGGGAAAAACGGTATTTTTGTGGGAAAGATAGATTTGACATTTGAACGATGAGGAAAATGATAGGTATACTTGTTGTGTTGTTGGTGGCAGTAGCGTCTCTGATGGCACAACAAGTACCCTGTCTGCTTCCCCGGCAGGAAGACGATGCATGTCGGGAGTGGGTGGACAAGATACTTTCGGGGATGAGTCTGAAAGAAAAGATCGGTCAGACATTTGTTTATACACTAAGTCCGGAATGGAGCAAAAAGAACGAAAAGCTGGTACGCCAGCTGGCAAAGAAATATAAAGTAGGCGGATTACTCTTTTCCGGTGGAGAAGCCGGCGGGCAGGTGAGACTGACTAACCTTGCACAGCAGGAAACAGAGATTCCTCTAATGATAACCTTTGATGGGGAATGGGGGCTTGCCATGCGATTACAGGATACACCTCTTTTTCCTAAAAACGCAGCATTGGGCTGTATAACAAACAATTCACTGATAGAAGAATATGGACATGAGGTGGCCCGTGAGCTTCGCGAGCTGGGTGTCCACGTTAATTTTGCTCCGGACGCAGATGTGAATACCAACCCGGAGAATCCGGTAATTAACATACGCTCGTTTGGAGGTGATCCGAAGGCTGTAGCCGAGCGGGCATTAGCTTATGCCCGTGGTCTGGAAAGTGGTGGTATACTGTCTGTCAGTAAGCATTTCCCGGGGCATGGGGATACGGATGTAGATTCTCATAAAGCATTGCCAACCGTGTATTATAACCGTGCCCGGTTGGATAGCATTGAGTTGTTACCTTTTCGTGAGGTGATTCGTGCCGGATTGGGAGGTATCATGGTGGGGCATCTGCGGGTACCTGAATTGGAACCGGACAGATTGACTGCTGCTTCTTTGTCACGAAGCGTTGTGACAAATGTTTTAAAAGGAGAACTGGGCTTTCGCGGATTGGTGTTTACTGATGCGTTGGCTATGAAAGCTGTATCCGGTGAACGTGATGTTACAGTCAAAGCGCTACGGGCGGGTAATGATATGGTACTCGTGGGTAGAGATATAGAACAAGCATTTGAGACGGTGCTGGTAGCTATTGACCGGGGAGATTTGAGTGTGGATGAGGTTGAAACCAAATGCCGTAAGATATTGACTTATAAGTATCTGTTAGGATTGGATAAAGAAAACAGAATCTCTGCAGATGGATTGAATGGGCGCATTCATACAGTCGAAGCACAAGCGCTTGCGGGCAAATTGCGCTTTGCGGGAGTGACCGTATTACGCAATAATTTTACTACAATTCCTTTGCCGGCCGATCAGCCTACGGCCATTCTGAGTGTAGGTAGGGAAAAGTCCGATCAACCCTTTATCGACCGCTTTGTTCAGTATACATCGCCGGTGGAATGTTTTCGGATCACAAAAGATATGACAGAGGAAGAGTGGCACCGGATCACTAATGACTTGAAACGTTTTCGTCGTGTCGTTATCTCTGTTACAATGGAGAAAGAAGAATTGGCTGCATGTGCCCCACTTCTGAATACATTGGATTTGCAGGTACCTGTTACCTGTGTCTTTTTCACTTCTTACCGGGCGATGTTCCCAATCCGGGCGATGTTGGAACGTACCGCTGCTGTTGTGTTAGCACATTCGTCCGAGGAAGATCTTCAGCGACATGTTGCAGACGTTTGTTTTGCCAAAGCTCCTGCCGGGGGACGGTTGTCTATGCGTATCGGGCATCTGTTTGCAATAGGTGAGGGGAGTGATATTGTTCCGGGAATGAAGCCTGTGGTACAACCCGAAGATTGCGGTATGAAAGGATACAGGTTGCACCGTGTTGATTCGCTTGTCAATGCAGGATTAGCTGCCGGAGCTTTCCCGGGTTGTCAGGTGGTGGTGATGAAAGATGGTATTCCTGTTTACAATCGTTGTTTTGGTAGTCATTCTGATACAGATAAGACTGCGGTGCGCCCCACTGATCTTTTTGATCTTGCTTCGCTGACTAAGACCACCGCTACTTTACTCGCTGTGATGAAGCTTTATGATCAGGGAAAGCTGAAACTTACGGATAAGGCATCTGCCTGGTTGCCCTGGTTGCGCTCATCCAACAAAAAGAATATAACGATTCGTGATCTTCTGTTACATGAGTCCGGATTATTGCCTTACATCCGATTCTATCGGGAGGCAATAGATGAGAACACCGTTACGGGGCCTTTTACACAAGGATTCGCAGATGAGTGGCATCACACACGTATTGGGGAATATACTTATGCCTGTTCGGACTTTAAGTTTAAGAAAGGGTTAATATCTCCGAAGCAGACAACAACACATACGTTGCATATGGCCGAAGGTATGTGGCTGAATAAAGCATTTAAGAGTACGGTTCAGCAATCAATAGCCCGTTCGGAAATGGGACAGAAACGCTATGTATATAGTGATGTCGGTTTCGTCGTACTTCAGCAGGTGGTTGAGGCAATAACAAAACAGCCTATAAATGAGTTTCTGAATAAGGAATTCTATCGTCCGATGGGATTGGAACGTACCTTGTTTACGCCGCTTACTCACTATGATCGATCGGAAGTGATGCCAACAGCTGCCAACGATTACCTGCGGAGGCAAGACCTTTGCGGTTATGTGCAGGATGAAACGGCTGCTTGCCTGGGTGGTATTGCCGGTAATGCAGGATTATTTTCCACAGCCGGAGAGGTGGCAGCTGTATATCAGATGTTGCTCAATGATGGAGAGTGGAAGGGACATCGCTATCTGGATGAGGCTACCGTTCGCCTGTTTACCACATACACATCCGTTCTCAGCCATCGCGGATTGGGATTTGATAAGCCGAACTACCGGGATGTGAAAGCCAGTAATTGTGCTTCTGGGACGCCTGCCCGGGTTTATGGGCATACCGGCTCTACAGGGACTTGTGTCTGGGTAGATCCCGAAGAACGATTGATCTACGTTTTTCTGAGTAACCGTGTTTGCCCCGATCAGTGGAATACTAAACTTAACAATATGAAGATACGCCAGAACATACAGCAAGCTATTTATGATTCTTTGCCGGATACCAAAGACTTGCCTGGCGATAATGAATGATGCCAATGATGAATATGAGAAAATACCTGATAATTCTTCTGCTTTTATGTTTCGGAAAAGCAATATATGGACAGAACGATGTACAACCTCTCCTGCTTTATAAAGCGGAACAAGATGCGCGTTGCCGGCAATGGGTCGATTCGGTGATGAACCGTCTGAGTCTGAAAGAGAAGATCGGTCAGCTTTTTATTTATACCATTGCTCCGGTCGATACAAAACACAATCAGGCGTTACTGCGTGATGCTGTGGATACTTATAAGGTAGGAGGACTTTTGTTTTCCGGCGGTAAGATGCAGACACAGGCCATCCTCACCAATCAGGCGCAACGAATGGCACGCTTGCCGTTGATGATTACTTTTGATGGTGAATGGGGACTTGCGATGCGCCTTCGCGGCACGCCGCTTTTCCCACGCAATATGGTATTAGGGTGCATACAAGACAATCGCCTTATCTATGAATACGGTCGTGAGATGGCTCGTCAATGCCATGAACTGGGAGTACAGGTTAACTTTGCTCCTGTGGCCGATGTGAATGTCAACCCTAAAAATCCGGTTATCAACAATCGTTCTTTTGGTGAAGATCCCGTACGTGTGGCTGATAAAGTGATTGCTTATGCCACCGGACTGGAAGGAGGAGGAGTGCTTTCTGTTTGTAAACACTTTCCGGGACATGGAGATACGGACGTCGACTCTCATAAAGCATTGCCTGTACTGCCCTTCACTCGCGAACGGTTGGACAGCGTGGAATTGTATCCTTTCAAAGAAGCCATACGTGCTGGATTGAGCGGGATGATGGTAGGGCATCTCCAAGTACCTGTTATTGAACCTTTGGGAGGGTTGCCTTCTTCTCTTTCGCGCAATGTGGTGTACGGTTTGCTTACGGAAGAACTGGCTTTTAAAGGTCTCATTTTTACCGATGCACTTGCCATGAGAGGGGTGTCCGGTAATGCCAGTGTCAGTTTGCAGGCATTGAAGGCGGGTAATGATATGGTACTTGCTCCGAGAAATCTGAAAACAGAGGTTGCGGCAGTCGTTGAGGCTGTAGATCGTGGTGAGTTATCCCGTGAAGATATAGATCGTAAGTGCCGGAAGGTACTTACTTATAAATACATTCTTGGTTTAAAGAGAAAACCGACCATTCAACTTTCCGGATTAGGAAGTCGTATCAATACACCTCAGACGCGTGACCTTATCCGGCGTTTGAATCTGGCTGCTATAACAGTACTGAATAACAAAGGAAATATACTTCCTCTTCATTCCGACAAAGAAACGCCACCTATGGCTCTGCTGGAGGTAGGCGATGCGGGAGAGACGGATGTCCTTGCCAAACAGTTGGAGAAACATACATCCCTTGTGCGCTTTCGTCTTCGCAAAGAGATGACGGAGGCACAGGGAAAGGTTCTGAGAGATTCTCTCTCGAAGTACCGCCGTGTTATTGTGGCTGTTGCCGAACAGCGGCTGGCACCTTTTCAACCTTTTTTTGCTGCCTTGGCAGCTGATAAAAAAGCGGCTCCGGCAATCTATGTCTTTTTCACTCCCGGAAAGATGATGCTACAGATACATCGTGCCGTGTCAGCCGCCCAATCCGTAGTGTTGGCACATTCTGCCGGTCACGATGTACAGCAACAGGTTGCTGATGTACTCTTCGCCCGTGCTTCTGCCGATGGACGACTTTCCGCCAGCTTAGGAGGGCTGTTTCCAACCGGTGCCGGAGTTACAATAACTCCGCATACGCCGACGCATTTCAATCCGGAAGAGTATGGAATGTCTTCCATTGCCTTGAGGCGTATTGATTCCATCGCTAAACGGGGTATCCAGGAAGGAGCTTATCCCGGATGTCAGATTGTGATTCTGAAAGACGGAAAGACGATGTACGATCACTCTTTTGGAACACATGCAGGTAAAGGAAGTACGCTGGTGCGGCCTACAGATCTGTATGATCTGGCTTCTCTTTCTAAAACGACCGGAACGTTGCTGGCTTTAATGAAATTGTACGATAAAGGACGTTTTAACCTTTCTGATAAATTATCTGACTACCTGCCGTGGTTGCAACGTACGAATAAGAAAGATATGACCATTCGTGAACTGTTGTTACATCAGTCCGGACTGCCTGCCGGAATTGTACTCTATCCGGAGGCTATTGATAAGGAGAGTTATAAAGGCCGTCTGTTCTCCGCCCGTAAAGATGCGTTGCATCCGTTACGACTGGGAGCTACCACCTGGGCCAATCCGAACTTTCATTTCAAGCCGGAGACACTGTCCCGAACCCGGAATGCCAATTACACTTTGCAGATATGCGATAGCCTTTGGCTCAATAAGTCGTTTATAAAAGTGCTACAAGAGAAGATTATTGAAGCTCCTTTGGGGGCTAAGCAGTACCGTTACAGTGATGTTGGGTTTATTCTTCTTCGTTTCCTGGCTGAACAGTTGGCTGGTATGCCGATGGATGAATACCTGGCACGTGAATTTTACGAACCGATGGGATTGGAGCGTACTTTATATCTTCCTTTACGGCGTATCCCGAAAGCTCAGATTGTGCCTTCTGCCAATGATAAATTCCTTCGTAAATGTGTGTTACAAGGATTTGTACACGATGAGTCAGCAGCTTTCCAGGGAGGCGTTTCCGGAAATGCAGGATTGTTTTCAAATGCCCGTGAAGTAGCTTCTATCTATCAGATGCTGTTGAATGGAGGAGAGTTGAACGGACGCCGTTATCTGAGTAACGAAACGTGTCAGTTGTTTACTACGGAAGTATCCAAAATCAGCCGCCGTGGATTAGGGTTTGACAAGCCGGATGCAAAATCACCCGACAAGAGTCCTTGTTCTGAATCGGCTCCCGCCTCTGTTTATGGTCATACCGGATTTACAGGAACATGTGCCTGGGTGGATCCGGAAAATGATTTAGTATATGTCTTTCTCAGTAATCGTACGTATCCTGATGCCACAAACCGTAAGCTGATGCAATTGGACATACGTGGACAAATACAGGAAGCGATGTATGAGGCGTTAAAAAAATGATAAGTGATTAGTGATAAATGATTAGTGATTAATGATAAGTGATAAGTGATTAGCAGGCTGCGCACTCACAGCGCATGCCACTAATCACTAATCATTAATCACTAATCACTATTTTAGAAGGAAAGACCGACGCGAAAACCGAAGTTGTTCAGTTTGTCAACGCTATAAGTCAATACCTTATCAGCTTTGTTTGTTCCGTAACTATAATACAGTGCAAGGTGTAAGCCCGGACCGTAAGCCCATGGGTAAACGTTTAATCCGACTTCCGGTGAAACGTAGAATCCCCAGTTTTCATCTCTGGATTCAAAGACATTATAGTTAGAACGTACTTTTGCATATTCAGTACCCAGTTTTACACCAACGTAAGGTTGCCATGCTCCGCCACGGTTGAACTGATAACGTGCAGCAGCACCAAAAGGCATCTGGAAAATAGTATGTTGCTGATCGCTGGTCATACTACCACCGTTTACCGGGAAAGTTTCGCGACCTACATATTCATGGTTGCTATGATAGTTGAGGAAGAGTCCGAGACCTAAATTGGGAGTTACAAAATAACCACCTTCAAAGTTCATACCCCAACCGCTGGCATCATCGGCAAATCCATTGCTCAATGGCACATTGAACTGCCAGTCGATATTAGCGTATCCATTATCTGATAATTGTGCCTTTGCCGGCATGGCAAAGACGAGAGCCAAAGCTGCTATAGCCAGCACTCTCAATGAAATATATTTTATTGTCTTCATAACGGTTCTGATTATTTATTATTTGTTAGTAAGATAGGGTGATTGTGCAAATGCCTGGTTAACACCTTTTACGGCAAGTGCCTTGTTCATACTGCTGGAATATACCAGTCCGGTCATGTAACTTGTCCACAGAACAGGAATCTTTTCTTTCGGTCCTTCCGGTGCATTCAGATTTACAATCTCAGAAATGAACGAGTTGGTACTGTAGCTATAGTTTATAGCATACGGATAATACCATCCGCCACCCCAGTTACCCCAGTAGCCTGAGCCCCAGTATCCTGGATATCCCCACCACCATTCTGGTTGTCCGTAATCGGTGAAGAAATAGGTACTCTTAATATAACTTACCTGTACACCCAGGTCAGCATCTTCTTTAGAAGCAGCCATCGTGTAGCCTCTGTTATCCATATTGCTCTTATAAGCAGCAAGAATTTCTTGTGCAGCTTCACCTTCCAGATATTCTGGTTCTTCTTTGTCGCTGATTACAAGAATTTTGTCCGGCAAATAGTAAGTGGTGAACTCTTTGAAGTTAGCCTTCTTGTCGTAGTTGGTATACACCAAATAATCATTGTCCAATTTGTCCATGTCAGGGTCTTTTTCGCAAGCAGCGAATGCAAAGACCGCTAATAAAATAGGAATTAATCTCTTCATATCTTTTATAATGTTTAGGTTAAATAAAAAAATCCTGCCCTGGTACCTTAGGCTTTTGATAGAAACAACAACTTCTTTTATAAAAGGTTCGCAAAGGTGAATGTTAAAATGTTAAAGTATGGGCCGACTTTTTTGTTAGAGGGGCTATCTTTGTACGAAATTAAAAACTGAATACATATGAGACCGTTACCCCGCTGCTACGCAGCACTTTTGGCTTTCTTACTTTTTGTCCTGTCCACCCATTTATCGGCACAGACAGAGTTACAAAGAAAAGTAGAAAACATAACTTCCGTGGATAGTGTGAAGCCATTGGAAACTACTGAATTTGTTGAAAAATATGTTGCGTATTTCTCACAACCACTGGATCATCGTCGTCCCGAAAAAGGTTCGTTCGATCAACGTGTCATTGTGGCACATGTCGGGTTTGATCGTCCAACGGTGATTGTTACCGAAGGTTATGGTGCTGCTTATGCGTTGCGTCCGGGGTATCGTGAGGAGTTATCACGGCTGTTCAATGCCAATATGATATTTGTGGAACACCGCTATTTTCTGGAGTCTACCCCGCAACCTCGGGACTGGAAATATCTGACTGCTGAGAACTCTGCAGAAGATTTGCATGCAGTGACTACCGCTTTTAAAACGTTGTATCCAGGGAAGTGGATAAGTACCGGTATCAGCAAAGGCGGACAGACATCTTTATTATATCGTGCATTCTTCCCCGATGATGTAGACGTTTCGGTACCCTATGTCGCTCCGCTTTGTTATGGGGTGGAAGACGGAAGGCATGAACCGTTTTTACGGCAGGTATCTACGGCAGAAGAGAGAAAGACGATAGAAGACTTCCAGTTGGAAGTGTTGAAACGTAAAAGTACGTTACTGCCTCGTTTTGAGAAGTATTGTGCTGAAAAGAAATATGTATTCCGTGCACCGTTGGAGGAGATTTATGATTATTGTGTGCTCGAATATTCCTTTGCGTTGTGGCAGTGGGGGACAGAAGTGAGTACTATTCCTTCCGTAACGGCTACGGACGATGAGGTATTCCGGCATTTTCTGGAGATCAGTGAACCTTCTTATTTCACAAAGGACAGTCCTAACGTATCCTTCTTTGTGCAGGCTGCACGTGAATTGGGCTATTATGGCTATGATATAAAGCCGTTTGAGAAATATCTTTCTATCAAAAGCAGTAAGAACTATCTGCACCGGTTGATGCTTCCGGAGGAATTGGGAGACATGAAATTTGATAAGCGGCTGGGACGGAAGATTGTGAAGTTCTTGAAGCAGAATGATCCGAAGATGATATTTATCTATGGTCAGAATGACCCATGGACGGCAGCCGGTGTCACCTGGCTGAAAGGGAAAAAGAATATCCATGTATTTGTGCAGCCCGGGGGAAGCCACCTGGCACGTATCAGTACATTACCCGAAGCGATGAGGGTTCGGGCGATGGCGCAGATAGAGGAGGGGATTAGTGAGTAGTGATTAGCGGTTTAGTGATTAGTGATTAGTGGGCTGTGCTTATTTAGTTGACAGTTGACAGTTGACAATTGACAGTTGACTATGCAGAATGATAGCGCAGCCTACTAATCACTACTCACTATTCACTAATCACTCCCCTCAGCCTCTCCGGCACCTCTACCTTTTCAAGGTTGAGTTCTTTCAGCCGTTCTTTCCCTTCCGGGGTCAGGCTGAAATACATTTGCCTTTTGTCAGTCTTTCCTAAGGCTCTTTTTATCAATCCCTTCTCTTCCACTGCTCTGATAACTTTGGATGTGTGTGAAGCAGCCATACCTGTACGGGCAGAGAGGGCAGTAGAAGTCATTTCTTCCTTTACCTCCTGCAAGGCACATAGTATCATCGCTTCATTGAGCGACAGGTCATATTCTTTCTCAAATTGCGCTTCAAACTCCGCTAAAGCTTTATAAAGATCGCGCATCATGCATATTGTTTTCATACTCTTATGTTCTTACTTATATAAACAAGTTGATGTTAGCATTGTCTGCACGCTCCATGTAGGTGGCTACGCCGCCAATTGTAACTTCATCCAGCAATTCTTCTTTCTTCACGCCCATTACATCCATTGACATCTGGCAGGCAATAAACTCCACACCATTTTCCAATGCCTGACGACGAAGAGATTCCAGCGAGTCGATACCTTTACTGTGCATAATGTAGCGCATCATTTTGCCGCCTATACCACCCATGCTCATTTTAGACAATTTCAGCTTCAGGGAACTCGAAGGCAGCATCATGCCAAACATCTTTCCGAAGATATCTTTTTCTACTTTAGGCTTGCTGAGACGCTTGATAACATTCAGTCCCCAGAAAGTGAAGAATATAGTTACCTTCTGTCCTGTTGCTGCCGCACCGTTCGCCAGTACAAAGGTAGCCAATGCCTTGTCAAGATCGTCACTGAACATGATAAATGTTTTCCCTTTACCTTCACAGGATGTCACCATGCTACAAGCTTTGGGCTCTTCTTTCTCGATAACGATGATTGATTTTCCGGCAGCACTCTCTTTGGATATCAGCTTGTTTCCGGTGGAGTTGCACCAGGCGGCTGCATCGCGGGCAAAGCCGGGATCAGTGGAGGTTACTTGTACCCGCTCGCCCGGTACAAGCGTATCCATTGTCTTTTTCATTTTCAGAATAGGACCGGGGCATTGCATACCACAGGCATCTACCTGAACGGTACGCGAAGGAGCGGCTGGTTCTTCCTGAATGGACACGGGTGTTGCACTCTCTTCCATACTGGCAGGAGTATCATACCCCTCATTCCTGATAATCGGGGCAGTGGCCGCCTTGTATATTTTCAATCCGCCGGACAGATTGCGGACTTTATCGTATCCGTGTTGAACGAGTATACGATAGGCAAGATAGCCTCTCAGCCCTACAGCGCAGAACACATAGACCGGCTTATCTTTGGGTATTTCATCCATGCGGTCGCGTATCTCGTCTAGTGGGATGTTGATAGCTCCCGGCAATGAACCCAGAGAGAATTCATCTGGTGTACGTACATCCAGCAGAAACTCATGTTCCAGGCGAATGTCACGCAGGTCACGCCAGTAAACCGGTTTTACGGTTCCTGTCAGGATATCTTCTGCAACGTAACCGGCAATGGCTACCGGGTCTTTGGCGGATGAGAAAGGAGGAGCATAGGCCTGTTCCAGTTTCATCAGGTCGTAGATGGTGCCTTGATGCTTGATGACCAGGGCAAATTCATCGATGCGTTTGTCCACTCCGTCATAACCCACAATCTGTGCACCGTATAGTTTTCCTGTTTCCTTATCGAATGTAATCTTAATACTCATCTGCGTAGCGTCCGGATAATAACTTGCATGCGAAGACGAGTGGGTAGTAGAGGAAGCATAGGCTATTTCAGCTTGCCTCAACCGTTTGCCCGGTAAGCCGGTAGTGGCTACGGTCAGATCGAAAACTTTGGCGATAGAAGTGCCGATAGCACCCTCATAACTGATTTTGGCTCCTAATATATTGTCAGCAACAATGCGTCCCTGTCTGTTGGCAGGACCGGCGAGATAGTTCAACCAGGGTTTCCCGGTTATCGGGTGGCGATATTCAATGGCATCTCCGATCGCATAAATCGATTCGTCCGAAGTTTGCAGGTAGTCATTGACCGAGATACCTCCGGCTTCTCCGATAGTCAGTCCGGCAGCACGTGCCAGTGTTGTTTCCGGGCGTACCCCGATGGAGAGTATTACAATATCTGCGGGTATGGACTGTCCGTCTTTGAAAACAACCTTTATCTCTCTGCCTGCCTTCTCAAAAGAAGCTACTGCCTGTTCCAGATACAAGTTTACCCCTTTATCCATCAGGTGTTGATGTACGAGTGATGCCATAGAGAAGTCTATGGGAGTCATCACCTGGTTGGCCATTTCTACAATAGATACTTTGGCTCCCAGTGCATGCAGGTTTTCTGCCATTTCCAGTCCGATGAATCCGGCACCGATTACTACGGCTCTCCGGGGAGCATGCTGGTTGGCATACTCTTTTATCCGGTCCGTATCTTTCACATTGCGTAGCGTGAAAATTCCCTCAGAGTCAATGCCCGGCAATGGAGGTTTAACGGGAGTAGCTCCGGTAGAGATTAATAGTTTGTCGTAACTCTCTTCGTACGTGTCTTCACTACTGAGGCGCACGGTTACGGTCTTTCTTTTCCGGTCAATGAAAATGACCTCGTTCTCTGTACGTACGTCTACACGAAAACGTACGGAAAAAGCCTCCGGGGTTTGCACAAAGAGTTTCTCCCGTTCGGCGATTACCCCTCCTATATAATAGGGTAGTCCACAGTTGGCATAGGATATGTACTTTCCTTTTTCAAGGAGAATAATCTCTGCTGTCTCGTCCATTCTTCTGATTCGGGCAGCAGTGGTTGCTCCTCCTGCTACGCCTCCGATGATAATAATCTTCATGTTTCTTTTTCTTGTAAATAGTTTCCTTTGGAAATAATAACGCAAAAGAAATAGATAAAGTTCACCGATGGTTGGAAAAAAAGTCTATTTTGCGTATCCGGGAGCGAATAATGCATCATTGAGGGCTTGCAGGGCTTTCTGTTTATCAACGGCTTTCACTACTACAGATACATCGTTGTTGGTACTGCCGTATGAAATCATACGCAATGGAATATCTTTCAGGGCTTCCATGATCCGTGCTTCAAACCCGGTGAACTGCCATTTCATATTACCTACGACAGAAACAATCGACATGTGATCTTCCAGGTACGCTGTGGCATACGCTGACAGTTCACGAATGATGTGCGTGAGAGCCTCATTGGTGTCGGTGGCGATGGAAATAGCGGTATTGGAGGAAGTGAGCAGGCAGAGCGGAGTTCTGTATTTGGCAAAAGTACTGAATACTTTGCTGATGAACAGGTATGGGCGCAGCAGGTTGTTTGATTCGAATTTGATATGAAAAACAGAGTCTTTGGCGGCAATGGCTTTAATGATATTATCGTCTTGTGCTTTTGATATAAGCGTGCCTTCTGCCTGTGGCTCCATGGCGTTGAGAAGACGTACCGGTATATTCTTCTCCCGGGCCGGAGCGATACAAAAAGGATGGAGTATTTTTGCTCCGAAATAAGCCAGGCGTTCTGCTTCTTCAAAACTCAGTTTCTTCACAGGCGTGGTGTTTTTTATGATGCGCGGGTCGTTGTTGTGCATGCCGTCAATGTCTGTCCATATCTGAATTTCTTCGGCGTTGATAGCTGCCCCGATAAGCGAAGCGGTATAGTCACTGCCACCTCGTTTCAGGTTATCCGTCTCATTATAAGCATTCTTGCAGATAAATCCCTGGGTGATGAAGAGTGAAATACCCTTATTATGCTGTAGTGCCTCTTGCAAATGCTGGCTGATATATTCAAGATCGGGTTCTCCTTCAGGTCCCGTACGCATAAAGTCGAAGGCAGAAAGGAGTACATTGTGCCGCTTCTGCTCTTTGAGGTAGAAACTCATCAGTGCAGTGCTGATAAGTTCGCCTTGTGCTACAATTTCTTTCTCGTCGGCAGAGGTGAATGTATCCCGGATAGACTTCCAGAGTCTGCGGAATCGGTCCAGGATATAATCTATGGCTTCCTGCTTGATGCAATCATCCTCCAACAGTTCGTTGGCGAAATCTATAAACTTGAATTCAAGTCTGGTTATTTCGTCGTGTGCTTCGTCTATTTCGCGGTTGAATAGGTGGGAAGCTATCTCCTCCAGATGATTGGTTGTACCGGCGGTTGCCGATAGTACAACGATCTTAGGGTCATTATCACTGATCAGGTTGGCCACATTTTTCATTCTTTCTACAGAACCGATAGAGGTTCCACCAAATTTACAGACTTTCATTGTTTTTGTTTTTAAGTGATTGTATTATTAGTTATACGTTTGGGAAGTACCATTTCATTTCAGTTCGTTTTTATCAAAATGAAAGGGGAGCGGAAGGTTCCGGTTTCGGGAGTTATATCCTCCAAATGCCTTTACAAGTGCTTCGGAGCTATTTGTAAGTCTTTCTCCACTCTGCTTCTCACATATAAAAAATCAAATGGCATACCAAAATCTTTGGCAGTCTGTTGAAAAGCTGTATATTTGCGCACCCTGTTTTTACCGCTCTTATGAAATCATGAGTAAGATTCTTATTATCGATGATGAAACCCAGATTCGTAGCCTGTTGGCGCGAATGATGGAATTAGAAGGTTATGAAGTGTGCCAGGCCGGAGACTGCAAATCGGCTTTAAAGCAACTGGAACTTCACTCCCCCGATGTAGCTTTGTGTGATGTATTTCTTCCCGATGGGAATGGTGTGGACTTGGTAGTAGCTATTAAAAAGGCGGCTCCCAATACGGAGGTAATCCTGTTGACTGCTCATGGAAATATCCCGGATGGCGTACAGGCCATCAAAAATGGGGCATTCGATTATATCACCAAAGGAGATGATAACAATAAGATTATCCCTCTTATCAGCAGGGCTGTGGAGAAAGCACGCATGAATGTTCGCCTTGAAAAACTGGAAAAGAAGGTGGGACAGATGTACTCCTTCGAGTCTATTCTGGGTGAATCGAAACCGTTGAAAGAGGCTGTACAGTTGGCCCGGAAGGTTTCTGTGACTGATGTGCCGGTATTGTTGACCGGAGAAACAGGAACAGGCAAAGAAGTTTTTGCACAAGCTATACATTATAACAGTAAGCGGGGCAAGCAGAACTTCGTGGCCGTCAATTGTTCTTCGTTCAGCAAAGACTTGCTGGAAAGTGAAATGTTTGGTCATAGGGCCGGATCATTCACCGGGGCATTGAAAGATAAGAAGGGGCTTTTTGAAGAGGCAAACAACGGAACTATTTTTTTGGATGAAATGGGGGAGATGGCTTTTGAATTACAGGCCAAGTTACTCCGTATTCTCGAAACCGGCGAATATATAAAGATTGGTGATACGAAACCCACCCGGGTGAATGTCCGGATCATTGCTGCCACTAACCGGAATTTACCGGAGGAAATTGCTGCCGGACGTTTTCGGGAAGATTTATTCTATCGTCTTTCGGTTTTCCAGGTACACTTGCCATCCCTTCGCGAAAGAGCGGGAGATATCAGGATTCTTGCTGAGGCTTTTGTGCGTAGTTTCTCCGAAAAGCTCTCCCATCCGGTGACCGGGATGTCTCCGGCATATCTTGCAGCACTCTGCCAGCAAATGTGGAAGGGAAATATACGCGAACTGCGTAACGTGATAGAGCGTAGCCTCATTGTATGTGATGGAGAGTGCCTGGAGGTATGCGACCTTCCGCTGGAAATACAGAATTGTCATTATGAGCAGTCTGACGAGGCTGTACCGGGGAGTTTTGAATTATCTGCCATGGAGCGCAGGCATATTGCCCGTGTGTTGGAGTATACCAAAGGGAACAAAACAGAAGCGGCGCGTCTGCTTAAAATAGGACTTACCACGTTGTATCGTAAAATCGAGGAATATAAACTATAATAGTGTGGCAATATGCTAATGTGCCAATAGGACTGCGTTGGCATGGCATATTACTCTCACCTTCCTTCGTGTGTTTACTCACCGGGATACTTTCCTTATCTCGTAGAGGAGTGTTGTTTTTCTCACCGGAGAACGTTGTTTTACATGTACATGTATCGCAGCACGACATGCACATGTGGAGCAGCACGACATGCACATGTCGTACAGCTTTACATGTACATGTAAAACAACGCTCCTCTACGAGCTTCGATAGGTTTGTTTACGACATCCCTGACGAACCCTTTAATGGAACAACGCTTTCCATTCTTTCAAAACAGTGCAATCCTTTTCAAAATGGAAGGGTAGCGCTGTTTCTTCTTTTAAATGCTTTGTGATGTAATCTGTTGATACTTATTGTTTTATTACTTTCTTTCCGCTTTTGGCACGCAATTGGCACACAGTAAATCAGGTAAAAATAATTAGTAACAATTAAAACAAGGTAAAAACATGGGAATTACAGTATCATTTATTTTCTGCCTCTTGAGCGGCTTTGCCTGCTTCTGGCTCTTTTGGAAATGTGTGGATTGGTTTGAGAAGATTTAAAGAAAGGGAGAATTAGATTTATGTATACAATACTATTTGTGATAGGTATCGCAATCTTCGGTTATCTGATGTACGTACTCATCAAACCGGAAAAATTTTAATGAAGCAATGAATACAGAAATTTTAGGTGTAGTTTTACAGGTGATCCTGATGGTGGTACTTGCCTATCCGTTAGGAAAGTACATCGCTAAGGTTTATAAAGGAGAGAAGACCTGGTCGGACTTCATGGCTCCTGTTGAGAGAATAATTTATAAAGTATGCGGCATCCGTCCGCAGGAAGAGATGAACTGGAAACAATTCCTCAAATCATTATTGATTCTGAATGCATTCTGGTTCTTCTGGGGAATGGTGCTTTTGATTTCTCAGGGGTGGCTTCCTTTAAATCCCGATGGGAACGGGCCGCAAACACCCGATCAGGCATTCAATACCTGTATTAGTTTTATGGTCAACTGCAACTTGCAGCACTATAGCGGCGAAAGCGGGCTGACTTACTTTACGCAGTTGTTCGTAATTATGCTCTTCCAGTTTATAACTGCTGCAACCGGTATGGCTGCTATGGCGGGCATGATGAAGGCGATGGCTGCTAAAACCACGAAAACAATTGGTAATTTCTGGCAACTGTTGGTAGTGAGTTGTACACGTATCCTGTTGCCGCTTTCATTGATTGTGGGCTTTATCCTTATCTTACAGGGTACGCCGATGGGATTTGACGGTAAGATGAAAGTAACCACGCTGGAAGGACAGGAGCAAATGGTTTCGCAAGGGCCTACGGCAGCTATCGTACCGATCAAACAACTGGGTACGAATGGGGGAGGGTATTTTGGAGTCAACTCTTCACATCCCCTGGAGAATCCTACTTTCCTGAGCAATGTGGTAGAATGCTGGTCTATCCTGATTATTCCTATGGCAATGGTCTTTGCCTTCGGATTCTACATTAAACGTAAGAAACTGGCATATAGCATATTTGGAGTTATGTTGGCAGCCTATCTGGTAGGAGTCTTTATCAACGTAAGCCAGGAAATGGGTGGTAATCCGCGTATCGACGAAATGGGAATTGCCCAGTCCGGTGGAGCTATGGAAGGAAAAGAAGTACGTATCGGCTCAGCCTCCGGTGCTCTGTGGAGCGTGACAACTACGGTGACTTCCAACGGATCGGTAAATAGTATGCACGACTCTACTATGCCGCTTAGTGGGTTGATCGAGATGCTGAACATGCAGATAAACACTTGGTTTGGTGGTGTTGGTGTGGGATGGATGAACTATTACACCTTTATCATAATAGCTGTATTTATCAGCGGATTAATGGTGGGACGTACACCGGAATTTCTGGGAAAGAAGGTAGAGGCCCGTGAAATGAAAATAGCTACCATTGTGGCACTACTCCATCCGTTTGTGATTCTTGTTGGTACAGCTCTGTCCAGCTATCTATATGCACATCATCCGGATTTTGTGGCGAGTGAAGGAGGCTGGCTCAATAACCCCAGTTTCCATGGGCTGAGCGAACAACTTTATGAGTTTACCTCTTCGGCTGCCAACAACGGTTCCGGTTTTGAAGGCTTGGGTGATAATACTTATTTCTGGAACTATTCCTGCGGTATTGTACTTATTCTCAGTCGCTTCATTCCTATCATCGGGCAAGTAGCTATTGCAGGTTTGCTGGCTCAGAAGAAGTTTATCCCCGAGAGCGCCGGCACATTGAAAACAGATACAGCAACTTTCGGCGTCATGACGTTTGCAGTTATTTTTATCGTCGCTGCTTTGTCATTCTTCCCGGTACACGCCTTGAGTACGATTGCTGAACATTTTAGTCTATAAGTAAAGAGTATGAAAAAGAATAAATCGGCTTCTTTATTTCAAAAGGAGCAAGTCATAGAGAGTTTAAAGCAATCATTCGTGAAGTTGAATCCACGAACGATGATGATGAATCCGATTATGTTTACAGTGGAGATAGTAACGGTTATTATGCTGGTGGTTACCATCCTCTCCCTAAACAGAGATCATTACGGTTCATTCGGATACAATCTGCTGGTATTCGTTATTCTGTTTGCCACTTTGCTGTTTGCCAATTTTGCCGAGGCCATTGCCGAAGCACGGGGCAAAGCACAGGCAGATAGTTTGCGTAAGACGCGCGAAGAGACTCCTGCAAAATTGATGACAGGTGATAAACTTCAGACCGTGAGCAGTTCAAAGCTAAAGAAAGGAGATATCTTTGTTTGTGAAGCCGGAGATACGATTCCTGCCGACGGTGAGATAATTGAAGGATTAGCTTCCATCGACGAGAGTGCTATAACGGGAGAGTCAGCACCCGTTATCAGAGAAGCCGGAGGAGACAAAAGCTCGGTGACGGGTGGAACGAAGGTACTCTCGGATAACATTAAAGTATTGGTGACTCAGCAACCGGGTGAGAGTTTTCTTGATAAGATGATTGCCCTCGTAGAAGGTGCCAGCCGAAAGAAAACACCGAATGAAATTGCCCTGACTATCTTGCTGGCAGGTTTTACGCTGGTATTCGTGATTGTTTGTATCACGCTGATTCCTTTTGCCGATTATACTAACATTGATCATCCGGGTACAACCATTTCTATTGCTGCCATTCTTTCACTGTTTGTCTGCCTCATTCCGACCACTATCGGAGGATTACTTTCTGCCATTGGCATTGCCGGTATGGACCGTGCGTTGCGTGCCAACGTAATTACTAAATCCGGTAAAGCCGTTGAGACAGCCGGAGACATTGATACGCTGCTATTGGATAAAACAGGTACGATAACCATTGGTAACCGTAAAGCGACCAAATTCCATACGGCACCGGGAGTAGACGAACGTAGTTTTGTAGAAGCCTGCCTGCTGGCCTCTCTGTCCGATGAAACTCCCGAAGGTAAATCGATTGTAGAATTGGGACGTGAGTCGGGGATGCGAATGCGGAACCTGAACACAACCGGCGCGCGCATGATTAAGTTTACTGCCGAAACGAAATGTTCGGGCGTTGATCTGTCCGATGGTACCCAGATTCGCAAAGGGGCATTTGACGCTATCCGCCGGATTGTAGAAAAGGCCGGGAACACCTTTCCAAAGGAAGTGGAAGAGACTATTGCAGCTATTTCCGGCAATGGGGGTACACCGCTGGTGGTATGCGTCAATCAGCAGGTTACCGGGGTGATAGAGTTGCAGGACATCATCAAACCGGGCATTCAGGAGCGTTTTGAACGCCTGCGTAAGATGGGAGTGAAAACCGTTATGGTGACCGGAGATAATCCGCTGACTGCCAAATATATTGCAGAAAAGGCGGGAGTAGACGATTTCATAGCCGAAGCCAAACCGGAGGATAAAATGGAATACATCCGGAGAGAACAGGAAGCCGGCAAACTGGTGGCGATGATGGGCGACGGAACGAATGATGCTCCTGCACTGGCACAAGCCAATGTGGGCGTAGCAATGAATAGTGGCACACAGGCAGCCAAAGAAGCCGGTAATATGGTAGACCTTGACAATGATCCTACCAAGCTGATTGAGATTGTGGAGATCGGTAAACAGCTACTGATGACACGCGGTACACTGACCACATTCTCGATAGCCAACGACGTAGCCAAATACTTTGCAATTGTACCTGCTTTGTTTATGGTGGCTATCCCCGAGTTGGCAGCGCTCAATATCATGGGCTTGCATAGTCCGGAGAGTGCTATTCTGTCGGCTGTAATTTTCAATGCTATCATTATTCCGATCCTGATTCCACTTGCTTTGAAGGGAGTACAGTACAAACCGATAGGTGCCAGTGCACTGCTTCGCCGTAATCTGCTGATATACGGATTGGGAGGGGTAATTGTACCTTTCATCGGGATTAAGTTGATCGATTTGGTAGTAAGTTTATTCTTTTAAATAATATGACGATGAAAACTTTATTGAAATCATTTAAAATAACGCTTGCGTTCTGCGTATTCTTTGCAGTGTTTTATGTCCTTATTCTTTGGCTTTTTGCACAGGTGGCAGGACCGAATAAAGGAAATGCCGAAGTGGCAACATTGGATGGTAAGGTGGTCGGTGCTGCCAATGTGGGGCAGAATTTCACAAAAGATATTTATTTCTGGGGTCGTCCTTCCTGTGCCGGAGATGGCTATGACGCTACGAGTTCTTCCGGTAGTAACAAAGGGCCTACGAATCCCGAATATCTGGCAGAACTGGAAGCCCGCATTGATACCTTCCTCGTTCATCATCCCTACTTGAACCGTAGTGAGGTTCCTGCCGAGATGGTAACTGCCAGTGGATCGGGACTCGATCCGGATATCACCCCTACTTGTGCTTATGTACAGGTGAAAAGAGTGGCACAGGCACGTGGGATGCATGAGGAACAGGTAAAAGAGATTGTCGACAAAACGATAGAAAAGCCCTTATTAGGACTTTTTGGAACAGAGAAAGTGAATGTATTGAAACTGAACATTGCTTTGGAAAAAGCAAAATAAACATTGTAGTATATGAAGGTTTTTAGTAAGAAAGTATTTTTAGGTTCATTGGTAGCTGTAGTTGGTTGCTTAATGGCAACCACCAACACACAGGCACAGGAATTTACCGTACAGGGCGACTTAGTCAGTTCATATGTATGGCGTGGAATGTATCAGACCGGAGCCAGTATCCAGCCAACCTTAGGCTTTACTATCGGTGGCTTTTCATTGACGGCCTGGGGATCAACCGATTTCGATGGTTGTCAGGCCTCAGAAGGAAGAGCGAATAAAGAAATAGACCTGACCGCTGCTTATGCTTTTGGAAGTACAGGACTGACCCTTTCAGTGGCAGACCTTTGGTGGCCCGGGCAAGGGACGGGTAATTATTTTAAATTCAAAAGCCATGAAACAGCACATCACTTTGAAGCAGGATTGGCTTATACGCTGCCGGTTGAAAAGTTTCCGCTTTCAATTGCCTGGTACACGATGTTTGCCGGACAGGATAAAAAGGAGAATGACCGGGGAGAAATGAAACAGAATTATTCCTCTTATATGGAACTCAACTATCCGTTCAGTGTGAAGACAGTAGATCTGAATGTAACGTGTGGCATTGTTCCCTACACTGCTCCTCAGTACAATTGCAATGGTTTTGCAGTGACCAATATTGCTTTGAAAGGAACAACTGCCATCCGGTTTAGTGATCGGTTTTCCCTGCCGGTTTTTGCACAAGCCATCTGGAATCCACGTATGGAAGATGCCCATTTGGTTTTCGGCATTACTTTAAAACCTTAACTAAACTCTGGCATAACTAATTAGTATCTTGAGGATGTGTAAAAAGTAAAACTCGTTATTATTAAAACGCAAATTAACGCAAAGATTAAATTAAATCTGCGATAATTTGCGTTAATCCGCGTTATTGAATTGCAGCTTGATAGCTTTTTTAGACTTTTGACACAGCTTTATGGGGTTGAAAAATAGATATATAGAAGTATGGATAGAGAAGAGAGTGTACAGCATTTCCTGGATCTGATAAAGAAGTCACGCCGGGGAAAATTTAAAGTCTATATCGGGATGATTGCCGGTGTAGGTAAGAGCTATCGTATGCTTCAGGAAGCACATGATTTACTCGATAACGGGGTAGATGTGCAGATAGGATACATCGAAACACATGGGCGTGCCGGGACAGAGGCACTCATAGAGGGCTTGCCGCTGATTCCGCGGCGGAAGATTTTTTATAAAGGGAAAGAACTGGAAGAGATGGACCTTGAAACCATCATCCGTATCCACCCGGAAATCGTGATTGTAGATGAGTTGGCACATACCAATGTTGAAGGTAGTTTGAACGAGAAACGTTGGCAGGATGTACTGACACTGCTTGATGAGGGCATTAATGTAATCTCTGCCATCAACATTCAGCATATCGAGAGTGTAAACGAAGAAGTGCAGGACATTTGCGGCATCGAAATAAAAGAACGTGTTCCCGATAGTGTGTTACAAGAGGCAGATGAAGTGGTGAATATCGACCTTACCGCCGAGGAACTGATAACCCGTTTGAAAGCCGGAAAGATATATCGTCCGGATAAAATTCAGGTAGCTTTGAATAACTTCTTTAAAACGGAGAATATCCTTCAGTTACGCGAACTCGCTCTGAAAGAGGTAGCGTTGCGTGTAGAAAAAAAAGTAGAGAACGAAGTTGTAATGAGTATGGGTGTCCGGCATGAAAAGTTTATGGCTTGTATTAGCAGCCATGAAAAGACGCCCCGGCGTATTATCCGTAAAGCAGCCCGTCTGGCCACCCGTTACAATACCACCTTTGTTGCCCTTTATGTGCAGACGCCCCGTGAGAGTATGGACCGGATAGATCTTGCCAGCCAACGTCATTTATTAAATCATTTTAAATTGGTAGCTGAGTTGGGGGGAGAAGTTGTTCAGGTACAGTCGAAGGATGTACTTGGAAGCATTGTCCGGACGTGTCGTGAGAGGCAGATAACAACTATCTGTATGGGAAGCCCCCGCTTACGTGTCTCGAATGCCCTTTGTGCAGTGTTCGCCTATAAAAAGTTTTTGGCAAATCTGGCACAAGCAAACGTAGATTTGATTATACTTGCAGTGGAATGAGTTTGTAAGTAAACTAAAGAACTCACGAACTCACAAACTAAAAAACTTCTTTAAATCATGAATATAAAAACGAAATTGCTTTTCGGAATCGGGATACTGGCCGGAATGATTATTTTATTGGTAACTCTATCTGTTGTCAACCTACAGCTACTGACTGCTACGGACCCCGACAGTCCTGCTGCACTGCCTGCCCTCGAACGGGCTTTATTATGGATCTCTGTTACAGGAGGTATTTGTGTACTCACAGGTCTGGTTCTGCTTTTTTGGTTACCGCGTTCCATTAGTAGACCTATTCTTGAGCTTAAACAAGGTATTCTTGAAATAGCCAATCATAACTACGAAAAGCGCCTTGATATGAAAAGCAGTGAAGAATTCAGGGAAGTTGCTGATAGTTTTAATCGTATGGCAGAACGTCTCACCGAGTATCGGGCCAGTACGCTTGCCGATATCCTTTCAGCCAAAAAGTTTCTGGAAGCCATTGTCAATAGTATCAATGAGCCTATTATCGGATTGAATACCGAGCGTGAAATTCTTTTCATCAACAACGAGGCACTGAATGTGCTCAATTTGAAAAGAGAAAACGTGATCCGCCAATCTGCCGAAGAGCTTTCTTTGAAGAATGACCTTCTCCGTCGCTTGATTCGCGAACTCGTTAGCCCCGGCGATAAGAAAGAACCATTGAAAATTTATGCAGATAATAAAGAGAGCTATTTCAAGGCTGCCTATATCCCTATCAACAATACCAATGCCGATAAAGACGAACCTCATAAGTTGGGCGATGTTATCCTTCTGAAGAATATCACCGAATTTAAAGAGCTGGATTCAGCTAAAACCACATTTATCTCTACCATTTCCCATGAGTTGAAGACTCCTATTTCTGCTATCATGATGAGCCTTCAACTACTGGAAGATAAACGTGTGGGTACGTTGAATGAAGAGCAGGAACAGCTGTCTAAGAGCATTAAAGACAGTAGCCAGCGCCTGTTGGAGATTACCGGCGAACTGCTGAATATGACTCAGGTAGAAGCCGGAAAACTCCAGATGATGCCTAAGATCACGAAGCCCATTGAACTGATTGAATATGCTATCAAGGCCAATCAGGTTCAGGCCGATAAGTTCAATATACAGATTGAAGTGGAATATCCGGAAGAGAAGATCGGCAAATTGTTTGTAGATAGTGAAAAAATAGCCTGGGTACTTACCAATCTGCTAAGTAATGCCATTCGTTATTCAAGAGAGAACGGACGTGTGGTTATTGGTGCTCAGCAAGAAGGTGACCAGATAGAGCTTTATGTACAGGATTTTGGTAAAGGTATCGATCCTCGTTATCATCAGAGCATTTTTGACCGCTATTTTCGTGTACCCGGCACTAAAGTGCAAGGCAGCGGCCTGGGACTCTCCATCTCTAAGGATTTCGTAGAAGCACATGGCGGCACGTTGACTGTAGAGAGTGAACTGGGTAAAGGTAGCCGGTTTGTTATTCGGTTGAAAGCATGATACAACTTGTTTCAATGCATTGAGAAAAATGTTTCAATGCATTGAAACTCTTTGAAATTTATACTATTCTATTCTGTTTGTTCTAACTTAAAAGGTTACATACTATTCAAAGATAAAAGACTCGTTCCTTAAGGTAACTCAGCTTAATATAACACATCTTTAATTCTATTTAGGAGTAATAGATCTATTTTCTGCTTTTGAAGATTTCTTGGTGGCTTAATTTAATAAAAGAATCCATATTTTTTTTTCAATTACTATTTAGTAGCTTTTAGTACTAAATTGTATTATATAATGAATAATGGACTTATGTATATTATAACAGTTGAAAAACATAAATAAATGTATTTAATACAGCTGAGAGGGTATTATTGCAAGATCTGTATATACAAATGAAGATAACTATTATTTTGTTAATTTTAAAAGAATGATAAATGAAAAAAAAATCAAAGGGCGAGATTAAATTCTTGCTATTACTCTTATTTCTAATTATCCCATTTTTTTTGAGTGCAACTGAGCAAAAAGAGATGAGAGTCAGTTTAGACTTTTCGAATGCTCCTCTAAGTCAGGTTTTGAATGAAATTGGTAGGCAGACCTCACTCCGTATTGTGTATAATACGAAAGATATTAACCCTGACAAAATTATTTCGGTAAAAGTTAACAAAGAGAGATTAGCTTCTGTTATGGTTAGTTTGCTGAAAAACACAAATACGGTTTATACAGTAAAAGATGACTATCTTGTTTTGTATTCTTCCAAGGATAAAAGTACTCCACAAATTGCTCTACAGCAAGATAAACGTTCTATAAAAGGTGCAATATCTGATGAGACAGGCGAACCTCTTATTGGTGTGAGTGTTAAAATACAAGGTACTACGATTGGTACTATTACAGATTTGAACGGTAATTATACGCTTGAAGTAACAGGCGATAAACCTATATTGGAATTCAGTTATATAGGTTACAAGACAATTACATTATCTGTAGCAGGGACTAAGTCTTTTAATGTAGTAATGAAAGAAGATTCGCAGCAATTAGGAGAAGTTGTTATTACTGCAATGGGTATCGAACGTAAATCCGAGTCTCTGACTTATGCAACTCAGCAAATTGGAGGTAAAGAGCTTACGCGTGCTAAGGATGTGAATTTTGTAAATTCGTTACAAGGGAAGAGCGCTGGTTTAACAATTACGCCTAATTCATCAGGAGCTGGTGGTGGTGCCTCCAAGATAACACTTCGTGGTCAAAGTTCTATTTTGGGTAATAACCAACCTCTAATCGTTTTAGATGGTATTCCGATGTCAAATGGAATGTCCAGTCAGTCTCAAGAAATTCTTATGGCTGCTTCTCGTGATGATGGTGACTTGCTTTCTACTATTAATCCGGATGATATTGCGAATATATCTATCTTGAAAGGGCCTAACGCTGCTGCGTTATATGGTAGTGCTGCTAATAACGGTGTTATTATTATCACTACTAAGAGCGGACGTGAAGGCAAGGTTAAAGTTGATTTTTCCAGTAATATAACTTTGGAGACACCACTGGTGTATCCGAAGCAACAAGATACATTTGCTCCGGAAATTGTTGGTAGTGAAGTACGTTATAATGCTTGGGGCAATAAACTATCGGATATAACAGATGATCAGTTGGCTATGTTTCCTTATTTGACAAAGAATCCAAGAAATAATGTAACTGATTTTTTTAATACAGGGCAGACTTATAATAACTCGATTTCATTGAATGGAGGAACAGAACATTCCAGCACTTATTTTTCTTATGGAAATACCGTACAGAAAGGTCTGATGGATAAGAATAAATTTGTGAGACATAATCTTCTCTTTAAACAAAGTTATAACTTGCTGAATGATAAATTGAAATTGGATTTATCTTTGAACTACATCACTCAGAAAACGATAAATCGTCCCGTTATAGGTAAAGCTAAAGGTGCGTTACCAGGATTGTATCTTACTCCTAATGCTATCGATTTACGATATTTTGATAAGAATAGAACGTATATTGCGGGTAAAGATGATCCGTTGGTGTATAATGAGGCTCTTAATCCAAATGAAGAAAATGATGTAGTGAATCCTAATTTAGCGGGAACTGCTGTGCAAAATTTCCCATGGGTAAATAATGCTTATATAAATAATCCTTATTTTATGTTAGATGCGATTTCCGATGAAGCTTTCCGTGATCGTATTATGGCTTCTTTTACTGCTAAATATCAGATTTTGGAAACCTTGTCGGCTCAGGGACGTGTAAGTTTGGATAAAACTCATGATGAAAATACAGTACTTGAATTAGCTACTATTCGTGTAGCTAAGAATCAAACATTGGGTGCTACTTATTGGGGGGCTAGAAGCTCTCATCGTGAAATTTATTCCGATTATTTATTGACTTATGCAGATAAGTTTAAAGACAAAATCACATTTAATGCAACAGCTGGTACCAGCTTCAAACGTATTAAGGATCATTCTATTTATATGACTAAAACAAATGATAATACATACGTTTCTCCTAATATACCTTATCCTATACCCGGAGCTTTAGGCTCTAATAAAGAGGGATATAAAGGCTCATTGTTGAGTGGTCAAGACTTAACTCCTACTACTAATTGGGAAACTGCAATTTTTGCAACAGCTCAGGTCGGATTTTGGGATAAGGGATATATTGATGTCAGTTTCCGTAATGATTGGGCAAAAGCGTTTCAGCAATTTGCAGATGCCGGTAAATATAAAAGTTTTCCTTACTATTCAGTCGGTGGTAATCTTTTGTTGAAAGAGTTGTTACCTTTTGAAATGCCTAAGGTGGATGCAATGAAATTGAGAGCATCCTATAGTGTAGTAGGTAACTCCATTCCGGCAGAATTTTATGCAGCACAATTTGTTAATCCTTTGACAGGTAATATAGGGGCAAGAAATCCGACTTTTGATAATCCGAAACCGGAAACAACACGTGCTTTTGAGGTAGGTTTGGACGCTACTTTATTTAGTAATAAATTGAATTTTGATGTAACTGTATATCAAAGTACCATGGAAAATCAATTTATGAGAATTACTACGGCTTCGGGACAGATAAAACCGATAAATTCAGGTAAAACAAGAAATCGTGGTATAGAGTTTACTGCCAGTTACAATGCTATTTCTACTAAGGATTTTAGATGGACTACCGGTGTGAATTTATCGTATAATGATAATAAAATATTGGAAACATATACAGCTTTGGATGGTACAACTGACGACTGTATTATGAGTGCGAGTGGGGTTGAGATTCAGACTAAATTTGTGAAAGGTGGTTCTTATGGAGATTTATATGGAAAAGGTTTTGTATATGATAATAATGGCAAAATTAAAATCCAGGATGGTAAACCCGTATTGACAAGTGAATATAATCGTTATCTTGGTAATTCTAATGCAAAATTTAATTTCGGATGGAATAATACTTTTAGTTATAAAGATTTCTCTCTCTATTTTTTACTTGATGGAAAGGTTGGTGGAAAAGTGATTTCACTAACTCAGGCAGAGATGGATTTTGCCGGTTTGTCTGAAAGAAGTGCGGAGGCACGTTTAGCAAACAATGGTATGGTAACTTTACCTGATGGCCAGCAAATTACAGCTCGTAACTATTATGAAACAGTTGGAGGAGCACATTTAGACTGTATCTATAATGGAACAAATGTGAGACTTCGTGAAATATCCTTAGGATACACATTCTATGATTTGTTAGGCTCTTCGAAGCATTTAACCCTGTCTTTGATAGCACGTAATGTTGGATTTTTGTATAAAGATTCTCCGGTCGACCCGGATATCTCCGCTACGGCTGCTAATGCTTTTGGTGGAGTGGATTCCTTTACACTACCAACAACTCGTAGTTTTGGATTAAATATAAAATTAACCTATTAATTGATAATTTGATTATGAAAAAAATATATAAATCAATTTTCCTTGGCGGTTTATTGGGAGTCACTTCTTTATCTATTGGAAGCTGCGGAGACGCTTTTGATTATCCTGATTGGCAAGTTATTGACGAAAAGCAGAATGGAACTTCAGGAGATGATGGAATTGACAAAGGGGATGTTTCCGATGAAATATTGGAAGGTGAGTTGCGTCAGGCAATGGAATATGTTATTGACTTTAGAGAGCATAAATATCAATATCAGCGCAACACCAATATAGATGTATTTGCAGGCTATTGTACGGTGTCAAAAAGTAAATTCGACTTTGGACAACCTTTATACCATACATATGATTATCCGAATGGCTATTATGGTGGTCCTCTTGGTGAGAGCCAGAAATTATTTCCTCAGTTATACCATGCTTATTTCTTTGGTGAAAGTCATGGGAAACCAGAATGGAAAGCGATAGCTCAAATTTTATATGCATACAGTATGCACGAACTGGTTGATTTCTTTGGTGCGATTCCATATAATGATTACCGTAATTTGAAAGAGACTAATCCGCTTGAATATATATCATGTGAAGAGACGTATAAGGCCATTTTTAGTGATTTGAATGAAGCGATTACGATATTGAAAGAAAGTAAACCTTCTGCTGAGATGTTGAAACGTGTGGAAGGGGAAAAAAATGGTTATTCTAAAGGAGATTGGAAGAATTGGGTAAGATTGGCCAATTCAATACGGTTCAGGATGGCATTGAACATGGTTAAGGTCAATCCTGGAGAAGCACAGACTATTGCAGAAAGTGCTGTTACTGACGAACTGGGTTTGATTACTGAAGATTTTGGATTACCTGTAGATGATGGCAATACTTATCAGCATCCGTTACATAAAATTAGTTCGGAGTGGGAAGATTCGCGCTTGGGAGCTTCTTTAGAGAACATTATGAAGCGTTACAATAATCCGTTATTGGAAGTATGGTTTTCTAAAAACGGAGCAGTTATTAACTCTAAAACAACAGGAAAGAAAGTTTTGGATGTTGCAAAAGAGTGTGTAGGGATGCGACAAGGATGTTCTGTTGATCCTGCTCCGGCAGAAAATGGATATAAAGCATATTCAAAATTCCAGGTTAAATATATGCCGCGTAATTTTTTCAAAGTGACTGAAATTTATTTTTTACTCGCTGAAGCTAAGTTGAGAAATTGGAACGTAGGAGGTACCAGTGCTAAGGACTTTTATGAGAAAGGTATTAGGCAAGTCTTTGCAGAGAACGGATTGGCAGGTGAGGCCGATGCTTATCTTAAACAGACGTCTGCCAACACAAAAATTATTTATAAGGATTATTATCAGCCTGAATTTAGTGAAACTGATCAGACCCGTGGTGTTCAGGTTGGAGTAAAATGGGATGAGAGTGATTCTGATGAAGTGAAGTTGGAGAAAATCATTACTCAGAAATACATTGCTAACTTCCCCCAATCTGCTGAAGCATGGACTACATTCCGCCGTACAGGATATCCCCGATTATTTCCGGTTGTTGCAGAAGTAAACGGAGTCCCGAGGAATTGGCCGGATCAGTCATTTGATAATGAATTGCAGATACGTCGTATACCGTTTGGAGAAAGTACTTCAAATGAACAAGTGAATATTCCGTACATTGAAGCTGCACTTGGAGGAGCTAATACTGCTGGAACACGTGTGTGGTGGGATATACAAACAGAAGGACGGGATAAGAATAATCGTATCATCCCGAAAAATTTCTAATTGCTAACTGTTAATTAAAAGATTTTATGATGACTAAGAAATTTGTGTTTTATAATATATTGACGTTGTTCGTTGCCTGCTTAAGTTTGATAGGCTGTAAAGACGACGATGTGGCATATGTCAGGATGTCAAAGACTACGGTAACATTGCACCCGAATGACTCTTATCAGTTCCAGGTACTTGCTGATGGTGGAGAGACTTTCTCCGGATCAGTAGTTTGGACTATAGTAGAAGAGACACCGGAAGAAGGCGTTGAGGGAAATGTGATTACGATGGATGAAGAAGGTGTAGTTACAGGACGCCAAAAAGGAGAGGCAAAGATTAAAGCAACTCTTCAAGACGGACGTTATTTATTGGCTGTTGTGTCGGTGACAGATCGTAATGGACCGAACAATCCGGAATTCTCTTTTGAACAGGAAGCGTATTATATCAATCCAAGTACTATTTCTGATTCGTTGGTGCTAAATATCGATCCCGACTTAATGAAACTTTATCCATTGGAATTTATTTCTTCAGATGAATCTGTTTTGTTGGTAGATAATGTAAGTAAGTTACAAGAAACAACTCAGGAAGGTACTTATAAATTAGGTATTCATCCGCAAAATATTCAACAAGATGAGCCTGTGGTCGTAACTGCCAAGCTGGGAAATGCCACTATAGAATGTAAGGTGTATGTAAAAGTGAAGTTGTATTTGTCGTTGGCAGATTTCACCGGTGCGGATATTACGGAAATAGATCAAAGCAGCTTTAAGTTTACTATTAATAATGATAAGAAAGGAAAAGATACGATTGTTGTATATTATCGGGCATATCCGGATGATGATAAGACTATTGCGGATTTAGATTTTAAAGTAACCACCTCAGGTGAAGGTCTGGTTGTGAATAAGTACGAAATGAATCCGGAAAAAAAGAATGAATTTCTCGTTGTAGTGACTTCCGGAGGAGTGCCGGGAAATGCTGTGGTAACTGTGGAAGCAGAAGGACGGAAGGTGACGGCAAATTGCGAAGTATATGATAAAAATGACTATTACGTAGAGTCTGTGGCGATGCTTACTGAGCAATATACAATTGAAGATGTGCTTTTTTATGATTTGCTTTCCGAAGTTGAGGTGGCACCTTTCGGTATTACAGACTACTGGCCTATTGAGTGGAGATCATCTGATGAGAGTATTGCAACAGTAGGAAATGATGGTCATGTTGTGTTCAAGTCGCCGGGTGCAGTGGATATTATTGCTACGGCAAGAGATAAGAGTGCTAAATGCCGTTTTACAGTTTTGTTAAAGGTTTCTTCTATTGAATTTAGTAATAGTGTTGCCAGTTCTTACTACGTGGGTGAATCTGCCAAATTTACAACTACAATTAAGGCAAATGTAAGTTCTGTTCCGGATAATAAGATTGTTTGGGCTTCTTCTAATGTGCAGATTGCCACTGTTGATGATAAGGGAGTGGTAAGTACGGTTGGCGCTGGAAATGCTACTATTACGGCTACAATAACTGATGATAAGGGCAATACAGTGAAAGCTAAGAAAACGATTGAGGTGATAGATGCTGCCGACATTGAAATTTATAATGTATCTCTTGGCAATAAATTTGTATATTATCAGGAAACGAAAAGCAAACTTGATGTTTATATTGATGAAGAGCTGGCTGTTGAAAACTATACAAATTATTTGAGTTTCACTTTTGACCGGGCTATAAATCTATCACAGGATCATACCTATACGATCGGAAAAGACTTGTCTGGACAAGTACTTTATAATGCAACTGGGGCAACTGTCAATTTATTAAGCGGTACATTAAAAATCGAAGGAGGTAAGTTGATATTTAACCTTAAAGTTGGAATTCCAAGTAAACAGGCTACTATTAGCGGCATTGTTAACATATAATTTATTTTTAATATCTTTTTTGTTCCGGGGTACTTTTGCTCCGGAACGTAATCTAATTATTTTATATTTATGGAAAAAATCAGACATTATTGTGTGGGGGCCTGCCTATTGATGAGTGGTGCAGCGTTCGCCCAAGTTCCATCACATCCGATGTATGTGAATGAGAGCAAGAGTGTTCCTTTTTATGAAGCCTATTCCAATTGGCAACCGGGGAGTCCTTTATTTTCGGATGCTGCTGAAGATGAAGAATTCTTTATTTCTCGCGTGAAACCGAAAGAACGTTTCGAAAACTCTGCTACACAGGTTGATCCGAATATGACTCCGGATAGAAAATTGTTGTGGTGGTGTCCAATCGGTACAGCTGATGGTGGCGGATGGAAATCACTTCCTTCTTATTTCTTTGATTCGGAAGTGTTCAGTATGTGGAGTTATGTGGATATCTATGGTAACTGGACTGCTCCTATGATTCGTATGGCTGGTGCTTTTACCGATGTTTGTCACAAGAATGGTGTGAGGACATCTACATTGGCTTCTGTGCCTTGGGCTTCAACGATTACTGCTACCGATAAAGGACACGGACAGACCATGAAAGCCATGATTGATGGTGGCGCAGATAAACTGTTGAAATTTTTGCGCTATTATGGTATTGATGGTATTGGCTATAATTCGGAATTTAGTATGGGTAGTGGTCTGACTGCTGATGGATTAAAAACATTATTGTCTCAAAGTTTTGCAAAACGTGAAGAAGCTAACTGGCCTTCTTTTACCAATGCTTGGTATTCTTTGATGGCCAGTGGAGGTTCTTTAGGTGGTACAGACGCCCTTAGTTCATCAAATAAAGATTGGTTTCACTGGAACGGCAATCCTACATCTGATGCGTATTTTATGAATTATAATTGGGGTGCAGCAGGTTTGTCTACTTCTCAGTCTACAGCTAAAAGTTTTGAAGGACGTTCTTCTTACGATGTATATGGAGGTATGGATTTCCAAGGTAGATCTGTAGCCGACTGGAATGCTTTAAAAGACGCCGAAATTTCTGTTGGTATTTGGGGAGCTCACAATATGAATATGATTTTTGAAGGTAGAGGCGAATTGGGTTCCAGTCCGTTGACCAAACAAAGAACATATCAGCAGATAAGTGAGAATGTGTTTACAGGCTCTACTTATAATCCGGTAAATAATTTAGCTATTAAAAATATTCTTAGACATTCTACCACTGCAACAGATTTCCATGGATTCTCTAAATTCATTACAGCTCGTAGTGTATTAGGGTCTGATAATTTAGCTGCAGAACCTTTTGTTACCTATTTTAATTTGGGAAATGGAACTTTCTTTAAAGTAAATGGTGAGACTACATTCAATAATGAATGGTACAACATCGGTATTCAAGACTATTTGCCTACTTGGAGATGGTGGTTTACTTCCAGCTTTATGGGGAGAGATCCTGAAAAAGATGTACCGACTAAAGGGTTGAAAGCTGAGTTTACTTGGGATGATGCCTGGTTTGGTGGTTCATGTCTTTCTGTTTCAGGAGAGACAGATACTGAATATCTGCATCTGTTTAAAACAAAATATTCGTTGAAAAGCGGTGATGTATTGACTGTGCGTTATAAAGTGCTAAGCGGTACAGGTTCAATGGCTGTAGCTTGTTCGGCAGAAGGAGCTGAACAAACAGAAGTTTCTGCTGCTGTTGCCAATAATATTTCTTCGAGCAAGGAATGGATTGAGAAAACAATTAAAGTAGGTACACTGCCTACTAATTTGAGATTGAATGATAAAACACTTGCTATGCTTGCTTTGAGATTTACGGATACATCAGCCGATTTTAAGGTATTGATTGGAGAGATCTCATTGACCCGTTCTGCGGCTGTAACTCCGAATCAACCGACTATTACTGGTGAAAAACTGTTGACTACCAATTATAAAGGATTAGATTTCAAGGTATTCTTCAAAATGAAAGACCGTGATGCTGCTCATCCTGAAGCACCTGTTTATAACGACGATGTGAATACTTGGTTCTATAAGATTTATATGCAGCAGGAGGGTGGAGAGCCTGTAATGTGTACGGCTACTACTTCATGGGCTGCTTATGTAGTGAGTGCTCCGTTTGATGTAGCTGGTGCTAAGAAAGTAAAAATTGGAGTTTCAGCAGTTGCTTTAGATGGTAAGAGCGAATCAGGAATAGCATGGACCGAATGGTTGAATACTCCCGAAAATGAAACAGTAGAAGGGCTCGAAATAGACAAACCGGTTATTAAGGCCAATGAGCAGTTTACCATTAGATATATTGACCCGACTCATGCTCCGGCTGATAAATGGGAAATACTGAATGCTCAGACAGGTGCTGTCGAAAAAAGTTTCCCGAGCTCTATCTCTCTTGAGACTTCTCTTTCTAATATCGGCATTTATGATCTTCGTGTTACTTCTGGAGAAAATGTACAGTTACATCAGGCTTTGATTCAGATTTCATCAGAAGAAGTGGGTGCTATGCCTGAAATTAAGACATTGACAGCCAATGATAGCGAAGATGCTATCTCAATATCAACAGGTGAAGAGGTAACATACAAATATACCGGACGTAATGCAGACGGATATGTTTCACGTGGTTTGAGATTAAATGAGATTGCTTTTGGAGTTCCTGCCGATCAGTTGAATTTTACCAGCCAATCACCGTTTACAATTGCTTTCTGGTTCAAACCGGCTGTATTCAACCATGTTAGTAACGGCACACATCTTTTGAATATACGTGCTGCCGAGGATCGCTGGCCTGATAGTGACTGGGGATGGCTTTGGACTCATATACGAACAGAAGATAATAAGTTAGACTTTAGCTTGAAGAAAAGGGAATCTGGTGCTGGTACAGAGACTAAAATTATTACAGAGGACTTTTCTTTTGTCCCCAATCAGTGGTATCATTTGGCTCTTGTAGTAGATTATAAAAACGGTCGTGATGTATCTTTATACGTTAATGGAAAATTGATTAATTCAGGCGGTGGTATAACGAATGTTAAGGACTGGAAGAATGCTTATACAATTATGGTTGGAGGTATTGCTGCCAACAGAGCAGGATTTGACGGCTATTTGGACGAATTCCAATTATACAACAAAGGTTTGACGGCAGATGAAGTGAAAAAATCAATGGAACATCTGACTACGATTCCTGAATCGTTGATTGGTTATTGGGACTTTGAAACGGAACCGAATGAAAATAATGAAATTTTCAGTACGGGAAGCAACAAGAACCTAAAAGGTTATATGACTGAAATTAAGACAGTTTCTCAAGGCGTTAATCAATATGTCCCGGTAGACATTACTTATGGAACCGGAGCCCCATTCATTTCTGGCAGTATCTTTAAGGTTGAGACTAAACCGACTTGGAAGTTGGAAGAGGCTCAGATAAAAGGTGCAGTAACCGGAACCGGTGAATCTGGTAATGTTGTTGCTGCTTATCCGTCAGAGGGAGAGTTTAATGCTACATTGACGTTAGAAAATGGTTGGGGATCAGTATCCAAAACTTATCGTTCGGTAACAGTAACGAAAGGTGTTGGTATTTCAGACAGTGAATTAGGCATAGCCTACAATGCTTATCCGAACCCATTTGTAAATGAGTTGAATGTTCGCTTTGCTAATGAAGGTACGTATTCTATAGAAGTATTTGATGCTACCGGAAAGATGATTGAAGCCAAAGAAACTACAGTTGCCAATGGTGGAGATATTCATTTGACAGTAAATGGTGCTGCTGGTATCTATTTCATTAATATCAAACAGGATGCTAAAATCTTGAAAGCACTGAAAGTGATTAAAAAATAATATAAGGACCTGACCTTGTATGGGTCTGTATTTAATAGGAGAGGAGTGTTGCTGATATATGATTTGGAAAAATCATGTATGGTTGCTCCTCTCTTTTTACTTTTTAATAATAAAAAAATCAATGAGTTAAAGCTATCCCTAATATAATGACGGGAGAGGTGTTCTTTTGAGGGCACTGAGAAATTTTTCTTGAATCATCGCTAATAAGATCGGCATATATCTATCGTTAAATTTAGATATATGTCGATTTTTTGTATCTCTAAAGTTTTTGTAGAAGCACATGGCGGCATGCAGACTGGGCAAAGGTAGTCGGTTTGTTATTCGGTTGAAAGCATGATACAGTTTGTTTCAATGTATTGAGAAAATAGTTTCAATGCATTGAGAATCTTTTCTCAATACGTTGAGAATTTCTTCTCTATATATTGAGAATTTTTTCTCAACGGCTTGAAACTCTTTGAAACTTATACTATTCTGTTTGTTCTAACTTAAAAAGTTACATATTATTCAAAGATAAAAGACTCGTTCCCTTTAATTTTTATTACTTTTGTAAAGTTTGATATCTTACTTAGTTACGAGTGAGGTATAATTATAGGATTGCCTTATGTTGTAACTTTCATGTTATGCTATTCTGTATCATAGGAATATTAGGAGGATATACTTATGATTGATGTCTGGGAGTGAAGCAAACTGCTTCTGTTATCGTTGTGATAGAGTTTCCTTATTTACTAATATTTAAAGCTATGAAAAAATATTTATTGATTTTGGTTTGTTTGTTGACACTGCAGGGCACAAGCTTTGTGATGTCCCGTGACATGAAAGGTGATTTAAATACATTAGAGGAATTTCGGTCAACTGCTTTGGAAGAGACAGATAAACCAGTCTTTATCTCCGTGACTGTAGATGCCATCACTCCAATTCCCGGATCAAATTTTTATAATCTTGACCTAACAGCCGAATTTCGTGGTGCTGAATCTCTTTATGCAGAACTCTATGAAGAGTTCAGCATTGTAATTAGATCGCGTTCTTATCAAGAACCGTACATCGTTCATCTTCACTTTGAAAATATTTACAAGGGTGGAAGAGTCTGGGTCGTTTTAGAATTAAAGAACAATGTGGGAACAACGTCTTATACAGTTGAAATTCCCAATCAGATGAAACCTGATTCCATAGAAGAAGTAACAATGGAATCAAGTATTTCACAGGTTGAAGTAAGGGATATGCAAGGAAGGCTTGTTCTTCACACTGAAAATTATGAGAATATTAATCGTCTATCGAGAGGAATGTATATCGTAACGATTACCTATTCAGATGGAAAAGTAGTAACGAGGAAGATTTGTCGATGAGGACATTTATTGTTCTGGTACTGAATATTGTTTATTTCTTCTAATATTTAAAACTATGAAAAAATGTTTGTTAGTTTTGGTTGGTTTGTTGACACTACAGAGTATAGGTTTAACTATGGCTCAGCAAGATACAATTTTAGTATTCGAAGGACATATGAATACTACTCCGTGGGGATCGCAAATCATGAAACCTTGTTTGCCTCGAACAGAACGTTTGAGTAGTGATTTTGGAGGAGTGATTAAAGTAATATGTGGAGCCGGAATAGATGATGAAATGCAGCATTGTATAAAGGCCGCCGCACTACTCTGGGAAGAAAAGTTATATATTCCTGAAAATGTAGTTTTGAAGTTTGAGAAAAAAGAGTTGGGAGCAGAAGCTGCCGATTTTCAGGCTCAGGTGAGATATACTTCATTCCCCGATGCGAAAATAACATATCCCAACAGTTACTACCAGAATTTCTTAACTGATGACGAACGTGTATATGACGAGGATGCTATTATCCTGATTAATGAAGACACGGATTGGGAGTATAGTTTTAACGGAAAGGCTGTGGATAAGAAGAATTTCACAACAGCCATGTTACGTGCCATTGCCATCTCGTTAGGCTTTGGTTCATCGGTTGTAAATGATGTGTCACATGGCATTATTTTCTCTATAGAGGGATGTTTCTCTCCTTTTGATAATCTGATTGTTGACTCCAATAATGTCCGTCTGAATGAAATGCCGAATAATGGAGTTGCAAGCCAGGAACTTTCTTCATTTGTGTCGGAAGAGCGTGTTTATTGTAAAACGTCTGCTAATGAAAGCTTCAGGTTGTATACTTCTCGCAGGTTCCAACGTTATAATTACTTGAATTATCTATATTTTGATGGTGACTTGATGTCATACAATACCAGGACAGGAGATAAGATTCAGCAAATAGATGAGATCGTATTGGGAGTTCTCAGAACAATTGGCTGGAAAGAACCTGAAAGCGACTTAAAAATAATAGCGGAAGGCATTGATGATACGGGTATTGCTTCTTCTTCTCAAAGCTATAATTTTTATGCCGAAACCACTTCGGGGAGTATAACGAATTATGCGTGGAAGTATGAGCTGCTGGATAACGAAATGAATTTTGTCACTATCAAAACAGGAGATTCTTCTGATTTCAGTATAGATGAGATAGATGATGTAACGAAGTATAATAAGAATATTAATGCAGATATTAAGGGTAAGATCAGTTTGACTGCTACTACTGCCGATGGGAAAAAGAAGTCTGAAACATTCTATGTGTATTTTGCTACTGAACCTACTTTTGTATCGGTAAAAGTAGATGCTATAACTCCGAATCCCGGGACAAACTTTTATAGTCTTGATGTAGTAGCATTTTACACGGGTGCTGATTATCTGTATGTTGAACAATCTGAAGAGTTTGGTATCCTTGTTAATTCTCACTCCTACGACGAGTTGTATAGTATTAAATTGCATTTTGAATATATTCATAAGGACGGAAAGGCCTGGGTTGATCTGGAATTAAAAAATAAAATAGGAAAAGCGCATTATACGGTAGAAATTCCAAGCCAGATGAATCCCGATCCGATCATAGAGGTCACAGCAGAATCAAGCATTTTACAAGTTGAAGTAAGGGATATACAAGGAAGGCCTCTCCTTCAAACAGAAAATTATGAGGATGTTAATCATCTATCGAGAGGAGTCTATATCATGACAATTACCTATTCAGATGGAAAAGTAGTAACGAAGAAGATCTGTCCGTAAGACCTTCACTTTTAATCCTTTTTGTGAATGAAATATAATTGCATTTTCTTTTTTTCTTTTCTCATTGCAGTTTTCGTTGCTTGTTCCTCTGCACCAGAAGAGGTCATAGTAACTCTTCGGCAAGCGGAGCAGTGTATGGAAGTATACCCTGATAGTGCATTAAATCTATTAAGGAAAATATCTTATCCCGATAAGTTGTCAGGTCAGGAACGTGCAGATTATGTGTTGTTACTGACTCAGGCACGTGATAAGAATTATATGGATTTGTCTGCTGACTCTTCTATTACTTTTGCCATAGATTATTTCAAGAAGAAAAAGGATAAAAGTAAATATGGTAAAGCATTGTACTATTATGGACGTGTACTTCAAGGAAAACGGGAAACTACGCGGGCTATGAAAGTCTATTGGGAAGTCCGGCGAGTTTTGAAGGATACGAAAGAGTATAAGATAATGGGATTGATGTTTACAGATATGTCAGTTTTAAATAAAGAACAATCATTCTATAATGAGGCTATTTATTGTTGTCGTCAAGCTATTTCTTATTATTACCAGGCAAAAGATACATTAGGGGCAGCCTATACTTATCAAATGATGGCACGTTCTTTTTTCTTAAAACAGGAGATGGATAGTGTCTATCAATATACAATGACGAGTTTGCACTTACTAACAAATAATCCAATTCGGTTGAAAATTAGTGCTTTTAAAATACTTGGAAAAATGTATTGTTTTGAAAAACAATATTCCAGAGCTGAAGAAATTTTTCTGAGGATTCTCGATGAAGAACCTAATAAAGATAGACTTGTACTTCATTATATGTCCTTAGGGCGTTTATATCAATTAATGGGACATAAACAAGATGCAACGAAGTATTTAAAACTTTGTTTGAATAGTGATAATCTATTTACTGCTTCCGAAGCTTATGGGTGTTTGGCAGAGTTGGCTAAGGCAGATCATGATTATCAACATGCTCTTATTTTGAAAGAACGGTCAGATTCTTTATTATATATGGCTGAAAATGATAGAAAGCGAGAAGCGTTGGTACAGCTTCAGGCTAAATACCAAAAGGAAGAATTTGAAACCGAAGTGTTACGGGGTAAATTAGAGAAGAGGGTCTTACATATTATTTATCTGATTGTTGTGATTTTATTTTCCGGGATAGTGTATTTTTTCTATGTTAGATATGGGCGTGTAAAATTAGAAGTAATACAAACCAGAAAAGTAATAGAAAAGAATAATAAGAAAATAATCTTTTTTCAGAATGAAATTGAAATGTATAAGCAACAGCGGGGGGAAACGAATGCCCATGTTGATTGTGAAGTAAAAGAATTATCCCGAAAAATAGAAGTGTTGACTACAGAAAATGAAGAGTTACGTAATAAAATGGATATTACCATATTGGTTAAGATGTTAAAGAATGGGGAGGTACTTGTAGAAAAATTAACACCTAAGGAGTGGGATAAAATATTTAATTTAGTGAATTGTCTTTGTAATGATTCTCTAATCAAATTGAAGAGTGAATATAATCAATTAACCAAACATGATATTAAACTTCTAACATTTCTGTTTTTAGGATTTACGACTAAAGAATTAATGATTCTTTTTGATAGTAAAGATGAACATACAATATTTAAAGCAAAATCGCGCTTAAAGGAGCGTTTAGAATTAGTAAAAGAAGATTCAATAGAAACTTTTTTGCAAAAATATCGAAATCATAAGTCTAAATAGTCCACCTGTATTAGAATGTTTTCTTTTTATGTTATTGATTAATAGATGTGTATAGTCCGTTTTTTAGTCCATGTCTTATTTTTTGTTTGTTGAAACCAATTTTCTACTTTTGTACAACAAAAACATGAAAAAAAGCAAAAGATGAAAGCACGAATTATTCTATTTTTATTAGTTTGTTTTAGTTGTACAATTATTGCACAAGAGAATGATGGTGGGTTTATCTCATTATGGGAGCAAATTTCTTTTTCTGGACATTGGAAAGGTGATGATGATATAGATAAAGACAATCGTTCTGTACCTTTTATACCTGTAACTGCATCTTTGGAAAATTCCATTATTTCTCTCGAGTTTCTGGAAGCAGCAGGCGATGTCTCGATAGCTATTTCCAAAGCTAATCAGACTATATATTCTCATTCTCTTCTGATTAATAATCCCGAGAAATATAGCATTTCTGTTGAGGCTTACTCTTCTGGAGTCTATTTGTTAGAACTAACAAATTCGTATGGAGGACATATTTATGGATCATTTGAAGTGAAGTAAATAATTCTTTTTTAGGAAAGTTATTGTTTTTCAGATATACATATTATAAGATAAAGCTTTATGAAAAAACATTTTTATTTACTTATTTCTGTATTACTTATATTTGTTGAGTTATTAAATGCACAACAAACAGAGGTATTTACTTTTTTTGATAAGTTTGCTGTTGGTACTGATCCTAATACAGTAGAAACTATTTTACCTAAGTCTGAAAGACTTAGTAGTGAACGTAGGGGCAAGATTATTGCTAATACATCATCAAATATGCCAGATAGTATGCGGATCTGCATTGACGTGGCTGTTAGTAATTGGCAAAGCTATTTGGATAATAATGCAACGATTGTTCTGTATTTCGAATATGAGGATATTGCTGAAGACTATGATATTGGTACTGACGTCCTATATTGGACTGATAAGGAAAATAAGACTTTTTATCCTCAATGTTTGGCTAAGTATTTGGGACTGAGTGTCAATGTGGATGATTTAGATGCTACTATACATATTAATAAATATACAACATGGGATTGTGGTTATAGTAATAAAATCAAACCCGGAACTAATAATCTTACTTATGCTATATTTAGAAGTATAGCACATGTAATAGGCTTTGGGTCAAGTGTAAGAGACAGGGGAGGATCACGAGGAATTACATTTTATTCTACTGATGGGTATTCTATTTTTGATAAGTTGATTTTTACTCCAACTAAAAGGTTAGAGGATGTTCCTAATACCAAAAGAGAGAATCAAGAGTTAAAAGATTTCTGTTTGTCTAATTCCGGGGCGGTTTATGCATTAAAAAATGATGCTGCATATCAACTTTACGCTCCTTCGACAGGCTTTGAACCATATCGCTCTTTGCAATATTTTAGCGATAAGAATTCTTTAATGTCTTATGATTTACAAAGTGGAGAGAAATTTTTGCGAGTTGACGATCGGACGTTGGAGGTACTACATGCTATTGGATGGAATATACGGGAACAATCTCATATTAAAATAGTTGGTCAAAATCTAAGTGATAATGGAATTGCTTCAGCTTATGAAAGTAATAACTTTAAAGTGGAAAATTATTCAGGATATTCAATTAGTCAATCTCAATGGACTTATACTCTTCCCTTAAAAGATGGAGGTGAAGATGTAGTAGCTACATCTAATGCTGCTACTTTTACAATTCCGGCTGTTGAAGACATTAATAAGTATGCCATAAACGTCGATGGTGATATAAACGGTTTGATCACATTTAAATGTATAATTAATGGAGAGGAAACGATTGCTTTGTATAATATAACATTGGAACTGAAGCCTAAAATTATTTCTTATAGTGAAATTGTGAAGACTATAAATGAAACAAATACGACTTATAGTATTGATTTTGCAGTCCATTATGTCGGCAAAGATTATTTAAGTGTTGGAGTTAAAGAAGATTATTCTCCTTTTTTGGAGATAGAGATAGTTGAAGAACCTTATGTTGCACATGTGCATAGGAGTGGCATAAATACTTTTGATTATGCATGGGTTATTCTTAGTGTTGAAAATCAGTATGGAGAGGATGAGGTTATTATTACTTTGGAGAATTTAATTAGTAGCTCTTTTGCGGAATATAATTTGACAAAAAACTCACAAGTGTCTCGTGAGTTTATGAATGTTTCTTTTATAAAAGTATTCACGAAAGAAGGTAAGTATGTTATGCAAGTTAAGGAGATAGATAGTTTAAATAAACTTGATAAGGATATTTATATACTTCAATTTTATGATAGTAATAGTATCTGCTTCAAAACAATTAAATATATGAAGATGTAATGCGGTTAATTATTTTAATATTAATTGTGGTTTGTTCTTTTAACAATACCTATTCTCAGTCTAAAATTTACGGAAGTTTTAGAACAGGAGCTACTATTCAAAGAGATGGTGTTCTCTTCGAAGAAGATGTATGTACATTTTCTTTAAGTGATGGTAGTCTTTGTGGTAGATGGGTGCTTCAATTGGATAGTAAGGCGGGGGGGTATAATATAAAAGAGCAAGATGGACATTATGGATCTTTCTCTTTTTCAATAAAGGAATTGAATATACAAGATTTAAAGAGTGATATTGAATATGGTTTAAAACATTATGTTTTTGAAAATGATTCTTCTGTTTATTTTAAGGGAAATATTGTTTCTCAAGATATTGCAGGTAACGTTATCGATTGTTTTCCCATACGATTAAATTTGCTACCATCAATGCCGGTATTGAAAAATGCAACTTTAGAGTGCGACGGATTTGATTGGACATGGTACCAATTTACCAATCCAATATTGAACTTTTATTTTACTTCTTCACGTGAAAAAAAATATATTATTAAGTGGGGAGAAGAAGGAAATCCATATATTTCTACATCATACTATTACCCTAATGAGAAAGTCGAAATAGATGCAGGAGTTAAAAATATGTTTTTTGATGATATGATTATTGGCTGGGACGATTATTACATATTGAAAGCTGAGAATGATTATGGTTTCGTAACATCTCGGGATACGATACGGATGTATAAATGTGTGAATGATCCTGAACTATTGAAAGAATATGAGAAATGGGTGGAATTAGTGACATCTATAAATGTTCAGAGTGAGGATGTTATTAATGTATATTATGATACAATAGAACAAACTTTGTGTTTTAAGGGATTATTGGGTCTAAAAGAAATCATGATATTGAAACTTGACGGAACTATAGTAAAACAATTACAAACAGATACTCAGAGTATATACATTCCGGAATTTAAAAAGGGTATTTATATTGTTCATATTACAGTGAATAAGAGAGTTATTGCTCGGAAATTTTTAATCAACTAAAAAATAGTGTATGAAGAAAATGTTATTGATTTTGTTTTTGGGTTATGCTTTGTGTAGTTTTACCCAAACAACTACAAATACCACATATCCATACGTTCTTGATGAATATTTGGGAATTTGTTCGGATGTACCGGCTGTAAGGAGAATCGGAGGTGGCACGAAGTTCATAGTTACCTATGAAGGGGATTGGACTAATGAAATGAAAGGTGCATTTGAATACGCTTGTAAGATATGGGAGGAACAGACTCCAACCGCATTGCCGATAAGAATAACGGCAAAAGTTGGCAATATTTTTTCAAGTTCTAATCCATTGTCGGAGGTTACTGCTAAAGGAACTATAGATGATTACAATGAATTAGTTTTAAATACACGTATAAAAGGGGTGTATATGGGTGAAAGGTTTGGACCACAATTCTTAGATCCGAAATTTGCAAATGCAAAATGGATAGAGGGAGGAGATGGAACTATTACGTATAATAAAAATAGGATAGATGATTTCTCTTTTTCTTTGTATCCTCAGTCTACTGATAAATATGATTTTGTAACTATAGCACTCAGAGATATAGCACACTTTTTGGGATTTTGCAGCAAAAATTATGGTGATCCTATTAGAAAAACATTAGATTTTAGTGGAAAGACGTTGACTCCTTTCGAACAAATTATAGCAAACAGTGTAGGAACATCAGATGTATATGAAGCTTACAAAAAGGGTACTCAAGGTTCATTGGACATAAATATTGATTATGGTAACAAATTAAAATTATATGCACCTGATCCGTGGGTAAAAGGTGTGTCGTTGAATTATTTTATTCCGGATTCAACTAAAAGATTAACGGAAATATTATCTTATCAAATAGGGCGAGGTAGTGTAGTTCGTAATATATCAGATAATTATACGGATTTATTTAATTATGGGTTAAAGTGGGTACCTTTCAGAGCTGTAGGTGGCGGGGGAGGAAGTGGGGAATTATCTTCCTCAACAGGTGAGGTTATTCCATATCAAGGAGAAATAAAAATGAATAATTTAGGCAAGATGCAAGTCGTCAACTCACAAAATATTAATGAAGCTCCTTTGCTTTATGCTACTTTAGACGATAATGATAGAGAGGCAGCAAAGAGTTTTCTATATGAATATTGCCAACCATATCATCCCAATTTAAGTGTAGATGGTAGTACAGGTAAAGCCGGGTGGAATATTAGTTTTCTAAAAAAAGATGGTACATGGGATGTTTTATATGAACTACGTACTCCATATGAAATACCTTTACATGTTGATATGGCAAGTTTGGATTTTAAGAATGTGGATGACTATGCACGTACTTATGATGGATATTTAAGATGTAGGATATCACAGTATGGTTATGAACCATATTTTGATTATGTGATATTTTCCGGTCTATCCAAATACTATGTTTTAGACTTTCTACCTCAGAAGCCCAAAATGCAATTTGTGAAAATTATGCCTACTACTTACAGCTCTGTAGATGAATATGCCAGAACTATTAAAATTGCAATAAATGATTTAGAAGGCACTAATAAAATTATAGTAGAACAACTGGATGAAGGAGAAACCTATCCTCAAAAATATGAAATAAAAGATTTTAAAAAAGGTTATTTTACAGCAACTGTTGATAAAGAGTTCTCTTCACAATTTACTATAATTGCTTATAATGATAATGGAAGTGTTAAGAGTGAAATTTTAACAGTGTCAGCTTTAGAACCTCCAATGTTTCGGATGGATTTTTCTCTTTATGACAATTACATAAAGATTCATTCTACTAATATGAGGCTTAAAGAAAAACAGTTGATTCAGTCTTATAGTATTTATAAAGTAGATGATTTTTCTATGCAAAAAGATGTTACATTAGATACTGGTATGGAGAATAATGAAATTAATGTGAATGGTTTGAATAAAGGGTTTTACGTGTTATCTGTATGTGATATTTATAATAAAACTCATAATTTTAAATTTTTTAGGTAATAATATATAAGTTCTTGTAGATTCTTGAGGGAGATTTTATGTGAACGGAGAGTCATTGGAAGAAGAATATTCTTTTCAGTGACTCTTTAATTATAAATATTTTCAATCAATGTATTATTAAATGTTTGCAGATGTCATTTTAGAAAGAATAGTACATACGGCTGTACGTTTTGAACTAAAAAGGTAAAAGAATGAAAAAAAATAACTATTTTTGTGATACATGGAAGATGATGACAAAATGTGAATGGATGCGGGGGATCGACCGTTTTTTTCCAGTACTAAATTTTTAAAAGAGGAAATAGTGTATGAAAGCACGAATTATTATGCTGCTGTTAATTAGTCTTAGTTGTACTCTCTTTGCACAAAAGAACGATACGGAATCTTTGCCGATTAATAGCCGGTTTTCAGAGATATCGCTTGTTGGAAGAGAGATTCAAGAACAATCGGGCTTAAAGATTGTATGTGGAAGAATTGAAGAGGATGGATTTGCTTCTGCTTATGAAAGTTATAGCTTTTAAGTAATAAAACAAAGTAGTTCATTTTAATCTTTTGAAAATCAGCTATTAAAACTATTTGTTAAAAGGTACAGGTAACGATATAGTAGTGAAAGTCCAACTACCCATTGCGTTGTTTTGCATAATTTCAAATATCTCTCTAGACAAAGATAGGTAATGTTTTTGATGCTTACAAGTTAATCTGTACATTTTAGAGAAGGGTTGGCATTAATTGTCAGCCCATTTTTATCATATAATCTTCTTCATTTTGTCCTCCATTGATATCCTTTTTGAAGAGAATGATAGCTACTACTATTCTTCCTCCCACCTCAAAGAGGAAAAAACTAAAATTCACATGGAAAATCAAGCTAAAGTAATCGTCATTGAATGAAACAAACTTTGCGGCACTTGTCAAATCATACCGTAAATGTCTTTAGATGTTAAACTTTTTAATCTACATCTATACAGTCAAAGGGATAAGCCTGACTTTAAGATTTGCGATATTACAAATGACTCCCGAAGAAGTGGAGATACAACGACAGAAAGAATATATCTATTTCACGAGGCAGAAAGGAATAACTGTCTATGGAATCATCTACCTATTTTGGTTGAAAAATTATTTCTGTTGCGAAAAATAAGCATCAATTTTTTCTTTAAGGTCATGCAAGGATCCTTGTTGAGGTTGCGATTTCATCCATTCTTCAATATCAGACTTCACTACATTAACATAATTAATAACAGTAATCATTCCTGTGTTAAAATCGATTGTAGAATTAACTATACCTGTGCCTGTCGTAGCGATTAAGAATCCTGCACAATACATTGTATTGTCTGCATCAGAAGATAATAAGGATATGTGAAATGGCATCATTCTTTCATGAGACAAAATGCAGGCATACATTGCGATGATACCTAAAGGAGATGAAATAGCCACAAAGGTTTGTATATATTTTCTGATATCAAAATTATTATGGATATCATTAGGATCTATATCATTTGTCGCTTTTGAACCTTCGGATAATGAATGTATTAAAATTCTATCAGTTTTTGCTTCAACACGATTAATCGTGCTAATAATCTTAACAATATTAGCTTCCAAGCTGTCAGCACTTTCTGCATACGATTGACTTGCCCGTTGAACATCTTGGGCAGCTTTATTAAGTATCTCAATTTGCCCGTTAGACCTACTGTTCGTATAAAAAGAATAGACAATTGTTATAATAGCGAGAATTATCGAAATAATTGCAGAGGCCAAAGAGAAGAAATCTAAAACCTTTTCATTATCATAATAATAATGAGAATATATGGCTATTGAAACACTGAGGATAACACTTCCCCAAAATATGTATGAGATTGTACTTGTTGACTGCTTTGATTTTATCCGGAAGTAAGACAGTACACAACCCGCTAATGCTATCAGCGTAAGACAAATTATTGATATAATAATTATTGTTTCCATAATACATTGATTAGTTACCATAAGTTATAATTTCCCAATGCCCTCCTTTTTTGGAACCGACATAGCGGACTATTTCGGATAGGGTGGCGAGTTCACGTTCAATTGTTTTTGCAGAAACACCAATGGTAAAGGCAATCTCGGCTCTAGTTGTCTGTGGATTTTTGCTGATTAGAGTTATGATTTGTTGCTGGCGTTCCGTCAAGTTTATAGCGACACTTTTAGCGACATCGCTCGTCTCCGATTCACGGGTCTGGAAATCGAAAGTAACTTTTACGGAATTAATTGTCGTTTCAATATGCATTGGACGACCGGTTATTTCCTGCCAACGTTTGAGCTTGCGGAGTCCATAACCAAGGTTTTCTGACAAGTGTGCAAGCCGGAATAGCTTTGCGATTACCGGATTGCGTGGCTGCGACTCAAACGAATTTTCCATCACATTCAACGGCATCGGCATACCTCCAGGATTAAGGAACTCAATCCGGTCATCGAAAACATGAATACAACTGCGGCGAGGACTGAAATGGTCGGCATGGGCCATTTGATTTGCCATTGCCTCACGCAGGATGTTGTATTCAGAAAATCCTCGACAGATTGTCCGCGCTCGTTGATGCCAACCATTGGCGTATTGACAAGAGTACGGAGGCGGCGAAGAATAACCCGGCTGGCTTCCCAAAGATTTTGTTGTTCAGGTATGTGGTATGTGTAATTATTCGTCATCGCCTCTACACCTACACCGGGTATCTCAACATAGTCAGCACAGAATGTCGGGACAAAATTAAAGGTATATGGATTCTTTCCAAGCATTATTAAGCCACCAAAGGTAAGTTGTCCGAAATGGTCGGTAATGCCTACTCCTTTACAAAATTCTTCATCACTTACGCTGTCAAGATGTGAAACTAATCCCCAATGACGTACCTCACCTCTAAAATCAGCCAGTGCATCACGATTGAGCATATCAATGTTGGTATCAGGTATGGATTTCTGCGACTGGATACCAAAAGACTGGTCACGAATCATTGACATTATTTCCTGTTGTGTTGCTCTTTGGTCACCGCTACCCATGCGGATAAAGGTGTTTTCGAGGGAACCAAAATAAACAGGCTTGACCTCTGATGACGGCATATAAAAGGCTATGATATTCTTACTGTCAATCTCATAACGATGAAGTGTTGCAAAAAGAGGAACATTGAATTTCTTGGAACGTAGTGTCCCAAAGAAATCCTGTTCAAGTTTCTCGATATTGTCAACACCGCTAATCTCAAAAGACTTATCAAACTGCTTCACACCAAGCACAATCCAACCGCCGGAGCAATTTGAGAAAGCACTTACGGTTTCCCAGATATTCTTCGGCAATTCTGATTTTGCAGCTTTGACTTCGAAATCGTCCCATTCTATGTCACGTAGCCGTGTTACAAGTTCTTCTTTCGTCATTTCAAATACAAAGTTAGACAATATTTTTTTTGTAGCAAAAAAATATTAGAAACTTACAAGGATAAAATAAACACCTAACAGAATCGCAAATTTGCGAAAAGCGTTAAGCCATCTGAAACTGTTTATAAGCTAAACAGCGCAAAATTTCAGTTGCCACTTCATTATCGTGTGGAATGGAACTTTTTTTAAGTATCTCTTTTTTCTGTGTTTTGTGCAAATTTGCTTAGTTGTTGATAACTCACTATAATTTAATTTTGTAATTTCAAAAAGAGTTGAGTTATGTGAAGCATATTCAAAGTATTATTCTATGTGAAAAAGCCCAACGGCAACCTACCTTTGATATATCGCCTTACAGTAGACGGAGAGATAAAATAGTTCTGCTGTAAGATAGATTTTTCCTACGCTTGTGGGACGTAAAAACAATCGTGCTTCAGATAAAAGTGTTGAAACGCAGAGTATCAACATTGTCGTTGATAAAATCCAAGTAGCAGTAAACCGATATTATCAAAAACAGATGAGGACAAACGGATATAGTAAAACCGCTATGAGCGAGTAGAAAATATATTAATTATTCGGGATTCCTGCTTCAACATTTAGGGCAGAGATAAAGGCTCTCTACAAGAGCGAAGTTTTGAGAGATTACGAGATAAAGTGCACCAATCTCATATCGAAAAAATGCTGTGTGGAGATTTACAATCTCAAGACAATAACCGTTTTTGTCCTTAATATTGGTTCACTTGGGGCTGAAAGGCTGCACAAGGCACTGTTAGACAAGGATAATATACGGACGAAAAGAGAAAACGACATTTTTTGTTTCATTATTTGCGGATTGCAAGTTTTATAGCTGTTGGTAAGCGTGATGACATATCAAAAAGCCGTTAAAACTAAAATATTGAACCTGATATTTATATCGTTCTGCAACGATTTTTATAAACTCAATTCTCAAATACGCAATAGAACTCAATAAAAAGTGCTAACTTTGCATTTGCTAAATAATGCGTTAATGACCTGAAATAAAATATTAACAACAATATATCTTCACAGTCTAATAGGCTTTGGTCAGCCTCGCAAAGATAGTGAAGGTGTTTTGCTTTAATAATACGAAAAAGCAATGGGTGCATTTAGTGAAGATAGCAGAGTAAAATTCCCCACTCTCATCCATCTTATAGGAATGGGGTATAAATATATATCTCAAAAGGGACTGTCTACTAAATACGTACACGTTCCTAAAGTAGAATCAGATACTCTTACAAACATTTTGTTAAAACCGTTTTCGGAAACCTATTTACGTCTGAATCCTCTATCTACACAAGAAGACGCAGACGCTATGCTTCATCGCATTCAGAAGTCACTTAATAACGATGATCTCGGTAGGCAGTTCTACAAAGAAATACTGCTTGACACCACGAACAAAATAATAGACTTGTCTTCTTCCACGAACTTCATTCGTAACAACACATTCCAAGTGGCAACAGAAATGACTTGTGGCGATTTGGCAAGTGACAATTTCCGCCCAGACATTACCATTTTCATCAATGGTTTGCCGCTTGCTTTTATTGAAGTAAAAAAGGAGAATAATCATGAAGGGATCGATGCCGAGCGTAGCCGTATGAAGACGAGGTTTGCCAATCCTTGTTTCCGTCGTTATTTGAATATCACACAAATTATGGTATTTAGCAATGACATGGAATATGATGAACAACTCAAACAAGGTGCATATTATGCCACTATTGGCAAAACCAATACCCTTTATAATTGCTTTCGTGAGGAAGGGCAAAGCAGTTTCCCTATTCAGAAAAGATATAACCAGGTATCTGCCAAGGATGAAGAAATATTGCTGCGTGACAACAATGTGCCTCAATATAAAAACAATAGTGAGTACAAAACGAACTGCAAAGTAGAAACACCGACCAAACGAATTTGTGAGAGCCTGTTTAGTTTTGAGCGTTTTTACTTTTTCTTGCGCTATGGAATAGCCTATGTAGATCATCCCAACGGATTACAAAAGCACATTATGCGCTATCCTCAAGTGTTCGCAACAAAAGCGATTGAACGCCATCTTGATAAGGAGGAGCGTAAGGGTATTATTTGGCATACTCAAGGTAGCGGAAAGACTGCGCTTGCATATTTCAATGTCAAATACCTGACCGATTATTATTCTTGTCAAGGCATAGTTCCGCAATTCTTCTTTATTGTAGACCGTATTGATCTTTTAGAGCAGGCACAAAAAGAGTTTGTCCGCAGAGGACTTAAAGTAAATCCTATTCAAAGTAAGGAGGACTTTGCTAATCTTATAAAAGATGGTGTAACTACCCAAAACCAAGACGGAAAATTGGAAATAACCGTTGTCAATATCCAAAAGTTCTCTAAGGACAGCCGAGCACTCGCCAAAAATGCGTATAACGTCAAGGTAAAACGCATTTATTTTATTGACGAGGCACACCGTAATTATAACCCCAAAGGTAGTTTTTTAAAAAATTTGATTGCGAGCGATGAGAATGCAATCAAAATAGCATTGACAGGTACACCCATAATCGGCGAAGGATATAACACTAAAGATATTTTTGGTGATTATATTCATACATATTATTACAATGCTTCTATTGCAGATGGCTACACGCTTCGGCTCATACGCGAAGATATCGGATCGAACTTTAAGATAACAATGAAAGAAGCCCTTAACAGCATAAGGGTAAAAAAGCAAACTGTTAAAGAAGTCGATGTCTATGCCCACGAAAACTATGTACATCCGTTACTCGACTACATAATTAACGATTTGCAGGAGTTTCGAAGCAAGTATTCCGACCCTTCATTGGGGGCACTTGCTGTATGCAACAGCAAAGAACAAGCAATAATGATGTATCAGCTGTTTCTGAAAAACTATGCCGATGACTCGGAACTTGATAATTATACGGGCGAGGATGGGCAAATAATCTACCGCAGTATCTCGGCTAATGAAATTGAGGTCAAGAAGACTGTGCCTCGAAAAGGACGTTACCGTGCCGCCCTTATTTTGTTTGACAGTTATGGAAATTCTAAATCTGCTCGTTCCAAATGGATTGACTTATTTAAAGACGGAAAAGTTGATTTACTCATCGTATTTCAAATGCTACAAACAGGCTTTGATGCTCCGCGATTGAAGAAGTTATATTTGCATCGTATGGTCAAGGAGCATAATCTACTGCAAACACTTACGCGCGTCAATCGTCCGTATAAGGCAATGAAGTTTGGACATGTTGTGGATTTTGCAAATATCGAGGAGGAATATAGTAAGACGAAAAAGGACTACCAAGAAGAACTTAAAAAGGAGGTCGGTCAAGAAAGTATCTCTTCTATAGATAAGCTGTTTGTTACCATTGAGGAAGCAATGAAAAATGTTGCAGATGCTAAAACAACTTTGGCTGACTACGACTTGACCAATCCTCAAATATTTTCTCGCCAGCTCAATTTGGTAGATGACCTTGCCACCGTCCGTACCATCAACAAAAGTTTGGAAATCCTGCGCAGTATGCAGAATATGCTAATCTCACAGGAAAGTCCGGAAGCGAAAAAGATTGTCGATATACCCGAAATATCAAATTTTATCAAAGCGACGCGCAATCGTCTCGATCTTCTTTCATATGAGCAGAACTCGAACGACCGTGAAAGCGTTAAGCAACTGCTGAATGCCACTTTGGAGAACATACACTTCTCGTTTTACAAAAAAGGCGAAGAAGAACTTGAACTTCAAGAGCAATATAAACAGTCAGTAGCTCACACACGTAACCAATTAAATGCTTGTGTCGATCCCGATGACCCAGAATATCGTTCTATTCTTGCTGACTTCCTCGCACTTTTCAAGAAGAAGGAAATGGAATCGGAAAGTGAGTTTAATATGCACGACCGTGTCCAAAATATTAACAGCATACTAAAACGCATTCGACAAATGAACGAGCGTGATGCGTTGCGGGCGATTGCCTATAATGGCGATACCAAGTTCGTGCGTATCGAAAAACGTTTGGCCGAACGAGCCGACAGAGAAGAACAAGAGCATACCGAACCTCGCACCTATGCTTGGACAAAAAAGAAAGAGCAGGTTACGGCTGTCTTGCTCCTCATAAAAGAAGATGTAGACGATGCTTTCTTCCACAACGAGGCGATTGTTGAAACACCGGCTTACTTTACCAAAAACATATTAACTTACGTCACCCGCCGTTTTAAGGATGCGCAGATTTCTACGGAGCGCCCGGCTCGTAAATATGTTAGTGACGTTATTTTCAAAGAATATCAAACTATATACTGATTATGAGTATTGACATTATAAAGCAACAGACCAAAGAACTTATCGACCGTCTGAAAAGCACAACAAATAATATTGGTCTTGGTAACAGCGGAAATGAATATACGGTTATCGTAGAAACTTTTCTATATAAGTTTCTCAATGATAAATTTATTTATGAGGCAAAACGCATACTACCCGAACTTGTTGATGCAGAAGATGTTTATGAGGCGTTGGAGCAACTATCCGATGATAAATATGAGGAAATGTGCGACATGATGCTTGATACTATTGTATTGAAAAAAGAACATCTTATTCCGTATCTCGCTAAACGTCAGAATGAGGATAATTTTGCGTCTTTATTTGATGCGACGTTGGAGGCTATCGCTGACACCAATGAGGAGATTTTTTACATTCTCAACGAGGACGAAACCCGTATTTCCATTATGAAACCGCTTTCGGAAGTGATAACAGGAGGTTCTGCCAAGAAAAACGGCTTTTGCAAATCGTTAATCGGCGATGTGGCAAGTTTCTCTTTTGAAGCGGCTTTTGCTGCCGGGTATGATTTCTTCTCCACCATTTTCGAATACCTCATTAAGGACTACAACTCCAACGGTGGTGGCAATTATGCTGAATACTATACGCCTCACGCCATTGCCTCTATCATGGCTCAATTGCTCGTTAATGAGAATGAGGACGTAAAGAGTGTGACTTGCTACGATCCCTCGGCAGGGACGGGTACGCTTGTTATTGCCCTCGCCCATCAAATTGGAGAACAAAACTGCACGGTGTTCACACAGGATATTAGTGACAAGTCTTCGACTATGTTAATGCTAAATCTTATATTGAACAGTATGAGCCATTCTCTGACACATGTCATACAAGGAAATACGCTGAAGCACCCATATCACAAAGAAGGACACAAACTTCGTAAGTTTGACTATATCGTCAGCAACCCACCTTTCAAGCTCGATTTCTCCGAGTACCATTCCGACCTCAAAGCCGACCATTATCGTGGGCGTTTCTTTGCGGGCATTCCCAACATACCCAATAAGGATAAGAAAGGCATGGAAATTTATTTGTGCTTCTTCCAACACTTGCTTTACAGTCTGAAAGAAACAGGTAAAGGAGCTATTGTTGTGCCTACCGGATTCATTACAGCCAAAAATGGTATTGCGTTCAAAATCCGCAAACATCTTGTGGATAACAAAATACTGAAAGGCGTAGTAAGCATGCCGAGTAACGTATTCGCTAATACGGGTACGAATGTTAGCGTAGTTTTCATTGATAAAAATAAGACCGAAAAGCCCGTGTTTATCGATGCAAGCAAACTCGGTGAAACCGTAAAAATTGGAAAGAACCAAAAGACCAATCTTCGTCTCTATGAGATCGCACAGATTGTAGATACTTTCCGAAACGAAAAAGCGACAGACCAATTCTCTGTTACTCCTGCCTATGCAGAAGTAGTGGAGAAAGGATATAGCTTTTCAGCCGGGCAGTATTTTGACATCAAGATTGAGTATGTCGATATTACTGAAGAGGAGTTCAATAAGCGTATGGCAGGCTACGAAAAGACGCTCTCAGAACAATTCGCAGAAAGCCACCGGCTTGAAAAGGAGATAATAGCACAGTTGAAGACATTGAAAATTAACCAATAGTTCTATGCTTAACGATTTAATCCAATGGGCTACACTATTAAGCCCTATAATTAGTGCAATTGCTGTAATTGTTGCGCTAAGTGTTGCTCGCAGCTCATCGAAAGATGCACAGGAACAGATTAAAGCTATTCGCCACTTGCTTGATGTGTTTGTGGCGGCAAATAATTTGGACATAGTAGAAGCACAGCGAAAATATCAGCAGCAACTTGTAGAATTAGACAGCCAAATTGAAGATGTACAGATGAAAGTTGATACTGTATATCCTTTTGTAGGAGGAGCAAGAATTGACCATATTATAGCCGCACAAGAAAAAGCGAAACAAAAAGCGTATCTTAATCAGCTATTGACTAAGCGTAAAGAGATCGAGATGAATCTGTTTCTGATTCAAGATTATATTCATAAAGCAATACAGTAAATGAAATTGAGAAAATATAAGTTGGGGGAAATTTTGGAGTTACAAAGGGGATATGATTTGCCTTCTTCTCAAATGAAAATGGGAGATGTGATTGTTGCTGGTTCAAATGGTATTATTGGTTATCATAACACAGCACGTAGTAATTATCCCTGTATTACAGTAGGACGAAGTGGCAGTGTTGGGAAAGTGCATTATTATGAACAGGCTACTTGGGCGCATAATACCGCCTTGTTTGTAAAAGATTTCAAAGGAAATAATCCCCAATATTTGTACTACTTTCTTAAGAATCTACATTTGGATAAAATGTTCGCAAAAGAAAGTAGTGTGGTCCCATCTCTTGATAGAAATATTGTTCATTCTTTGATTGTCCCATTTCATAAAGATATAACTTGCCAAAAACGTATAGCGTCAGTATTGTCAAATATTAACCGTAAAATAGAACTTAATCGTGCGATAAATCAGAATTTAGAAGCCCTTGCCAAGCAACTATACGATTACTGGTTTGTACAGTTTGACTTTCCAAACGAAGAGGGTAAGCCATACAAGTCAAGTGGTGGAAAGATGGTTTGGAATGATAAGTTGAAACGTGAGATACCAGAAAAATGGAATTCTAATAACATTTGTTTAATTGCTGATATTTTAAGTGGCGGAACACCAAGCAAACAGATTAATGAATATTGGGATTGCGGACATATACCTTTCTTTGGTCCAACTGATTATGATGGCTCAATGTTCCAATTACATACAGCAGATACAATTACCGAAATTGGTTTGAAACATTGTTCTTCTTCTCTATTTGAAGAAAATACTGTAATTATAACGGCAAGAGGATCTATTGGAAAATTAGTTATAGTAGGAACACCAATGGCTATGAATCAGTCCTGTTACGCTCTAAGGGCAAAAACAGGAAAATATGAATATTTGTACTTTTTGACCGCCCAACTTATTGATAATCTCAAAGCAAAAGGGAGCGGTTCTGTTTTCAAATCAATTATTACTTCTGATATAGAGAGTACTATGTTATGTATTGCAAATGAAGAAGTCATATCATTATATTGTGACAAAATCAGCCCCATAATGAAGCTGATTAAGAAAAATACGCAAGAAATAACTCTACTAATAAAACAACGTGACAAACTCTTACCATTGTTAATGAATGGACAAATAGCGATAGAATAAAAAATGTCTCGCATTCTCTATAAATATTTGGATATAATTGGTGCAAAGTGTATGATTGGAAATCAGAATCTCCAATTTACCAATGCTTCTCAATTGAATGATCCTTTTGATTGTCATCCTAAATTAATTGACTATTCGAATGTACCTGATACTAAACTCCAAGGATGGATACCCAAGGAGTGGTGGATAGAAAGAGAAGAAAATGACGCTCTTAATTTGCGTAACGACACATGGTTATGCAGTTTGTCTAAAGTTAATGATTCATTACTCATGTGGAGTCACTATTGCTATAATCACAAAGGTGTTTGTATAGGACTTGACATAGACAAAGTGATGGAATCTGTTCCACCGATGTTTGGTACAATATATCTTGAACCACTTGTTATAGATGTTCAATATCAGGATATAATAGAGCGTCCAAACGCATATAATAACACTTATGATAGATGTAGTTACCAATGGGGAACAAAAGCAAAGGATTGGGAATATGAACAAGAAGTAAGATTAGTCATACCAAAACCAAGTCCTATGTATGCAGTATTTACTCCTCAACAGGCAAAACATCCTAAGGAAACATGGGATTGGCGAGAGATACACCATTATATGCCGTTGAAAGGAGAATGTTTTGAGTCGATTTATTTTGGTGTCAACATAGATGAGCAAGAGAAAGAAAAAATAATTCAGTTTGTCCGTAAGAAACTTAACCCACACATCAATCTTTATCAAATGCGTGTAGATGCCGATGCCTTTAGACTACAACCAGAATTTATCAAGCCGCTAAATTCTGATTTATTGCACGGTTAAGCTCAATCTTTTTATCTAATGCAGAAAATATTTCGCCAATTCGTTTTTGTTCATGCAGTGGAATAATTGGAACAGGAAAAGAATCAAGTGCTTCTACGGATAACGCATAGCGTTGTCCGCTTCCAGATAACCAATTGGGATGATTTGAAAGAACTTAATCAAGAGATTTATATACTTCGGCTATACAATAAAGATGGTATTCCTTTTAAGACTATCAAGTATCTGAAAGGGCAGTGAGGTGAGTATGTTGGTAGGTCTGTGAATCTGTAATTATGATAAACTGTGTATATGGATTTCAAATATATGATAATGAAGGTTTTAGGCTGTTAATAACTTTAGAATAACCTGTTGGTAACGTTGTTGATAACTTTGCGAATTAATAATTAAGTACGGTGATGTCTTTATAGATTTATTGTATTTTTCGATGGTAAAGTGGTTTATATACCAAACGGGAATTATTCAGGATTTAGGATAATTCCCGTTACATTTTGACTACATGATTACGTTTTTAGAATTTATATCCGTAACCCAACATGATTACTACGTTATCATCTTTGGCAAACATAAATTTGGCTTCGGCATTCAAATAACTGTGTTCGGAAAGTGGAAGAGTGATTCCTCCTCCCAGATTGAAAGCAAATTTAGTAGAGTTGCTTCGATCTATTTCAATCTCTTTCCCTTTTATTTCAACATTGTTTTTTTATAAAAATTGTTTTGCATACCGATGCCGGCAAGGGGATAAACGGAAAACTCCTGGCCATCTTCTTTAAAGTTAAATACATAGTGGAAATTTGCGTTTACATCTAATCCGGTGACTTTATCCTTAGGAAAGAAAAAGGTTACATCTGGTGCAAGCCGATCTTATGATTATGAAGTCAGATTGATCTGGGATTATTCAAGTGATTGTCCTTGTGGCTGTATATTTTCTTCCATTGTTTTACAAGCACCGTTAAAGAGTGCTTTCGGTTCTATTTCTAACTTGCAAGTGTAAATATCTCCTTTCATTGAACATCCTGATTTCAACACTAATTCTTCTTCCGTATGTATATCTCCTTTCAGGATACCATGTAATATTGCAGAAACAGAGGTTACATTTCCTATGATTGTTCCTTGTGGACCCAATATCATGGTTTTGTGACAGGAAACGTTTCCTTCTATAGTACCATCTACTCTTAAACTTCCTTCTACATCAACTGTGCCTTTTATAACTGTCCCCATAGCTATAGTTGTCAGTTTCAGGGGCTCAGACTGTATCTGGGAATTTTTTTCATCTTTCTTTTTTCCAAACATGACGATTTTATATTAATGTTTATGCTATATATTGTTTATTTGCTTAAATATCGAATGATATTGCAAAAATAGTAAAATAATAAATATTAATATTATTTTTATTTGGAATGTGTAGGGATATATTGAAGAGCATTTATGTTTTGATTGATAATATCTCAATTGGAAAAGATTTTTAGCTCTTTTAAAATTACCAGGTATTTGAAAGGGCGGTGGTATGAATCTGTTTGTGGGTTTGTGAATATGTAATTATGATAAATGATGCGTAAAGAATCCAATTGTTTGATAATGAGGATATTAACTTGTTGATAATTTTAGCGTCTACCTGTTGATAACATTGTTCATAACTTTGTGGATAAAGAATGGGATAGGGAGAAAAAAGAAAGATTCTCTTGTTTGGAGGTGCAAAGATAACGGTTATTTTTGAATTTCCTATAATTGAGTTTAAATAAAAAGAGTACTCCTTTCATCACGAATGGAGTACCCTTGAGTTGTGTGTTTTTTATAAGAGTAGAATTTATTTCTTTCGGGTTATTGTATGAAGTACGTTCCCCTTTTTATCGATCATACGCAGGTTGAATTCTTTTTTATCAATAGAACAGACAGAAAAACCAGGTTCCGGACTACAGAACAGTGTTCCTTCGATCGGTTTTACTTTACGTGCCAGTGAGCCGGCTGAATTGACAACGTAGTCAATATCGCTTCCTGATACGCGGATATGCTGGAAGTTATGAATGTGTCCGCAGATATACATATCTACATGATGTTTTCTCAGGATGGGATCCAGATATTTTTGCAGGTCGTCTCGTTCACTGGTATCTTTGGGAGTTTCGGCGTAGATAGGATGGTGTCCTACTACAACTACCCAGTCTTCTTTGGCTGCGGTCAGTACTGAGTCTACCCAGGCGAGCTGTTTTTCTCTGTTTTGCTTGCAGGCATCCGGATAAGTCTCTTTTTCATTGCGGTATTTATTAATGATGGGGGCAGTATCCAACCAAACGACGCGGACGGTTGTACCTTCTTCATTGAATACCTTGGTGTAGTAGCGGGCAGGCATGGACCAGCGGCGGCTTATATTACTATAGTCAAGTACGGCTTGGGTATTACCGCGATATTCATGATTTCCCAATACAGGAAACCAGTCGATCATTAACTCCGGATGCGAATAGATTAATTCGTAATTTGTCATCCATAGAGGGTCATTGACGCTGCGTACACCTTCGAAATGGTGAATATCTCCGGTGGCAACAACGAACTCAGGACCGATTTCTTCTGCCATTGTTCCCATTAGTTCGGCAATTGGCTTTTGGTCATAATATCCGTTTCGTCCCAGATCATTGGCAATATAGAAATTGAATTTTTTATCGAAGATGGAATAGTCGCTCTTTTGTGCATATCCTATTGTACAGATTGTGATAAACAGAAGAACGAGAAGGCTTTTTGTTTTCATTTTATAAATTGTTCCTTTTTGATTATTAATAGATACTTGCTTTGCGTCTTTTTATAGAGATTTAGAAATTTATTTTGACTCCTGCATTTACCTTTACACCATAATGTTCTGATTGCATGGTGCGTTCTGATATTCCCTGGTAATAACGCAGAGGTTGGTTTAGCAGATTGTTAGCCTCGGCATAAAAAGTTGTTCTCAGTTTTTTACCAAAAGTATAACTGGCGTTTACATCCATGTAGTTTACTTTATCATAATAACGGTCGTAGAAAGCGCTTTCACCCATTTCATCAATAAAATCGGATGCGAAATTGTAAGATAAGCGTACGTTGAGTCCTCCTTTTTCAAAGTAGAGAGATGCATTGGCTGTATGTTCCGGTGATCCGGGCAGTTTCAGGTCTTTTTCGTTTTCACGTCCGGTGAAGTTGAAGTTGTTCACCTTGCTATGTGTATAGGTATAGGTTCCGTAGAATCCAACACACTTTAAGGCGGGAGCGATGAAACCGAAATCCCGTTGGTAGCCTACTTCTACACCTAACAAATTGGCATCTCCTGCATTGCGGGGTTGCATGAATTTATCATAAGAATTGCCTTCATACTCATATCCTCTGACTGTCTGGGTTACGATGAAGTCATTGATGTCTTTGTAATATATACCAATACTGACAAGTCCTACACTTTTGAAATAATAATCTGCACTCAGATCGAAGTTGAACGAAGTGGTCGGTTTTAATTCCGGATTACCAAGTGTCAATTCGTTGTCTTTGTTGTTGATATTTACATTCGGTATCAATGCTGAGTATTTGGGGCGCGAAAGTGTTTCGGTGAATGAACCGCGAATCTTGAAATCTTCACTGACGTTGTACTTCAATAAGACGGAAGGTAAAACGTTCAGGTAGCTGTCTTTTACATCCGGGGTAACAGTCAATGATTCCGGATCGCCATCGTCGTTCAGTGTCAGTTTGCGTCCGTTGTATTTCAAATGGGTATTTTCCAGACGCAAACCTACCATTGCACTAAGTTTCTTACCGAAGTTCTGGTCGAAACGAAGGTAGCCGGCGGTAACTGTTTCACGTGCTTTGTATTCGCCTGCCAGCTCTTCCAGATTTTCTGTTTTATTAAACAGGCTGCTGTTGTTCAGGTCGAGCCCTCCCACATATTCTTTACTGATAAATGTCCCTGCTTTGTATTTTTCTCCGGGCATATATCCATTTCTGTTTTGTTCGCTGGTATTGGAAAAACTATTTGAATTAAAAGCCTTTTCGTCCACTGGCTCATAATCATAAAACTCCAGATCTTTGTCTTTACTCTTGTCTACTACTTTGGCTCCGAATCGCAACTGATTACTATAGAATCCTTTCACTAATGGTAGTTTGAAATTCATTGAAAACTTAAGATCTTTCTCTACAATATCTTCCTGCTGCTCTGTAAGTTCTTGCAGGGAGAAATCATTATTAAGTATAAGCGTCGAACCGGCTTGTGCTGAAGCATAGGGTCTTCTTATATCGCTCAGGTCTATGTCGAAATTCTGTTTCTTTAGTTCATATCCCAGGTAGCGTTCGTTGGGACGCTCTTCTGAGGCACGGGCATAAGAGGCATTCCAGTCCATGGATAACTTGCCGAAAAGATGTTCGCCACCGAGAGTGAAATCCATCGTACGCTGACGCTCGAGGCGGGCGTTACGGTTGTTTGGACTTCCAGCCTTTGTCTGTAGGCGTACAGAGGCCTTGTTGTCGGCAACTGCGCCTTCTTTCTTCTTATTAACATCTTTGTTCAAATCTTTCAGAGTAAGGCGATACCGGTTTTCCCAGTCATTGCGATTGTTGAATATTCCTTTGAAGAATAACTTATGATTTGCGTTTATATCCCAGTCGAATGCTGCCGAGTAACTTTGGCGCTCACGGGTTACGTAGTATTGGCGAATCTGGTAATCAGTCAGGCAGATTGTTCCTTTTGAATCTGTATCCCAAACAAATTCTACATCATCAGATCCTGAGGGAGCATTTTGATAGGAAGCAGAAAGCATGACACCCAGTTTATCATTGAAAAAACGATCACCATAGGTAAAACCCAGGTTGAGTTGGGCTTTTTCACTGATCCAGTTATATCCGCTTCCGGCAGTAGCAGTGATTGTACGTTTGTAAGGAGAGTTCTTGGTAACCAGGTTGATCGATCCGCCAATGGCATCTCCATCCATATCCGGGGTTACTACTTTATTTACTTCAATGGTTTGTATCATATCCGCCGGGATAAGGTCTAACTGTACATTACGTGTATCGCCTTCGGCGGAAGGAATACGATTACCATTGATCGTGACCGAGCTTAAATCAGCAGAGGTTCCGCGAACTTGTCCGAAACGAGCTTCGCCCTGATCATATTGTACATTAATACCTGAGATACGTTTAAGTGCGTCTCCGATGTTTGAGTCGGGGAATTTCCCCACCTGATCGGCAGAAACAACGTTGGTGATACCCAAGCTGTTTTTTTGTGAGTTAATAGCCCGGCGTTGCCCTTGAAAAGCGCCTCCTACTACTACCTCTTGTAGCTCTAATCCTTCGTTGAGTACAACATCTTTTTCCAAAGTCCTTCCGGCAGGAATCGTAATTTTCATCTCTACCGGTGAGTAGCCGACGTAACTGATTTTTATGGTGTAGGTGCCTGGATTCAGATTGGAAAATGTGTAATATCCATTGACGTCACTTGTTACTCCCGTGCGTAAGTTTTCAATATAGATAGATGCTCCGGGGAGTGTTTGTTTGGAAGCATCGATGATTCGTCCGCGGATTGTTCCTTGCTTGACTACATTTACTTTCTCTTCGGCGAAAGTATTGCTGCTCATGTTTAAAAATAAGAGAATCAATGAGACTAATTTAACGAGTCGTTTCATATTTGTTAGTATGCGTTAATAATATACCGCAAAAGTAGGGGGATCATATTTCATTTTCTTTGCTGGATATTGAAGATGCGGTAACAAATATGTTTCGTTTGTGTGTCGGTGTTATCTGAAGTTGGTTGTTTATATATTGTGAGTTAATAATTACGGGCAGTATGTGGCGTGAAGTTAATTTGTTGTATATAAATTCGTTACCCTGTTGATAACTTTATAGTACACCTGTTGATAACCTTGTTAATAACTCTGTGGATTAATAATGAAAAAAAAGAAGAGGAATGTAGTGAAATAAAAAAGCGCCCAAGAGTGGAAGCCTCCCAAACGCTATTTTCTGTAGTAGCGGGACCCGGGATTGAACCGGGGACCTCATGATTATGAATCATGCGCTCTAACCAGCTGAGCTATCCCGCCATCGTTTCTCGATTGCGGGTGCAAAGATAGATACTTTTTTTAAAACTCCAAAACATTTGTCGTTTTTTTCTGTTTTTTCTATTAGAAACCCATATGTAATCTGCGATAAATTGGTACATTGGGACTGAGAAATGAAAGCATAAAGAAATAAAGTGTTTGATTTATACTGTGTAATTAGAAAAAAGTATTTATCTTGGCACACACAAATTAAGTAAATGTAACTATGAAAAGAGAGAAAATTCGTTTAGAATATCTTTTGAATGCGACCTCTAAAAATATTCTTTGGTCGGCAATCAGCACACCGACCGGTCTGGAGGACTGGTTTGCGGACAAAGTTGTGTCAAATGATAAAATCGTGGAGTTTCATTGGGGAAAAACAGAACAACGAGACGCTGAAATTATAGCTATACGTGCTTATTCTTTTATACGTTTCCGCTGGTTGGACGACGAAAACGAGCGGGATTATTTTGAAATAAAGATGAATTATAATGAACTCACAGGAGATTTTGTGTTGGAGATCGTTGATTTTGCCGAACCTGATGAGGTAGATGATATGAAGGAACTGTGGGAGTCTCAGGTAAATAAATTGAGAAGAACTTGTGGTTTTTAGTTAACTTTCAACTAAAAACTTTCTGCACTCCTTTTTTTGTGCTAATTTTGCATCTCAATCGTACGAAACGAATAGTAAGATGCTACGCATAAAAAGATTAGATATATTTATTGTAAAGAGTTTTTTGCTACTCTTTGTCGGCACATTCTTCATTTGTCTCTTCATCTTCATGATGCAGTTTCTGTGGAGATATGTGGATGAGCTTGTCGGAAAAGGGTTGGAGATGAGTGTGATGGCTCAGTTCTTCTTTTATTCGGCATTGACTCTGGTGCCTTTGTCACTTCCATTGGCCGTACTATTGGCATCACTTATTACTTTCGGAAATTTTGGAGAACGTTATGAGTTGCTCGCCATGAAAGCGGCGGGCATTTCTTTGCTTAAGATTATGCGTCCTCTCATTATACTTGTCTGTATTATTTGCGCTATCTCCTTTTATTTTCAGAATGTTATTGGTCCTATTGCCCAGGGAAAGCTGGGGACGTTGTTGATTTCGATGAAACAGAAGTCACCGGAACTGGATATTCCGGAGGGTGTCTTCTATTCGGAAATTCCCGATTATAACCTTAAAGTAGGTAAGAAGGATCGCAAAACCGGTATGTTGTATGATGTGTTGATCTATAATTTTAAAGATGGCGCAGAGAATGCACATATCATTTATGCGGATTCGGGGCGTATGGAAATGACTGCCGACAAGCAACATCTACACCTGCATCTTTATAGTGGAGAACTGTTTGAAAATCTGAAGAGTCAGAATGTAAAGGCACAAAATGTACCTTACCGGCGTGAATCTTTCCGGGAAAAACATACGATTATTGAATTTGACTCGGATTTTAATATGGCCGACGCAAGTATCATGAGCAATCAGGCGACCACCAAAAGTATGCAGACATTGCAGGCTTCTATTGACTCCATGAAATATGTGGGCGACAGCATCGGGCGGCAGTATTATAAGGAAGTTATCGGGGGCGTTTACAGTCGGCCGACAGGACTTTCCAAAGAGGATACACTTAAAATAGAAAGGGCTAATATGAGCTTATACAATGTGGACAGCCTCTTTGAAGCTGCTACTTTGATGCAGAAGCAGAAAATCCTTTCTTCGGCTACAAGCCGTGCTGAAAGCTTGCAGGGAGATTACAGCTTTAAGACCTATACGATGGATGGGAATGATTACCAGATACGCAGACACAGGACCGAATGGCATAAGAAAATAACAATTTCTCTCTCTTGCCTGCTGTTCTTTTTCATCGGTGCACCACTTGGAGGTATCATTCGTAAAGGTGGACTGGGTATGCCTGTCATTGTATCCGTATTGGTGTTTATTATTTATTATGTGATAGATAATAGCGGGTTCAAGATGGCACGTGACGGGAAGTGGGTTGTATGGATGGGGATGTGGCTCAGTTCCTCTATTTTGGCTCCGCTTGGGGCTTTTCTTACCTACAAATCCAATAATGACTCTGTTGTGCTGAATGGCGATGCTTACGTTGCGTGGTTCAAGCGTATTGTGGGAATTCGTAGCGTACGGCACTTATTCAAGAAGGAGGTGATCATTCACGACCCGGATTATACGCGGATTTCATCTGAGTTGACAGCTCTTACGGCAGAGTGCCGTACCTATATAAGTAAACGTCAGTTGAAAAAGGCACCTAATTATTTTAAGCTTTGGATGACTACTGGTGACGATGATGATATAAAAGTTATCAATGAACACCTTGAAACGTTAGTTGAAGAATTATCAAATTCTAAGTCCTTCACTTTGCTGACCGCTTTGAATAACTATCCGGTGATACCTGTAACGGCGCACGTACGTCCGTTCCATGTTTACTGGTTGAATCTGTTGGCAGGAATCATTGTTCCGATAGGATTGTTTTTCTACTTCCGTATCTGGATTTTCCGTATACGCCTTGCCCGGGATATAGAACGGATTATAAAGAACAATGAAAGTGTTCAGTTTATAATTAATGAGAATAATAATTTATAGCATGATATAGTATGGAAGAAATAAGATTGAATACGATTGATGAGGCTATTGCCGACTTTAAAGAAGGTAATTTCGTAATCGTAGTAGACGATGAGGATCGTGAAAATGAGGGTGATTTTATCATCGCAGCCGAAAAGATAACTCCGGAGAAAGTGAATTTCATGATGACACACGGACGTGGTGTGTTATGTGCACCTATAACAGAAGAGCGTTGTGCAGAACTGGAGTTGGATATGCAGGTGGCTGCTAATACTTCTATTTATGAGACTCCTTTCACTGTAACTGTTGATTTGTTGCCGGGTTGTACTACGGGAGTGTCTATGCATGATCGTGCTGCTACGATTCGTGCGTTGGCCGATCCTAATACCAAGCCTACCGATCTTGGTCGTCCGGGACATGTCAATCCGTTGCGTGCCCGTTCGCGTGGTGTGCTTCGCCGTGCCGGACATACGGAAGCAAGTGTGGATCTTGCTAAGTTGGCAGGGCTTTATCCTGCTGCTGCTCTGATTGAGATTATCAATGAAGACGGCACTATGGCACGCTTGCCGCAGTTGATGGAAGTGGCTAAACGATTCGGACTCAAAATCATATCTATTAAGGATCTGATAGCTTATCGTGTGCACATGGAATCGCTTGTGGAGAAAGGGGTAGAAGTTAATATGCCTACTCAATATGGAAATTTCCGCCTGATTCCTTTCCGACAGAAATCAAACGGAATGGAACACGTTGCCATCTTTAAAGGCACCTGGAGTGAAGATGAACCTATTCTTGTACGCGTGCATTCATCTTGTATGACAGGAGATATTTTTGGCTCTTGTCGCTGTGACTGTGGAGAACAGTTGCATAAAGCTCTGGAGATGATTGATGCTGCCGGCAAAGGAGTGGTTGTTTATATGAATCAGGAAGGGAGAGGCATTGGATTGATGCATAAGATGGAAGCTTACAAACTTCAGGAAGAAGGGTATGATACGGTAGACGCTAATATCCATCTTGGCTTTGATCCCGATGAACGTGATTATGGTGTTGGAGCGCATATTTTGCGTGAACTGGGTGTTCATAAAATGCGTCTGATGACTAATAATCCCATAAAGCGTGTGGGACTTGAAGCGTATGGGCTTGAAATTGTAGAAAATGTACCCATTGAAACAGTTCCTAATCCTTACAATGAACGATATCTGAAAACAAAGAAAGAACGTATGGGACATACGCTGCATTTTAACAAGTAAAATGGAGATTTGCTTTCATATATCAAATATTTTAGCTTATTTTGCAGCGATTTTCAATCAACAATAATAAAATAGATACAAAATGAATCAGTTATCAGACCGTTTGAACAGCTTGTCGCCGTCGGCAACACTTGCTATGTCGCAGAAGAGTAACGAACTCAAAGCACAAGGCGTTGATGTAATTAATCTGAGTGTGGGAGAACCCGATTTCAATACTCCCGATCATATCAAAGAAGCTGCAAAGAAAGCTGTAGATGATAATTTCTCACGTTATTCTCCTGTTCCGGGTTATCCGGCATTGCGTAACGCTATTGTAGAGAAGTTGAAGAAAGAGAATGGTCTGGAATATACAGCCGCTCAGATATCTTGTGCTAATGGTGCAAAACAATCTGTGTGTAATGCAGTTCTCGTATTGGTAAATCCGGGTGATGAGGTGATTGTACCTGCTCCTTATTGGGTTAGCTATCCTGAGATGGTGAAGTTGGCTGAAGGTACTCCGGTTATCGTTACTGCCGGTATAGAGCAGGATTTCAAGATTACTCCTGCACAGCTTGAAGCGGCTATTACTCCGAAGACCAAAGCTTTGATTCTTTGCTCACCGTCTAACCCTACAGGTTCGGTTTATAGCAAGGAAGAACTTGCCGGATTGGCTGCTGTATTGGCTAAACATCCGCAGGTAATTGTTATTGCTGACGAAATCTACGAACATATCAATTATATTGGCAAACATCAGAGTATTGCTCAGTTCCCTGAAATGAAGGAACGTACCGTAATCGTAAATGGTGTATCAAAAGCTTATGCAATGACAGGATGGAGAATCGGTTTTATAGCCGGACCGGAATGGCTTGTGAAAGCTTGCAATAAACTGCAGGGACAATATACGTCAGGACCTTGTTCTGTATCTCAGAAAGCTGCTGAAGCTGCTTATACAGGTTCTCAGGCTCCGGTAGAAGAGATGCGTAAAGCATTCGAACGTCGTCGCGACCTTATTGTGAAGTTGGCGAAGGAAGTTCCGGGCTTTGAAGTGAATGTTCCTGAAGGTGCTTTCTACTTGTTCCCGAAATGTGACTACTTCTTTGGTAAATCAGATGGCGAACGTACTATTGCTGATTCTGACGACTTGGCTATGTACTTATTGGAAGTTGCTCATGTAGCTTGTGTGGGTGGTGCTTCTTTTGGTGCTCCTGAGTGTATTCGTATGAGCTATGCTACAAGTGACGAAAATATTGTTGAATCTATTCGTCGTATTAAGGAAGCATTGGCAAAACTGAAATAATAGGTGATTCCGGATGTTTATCATTCGGTTGATAAGTACAAAAGATAGAGTAACCTGTATCGGTACAGAACATTGGGTTCTGGATTGATACAGGTTGTTTTTATTTTATCACTCAGGAGGGGCTGACTTTATTTCATTATTATTTTGAAGATTTGTTTACCTGCATTATTGGTGATGGTTAATAGATATATACCTTGAGAAAGGTTATTGACTGGCAATTTTATAACATTATCTGTTGCTTTTAACTGTATTAGGGTAGCTCCTTGCATTGTAGTCAATCGGATAGATGAACCTGAGATTGTTTCAATGGTTAATGCCTCACCGTTGGTAATAGGGTTGGGGTATACACTTGCTGTATTGCTGCAAACGGTATTGCCGATTCCCACAGTTCCACCTGACTCTTTTCCTTCTTTTGTGACGGCAAATATACTTGGATGCCCGTTTCCTGCATTTTCGATTTTCAGAGATGCTATTACTTTATTTTTGTTAGTAGCTATTTTCTGTTCAAACATACAGAATCTGCGGCGTCCGTCCAGCTTGTCACCGGTCAGGGCAATCCTGTCCAGATTGTATACAGCCTTGCCTGTGGGATCATCACTGAACCAGTCACCTACCGAAACAGTCTGGGTATTGGAATGAGTAGCATCTGTATAATATACGGTTACGTCTATTAAGGAACTACCGTCTGTACAGGTTGATAGGAGATGCAGAGCTTCAGTTTGTGGAGTACCCTCAAAATGCAGGGTTATTGCAGCCTCTTCTTTTAATACGGCGGCATTTTTCTTGTCATATGCAGCAAGCTGGTATTTGACACCGGTATTGGAAATAATAGTACCGTCAGCAGGCAATGATCCTTGTTCCTGAACTGCCGAAGAATAATAAATCCAGCCTTGATTATCGAGAGAGGTTGTAGAATAACTGACGGCAGGAAGTGCTTCTGCTATAACATCTTCATTGAATCCTGAACTAACGACCAGCTGAGTATATTCCGGCGTTTCGGGTTCTTTTCCAAGAAAAGCTCTGTCCATGAAAATCAGCCGTTCGTTTATCCAGCTTTTCAGATAAGATATTTCATCATCATAAGATTTTGCTACGTACTTGTTGGGCCATACGTATCTTCCCCATCTTGGCCAGGCTTGTGAATTACGTCCTTGTGCTCCTTTGGCATTTAATAATGCAGTCAATGAATCAATGGTTTGTTCGATGTGTTCGTCGGAATAGCTCGTTTCACGATACAGTTCCCAGCGTTCTTTTACCTCTTTCATAAAAGAATCGTCTTTGAGTAACTTATACCACCAGAACGGGACTAACTGATTGTCACCCGGTGATACATCATTGAAGTTGTATGCCCATGTATCCGATCTCCAGCCTTCACTATAGTCTGCATTACCAAACCCTAAATTCATATCCCATAAAGATGTTTTGAATTTAGGGTCTTTGCTGTCTCTGTATTTATATAGGTTAGTGCTCAGGCGATAACCATCTACGTTGTGGCAAAATTCTGTTGACAACATATAATCTATAAAAGATGTGACGTCGATATATTTTCTATATCCGGTTTCCGGATTCTTATAATCGGTGGCAGCCAGACTGTTTTCAAAAGCGTCAATGTATCCATGGATATAGTTTAATTGTGCTTTACTAAACTCATCCTGATCCATGTTTTTATATTGGAAAGAGATTTTCTTTCCATAAATAGGAGTTCCTTTTGAATTGACCGGAGTATGCTTAGAGTAATAAACCGGTTCGTCATCCCTGTCTACTTCCATGTGGTAGCCTCCTGTCAGAGCATCATCACTATCACCCGGATCCGGCAGATCTAAACGAAATTTACCTTTCCTTACTCTTTCAGATAAAATAAACACTCCGTAATAAGTACCGTCCATGATCATTTCACAGTATTTTCCGGTAGGTACATATTCAAAAAAAGGTCTTGCCAGGGTGAAGGCAAACACGTCTCTGATCATACTTTTGTCTGCATATGGCGCCAATAGTGCCCAGTCATTGTCTTTGCCCATGCCAAGCATAGATACTTTTTGCTTTTTGCCACCATCTTCCAATGGTTTGTCTAATGCGCGGATGGCATACGGCTTCTTATCGGAGTTGGTAAAAGAAGAGTTGCCACGATATTTTAAATCTATATACCCGGTATAGTCCGCTTTCTGGTTGGGGTGGGCAATGGTATCCATGTAATTCAGTTCACCTTCACCGTTATCTATTATTTTCATTTTGGCAGTAATCCGGTTGTCCCGATCAATTATTTGTCCTTGTGTATTGATGAATACGATAGGAAGATTTGTCTCAGTGAAAACCACATTTTTATTATCGGGTTTGTAATTGTCTGCCCGTTGGGCACAGACAGAAGAAGAAAGGAGTAATGAGAGTAGTAGTAATTTTCTCATGATATTGATGTTATTAGGTAATAAAAGGTTCTTTATATAGATAAAACAGCGGATGGGAGGAAAACACTTAGCTGGTGGTTCTTTTTTCTTCTGCGGATGTGCGTATCAATAAAAAAAGCTGCTTCCCTGAAATGGAAAAGCAGCTTTCACAGTTCTTTTGTCTGATTGTATTATTCAGCCGGGTGAATTGCTTCAGAAGGACAAACATCAGCACAAGTGCCACAGTCTGTACATACATCCGGGTTAATAGAGTAGATATCGCCTTCAGAGATAGCTTCTACCGGACACTCGTCAATACAAGTTCCGCAAGCAATACAATCGTCACTAATTACGTAAGCCATTTTCTTTAAAATTTAAATTATTAGTACTAATTTATTGGGCAAAAATACACGTTTTATTCATTAGTTGATCTCAATCTTGATTAAAATCCTTTAATTTGTACCGCTTCTAAATAAGCGAAACAATAATTTAACTATAAAATCGTTTTTATTATTGTGAAACGAATCGTGTTACTTCTCATAGTTTCGCTGTTGGTGGCAGGTGCCTCTGCCCAAAAGCGTAAGGTACAGAACCGCCCGTATATTGACCAGCGGATCTGGCATTATGGTTTTCTGGCAGGTATCCATATGCAGGATCTTAAGTTTGTAAACAATGGTTATGTCACCGAGGACGGGCAGGTCTGGTTTGCTGATGTACCCGAATACTCTCCGGGATTTTCGGTCGGTGTGTTAGGAGAATTATATTTGAATAAATACATGGCGCTCCGCCTGATTCCCACGCTTCATTTTGGTGATAAGAGAGTGGTATTCCGTGAGCAGACAAGTGGTGAAACGGTTTCTCAAAATGTAAAATCGGCTTACCTTGCATTCCCTATTGATATGAAATTCAGCGCCGAACGCTTCAATAACTATCGTCCTTATGCGATGCTTGGCCTTAGTCCTACCTTTGATTTGAGTGTAAAAAATGCCCGTCCGCTGTTGGTGAAGCCTTTTGATTGTTATATCGAAGTCGGCCTTGGCTGTGACTTATATCTTCCTTTTTTTAAGCTGATACCAGAGTTGAAATTCTGCTTCGGATTAGCCAACCTGCTGGAGAAAAAGCGCCCTGATCTTACTGATAAATCATTAATGAAGTTCACCGAATCTCTGGATAAAGTAAAGTCCCGGATGATCGTATTGACTTTCTACTTCGAATAAGTTCGCCACAGAGTAGCACTGAGTTTCACAGAGTTTTATCCTTTTTGAACATATTTCTCCGTGAAACTCTGTGCTACTCTGTGGTGAAATCGTTATTTTTGCAAAGAATTTGCCGAATGGCAATCGTAAATCGTTAAATCGTAAATAGTAAATACCCTCATGCCATTAAATTTACCTGATAAGCTACCTGCGATAGAATTGCTGAAGGAAGAAAATATCTTTGTGATTGACAACTCGCGTGCGACACAACAGGATATACGTCCGTTGCGGATTGTAATTCTGAACCTGATGCCATTGAAAATAACCACAGAGACTGATCTGGTGCGTCTGTTGTCCAATACACCACTCCAGGTGGAAATCTCGTTTATGAAAATAAAGAGTCATACATCCAAGAATACGCCTGTCGAACATATGAAGACCTTTTATACGGACTTTGATAAAATGCGTGGCGAGAAGTATGATGGTATGATTATTACCGGTGCTCCGGTGGAGCAGATGGACTTTGAAGAAGTCAGTTATTGGGATGAGATAATGGAAATCTTCGATTGGGCACGTACGCATGTCACTTCGACGCTTTATATTTGCTGGGCGGCTCAGGCTGGTTTGTATCACCATTACGGTGTTCCTAAATATGCTTTAGATAAAAAGATGTTCGGTATCTTCGAGCACCGTACCCTCGATCCGTTGCAAGCTATCTTCCGTGGATTTGATGATACTTTTTATGTTCCTCACAGCCGTCATACGGAAGTGCGTAAAGAGGATATTCTTAAAGTATCTGAATTGACATTGCTTTCCGAATCGGATGAATCAGGAGTATATATGGTAATGGCTCGTGGAGGGCGCGAATTCTTTGTAACCGGGCATTCGGAATATTCTCCGTTAACGCTTGATACGGAGTATAGGCGGGATCTGGCAAAAGGACTGCCGATTGATGTGCCGCGTAATTATTATATAGACGATGATCCGGAGAAGGGGCCTGTTGTGCGTTGGCGTGCTCATGCCAATTTGTTATTTTCAAACTGGTTGAACTACTTTGTTTATCAAGAAACTCCTTACGATATTAATGATATTAAATGATAAAGCAGCGTAAAATAGAACTTCTGGCTCCGGCTAAGAATCTGGAATGTGGAATAGAAGCTATTAACCACGGAGCGGATGCTGTATATATTGGTGCACCAAAGTTTGGTGCCCGTGCTGCTGCTGTCAACTCGTTGGATGATATTGCTGCCCTTGTAGAGCATGCGCATCTGTACAATGCACGTATCTATGTCACTGTCAACACAATTCTGAAAGAAGAAGAGTTGAAAGAGACAGAAGAGATGATAGGAGAATTGTATCGGATAGGAGTGGATGCGTTGATCGTACAAGATATGGCGATCACGCAATTAAATTTGCCGCCTATCCCGTTGCATGCCAGTACACAGATGGATAACCGGACGGCGGATAAAGTTAAGTTTCTTGCCGATACGGGATTCCGTCAGGTAGTACTTGCCCGTGAACTTTCTTTGCGGGAGATAAGTAAAATACACGAAGCCTGCCCTGACACGGCGCTTGAAGTCTTTGTACATGGTGCTTTGTGCGTCAGTTATAGTGGTCAGTGTTATGTTAGTCAAGCCTGTTTTGGCCGGAGTGCCAATCGTGGCGAGTGTGCGCAATTCTGCCGTTTGCCTTTTAGCCTGGTCGATGCTGATGGTAAGACAATTGTGAAAGATAAGCATTTACTTTCGCTGAAAGACCTTAACCAAAGCGAGGAACTGGAGGCATTGCTGGATGCCGGAGTCACTTCTTTGAAAATTGAAGGACGGTTGAAGGATGTCTCTTATGTGAAAAATGTTACTGCTGCCTATCGTCAGAAACTGGATACCATTTTCACCCGGCGTAAAGAGTATGTCCGTGCCTCTTCCGGTTCCTGTCGTTTTGAGTTTAAACCTCAGTTGGATAAGAGCTTTAGCCGTGGTTTTACGCATTATTTTTTGAAGGGTCGGAGTAAAGAGATTTTTTCTTTTGATACTCCCAAGTCGTTAGGAGAAGAAATGGGTACGATGAAAGAGACTCGTGGAAACTATCTTACGGTGGCCGGGCTGAAATCTTTTAATAACGGTGATGGCGTTTGTTACATTGATGAACAGGGGCGTTTACAAGGATTTCGTATCAATCGCGTTGATGGCAATAAGCTGTATCCGCAGGAGATGCCCCGTATTAAACCCCGGACTGTATTGTATCGTAATTTTGATCAGGAGTTCGAACGCGTGCTTGCCCGTAAATCTTCTGAAAGAAAGATTGCCGTTTCTATTTTGCTGGCGGAGAATAACTTTGGGTTCTCCCTTACTATGACAGATGAAGATGATAATAGTGTGACGCTTACATTGCCTCGTGATAAGGAACTTGCCCGTACCCCCCAGGAGGATAATCTCAAAAACCAGCTATCCAAACTGGGAAATACTCCCTTTGAGGCAATGCGGATAGATATTGACTTTACCGGGAATTGGTTTATTCCGGCCTCTGTACTTTCCGATCTGCGCAGGCAGGTGGTCGATAAACTGATAGCTGTCCGCAGAATGACATTTCATCGTGAACTGGCTGTCTTAAAACCAACCACACACGCTTATCCGCAACAGACGCTTTCTTATTTAGGCAATGTGATGAACACCCGTGCTGCTTCTTTCTATCAGGATCATGGTGTGAAAGATATTGCGCCTGCTTATGAGAAACAGGCGGTGGAAGAGGCTGTCCTTATGTTTTGCAAACATTGCTTGCGTTATAGTATGGGTTGGTGTCCTGTTCACCAGCGTGAACGCTCGCCCTATAAAGAACCTTATTACTTGGTAGGGACGGATGGAAAACGTTTCCGGCTATCATTTGATTGTAAGATTTGTCAGATGAAAGTGAGTGCCGCATTATGAAAACAAGGTATCATAGAATGAATCATGGTAACACGAAGAGCAATTTCAGGAAGCTTTGTGTTGCTTTGTGCTACTCTGTGATGACTCTTTTTTTGTTTGCAGCCTGCCATTATCCCCGTCCCGATCTTTCTGCCGAAGGAATGAGCGATAGGGCGAAGGATTCTCTTACTTATTTATTTGAACGGCATTATACCTATAACACGAATCTGGAAGTACAAACAGATTCTGTTGTTTTGGAACGTTTGCCTGTGAAGGATTCTTTTGTCAGTCTTCACCGGGGAGACCGTGTTGTAGTAGCAGAGTTCGCTGTTCATCCGGCAGACAGCGTGGATAGTATATGGGTAAAACTGGCCCATTCACAGGAAATCCAGGGATGGATGCGTGAAACGGAATTGATAAAGTCTTTTGTACCTACCGATAGTATATCTCAGTTTATTTATTTGTTCAGTGATACCCATGCCTCTTATTTTGTGATTGTCTTTGCCTTGTTCGTGGGTGTTTATCTTTTTCGTGCTTTTCGGCGGAAGCAACTACAGATGGTTTATTTCAATGACATTGATAGTATTTATCCGCTTTTTCTTTGTCTGTTGATGGCGTTTAGTGCCACAATTTATGAGTCGATGCAGGTCTTTGTACCTGATACATGGCAACATTTTTATTTTAATCCTACACTTTCACCTTTTAAGGTACCGCTTGTTTTGTCGGTGTTCCTGTTGAGCATCTGGATTTTTCTTATTGTCTTTCTGGCAGTGCTCGATGATCTGTTCCGGCAACTGACTTCGGCTGCCGCTGTCTTCTATTTGCTTGGATTGACTTCTTGCTGTATTTTCTGTTATTTCTTTTTTATTCTGACTACACACATTTATATCGGTTATCTTTTTCTTTTCTGCTTTGTGTGGCTGTTTGCGAAAAAACTGCATAAAAGTAGCGGGTATAAATACCGGTGTGGACGTTGTGGCGGGAAATTACGGGAGAAGGGAGTCTGTCCGCATTGTGGAGCTATAAACGAATAATGTGCCAGCGTGGTAATATGGTAACATACTGATTGGTTACACTGCTGCTTCTTGATTTATCTTCTTATGGCTGTTTCCCTTGTAATTATTTCAGATAGCTTACAAGGCTTTGAAAATAGAAAGAAAATAGATTTTGATAGTGAAAATAGTAGACAAATTTATGGATTGTTAAATGGTTGTGTATCAATGTACTATGTGGTCTCGTTTTTTCTCGTAGAGTTTCACTACGTTTCTCTACGACATATATATCGACCGGATATAAGATGTGACAACACAGAGAATGAACAGCGTATTTCAGATAATCTTGATGTAATGATTTTTTTTGCAAGTAAAATGAAGGAATGCAAGAGTGTACACTTTAGTATAGCAGGAATGTACATTTTAGTATGACAAGAGTGTACATTCTTGTATAACAAAAGTGTACACTCTTATAAACGCTGGTTTTTAGACGATTACGATTGTGTTTTAGAAGCGGCAACGTACATCTACTCCCAGTTGCATGGGACGTCCTTTTTGCATAAATCCATTGCCCATTGATTCAAAATAAAATGCCTGATATTCTTTGTCCAATGCATTACGTACCCAGAATGCAATGGCACCATTCCCTTTTTCCAGGCTGACACGTCCGTTCAGAGTTCCGTAAAATGCCTGACTGACATTATTCTCTTCTGTCCAGTAGATACGTCCGGCAGCATTGTAGTTTGCATTTATCTGTACGCGATCCAGCCAGTGGTGTGGGGCGATACGGAAGATATATTGTGCACCTACGCTGAGGGTATGTTTGGGGACAAAGGGGACATAATTGCCATTATAAGAAACATCTACTTTTTCCTTCCCTTGCTTTTTTTCGGTCACATAATCTGTAAATGTGGCGTAGGTATATCCATAACTCACATTCAATCCGAGCGCATCGGTAATAGCAGCGCGTATGGCAGCTTCTGCACCATAGCTCCGGCTCTTGCCGGCATTAATCGTTATACGTCCGAATCCGTTTTCCGAGAATTTAGCTACTTGCTGGTCACGGGTATCCATATAGAAAGCTGCAAGGTCGGCCCATAAACGACTTTCCAATAAAGTAAGGTGTGCACCGGCTTCATAGTTCCATGAGTATTCCGGTTTGTAACTGGTAGCTGCCTTTACATCGACTGCTTCAGGTATCATTCCATCAATCATTTTGTCTATCATTGCCCCATATTGAGGATCATCTATTTTTTCATTCTCTTTGACCGTATACATCATGTTTCTTTGGAACTCGGTCTGAGCCAGGTCAGAGAACATCTGGATATTATATCCTCCCGAACGATATCCTCGTGAAACAGTAGCATATACACTATTTCCTTTTTTCCATTCATATTGAAGAGCGAACTTAGGCAATAATTGCAAATAGTCATTGCTTAACTCTCCAATGAACGTGGAAGGTGCTTTCATGTGCTGGTCTGAAAGGTTAAGCGGAGGACGTTGCATCGAAATACTGAAGTCGAAATCGATTGGTTCACTGATAGAACGGTATTTCATAGATGTTTTTTCATAGTCCAGACGTAACCCGACAGTAGCTGACAACCCTTTTACAAAAAGATCATTGAAAGTAGACTGATGATAGATGGCTCCACTCAAAGAGGGCGTATCAAAACTTCCTCCTATGTTTAGTGTTTCATTATTAATCGTCATTTTCATGCTTGGGGCCATAGGTGAATTAGGGAAGTTCTCGTTGGCTTTATCTTCGATCATTTCTTCCACGCCTTGCCGTTTAAACAGTACAGGACCACTGGTGTGTAACCATTGGTAAAAACCGAAAGCTCCGGTTGCCCATTGCCATCTTCTACCTGGCTTGGATTTGAGTACAATCTCTTCGGAAATGGTATTTAACTTCTGTTTCTGTTCCAGATTAAAAATATCTTTTTCTGTAAAATCCTGATCAAGAAACATCCGGTCCTTAAGATGTTGATAGCCTGTTACTGCACTTAAGATGAAGTTCTGTGCCTGATATTCGATATTGACACTTGCATTCAGCAGGCTGCGATAGTAACTACTTTCGTCATTATATGAAATCAGTCCGATTTTATCTTTACGGGTATCTTTTTTCCTTTCTTCTTCGTTAACTTTTCCTGTATAGAAATATGGATATCCGCCTTGATCGCTATATTCATAATTTACATTAAAGTCGAGTTTCAGGTTTTCTGTTGGTAAATAGATACTGCGGATACGTCCGCCTCCGGCGTTACTACGGTCTATTTTCTTATTGTTGAGAGCAGAGTTTTTGAAAAAACCGTCTGCATGTTCGTAAAATCCTCCGACTGAGAAAGCAAATTGCTCAGACATACGGTGATAGTGAGTTACTGATGCGTTATAATTACCATATGTCCCGGCACTCAGTCTAAGGTCTGTACCCTGATAGCTGAATGGCGATTTAGTGTGTACGCGGATAAGTCCTCCCATGGTGTTACGTCCGTACAGTGTTCCCTGAGGCCCACGAAGTACATCGATACGTTCAATATCCGCATAGTTGAAGTCGAAGGCTGATTTGTCTATATAAGGAACATTATCTACATAAAGTCCCACTGAAGGAGTGTTGATGCGTGAACCGATACCACGGATATAAATGGCTGATGTCAACCTTGAACCATAGTCGGGGATAAACAGATTAGGGACCAGTGCTGTCAGACCTTTCAGATTAGTTACCTGATTGGCTTGCATATCGTGTTGTGACAGGAGGGTACTGGCTGTAGGCAATTCGCGGAGTTTGCGGTTTTCTTTGGGTGATGCAATAACGAGCACCTCTTCTACGTCTACTACTTTAATCGTGTCTTTAGGTACTTCTTCGGCCCATACGGTACTTGCCGTCAAGAGAGTTAGAGCAATTAGAATACTGTTTCTTTTCATCATATATTATTTTGCTTGCAAAGGAACGGGAAACTTATCAGTTACACAATCCTCATTTATTAGGATTATGCAAATTATCTGTGTTTTAATAATTAACATCGCTTGCCGTAACTCCGGGAAGCGCTTTATTCCTTATATAAGTTATCTCAGCAGTATTGGGCGCATACCACACCGGACCTATTCCGTTGATAGATTTTTCTACTTTTTCATTCTCTAAAGTTAAGAGGGTATCTGGTATTTTACCTTCCATAAATCCGGGTAGCCCGATTGGCTCTTTATTTTCAAAATAATAAGTATTATCCAGGAAAGTAATGCCCGGCATAACCTCTTCCGGTTGAAAGACTCTCACATTCGGAGTTGAGTTGTAGATGGTATTGTTGGCAAAACGTAGGTTACGGGGAGCTTTATCTCCTTTACCCGAACCGAATTCCAACACCCGGCAGTTGATAAAATGGTTATAGGCGATATCTACATTTTCTACCCGGTGGTAAGAGGTCAACGGTTCTTTTTTTATGTCTGTATCGGCAGTAGGTTTCTCAAAGATGCCAATGCGTACCAACAGACCGAAACCATTCAGTTTACTCATGTAGTTATCATATACTGTATGTCCTTGGTTGATAATGCGGATTCCTACTGTACCTTTTATATTATTACCGATAAAGGTGTTGGATTCAAGCACATTGTAATGACCGTGCCGGCATACCAAACCTCCTCTTGACTCATAAAACAGATTTCGACGGAGTACATTATGACACGATTTTACCGAAATGATTTCACTCTCTCCGTCGCAGTGCAGAAATACATTGTTTTCTACAACGGTACGTGATTCCAGTTGAGAAGACCATGAATGCCCGATGCGAATGATCTCGGCACCGTTTCCACCATAGGGTTTACGCATACCGAACAGGTTGTGATCTATCTGGTGATTATTCAGATGATTATCTTCATCGAGCCATACTTGCAGTACCAATCCGCCAATTCGTTTGTTGGCAAAGTAACAATGGTCTACCCGGTTGTTTTCGCCTCGGAGTCCGAGCCAGTATTCGCTCACGGAAGCGGGTTGCTGTCCGTTTGTTGCAGGCTGTTCACTCTTGTCCGGATCGTTACAGTCATCAATCACGCAATTGGTGAAACGACAGTGTGAAGCATACTTCCCTGCTTCTTTCTGAAAATCAATCATATTGAAAGCCAATGCCCATGCTTTCAGAAAACACAAACCTTCTATTTGCAGATATTCGCCATAGACTTTAAAATCCAATGCACCCGATATGATTGTTTTTCCGGGGTGCTCGGCTTTCAGTTTTATTGAATCCTGTACAGTTCCTTTTGCCTGGAAGAGCACTTTCTGCAGATTTTTGAAAACTCCGTCTTTAAGAATGACTTCGTCACCAGGGAGTAGTTTCCCTTCACTTAATATCCTTTTCAAAGATTCACTCTCCCCGGGGGTGAAATAGTACTTTTTTGCCAGAAGAGGGTTACAACTCAGAATTACTAGCAGTAACAATAATTTTCTCATAATAATCAATCTATAATTTTAGGATGCTAAGGTACAAAACTCTCTGGCTGCAAGCTTGCAATATTATATCGCTTTCTGTAAGATATAACTCAATATTTGTTTGTTATACATATGAGGTAAGGGGTTATTGCGGAATTTAGACGAAATATTCCGAATATATATTGAAATAACAGAATATGCATTGGGAGTATATGCGAATCTGAAAATAGGGGGACTTACTCCTGTATCTGGTTTATAAGGATTATGCAAATAAAGTTTGTCTATAAAGAAAGATATTCTTATTTTTGTCTTTCGATAAACATTAAATAAAGTAGAGTCTTTATTTAAAGATAAAAAAAACAAGATACGGAGTGTTTGCATTGTCATTCTTTCTATAGTGAAACGACCAATTTTAACGGACCGAAAGAATATGCTTTGTGGATGCGCCCTGAAACAGGGTGTGTTCCATCGATATATTCAGTCGGTCATAGGTTACTTGGTCGTACCTAACTATAGTCTGGATAGTGTCGGGAACACACTTTTTTTATTAATCCCTTCTAAAACAGTATTGCCTATGGTATAAATAAGATCAAACGACATATAACAGTTAGAAATAACTCATTTGCATTTCTCTTATAGAAAAAACGACCAAGAATTTTTATATGACCGGGGGAATGCAATGGGGCGGATCTTGTTTTGCTTTCCTCTTTTTTGAAGTTGTAAAGGCTGAAGCGGATGTGTACCTGTTGTGTTTCTGAGACAGAAATGCACAGCGACAGTTAACATTCAGTATTCATTTTATTTACAACAATAAAAGATGAAAATCAAATTGCTTTTTCTTCTTATAATATTACTATGCCCGTTTCAGTTGTGGGCACAAACGGCTTCGACAGACTCTCTGAAAATCACTGAACGGGGCCATTCCTTCCGTCCTTCACAATTAATACTACCTGCTTCACTCATCACTGTAGGGGCACTTGGAGTAGCCAATCCCTGGTTGAAATCTCTGAACAGGGAGGTGCGTGATGACATTGCCGGATGGCGCAATGGACGCTATTTTCATGCCGATGATTATATACAATATGTACCCGTTATTGCGAACTTCGGATTAAGTCTGCTGGGGGCAAAGGCTAAGCACAGTTATGTGGACCGTGTATTGATTACTACCACTTCTTATGCAGCTATGGGGATTATGGTTAATGCGGTGAAGTGGGCGGTAGATGAACAACGTCCGGACGGAACAGCTTTTAATTCCTTTCCTTCGGGACATACTGCCACCGTTTTTATGGGAGCTGAGTTGGTTCGGATGGAGTATAAAGATTCCTCTCCGCTTTATGGTATAGGTGCATATACTATTGCCTGTGGGGTAGCCTTCCTGCGACTTTATAATGAACGACATTGGTGCAATGATGTTCTGGCCGGTGCAGGAATTGGTATATTAAGTGCACGGATTGGATACTGGCTCCTGCCTTTTGAAAAGAAATTGTTTGGGTTGGATAAGAAAAAGAGTAGAGTAAATCTGGCTGCTTCTCCTTATTACAATCATTTTTCAAAGGAATACGGTGGTATGATCGTTGTACTTTTTTAAATCCGGTCAGCCTCTACATAGCCGTTCATTACGGCATAAATTGTTAGCCCGGAGACAGATTTGATACCCAGTTTCTCCGTAATATTTTTCCGATGGGTGATAACAGTGGTCAGACTGATATTTAGTTTATCAGCTATCTCTTTATTGATGAGACCTTTGGTTATCAATACAAGCACTTCAATCTCCCGTGCAGACAATTCATGTTCAATAACTGGCATTGGTGGTATGGCCTCAGCCGGATGTCCGTCGTGATGAGCATGTTGGTGAAGTTTCAGAATATCTTTCACCAACTGCTCTTCTGATTGATAAATATTCAGTACGCGTACGGCAGATAGCTGGAGAGAGTGGCTTTCTCCTGCCAGAACAATTGTTTTCTTTTTCCGGGGTAGAAAAAAAGCATTGTGCTCCACATATACTTGTGCGCCTATAAAATAGTGCGCATACATGTCGGGAGTGTCATCCGTCAGCTCACCAAAACTATGGAAAGTACGTATAATTGCCATTGGAATAATCTCTTCCAATATCATTTTCAGACCGAGTGCTGTAAGTGTATTCGCTTCAACGATAGCGATTTCAGGTTTGTGGTTCATAGGTTTAATGAGATAAAATAAGGTTTGGAAGATCTATGGAATCAAAATCAAATTCACTATCTAAGTCTTGGCAGTCACAAACGATTAAATCGAAATACTGTGCTGATTTCCTTGGTATTAGCAGTTCGTAGGTTGACTCACCTTGATAACTTTTATATTCCCAAATAGAAATTTTTCTTTTCTCATCAATGATGTGGATCTGCAATTCATCCAAAGCCAGACTGTTATCCGGATGTTGAATGACATTCCATAATTTTATATCATATAGATTAGCAGATTTCTTTTCCACTGATTTAATGATTACAGGAAAAGGACCGTCCAGGTATTTATAGTAAAGGCAAGAATCTGTGAGCCACCGGTTTGTAGGAGTCTCTATTTGGCATGGAGAATAAACATAGTATTTCCCTTTATAAGAATGAAGAGCGATCCAATCTTCCGGCAGTTCATATAAATTATGTTTTGTAATAGTTTGTGGATGAGCCTGTTTTAATATCTTCTCGCTTTCTTTCAGTTCTTCCAGTCTGTATTGTCTCAGTTCCGGATAGGCTTTTTCTTGAATTGTGGGGTCGAGTAATTTTTGGAAAGCTTCTGATTTTCTGTTGTTTTCGATATATACCTTTCTGTTTCCATTTTTAGATAGAAAGGTGGTATCGGCTTGTGCATAACAATTGAATGATACTGATTTAAATAGGAGAATTACTCCTATAGTTAGAGAAAAAATAATGTTCTTCATAACTCTCAATTATTGAATTAATGATTTAAATAGTTTGCAACTGCTTCTGCACAACGTTCTCCGTCAACTCCCGCAGATACAATTCCTCCCGCATATCCTGCTCCTTCACCGCAAGGGAATAAGCCGCGGACTGTTACATGCTGCAGCGTATCTTTATCGCGTACAATACGCACAGGAGAAGAAGTACGCGTTTCTACTCCGATCATTACTGCTTCGTTGGTAAGAAAACCGTGACTCATCCGTCCGAATTGCTGAAAGCCTTGTGACAAGCGTTTACTGATAAACTCCGGCATCCAGAAGTGTAAGGGGGAAGATATCAATCCCGGACTATAGGAGGAGTCCGGTAAATCATAGCTCAGTTTCTTTCGTGTAAAGTCCACCATGCGTTGTGCCGGAGCCGTTTGCCTCATCCCACCTTGTAACCAGGCTTGCCGTTCCAGTTCTTCCTGAAAATATAACACTTTTAGGAGTTGAGATTTGACAGTTGAGAATTGACAATTGGACTGCGCAGCCAACTGTCCATTGTCCATTGTCCACTGTCCATTGTCTAAGTCCTCCGGTTGTACCTCTACCACCATCCCCGAATTACTCCATCGTGAACCACGGTTGGAAGGAGACATTCCGTTGACTACCACCTGTTCGGGGCCGCTGGCAGCAGGAACGATAAAGCCGCCGGGACACATACAGAAACTGTATACACCTCGTCCTTCTACCTGTGTTACGAAGCTATATTCGGCAGCAGGCAAGTACTTTCCCCGACCGTTTTTATTGTGATACTGTATCTGGTCTATCAATTCTGCAGGATGCTCCAGACGGACACCAACGGCTATTCCTTTTGCCTCAAGCGTTACGTTGTTGGTTGCCAGCCAGCGATATACATCACGTGCCGAATGTCCTGTAGCCAGTATTACCGGACCGAGAAATGTTTTTCCTGTATTTGTTTCAATACCTTTTACCTCCTCGTTCTCGATGATCAGTGCATCCATTCGTGTCTCAAAATGCACTTCACCTCCACAATTGATAATGGTATTACGCATGTTTTCAATGACTCGTGGCAGTTTGTCTGTACCGATATGCGGATGTGCGTCGGCAAGAATTGCAGTAGAAGCTCCATGCTGGCAGAATACATTTAGTATTTTGTCTACATTTCCCCGTTTTTTACTTCGGGTATAAAGTTTTCCGTCAGAATAGGCTCCTGCACCTCCTTCTCCGAAACTATAATTTGATTCCGGATTTACAGCGTGTTCCCGGCTTATCAGTGCGAGATCTTTTTTACGTTCGCGTACATCTTTTCCACGCTCTACCACAATGGGGCGAAGCCCTGATTCAATAAGTCTCAGAGCTGCAAATAGTCCGCCAGGACCTGCACCCACTATAATAACCTGTGGCTTGCCTTCCACATTATTATATACGGTTCGTTCGTATTCATCATCCGCAGGCATTTCATTAATATAGGCCCGTACCTTCAGATTGATAAAAATAGTACGTTGCCGCGCATCAATACTTCGTTTCAGAATACGTGTAGCAGTAATATTCTTAAAACTTAATCCTTTTTCTTTTGATAAATATTCCTTTAATCGCTGCTCGTTGGCAGCTGTTTCGGGGAGTAGACGTAACTGGTATTCTTGTATCATGATTCACCACAGAGGACGCAGAGGTCACAGAGTTTAATTAGTTTATAATATAAAACGCTTAATGTCATTTTTGAGCCTTGGTACATTGAAGTTCAGTAATAATCCATATTTGAGATTACTAAGCTTCATATATGTTAATATTTGAGCTGAGTGTACAGGCTGTAATGCCTCTACACTTTTCAACTCTATAATAAGCCGCTTATCAATTAATAAGTCTATCCTGTAGTCGGTGTCCAGTTTGATGCCCTTGTAAATGATTGGCAGCTTTTTTTGTCTTTCTACTTGTATATTTGTTTCTATAAGTTCGTGATATAGACAGGTTTCATATGTACTTTCCAATAATCCCGCCCCTAATTGTGTGTGTACTTCAAAAGCAAGACCAAGAACCTTATTAGTGAGTATATTAATATCTTCCATTTCTTTGTTTTCTAAATTGAACTCTGTGCCCTCTGTGTCCTCTGTGGTGAATCATCCGAATAGTGTCCTGAATGCTTCTTCCACCTTCCTTACCGGTACCAACTCTATCTTTATTTTCTTTGTATCAATTCCTTGCAGATTATGCTTAGGTAACAGGATGCGTTTAAATCCTAACTTTTCTGCTTCACCGATGCGTTGTTCGATCCGGTTTACCGGGCGTATTTCACCGGATAGTCCGATCTCACCGGCCATGCAAACTTCCGGTTCGATAGATGCATCCATGTTGGAGGAGAGGATAGCGCTGATAACGGCAAGATCAATGGCGGGATCATTCACTTTCAGTCCTCCGGCAATGTTGAGAAATACGTCTTTTTGTGCCAGTTTAAAGCCTACCCGTTTTTCGAGTACAGCCAACAGCATATTCATACGGCGAAGATCGAAACCTGTGGCAGAGCGTTGCGGGTTACCATATACGGCAGAGCTGACCAATGCCTGTGTTTCAATCAAAAATGGGCGTACCCCTTCGATGGCAGAGGCAATAGCTACACCGCTCATACCTTCGTGGTCTTGCGAAAGGAGCAATTCCGACGGGTTACTGACTTGTCGGAGCCCGTCTTGCCGCATTTCATAAATACCCAGTTCTGCTGTACTTCCAAAGCGGTTTTTAATACTTCGCAGGATACGATACATATAATGCTGATCGCCTTCAAACTGAAGTACGGCATCTACGATATGTTCCAGTACCTTTGGTCCGGCAATACTGCCTTCCTTGTTGATATGTCCGATAAGCAGTACCGGCGTATGTGTTTCTTTGGCAAAACGGAGAATGGATGCCGAACATTCACGTACCTGTGCAATGCTACCGGGAGAAGATTCGATATTCTCTGTAGAAATGGTTTGTATAGAGTCTATGATGACTAAATCGGGATTGGTATTTTTGATATGTACATAGATCTGCTCCAGAGAGGTTTCACACACGATGAGGCAATCACTGGAAGCAGTTGTCAGGCGATCGGCACGTAATTTTAATTGCCGGGCGCTCTCTTCGCCGGAGATATAAAGGACACGTCTTTCGGGCATACGCAGTACTGTTTGAAGTACAAGAGTCGATTTCCCGATGCCCGGTTCACCACCTATCAGTACCAGTGAACCCGGGACAAGACCACCCCCTAATACACGGTTTAACTCTTCGTCGTGCATGTCGATACGTGGCTCGTCATCTGCTTCTATTTCATTTAAAGTAATAGGTTTGGCTTTGGCTGTTTCTATGCCCGATACGGGGCGGCGGTTTGTCGGTTCTTTCCGGACTATCTCTTCTACATACGTGTTCCATTCGCCACACGAAGGACATTTTCCTACCCATTTGGGAGAGTCCTGTCCACAATTGCTGCATACATATACGGTTTTTTCTTTGGCCATTCTTTTTGTCCTTTACTTTATAAGATGGACAAAAGTAGTAAATTCACCACAGAGTAACGCAGAGTCTCACAGAGTTTTATTTAATATTAGTCATAAATTCACCATTGTTTTCACCACAGAGGACGCAAAGGACACAGAGTAATTAAAATCTTAACGGTTAGGGACTAATGATTCCAATACTTAAAGCTCTGTGTCCTTTGCGTCCTCTGTGGTGAAAACGGTGGTGAATTATAATGTAATCTCCCCCGCTATGGGGCGTGCCATTTGTTCCCGCACTTCTTCGGGGCTGTATCCGTGTCCCAGTAAGAACATCAGTTTGGTGACAGCGGATTCAGTGGTACTGTCGTATCCGCTGACAATGCCCGATTCCAACAAATGATAACCGGTTTCATATCGCTCCATTTCCACTGTTCCGGCACTGCATTGAGTGACGTTGACTATCACAATTCCTCGTGCACTTGCTTCACGCAGTAGGCGGAGGAACCATTGCTTACGGGGCGCATTGCCCGAACCATAGGTCTCTAATACCACGGCTCTTAATCCGTCGATGGTAAGTGTGGCTGCTACTACATTCTCATGTATGCCGGGAAAGAGTTTTAATACGGCAATGTTGGTGTCGAGCAAATAATGTGGTTTCAGTTCCTGTTTCTCCTGAATGGTATGGATAACAGAATAATTGTATTTGATATGTATTCCCACTTCTGCCAGTATCGGATAGTTGAAAGAACGGAAAGCATTGAAGTTTTCAGCATTCATTTTGGTAGTACGATTGCCCCGCATCAGATGATTTTCAAAGAAGATACATACTTCAGGGACAAGCGGATTACCATGTTTGTCCTGAGCAGCAGCTATTTCTATACTCGTCATCAGATTTTCCTTACCATCCGTACGCAGCACCCCGATAGGCAGTTGTGATCCTGTGAGAATGACCGGTTTACTTAGTCCCTCGAGCATGAAGCTCAATGCTGAGGCTGTGAAAGCCATTGTGTCCGTACCATGCAGGATAACAAAACCATTATACTGATCGTATGTATCGTAAATGATCCGTACTAACTTCCGCCATGCTTCGGGTTCCATGTCCGATGAATCCATTGGAGGATCAAACTGGTAAGAATCAATGCTGCAGTTTGATTTCTGAAGTTCGGGGACGTGCTTCTGCAACTGTTCAAAGTTGAAGTTCTCCAATGCTCCGGTTTCGGCATTTTCTATCATTCCAATCGTGCCACCGGTGTATATTAACAATACGGAAGTATTTGAAGGGTTCATAAGCGTATTTTATGCAATTGAATACTGCAAAGATAATTATATATCTTATATTTTATAACAAAATGTCAGAAAAGTGCAACGCGCTAATTTGCCACTGCTCCACAGAGAAAATCTTTTTATTAGAAAATTATCGCAAAAAGTGATAGATTGAATGTTTTTATTGTTACTTTTGCGACATCTTATCAAATAGTAACGAGAAACAATGACTATGATGAAGTACTATCCGCATACAGTCACATCCATGTGCACCATGACCCTTAGGGGTTGAGGGATAGTATTTGTGTTTCTACGTGAATCACGCTTACAGGAAGTAAGCAAATTCAAATTTAGTATTTTAGTTGTAAATAAACCATTGTTTCCGGAAAAGGAAGCATTGAAAATATAAAGTATCTGCATGAAAGTAATGAAATTCGGCGGAACATCCGTAGGTTCCGTGAACAGCATTTTAAGCGTAAAGAGAATAGTAGAGTCGGCCGGAGAACCGGTTATTGTAGTTGTTTCCGCATTGGGCGGCATTACCGATAAGTTGATTAATACCTCTAAAATGGCCGCTGTAGGTGATTCGGCCTACGAAGGTGAGTTCCGCGAAATTGTTTATCGCCACGTGGAGATGATTAAAGAAGTGGTTCCCGCAGGTGAATATCAGGCTTCGTTGCAACGTCAGGTAGGTGAACTGCTTAATGAGCTGAAAGATATTTTTCAGGGTATTTATCTGATAAAAGACCTTTCTGCAAAAACATCGGATACCATTGTAAGTTATGGCGAGCGCCTCTCTTCTATCATTGTAGCGCAGCTGATTGAAGGTGCCCAATGGTTTGACTCGCGCACTTTTATAAAGACAGAAAGAAAACATTCCAAACACACACTTGACACCGAACTGACGCACCAATTGGTGAAAGAAGCTTTCCGGGTGATTCCGCAAGTATCGCTGGTACCGGGATTCATTTCATCGGACAAGGTGACGGGGGATGTTACTAACCTTGGACGGGGTGGTTCGGATTATACAGCGGCCATCATTGCTGCTGCTCTGGATGCTGATAGCCTGGAGATATGGACCGATGTAGATGGATTCATGACAGCCGATCCACGTGTGATTTCTACCGCTTATACTATCAACGAACTGAGTTATGTGGAGGCTACCGAACTTTGTAACTTCGGTGCCAAAGTGGTATATCCGCCTACTATTTACCCGGTTTGTCATAAGAATATACCTATATTAATAAAGAATACATTCAATCCCGAAGGTACGGGCACGGTTATCAAACAGGAGGTTTCCGATCCGCAGACGAAAGCGATTAAAGGTATTTCTTCTATCAATGACACCAGCCTGATTACTGTGCAAGGTCTTGGTATGGTGGGTGTTATTGGTGTTAACTATCGTATCTTTAAGGCTCTGGCAAAGAATGGTATCAGCGTATTTCTTGTATCTCAGGCCTCTTCTGAGAACAGTACTTCTATCGGTGTACGTAATGCCGACGCCGATCTGGCTTGTGAGGTGTTGAATGAGGAGTTCGCCAAAGAGATAGAAATGGGTGAAATATCTCCTATTCAGGCAGAGAAAAATCTGGCTACTGTAGCAATTGTGGGTGAGAACATGAAACACACACCGGGTATTGCCGGTAAATTGTTCGGTACATTGGGACGTAATGGTATTAATGTGATAGCTTGTGCACAGGGAGCTTCGGAGACAAATATTTCATTTGTAGTTGACTCCAAATCATTGCGCAAATCATTGAATGTGATTCATGATTCATTCTTCCTGTCCGAATATCAGGTGCTGAATCTCTTTATCTGTGGTATTGGTACGGTAGGAGGTAGTCTGATAGAGCAGATCCGCTGTCAGCAGGAAAAGCTGAAAGTAGAAAACGGTTTGAAACTCCATGTGGTAGGTATTGCTGACGCTACGAAAGCCATGTTCAGCCGTCAGGGTTTTGACCTGGCTAATTACCGGGAAGAGTTGGAAGCGAAAGGTACCGAAAGTACGCTTGAGTCTCTTCGTGATGAGATTATCGGCATGAATATTTTCAATTCTGTATTTGTGGATTGTACTGCCAGTCCGGATGTAGCCTCGCTTTATAAAGATCTGTTGCTGCACAATGTGTCGGTAGTGGCTGCCAATAAGATTGCTGCTTCCTCCAAATACGAGAACTATCGCGAATTGAAGCAGATAGCCCGTCAGCGTGGTGTGAAATATCTGTTTGAGACGAACGTAGGGGCAGGACTTCCTATCATCAATACAATCAATGACCTGATTCATAGTGGCGACAAGATATTAAAGATTGAAGCTGTACTGAGTGGTACGCTGAACTATATATTCAATAAGATCAGTGCTGATATCCCATTTAGCCGTACGATAAAGATGGCACAGGAAGAGCGTTATTCCGAACCGGATCCACGTATCGACCTGAGTGGTAAAGATGTAATCCGTAAGTTAGTGATCTTAGCACGCGAAGCCGGGTATAGACTGGAGCAGGAAGATGTAGAGAAGAATCTTTTTGTCCCGAATGATTTCTTTGAAGGATCGTTGGATGATTTCTGGAAGCGTGTTCCGAGTCTGGATGCAGACTTTGAAGCCCGTCGTCAGGTATTGGAGAAAGAAAATAAACACTGGCGCTTTGTTGCTACGCTCGAAAACGGGAAGGCTTCTGTGGGCTTACAGGAAGTAGGGGCCAATCATCCGTTCTACGGACTGGAAGGCAGTAACAATATTATCCTGCTTACTACAGAGCGTTATAAAGAGTATCCGATGATGATTCAGGGATATGGTGCCGGTGCAGGTGTGACGGCAGCGGGAGTCTTTGCGGATATTATGAGTATAGCGAACGTTTAATTTAGTGGACAGTTGACAATTGACAATTGACAGTTGCTGCGCTTTGTTGCAGTTGGTTTGTTAATTGTCAATTGTCCACTGCCAATTGTCAATTAAGAAAATGAAGCATATCATTATATTAGGTGACGGCATGGCCGACTGGCCTGTAAAGTCATTGGGAGACAAGACGCTCCTGCAATATGCAAAAACGCCTTATATGGATAAACTCGCCCGTATGGGGCGTAATGGACGGTTGAAGACTGTAGCGGATGGTTTTCATCCTGGCAGTGAAGTAGCCAATATGTCGGTATTGGGATATGATCTTCCGAAGGTATATGAAGGACGCGGTCCGCTCGAGGCAGCAAGTATCGGTGTGGAACTTCAACCGGGAGAGATGGCGGTGCGTTGCAATATCATCTGTATTGAAGGGGATAATATAAAAAATCATTCCGCCGGACATATTTCTACTGAAGAAGCCGATGTGCTGATTCAATATCTGCAGGAACATTTAGGTAATGATCGCGTACGTTTCCATACCGGTGTTCAATATCGTCATCTGTTGGTCATCAAAGACGGAAATAAACAGCTGGATTGTACGCCGCCTCATGACGTACCTTTAAAGCCTTTTCGCCCATTGATGGTGAAACCGTTAGTGCCGGAAGCCCGGGAGACAGCAGATCTTATTAATGAACTGATCTTAAAATCGCAGGAGTTGCTGAAGAATCATCCGCTGAATCTGAAACGTATGGCCGAAGGCAAAGACCCTGCCAATAGTATCTGGCCCTGGAGCCCGGGATACCGTCCGCAAATGGATACTTTTTCCGATACTTTCCCTCAGGTGAAAAGAGGAGCTGTTATTTCGGCGGTCGATCTGATAAATGGAATCGGATACTATGCCGGACTTCGCCGCATTGCGGTGGAAGGAGCAACCGGACTCTATAATACGAATTATGAAAACAAAGTGGCAGCTGCACTGGAAGCATTGAAGACGGATGACTTCGTCTATCTCCATATCGAAGCCAGTGATGAGGCGGGGCATGAAGGAGATATTCCGTTGAAACTTCTTACAATTGAAAACCTGGATAGCCGTGCTGTTGGCCCTATCTATGAAGCTGTGAAGGATTGGGACGAACCGGTAGCCATTGCTGTATTGCCCGATCATCCTACCCCTTGCGAACTTCGTACCCATACCAACGAACCTATTCCGTTTCTTATCTGGTATCCGGGCATTACACCGGACGAAGTACAGACCTATGACGAAGTGGCCGCTTGTGACGGGGTGTACGGACTGATGAAGGCAGATGAATTTATTAACGAATTTATGGCACTACCCGTGAAGAGTTGACAATTGACAGTTGACAGTTGACAGTTGACAATTGACAGTTGACAGTTGACAATTGACAGTGGGCTTGCGCAATGGCACTGACGCTGCACAGCACTAATCACTTATCACTAATCACTCATCACTAACTCAGTATAAACCAAATTTAAAATACCACTTATGAAATATTACAGCACTAACCGCCAGGCTCCTGTTGCTACTCTTGAAGAAGCCGTAGTGAAGGGCTTGGCTGCCGATAAAGGGCTCTTTATGCCCGAAATGATTAAACCACTGCCTCAGGAGTTTTATGACACCATTGATACGCTTACTTTTCAGGAGATAGCCTATCGTGTAGCCGATGCTTTCTTTGGAGAAGACGTTCCGGCAGATACATTGAAACTGATTGTTTATGATACATTGAACTTTGATGTGCCGTTGGTACATGTGAAAGATAATATCTATTCACTCGAATTGTTCCACGGTCCTACGCTTGCCTTTAAAGATGTAGGTGGCCGCTTCATGGCACGTTTGCTGGGTTACTTTATCCGTAAAGAGGGCAAAAAGCAGGTGAATGTACTTGTGGCTACTTCCGGTGATACCGGTAGTGCGGTTGCCAATGGTTTCCTCGGAGTGGACGGTATTCATGTCTATGTGCTTTATCCCAAAGGGAAAGTCAGTGAAATACAGGAAAAGCAGTTTACTACCTTAGGACAGAATATTACCGCTCTCGAAGTGGATGGTACTTTTGATGATTGCCAGGCGCTTGTGAAGTCTGCCTTTATGGATAAGGAACTGAATGAACATATGCAACTGACCAGTGCCAACTCTATTAATGTGGCTCGTTTTCTGCCTCAGGCGTTCTATTATTTCTACGCTTATGCACAATTGAAGAAAGCCGGAAAGGCGGATAATGCCGTGATCTGTGTGCCCAGTGGTAACTTTGGCAATATCACAGCCGGACTCTTTGGCAAAAAGATGGGGTTACCCGTGAAACGCTTTATCGCTGCTAATAATAAGAATGATATTTTCTACCAGTATCTGCAAACGGGTAAGTATAATCCGCGTCCATCTGTTGCCACTATTGCAAATGCCATGGATGTGGGCGATCCGAGTAACTTTGCCCGTGTGCTCGATCTTTATGGTGGTTCGCATGCTGCCATTTCGGCTGAGATAACCGGGACAACTTATACCGATGAACAAATTCGTGAAACGGTAAAGAAAACGTATGAAGATACTCATTACCTACTCGATCCGCATGGAGCCTGTGGTTATCGTGCCCTCGAAGAGGGGCTGAAGCCCGGAGAAACCGGTGTGTTTCTTGAAACAGCACATCCGGCTAAGTTCCTGGATACGGTAGAAGGAATTGTTGGAGATAAAGTAGAGATTCCTGCTAAGCTGCAAGCCTTCATGAAAGGTGAGAAGAAGAGTTTGCCGATGACAAAAGAATTTGCTGATTTCAAGAATTATCTGCTTGCTCTTTAAAAACAAAGATGCCGGATGCATGAAAAGTACCTGAGTGAGATTCAAGGAAAGCCTTCAATAAAGTTATATTGTTTTACATTAGATACTCCCCCGGAGTCGCGTGTCTTGCTCGGCTCCGGGGAAGAGGGGGCTCGGCTCCGGGGAGGAACCCCTTCGGCACCGAGGAGAAAGCTGCTCGGCTCCGAGGAGAAAGTTGTTCTATTTATATATTGATAGTCAGCATATTACAGGTTCTCTTTTTGGCACTTCGGATAGTACGCAGGAAGTAATATTACACAACAACCTGCAATCATCGCTCGTCGTACTTCCCCGTGCGGGAAGCACTCAGAAGTTTATAAATACAAGGTATTTTCCTGTTGCATGAATACAAAATTCATATTCGGTGGTTTCATTTAAGGTACCCTGCCACCAATTACTGAAATCGCTTAGCGGATAGGCTAACCCTTCTCCCTGTAATCCCGTTGCTCCGAAGTTGAAAATAGAAACCTGTTGTCCCGGTTGCGAAGTGAATACCTGTGTGTTACAGGCAGGGATAAAAATACCATGATCTGTTATCATTTGCACCTGAAGCCCTTCCTGCATGTAGTCCATTAACAGGCTGATGTTACCCAACGTGTGATCTTCACGCTTGCCTGTAGCTCCTACAATGGCGATCTGCCGTTTTCCTTGTGCCTGCAAAAAACGGATGGCTTTGGTCTGGTCATTTGTCTCCTGATCCTTCACATGGTGGAAGATTCCGGCAAACCGTTCCCGATTCTCGGGAGAGAGCGAATCGCCGTCTCCGATAATAGCATCCGGGCGAAAACCCCGGCGAATGTACTCGTTGGCAGCGCCGTCACAGCAAACTACGTATGGAGCTTGTGATAATACATTCAGTGGATATGGATGTGAGGGGTAATCACCATTGCCGAGAATAACTGCTTCTGTTGTCATATTCATTTGTAAATAAGAGAGATGTAAAACGCATTCCGTACTTATTTCTGCCGGAGTTATGGTTTAGGCATCATTTTTTTCCATTTGAGGAAGCCAAAGATAGCGATTATTGAATAAAGTCCGTAGAGTCCGGAGGTGAAATACAAATCTTTGTAGATATAGAGGCCGCAGCATACCACGTCTACCAGTATCCATGCCCACCATTGTTCTACATATTTACGGGCAAGCATCCACATGCCGATGATACTCAGTGCGGTAGTAAATGAGTCGAGCCAGGGAACATTACTGTCGGTAAAGTTAATCAGTATCAAAGCGATACCTATGAAGGTGATAATGAATACAGCCATCAGAGCAGGAAGATACTTTAACGGAATATGAGTGATGGGTAACTCTGCTTTTTCGTGTGCCTTATTGCCGTACTTCCATACCAGCCAGCCATAAACCGCTGCGAGAAGATAATAGATATTGATACCAAAATCGGCGTATAGTCCGGCTCTGTAATACACAAAAACATAGATGGCAGGCATTATGATACCTGCTATCCACAGATAAATACTCGCCCGGTATTCTAACCAAAGATAGAGCAGCCCAATGAGGGTACCAATGATTTCGAGGTAGTTCATGGTTGTACTTGGTTTATTTAAAATCTAATTGCTATGTGTGCCAGTACATTAGTTCCTGCCATCGGATAAAAACGTGGGTCGTAAGAGAGGGCAGCTTTTTGATTCTTATCTCCTCCTTCATAAACAGCAGCATTCTGTGAGTATCCGTTGGTTTCGTACTTCGTGTTAAAGAGGTTGTAGATAGTGGCACCGACAGTGATTTGTTTAACAGAAGGCAGTTTGAAACTGTAAGCTAAACTAAGATGACTCACGAAAGATGGATCGAGTGAGTTCTCCTCTAAACCGAAATTGTCGAGATACTGACGGCTGACGTATTGTGATTGCAAGGATGCGTCGAAACCTTTATAATTAAAACCGATCAGGCTGTTTCCCATAAACGAAGGAGAAAAAGAAATGGGAGTATCCCCCGCATAAATAGCTGTTTGAGTATAAAGTTCATCCCAGTTGTCATCATAGTCACTCACATAACCGGTGTAATTCTTAATGCGGTTTTTACTCCATGTCCCGTTGATGTCCCAGCGTAGCCAGTCGGTGATACGGGCGCCTAAAGAGAGCTCTATTCCCATGCGGTAACTGTCTTTGACATTTTCTGCCATTGCTTCACCGATATCGTTTACTTTTCCATTTAGTACCAGTTGGTCGGTATAGTCCATATAATACAGGTTCACTCCGGCAGTGAACCAACTGTTGCGGAAAGTATATCCTAATTCATAATCTAACATCTTTTCCGGACGGGGAAGTTTTTCGAATAGTCCGTCGGTATAGTTATTACGTGTAGGTTCTTTCTGGGCTACGGCAAAAGAAGCGTAAGCGCTGTGGTATGGGTTGAATTGCCAGAATAAGCCGGCTTTAGGATTGAAGAAACTGAAGTGCTCGTTTACGTTCAGGCGTTGGAGATGTCCGGGTTCTGCAGTCCAATCCCATTTATCATTGTCTCCCGTTATCTTGTAATTGATGTAACGATATTGCAGGTCAGCATAAGCATGCAATCCTCCGGCTATTTGATAATTGGCTTTGGCATAGATGTTTCCGTCTGTCTTACTACCATTGTTGCGATAGTATTCGTGATCCGGATTCAGCGCTTCAGTATAATTCTTTACCCAGATTACTTTGCCATAATGATCGTTACTATAACGATTCAAGCCTCCACCCAGAGAGGCATTTAGCTTCTCGTTTTTATAATCAACAGAAAATACGCCGCCACCAAAGCCGCTGTCTACGAGCTTTTGGCGTACCAGATTGGTCTTAGTTTGCGCTTCTGTGTTTCCGGGAAGGTAGAATGGTTTTAGTCCGTACTCTTCCAGTGTCCGTCCATTCTTATACTCCTGGTAATATCCGAAACCATCTGTGTAATGCAGGGCAATGTTCAGATTCCATTCGGAAGAAAACAGGTGATTGAATATTAGCTGATAGTTCGTCTGATTATAATTATCCGTCTGGTCGTCATAAAATCCTATGGTGTTTCCTTTGTTCAGGTTGTCGTCTTTGATGGCCCCGTTTGGGTTATAGGTACGGTCAGTCTCCAATTGTTTCCGGCTGATACCGTCCCAGGCATGATAAGTTTTCTCTTTGCCACCAAAAGTGATAAACTTCAGGGTCGTATTTTCACCGTAATATCCTCCTTGCAGGAAGTACGACTTCAAATCTGATGTGGCACGGTCGCGATATCCGTCACTCTGTATATTCGACACGCGTGCATCAAAGGCCCAATGATTGCCTATCAACCCGGAACCTACGCTAACCGTCTCCTTATGTGTATTGAATGATCCGTAAGAACCGGAAACCTCGGCGTATGCTTTGGAAGGAATGCCGGCTGTACGCAAATTGATACTTGCGCCAAATGCTCCGGCGCCATTAGTCGATGTGCCTGCTCCGCGCTGGATTTGCATATCTTCGAGTGAAGAAGCCAGGTCGGGGGTATTCACCCAAAAGATGGAATGGCTCTCTGCATCGTTCATAGGAATGCCGTTGGCTGTAATATTGATACGCGTGGCGTCTGTACCGCGTACACGAATGCTGGTATAGCCTACTCCGCTTCCGGCATCCGATGTGGTAAGTACCGATGGGGTGGTCGTTAACAGAAAAGGCAGGTCAAGTCCGAAGTTCTGTTTTCGGATCTCTTTTTTAGAAATATTACTGTATGCCACCGGAGTTTTAGAAGTGGCACGGGTGGATACTACCTGTACCTCTTGCAGGTTGACTACTCTTAAACTATCTTTGGCGCTCGTTTGTGCAAAGATGTTGATGCTGGCTGCCATTAGAAAGGCAACAGCTAATAGATTCTTTTTCATTGTGTAATTTATTCGTTCTCTACGCCGGCATTACCCGGTTCAGGTTCTATGGGTATGTTCTCAGCCCGTCATGTTAAGGCACCCCTGTATTGTGAAATCGTTGGCAAAATTAGTGCTTTCGGATGAGGAAAGCAAAAAAAACTTTTATATTTACTTAAAACAAAGTAACTTTGTAACTTGTTATGATTGAAATTACAAACCTGGATTATTTACTCAAAATAAGAAACTAATTATGCTATTATTACAAATTACTCAGGCTGTAACCGATTCTCTGCAGGTTGCCGCCAATAATCTGGACCAGGCTATTGCTAATGCTGACGGTCTAGATAAAATATCTCTTATTACTCAACAGCTCATAGATGCCGGTGTGCGTGCCGGCGGAAGTATCCTGAAAGCGGTGCTTGTTTTTATCGTAGGACGCTTCCTTGTATCGATGCTGAACAAATTGGCTGCCCGGATGATGGACAAGCGGCATGTAGATGTAAGTATCAAGACATTTGTCAAGAGTCTTGTAAATATTCTGTTGACGATACTTCTGATTATTTCAGTTGTTGGTGCATTGGGTGTAGAAACTACCTCATTTGCAGCGTTACTGGCCTCTGCCGGTGTGGCTATCGGTATGGCATTATCCGGTAATCTTCAGAACTTTGCAGGGGGACTGGTGATTTTGTTATTTAAACCCTATAAGGTGGGTGACTGGATTGAGAGTCAGAACTTCTCGGGGACTGTCAGAGAAATACAGATATTTCATACCATTCTGACTACGGGAGATAATAAATTGGTTTACGTACCGAATGGTGCGTTGAGCAGTGGTGTAGTGACGAATTATAATACACAGGAAACCCGCCGTGTGGAATGGGTCGTTGGTGTGGATTATGGTGAAGATTATGATAAAGTAGACCGTGTGGTACGTGAAGTACTGGCTGCCGACAATCGTATATTGGATACTCCGGAGCCTTTTATTGCTCTTCATGCACTGGATGCAAGCAGTGTCAATATTGTGATCCGTGTATGGGTGAAAACCTCTGATTATTGGGGCGTTTACTTTGATATCAATAAGGCTATTTATAACACCTTCAACGAAAAGGGCATCAATTTTCCATTCCCGCAACTTACTGTACATCAGGGAAACTAAAGATAGTGAACGATAAAACCATGAACGGTGAATATCTGTGGATAACGCAGTTTGTTCACCGTTTGTTGCTTTATAACATGTGTGGGCGCACACAAAATGTAATATCTTGATTATAGGTGAATTGGAATTAATTATTATATTTGCAGCCTATCCGCCTTGCAGGCGGTCAAACTCTTATATAATGATATATGAAAAAATTACTTCTTTTAGTATGCATTGCTTGGGCTGGGCAGTGTGTTTCAGTTGTTTCTGCACAGTCGTCCTCCAAATCAATCTATAAAAAAGGGTGGATTGATTTTAATAAGAATGGTGTGAAAGATATCTTTGAAGACCCTTCGCAACCTGTTGAAAAACGAGTAAAGGATTTACTTTCACAGATGACGGTAGAAGAGAAAAGTTGTCAGCTTGCTACACTTTATGGCTTTGGGCGCGTTCTGAAAGACTCTTTGCCTACTCCTGCCTGGAAAGAAGCTATCTGGAAAGATGGTATTGCTAATATCGATGAGCAACTCAACGGAGTAGGAAGAGGTGCCAAACGGGTACCCCATCTTATTGTTCCTTTCTCCAATCATGTAAAGGCTATCAATGAAACCCAACGTTGGTTTATTGAAGAGACGCGTCTGGGTATTCCTGTTGATTTCTCTAATGAGGGTATTCATGGACTTAATCATACAAAAGCAACACCGCTTCCGGCTCCGATAGCAATTGGAAGTACCTGGAATGCAGAACTGGTACGTGAAGCGGGAGAAATTGTGGGTAAAGAAGCTCGCGTATTAGGATATACCAATGTATATGCGCCTATTCTTGATGTGGTGCGTGATCCGAGATGGGGGCGTACACTGGAATGTTATGGAGAAGATCCTTATCTTATTGGCGAACTGGGCGTGCAAATGGTAGATGGCATTCAGTCACAAGGAGTGGCAGCTACTCTGAAACACTTTGCTGTATACAGTAGTCCTAAAGGTGGTAGGGATGGAAACTGCCGGACCGACCCTCATGTAACTCCCCGTGAGTTGCACGAAATTTATCTGTATCCTTTTAAACATGTGATACAACAATCGCATCCGATGGGGGTGATGAGTAGTTATAATGATTGGAATGGGGAGCCGGTGACTTCAAGTTACTATTTCCTGACAAAGTTATTACGTGAAGAATATGGCTTTGACGGATACGTGGTGAGCGATAGTCAGGCAGTGGAATTTGTTCATACCAAACATCAGGTAGCCGAAGATTATGACGAAGCTGTACGACAGGTGTTGGAAGCGGGATTGAATGTGCGCACTCATTTTACACCTCCGGCTGATTTCATCTTGCCAATTCGTCGTTTGCTGGCAGAAAACAAGATATCAATGGCGACGATTGACAAACGTGTGAGTGAAGTGTTGGCAGTGAAGTTTCGTCTGGGATTATTTGATGCTCCTTACCGGGATAATCCGAAAGAGGCAGATGAAATGGCAGGTGCAGATAAGCATTTGGACTTTGTAAGGGAGATGCAACGTCAGTCTTTGGTCCTGCTTAAAAACGACGGACAACTGTTACCGTTAAATAAGAAAAAGATAAAGAAAGTATTGGTTACCGGACCGCTGGCAGATGAAGATAACTTTATGATTAGCCGCTATGGTCCGAACGGTTTGTCAACTATTACTGTACTTCAGGGTATCAAAGACTATTTGAAAGGAGATGCGGAAGTTGTCTACTCAAAAGGTTGTAATATAATAGATAAGGAATGGCCTGCAAGTGAAGTGTTGCCAGCAGTGCTTACAGCAGAGGAAGTGGCAGATATGGATAAGGCTGTTGCGGAAGCACAGTCTGCCGATGTGATCATTGCCGTGATGGGTGAAGACGAATACCGTGTAGGAGAGAGCCGCTCTCGTACTTCACTTGAGCTACCCGGACGTCAACGTGAACTTCTGCAAGCACTACATGCCACAGGAAAACCGATAGTACTGGTGCTTGTCAATGGTCAGCCACTTACTATCAATTGGGAAAATCAGAATTTACCGGCTATCCTTGAGACCTGGTTCCCGAGTTTCCAGGGTGGGAAGATTATTGCAGAAACGCTGTTTGGTGATTATAATCCGGGAGGTAAACTGACCGTTACTTTTCCGAAATCAGTGGGACAGATTGAATTAAACTTTCCGTTTAAGAAAGGATCGCATGGTACTCAACCTTCATCTGGTCCCAATGGTAGCGGAAGTACACGGGTACTGGGGGCTTTGTATCCTTTCGGTTATGGACTTAGCTATACAACTTTTGCTTACAGTAATCTTGAAGTGACAGCTCCTGCCAAAGGGACACAGGGTGAAGTACAGGTCTCTTTTGATGTTACCAACACAGGGAAATATGCAGGAGAGGAAGTGGCGCAGCTTTATGTACGTGATTTGGTTAGTAGTGTAGTGACCTATGATTCGCGTTTGCGTGGTTTCCAACGTGTTTTATTGCAACCCAATGAAACGAAACGTATGCATTTCACCCTGAAACCCGCGGATTTGGAATTACTTGACCGGAATATGGAGTGGACAGTTGAACCGGGTACATTTGAAGTACGCGTGGGAGCCAGCTCGGAAGATATCCGTCTTAAAAAGAAGTTTACGCTCATCGAGTAATAAAAACGGATGATATAGGATATGAAAAAACAACGTCACGAAGATTATGGCAATCTTCGTGACGCTGTTTTTTATTGAGTGTATAAAGTTTTTTAAAGACTCTTTTTCTTTATATGTACTGATATTTTTTATTAAGTTAGCATACTCCAAATTCTTCTTCTATCTCTTCGGCTGTATCTGTGATACCCAGGAGATGGTTCATCTTTTTCCGTTTATCCAGGTCTGTAAAATAGGTTTCCACTACTTTGTACAAGTCGAAACAAGAAGTTGACCCTGCTGCCATGTCGAGAGACTCTACCATCTTTTCTACAGCCTGATGGATTTTTGCTTTATCAATCAGGTGTAGCTCGTTACTGTGAATTAGATATTTTTCCATAACCGCAATGTTTTTAATGTTTATATTGTTATAACATACCAGCAATGAAGAAAGTTCAGTTCATCGGGGGTAATGTATCACCAGGTAAATGGGTTGATTCATCGGTCTCATATGTGCTATTCTCACGGATTATTACAGGGAGAAAATAGGTATTTAAACAAAGTTATTAACAGGGTAATTTGTTGATTATCCGATTCTTTTATCTGTTATTCATACTTTATGAACAATAATAATGAGTTAGGTTGTGAATAACTTGGATAAGCTGTTAATAAAGTTGGTTAAATGGTTGTTATTATACCTTCTTTCAAACGTCTGTTTTTCGTATATCTCAAATACCAGATGCATATCAGTAAAGACACAACTGTTGATATAGGTGGTGCAAATCCCATAATATATAATGAGGAACTATCTATTTGACTGAACCAGTATGAGAGTGGGATACGAAACAGAAAAGTGGCTATCAAACTATGAATCATAGGGAATATTGAGTTTCCTTGTCCGCTGAAGTAAGAATTGATACAGAACACGAAACTAACGATGACGCAGTCGATACTATATCCCTTCAGATACTCAGCAGCCATTGCTACTACCATAGGGTCTTTGGTGAAAAATACCGTAAGTGTTTCTGGCAGGAATTGCGAATATAGGCAAACTGTAACTCCGAAGATAAGAGCGAACCCTATCCCGGAGAGAAGACATTGATTCATTCTCTGTACAAGTCCGGCACCATAATTTTGTGCTGTCATCGTTGCCACTGCAGATGATATGGCCATTGGAGGTAACATTGCGAATACGATGATTTTTTCGACAACACCCAGAGATGCAGATGCAATAACACCCATTTGATTTACGATAACAGTAATTAATAGGAATGAGATATTGATGAGGGCATCCTGCAATGCAATGGGAGCCCCTAGCGTCAGAGCTCTCTTCGATAAACTTCTGTTTAGACGGATATCGCGTCGTGTAAACTCAAAATGAAACCCTCTTCGGTAAAGGAACCAAAGTGCAGTGGTAAAACTGACTCCTTGTGCCGTTACGGTGGCAATGGCTGCTCCAGTAGCTCCAAGATGGAAATATCCGACTAATATAAAGTCGAGAACAATATTGATAACACACGCCAATGCTACGAAATAAAGTGGAGTTTTTGAATCGCCTAAACCACGTAGGATACCACATACAACGTTGTATCCCACAATAAACAGAATGCCGGTTGAGCAGACCAGAATATAACTTTTCGTATCAGACATCGCTTCGGGTGGAGTATGCATCCATTCGGTTATCTGACTGTGGTAAAGTGTCATTACCAGGGTTAGTACAATTCCTATAATTGAGAATAACCACACAGATGACCCGATTGTGGAAGCTACCTGCCGGTTGTCTTTTGAGCCGGTTGCTATAGCGATCAGTACAGTAGTGCCTGTTGTAATGCCGAGGATAATTCCCGTAATGGTCTGCATTACCTGACTGCCGATAGCTACGGCTGCTACACTTGCCGAATTATCATATTGGCCCACAACAAAGAGATCGGCCCCTCCATAGAGTGCCTGTAATATATTTGCTATTAGAAAAGGTACTGCAAATTGTAATAGTACTTTAGGTACGTTACCTTGTGTCAGATTTAACTTTTTCATCGAACGTTTTCTTTTTTATGTATAATTCTTTTGTACCAGACCATAATTTCTTCCCGGGTACGTATCCATCTGTCATGTGTCCACAACCAGTATGATGGAGCTTTATGTATGGATTGTTCCAGTTTGCTCATAAATAAGTCGGTTACTTCATAGTCAGCATATTGCTGTATGTCGTCTATCATACGACTGATTTTGCATCGGTAATATCCCCTTTTGATGCGCTCCATCTCTGCATAAAAGATGAGTGCGTCCACATGTTTTCCCATTTGTTCGGCACCGGTAACTACCGGGGTTTCCCACTGGAAGAAGTTACTCCAATGGTACTTTCCACTCCATAGTGGCGCCTGATCGGATACAAAAGCAATTATTGCTTTTCGGGAATTTTCTTTTAATTCAATGATTCGGTGGATAGTTTCTTTTATTGTGATATTTTTCCCACCCAACCGACTCCGTAGTTTTAGGAGTATCTTATCAAACACCTTGTTTTTCAATGGATAATAGATATATCCGTTGAATATCTGTGAGTTTTGTTTATGAACTTGGGTTGCAAGTAGTGATAACCATTCCCAGTTGCCATAATGACCCATATAGAGAAAAGCGAAATTCTTGTTTTCATTTTTCAGTTCATTTACCATTTCAGGGAGTCCTTCAAAGAGCATACGTTTACTTATTCTTTTCTCTGAAATGGAGCATAGCTTGATAGTCTCAACAAACTGATCGCATAGAAAGGCATAGAACTCTTTTTCTATAGTAAGAATTTCGTGCTTATCCTTATGAGGAAAAGATATACAAAGATTGTTACGAACGATTTTTCTCTTGTATTTAAGAAGATGGTAGAGTAGAACGTAAAAAATGTCGGATATCCGATATAAGGCCCAGAAGGGAAGTAAGGATATCACATAGCAGATCAGATATACCGTTGAGTACAAGATATTCATAATTCTATATATTTAGATGGTTATACATAAAGTGGTATGGAGCAGGATTTAGTGTTTCCACGACCACTATTTTGATAAATACAAAATCTGGTTTTGCTAGCTTTGTCTTTTTTTTATTTACTATTTCCATATCTTTTCAATATTTAATTTCCACTCTGGCTCGTTCTTTGATAAAGAAAGTGCCGGATAAAATGAATGATTTTTCTACCATTCATCTTATCCGGCACTATAGTTGTACATAATGCCCTCCGATGAGGAATTATATGTTTATTCTTGTTTTGCGGTGCAAAGTTGGGCATTGTTTCTGTGACGACCAAATTCCGAAGTACCTTTTTTAGTCTTTTTTAGTGATTACACTTCTACTACTATACTCTGTATCTTGTTTGATTAGGATACGGAGTATAACAGAACTTGTAAACGACAGAGAGAGTTCTCACTCAAACATACTGCATTTCATCAGGTTTTAAAAGGCCTCTGTTCCTGCTAATGAAAAGAAATCAAGAGAGCCACTTACAGAACCATCTCTTAACCAAACAATATTACTTCCACGAAATTCGGTATTGGGTAATTCGGGAATCTCAGAAAGCATACCCTATTGCCCCATACATACTTTATGTAATATTCTGCCCGAGATTGCCGACAAACCGCGTGTTATAGGTAGTTTTAAATCTTTTGATGTTTAGCATTTGATAGAAATTCAACTTCAATTTCTTCTTCTTTTGAAAGAAGGATTGTGTCAATTTCTAGCGGTGTAGACTTAGACAGATTTTCAATCAATTTGTGCCGATATTGAATAGCGTCTTGTGGGCTAATAAATTTTTTGTCATAGATTATTGCAATATCAATATCAGACGGATTCTCTGAGTATAAAACCGATCCAAAAAGGTAGTGGTCAAAGTGTTTTTGAGGGGGGATACTTAATTTAATCATCTTTCCTTTCGTATATAATCAATAAAAGCATTGCCGCTATAATGGATAGCTCCAAAGAACTCTCTATAGTTAAATAAACCTACATTCATTGATTTGGCCAATTCTTTGGCTTCATTTGAATACCGATTATAAAATCCAATTAGGACAATACAATCTATATCATGCAAATTAGAACTGATTTCAAGTATATCAGCTTCGCCTGCAATGTAGATATCAGCTACTAAAACCTTAATATCTGGTTTATTGTCGGTTCTGCTTATTAGATACATGTTGTTTCCTAAATCAGTAATACATCTTACTGCTGAATGCCCATTCATACCATTCTTAAAAAAGGTTTTACTTGATGGAGCGACTTTTTCTATGTTTTTTTCTCTCATTGAAATATATTTTCAAAGTCAATTGGAAAGGTCGGAACTGTAGAGTTTACATCTCCGGAAATTTTATTGTACTCAAAACCTGCTCTATGCAATTTAAATTCTATAAATAAGCTGAATTCATTATCGCTTAAAAGTTCTTGATTCTGTTCAACTGTTGACTCTATTTTTCTATTATTTGGTAATAACTTTTGTATCGATAGCTTTTCCCACATTAATTCGGTTTCCATCTGCTTCGTTTTCGCATTTTCAGAGTGAGGGCCATACCTGTCAAATATTGCCTTATTCTCTGCGAATAATAGTCTTAGGTATTTTGCTGCTTCTTCTCGTGAATCAAATTTGGGTGCATGGAAAAGATTTTTAATACTTTCCATATGGTTCTTTTTCCATTGTTTTATAGTATCGCTAGGGAATAACTGTGGTTTTTTGTCAATAGTTGTGTGGCAAGTTGGACATAAGAGTATTATATTTTCAAATTCATCCCGTTGGCTTATTGGTAAATTATATTTGCCTCTTGGTCCATTTTTTCTTTGTCCTATAATATGTGCAAGCTCTTCTATATTTGTTATTTCTCCACTTTCAAAAAATGGGAATAGGTCTGCATGACAATCTGGTTTGCCACAGTATCCTCCTGAGGAGGCCCATAATTTTCTTTTAACTTCTGTATTTATGCTCATGTTGAAAAATATACATAATTTCGAGACTGGTGCAATAAGTTATCTAAGATATGCAATATACAGTAAGAATAACATAACACCACCATCCGCAAAAGTAACAATTATTTGTGAAACAGTCTAATTAACTCCTGTATATCTGTTTTTCTTCTTGCGTCGGAAATTTGCCGTTCCTGGATGTTGAGTTGATTGGAGACACTTCCGTTCTTCATGGCATTGTAGTATTCAAAAGATTTGGTTTAGTTCTCGTTTGTAGTTGAATAGTTTGTTAAATCTTTGTTTTGCCTGTTGGAATAGGTTCTTTCTATTGTGATATATTTGTTCTGTAGGGTAGATTATTGGTTTCAGATACCGTAAATACTTTATGTATGAATTATGTTCGCAGTTGCATACAGTCTGGAGATTGTTCAATTAAATTTTAGTCCCACGATTTATCCACCGATAATATGCTTGAAACGGCTATTTTCTGCTACCTGCCAGAAAAAAGAAATCCCTGATAATGTCTGATTATCAGGGATTTGCTTGATTCTTCTTCTGTTTTCAGTGATCCGCCTGGGGCTCGAACCCAGGACCCCAACATTAAAAGTGTTGTGCTCTACCTGCTGAGCTAGCGAATCAATCCTTATTGCAAATCAGTTATTTCCTGATTGCGGGTGCAAAGGTAGTGACTTTTTTTATATTTGCAAGTAAAAGCTATAAAAAAGTTTGTACTATTTTTTATCTTTTCCTCCACGTTGCTGATCCTCAGTGTATTCCAGGTTTGAATCACTTATCCTTTCTCTGTTAATAATGAAACGTTGATAATAGGAGAGCATCAATGTTGTTAATGGGAGTGCTATAATCATACCTAACATTCCCATCAATGATCCCCAAATAGAAAGTGAGAGTAAAATAATAGCTGGATTTAATCCGGTTATTTTTCCCATAATTTTGGGGACAATCAATGTATCCTGGATAATTTGAACAACAATAAAGACAGCTGAGGCTGAGGCAATGATGATCCAGAAATTCTGTCCGGTGTCAGCCGCTTTAAGAATAGCTAACATAATAGTAGGCAGGAAACCAATAATCTGAAGATAAGGCACCATATTTAATGCACCAATAAATAACCCTAATCCGATAGCCATTGGAAAATCTATAATGAGAAAACCGATACTGAATAATATACCTACACAGAGAGCGACGAGAGCCTGTCCACGGAAATAAGTATTCATGCCATTCTGAACATCTTTAATCAGATTAGTAGTGAAAGTACGATATTTGGCAGGTAACAAGTGTATCCAGCCTTCGGCAATTGACTCGTAATCCAATAGGATAAATACTACATATAATAAGATTATAAAAGACGCCAGAATGCTGAATAAGAAGTTTATAGATTCAGATAATAACATCCAAAGCTTAGGCACTGTACTTTTTACAGCATTAACTATGTTTTCTTCGCTGAGAATACGGCTCAAGGCATTCATATCTATATTTTCCTGAATAAAATCAGCAAGGCTTTTCGGTACATTTGAATTGTCGGCTATACCGTGGGTGAAGTAAATAACCAAAAGATCCTTCACCTTTCCAAATTCTTCTAACAGTGGAGGTACCAGAAAGTAAAAAGCGGTAACTCCAACTACTGTAATGGAGAATAACGCACAAAAGATAGAAAGTACCCGGCTTTTTAAACGTAACCTGTATTGGAAGAGTTTAACCAGCGGATAAATCATATAGGCAATGAGCCATGCCAAAAAGAAAGGTAACAATACTCCGCTCAGCCTTTCGACCAGCATTAATACTCCAACAATAAGAATACAACAGATTGAACCACGTATAAAGCTGTCGAATGTTATTTTCTTCCTTTCCATATTTATTGATCTTTTATCCTTTTTCTTTATCTTCTTCTAAAGCACGCAAATAGCACTCGCGGCACAAGGGCTCATACTCGGCTGTTTCTCCCAACATTACTTGCTTGTCGTTTTTTACAGTTCGATGTGAAAAGGAAGCCAATTGGCCGCACTTAACGCAAATGGCGTGTACTTTTGAAACTTCATCGGCTATGGCACACAGTCCGGGCATTGGCCCAAAAGGATTGCCCTTAAAATCCATATCCAGCCCGGCAATGATTACTCTTATCCCATTATTTGCCAGTTGATTACATACATCGATCAGACTGCTGTCGAAAAACTGTGCTTCATCTATACCTACTACATCAATCTCAGATGTGAATAATAATATACTGGCTGACGAATCAATAGGAGTAGAGGAGATTGCGTTACTGTCATGTGAAACGACATCGGCTTCGGAATAACGCACATCAATAGAAGGTTTGAAAATTTCTACACGTTGGCGAGCAAACTTAGCACGTTTGAGACGACGTATTAACTCCTCTGTTTTTCCCGAAAACATAGAGCCGCAAATAACTTCTATTCTTCCTCTTCTTCTGGTTTCCTGTATGTGATCTTCTGAAAATAATACCATGATTTAGTGTGTTATATTTGGTTGCAAAAATAACACTTTTGTTCGCTTTCTGATGTTTTTTCATTATTTATTTCTACATTTGCGGCATCTACAAAAAGGTAAACAAGAAGAGTATGCAAGCACTATTGACCAACATAGAATTGGATATCCAGGAGCTAAAGTACCTGATGGAGGCTTTCGAACGTGAGCCTAATGGGACCTTACGCGAAGTGCTGAAGCGGAATGTTCTGCAAATGCGTGATAGGTTGGATCAAATGTTGACAGAGCTGGATACTGTACAGAAGCCTGTTGAAGAAGAGATCATTCAACCCATTCTAACAGAAAAAGAAGTAGAAGAAACTGTTCTCGAAGAGGTGGAAGAAGAAAAAGAGGCTTTACAAGTAGTAGAGTCTCAAGCCCCAATAGAGGTGCAGGAGACAATAAATATTGTTTCTGCAGGATCTATATTGGGAGAGCGTATCAGACCGGTGACGGATTTACGGCGATCTATTAGTTTGAATGATTCTTTCCGCTTTTCGCGTGAATTATTTAATGGTGATAGTGAACAGATGAATCGGGTTATAGAGCAGATCTCTGAGATGAGTTCTTTGGATGCTGCCATTGCTTTTTTGTTATCAAAGATAAATGTGGATGAAGAGAATGAGGCTATGATTGATTTTCAGGAACTTCTCAAAAAGTATTTTAATTAATCCGATAATGAATATGGGAAAATTATACGTAGTACCCACGCCGGTAGGAAATCTGGAGGATATGACCTTTCGGGCTATCCGGATACTGAAGGAGGTTGACCTCATTCTGGCTGAGGATACACGTACTTCCGGAATATTGCTGAAACATTTTGAAATAAAGAATGCAATGCAATCTCATCACAAGTTTAATGAACATAAAACGGTAGAGAGCGTTGTTAATAGAATAAAGGCTGGTGAAACGGTGGCTTTGATTTCGGATGCTGGTACGCCTGGTATTTCTGATCCGGGGTTTCTTGTGGTACGTGAATGTGTGCGTAATGGTATTGAAGTACAATGTTTGCCAGGAGCAACAGCTTTTGTTCCGGCATTGGTAGCTTCAGGATTGCCTAACGAGAAGTTTTGTTTTGAAGGCTTTCTCCCCCCAAAAAAGGGACGTATGACGAAGCTAAAGTCTCTTGTAGAGGAACGCCGTACGATGGTGTTTTATGAATCTCCCCATCGTTTGTTGAAAACACTGACACAGTTTGCGGAATATTTTGGTCCGGAACGTCAGGGCAGTGTGTCCCGGGAGATTTCTAAAGTCCACGAAGAGACTGTTCGTGGTAATTTGACTGAACTGATCGAGCATTTTACCGAGACTGATCCCCGTGGTGAGATAGTAATTGTAATTGCAGGAATAGACGATTAAATAACTTCATTTAAAAAACGTAAAAACGTAAACGTATGAAAAAGTTAGCAGTTTTAATTGTATGCGCGGCCATGTTGGCTTCGTGTGATGGCTTTAAAGGTGGTAGTAAAGACCTTAAAGCTGAAAATGATTCTTTATTGATAGAGCTGACACAGCGTAATGCCGAGTTGGACGAAATGATGGGAACATTTAATGAAATTCAGGAAGGTTTCCGCCAGATAAACGATGCTGAGAGCCGTGTAGACTTGCAGCGTGGCACAATAACAGAAAATTCATCATCTGCAAAACAGCAGATTGCTTCTGATATTGAATTTATTACTAAACAAATGGAAGAGAACAAAGCTCAGATTGCTAAATTGCAGGCTATGTTGAAGAGCAGTAAGAACAATTCTGCTCAGCTGAAGAAAGCGGTTGAGTCTTTAACTCAGGAGCTGGTTGCCAAACAACAACGTATCGAAGAATTACAGGCTGAACTTGCTTCTAAAAATATCCGTATTCAGGAATTGGATGCTGCTGTTAGTGGCCTTGCTGCTGACAAAGAGTCTCTTGCTGCTGAAAATGAAGCAAAAGCTAAGACTGTGGCAGAACAGGATAAAGCAATCAATGCTGCATGGTTTGTATTTGGTACGAAGTCAGAATTGAAGTCTCAGAAAATTCTTCAAAGTGGTGATGTATTGAAAAATGCAGATTTCAATAAGGATTATTTTACTCAGATTGATATCCGTACCACTAAAGAAATTAAATTATATTCAAAACGTGCAGAGTTATTAACTACTCATCCTGCCGGTTCTTATGAATTGGTAAAAGATGATAAGGGACAACTGACTTTGAAGATTACAAATCCAAAAGAATTTTGGAGTGTATCCAGATATTTAGTTATCCAGGTTAAATAATGAAGTATAAAAATCTCTTTTTTGATTTAGACGATACACTTTGGGCATTTTCGGCAAATGCACATGATACATTCGAAGAGATGTATTATAAGTATAAGCTGGATGCTTTCTTTGATTCCTTTGAGCATTTCTATTCGCTTTATCAACGGCGTAATATAGAATTGTGGATGGAATATGGTAACGGTCAGATCACAAAAGAGGAACTCAATCGTCAGCGCTTTCTGTATCCCCTTGAGGCAGTGGGCGCTGGCGATTCTGCTTTAGCGAAAGCATATTCAGATGACTTTTTTGCCGTTATCCCAACTAAAAGGCGGTTGATGCCTCATGCGAAGGAGGTGCTTGATAAACTGGCTTCGCGCTATAATCTCTATATTTTGTCCAATGGCTTTCGCGAACTTCAATATCGTAAAATGTGTTCCGGGGGAATTGAATCTTATTTTAAAAAAGTAATTCTTTCAGATGACATTGGACTTTTAAAACCAGCTTCTCAGATCTTTCATTTTGCACTTTCGGCTACTCAATCAGAGTTGCGTGAATCATTGATGATCGGGGATAGTTGGGATGCCGATATCGTAGGGGCCAATGGGGTAGGGATGCACCAGGCCTTTTACAATGTTTCCGGCCGTACCGAATTTTCTTTCCAGCCTACTTATCAACTGCAAGACCTGAAAGATTTGTTGGAAATATTGTAGTATTTATAGATAAGTCGTACTTTTGCGTTGAAAAATAACGTATAAAGATACAACTGTTATGGAAACTCTTTTGCCTTTTGCTTTACTGTGTTTTACCTCCTTTTTTACGTTGACAAATCCTTTGGGTACGATGCCTGTATTTCTGACGATGACACATGGAATGACGGATAAAGAGCGGCGTGCAATTGTGCGACGTGCAACGATTGTATCTTTTCTTACCCTAATGGTTTTTGTGTTTGCAGGGCAACTCCTTTTTAAATTTTTTGGTATCTCTACCAATGGATTCCGTATTGCTGGTGGAGTCATTATCTTTAAAATTGGTTTTGATATGTTGCAGGCACGCTATACGCCTATGAAGTTGAAAGACGAAGAGATCAAAACTTATGCCGATGATATTTCGATTACCCCTTTAGCTATTCCGATGTTGTGTGGACCGGGTGCTATTGCCAATGCCATTGTGCTGATGGAGGACTCTCACACTATCGAAATGAAAAGTGTTCTGATAGGGATGATTGCATTGATTTACTTTATTACTTTTCTTATTCTTCGTGCTTCAACCCGCTTGGTTAAGGTTTTGGGTGAAACGGGTAATAATGTAATGATGCGTTTAATGGGACTTATCCTGATGGTGATTGCTGTGGAGTGTTTTGTCAGTGGATTAAGACCTATTTTAGTCGGGATATTGAAAGAGGGAATGATGTAGGGAAAATAATTATATAAGTAGTACTTCATATTTAATTTATACTATGGTAGCTTTTTATTGCCACGTGAATGATCGCAGATTAGATGGCTTGCTGTATTGGAGGTGTGAATTTGCGATAATCTGCGTTTCAATGATATTATCATTTAATTAAGATATAGTACTTATTTTAAAAAATCAATTATTATGAAAACATTATTTTATTTCATTAGTGGCTGTTTGTTGTTTATTTTCTTCTCTTGCGATGAGTCTATAAATCGATTAGAAGTATTTTCTTCTCTTGATCCGGATCCAACTCCCATTCTTCCATGCGAGGGTTGTTTGCCAAAGGATACTTTTCCTGAAAAGCCAATAGTTCCACTTACTGATTATGAAAAGGGATATCAAGATGCAATAAATGAAGTTATAGAACATTTATTGGAGTATGCTAAGATAGAAAAAGTATATTATGTAGTGTATCATATAGATCGTGGTACTGGTAACGTGGTGTCATCTTATGATTTAGACGGATTATGGCTATCTTTCCTTAATGTAGATTCTTGGGTGAAAGATAGAATTCGTTTTATTAATTCATATGATATTAAAAATGAAACTATTATGGAATATATGAAAGGATATTATTGGGGATTAAAACATACGTTATATGATGGGCAGATGCCAATTCTAAAGACTGATTTTTTTAATAAACTTGGTTGATAAATCGGATATCTGCAATAATGGGTAACGAGAGTAGCCTGTTTGTTTTCCGGAGTCCATCTTGCAAAAATGTCAGTTGACCAGTTCGATCCTTCTTGTCCCCCCTCCATCAATGAAGTATAACCACTATCATATACATAGCCTCCGATGGAAAAAGCTGTATTGATGTTGAGATCAAATCCATAAACTGTCAAAGAGGTAGATAAACCACCATATACATCGGGAAGGTTACTTTTATGCTATAAATATGTTGAGTAATATTACGAGAAAAACCGGTAAATACGAAAGCAGTAGATGCCCGATTTACCGGTTTGCAATACTTCAATAAGTATTCTTCTTAATGATGTATCATTTCTTTATGAATTTATTACTGATAACTCCTTCTGTAGTAAGAACCTTTAGTATATAAATACCAGGAGTATAACTCTCGCAGGAGAAAGTAAATTCTTTTAGTTGAGGACATTCTATCGTTTCCAACAAACGTCCTTCCATATCATAGACTGTAAGTATTTTCATTGTCACAGAAGATTTTACGGTAATTTGATTATTGTTATTCAAAACAATAATATCCGGTGTGTTATCCTGTTCTATACTATTCAATCCAGTTGCCTCTTTTCTGACAATGATTTCAGTAGTTACATCTCGTCCGCCTTTCACTTTATCCCAGGTATTGACATCATTGGCCTTATACATTAACCAGATTCGATCCCCCGGTTCAGGAGTTTGAGTAATAGTACAACGAAGTCCGATTCCGGAACCCGATATACTTCCGTTACTATTCATTGCTTCCAGTTTGGAAAATGTATACTCATTAGATATAAATTCCTTCACATTTCCAGCTTTATCGACCAGTGCTAAAGCTGCTACTCCTGTGAAATTACGAATACCATAATTTGCTATGAATGCAGCAGTTACATCAAAAGTTGTTCCCGGAAGGAAGTCTGTTTCTGTAGTAGATAGTCCTGAATAAGCAACTCCCCCTGAAGTACCTTTGAAGAAAGCTAACATATCACGGTAACTTGAACCGGTTTCAGCTTTTTTTATACCAACGATTGCATTTTGACCAATGGAGAATCCTCCCCCTGTATTTCCTCCGATGCCTTGTTGGTCGGGTTCCAGGGTAGACAATAAATAGTACCCATTAGCCATGCCGCCCCATCCCCAATTGACATGATATCTATCAGCTCTATATCCATCGAAAACAAATTGGTGTCCTTCCTGTTTCGCGTTACTACCTCCATAGATGACAAGGCGTCCGGCATTCAACTCATTTTTCAAAATTTCATCCCACTCATCACTGGTATACCATTCCCGTTCTAATACAGCCAGACTTTTATCATATTTCATATAGTCTACCATTCCCCGGGCAGCTATCGGGGTGTAAGCTCCGCTCTCTTGTGGAGTATAGTTCATTTGGGAGAGCACGCCGCAATGATACATCAACCGTCCTACCGCATTGGCTTGCGTTGCTGTATATCTACCTTCCAGGTAAACATCGGGCATATCGTCCCAGGCATAAACCTTGTCATAAGTGACAGAAAGAGTTCTTTGATAAGTCCGTGTAGTATATGTACAGGTTGCTCCACTTCCCTGATCGGGCCAGCGATTGTATTTCATTGTAATAGCTAAAGCTGTTGCTACGCAACCCGTAGGGGCAACTACATTATCTATATTAGGACACAACTTATTATAAGGAGCATCCTGATTCCAAAGGGCTGTTGATAACAATACTTCTCCCTCTGTATCATCTGAAAGTGTTCCCCGCTGCAACTGATCCCAAAGGGCTGTAATTGATTTGGAAGGCGCAATATCTTGCTCTTTGGCCCAATTGATTTGTTCACGATAATACCCCATCCAGTCTCGCAGGCTGGAAGGCATATTTTCTACTGCAAACTTTCCGGTATAACTATACGCCAATACCGGAGTTACTGCATCGTCGCCCGCAATAATAATAAAACCTCCTTCGGAAGTACGATTAAAAACATAGAAAGCAGGGGCGGTATTGGTACGCGTTTGTACATCTTCGCCATTCCATACATATTCCAGACCTGTTTCTGCAGAACGAGTTGTTGTCCGGCCTCCAAAGAAATTTCGGGCCAATTGTTCTGCCTGTGATATTGTAACATTATCTCCCCACAAAAAAGAGGAGAAAAATAAAAAAAGCCAAAACAGATTACGTTTCATAAATATATTTTTTAATAAAATGGTTGCAATATCTGACAACGTTCAATTTTTAAATAAAAAATCCCCTTACTTTTTCTTGGAGCAAGGGGATTTCATTCTATCAAAGCTCAGCTATAATATAGCTTCTTTTGTTATTGAAGACTTGCTTTATAAGCATCAATACTGAGGTAGAGCTTTGTTTCATTCTTACTGGCCGGAGATGCCCCATCATTATCCTGAATGAAAAGAGAATTGAGTGGGAATGTTATTACGTCGTCTGTAATTGTACCTAATGGATAGGTTTTTATGTCATTCGACAAGTTTCCGTAAACACTTCCGATAACCATTTCTCCATAATTCAGATCCAAGCCCGTTTTTGCAACTTGCATAGATACTCCGTCAATCGTTGATGTCAGTACAAACAAACGATCCCCTAAGAAAGTTTCGTTATAAGGATATCCATCATAGATAACAGGATCTTTACTAATATAGAACTCTGCAGGTGCATAAGCATTATAGAAACGGTATTTTATTGAACTACCCAAATCGGCCTTTTCTATTTCAAGTCCTACTGCCATAGGGCTTACTCCAAAGAATGTTGAAACGGTACCATCAACATAAACTCCCATGCCAATGCTTTCCCATTTGATGCGCTGCATAACAGTTCTGGATAAACTTGCTCCCTTATACGGGTTAATATATTCAGAATCAAAAGTTATTTCAAAGCTGTATTCTGTTCCCATTTCTGCATTCGGGAAAGTTACTTCCAACGTTGTTTCAGATTCACCGGCAGCAAAAGAAACAGATTCAGGGATTACAAAAATATTGTCTGAATTAGATATAACTTTCACCGGCACGGTAACTGCTGCATCCGACTTGTCACGACCTACTGTCAGGGTTATTGACGTTATAGCCGGATCAAGTTCATAATTATAAGTATTGGTTTCAGAGAAATATGCGCCAACACAGTCCGGACTTACCGTTGGAGACGGGTCTCTCTCTACACTGTCAGAGCAAGCACCAAGAGCCCAAGATAGAACTCCGAATATTGCTATTTTGATATATTTTTTCATATTCTTCTACGTTATTAAAAAATCGATGATTATTATCAGTCTGTTACGCCATCTTTCAATCCGGTACCTTCTCCTGGCTGAGGTTGACGGCCGTCATTATTATTCGCAGACAAAGGAATACCAGCATTACTGTTAGTCTCGTCTTGTGGTATACGCATCAGCAACCAACCGTCATTAGATGCCATATTGAATGCAAAGTTATTGGGAAAGTTTGTAGTTACTGCACTGCTGACACGTACAATATTCTTGCCTAAACGCATGATATCAGCCATAGAGAATCCTTCACCCCAAAGCTCTACACGGCGCTGAAACCAAACTTCATTCTGGAAAGCAGTTGCATCTGCAGCAGTACATACATAATTAGGGTCACGCTCAGCCTTTACAAAATTCTCCAGAATTGTTTTACCTCCGGGCAGGTCTCCTGCCATGGCTGTAGCCTCTGCCTGAATCAGTAACATCTCTTCATAACGCATCATACACCAGTCGCCGGCATTCTTGTCATTACCTACTCCACCGTATTGTGCAAACTTTACATTAGTATAAGGGATGAACGGAACTTTTACATCCGGAATAGCCAGCGTAGCTATTTCATCGCCAATAGCATCTCCCCAGTTCAAACTGGCCAGATTATCTGAGTGTAGATTTTCGTCTACCCACCAGCCTTTACGTACATCAGTATGTGATATTTTTCTGTACAACAAGTTGTTAATAGCTTTATAGCATCCCTGTCCGGTAGCATAACCTTTGGCCGAGAAAGAACTGTATGCTCCCGGCCAGCTCGTGAGCTGACGGGCAATATTGGTTTCTGTTATAATAGCTGCCCATATCCAGTTGGGATCTTTGTGATCAATAAATGCAGGCTTTGAAACATCCTCACGGCTGTAAGGAGTGTAACCTTTCATAGCTTCTTTCGCATCAGATGCAGCGTCAGCCCAATTCTCCATATATAAATTAGCACGTGCACGAAGACCGTAAGCAACATTCAAATCCACTTCTGATTTTGAAGAACGGGTATAGTTCAGATTCTTTAAGATATTAATAGCATCCGTTAAATCATCCATGATTAACTTGTAGGCAGCCTCTGCAGTTGCACGTGGGTTGCTGGAAGGGTCTCCTTCCATAACATCGGTTACCAATGGAACTGTTGGTTTATCTTCATTCCCTTTATATTTAAATTGGAAATAAGGAACTAAACATAAGTAGTCGAATGCACGGACTGCTTTAGCTTGTGCTTTGTAGCGGAGCAATGTTGTATTCTCAGTGTCAGCAGGAATAGATTTCAATATATCATTTGCCTGCTTTATTTGATTGTAGAACAAAGCCCAGCGCATATAAGGGTTGGCATATGTATCACTACGATCAGAAAACTCGCTACATGTGCTAAACCAGTTATAGTCCGAGTTGCTTGCCACCATATCCGGTCCGTTCAAATCCTGAGAAAGACATACTGCCGGATAACCAAAGTCATCATCACGTGCAGAAGTGAACACATTTTTGTAGGCTGCTGCTATACTTGAAAACATACCGGTTACATCGGCTTGCAAGCGTTCGGGAATCATTTCAACAACTTCCTGTTTTTGTTCAGTTGTAAATGTTCCGCCTTCGGGGATAGTATCAAGATCAGCACAGGACGCGATCATTGTACCTCCTAAGATAAGGACTAAATATTTATTTGTCATTTTCATAATTTCATTGTTTAGTTATTAACATTAGAATTTCAAAGTAATACCACCGGAAATAGTTCTCAAAGCTGAATAATTAAAACTACCAGAAGTAGTAGAACTACCTAAGCCCCAATATTGACGTGGATCAAGACCTTTTCTTCCGGAGATAACAGCTAAATTCTCGCCGGCAACATACAGACGTAAACTTGAAACGCCCAATGTGTTCAACCAACGTTTAGGGAAAGTATATCCTAACATTACGCTATTCAGACTTAAATAATCCGAGCTGGTCAGGAATCTTGACGATTGTTTTTGATTGGTATTATCTGAAGCACAGAGACGTGGATAGTTTGAATTTGGATTTTCCGGCGTCCATGCCTTCAATACATCCTTGTGGAAGTTTGTTCCTGCCATGTCACCACGATGCATCAATGCCTCGTAAGTTCCATCGTACAATTTACCGCCAAGCTGATAAGAGAACTGAACAGAGAAATCTACACCATAAGCATTCAATTGCGTACCAAAACCGCCATATACTTTAGCTAAAGTGCTTCCTAAGTCAGATTGTTTTGCTTTTGAATAGTCATTCGTTGTTGTATAGTCACCATTATCAGGATCTATATAATACAATGCCTGGCCATCTTTAGGATCTACACCTGCATATACGGGTAAATAGGAGTTGTATAAAGAACCGCCAACACGATAAATAGCATTACTGTATTTTATACCACCGTTTCTTTTAGCAGACTCGGCAAGATCAGTTATCTTGTTTTTGTAATGAGTTGCATTGATGTTAGCAAGCCACTCTATATTATTATTTTTATAAAGAACTCCATTCAAATCAACTTCAATACCTTGATTAACAATAGAACCTACGTTCATCGGAATTGTAGCATATCCCATAGAGATAGGTACTGGCTGATTGTAGAGTAAGTCAACTGTTTTACGATTAAAATATTCTACCGTACCATTCAAGCGGTTACCAAAAAATTCGAAATCAAAACCGGTATTGAATGCATACGAAGTTTCCCAGGTAATGTCTTTATTTCCTTTATAACTGAATGAAACAGCAAAATCTCCATTACTATTGGTTACAGAATATTGATCAGCATATGCATAGTAATTTCCTAAATTATCATTACCCTGGATACCATAACTTGCCTTAAATTTCAGCATATCTATCCAGCTCACATTACTCATAAAGTTCTCTTTATTGATGAGCCATGCAAGACCCACGCTACCAAAGTTACCCCAACGGTTGTCCGGGTGGAAACGAGAAGAAGCATCACGACGATAAGAAGCACTAACAAAGTACTTTTCATCATAATCATATTGAACACGAGCCAGATAACCCATGGTGGTATACTCATTGGTGAAAGAAGCTACACGCGGAGGAGATGCAATTGCATTATTCAGTTCGCCGATAGTCGGATTATAGATTTTAGTATTACTACCTTGTAACTCCTGAAGTTTCAGATTGTATGATTCATAACCCACCAAAACGTCAAAGTTGTGCAGATCGGCAAAAGTTCTCTTATAAGATGCCAAATACTGTTGGTTGATTGCAAATTCACGATAATGAGCCACATAAACAGCTCCGCCACTACTTACACTTGAACCATAGAACGGATTTGATAACTCGTTACTACGCTGGTTACGTACGTTTGCACCAATATTAGCCGTGATAGATAAGCCCTCGATCGGAGTTAATATTGCATACCATTTGCTGTTTATTACGTCAGTATAAGCATTTTGCTTATCCAGATCCAGTGTCCCCAATGGATTACCAGACATACTTGGACGCACAAAATTGGTAGAAGAACCAAAGTCATAAACAGTTAATCCACGATGATCTACCTGGATGCTTCCATCCGCGTTACGTACATATACGGGATAAATAGGAGCAATCATATTGGAAAGCTGGAACAAGTTACCACTTGATCCCCATGTAGTCTGTCCGGAAGGTGACTGTATATTATAATAGGTATATGCTACATTAGCACCTACTTTCAACCATTTTTTTGCCTGATAATCTGCTTTTGCACGTCCTGTGAAACGAGTAAAACCTGAACCTGGGATAATACCGGAATCATCCAGATAACCAGCAGACATATAATAATTCAACTTATCCGATGCTCCTGCAACAGATACATTGTATTCCTGACGAAGGTTTGAATTGCCGAAAGCTTCATCGTACCAATCATCCGGTTTATAATAATACTTTCCATCCGAATAACCCAAAGTCGCATTCGGGTTAAGCTTAAAGTTTGTACCAATCAGTTTTTCTCCATCTGGAACGGTATATACTAAATAGCCCAAACCACCATTTTTATCATCAAGCAATGCAGCATCAGCATGTGCATAGCCTTCAGTTGCACTACCACCATTATATACTTTTGAATTGTACAACGCACGATACATTGTTTCATAGTACATAGCCGGGTCACTCATTACATCATAATTAGGAACCGCCCGGCGGTTAGAACCCCATTTGGCATCTACTGTAATAACCGCTTCCTTGGAATCAGCCTTTTTAGTTGTAATCAAAATAACACCGTTAGCACCACGCGCACCATAGATCGCATTTGCAGCAGCATCTTTCAGTACAGTCATGCTTTCGATATCTTGTGGATTGATAGAAGAAATACTCCCGTCAAAAGGAATTCCATCTACTACATACAATGGAGAGTTACTTGCACTCATAGAACCAATACCACGGATACGAACAGTTGCAGCACTACCCGGTTGACCATTACTTGAAGTGGTTTGTACTCCGGAAACCTGACCAGCCAATGCATTCGTAACATTTGAAACAGAACGTTCCGCCAGTTTATCAGCTTTCACAGTAGATGCAGATCCGGTAAATGATGACTTTTTCGCCGTACCATATGCTACTACCATTACTTCGTCAATCATCTGTGAATCGGACTTAAGTATAACTCTCAGATTCGGTTTAATAGCCACCTCTTGCGTCTGCATTCCGATGTAAGAAATTTGCAAAGTCTTTGCAGAACTTGGTACGCTCGACAAAGTAAAATTACCATCTACATCAGTGATGGTACCCAAATTGGTACCTTTTACTAATACAGAGGCTCCAACAACTGGTTGCCCATCTTCTTCAGAAATTACAACACCTGTAATCTTCTGAGTTTGGGCAGTTACTAGACCTATGCCTACAAAAAGACAGGTCAATAACAGCATTAATTTTCTTTTCATAAATTCTCTCTTAAAGTTTAACTTTACATTAATTGTTTCTTTACTCTAACAAAATGCAAATATATTAATAAATATGAAACGAGCAATTGTTTTTGTAAAAAAACCATGTGTTAATAACAATTTGTTATCAAAAGGTGTAAAATAATGCTTAACAGCATATAATCATGGATTAAAAAACCTAAATAGCATACCTGATGCTAACATGTTGTGTTGACAAAAAGTACATTCCAACTGTGTATTTTCTGTTATTTACCACTAATTTTAGCTAAAAAATATCCTTTTTGATCTAAGAGAAAGCTTTATAAACAAAAATTCCACATTTTTTTTAAACGACTATGGATAATATCTAACTGGCTTCGCAAGCTTTTAGCAGATATTAAAACTTATTCAGTTCTTATATTGCACATATATACGTCTTATTTGTTTATAGTATTAATACAAAATCAAATTTATGGAAAAAATTATCTACAATTTAGTGTTTAACAGAAAGAAAAACCTAAATAAAAGGGGAATGGCATTAGTTCAGATAGAAGCTTATCTGAATAGAAAGAAAAAATACTTCTCAACTAAGGTTTATTTAAAACCAGATCAATGGGATGCCAAAAGGAGAAGAGTCCGGAATCATCCGAATGCAGATGCGCTTAATCGAATGATTTATGAATACATGGCTGAAATTGAGAAAAAAGAGTTAGGTATGTGGCAACAGAAAAAATCAATAACATTGGATGCCTTAAAAGATGCATTAGTAACCTCACAAGGAGAAGAAGAATCTTTCCTGGCTTTTTTTCGTAAAGAAATTCTAAACTCCAGATTGAAAGAAAGTACTAAACAGAATCATCTTTCGACGCTTGAACTATTGAGAAAGTACAAAAAGGACATCTCCTTCACAGAATTAACTTTCGAATTTATATCTTCTTTTGACCAGTATTTGCAAAGTAAAGGATACCATGTGAATACAATAGCTAAACACATGAAACATTTGAAGCGGCATATTAATGTAGCTATAAATAAGGAATATATGGAGATACAAAAGTACGCTTTCAGAAAATATAAAATAAAGAGCGTGGAAAATAAGCATACTCATTTATCACCAGATGAGCTTTATAAGATAGAAAAATTAGACTTGGGAGATAAGTATGTGCGATTGGAAAAAACAAAAGACGCTTTTCTGTTTTGTTGTTATGCCGGAATGAGGTATTCTGATTTTGTAAATTTGACTGCTGAAAACATTGTAAAAATACAAAAAGATACCTGGCTTATATATAAGACAATCAAAACCCGTATAGAAGTACGGCTTCCTTTATATCTGTTATTTAAAGGTAAAGGACTTCAGATTCTAAATAAATATCAGGATAATCTTTCTGATTTTTTTAAACTCAGAGATAATTCAAATGTGAATAAGGAATTACTTATTATATCAAGACTGGCAGGGATAAACAAAAAGGTATCTTTTCATACAGCCAGACATACGAATGCTACTTTGTTGATATACAATGGAGTAAATATTACAACAGTCCAGAAATTACTGGGTCACAAAAGCGTCAAGACCACCCAAGTTTATACAAATGTTATGGATATGACCATTGTGAGAGATTTGGAAAAAGCCAAAAGCTCAAAACGTTCCCCATTGTGAGATATAATAGGACGTTAAGATGATATTCTTAAGTAAAGATTGCCATTCCTGAAACACAATAGGTGTTCATTTACTATGAAAAGCCAATGGACATTTGTGCAAAGATAAATATTACCGTTTTAATAATTAAACGTTCACAACACAGTACAATTTCTCTGTGAGAAACGTTACGACTCTCTACGAAAAGATCTCATTCTCTGAGAATCAAAAACTTCTTTATAGAGGAAGCTATGCTGTATAGATGGATCTTTGTGCAAAAAGTATTTCAACTTTGTATATGTATTGTTTCTTTTCAACACGAGAGGCTTATCAAAATGATATTTATTTTCTATTTTGAATTTAATTAAATGGAGTGGAATGGTACAATCTATAATATATAAAAGATGTCTATATGATTAATTATCAGCGTCTTGAAAGTATATATTATATTAACATCAAAAGTACGTATTTAAAGCATTATAAAATACGTACTTTTCTATACATAACTATGCATTGTTTTATCATATAACAATGCATAGTTTACTATTTTGTAAAATACACTTCGAAATATGGATTAACATTGTTAATCTATAAGTGAGCCGGAATACTTTATTAAATAAATAGCAGTTTTTCCAAACTGTATTTTGCAACATTGTTTTTCAAGAGAACAACCATTACCAAAATTTTATTATATACATATTTAATAAAAAGTAACAAAATCAAGAAGAATACTTCAATCAGAATTAGAGTTATTCGTTTAGGGATTAGCTGATGAATAATGCAACTTGAAAAATAAGATAAAATTTTACATGGCTTTCACATGAACAAAAAACTTGTATTATAGTGATTCCTTTATAATTTGTTGCTAATAAATACATTATGATCATAATCAAAATTAACTTTGAGTGAATTTAATAACTGTAAAGTACTATATTAGTATCTCATATAATATTTACTACAGAATATTTATACTTGTATATCAATTTATTAAGCTTATAATTTGATGATAAACTGAGTATCGATATTATTTAATAACGAATAATGTTCTATCTATATATGTGTCTGATTATCAGAAATATATACATGTATTTATATCCATAAAGCCAAGTCCTAAATATATACACAATACCCTTATTATAAATCAGTTAAGCTGTATTAAGTTCTGCAAAGACTTTGCAGATTTCGTTTATTGGTATGCAAACACAGGAGGTAGTTATTAAACCGACTGTAAAAGTTATATTAAAATCTGACGCACAGGTAATTGATGAAGTGATGGTAGTAGCTTACGGTACTACAAAAAAAACATCATTTACCGGTTCTGCCGCAACAGTAAAATCGGGTGAATTAAAAAAACGCCAGATGTCCAATGTGACGAAAGCAATTGACGGATTAGCACCAGGTGTTCAAGCAACAACGGGTAGTGGACAGCCGGGTTCTTCGTCTTCTATTTATATTCGTGGTATGGGATCAATCAATGCCAGTAAAACCCCTCTTTATGTAGTGGATGGTATACCGTATGATGGTTCTATAGCGGCTATTAGTCCTGATGATATCGAAAATATTACTATTTTGAAGGATGCTTCTGCTGCTGCATTATATGGTTCACGTGGAGCGAATGGAGTTATTATGATAACAACCAAAAAAGGTGTAAAAGGTAAGACGGAAGTTAATTTCAAAGCTTCTGTCGGCTTATCGAGTCGGTCGCTCCCCAGATATGAAACAATGGATTCCAAACAATATGTTGAAGCTTTATATTCGGCTTTTTACAATCAACAAATAGCGGATGGAATTCCATCTGGACAAGCGGGAATGGCTGCTTTGCAAGAAATGGCTTCTGGTGCGACTAAAATATTTGGAGAAAAAGAACAATATAATCCTTTTAATTATGCTATTTCTGATTTGATTGATATTAATACAGGTAAAATACGTAATGATGCTACCTTAATGTGGGAAGACGATTGGATGGATGAGGTAACTCGCAATAATGCATTGCGTCATGAATATACTTTCAATTTGAACGGAGGTACGGAAAAAACACAATATATGTTCTCACTGGGATATGTAAATGAAGATGGGATATTAAAAACAACAAACTTCCAACGTTATTCAGGGAGAACTAATATTGAAACTAAACCTGTCGAATGGTTAAGTGCAGGTTTGGGGGCAAATTTTGCACGTAACATATCTAATACCGCAGCAACTGCTACAAGCTCTTCAAGTAATGTATGGTACTCAGCTTCTCTTATGGGACCTATTTTTCCCGTGTATCAGAGAGATAAGACTAACGGTGGAGCATTTATTTTGGATGCCGACGGAAATAAACAGTTTGACTATGGTGATAACCGTCCTACCGGACAGCAGCAGAACTTTAACTCTGTCGCTACATTATATGATGATAAATACAGTACAGTTGCAGATAACTTGTCAGCACGTACTCATTTAGATTTTGGTGATTTAAAGAATGGATGGACTCAAGGTCTTAAATTATCACTTAATTTTGGTCTTGATTACTACAATGCAAATGCTTTGGTTTATTATAATCCGTTTTTTGGGAATGCGGCTACTTCCAAAGGGCGCGCTATTAAGCAGAACTCTAATTCGTTAGGATATACATTCAATCAGATACTAACATACAACAGAGGTTTTGATAAGCATAATTTTGATATTTTAGTTGCTCACGAATGGTATGCATATGAGAGTAATACTTTAAGTGGAACAAAAACCGGTTTCCCTTTTGGAGGGCTTTATGAATTGGATGCTGCTTCAACTGTTTACAGCACAAGTGGGGCAAGTAAACAGTATCGTATTGAGTCATATTTTGGACGTATAAACTATAATTATGCGGATAAATATTATCTGTCCGGTAGTTATCGCCGTGATGGCTCTTCACGTTTCTATAAAGATAATCGCTGGGGAGATTTTTGGTCAGTTGGTGCTAATTATCGTATCTCAGAGGAAGAGTTCATGAAAGATTTCACTTGGTTGAATAATCTTTCTGTAAAAGCAAGTTATGGTGTGCAAGGTAATGATGGACTTTTGGATGCCGATGGCTATAGTAATTTTTATGCATGGCAGTCTCTTTACGACTTAAGCTATTCTAATGGTAGTGAGTCGGGGGCAATTGTAAGTTCTGTGGCCAATAAAGAAGTTTCTTGGGAAAATAATCATAATTTTAATATTGGTGTGGAAGCTGCTTTTTGGAATCAAAGATTGCAGGTGGGCCTCGAATGGTATACACGTAAAACTACAGACATGTTACTTTACTATCCTCTTCCGATGTCATCCGGTTTTGAGGGATATTACAGAAATTCGGGTAGCATGAGAAATAGTGGCTTTGAAGCGAGTATTACAGGACGTTTAATGAAAACCAATGACTTTCAGTGGGATTTGACGGTTATGGCTTCCACATTAAAAAACAAAGTGTTGAAATTGACGGATGACGGAAAAGACATACTTAGCGGTAGTCAGATAATTCGTGAAGGTGAGCCTATCTATTCTTATTATGTTTCTCGTTCAGCAGGTGTTGATCCGATGACGGGTGATCAACTTTATTGGGCTACGGTTGATAGTAAAGGTAATACAGTTGAACCTTATATCACTACAAATGAAACTTATGCTCAAGCTTCTCGCGTTGTTGCCGGTAATAGAATTCCGGATTTATTTGGATCTATTAGTACGCAATTACAATATAAAGGTTTTGATCTGTCAATTGCAACCAATTACTCTATTGGTGGAGAGATGATTGATGGTGTTTATCAAAATCTTATGAGTTTTTATTACGCAGGACAAGCTAAACATATCAACTTGGAAAGGGCATGGAAGAAACCGGGAGATGTAACAGATATACCGCGTTATCAAATTGGTAAAAATTATGCTTCGACAGATGATATGCTGATTGATGCTTCTTATTTCTCCATTAAGAATATTACATTGGGGTATTCACTTCCTGTAAAAGTTATTAAAAGAATTGGTTTTCAGAATTTGCGATTTGCAGTAACTGCTGATAATTTATATGTATTTACACATTTAAAGGGCATGGATCCTCAATATAGTATGACTGGCGGTACTACATATGTTTACACTCCTTCGCGTACTATTTCTTTTAGTGTTGATGTGAAATTCTAATGTAAATCAAATGATTGAAACTATAAAAATGTCAAAGATGAAAAAAATATTATATATATTGACTTTAGTGGGGATTTGCTCGTTTAGCTCTTGTAGTGACGCGCTTGATACAAATCCTACGGATAAAGTGTCCGGAAGTCTTATTTTTGGGAATGCCGATGCTGCACAGGTGGCTATGAACGGAGTTTATCGAAGTTTATTTATTAATGGTTGGTCTGACAATTGGAGCCATGAAAATCCCGGTCTTATGGCGATGACACTGGTTAAAGATATTCAAGGGGAGGATCATTTAATGGCTAATCAGGGACAAGGTTGGTTTTTCTATGATTATTCATTCTCGACAGATGGTGACTGGACAACTTCCAGTGGTCGTCAATATGCTCAATGGAATTTTTATTATACCATAATCTCACAAGTAAACTATGTAATTGACGCTGCCGATCAGTTGAAATCATTTGGTGCCAAAGGGCAGTCTGTATTGGCACAAGCATATACAGTCAGAGGCTTTGCTTATTTTTGTTTATACAATTTTTTCTGTAAAGGAAATTATCCAGTAAATAAACAGACCCCGGGAGTACCTATTTATACGGAGGCTACTTCTGCTAATACTGTAGGACAACCTCGTGGAACTGTTGAGAATGTTTTTGAAAGAATTAACAATGATTATCAGACAGCGGTTGATTTGTTTGAGGCCGCCGGTATAGCACAGGCGAATCCGACGAATGTCGATCTCTATGTTACTTATGGTTTATGGGCACGGGCTGCTCAAGTTCAGGAGGACTGGGTGGCGGCTGCCAAATATGCGAATGCCGCTCTTGAAAAGCCTGGATTGACCCGAGTTGCTTCTATGACAGATCTTGGCCAGTTTAATAATTGTAAAGCTCCGAGTATTATGTGGGGATTCCAGGTTATAGCTGACCAGACCGGACCTTACGGAGCATTTTTGTCACATATGGATCCGGAGGGTGGTTATGGTAAAATAGCTCAACAGTGTATTGATGCATGGCTTTGGAAAGTGATTCCAGATACTGACATCCGTAAAAGAACTTGGTGGGAAGATCCGGAAACTTCTAAATATTATCCTTATGGTCAAGTTAAATTCCGCTACTCTGATTTCTCAACTTATTTGGGAGATGTTATTTATTTGCGTGCGGAAGAGTTGGTATTAATCGCAGCCGAAGCTGCATGTCGGCAAAATGATTACCCGACTGCCCGTAATTTGTTGAAAGAATTGGGAGATAAGCGTGATACCAATTATGGTGCTGTATTGGAAGCCCGCACTAATGCAGCAACTTACAATACGGATACTCACGGAGCATTTATGACCTTAATGGATGAGATATTATTCCAACGCCGTGTAGAACTATGGAGTGAAGGTATGGGACGTGCTTTTGATCTTTGCCGATTAAATTTAGGTTATGATCGTAATTATAATGGAACCAATCATCCTTCTAAGAAAGCATTGAAACCTGGCGACAACCTGTTCGTTACTTTGATTCCTCAAAAAGAGTTTGATGGCAACACCAATATAAATATAGCCGATCAAAATCCTAGATAATGAGATATTATATTTAATATAAGAGATTTTTAAAGTATGAAATTATGAGAAAAATAAAATATTTTGGTGCTATTGGTTTTATAATGCTCTTTTTGATCGCATGTGATCAAAATGCAACAGATGGTACTATATACAATGCGACTAATACAGAGGTCGCTTTTAATGAGGCCTCTGCTAATTATACATTTGGTACGGATGATCCGGAAGAATTCGAAGTATTGCTGCTCCGTGCTAATTCTACTGGGGCAGCAACCATTCCGTTGGTGAAGGAGGATGTTAGTGGATTATTTACAGTTCCTACTAATGTGGAATTTGCTGATGGTGCTTATGAAGCTGCTATAAAAGTGTCTTTTGATAGAACAAAATTAGCTGTTGGAGAAGATTACTCTATAAAATTAAACGTTCCGGAAAATCCGATTCAGGGAAAAATCAGAACATTCACTTTGACAATAAATAAAGATTATAATTGGCAACTTTTTGCAACTGGAACTTTTACATCCGGATTATTTGGTTCGTGGCCACAAGAATTATATAAAGCGGAAGGATTTGACAAATATAAATTTCCGGAATTGTTTGCCGAAGGTTATGATTACAAATTTTCTGTTGCTGAAAATGGTAGTATTTCATTGTCTGGCGGATTGAATTCTAATGGTTTATATGATTTTGTAACTGGATATATTCATCCTACTTACAATATGGTATCTTTATATTTGGATCCGGATATTAATTATTCTTCTTTTGTAGAAACTACGAAAACGGCATATTTTAGCCATTATTATTATGTAGATGCCGGCAATTTCGGTTGGAAAGATGACTCGTTTATATGGTAAGTGATTATTTAGAATAATATTAAGGTCCTCTTACATTTTATGTAGGAGGACTTTTGTCTCTATAAATAATCACAGTTTTCATTATTAGAAAAATAAAGAGTTATGAAATGTTTTTTATTTTTAGTGTTCTGTTGTATTCCATTTTCTTTTTTTGCAAAAAATGTCGATGTGATAACAGCAGAGAAAATAGCCAAATTTGTTTTGACCGATGCCGATACACAAACAAGGACTAATGGAATAGATGTAAGTTTGATTTGGACAGGTGAAGATATGTATACTCGAACGAATGACTCTCCGGCTTATTATGTATTTAATAAAGTTGGTGGTAATGGGTTTGTTATTGTTTCTGGAGATGATATAATAAAACCAATATTGGCCTATAGTTACGTCAACAGTTTCCATGTAGAAAATATGCCGGATAATCTAAGATCATGGATGGCATATTATCGCGAGCAAATTAATTGGGCACGTGAGGAAAATATTGTTTCTGATGAAGAAACGATTTGGGCTTGGGAAAGATTAAGGGATGAAATAGATTCAGCAAAGAATTCGGAAGAGGTATTGATTGAAACCGCTTTGTGGGATCAGACTGCACCTTATAATTTGTTGTGTCCGACTATAAACGGCACACAGGCCCCAACCGGTTGCGTTGCAACAGCCCTGGCTATTGTCATGAAATATAATCGATGGCCTGATCAAGGAAGCGGAATGACTTTTCAGTATACAACGAAACAATATAGACAGACTCTTTCTGCTACTTATAACATTGTTTATGATTGGGATAATATGTTGAATAAATATGAAAAAGGAAATTATTCGGCTGATCAGGCAGAAGCTGTTTCACAACTAATGTATCACTGTGGGGTATTCTCGGAGATGGACTATACTCCCCGATCAAGCGGAGCTCTAACCCTAACGGCAATGAGTGGAATGGTTCGGTATATGAGATATGATAAAAGTATGACTTTGCAATCTCGTGAATGGTACACGGAAGCGGAGTGGAATGGTCTTTTAAAGAAGGAACTTAACGCAGGACGTCTTGTCATATATGGTGGTAGTAATAACAAAGAGGAAGGACACCAGTTTGTGTTAGATGGTTATAAACAGAATGATTACCACGTCAATTGGGGATGGGGTGGCACAGCGAATGGTTATTATTCACTGTCGGCACTGGATCCTGATTCTCAGGGAGTAGGAGGTAATACAGGAGGAGGGTTCACTGTAGGACAGGATGCTGTTATAGGAGTAAAAAAAAGCGAAGAGGGATCCGGTTATTGTGATAATTTAGCTTTTATGTCTGGATTTACGGAATCTGGTGAAATGTTTTCCGGGCTGACGACTACAGAGACGAATTTTATCCCTCGAGTTAGATTTACTGTAAAAGCCGGTTTTTATATAAATTATGGTATACGCAATTTTTCTGGCGCGATTGTTTTGGCTTTAGTCGATAAGCATGGGAACATAAAAGAATTCATTACTCGTGAAGTTTCTGTGAATGGTTTAAAGATAGGCTATGGAAGCGGAAATGTATTTTCATGTTCAATAGCTAATATTCCTGAAGAGGGCGATCGGATTTGGATGATGTATAAAAGTCAAGATGGGAATGAATGGAAGAGAGTACGAGGGGATAGAGACACGATAACAGAAATTATAGTAAAAGAGTTGCCTGTTTCTGTGATTGAAAACGTTGATTTTTCAGATGTAAATCTTATTGCTGTTGCAAATGACATGGCTAAAACTATTTATATAAAATCTCCAATACCTATCCTTGAGTTTTCTTTAGTTGACATGAAGGGGCGAATAATCAAAAAAAAGAAGGGGATTGAAAGTGTAGATTATACATTATCATATTCCGATTGTATTGGTGGGACATATATTGTACAAGTTGTCACATCTGCTGGAATGAGTAGTGCTAAGGTAATAATAAAGTAAACAGAATAAAAACTTGTTTGGATTCCATTCGGAATTTTGAGAGTATTTCATTTTATCGGTATCCGCGTTTTCTTTATCAAGAGAAAACTCTATGGAGAAGTTAACAACCCATACCATGTCCTGTCATCCAATTACATGAATGTAGACGGACCATAAAACATCATTTATGAATTAGTAGAAATATATTTCCATAATCAATAAAAGTAACTAAGCCGGAACATATATTATAACAAACACAAGGGGCTGATCAAAGCTTAGCTGTCCCTTATGTTTGCTATAATGGATGATTGAATCCCAAATGCTATAATAAACTACTGGGTAAAAGTAGTAATAATCAATGTAATTGCAATTTCAAGTTAACATTTTATCATGCTTGTGATTCTTGTCTCGTAGATTAAATATCGGTATATTTTATACACACATCATAAGGCAATTATAAAGGTGTTAATTCGATAATATATTATTACATATTTAATCAATGTCATTATAACATCTTTTCTTAATATCTTTTATCGTAAAATAATTTCACAACTGCAATAATGATTGACATTATTGGAGATTGTTAATTGCAAAGCAAGGAAATAGTATTTCAAATTATTGCTTGCATGAGTTATTTCCATCTGATTACTAATTGATTAAACTCATATTTAAATCTCAAACTGGTATCTCATATATACTTATATTTTTTCACGACAATATATATATAATTGATTTTCAAGCAATAATATAGCATGAATACTATAACGCAAAGTTCACACAAGTAATCATAACATACTGATAATTATAATATTATAAAGATGTTTAGTTCTGCAAAGACTTTGCAAATTTCTTACATCGGAATGCAGACGCAAGAGGTGGCTATTAAACCGAATCTGAGAGTTATACTTAAGTCTGATTCACAGATGATTGACGAAGTAATGGTAGTTGCTTATGGTACTACAAAAAAATCATCATTTACGGGAGCTGCTTCTACGGTAAGTGGAGATAAAGTATTAAAAGATATTCCTGTAACTTCATTCGAAGAGGCATTAGCAGGATCAACCCCGGGACTTACGGTGAACTCAACAAGTGGTCAGCCGGGAGCTGGTTTACAAATCAGAGTTCGTGGTACGGGTTCAATGAATGCTTCTAATGATCCGTTGTATGTAATAGATGGAGTTCCTGTCGTTTCTGGTGATATTGCTGTGTCAGCTGTAGGTGGTGACTCTAAAGCATTTAATGTAATGGCTTCTATTAATCCGAGTGATATTGAAAATATTACTGTGTTAAAGGATGCTGCAGCTGCTTCATTGTATGGTTCACGTGCAGCTAATGGAGTTATTTTGATTACTACCAAGCATGGTAAAGTGGGTAAAACAAGAATTAACTTCAAAGCGAATTGGGGATTCTCTGATTGGGCAATGAAAAACAGAAAGAATGTGAATGGACAGCAACGTCATGAGTTAACATATGAAGCATGTTATAATGAGGCTACTCTGTACGGTATACCCGATGAAAATGGAAACTATAACGGTCCGGCTTCGGATGAAGAGGCAAGAGCTTATGCTCAGGAATATGCTGACTTTTATGCAGATTCTAATTATAACGTAGATTGGGAAGATGCTTTTTTCCGTAAACATGGTTCCTCACAAAATTATGAATTCTCGGCACAAGGTGGAGACGAGCGTAATTCATTCTTTGCCTCTTTGGCATACAAAAAAGAAGATGGAAAATCCAAAACTTCATCTATAGACGGATTTATCGGACGTGTAAATGCAACTCACAAATCGGCTGATAACAAATTGCAGATGGGAGCTAACATTTCTTTGTCTAAACAGAATTCTTCGGTAACAAGCGAAGGTACTGCTTATGCTAATCCTTTCTTTTTGCAGAGCTTCATTTGTACCCCTAATATGCCTATATATGATGAAAACGGGAATTATTATCTGCATCCGGTTTTACAGCAAGTCTTTCCGCATACGCACCCTGTAGAAGATATTAACCTGGATAAAAATCAGTCGAAAGTATTCAGAAGCTTTAATAGTTTATGGGCATCTTACGAAATTATTGATGGACTAATTCTTAAAGAAACTGTAAGTTATGACTATGTTAATAATACATCTATAACTTATTGGCCGGTAAATTCTAATAATGGACAGTTGCTAAATGGACTTGGAGCAACTTATCCGTATCAGTATCATAATGTATATTCTTCAACTACATTGAATTACGCTAAAACATTCAAAGAAAAACACAATCTTGATGTACTTGTGGGTTGGGATGTAGATGATCGCAAAAAGGAAGCGGTTAGAGCAGCTTCTACCGGTTATCCTCATGATAAATTGCCTGAGTCTGTTAATGCTTCTACTCCGGCAGAAGGTATGGCTTATTATACAGAAGACCATTTGTTGTCTTTATTATCACGTGTCAACTACGACTATGATAATAAGTATTATGTTTCGGCAAACTATCGTCGTGATGGAAGTTCCCGGTTGGGTGCCAACAATCGTTGGGCTGACTTCTGGTCTGTATCTGCAGCATGGAGATTAACGCAAGAGAAATTTATGAAGGACATACATCAGATTAATGACTTGAAAGTACGTGCTTCTTATGGTATTAATGGAACATTACCCAATTCTCTGTATGAACATCTGAGTTTGTATGGTTACGGTTATAACTACCAGGATATTGCCGGTTCTGCTCCTGTATCTGTTCCCAATCCGGATTTGTCATGGGAAAAGAATAAAAACTTTAATATTGGTTTTGATGGTCGTTTCTTTGATCGGGTAAGTGTGAGTTTTGACTATTACTCACGTAAGACAACCGATTTGTTGCAAGATGTACCTACTTCTATGGTCGTTGGATTTAAAACGATGCTGAAAAATGTGGGTGAGATGACCAACAAAGGTGTTGAGGTGGACATCAACGTAGATATCTTCAAAGATACATCTGTGAAATGGACTTCCGGGCTTGCTCTATCACACAACAGTAACAAAATCTCCAAATTGTATGAAGGTAAAGATATTATTGATGGTACGAGTATACTGCGCGAAGGCGAATCTTATTATTCCTGGTGGAGCCGTGAATGGGCAGGTGTAGATCCGCAAACAGGTGAAGAATTATGGGTGCTGAATACGAAAAATGCTGATGGTAGTTTGAATAAAGAATTGACTACGGATCCCGCTAAAGCTCAGCGTGTTATTATAGGTAAACCCGATCCGAAACTTACCGGTGGATGGAGAAATAGTTTCTCTTGGAATGGACTTGAATTGAATATGCTCTTTAACTTCTCACTCGGAGGAAAGGTATTCGATACAATGAGAACAAGTATTACTGATACAGATGGTTATACAATTTTCTATAACTCTTCTATTGATCAGTTAGACAGATGGCAAAAGCCCGGTGATAAAACGGATGTTCCAAGACGTATCAATAACTATCAGTACGGTAATTATGGAAGTTCACGTTTTATGAAAGATCTTAATTATCTTCGTTTGAAGAGTTTGAGTCTCTCCTACACACTTCCTTCAAGATGGACCCGCAAAGCACAAATGGAAAATGTACGTCTGTTTGTGTCGGGAAGTAACTTGCTGACATGGACTTCTTATAAAAATGTAGATCCGGAGCAACCGATTGATGGTATTCCGACATTTGCATTTCCTACTTTGAGAAGTGTGACATTCGGTATTGAAATTGGATTATAATTATTAATGCAAAAAACGAAAATGATGAAAAAATTGAATATACAATCAATCTTTACGACGGTCATTGTAGCGACTTCCGTATGCCTCACTTCCTGTGATGGATACCTTACTACATTACCTTCTGATTCTTTGGTTAGTGATGGAGCCATTACTACTGCAGAGGATACAAAAACAGCTTTGAATGGAGCCTATGCAGGATTGATAAGCGTATCTGATAAAGATAACACCAGCTATTATTATTATGGAGTTGATTTTATAGCACGTGCAGAAGTAGGAGGAGACGATACGCAGACGAACAAAACAAGTGATCGTACAGAACAATACTATCGATACACGTATCGTCAGAATAATGCTCCCGACGATCTTTGGTTTCCTCCTTATGCAGTTATCAACCGTGTCAATGTATTACTGGAAGCAATAGATAAAGGAGAGGTTCCAATGTCTGATGTGGTTAAGAATTCAAAAGGCGAAGCCTTAGCCATCCGTGCATTGGCCCATTTTAACTTATTGATAACTTACGGAGCTCCTTATCTGAAAGATAATGGCGCTTCTTTGGGAGTTCCGGTTGTGAAGGAGGTATTAACTGCTGCAGAACTTCCTGCGCGTCAGACTGTAGCTCAAGGGTATGCAGCTGTATTAGAGGATTTAACAGATGCATTGAGCTTTATTGATGAGAACAAAAATTACGGTCACTTTAATAGATGGGCTGTAAAAGCATTGTTGGCTCGTGTCAATCTTTATAAAGGTGATTATGAAGCTGCTTATGGCTATGCGAAAGACGTAGTGGAGAATGGGCCTTATGAACTGATTAAAAATTCAGATTATGTAGATTCGTGGAAACTGGAAGAAACGAGTGAGTCTATTTTTGATTTGGCTTTATCCAGTACCACTTATGCAGGAGGCCGTGAACTTTGGGGAGCTGTGGTTGCTCCTTCTGAGTACGGAGCTGTTGTGGCCACTAAGGATTTTCTTGATTTGTTGAATGAGGATCCTAATGATGTGCGTTTAGGTTTATTGGTTACGGATAAAAATGGCACGAAACGTACTATTAATAAATATCCGGGACGTGCAGGCTCAGTAGCTGTTAATAATGTACGTGTCATTCGTTTATCTGATATCTATTTAATTGGTGCTGAAGCTGCATTGAAGAAATCTGCTCCGGATCAGACATTGGCAGACGATTACTTATATAAGATTCAGAGTCGTGCTAATTCTGCAACTGTAAAAACTACAGCTACCTTGGATTTGATAATGAAAGAGCGTCGTAAAGAGTTGGTATTAGAAGGACACCGTTTATATGATGTACTTCGTCAAGGTATCGAAATCACCCGTAAAGGTGGAAATCATTTCTTGAATGCAACTGACTTGGTGACAGTTAACTGGAATGATTATCGTACCATTATGCCGATACCACAAGCTGAAATAGATGCTAACACAAATATTCAGCAAAATCCGGAGTATAATTAAGTTGGAATTCTAGCCATATATAATAAGGTGGCTATAATTATAAATAAAGTGTTTTGGGAGGTCGTTCTTGTGAAAGAATGACCTCTATTTTTCCTTACCTAATGCAAAAGTATATAGGATTGATATTCTGCTTAAATAAATTAATGTATTATATTTGTGGCGTTACAAACCACTCTCAAAATAAAGTGTTTATGAAACGTAATCTATTCTGGCTCTTTTTATTCACTTTCTCTTTATCATGGGCAGACAATGTGCCTGTGTCAAAAGCAGAACAACTGGCTCGTAACTTCTTTGGAATTCACGAAACTACCCGGGCAGGTGGTAGTATGCAACTGGAGTATGTCTGGGATGGTGAGGATGTACAAACACGTGCAACGACCTCATCACCAGCCTTTCATGTTTTTAATCGTATACCGGAAGGAGGTTTTATCATTATTGCGGGTGATGATGTAGCATCTCCTGTACTGGCTTATAGTGATGCCGGAGAATTTGAAGTAGAAAATATGCCTTCCAATCTACAGGGGTGGATGCAATATTACCGTGAACAGATTAACTGGGCCAGAGAACAGCATATAACTCCGTCTGAATCGGTTATGAAACTTTGGGAACAATTGCAACGCGGGACTTTGGCTGATGATGCAGAAAAAGAGGTTTTATTGAATACAGCTCTTTGGAATCAGAATGCTCCTTATAATAACTTATGCCCCAAAATATCCGGAAGTTCTACTCCTACAGGTTGTGTTGCAACTGCACTGGCTATTGTAATGAAATACAATCGTTGGCCGGATCAGGGAAGCGGCGGGACATGTACTTATACTCCTTCCAGATATGGAAGTCAGTTATCTGTAACCTATAATGTTCCATATCAGTGGGATAAAATGTTGAATGTATATGAGATAGGAAAGTATGTAGGAACGCAAGCTGATGCTGTAGCAACATTGATGTATCACTGTGGGGTGTTGTCGCAGATGGAATATGCGCCAAATGGAAGTGGAGCCTTTACTTTGATAGCAGCCAGGGGGATGATAGAGTATATGAAATATGATAAAAGTATGGCTGTATTGCAACGGGAGTGGTATACGGATGATGAGTGGGACGCTTTATTGAAACAAGAGTTGGACGAGGGACGGCTTGTGATCTATGGTGGCAGTAATTCCAAAAGAGAAGGACATCAGTTCGTTTTTGATGGTTACAAGGCTAATAGATATCATGTTAATTGGGGATGGGGCGGCATGGCCAATGGATATTATTTATTATCTACTTTGGAGCCCGATCAGCAGGGTATCGGAGGTAATTCAGGGGGAGGATTTTCGATAGGGCAGGATGCTGTAGTCGGCATAAAGAAAGCCGAATCCGGTTCCGGTTATCGTGATTTGCTATATTTTTTTGATGGAACAACAAGTTCCGGAGAAGCTTTTGCCGGATTGACAACTACAGAGACTGATTTTCGTCTTAACACTTCGTTTAAGGTGAAAGCTGGATTTATAACGAATGCCGGTCTTCGTGACTTTTCCGGAATCGTAGCTTTGGCTTTGGTAGATAAACAGGGAAAGGTGAAACAACTTATATCGGATTCTAAAAATATTGACCTGAGTGCGATGAATGCAGCAGGGCAAATATCAGGTAATGGAGTTATTTTTTCTTGTAAAATTACTGAGACACTTGTTGGAGGCGATCGGATCAGGATGGTGTACAGAGCCAGAGATAATCAGAATGATTTTGAGTGGGAAAGCGTAAAAGGAGGAAGCGAAGTCTCTACGGAGATTCTTGTCAAAGAAGATCTGACAGGAATAAATCATGTTGAACAAGATAATATAGTACCCGTTACAGTTATATATAGGGATGATCGAATCATAGTGAAATCCTCTGTCGCAATGACCAGACTGATGATTTATGATATGCAAGGACATTTGTTGGAAGGGGCAGAATGCCATGGAAATATGGAATTTAGCCTGTCTTGTAAAGATTATATTCCGGGTATATATATTTTGAGAGCTATTACTACAGAAGGAGTTGGTAGTAATAAATTTGTAATAAAGTGATTGTTTTAAGAGCGTACTTCTGATTATACTGAACCGGCAAGTTTGAGATAAATGGCATTCTCACTTGCCGGTTTTGCTTTTTATTACTATTTTTGTTTAAAATCGTGAAATCAGTTGTATGAAACAAAGCCTTTATTTATCAGGATGTATGTGTATTGTGTTGTTGGCAGGTGCTTGCCGTACTCCGGGTATTCAACCACAAAAAAATCAAAACATGGATAGCCAGATAATAGTTACAACGACTTCTCCTAAAGGTGGAGCGCCCTCTATAAGCTCTCCTCCTGTGTATATTTATAAAACGAGGGAGGACTACTCACACCTGGTTCCGGTTATCATGAATGATGCCCGTACCACTATTGTTTCTTATCCGCACCCGCGTGACCTTCGTATTGGTGACAAACTGTGTTTACCTACACTTCTGGAAAAAGGCTATTGGCTGGACAATAGAGGTATTAACCGGAATGTCGTCTTTCTTTCCTATACATACGAGGAGTATAGTCAATTGGCCAGTGCACCCTCTATGGAGGAATTGATGACACATATTCATGATAAATATCCTTTAACCGAATGGCATGAGTGTGGACGCCGGGCAGATTATAAAAACATTGTTTCTGAATTAAATAAACTTATAGAACAAGGCTTTCTGCAAAAATAACTATATATTTGCGCACATTATTATAGATAAGAATAAAGAATGAAAGAATTTATAATCTCCGAAGCTCAGGTCGAAACAGCGGTACTCGTAGGACTTATCACGCAGACGCAGGATGAACGTAAGACGAAAGAATACCTTGACGAACTGGAATTCCTTGCCGAGACGGCTGGGGCGGAAGTTGTGAAAAAGTTTACCCAGAAGTTACCGACAGCCAATTCTGTAACTTATGTGGGAAAAGGAAAACTGGAAGAGATAAAGGAATATATCCTAAACGAAGAAGAAAACGAACGGGAAGTAGGAATGGTTATCTTTGATGATGAACTTTCTGCCAAACAGATACGTAATATTGAAGCGGAGCTGAAGATTAAGATATTAGATCGTACTTCGCTCATTCTCGATATATTCGCTATGCGTGCCCAGACTGCCAATGCTAAAACACAGGTGGAACTGGCGCAGTATAAATACATGTTGCCTCGTTTGCAACGTTTGTGGACTCACCTTGAACGTCAGGGTGGTGGTTCAGGTTCGGGTAGTGGTAAAGGAGGTTCGGTAGGACTTCGTGGACCAGGTGAAACGCAGCTTGAAATGGACCGCCGTATTATCCTCAATCGTATGTCATTGCTTAAAGAGCGTTTGGCTGAGATTGATAAACAGAAATCTACGCAACGTAAGAACCGTGGGCGTATGATCCGTGTAGCTCTTGTAGGATATACTAATGTAGGAAAGTCAACTATCATGAACCTTTTGGCCAAGAGCGAAGTATTTGCAGAGAATAAGCTTTTCGCTACGCTCGATACTACAGTGCGTAAGGTGATTATAGAAAATCTGCCTTTTTTGTTGTCCGATACTGTAGGATTTATTCGTAAGTTGCCCACAGACCTCGTAGACTCTTTCAAATCTACCCTCGACGAGGTGCGTGAAGCCGACCTGCTACTACATGTTGTAGATATTTCTCATCCCGGTTTTGAAGAACAGATTGAAGTGGTGAACAAAACACTGGCTGATATCGGTGGTGCCGGAAAACCAATGATATTAATTTTTAATAAAATAGACGCTTATACTTATATAGAGAAAGCGGCTGACGACCTTACCCCCAAAACAAAGGAAAACTTAACACTCGAAGAACTGATGAAGACGTGGATGGCTAAAATGGAGGATAATTGCCTCTTTATTTCCGCCCGCGAACGAATCAACATAGAAGAACTGAAGAGTGTTGTTTATAAACGCGTAAAAGAACTACACGTACAGAAGTATCCCTATAATGATTTTCTTTATCAGACTTACGAGGAAGAAGAGGAAGAATAATTATTCGATGTACCAATATGCCAATGTGCCAATTGGTTGCGCTATGCCACCGAAAGGTATTGGCACATTGGTATATTAGCAAATTGGCAAATTATTTTATTTATGGGAAAAGATTACAGAAGATTGACTGAAGACGAAGTGCTTCAGTTGAAGAGCCAGTCGTGTCTGGCTGATGATTGGGGAAAAATCTCTGTGGCCAAGGACTTTACTACCGAGTATGTGCACCATACCCGCTTCTCAGGCGAGGTAAAACTCGGAGTTTTCCAGTCGGAGTTTATTTTGCCGGGTGGAATTAAGAAACATTCCGGGCTACGGCATGTCACCTTGCACAACGTAACAGTAGGAGATAACTGCTGTATTGAAAACATTCAGAACTACATTGCGAACTATGAAATCGGAGACGATGCATTTATTGAGAATGTTGATATTATTCTTGTAGATGGTCGTACCACTTTTGGTAATGGAGTAGAAGTTGCCGTATTGAATGAAACCGGTGGACGGGAAGTACTGATCAATGACAAACTTTCGGCACATCAGGCCTATATTCTGGCTCTGTACCGTCATCGCCCGGAACTTATCAGTCGTATGAAGGAAATTACCGATTATTATTCCAATAAGCATGCTTCTACTGTCGGAACAATCGGAAATCGGGTCATGATACTCAATACCGGTTCTATTAAAAATGTGCGGATAGGAGATTGCTGTCATATATGCGGGACTTGTCGTTTGTCAAATGGCAGTATTAATAGTAATGCAATTGCTCCGGTGCACATCGGGCATGGAGTCATTTGTGACGATTTCATTGTTTCTTCCGGTTCGCATATTGATGACGGAACGATGTTGACCCGTTGTTTTATAGGACAAGCTTGTAGACTGGGACATAATTATTCGGCTTCGGACTCTTTGTTTTTCAGTAATTGTCAGGGAGAAAACGGTGAAGCATGTGCTATTTTTGCCGGACCTTATACGGTGACACATCATAAATCAACTTTACTGATTGCCGGTATGTTTTCATTCATGAATGCTGGTTCAGGCTCTAATCAAAGTAATCATATGTACAAATTAGGTCCTATCCATCAGGGAACAATGGAACGGGGCGCGAAAACAACTTCTGATTCTTATATTCTCTGGCCGGCGCGTGTAGGAGCTTTCTCTTTGGTAATGGGGCGTCACGTGAATCATGCGGATACATCTAATCTGCCGTTCTCTTATCTGATAGAACAACAGAATACCACTTTCCTTGTCCCTGGAGTTAATTTGCGTAGTGTAGGAACCATTCGTGACGCTCAGAAATGGCCGAAGCGTGATAAACGAAAGGATCCGAACAAGCTGGATTATATTAACTATAATCTATTGAGTCCTTATACCATTCAGAAGATGTTTGCAGGACGTACTATTCTGAAAGATTTGAAGCGTGTATCGGGTGAAACTTCGGAGACATACTCTTACCAAAGTGCTAAAATAAAGAATTCTTCGCTTAACAGTGGTATTCGTTTTTATGAGATAGCTATTCATAAATTTTTGGGTAACTCTATTATTAAACGCCTCGAAGGTATTAACTTCCAAAGCAATGAAGATATTCGTGAACGCTTGAAACCGGATACTGAAATAGGTACGGGCGAATGGGTGGATATTTCCGGATTAATTGCTCCGAAGAGTGAGATAGAGAAACTGATGTGTGGCATTGAGAGTGGAGAAATCAATCGTCTGAAAGAAATCAATGCCTGTTTCTCTGAGATGCATAATAATTACTATACCTACGAGTGGACGTGGGCGTATGGTAAGATACAGGAGTTTTACGGACTCGATCCCGAAACGATTACTGCTAAAGATATTATTGATATTGTACGTTCCTGGAAAGAAGCTGTTATCGGGCTGGATCGTATGGTCTATAGTGATGCACGCAAGGAGTTTTCCCTGTCTTCAATGACTGGCTTTGGTGCCGATGGCTCTGATGATGAAATGAAACTTGACTTTGAACAGGTGCGTGGTGATTTTGAGAGTAATCCGTTTGTAACCGCTGTATTGCAACATATTGATGATAAGAATGCTTTGGGCGATGAATTGATAAATCGTATCGGGCAGTTGGGGTAAAAGACGAAAATAGGATATCTATCACCACAGAGTATTCTGTGATGATAGATATTGAAAGATACTTATTTTTGAAGATTTTCTTCTCTGTATTTGGTAGGTGTGCAACCTACCATTTTTTTAAAGAATGTACTGAAATAACGTTGACTGCTAAATCCTACCGCTTCTGATATTTCAAGCATATTGCAATTTGTTTCGCGTAACATTTGTATTGCTTTTTCTATGCGGAAGTTATTGATGCAATCATTGATACCCATATAGTTCAGAGCTTTTAGTCTGTTATAAAGTGTGGTTCGCGCCATTCCCATTCTTTCAGCAATGAAGTCTACATCTAAATCTGGATTGTTTAGATTTTCTATAATAATACCATTTAATTTGAATAAAAATTGTTCATCTGCATTGCTTGGTTCTTTTCCTTCTATTGATATGCCATTGGAGTGATTACGATAGTGCTTTTGCAGTATTTTTCTGTTTTTTAATAGGTTATGTACTATTACAACTAACTCTTCTACCTCAAATGGTTTTGTCAGATAAATATCGGCACCCGATTTGTATCCGAAAGCTGTACTTTCGATATCCGTTCGGGCAGTGAGTAGAATAACAGGAATGAAACATGTACTTTCTGTTCTTTTGATTTGCTGACAAAGTTCTAATCCGTCTCCTCCTTGCATCATGATATCACTCACAATGATATCAGGCAATTTCTGTGTGGCAATCTTAAATGCATCTTTTCCATTGTTAGCTGTATATGTGTTCTGGAAATATTCTTTCATGGCCTCTTTGAGGAAATTACATAGCTCTATATTATCTTCTACTATTAGTATAGAGTAATTCTTTGCGTCGAACGGTTCTTCTTCCTTGTTCGTTTCTTGCTTTTCTCTCTCGGGAAAGCGTAGTATATCGTTGAGTGATATGTTTATAGATTGTTCTAAGGCTTTCTCACTTTCTCTTTCCGGTAGTTCGAAATAGAAAGTTGCTCCCGCTTTTTCGTTGTTATATGCATTAATTTTACCTCCTTGTAATTTTACTAAGACTTTTACATAAGATAATCCGATACCACTTCCTTCTTTAGATTTCTTTCCTTGATAGAAACGTACAAAAAGATGTTTCATATCTTCTTCATCCAGTCCGATACCTTCATCGGTTACCGAAATACATATATATCCTTTTTCTTTTCGCGTTGTTAAGACGACTGTACTTCCTTCCGGAGTAAATTTCAAAGCATTCACCAGTAGATTGGATACGATCATTTCGCACTTGTTTGTATCAAATGTCCAATCAGTAATCAGGCTATCCAGATTGTATATCAGTTGTACTCCTTTATTGGTGAATTCGTCTGTAAAGCTATCGGCAATGTCTTTCAGCCATTTGTTGAAAGGGACAGTAGAAAGATGTAATACATTTTGTCCCATTTCTATACGGCGTACATCTAATACCATTTCTATTAGATTTTTCATTCTTCGAACTTGTTTACATATGCTTTCCAGCTGTTCTTTCAATTTGTTGTCGGTTATTATGTCTTTACTTAACACGCGTTTGAGTGGAGCATATATAAGCATAAGAGGAGTCCGTAACTCATGACTCATATTGATGAGGAAACGTATTTTTTCCTCATTCATATTCTGTTTATGTTCTTTTAGTTTCCATTGCAATTTTCGTTCTTTTTTACGGTTGTAATAAATAACATAACAAATGCAGATAGCTATAAAAAAGACAATTAATAACAGTTTAAGATAGGGACTTTGCCACCAGGGGGTAGGGATCTTTAAGCTGAGTATCGGCGTCGTTGTTGTCCAGCTACCATTTCGGTTGCTACATGAAACAGACACTTCATAATGGCCGGGAGGGAGCGAATAAAGTGCCAACGAAGGTGCATACGATTCAATATCACGTGCCAGACCTGAAATGTGAAACCTGTATATTCTCCGTCGAAATACATCTTCTTCGTTCCTTATTAATTTTATGATAAGTGATGTATAGTGATAGGGTATAGTCAGTTCGCCTGTTTCCGAAACCTGATTTGTAATGATTGCTCCGTTCAGTTCCACATCCATTAGTTTTATGGTAGGGGTGTTACTGTCTTTAAACGGATAGCCTTTGCAGATACGTAACAAACCGTTCGCTCCACATAGATAAATATCTCCCGACTGGGATATCGGGCTATTGGTGTACATGTATTCATTGGCTAAAGCACCATCGTTTTCATCAAAAATAGTGAATCGCTTCTCTGATATTGAATAAGCAAACAGCATGTTGCGAGCACCTACCCATATTCTTCCTGTAGGGTCGTAAATGGCTGTTCTTGCTTCACTGAATAAAGAAGTCTCTATCTTGTCGACCGATTTATTTTTCTGGTTGTATTTCATTAGTCCCCGATTGGTTGCCATCCAAAAATCCCCTTGAGGATCGTTGCATACCCCATTGATGGTGACGTTTACATTGGTATAATAAATTGGGAATAAAGTTTGAGTCCGATTGTCCACTCTGAAAATATTCTTGACTCCGCATAGATAAGCTACCGAGTCGGTTGAGGCAATCACTTTCAGATTACTGATAGGAGTATCTGTATCTTTTCTTATGCCCTCCATCTGGAGAGGAATAAGCTGGGCTGTTTTTAGGTTATAGATATATACCTGTTCTGCCAGTATGTAGTATTTGTCCGGAGAAAATTGATGTATGTTGATGCCTATTCCTGTAGAATTGATTTGCTCTCTAAGATTTTGGTCCATAAAGTTACATGGACGGCAAACTCCTGTCATTTTATTGAAAAAATAAAGCCCTTTTCCGAAAAAAGAAACAACTAACTCTTGCTGGCTATATCCTGCTATCGATACTACTTTCTCTTTGCTGCAGGCAGGATAATGCATGAATGTGTTTTCTGTCTGATTCAAGCGGTTAATGCCACCGCCGTCCGTTCCTACATACATGAAATTATCCTCTTCATACAAGCATAAAGCAGTTTTATTGCTTAGTCCATAAATATTGTTTAATGGTGCATCCTGAAAAGTGTGCATATATACTTCACGGATGTTTAGAAGTCCACTTCGGATAGTACCTGCCCATAAATTCTGTGAATGATCCACATATAGACTCTTTATAGAATTTGCTGGAAGTGAGTTACTGTTTCCAGTCTGGTATTCAATTGTACGGAAAGTGTTGGTGGCAAGATGAAAACGTGCAATTCCACCTCCATCAGTAGCTATCCACAACTCATCTTTATAAGTAAGCATATCTAATATGATATCGTTGCACAACTCCGAATTTCGTGTTGAATAGCGGCCGATTTCATGACCATTTACGTCATAACATACAATTCCTTTGCCATAGGGCGATAACCATAGATTTTTGTGTTCATCCAGAAAATAGGAACTGATATGTTGTTCCTGGCATGGGGCAAAAGGAGTTAGTTGGTGACTGTCTGCATGATATAGATAGACCCCTTTCCATTGTGTTCCTACTATGTATATGTTTTCTTTCCAGGGTTTGATATATGTAAAATAGTCACTGATAGCTTTTCCATTATTAACAACAGGGAGGCTGTGCAACTGCTGATCGGCATAACTATATATCCAAAGGCCTGTTCCGGCAAATAGAACTCCAGTATCTAACAAACAGGCGGCTTTTGCCTGTACCGGAGCATTGTTATAATATAATAGAGTGAAATTATCTTCTCCCCGGTTATATAGCGATAGTCCTTCTTGGGTTCCTATCCATAGGTTGAGTTGGGAGTCTTCTTTGAGAAAGCAGATATCATTGTCTGGTAGAGATTTGAGAGAATACGAATCGTAAAAGTAATTTTTAAGTTCGTATTGATCGAAACGGTTTAGGCCCATTCGGGTTCCTATCCAGATTATTCCTTTGTAATCTTTGAGTATACAATTGACTGTTGTCTGTGAAAGACCTTCTTTCAAAGATAATTGTTTAAAATAATAGTCAGGGAAAGCGTATGAAGGAGAAACGGTGCATTGTATTAGTAGAATACATCCGACGAACCGGCATAAGCTGGTTAGTACATTTATATAGTTTCTCATAATAGGTTTTTCAAATTTGTCTGGACAAAATTAAAACAAATGTAACAGATAAACAAAAAGTGCAAGATAATAATGAGTTTTTAATTACAAGATAATGTTGTTGTATTGTTATTAATATTGTTAACTCATATCTTTAACTCTATATTTGAAGCATGCCAAAGTATATACTATTAGCGTTCTTCATCAATTTAGTTGAAAGCGTAATCCTAATGAACTGATGTTGGTGTATTGAATGTACTATCCTGATGAAATTAATAAAGGTTTTGAGAAATGCAGTTATCCTGTCTTTTTGTTTCGATATGATTGATTTTTATGACACCTTTATTCTAATTATTGCTGTAACTGGAGAATAAACTGCATAATAATATAAATTATTATGCACATTCTGTCGTATAATCTTTCTTTGTTTGGATAACTATGCACATTCAGCCGGAATGTTATCCTAATTTCCCCGGTATGATAAGTTCGGTTTCTCTACGAGGAACGACTCGAACCTCGTAGAGAAACGATTCGAGACTCTACGAGAAAAAATAAAAACCGCCTTAAAAAACATTTTGGACGCTAACTGATAGCTAAATTCGCTCCATTTTTAACTATTAAAAGTATAATCAAATAAACTGATGATATTGAATTGTGTAATGAAGATCGAAAAAACGAGATGCTTTTGTTATATAATTCTCCGAAAATCGTACAATAGGAATAATCAAAATCGGAAATGCCGAAGATTTTTATCACCTGTGAGAAACCTTCTCGTAATTAGAGGATTCCAGAGGATCAGGAATGTCACTTTGTCAAATTGTAAGTAGGCATGTACTGTATATTTCTATCGTACAATACTCAGAACCGTACAAGAATAAATCTTTCAACTAAATTGGCAAAGAAACCAATCTTAGTATGTATAAGTGTATACTTTTAGCATCTAATAGAAGCGCCATTAACACATGCTTAAGTGTACACTTTTATAATATTTATAAATATTTTTTTTAAAAGTATTGGTTATTAGTGATTTATGAACCGAAAATATGCCATGTCGTTTTTGAGGAATCTTTTTCTCATATAGGAACTAAGTTATAAAAAATATGCAATCGGTACTCTACTTCATATTTATGGAAATTTCTGCAAGCTTTTCGGAATCGGAGTAAACTACCGTTCTACATTCTACTGCATCGGTTTGCCGAATCCTTGGAAATATGAGTATTTTGTGAATATCGATTTTTAATTCCGTATATTACTCTGGAAATAGAATATTATACTCCTATTGAATCATATTTATTTTTATTTTGATGTTTCAAATTGTTTAAATATGCCCGAGATTGTCCTGAATATCCTTTAAAGAATGATTTTAGAAAAAAGTTGAATGATTTGAAACATCGGAATATTTTTGATTTCGTATTATTGCCCAACATAAAGAACCTTAATTAGATAATACCTTTTTGAGTTAACATTATTAATACTACATGCTATGAAAACTTTTTTCCTTTTCTTGTTATTTTCAGCAACTATTGCTGTTGGAACAAATGTTTCTGCACAAACTGTGCAGTTACAGTATTCTTATGACAGTGCCGGTAACCGGGTTTCTCGTCTTTTGGTAACTTCCCGATCTTTTTCTCCTTTTATCGAAAATGATTCTTTAGAGAATGATACTTGGGAAAATAAACTATCCAGAGAGAATATTCGTGTTTATCCAACTCCTGTAATAACAGATTTAACTGTTAGCTTGTCCGGATTACCGGAACCGGGTGTCGGCACATTACAACTTTATGATATGCAGGGGAAACTGTTGTTGAAAGAAACAGTTCGTACAACGGAAACAGTGATCTCTATGCGGGAATTCATTCCGGGTGTATATATCATGAAGCTGGTTTTCGGACAGATGCAGTCTGCGTGGAAAATTATCAAAGAATAGCCTTTAATATCTCAATATTATGAAAGTGAAAAATACATTTTTATACCCTTGTTACGTCTTTGGGATTCTAAGTTTTTGTTTCGTTTCTCATATAAATGCTCAGACTTATAGTATCGGTTCACAGTCTAAACATTGGCGAATTACTGTAGATAGCCTCAGTTCTATTGTTCCGGATTCTATTATTCGCATTGAACATCCGGTCCGGAATACAGATGCAAATAATACCTTCAAAACTGAAATGGTTACCCCTTTATTGGCGGAGGAAACGCATGCTCATATTCCTACTTCTGTAACTGTCGATACTAAATATACGGTAGGTGAGATACCTTTTACTTCTGAAGTAGCGTCTACAGGAGCTATTACTTACAATGTTCCTATTGAAATTACTCCTATACGGAATGGCTTTAATCCGGAAATTTCCATAGCTTACAATAGTCAGGGAGGAAATAATGTATTGGGATATGGTTGGAGTATTAATGGCTTATCATCTATTACCCGGATTGATAAGAGCATTTATTATGATGGAGTGACTGAACTTATGACATTTAATACAAATGATGCATTTGTTTTGGATGGCATGAGATTACTTCCGGTGGCAGGGCAGGTAAATACTTATGAGCCGGAACGTGGAAATATGCGTATAAAGGCCGATGTGTCCGGAAATACTATAAACTCTTTTACCGTAGAATATCCGGATGGGAGTAAAGCCATGTATAGCAATACCAGTAATATATCTTTTCCTATTACACGATTTGAAGATGCTTTGGGAAATTATAATACCTACGAATATGAAACGATTGACAATCATAGCTATATAACGAAAATCTATTCCGGAATCCATTCTTCATTTGATATGTCTATCACAGAGATGGATTTTATTTATAAATCACGTGCTGATATTATATCCGGTTATCAGAATGGTATGGAGTTTAAGTTGTCATGTTTGCTCGATAAAATAAAATGCTGGGATAAGGGAGATTTTGTTGATGAATATTCTTTTACTTATCAGACGGATAGAGTGTCATTATTGACTGGGATTGGAAGAGGGCATCTGAATCCATTGAAGTTCTACTATGGATATAGTGATAATACAACGGAAAAGCTTCAGAAGCAGGAAGTCGGATTAATGATGCATTATGATGAATCCGTATCAGTAATAGTAAATAAAGGAAAATTTGATTACGGTTCCGATGACGACGCCTTAATAGTCTATCCGGATAAGAGCCCTTGTTCTTCTTATTATAAGCCGAGCAGTACTTTTCAACATTCTGTATATTACTATTTTTCTGAATTTGCTCCGGAGCAGGAATTGTTGGTTTACCAAAATCTGGGTAGTGTTGCTCCTTCGCCTACCAAGCTTTTGGCTGAGGATGGTTTTCAGGCGTTATTGTCGGCAGATGTGGATGGAAAATCCGGCGATGAAATCTTGAAGATTAACAACACTTTGGTTGACGACCGGGATGTGGTTACGATAAAAACCTATAAGCCGGATTTAAAAAATTCCATGAGTCTGGAGTCTACTTTTACATTTACCAGCGATGCTGTAACGCATATAAATAATAAGAGTTTTTGGCCTAAAACCTATCTGCCGGGTGATTATAATGGGGACGGGAAAATTGAAGTGTTGGCAGTGTCTATGTACCATCCCCTCGAGAAAGAGTTGGATTCAAAGTGCATGCTATTTGATTTATCCGGTCGACGAACCCTTTTCAATGCTCATGTTTTTAATTTTAATGTTAAAAAGGATATGGTTATTCCAATGGATGTGGATGGAGACGGAAAAACCGATCTCTGCCATTTGCATGAAAGTGGAATGGATGTTTATAGTTTTAAAATAACCAATGGAGCCTATTCATTGAATAAACTATTCACATATCCGGATTTGAATATTAATAAATTACGAAATAGAAACTTAATGCTTGGCGATGTGAATGGGGATGGCAAAGTGGATTTTGTTGTTACTCCGGTTAAATCCTATGATGAGTGGGGAAATCTGGATGTTTTGACAAAAACTTCCGAATACTGCCCGGCATGCCTTTGGCATTATCCGAATAGTGATGTATGTCCGCAGTGCCATTATCCCATAGGATATGTCAATGAATGCGTCAATTGCAGAAAGCCTCTCGTTAATGGTGAATGTCCTAAACATGGTGCTGCTTATCGAGTGGCGACAACGATACCCTATCATAATGGGACAGTATGGGATACTTATCTTTCTACCGGTAGTGGTTTGGTTAAAACCCAACAAGAACTTATGGAATACCGGACAGATGAGCACTATGCATTACAAGATGTGGATGCTGACGGCTTGGTCGATTTGATAAGGCATGAATCGGCCAATACGGCTGCAAGTGTAGATGCCTGGCTTAATAAAAATGGTTCCTTTTCAATCGGACTTACTTTTGTGGGTATTCCCAAGGATAGTTATATTGTGCCCTCTTCTGTTGCTACGTCCAATTATTATAATTTTTTATTAGCTGTGAAAGGGCCGAGGTTGGTGAAAGTAAATAGTATGATTAATGGGGCGAAACAATATTTACTGACGGGTATGGTTAATAGTTTCGGGGTGGTACATCGTAACTATTATCAGCGTTTGAATGGACGTGAATACGGAAGCCCTTTTGGGTTTTATGTAAAAGGTACGGAAGCTACTTTCCCATATACTGATTTCAACGGTCCTTTGTGGGTAACAGCTTCGCGGGAAACCTTACTCAACGGTTCATTGATAAGTAATCTGTCGTACACTTATAAAGAGGCTATTTTTCATCGTCAGGGATTAGGTTTTACCGGAATGAAAAATATGGAAGCGTATGATAAATTACGTAACCGAGTAGTTTCTTCCCAAACGTATGATCCTTTGAGGTTCGGAGTACCGGTAAGAGAGATTACCCCTACAGTAGAAACTAATAATGTCTATTATGTGGGAGTTACCGCTAATAAAAAAGCTACAGTCAGACCGGTTAGGGTTTCTGTTAAAAACTTACTGAAAAATACGACTGTTACAAAAACATACAGCTACGATGGATATAGTAATCCTGTATCCGAAGTAACTGCTTATACGGATGTACAGACTTCAAATGTAATACAAACGAATGTAGTACAAACTTATCAGAATCTGGTCACAACCGAACACTATTGGATTGGACTTCCTCTTTTAAAGACTGTAACGGATAACCGTGATGGAACTTCCTGGACTCAATCGGAAGAAATTATTTATAAATCAGGTACTGTGCTACCTGAGAGTAAGATTACTAAAACGAACGGTAATAAGACAGAAGAGATACGGTGGACCTATAATGAGTATAATAATGTACTTACAGAGATGAGTGCACCATATACAAGTACGGCGTTTCAAGGAAGTACGTATACGTATTATCTGAATCGAGATATTGAGACGGAGACTGATATGTTAGGACGGACTACTCGCTATGATTATGATGAGTGGGGAAGAGTTAGTTCCATGACAGATTTTCTATCTAATATTTTTCATTATAGCTATAGTGCAACCCATTTATCACAGGTTCGGTTATTTAATCGTAGTTCCGCGACACGTTATGATATAAAAAAGGATGTAACTTATTCATGGAGCCCTTCAATGGGAATATACTCTGTGACAGAAATAACAGTTGGACAACCTAAAAAGGAGACGTATTATGATGCTTTGAACCGGGAAGTATGGAGTGGGAACCAGCGGTTTGATGGAAGCTGGCAATATACGGCTACCGAATATGATGAATATGGACGTGTGAAAAGGGTTTCTCAACCATTTAAAGTTCAACCCTCACTATGGACTACTTATAGTTATGATAATTATGACCGTACGATATCCGTAACAGAAGCTTCTGGTGGAATAAGTACTACCGATTATTCAGGGAATCAAGTGATTACTACTGATACAAGGGGAATGGCTACTACCCGAACTTACGATAAGAGTGGATTATTGACAGCCGTTTCCGATCTGGGAGGGACAATTACCTATGAATATCGGCCGGATAGGCAACCTAAGAAAATAATAGCTCCGGGAGATGTTGTTACTTCTTTTGAGTATGATACCTATGGGCGGCGGACCAAACTTATAGACCCGAGTGCAGGTACGCAAAGTTACTCAGAAAACGTTAGTGGTAATCAAAGAGATATAAGAGAGACGGATGCTAATGGTAAAACAAAATTATCTAGTTCTACATTGGATGGACGCATTTTAAGAGTAAAACGTCCCGAATTTGAAACTATATGTAAATATAATGTTATAACGAAATTCCTGGAAAAGGAGATTTCGACTAATGGGACATCAAAGTATTATACTTATGATAAATTTGGGCGAATTGCTACTGAGATAGAATATGCTCCGGATAGTGTTTGGTTGAAACGTACTTATACCTATAATACTGATGATAACCTCTCAAAAATCATCTATGAAACGTCTGATGATAGTTCTGTAATGGAGGAAAATCGTATTTATATGAATGGTTATCTGACAGAAATAAAATTGGGTACAACTTCGATATGGAAATTAGCAAGTGAAAATGAGTTGGGAAAACCTACAATTGTTTCAACCGGGCCATTAACTCGTACTTATAAATATGACAATTACGGGTTTCCTACAGAACGTCAAGTGGGCTCTATACGGCATTCAAAATATTTGTTTAATGCGCGGTATGGTTATTTATTTACTCGTACGGACGCAATTCGTAATAAAACAGAGCATTTTGACTATGATAATTTGAACCGTTTGGTTGATTTTGAAAATATGCAGAATCATTATGATTCGAAAGGTAATGTAATCAAAATAGTGGGAATTGGTGACCTAAAATATACGAATACTTCAAAGCCATATGCTATCACCGAGTTCGTTTCTTATACCGGTTATTTAGTTCCAAAAAGTAACCAAAATGTTATTTATAATTCTTTTAGACGACCGGTAACAATTACTGAGAATAATACTACGGCTACATTTGTTTATAAGGCAAATGGAAATCGTGTAAAAATGACAATAGCCCCGAGTAGCATTAACCAACAATATCGCTATTATTTAGGAGGTTGTTATGAAAAAGATGACTCCAAAAGTTTATTGTATATCGGTGGGGATGCATATTCCGCTCCAGCGGTTTATGTAAAGGAGAATGGTTCTTGGAATATTTACTATATTTGTCGTGATTATTTGGGAAGTATTACGCACATAACAAATTCTTCTGGAAATGTGGTGCAAGAATTGAGTTATGATGCTTGGGGGCGTTTATGTAATCCTGAAACTCAATCTGTATATGCTCCCGGAAGTGAGCCATCATTATTTCTAAATCGTGGTTACACTGGGCATGAGCATTTATCTATATTCGGATTGATAAATATGAACGCTCGTTTATACGATCCATTATTAGGTCGTTTTTTGAGCCCGGATCCATATGTGCAGATGCTGGAAAATAGCCAAAGTTTTAATCGTTATAGCTATTGCTTGAATAATCCATTGATGTATAGGGACCAAACGGGAGAGATTGCGTGGTTTGTTCCGGTGATAATAGGTGCAGTGGTAGGGGCTTATGTAGGAGCATCTATTCAGTCTCATACGGCTGCATTTTGGAATTGGAAACCGGATTGTTGGAAAGGTGCTATAGCTGGTGGCGTGATTGGTGCTACACTTGGATATGGTTTTTCGGCAGCGATAGGTGCTACAGGTATGACAACAATGGCAGCTGGTGTGAGTGTTCCAACAAAGACGGCAGGTTTGGTTAGTACGATGTTGAATAGTGGCTCAATAAATATTGGAATAAATGCCCTTTCAGGTGGTGGTTGGGACGGAGCGTGGAAGTCCGGTCTCGTAGGTATGGCTTCTGGCGCTTGGACTGCTACCGGAGGCTTGGGAATGGTAAAAGGTTTTGGCTCTACATCAAATATTGGGCAGTTGTCGGGGAAATTAGGTTATGAGATGATAGGGACAGTGGGACGTTCGATAGGTAAAAACTGGGCACAAGGGGATAATCCTTTTTCAAAAGTCTCTTTAGGAGTTGGACCTGTTAACTTGACTATAGGGAAAGGACAAAAGTTATTGCAATGGCAGAATAATATAGGGAATATTGCAACAAATGCTTTTGGGTTGATAAATTTGGCATTTGGTGGAAATGCTAGTTTTGACTGGAAGAACTTGTCATTAAATTATAGTGGTGGAGGCGTTGATCACTTTTATTCACCCAAGATTTGGGATACTGGATTTGGTGCTCATGCTATTATTGGTAACTCGAATTTAAATAATTTGTATTCACATGAACTCCACCATTTATGGCAATCCCGTTCTATGGGAGATGCTTTTCTTTTGAATTATTTTATGCATGGACTAAATTCTGTTGTTAGACATGGAACCCTTATTGGTATACAAAATTTCTTTGAAACACAAGCGGATACAAAATATTGGTGGTAATTAAAAGCAGATTGAAGATAATAAAAAAAATAGTTTTTATTTTAGTAATGATATTTTGTTATTCTTGTATGGATGTGTTTTATCATGGAGATTTAGCTACTCCTATAAAAATTAACGGAATTGATTCATTAAAATTGAATTCAGAATGTGGCGAATTTAGTTTGGTAGCTTTAGGCTATCAGATGAAAAATCCAAGTCAATATACTATATTTTTGAAATATAATTTTAATACAAGTAATGGTGTACTGCATACGGATTCTTTTAAAATTCTAAAAAACGATGGTTTTATTGTAAATAATGTTCGATTTATGCATCGTAGTAAGAAGCAGACTAGTCGGAGAACTAAACAAATTGAGCAGAATATATATCAAATCGAAGCCGATGAGATTGTTTTCGTATCATTTGATATTTCTTTTCTTAAAGAGACGAAAAAGGAGATAACAATTCTCCCGAGTGATTATATCATTTGCAAAGAAAAACCTCTATTGAAAGATACAATTAAAATATCTTTAAAATGATTATCTGTTTAGAAACTGCTTTGAGTGCTTCCCGCACGGTGAGGTACGCCAAGCGATGGTTCCTGCGTTTCAATAAAAATCTAAAACTCTGTGCCCTCTATGGTGAACTGATTCATTACTTGATCAGCTTTGAACTCAATAACCAACTGCTGATTCGCATAATGTTCTAATTTGTCCCATAATGTTTCAAATCGTCCGGAATTGTTTGTATTGGACAAATTTGAAAAAAAGTTTGAGCTATTTAAAACATGAAGATAATATAAAGCGCATACATTTGCAATGCGATTAATTAAAGAATCTTATTTAAAGCAATCGCATCCTTTGGTAAACTTGATCTATAAGAAGATGTACATTATGAAATGGTCTTTTCTTCCTTTTATCTATCGTTTACTGCCGGAGGTATAAAATTTCTTTCTCTTATTAAAAGGAGAGTGGAATAAAAGTTTAAAGATAGCAGATTTACTGCTTACTTATATTTATTGTTTAACATAAAAATTAATGTATTATGAAAAAAGTATTACTTATGGTGGCTGCAGGTTTATTTGTAGCAACAGGTGTAATGGCACAGGTCGATGTTAGTCCTAAAAATTGGTCGTTTGACAAATTGGCGAAGGGCAGCGCTGATGGTTTATTTATTAGAGAGTCATCAGCTATAGGAGGAAACTTTAAAGGAGATGACGCTCTTGGTAAAGGATTTCGGTGGGCGGATAATCTAGAAGGCGGCTTCTCTGTTGCTAATTGGACAGGAGCAGGAGATATTGCTTATAAAGATATGACTGCCGGTCAGAAAGCTAATCTGGAAGCTTTTTATCATGCGTTCCAAATTGTAGATGGTGGAAAATTAGGTAATATTATGATTTATCAGGGGAATGCATCTACTGCAACAGACGCTCGCGCTGTAAAGAATGCTGAAAGCATGAGTGCCCCTAATGTATATGTCGTTTCTCAAAAAGATCTGCCTATAGGAATGTATAGGATATCTATCCCTATGCGTGTTGTTTTAAATGAAGATATTACTAACACAGTAGATATTAATTGTTATTTTGGAACTTCTTGGTGGGATAATAAACCATTTTTAGGTGGTACAAATACTGATGGTAATTTCCATTTATCTGCAATAAAAGATTTTAATAGCTATTGGACAAATTATCAGTTTGAAGTAGAAATCACTTCGAATTCAGCTGCTGACTATGATTTTACTCCTCTTTTAATTAAATTAGGACTTGGTGGAACAATTGCTAACCAATCTATCCTGATGTTTGATGATTTGAAAATAGAAAGGATTACGGAGGCTACTTTGGGGGGACAATTAAAGATAGATGCTGTTGACTGGACCGACGCTCCGACAGGTATTTCATATACTAAATATGAAGATAACGTGATTGTTTTTGCAAACGATAATGGCATATCTGTAATAGATGCTACTGCTCCGATTGAAGTGTACACTGTTGCCGGACAATTGATTGAAAAGGTATTTCCTAATGCTACTGTGACTACTATTCCTGTAAACGAAAGAGGTGCTTATATTGTGAAAACCGGTGATATGACTCGTAAAGTGATTTATTAATTGAAGTGATAGTTGTGTATTAAAAAATATACATACTCTTTTGAAAAGAAAGTGGGAGTATCTCAGTGAAGAATGCTCCTGACTTTCTTAACTCGATAAATACCTCTTTCTTTTGTTAATCTTTAACTCATCTTTATATATTAGTCAAGCATGAAGAAATCTCTTTCTTTTTTCGTAGGTCTGCTGTGTGGTGTATCAGCATTGACCGTTTCGGCTCAGACTGTAAATTATGCATTAAAAAATGCTGAAGGTACTGGCTATGTGGAAACCTCCGTTATCAAAGAATTAAATAATAGCTCTGAAGTAACTTTTCAGGCATGGATTAAACCTGAAGCTTTGTCGGCCAACGCACAACTGTTTTATCAGGATAATCTCTCCTTACATCTTGATGCAGCTGGAAAACTGGTTGTGACTTCGGGCAAACAAAGTGTAACGTTAAATAGTTATACTTTCTCTTTAGGTCAGTGGGCACAAGTTTCTGTTTGTGTGGCCAGCGGAATGGTTAAAGTATATATTAATAATGTAGATTATTCGGATGCCATATCGGGAACATTGCCCGCCACCTTAACGGTTGCTTCCGAACGAGCTGGTTTTATAGGAAAAGGATTTAAGGGAGAATTGGATGAAATTCGTATCTGGAACAAAGCGTTGGGACAGAAAGAACTCTATTGGCGGAATACATTGAATAAGTTCAATCCTAATTATGAATCACTGGTTGCTTATTGGAAAGGTGATCAGGATTTGTGTGAAAATCTGGTGGATTACAAACTGGCATATCATGGAACATTTCATTCTGTAAGTAGAGTACCGGTTACTGATAATGCCGAATTCCGTTATCGTGTATCTACCGGTTATACTAATCTTATTCGTTTCATAGACCGCCCCAATATTGATCGTGATATGTTTCTTATGACAAATGATTTGATCATACTGACCGCAAAGGTTCAGAAAGACGGTTCTTTAAAAACAGAATATGCGGATAATTCTGCAGAAGCGGTCAATGTAGGATATTTGGAAGAGTTTGAAGGACGAAAGGGTATAATGGATTTTCAAGGAGCTGGTGCCGGAATGACAGCTGCGGATGGGGATTTGTTTTATAGTTCGGGAACTGGATTTGGACGCGAACTTGTAGGCGTAGGTACACTGGAAGGTTGGATTTATATTGATAATTGGACAGAAGGGGCTTTGTTGTTTTCCAAGCGTAAGTCTGACACTGAATGTATTGAAGTACGGCTGGGCAATGAAGCAACGAAAGATATTGTAGTAGATCTTAATGGAACTGTCGGAACCTTGAGTAATAAAGTCGAGATAGGGAAATGGCATTATTTATCTGTGTATTTTTCTCCAAGTGTTGTGGCGGATATTACTAATACGCGCCTCTCATTCAATCTTATTCAAATCGGAGTTGATTACACTATTTTTAATGGTTTAAGCGGTGTTAAACTGAGTGGAAATGGCATGAATATTTCCGCTATACCTGCACTGGAAGGAACGCCGGTTGTATTGGGTAAAAACCTTGACGGCAAAATGGATGAATGGATGGTGTGGGGCTCTGGCCGTGCTGGTAGTGTGGAGAATGATGCTACTAATCCTTATAAATTGAATGTAGGTGAGTGGAACAATATCTTCCTGAATGCTTATTGGAAGGGCGATGATCCGGATCATATCGGAAAAGACTCGCAAAGCTTTACGGGGATGATTGATTTCATGAAAGATTATTACGCCAACCATCGTGGTATGAAGATACGGATGGGACTTATCTATCCCGAGGGTGATAAGTGGAGCGGCGTACTGAATAAGAAAGAAAATGTAGACCGTTTGATTGCCGATGCAAAGAAATTACTACCTTATTTTGATGGTATTGATGTCGATCTTGAATGGCATTATTATAATATCTTGAATCCAGTGATCCGTAGGCTGATAGATGAGGTGATGGCAGGAGAGGATGACAAAATATTCTCTGTTTCCCAACACGATTATTCATATACTTTGGATAAGAGCCTGTTAACCGATCCGGGAATTGATTATTTTACAATGCAGTTATATGGTCCTCAAACCAGTACGTATACGTGGGATTATTATGAAGCTGCTTATAAACATTTTATCGATTACGGATACCCGAAAGATAAATTAGTGCTTTCCTATGGTGTTTTGTTGGTGGACGGCTCAGAAGCCGGATACAAGGATCTTTTTGAGAAGTTAGGTATGAATGACGATAATTATGATCCTGACCTGAATATATGGATGGACAGATATTATTTCAATGGCGTGAATCAGGTGAAACGCAAACAGAACTTTATTCTCGATAATAGGTGTTTGGGCACGATGTATTTTGATATGGCCAATGACCTGCGTGTGAGTGATTATAAGAGCTTAATACGGGCACAGAATGACATTATCGCTTCTAACGTAGATACTTTGATAACTCAGGTGAAGACAGGGCCGGTAGTGGGCATTCAGCAACTTAAAAATAGCACTTCAAGTTTGTGTAGCATTATGCGTTCGGGTGATGATATGGGTTTTGTCGTTGTACTTGCCGATGGAATATCACATGCCGTATGCAGTATTTATAATGACAGTGGTGTTTTATGTCGGCAAGAAATATTGAAGCAGAAAGAAACCACTATTGAATGGGGCGAACTGCCAAAGGGAGTTTATTTGATTTGCGTGAATGACGGGAATAAGAGTGAATCAATCAAGCTATATAAATAATTAAATAGAATACTTATGAAAAATAGACAACTGCGTGTAGTAACATTACTATGTGTATTGCTCTTTTCTACTGTTTCTTTTGCTCAGATCATGATCAAAGGAACCGTCAAGGGAGAGGATGGGTATGGAATACCGGGTGCAAGTGTGTTAGTTAAAGAGACTGCTAATGGTACTGTGACGGATATTGATGGTAATTTTAGTATCTCGGTTCCGTCAGACAAGTCAACTTTGGAGTTCCGCTTTATAGGATATCAGACACAGACTATTAAAGTAGGTAAAAAAACAGTGTTCGATATAATTCTGAAAGAAGATTCCGAAATGCTGGACGAAGTAGTGGTGGTGGGATATGGACAGATGAAGAAGAGTGATCTGACCGGTGCTATCGGTTCTTACCGTCCCAATGAAAATGAGGCCAGTAAAGTGGCTTCCATAGACAATATGTTACAAGGTAAAATAGCCGGTTTGAGTGTAGGCACTTCTGTCGATGCTCCGGGTGCAGCCAGCTCTGTTACGATTCGTGGTGCCAACTCTTTACGAGGCGATAACCAGCCTTTGTATGTGATTGATAATATTCCCCAAGCTTCTACGGGTGAGTTTGCTTCTACCGGCGATGATAATATCGCCATTGCTACCAATGCATTGAGCTCCTTGAATCCCAATGATATAGAGAGCATTGAGGTGTTGAAGGATGCTTCGGCAACAGCTATTTATGGTTCGCGTGGTGCAAATGGAGTTATCCTGATTACCACAAAGAAGGGTAAATCGGGAAAAACGTCGGTGAATGTCTCTGCCAATTTTACAATAACGGATGCCAGTAACTTGCTGGAAATGATGAACCTGCATGATTATGCTGTTTATTCGCTGATTCGTGGAGGTGTTTCTCCTAATGAAGGACTGTGGAAGGTTGATAAAGTGACCGGTGAAACAGTGTGGAATGATTATTATAAGTATTTTATCGATGAAAATAATGATGTGTGGCGTAAGAATGGTGAAGACTCTAAATTGAATGAACCGTGGAGCCGGTTACAGCAGATAGACTGGCAAAAGGAAATTTATAGTACCTCCTTCTCGCAGAATTATGCAGTAACCTTGAATGGAGGTACCGATAAAGTAACCTATTTTGCCTCTGCCTCTTATAAGGATATTGAAGGGCTGGTGCAAGGAACCGGTCTGAAACAAGGAGACTTCCGCTTAAACTTAAATGCCGATTTATCTAAAAAAATAAAACTGGCTATATCATTGAATGGGTCTATTAAGGATAATGATATGATGGCTGGCGGTAATTCCGTAGGTGGTGCTACAGGAGCTGTTTCCGGCGTTGCATTGTCCTCAGCTCCATATAATAAATCACAGGAGGAGCTGGATCAGATTACAGATATAGCTTCTCGTGCTACCGTGTGGACCTGGGTAGACGAATTTGATGATAAAACAACCGAGAAGACATTCCGTGGTTCTATTGACTTAAGCTGGAACATCGTTAAGTGGTTAAGTTACAACTTACGTGCGGGGGGGAATATAAGCTTGCAAGATCGTGACCGCTGGTATGGACTGCCTTTGTATGAAGGTTCTATACAGCACGGATATGTGACCCAATCTTCCTTTGATCGAAGCAACTATACAGTAGAGAATATGCTGCAGTTTAATCACGAAGTGAAAGATATTGTTTCTATCAATGCTACAGCAGGTGTGACATATGATGCTTATACTTCTTTGAGTAAAGTAGTGGTAGGTAATAAATTTAACGTTTTTGACCTTCGTTCTAACGGATTACATCTTGCTGGTAATAAAGAATATAAACAGCCGCTACAGGATGACTACCAATTGCTGTCTGCACTGGGACGCGCTAATCTTTCTTTTCTCAACGGACGCTATTTGCTGACAGCTTCTATCCGTGCCGACGGTTCCAGTAAGTTTAAAGAAGGTAACCGTTGGGCCTATTTCCCTGCTGCTACTGTGGCGTGGCGTATGGAGCAGGAAAAATTCATGCACGATGTGAGTTGGCTGAATCAATTGAAGATCCGTGCCGGTTATGGTAAGACCGGATCTCAGTCTATTAGCTCTTATAGTACGTTTGCTCCCTATGCTTCTTTGGGTGATGACGGCAAACCGGCTCAATCGGCTTCAGGAGACGGGACGAAACTGATCGGTTTGATCGTGAACAAGTTAGCTAATGAAGGTCTGAAGTGGGAAACTACCGCTTCTTATAATATCGGTATGGATTTTGCTTTTTTGGATAGCCGGATCAGCGGTAGTGTAGATGTATATTCTAAAACAACCAGTAATCTTTTGATTCAACGAGATCTTCCACCCTCTACCGGATATAAAAGTATGACTGTTAATCAAGGTAAACTTCGCAATAAAGGTATTGAGGTTTCTTTGAATGGTGATATTATTCGTAATCGTACCTTTACTTGGTCACTTTCCGGAAATATTTCATTTAACAGAGGGAAGATTCTCGACTTTGGTTTGCCTGAAGAGCAGTGGGGGGTAAATGATGATGGTAGTTCTCGTATGTGGAAGGCCTATCTGGGCGCTTCTTTGGGAAATCATTTCCATGAGGCCAATATTTTTGTGGCAGACCATGCGCCCGGATTATTTTATGGCTATCAGACGGACGGAATTATTCAGGAGAATGATCCCTACCTGTCACAAGTGACCAACTCGGTAGGTACATTGGGAGCTGGTAATTTAAAGTTTGTAGATCGCAATGGGGATAAAAAAATCGATGAAAAGGATAAAACGATTATAGGTAATCCGAATCCGGACTTTACGTATGGAATCCAAACCAGCTTTACGTGGAAATCTTTGACACTGTCATTGGCATTTAACGGGGTCTATGGTAATGATATTTTGAATGCTAATGCACGTTATTATAATTTCCCTTCTCAATCCAACGGTATGGTTCTGGCCGAGTCCTATCGTAATATGTACCATGAAGAGAATCCCTGGAACGGAGCAGCTAATTATAGTCGTACTACGACATCGCCTAACTCAACTGTTCCGCAAGTTGTATTTGACAGCTATGTAGAAGATGGTAGTTTCCTTCGTTGCACGGATATCACTTTAGGGTATGATTTGCCTAAAAACTGGGTTAAGAAAATCCGCTTCTCAAATATAGGGGTTTTTGCATCGGCAAAGAATTTGTTCTGTATTAACAATTATTCCGGTTATGATCCTGAAGTGAATACTTTTGCCTTTGACGGAACACGCCCGGGGATAGACTTGAGCTCTTATCCTCATACTCGTTCGTTTATCTTCGGTCTTAATGTTTCATTCTAAAAAAGAAGATCTGATTATGAGAAAGTTTTATAGTATAGTATATATATTGTTTTTTGTAAGTCTGTTTAGTTCCTGCTTGGACGAAGATCCGAAATATACGCTTAACTCGAAAGTGGTTTATGAGAGTGAGTCTGCCGCACAATTGGCATTAAACGGCATCTATGGTACGATGGCTACCCAAGGAGGGTTTGCTCAGTTGATACCGGAAGTCAATACGGAAGCTTCCGGTTTATGCTGGACATCTTATAAAACCTCGGACAATCGTTGTCAATATACAGCAGGCCTTATTCCGGTGGCTAATGAGTTTAATGATTTAGTATGGGGAGCTTTGTATAAGGCTATTACCAATTGCAATATATTTATTAATAGTTGTAATGATAGTGAGTCCGGCAACTGGACAACTAAACCCAATATGGTGGCACAGGCAAAGTTTATGCGAGCGGTTTGTTACTATAATCTGTTAGCTTTTTACGGAGGGGTACCTTTGCGTCTGGAACCGTCTACCAGCAGTAACATTGCTCTTCCACGTGCTTCACGCCAGCAAGTGATTGATCAGATTGCAACAGACTGGACGGAAGCTGCCGCTGACTTAAGTGAGACGAGTAGTTTGGCCAGTGGCACTCCTACAGCTCCCAGTAAGTATTCGGCTTACGCATATCTTACCAAATTGTATTGGATATTGGGATGTAATGCATGGGCTGCTGAGCAGGGAGATGTATGGGCTAATGGTGAATTGAAAAACGCCTGGCCAGAAATGCAGAGTAGCCAGAGCTATTTCACAAAAGCAAAAGAGTATGGCGACCTGGTGATTGAAAAGGGAGGATTTGAACTGGAAGCAAGCATGAAAACACTTTTTGGAGGTAAACGAGTACCTTTCTCTAAAGAATTTGTTTTTGTAGTTGATGCTACCGGTAATACTTCTGAGAATGTCGGTTACAACTCATTGCACTGGACTTTTTCTCCGCAAAACTGTTCACCGGGTGAAACTTGGGGACGTTCTCAACCTAATAAGTCATTTTATGATTGGGCACATGGTACTTACCAGGATGATCCACGCCTGAAAATTACATTTACTTCTCTCTACGAGAAATATGAAAACGGTGTACCTGCGGGGGAATATACTTCTGCTTATCCGCTGGTTACGAAAAATGTGAAAGATACCGTGGGTTGGGAAATGAGAGATACGATTATTGCAGGTCGCCCTATAAAAATAAAAGTGCCTATTGTTGAAAAGAAATTTACAGTTATCGATTCTATTGATTATCGGATTGGCGGACCCTATGCCGATCCTCGTAATCCGGCAATTGCTGAACTCGATTCTACTTTGAAAGCTAATTTTGCAAAGACGAAAGGGCCAGCTGACTGGAATATTAATGACTGGCCTTATTTTTATAAATATTTTACTACCGATTGCACCGGACGTTATGCTAATAATAATTTGTATGTATATCGTTATGCTGACTTTCTGTTGCTTATGGCCGATGTAGAGAATGAATTGGGAAATAAAGGTACCGCAATCTCATTGGTAAATAAGGTGTTATATCGTGCCCGTCATTCGGGAAGTAAGGTCAGCATATATCCGAAGGATTGGGACAACCTCCTGACGTCAGAACAGATTCGGGAGAAAATATTCCACGAACGCCTTTTTGAATTGGCTGCTGAGTATGACGGATTTACAGATACGCGTCGTCGTGGTATCGCGTGGAGACAGAAAATCCTTGAACGGAACAACAACCATGAAATAACCAAGGCTTGCTATGAGCATGGTGTAGCGAATAACTATAAATCAGATTGGAGAGAGTATTGGTATCCGAATGATGGGCAGGAAGATTGGAACACTTATCTGGTACGTAATCAACTGCTTCCTATTCCTCAAGGTGAATTGAGTACAAATGACGATGTTAATATAGGAAATCAGAATCCGGGTTATTAAGAATAGAGAGAGGCTTTAGAATCTGGCCCCTGACAGATTCTAAAATACCTTCTTTGTCTTTTTCTTCTGGTCCTAATTGATTAGATAAAGTCTTTCGATAGGTCTTTATAAATAAATCTTGAAAGTGGTGGGCAGTAAATGATGAGATAATCGTATATTGTCCACCACTTCTTTTTAAGAATATAAATGTATGATAAAAAGATTGATTATACAACAGTTGCTGGCATGGACCGCATGTGTATTTCTTATAACCGGCTGCGGCTCCAAAGAAACTTATTATGTGAAACATGTGACTTTTCCTGAAAAAGCTACAACGGAAGAAAAGATGGATATGGCCTCCCGACTTGTCCCTTCTCCACAACAATTAGCATGGCAACAGATGGAACTGACGGCCTTCCTGCATTTTGGAGTGAACACCTTTACCGGTCGTGAGTGGGGAGATGGAAAAGAAGATCCTGTGGTATTCAATCCGACAGAATTGAACGCAGAACAATGGGCGAAAGCTTTGAAAGATGCTGGTTTTAAAATGGCTATTCTGACAGCCAAACATCATGATGGATTTTGTTTGTGGCCCACGGCTACTACAACATACTCTGTTGCTTCTTCTCCCTGGAGAGATGGAAAAGGAGATGTGGTGCGTGAATTGCGTAATGCTTGCGACAAGTATGGACTGAAATTTGGTGTTTACCTGTCACCTTGGGACAGACATGCCGATTGTTATGGGGATTCTCCTAAATATAATGAATACTTTATCCGGCAATTAACAGAATTGTTGAGTAATTATGGAGAAATCCATGAAGTCTGGTTTGACGGAGCTTGTGCGGAGGGACCGAATGGGAAGAAACAAGAATATGATTGGGATGCATATTATCAGACGATTACCCGGTTACAACCTCATGCTGTGATGGCTATTATGGGCGATGATGTACGTTGGGTAGGAAATGAAAAAGGATTCGGTCGTGAGACTGAATGGGGAGCAACTGCTTTAGTGCCGGGTATATATCTCCGTTCTGAGAAAGTAAATCAAGAGTTGGATATTATGGCCGTGCATTGGTTGCCAAAGCTTCCGAACTATTCTGGTATCCTTCTGAAGTAGATGTATCTATTCGTCCGGGATGGTTCTATCATACCGAACAGGATAGTCAGGTGAAATCATTGGATAAATTAGTGGATATTTATTTTCAATCTGTGGGATATAACTCTGTATTGTTACTTAATATACCTCCGGATACACGGGGTTTGCTACATGAAGTGGATGTCCAGCGTATCAAACAACTTTCCGATTATCTGGCAGAAACATTTGCACAAAACTTTATAGCGGACAAGGAACAATTGTGGCAAGGTAAACCGGGTAGCGAACGGATTTACGAATTAGCTCCGGATGCATGTATAAATGTATTGATGTTACAGGAAGACATCGCCAGAGGACAGCGCATAGAAGGTTTTAAGGTAGAGGCAGAAGAGAATGGAGAATGGAAATTGCTGGGTGAAGGAACAACTGTGGGATATAAACGATTGCTCCGTTTCGCGGATGTACATGCTACCCGTTTGAGATTGACGGTTACCGCTTCGCGTAATGATTTTTGTTTGTCAAATGTGGGAGTCTATTATGCCCGTCCATTGGATGGACAAAAGGCAAACATGAATCTTTCGGATGTAAACGGATTGAGAATGATCGGGGATAATCCGGAAATGGCGAAAGCGGTAGATGGAAAACGGGAAACTTTCTATAGAAGTGAAACGCAGGAACCGCTGGTTATTGATTGTGGAAAAGTGATAGAGATCACCGGGTTCTCATATGCTCCGGTATTGGGAGACGATTTGTCCGGAACCATTTATACATATAATGTATATCTGAGCCAAGACGGAAAGCAATGGACGAAGTGCGACGTAAGTGGAGAGTTTAGTAATATTATGCATAATCCTTTGCCTCAGTTTGTTCATTGGCAGAAGCAATCTGCCCGTTTCTTAAAGCTGGAACCACTGACGGAAATTGATGGTAAACAATTGGTTACTATCGGAGAGATTGGTATTCTGACTAAATAGGAATATTACTTTTTGTTTAATGATTAAAAATAGTAGGATGAGAAACTTTATATTGAGTATTATCTATAAAAGAAGAGGGGCATTGTTGTTACTTTGTTCCTTAATGAGTGTTGCATTGATGGCCGCTCCTGGAGAGAAGAAACCCTTTGTAATTCCGGAGTTGAAAGAATGGAAAGCATCCGGAGGATATATGACTTTAGGGAGCCATACAAGAATTGTGTACGATGCCGGACAACCGGAGTTACTTCGTATTGCCGGACTGATGGCCGACGATTGCTTCAGAATGTTTCAGTGGAGACCGGAAATCGTGGCCGATAGGGCAAAAGCCGGTGATATTGCATTGACATTGAAGCCGGATAAACAACTGGCAAAAGAGGGTTACTCTATTAAAATAACCGATAAAGTGCTTTTATCGGCTCCTCAGTCTGAAGGCATATACTGGGGAACTCGTACTTTGTTACAAATTACAGAACAAGATGATAATTATCGTTTGCCTAAAGGGCAGATCCGGGATTATCCCGACTACCCCCTTCGTGGGTTCATGATAGACTGTGCACGTAAGTTTATTCCTTTGTCTTATTTGCAGGATTTGGTTAAAATCATGTCTTACTACAAGATGAATACCCTGCAAATTCATTTGAATGATAACGGACACAAAAAATTCTTCGATGATGACTTTACGAATGCTTATTCGGCTTTTCGGTTGGAATCGGATACGTATCCCGGATTGACGGCCTATGACGGTTTTTATACCAAGAAAGAATTTATCGATTTGCAGAAACAGGCAATGGCACTGGGGATTGAAATTATTCCGGAGATCGATGTCCCGGCACATTCTTTGGCGTTTTCACGTTATAAGCCCGAAATAGGAAGTAAGAAGTATGGTATGGATCATCTGGATCTGTTCTCACCGGAGACCTATCCGTTTATAGACACCCTGTTTAAAGAATATTTGGAGGGTGACGAGCCAGTATTCTGTGGTAAACGAGTACATGTGGGTACGGATGAATATTCCAATGAAACACCCGAATTGGTTGAGAAGTTTCGAGAGTTTACAGATCACTATATTCGTCTGGTAGAGCAATATGGCAAGCAGGCTTGTGTATGGGGGGCATTGACTCATGCAAAAGGTAGTACTCCGGTCAAGGCAGATCAGGTGGTCATGAGTTTATGGAATCCTGGTTTTGCTAATCCTCAGGAAATGATTGCGGAAGGATACCAATTGGTGAGTATGTACGATTGGGATGTCTATATTGTACCGGGTGCTTTTTACTATCATGATTATCTGGACGAAGAAAAGTTATACAAAGAGTGGACACCGGCTAAAATAGGCCGAAATGAGAGATTTGAAGAGAGACATCCGTCTATCTTGGGTGGTATGTTCGCTTTGTGGAATGATCTTGTGGGTAATGGCATAACGGTGAAAGATATTCATTATCGTACCTTCCCGGCATTACAGACCTTGGCTGTGAAAATGTGGACAGGCAAAAACACGACTATACCTTATAGCACTTTTAATGAGACTCGTGCTGCATTGAGTGAAGCACCGGGAGTGAATCTGTTGGGTAGGGTAGGCAAACCGGGTTCTTTGGTTTACCGGAAAACGGATGTTCCGGCGGGTAGTAAGAATCAGATACAGGAAATAGGATATGGTTACACGGTGAATTTTGATTTGACAGGTCAGAAAGAAGCATCGGGTACTGTACTTTTCCGTTCGCCGGATGCAGTTTTTTATCTGGCCGATCCGATCAATGGATTTTTGGGTTTTGCACGCGATGGTTACCTGGATACTTTCAGATATAAGATTCGGGAGGGCGAAAAGATAAATGTTCAGATAGAAGGCACATCTCGTACAACGACTCTTAAGATAGATGGGAAATTGATTGACCAGCTGGAGCCGAAGATGCGTTACTTTAGCTGTGGGAAGGATTCTATGTTGTATTTCCGCACGTTGGTTTTCCCGTTGGAAGAAGCCGGACATTTTAAGAGCCGGGTAGAGAATTTGAAAGTCTATAATTATTGTAAAGAGTAAAGTTATATAATAAAGAACTTGAATGTATATTATTAGTAGTATTATATTTCTTATGTACTTGTATTTGATATATACGGGGTTATTATCTTAATTTGATAAATTAATTGTTTACCGAGGCCTAAACAGTAAGATTGTATATCGTCACTTTTTTATAATGAAATAGATTCATAGCTGGAACATATAAAGGAGAAAGTACACTTTTTCTCCTTTATATGTTTTTGGTCGTATATTGTAGTTAGTTTGATATTATACTTCCAATGATGAATGATTTGCTTTATTGAGATCAGACTCTATTTACGGATAAATTTTAGTATATGATATTATTTAAATATATATATTAGATTTTATAAGATGCTTTTATGATATTTATTTTCTGTATCTTTGACATCTAAATAACTCCCGGTTTTATATATACTTAATTGTTAGATTTTTATGGTTATTACTGGACGTATGAAATATATCCTGGCATTGATTTTATTGTTGCTTTGCTATTTCTGTAAAGCGCAAGGTAACTTTAAAGATTACTGCTTTAAGCAGATATCTACTGAACAAGGATTGTCACAGTCAACGGTTTTGTGTATATTGAATGATCATAATGGTACAATTTGGATCGGTACGAAAAATGGACTCAATAAGTTTACTCAATATGAATTGATTAGTTATTATCATCAGGGATCTGCTAATTCTTTGCCGGATAATTATATTAATTTTATTGCCGAGGACGCCTGTTATAACATATGGATTGGAACATCTAAAGGATTGGTTATTTATGATAGAGAATATGATAATTTTATCCCGGTTTTATTAGATAATAAATCTGTTCCAGTGTATTCCTTTCATTGTGATGCCGACGGAATCATATTTGGAGGGTTTGGTGAGTCATATTTTTATCGATATAAAACAAAACAACTTGAAAAACTTGTTTTACGAAACAATCTACCTCAAATAGAATATAACCATATCTTGAGATGGACGAATAATAAATTGATACTTGCCAGCCGATATGATGGAATTTATGTCTATGATACAGAAAAGCAAATGCTGGAAGAAATTTCATTTATTAAGAAAAAAGATATAACAGCTATTTATGTTGATAAGTGTGGACAACTTTGGTTGTCACCATATGAACAAGGATTATTCTGCTTTAACTTTGAAGGGCAACAAGTGCTCCATATAAAACAAAACAACTCCAAGTTAACCAATGATATTATTTTAGATATAATTGAGCGTGATGGAAAAATCTGGGTAGCTACAGATGGTGGTGGAATTAATATATACAATCAGGAAAATGGAGAAATAGAGGTTATAAGGGAGGAACCAGGTAATTCCTATTCTTTACCGGAAAACTCTATTTTATGTTTATACAATGATGCTGATAATACTCTTTGGGCTGGAAGTATCAGAGGAGGCTTATTAAGGATTAAGGAAGTTTTTATCCGGACTTATAAAAATGTTCCGTTAAATGTACCTTATGGTTTGAGTAATGAAGTTGTAGTTAGTTTATTTGAAGATACTGATAAAACATTATGGATTGGTACAGATGGGGGAGGGATTAACTCTTATAACCCCAATGTGCGGAAGTTTACTCATCATCTGGGAACTTATTCTAATAAGGTTGTTTCCATTACTGGTTATTCTCAAAATGAGTTGCTTGTTTCTCTCTTTGGAAAGGGACTTTATTTATTTAATAAGAAGACAAGTCAGTTAACTCCGTTTCTTCTTGTTGACCCAGTTATAAATGCCGAAGAATGCCTTGCTGGAAGTTCCGTGTATTTAGATCAATGTATGCAGGATAAGATCCTGATATTAGGAAAGGATATTTATATTTATGATAAGCTTTCAAAAACTTTTTCTACTACCGATAATGTTGATATTTACTATCGCAAACTACTTCAGAAGATAACAACCGGTGATTCGATTGCTTACCTTCTTGGACAATATCATATTTTAAAGCTTGACTGTAATACTGGTAAATCAGAAGTTGTATATGATAATCATGGAAGTTTAAATCTGGTATCTGCAGCTTATAATGGGAAAGATATTATTTGGATAGGTACATACGAGGGGCTGTATCAGTTTGATCTCTCAGACCATACGATGAAAAAAATAGAGACAGCTTTATTTCACAGTGTCTCTTCTTTGCGTTATGATGATCGGGGGCGTCTTTGGGTGGGGGCACAGAATATGCTGTTTTGTTATTTCCCGGTTGAGAATAAGTTTATTATTTTGGGTGAATCGGATGGTGCTTATCCTAATGAACTGTTTCCTATGACTTTGTATAAGTCTGATAGTAATACTTTGTATTTAGGAGGGAATAATGGTCTGATTTGTATTAATGAGGATATAGTTTTTGAGTCAGATGTTCTTCCGGTTGTGAGACTGGTGGATGTTGTAGTCAATGGAGTATCCCGCTTGAGTGAAGTAAATAGAAGCGATGAAAATTCCATCACTGTACCTTGGAATACCAACTCCATAGAAATAAAACTGGATACTAAGGAGACAGATGTTTTCAGAAAGAAAATATTTAAGTACAATATTATAGGAATTAATAATCAGTATGTTGAAAGTTATAATCATTCTTTGAACTTAGTATCTCTATCGCCGGGTGACTATACTATTATGGTATCGTGCAGTTCTCAAAATGGTAGTTGGAGTACCCCGGTGTCCATACTACATATATCGGTTATTCCACCAATATGGAAAACCGGCTGGTTTATTGGCGGATGTGTTTTATGTGGTATTTTCTTAGTCATTTTTATTGCTTATATGATTATCCGCAAAAATAAAAACCAGTTGAAATGGAAAATGAAAGAACATGAAAAGGAAGTTGATGAAGAGAAAATACGCTTTCTTATCAATGTGAGTCATGAATTGCGGACACCTTTGACATTGGTCTATGCCCCTCTGAAAAGAATTTTAGAACGAGAAAATATAGGTAATCCCGATTTAAAGCGAGAACTGTTTGGGATTTTTAAATGTGCCCGCCAAATGAAAGAGATGATTAATATGGTTCTGGATGTGCGTAGGATGGAAGTCGGACAAGATTCTTTACGACTTGAATCTCATAATCTGAATCAATGGATCAATGATATTGGAAATGATTTCCTGAATGAGTTTTCTGCAAAAAATATCCGTATAGATTATCATTTTGACAATGATATATCTGAAGTATCTTTTGACCGGACGAAATGTGAGATCGTCTTGTCTAATTTATTAATGAATGCTCTTAAATATAGTGTTCCGGATACATTAGTTACTATTTCCACTTGTTTCTTACGTGAGGAACAAATGGTGAGAGTCGCAGTAAGTGATCAGGGTATTGGCTTGAAAGATGTTGATTCAAATAAATTATTTACCCGTTTCTACCGGGGGAATTTTGAGCGGAGTGGTAGCGGAATCGGACTTTCTTATTCAAAAGTATTAATAGAAATGCATAAGGGAAGAATTGGTGCATTTGATAACGGTGAAGCTCCGGGAGCTACATTTTATTTCGATTTGCCATGTTTGCAGGGGATGACAACCGTAATTAATTGTCAACCTAAACCCTATCTGAATGAGTTGTTGCATTTGGAAGATCCTGTAAAATCAGAACCGGAGACATCTGGTGCAAAAAAATATTCCGTGCTTATTGTTGAAGATAACCTGGATATGAATAAGTTTCTTCAGGAAATTCTGCAAGAACATTTTCTACATGTTTATGCGGCAATGGATGGTTGTGAAGCAATGGAAGTGATCAGAAACCGCATGCCGGATATTATTGTTAGCGACGTTATGATGCCTAAAATGGATGGATTTGAATTGTGCCAAACAGTTAAAAATGATTTGGATATTAGTCATATACCAATCGTTTTACTAACTGCGAGAAATGATACGGAAAGTAATATGCTGGGATATAAGATGGGGGCTGATGCATACTTACCAAAACCATTTGAAACAGAACTACTTGTAACCGTATTGAAGAATATTCTTAAAAACCGGGAAAAGATAAAACTGCGTTATAGAGACAGTTCATTATTACCAACTGCCCAAGAGAGTACTATTAGTAACGTAGATGAACGATTCTTGTTGAAATTGAATAAGTTGATTTGTGATAATATCGATAATCCGGAATTAGATGTGAAGTTCTTGACTGATAATATGGCAATGAGTCGGGCAAGTTTGTATAATAAAGTAAGGGTATTAACTGATATGGGGGTGAATGACTATATCAACAAGTTCAGGATAGACAAAGCTATTGATTTGCTACTGAACACCGATCTGAGTATAACAGAGATTTCCGAACAAGCAGGTTTCAGTTATCAGCGTTATTTCAGTTCGGTATTCAAACAGGCAAAAGGGGTTACCCCTTCTCAATTTCGCCAGAATGCTCAGGAGGGAAAGGAGAAGAGATAATTTATCGTGTTAAGTTATTATTGAACGGATGATTTTGGTTTGAGATAACCGGAAACGATATCGATTAAATGATGTTTACCCTTAGTAGCAGAATCATCCGGTAGTATGAAATCGTAGTGAAACTCCCACCAGAATACTCCTCTGTAACCTTGTCGGGTAATCCATTTAATCTTTTCTAAGATTGTAGACGGGTTTTCCATTGTGATGAATTCTTTTCGATCAGGAGAGAAGTAATAGGATACCTGTTCGGTCTTGTCATATTCTTCTTTCCATCCTTGATTGAGAAGAGGTAGAAAATCGTTGTAGCTGAAGTATTGACCATACTGATTTAATTTACCTTCTATCTTCTGCCCAGGCATAATGTTTTTGTATCGGAAACCATAGTTTGCGAGTCCGATACATAATTGTTTCGGGCTGAACACTTTCCAATGTTCTAATGATGTTTTGATCTCTGCTAACGGAGTATTATGAGTGGCAGTGTTTCCCCATATGCCTCCTCCCATATCATAAGTCATAATATTAATCCAGTCCACATCTTTACTGACCTTATTTGCTAACTTTTGATCATATCGCTGGAAATAGTGAAGGGCGGTGGTTAAGTAATAGTATTTATTTTTGAGGATTGACAGTTTGTTTAGTTCAGTGCGAATTTCATGTATAAAGATCGCATGCAAGCCTAATTCCACTCCGGTTTCCCAGTCTATCTCAATTCCATCATAATTGTGTTTATCTATTAGCCGTATCATATAATTGATAAACTTTTTTCGCCTGGAAGTATTCTCAACAATCGCATTAAAACCTTCTCCTGCAAAAGAAAGTAATACTCTGGTTCCTTTTTCATGAGCGGTATTGATCATTTGAGGAACAAGAGGCATCCCATAAGGTGCCTTTTCATACTCAAATAAGTTAGCATGTTGATATATGCTATCCATTGATACATCGAAATCTATTTCATTCCATTGTGGAGCAGCCATAAGGTAAATAAACTGAAATGTATCATAATCTGAGCATTCTATTTCTTTTGTGTTATGCAATGATCCTCCTACTGAATAAGTTGTGTGGATAAAATCGGGTAATTGAGGCTGTGAAGATTGGGCATTCATTACTCTTCCTGCAATGAATGCATACATAAGTAACAGGATGATTCTTTTCATGGTAGTTGTATATTGATAGAGTTTTAAATGTATGAAAAAAGAATTAACAGTAATGACCCGAATTACTATTTCTTTGACTACTGTTAATTCTATTTAGAAAAAAGACGTTGTTATCCTACCTCTTTATGAGGTTCTGAGAATATCTTCTTCCCTTACTATTCAAAACCGAGATTATATAAATGCCGCGTTCCAATTGTTGGCAGTTTTGCGTTACAGAGTTTTCCTCCGAATATGATTTTTGCGTGATGAGCTTTCCTTCGGGTGTATAAATAGACAAGTTCACAATTCGTTCATCATTAGGCAATGTACAGGTGAAGTAATCACTTACCGGATTAGGATAAATAATGTGCTGTTTGTTGCTTTGGTGCACTGCTTCTACTCCAGTTGGCATATTCTCATCTGTATAGAGGTAATCTACATTGGATGCCATTACAAAATTTACGGCACGACATAGTGATAATTCGTTTGTTGCCGCTAAGTCATTCCCCATATCCCAGTACATTAGTCCTGGCAAATTGTTGTCTATAACAAATTGAGCTCGTTCTTTTACCTGGTTGACACTACATACCAGATAATTATTTCCATCGGGAGTTGTTATACTTGTGACGTCCGGACGGGGATCATAACCGATGACACTTCTATAGCCATTTTCTACTCCACTGGCACTTCCTGTTGAAGTAGTTGCACCATAAGAGAGTACAATTTTATTCTTAGGATATTTATTTTTAATACCATTATATGCACTTTTGAATCCATCCATTGTGAAGAACTGCCTGTTGGTATATACCTGGAATGAGAATCTATTAGCAGCATCAATCGCATTTTGGTTTAAGTTATAAGCTACGGCATGAGGTGAAGATGAAACAATTTTATCCGGCATTTTCTCTTTTAATAAAGCGATGAGATTAGAATAATTGGTTACTCCCGGATTAGAGTAAGCCCATTCCATATCCGTCTCTACTCCATCTACTTTGGTGGCATCTACTATCTCTTTTATCTGATTGGCCATTTTTTCACGTTTAGCAGCGTCTCCTAACGTGTTTTGCCAATTATCATGTCCTGAGATACCCAGTCTCATGGTATAGCCGGTTCTTCCTTCGAAAGCGGAACGCATAATTTTTATGAATTCGTCCGTTGAGAAGGAGTCATATCCTAACCATTCCGGATCATCATATTGATAGTAGGTCGTGGCACAGGCTGCATATACTTCATCAATATAGCCTCCGATGGAAGGCATTGCCATTCCTTCTTCCATCTCTTTTTTCATATAATCAGAGCTGCATTCCCGATGCCATACGGTGGTCTGATCTAGTTTGGCATTTAAATTTTCTCCGATAATTAGGGGAACATCGCTGTAAATTGATAGATCAGAATCGAGAATTATTGATGGCCCTTCGTCAGGAAAACGAGATTTTCCATTAAAACCTACCCTGAATAATTGCTTTTCTCTTCCCGGAACAGCACTGGTAGCACTTGCAGTTGAGGTACTTATACCGATATGCATCCATTCGCCGGTTTTGAGATAGGGTTTACTTGTTGTTCCTAAATCTTTCCAAATATAATCTGTTCCGTTCAACCTGACAATTAACTCATGCTTCTCCTCATTTCCCAAGCGTACAGAAAAACCTTCCGTTGCAGAACGTTCTTTACGGAATAAATAAGCACCTTGGGTCCATTTTTCAAGATAAATCCATGTTAAGAGGGAATATTGATTTTTCTTTTTGTACCATCCGTCTTCTGGGTGTAAGGCCCTTAGACCAGCATTTATTTGTGCACCTTCTCCTTGTAGAGACAATACACCAGAGTGTTCCTTGAAATCTTTCAGATATGTTCCATTGATAATTGTTGCATGGTTGTTAGGGGTAGATAAATAGGCTTCTCCTTTGTTGTTTGTTTCAATACCTAAGATGATAATATCATTAGCCATCAGGTAATTTTCTTTTTGGATATTACGATCAAAAAAACGTGTAATATTGGTGTATGCGGTTAATATTTTGTATTCAAAATATGGATTGTCTGTCACCTTTTCCCGGGTAACTCCTGCATTTAGTTTACCATGATGGACATTGGTATAATCATATAGTTTTTGTATACAGTTTTTTTGATCTCCTTTATAATATGCTACCAGATTTTGATAATTAGGATGGAAAGAATTCACCGTGTTTTGCCATAAGAGATAGTTGGTATCAATATTGGTATTCCAGAAACGTATTTCATCGATGCGTCCTGTATAATTGTGCCCAATTTCTACATCTGCTTCACTGGCGGGAATGTTCATAGCCGTTGTATTGGAAATTACTTTCATATTATTGATCCATACATTGATCCCTTCCTGTGATTGCATAATTGTAATCTGAGTCCAGACATTAGTTTTAAGTGCTTCTGATGTGATTGGCAATTCTTGATTTCCTGCCTTGTAGATAAGGGTTCCTTCATTTCCCAATTTCAATCCCATAAACTCTGTTTCAGTACCTCGTTTCCAGATGCAGGCTCCTTGTGTCCATACTGAAGGAGATATCCAACACTGAAGGGTGTATGTATCTTTATTATTTAATGAAGTGATAGAACCGCAATTGATACTTCCTGAATCCGTAAATTTGAACGCATAATTCTCTATTTGTGCAAAAGAGGATACGGCGCTTGATAATAGAAAGAAAAACAAGATGTGTCGTTTCATAAGCATTTTTTTTATATAGTTTATTATGAAAAAAGTTCGCCAATCCGGAATTTAGAATTGACGAACTTCTTTTAATTTTAGTTTTTACTTAGATACTTTAAATCTTTCATTACCTACTTGCACGATAAAGATACCGTTATCTTTTAATAAGATATTTTCGGTAGATTGCGTAGCAGTAAATGAAGTAATCATTGCTCCTAAAGTATTATATACTGTAATCTTTTCACCAGACAGATTACCAATGTATAGGTTATTACCAGTTACAGAATAATTGTATGAAGAAACTGTTTGATTTTGAATAGCAGTTGGTGCTGGATTCATCGTTAATGTTTTGTGTGCTACTGTGACGGGCTCTCCGGTGGGGTTGATTGTTATTTTGATTTCTTTAATTAATAAAGCACTCGTAGTTACAAATTTATCGAATGAGAATTTGATGAGGAGGGGCACTTGTTCATCATCACCATTGAAAGTGAAATCCCCTTCTTGTGTACACCATGTATCAGCATCTTCCGTTTCATAGGTATAAGCAAGTAATTCGTCACCATAGTTATTAAATGGTTTGGTATTGATACTATAATCATTCATTCGTATTGCAAATGCTTTAGAATCATCTGAATAATCGTCTGCCGGGAGACAAATTCTCCATGTTATGGATAAACGTGCTTTATATTCTTTATTTTGATAATTAGCACCACTCATTTTATATCCTAAAAAGAGTGCCATGGCTGGCCATTCTATATCACCAACAAGTTGGCTTGCATTCGGTTTAATACCGTATTTAAATACTTCGTCCGTACATGCATGCCCTTTAAAACACAGTACTTTACCTACTTCTCCTCCTAAGTCTATAATGTTACTCATAGTACGCATATAAGGAGTATTTCCTTGATCTATACCGTTTTTGACATTAAACTTTCCCCATCCCATCAGGTAGGTATAACCACCTGCATCACTTTTATAAACAGGATTTTTAGCTGTTGCATTAGTAGTATACTCTGCCTCTGCCACTCCATCATATACAAAAGGTCCTACTTCCTGATTAGCAAATACAAATTTAGCAGGAGTTACGTCTACATTTTCTTGAGCAAATGTAGCGTTAGTGATAGCTAATGAAATTAGCATTGAAAATAATGTAATCTTCTTCATAATAAAAAAATAATATGGTTAATAAATCGGTTTATAAAAAAGACAGTTTATCATTGTCTTTTCTGGATGCAAATATCCGAATCGTTTCGTGGGGTGAACTCCGTTATTGTCTCAAAGAAGTCAGAAATTTGCTAAATCTGATAAAACATGTGGTTAGGTATTGTTATTATATTGTTTGTTTTTAGCTTTTAGAGCATTATATATGATTTATGATATATTTTAGACGTTGTCTGATGTCGAAAGAAGAGTGTCTGCATACTTTTGTTCCCAAATTTGAAGTGAACTTAATTTTAATTATTATGAAGAACAAATTTATTATTCCACTATTTTTTGCAATGCTATTTCTTTTTTTCTGGGCTTGCGATGATGACTCTAATTCTAAAAAAGAAATTACCATGGAGATTGAAGTCAAAGATGCGTCAGGTGTCGTTCTCAAAGCTTATCCTCTTGACAGAACTAATTTGGATGTCGATACCCTACTTCGTTCTAAAAAGATTCTTCAAAAAACAGGAGATTCAATTGTGTTGGATAAAGAGGCTTTTGATTTTATATTCCATATTACATCCAATGCAAGCTGGAAGCTCTCAAAGCAAAAAGCATGGGCAGCAACAGGTTCAATAACCTGGCTCGCAAATCCGCAACCTACTTTTGGGGGAGGTAATTCTACTACAACTTCAAGCGTAAAAGTAAATACGAGTGTTAAGGATCGTCGCGCTTATATCTATTTTACAACAGGTGACTCTTCCTGTGTGAAGAAGTATGTCATTTTTCAGAAGGGAAATTATTAAACATCATCTAATATTATGTCAAAATGAAAAGTCTATTTATTAAATTATTTTTGTGTTGCTTAATGTTTTGTGCAACAACAGTTTTTGCACAAGAATTAAAAATCACAGGGATAGTAGTCGACAGTGAGAATATGGGGCTTCCGGGTGTAAATGTTACTCTAAAGGATGGTACAACAGGTACAATAACTGATATAGATGGTAATTTTACGATTAAAGTACCAAGTAGAAAATCCAATCTTATTTTTTCTTTTATCGGATATGCCCAACAAGAAGTATCAGTAGGAGATAAAAACAGTTTGCGTATTAAATTGGTTGAAGACTCAAAGATGATTGATGAAGTGGTTATAGTTGGATTCGGTACGCAGAAGAAAGAGAATCTGACAGGTGCAGTGAAAAGTGTTGATGTAAAAGTACTGGATGCACGCCCGATAACCAATGTCGTCTCTGGCTTGCAAGGAGCTGTAGCAGGTTTGAGTATTACGAATGATAATGGAGGAGCCCCCGGACAAAAAATGAATATAAATATTCGTGGTACGGGTACAGTAGGGACATCGTCCAAAGGAGATCCTTTGGTGTTGATTGATGGTATTGAAGGTGATTTGTCTCTGGTAAATCCGAATGATATTGAGAATATTTCAGTGTTGAAAGATGCAGCCGCTGCTTCTATTTATGGTTCACGTGCTCCGTTCGGTGTACTTTTGGTTACTACAAAGAAAGGTAAGAAAGGGCTTGCTGTCACTTATAGCGGAAATATCCGTATGCAAAATCCGTTGAATACTCCTCATATGGTCGATTCATATACACACGCATTGGTTTCTAACGATGCTAATCAGAATGCTGGTGGCGGTGCTCTTTTTGGACAGGGTATGCTGGACAAGATTTTAGCTTATCAGCAAGGACAAAAGATGTATGATAAAGATGGTAATGATAAACATATAGAATGGGGTACAGGACCTCGTGGTGAAACGATTATGGATGATTGGGAATGGGAAAGTGGAACATGGGCCAATACAAATTGGTATGATGTTTACCTGAAAAAAATATCTTACTCTCAGGAACATAATGTGAATTTAAGTGGTGGCAATGATAAGTTGACATACTATGTTTCGGGACGATATTACCAACAAAACGGTTTATATAACTATATGAAAGATGAGTATAATACACTTTCTGTGAATGGTAACTTTAACTTCACAATCAATGATAAAATTTCATTTGCATGGAATACACGTTTGACGTCTGAAACTACTGACAAACCTTCTGCTATGAATGATTTGTTTTTTAGAAATCTAAGTAAACTGTTTCCTACAACTCCGCTAACTATGCCAAACGGTGATTATAATGCATATTCTTTTGTTCCGGCGTTGCGTGATGGAGGGCAGCAGGTTTCTAATAATCAATTATTCTACAACCAGTTTAAGTTAACTATTGAACCGGTAAAGGACTGGAAAATATACGTTGACTTTTCTAACCGTATTGAAACACCTACTTATACTCGTCAGATTAAACAATTACAAGAAGTATTACCTAACGGAGAGGAAAGATATATACCTGTTTTCAAGGGACTTAGTAGTGGAGACTATAAGGTCAAAGATGGTGGTTTTGATATACAACCGGCTGCTGGAGACCGTTGGTATGAGGAGCAGAATACGCATATAACTTATTATAATGCAAATGCCAGAACGGATTATGAGAAAAAGTTTGGTAAACATTATTTTAAAGTGTTGCTGGGTACACAACTTGAATACTATAAAACTAACAAAGTAGCCGTGGGAAGCACGGGAGTTATTCTTGATGATACTCCATTTCTTCCGTCAACTTCTGGTGAAAGTAATCTTATTGGTTACAATAGTAAAGGCGATTGGGCTACTCTCGGTATATTTGCTCGTATTAATTACTCATGGAATGACCGCTATCTATTGGAAGCAAACTTCCGTACGGATGCTGCTTCCCGTTTTCCTTCGAATCAACGTTGGGGATACTTTCCCTCTTTTTCGGCCGGATGGAATATTGCTCAGGAGAACTTTTTTGAAAACTTGAGAGATAAAGGATTTGATATGTTGAAACTTAGAGCATCGTATGGCTCTTTGGGTAATCAGAATACAAAAAATATATATCCATATTTTGAACATGTAGAAACTGGGACTCCCTCATATACTTTTGATGGTTCTCAAATAGGGAGTATTCTTGCACCGAAGCCATTTTCTACCAGTATAACATGGGAAACAGTTAAAACGATAGACTTAGGTCTTGATATCGCGTTATTGTCAAATCGTTTGAGTGCATCTTTTGACTGGTACCAACGTACTACGGAGGAGATGGTTGGTCCTGCCAAAGCGTTGCCTAATGTTTTTGGAGCAGAGGTGCCTGATACAAACAATGCTGAATTTCGTACTACAGGATGGGAGCTTGAAATAGCTTGGCGTGATCGTATTAATTCCGATTGGAGTTATGAGATTAGCGCTTCGGTGAGTGACTATACTGAAAAGATACTGAAGTATGATTCTGCCGATAAACCATTGAAAGAAGGTAAGTTTTTTACAGGTAAACATTTTGGTGATATTTATGGATATCGGGTGCACGGTATTGCTAAGAATGATGATGAAATGAATGAATGGATTGCAGCCGGACACGACCAAAGCGCTTTTTCTAAAGTATGGGGAGGTGGTGACTTTATGTATGAGGACTTGAATAATGATGGCAAAATTGACAATGGTTCTAATACTTGGGATAATCGTGGCGACTTAGATGTGATTGGTAATTCTACTCCCAGATATCAATATGGATTTCGTGGTTCATTGGTGTGGAAATTTATCGACTTCAGTATGTTCTGGCAGGGTATCGGTAAAAGAGATTTGTATTTTACAGCTAGTAACTTTGATGGTATAGGAGATGCCTATGACCGTCCAATAGCCAAAGAACATATGGATTATTTCAGGTATGCAGATAACTATTTTGGTGAGAATCTGGATGCTTATTACGCTCGTCCCCGGACGGATGCTGCAAACAATCAGGTGAATGATTATTATCTTCAAAATGGGGCATACTTGCGTTTGAAGAATGTTACTATTGGTTATACTTTACCTCAAAATCTGAGGGTGAGCAAAATTATTAAGAAACTTCGTGTTTATGTATCTGGTGAAAATCTTCTGACATTCTCTCCTTTGCGTATTTATGATCCGGAAGCTATCGGATTGTCATCGGCAACTTGGGGGCCGGGTATGACTTATCCAATGTTCCGTACATATTCAATTGGTTTATCTGCAACATTCTAAATAATGAGGATTATAGAAATGAAAAAAAATATAATAATAGTATTGGTTACAATGGGGTTGCTTTCTTCCTGCGATGACTTTTTGCAACGTACCCCGCTGGATTTTGGTTCTTCGGTTACTTATTTCAATACTTCCACTGATTTGCGGGATGCTGCAAATAACTTTTATGAGCTTTTTCCGGGAAATAATGAACCCCAGAAAGATGGATTATTTACTGTAGACAACAATAGCGACAATCAGTGTGGAGGATGGTCGGATTCTAATTTTTATCCAGGCAGTAGAGTTACACCTGATTTGGAAAATAGTGAATGGAAATTTGGGGATCTCCGTGAAATTAATTACTTTATTGCTTTGATAGAGGAACGAATGAAAGCTGGTGTAATAAGTGGGCCAGAAGCCGATATTAATCATTATCTGGGTGAATTCTATTTCTTTAGGGCTTATGAGCATTTCAGATTACTGAAATCCTTTGGCGATGCTCCGATTATAAATAAAGTTCCAAGTGATAATGAAGAAGAATTGAAGTTGGTTAGTATACGGCAACCTCGTAATGAAGTAGCACGTTTTGCTATCGATGATTTAATTACTGCATGTGGATTATTACAACCAGCTGCTCCTCAGATGAATCGTTTGAATAGAGCTTGCGCCCAATTGATGTTGGCACGTGTGGCATTGTTTGAGGCTACGTGGGAGAAGTACCATGCGAATACAGTGTTTGTCCCTGGTAATCCTAAATGGTTTGGCGCGAAAGCACATCCTGATTTTGCTTTTAAGAGTGGCAGTGCTGAAAAAGAAATTGAGTATTTTTTTGATTTAGCTATTGAATATGCGCAAAAAGCTTCAGAGGGTAGAACGCTCTCCGATAATTATGAGGCTTTATTCAATTCTACCGGCACGGAGAAGCTTTCAGAAATGATATTGGTGAAAAAATATGCTGTTGGGGCGGTAGCTCACAGTGTACCAAAACTATTGGCTGCCGGTTCTAATAATTGTGGATATACACAAGCATTAGTGAACTCTTTCTTAATGAAAGATGGATTACCAATTTATGCTTCAGATGAATATGTGGAAGAACGTAGAGATACTTCTATTGTAACGGAGATGATAGATCGTGATGAGCGTTTGGTAGTATCCGTTAATAAACCTGGTGATTTGAATGTGGAAGCTTACGATAATGTTGCTGCATCTTATCTGGGGATACCACGTATCCTTAACACTACTGAAACAGGTTCTCCCACGGGGTATGAAATTCGTAAGTATCATGTTACGAATCCAGAGCAGGCCAATGAATTTTCCAAAGGAATTACGGATACTCCAATATTTCGTTTGGCAGAAGCTTATCTGATTTATATGGAAGCTTATTACGAAAGACATAATGCATTAGATTCTTATTGTAAAACTTTTTGGGAAGCTTTGCGAACTCGGGCAAAGGTAAATGTTAATTATCAATATACAATCGATCATACCGACTTGGATAAAGAGAATGATTTGGCTGTGTGGTCTAAAGGGATATTGATAGATAAGACCTTGTATAACATCCGTCGTGAACGTAGATGTGAATTTATTGCCGAAGGATTCCGTTTGGATGATTTACGCCGTTGGAGAGCTTTGGATATGATGAATGCGAAAGGAAATAAAAATCCAATGGATGATAATGAAGGGTATGTGATGAGGGGTTTCAATCTTTGGGATCAGTTTTATACTCGTTATGTCCTGTCTGAGTTAAACAAAGCAGGTGTTGTTAGTCCGGAAAGTGATGGTGCACGTATTTGTCCTCACCGAAGATATATTTCGGATAAAGCTTATGGCGGTTATAACTTCCCGAAAGCACATTATTTGGATCCCGTACCTGTAAGTGAAATTATTATGACATCTCAAAACTCAGATGCTTCTACATCTACTATTTATCAGAGTCCTGGATGGCCTTATAAGAGTGCTGGCGTGGCTGCAGGTAATGATGAATATGACTATGATTAATAGATTTCTTTTGTGGAAGTAAATATTTTAATGGAGTCTCTTCGGCACAGAATGTAATGCCCCTGAGGCTCTGTTTATTAATGAATTACAGTTTTGAGATGAAGATTAAAAGAAAGAGAACCATGCTTGATACATTGAGAAATATTCTGTTAATTATGTTTTGCTTGTTATGCGATTTCTGCATAGCAAAAGTTACAGATAAGCCATTTGTTATTCCTGAACTAAAGGAATGGACGGTAAAGAAAGGCTATTTTACATTCGATGAAGGTTCGAGAATTGTGTATAATCAGAAGCAGCCGGATTTAGTACGTATTGCACAGCAATTATCTGATGATTATTATAAAATGTTTAATCGAAAGTTACAGATTGTCTCCGGAGCATCCCGGGTTGGTGATATTGAAATCGTATTACATCCTGATAAACATTTAGGTAAAGAGGGATATTCGATTGTTTTATCAGATCGTGTAGTGATATCTGCACCTGAGGCTATCGGTATCTATTGGGGAACCCGTACACTATTACAACTCGCAGAACAGAATGATAATCAGCGAATCCCAAGAGGAGTTATCCGCGACTATCCCGACTCATCTATCCGTGGCTTTATGCTCGATTGCGGACGTAAGTTTATTCCGATGTCTTATCTGAATGATCTGGTGAAAGTGATGTCCTATTATAAAATGAATACGCTACAAATTCATTTGAATGATAATGGATTTAAGCAATATTTTGATCATAACTGGGGTAAGACATATGCTGCTTTCCGACTGGAGTCCGATACCTATCCGGGTTTGACTGCTTTTGATGGCTTTTATACAAAGGCTGAGTTTCGGGAGTTTCAGAAGTGGGCTGTGAATTATGGAATTGAAATAATTCCGGAGATCGATGTACCTGCACATTCATTATGTTTCTCTCAATATATGCCCGAAATAGGTAGTGAGAAATATGGGATGGATCATCTGGATCTTTTTTCGTCTAAAACCTATGATTTTTTAGACGGACTTTTCAAAGAATATCTGGAAGGAGATGATCCGGTGTTTTGTGGAAAACGTGTCCACATCGGTACGGATGAATATTCTAATGAAGACCGGAAAGTGGTGGAAAAATTCCGGTATTTTACCGATCATTACATTCGTCTGGTAGAAAGTTATGGTAAACAAGCCTGTCTATGGGGAGCATTGACACATGCCAAAGGAGAAACCCCGGTTAAGTCGGAAAACGTTATCATGAGTAACTGGTCCATTGGTTTTGCCAACCCCAAAGACATGATTGCAGAGGGATATCAGCTGATTAGTATTCCGGACAGATTGTTATATATTGTTCCGGGTGCTCCTTATTACCATGACTATTTGAATTTGAAGCAGTTGTATGAAGAATGGACCCCTGGACAGATTGGAGGAGAAGCTTTGGCTGAGGACAATCCGGCTATTCTTGGGGGAATGTTTGCTTTATGGAATGACCATGTTGGGAATGGGATTTCTATTAAAGATATTCATCATCGGATATTTCCTGCCATGCAAACGCTATCAGTAAAAACGTGGACAAGGGATCAGGCATCTTTATCTTTTGCCGATTTCAATAAAAAGCGCAAAATACTGAGTGAAGCACCCGGAGTGAATCAACTGGCACGGGTGGGAGATGGGACGTCATTGGTATATGAAACAGAAGAGATAACTCCTGGTTCTGCGATCGGGCTGACTGAGATTGGTTATAATTATACAGTTTCTTTTGACCTTCAATCAATGAATGAAACAGAAGGAACAGAACTGTTCCGCTCACCTAATGCTGTTTTTTATTTGTCCGATCCGATCTGTGGATTATTAGGGTTTGCACGCGATGGCTATTTGAATACGTTCAGATATAAAGTTCGTGACGGAGAGAATGATCATATACAGATCAGTGGAGACAGTTGTTCTACTACGTTAAAAGTGAATGGCAAAGTAATAGATCATATGAATATTCAAATGAATTATTATAACCAGGGAAAAGATTCATTAGAGTATTACCGGACGCTTGTGTTTCCACTGGAAAAGGCTGGGAAGTTCAGGAGCCATATTAGTAATTTTAAAGTTTATAACTATTGTAAAGAGTAACTCTTATGATGAAAAGAATAAATCTACTACTTATTTTAATTGTGCAGCTTTGGTATGCAGAAGCACAGGTTCGCACAGAACATTATTTAGAGAAGGGCTGGAAGTTTACCCGTGAAGACAATGCTGGTTTTAGTGCTGCCAATTGTGATGATACTTCGTGGCAAACGGTTACAATCCCCCATGATTGGGCTATCTATGGTCCTTTCGATAGGAATAATGACCTGCAGAAGGTCGCGATTGTGCAGGATGGACAGGAAACTGAGATGGCACATGCCGGACGGACAGGAGGATTACCGTTTGTAGGTACAGGATGGTATCGCCTGAAATTTGAAGTTCCTGAATTTACGAAAGATAAAAAAGCTACTTTGATTTTTGACGGTGCCATGAGCCATGCTCAGGTCTATGTTAACGGTAATAAGGTCGGATACTGGCCCTATGGTTATAACTCTTTTTATTTAGATGTAACTCCTTATTTAAAAGAAAAGGTCGTTAATACATTAGCAGTCCGTTTGGAAAATAAGCCGGAATCTTCCCGGTGGTATCCGGGAGCAGGCTTGTATCGTAATGTGCATTTACGGATAAATAATCCGGTACACATTCCGGTATGGGGGACACAATTGGCTACTCCGGTAGTAAATAAAGATTTTGCCAAAGTGAATTTGAAAACGAGATTGGATGCAGGCATGCCAAACTCAGTAGGATATCGTATTATTACAGAAATCAAGGATAAGGATGGCAGGATAATAGATCATGGAGAAAAGTTATTAGAATATGGTGATGAGAATGTTTTCGAACAGAATTTCATAGTGAAATCACCTTTACTATGGTCGCCTGATACTCCTGATTTATATAAAGCATATTCCAGGATATATTCCGGGCAAACATTGTTAGATGAACATGTAACTACTTTTGGTATTCGTTCACTCGAGTTTATCCCCGATAAAGGATTCTTTCTGAATGGTGAGAAGACTTATTTTAAAGGAGTTTGCATACATCATGATTCAGGGCCATTGGGTGGTGCTGTAAACGATGCAGCTATTCGTCGGCAGATTCGTATTATGAAAGAAATGGGTTGTAATGCCATTCGTACTTCTCATAATATGCCTGCGCCCGAATTGATAAAAGCTTGTGATGAAATGGGGATGATGGTGATGGCTGAAACCTTCGATGAGTGGATGGAGGCTAAATGTGTGAACGGTTATCATCAGAATTTTAAAGAATGGTCGGAAAAAGACATGATTAACTTGTTACACCAGTTTCGGAACAATCCGAGTATTGTTATGTGGTGCATCGGAAATGAAGTTACCGAGCAGTGGAGCAATGCGGAGTTAGGAGCAAAAATAACCCGTTATTTACAGGATATATGCCATCGGGAAGACCCTACACGTCCGGTAACTATGGGAATGGATGCACCGGATGTGGTTATAAAAAACAATATGGCTGCTGTTTTGGATATTCCCGGTTTTAATTATCGTCCGCACAGATATCAGATAAATTATGCAAAGCTACCGCAACAAATAATACTTGGTAGTGAAACGGCTTCTACGGTTAGTTCCCGGGGAGTTTATAAATTCCCGGTAGTACGTCAGGATATGAAGAAGTATGATGATCATCAAGCCTCTTCTTACGATGTAGAATTCTGTGCCTGGTCCAATCTGCCCGAAGATGATTTCATTCAGCACGAAGATTTACCTTATTGTATTGGTGAATTTGTATGGACTGGTTTTGATTATTTAGGTGAACCTACTCCTTACTATACCGATTGGCCCAGCCACTCTTCTTTGTTTGGTATAGTAGATCTTGCCGGTTTACCTAAAGATCGTTATTATTTATATCGCAGCCATTGGAATGGGGAGAAAGAAACATTACATATTCTTCCGCATTGGAATTGGAAAGGGCGTGAAGGAGAAGTAACTCCGGTTTTTGTTTATACCAATTATCCTTCGGCCGAACTGTTTATTAATGGTAAAAGTCAGGGTAAGCGTACCAAAGACATGAGTGTCACCTTATTCAATAGCGAAGACTCTGTTTCTATGCGTGAATTCAAACGTCAGAAACGTTATCGGTTAATGTGGATGGATACCCGTTACGAGCCGGGTACGATAAAGGTTGTGGCTTATGATAAGGATGGGAAGGCAGTCGCTGAGAAAGAGATACATACTGCTGGCGTGCCCCACCATATTGAGTTGATTCCCGACAGGAAAGAAATTCAGGCTGACGGAAAAGATTTGTCTTTTGTAACTGTGCGGATTGTTGATAAAGAGGGTAGCCTTTGTCCTGGTGCGGGGCATCTGTTAAACTTTAAAGTAAAAGGTGCAGGTACTTATCGTGCAGGAGCCAATGGAGATCCCGCTTGTCTGGATTTGTTTCACTTGCCTCAGATGCATGCTTTCAATGGCATGATGACAGCAATAGTGCAATCTTCGGATAATGCAGGGAAAATTGTATTGGAAGTTACCGGTAAAGGATTGAAGAAAGCTACTCTTGTGATTGAAAGCCGATAGAAAATCTTGTTGATTAATTTGGGGCCAATTAGTAAATATACGTTTATTCTTATTAAATTAGCGCGATTTATGAAAGTTAGCAAAGATTGATTATGGAACGAATATGGGCTATATACTGGATGATTCAAGCTTTATTACTCTTGCTGTGTAGAGGCATGGGGATGATGGAGGTTGTTGTGTCGGCAGCCATTGCATTGGCATTGTGCGTCTTGCGGCTGTTTTGGGAGAACAAAGTTTATAATATACTATTCTTAATTCTTTTCTTTGTATATTCCATAGCATATGTATGCTTGTTTACGCTCTTATATATATTTTTTCATCCAGCAAAAGAGCAGTATATCGAATTTTCTATTGTAATTTTGATAGGATTAGTCAATTTTTCTATAGTCTTGTGGAAAGTAATAAGAGCCATTCGCCTAAAATAAACTTTCGGAAACTTGACTTTTACATTTTATATCGTATCTTTGTCACTGTAACTATAAAGTAGATTCAGTTAAACTACACATATAAGGAGGAAGTCTAAGCTTTCTCCTTATTTTTATGTATATAGCCAATAGAACGTTTGTGAGTAGGGTGTTTTCTACAATTCTTCCCGGTACTTACCGAAAATATCTCGGCATGTAACGGTTCGTTTGTTACTATGTTACGATGCATTTCCCGGTATGTTGCGATGCAAATGCTATTGTGTTGCAATGTAACAGCCATTTTCTCCCGAAATGTCCTCTTTTCAGTTAAGAATCAATAAATCTGCTCTTGACAAGATTCTCCCGGTAACCGCCTTTTTCTGTTTATCTTTTTTAGCCCTCCATTTTCTGTACTTCGGAAAACTATTATTACCTTTGCCTCACTAACTAACATTACGTAATAAAAAGTAAAGATATGGCAACACCTCCGTTTAAGTATCAACCCATGTTTGAACATGGAGAAGATAAGACTGAGTATTATCTGCTTACCAAAGACTATGTATCGGTAAGCGAGTTTGAAGGAAATCCGATTCTGAAAGTAGAGAAAGAGGGGCTCACGGCTATGGCTAATACAGCTTTCCGTGATGTATCGTTCATGTTGCGCCGTTCGCACAACGAGCAGGTGGCAAAGATTCTGAGCGATCCCGAAGCAAGTGATAACGACAAATACGTAGCACTCACTTTCCTGCGTAATGCAGAAGTTGCAGCTAAAGGTGTATTGCCTTTCTGCCAGGATACCGGTACGGCTATCGTGCATGGTGAAAAAGGACAGCAGGTATGGACTGGCTATTGTGACGAAGAAGCACTCTCACTCGGTGTTTACAAAACGTATACCGAAGAGAACCTGCGTTACTCTCAGAATGCTCCTTTGAACATGTACGATGAGGTGAATACAAAATGTAACCTGCCTGCCCAAATCGATATTGAGGCAACAGAAGGCATGGAGTACAGATTCCTTTGTGTGACCAAAGGAGGTGGGTCTGCCAATAAAACTTATTTATATCAGGAAACAAAAGCGATCCTGAATCCGGGTACGCTGGTTCCTTTCCTTGTGGAGAAGATGAAGACGTTGGGCACAGCTGCCTGTCCTCCTTATCACATTGCATTCGTGATTGGGGGTACTTCGGCTGAGAAGAATCTGCTGACCGTGAAGCTGGCTTCTACACATTATTATGACGAACTGCCTACTACCGGAAATGAGTACGGTCGTGCTTTCCGTGATATCGAACTGGAAAAAGAAGTACTGGCTGAGGCTCAGCGCATAGGACTTGGTGCACAGTTCGGCGGTAAATACCTGGCACATGATGTACGTATCATCCGTTTGCCCCGTCATGGTGCTTCCTGTCCGGTAGGTCTTGGCGTATCTTGTTCTGCCGATCGTAATATTAAATGTAAGATCAATAAAGATGGTATCTGGATTGAGAAACTGGATGAAAATCCGGGTAGCCTGATTCCTGTTGAGCTCCGCAATACAGGTGAAGGCGATGCGGTTAAGATTGATCTGAACCGTCCGATGCAGGAGATTCTGAAAGAACTCACTAAGTATCCGGTATCTACCCGCCTGTCACTTAACGGAACAATTATCGTAGGTCGTGATATCGCTCATGCTAAGCTGAAAGAACGTTTGGACCGTGGTGAGGATCTGCCTCAGTATATTAAGGATCATCCGATTTACTATGCCGGTCCTGCCAAGACTCCTCAGGGAATGGCCTGTGGCTCTATGGGCCCCACTACTGCCGGACGTATGGACTCGTATGTAGAGTTGTTCCAGAGTCACGGTGGAAGTATGATTATGCTTGCCAAGGGTAATCGTAGCCAGCAGGTGACTGATGCTTGTAAGAAGTATGGCGGTTTCTATCTGGGTTCTATCGGTGGCCCTGCAGCTATCCTTGCTCAGAACAATATCAAGAGCATTGAATGTGTGGAATATCCCGAACTGGGTATGGAAGCTATCTGGAAGATTGAAGTAGAAAACTTCCCGGCATTCATTCTGGTAGATGATAAAGGCAATGACTTTTTCAAACAGATTAAACCGCGTTGTGCAGGTGGTAGTTGCGAAGGTAAGTAATGCCGCGACTATGTATCATCTGTAACATTTGAGTAACTTTTTGGGCATCTGTATTTTAGATTAGTACAGGTGCCCTTTTTATAATTTAACACCTTATACATATCATGAAACAAGCACCGACTGAACTACTGCAACAAAAGAATCACATTGTCTGGCTGGATGTCGTAAGACTGATAGCCATGTTTACCGTGGTCTGCTGCCATTGCACGGACCCTTTCAATTTTTATCCGGGCGACGCTCCCAATATTGATGAAATCAAATTCTGGGGAGCTGTTTATGGTGCGGCGTTACGACCGTGTGTTCCTTTATTTGTTATGATTACCGGCGCTTTGCTGTTACCGGTACGTGGCGATGCCTCTGTATTTTATAAGAAGCGTATTCCGCGTGTGCTGTTCCCTTTCCTTATCTGGTCGGTTATTTACAATATTTTTCCGTGGGTGACCGGGCTGTTAGGACTTAGCCCTCAGGTTGTACTTGATTTCTTCCCTTATGCCGGAGAAGATGTAATGCGTCAGTCGCTCTCTGTGGCTGTTCAATATATATTGGAGATACCTTTCAATTTCTCTATTCTGGCTGTACACATGTGGTATATCTATCTGCTGATCGGACTTTATCTTTATATGCCCATTTTCTCAGCCTGGGTGGAGAAGGCATCCGAACGTGCCAAACTCTGGTTTCTGTTGGTATGGGGAATCACGCTATTCTTGCCTTACTACAATCAGTTTGTAGCTCAATATCTGTGGGGTACTTGTTCCTGGAATTCCTTTGGCATGCTCTATGCCTTTGCCGGATTCAATGGTTATCTGTTACTGGGACATTATCTGAGAAATCTTGATTGGTCTTTGAGTAAGACATTGGCTATCGGCATCCCGATGTTTATTGTTGGCTATGTTATTACATTCTTTGGTTTCCGCCATATCTCTGCATTGCCGGAATGTACGCCCGAAATGTACGAACTCTTCTTCACCTACTGTTCTATCAATGTGGTGATGATGACGATTCCTGTGTTTATGCTGGCAAAGAAAGCGGAGATTCGTTCGGAACGTGTACGGAAAGCTTTGGCCAATCTTACACTTTGTGGCTTTGGTATCTATATGGTTCATTACTTCCTGACCGGACCTTCCGTACTTCTTATGAGAGCCCTGAACGTTCCTATAAGTATCCAGATTCCACTCGCTGCCGTGGTGGCATTCTGTATCTCATGGCTCTTTGTAGCGATGATTTATCGGTATTTTAGTAAAGGTGCGAAATACATTGTCGGTTAATTTATAGAATACAATGAAACGGATTGGTGTAGTATTGCTGTTAGCTGTGATTACAACCATCGTCTCAGCTTCTCCCATCTCAGGCTTATTAGAGCGTATCGATAGAGGAGCTTCAAAGAAGTTTATTATTGAAGAGGTGAAGTCTGATACCGACTTCTTTGAACTTGACCAGAAAGGTAGCCGGGTGGTGATTCGGGGAAATAACTTTGTCAGCATAGCAACCGGGCTGAACTGGTATCTGAAGTATTATGCCGGTATTCATCTTTCATGGAACGGGATGACAGCTACACTGCCGGATGTTCTTCCTCCTGTAATGAAGAAAGAGCGCCATGAGACGAAATTACCGTGGCGTTATGATCTGAATTATTGTACATACTCCTATTCCATGGCATTCTGGGACTGGGAACGGTGGGAGAAAGAGATTGACTGGATGGCATTGCACGGTATCAATCTTCCTTTGGCGATCACCGGAACGGAAACAGTATGGTATAATGTGCTTCAGAAACTGGGATATAACAAGACGGAGATAAATGAGTTCATCTCAGGACCGGGCTTCTTTGCCTGGTGGCTGATGAATAATCTTGAAGGATGGGGTGGCCCGAATCCGGATCATTGGTATACACAGCAGGTGTCACTTCAGAAGAAAATTCTGAAACGAATGCATGAGTATGGGATAGAACCCGTCCTGCCGGGATATTGTGGAATGGTGCCTCACAATGCAAAAGCAAAGTTAGGTTTGAATGTTTCCGATCCCGGTGTGTGGTGTGGTTATCGTCGCCCTGCTTTTCTTCAACCTGACGATTCGCGTTTTGAAGAGATATCATCACTCTATTACAAAGAGCTGGAAAAACTATATGGCAAGGCAAACTACTATTCAATGGATCCTTTCCATGAGGGGGGGAATACGGACGGTGTTAATTTGGATGCTGTAGGTAAAGCTGTAATGAAAGCCATGAAGAAGGCGAATCCGAAAGCTGTCTGGGTGATTCAAGCGTGGCAGGCAAATCCTCGTCCTGATATGATTAAGAATTTGGATACCGGAGATTTATTAATACTTGATCTCACAAGTGAGTGCCGGCCGCAATGGGGTGACCCGGAATCAGAGTGGTATCGTAAAGATGGATATGGAAAGCATAATTGGGTATATTGTATGTTACTGAATTATGGTGCCAATGTCGGATTACATGGGAAGATGGACAACGTGATCGATAACTACTACTTAGCGAAAGAAAATCTCCGGGCCTGCGCTACTCTGAAAGGAGTAGGCATGACACCCGAAGGGATAGAAAACAATCCTGTGATGTACGAACTGTTGATGGAGTTGCCTTGGCGTCCGGAGCGTTTTACGAAAGAAGACTGGTTGAAAGGATATGTTAAAGCACGTTATGGTAAAGACGAACCGGCTCTGCAATTGGCCTGGGGCAAGCTGGCAAATTCTATCTATAATGCTCCGAAGGAGCTGACCCAGCAAGGAACACATGAGTCGGTGTTCTGTGCCCGTCCGGGATTGGATGTTTATCAGGTCTCCAGTTGGTCGGAAATGAAAGATTATTATGACCCGCAAGAGGTGATAGAGGCTGTCCGTCTGATGGTTTCTGTGGCCGACCGGTATAGAGGGAATACTAACTTTGAGTACGATTTGGTAGATGTTGTTCGTCAGGCTATTGCTGAGAAAGGAAGGCTGATGCAGAAAGCGGTTACGGCTGCTTATCGTGCAGGTGATAAAGAACTTTTTGCAATGGCTTCTCAGAAATTCCTGAATCTGATACTGTTGCAGGATCAATTGTTGGGTACTCGTGCAGAGTTTCGGTTGGGAGGATGGATTAACAGCGCTCGTGCTTTGGGTGTTACTCCTGAAGAGAAAGCGTTGTACGAATGGAATGCCCGTGTACAGGTTACCACTTGGGGAAACCGGAATGCTGCCGAAAGGGGAGGTCTTCGGGATTATGCACATAAGGAGTGGAACGGTCTGCTGAAAGATTTCTATTATGTGCGTTGGAAGCTATACTTTGATAATCTTTCCCGTAAGATGGAAGGGGAAACGATTCCGGAAACAGATTTCTACGCAGTGGAAGAAGCTTGGGTAAAAAGAACGAATCCGTATCAAGCTGAACCGGAAGGAGGCTGTGTGGATACTGCGAAACAAGTTCTTGGGGATTGCTTTTAGTTCCTTTTCTACATGGATAAATAGTCGGTATTTTTAATCAGCGAAGCACTCATTGCAGGAGATGTTTCGCTGAAATATACTTTTAAGGGATGACTACATAATATCAATGTACTACCTTCATCCGTTGTAAAGTAACTCACTTCTTGCTCTTACAAAAAATTGTCACGATAGCGGAAACGGCTGAAGCCGGCTCTGCCTTCTCCGGTAGAGAGAAGTGCCACGCGTAGGGAGCAGAATCCCCCTTGATTGTTATGGTTCAGAGCAGATACATCCAAATTGTCTATTAGCGAAATCCATTTTTTCCCGTTCTTGCTAACAGCGATGGTTACACGATTGCCTTGATTTCGTATTCTGGCGATAAAGTGCTTGCCCAATGTATTGGGAAGTTCCAGTTTCTTTTCCGCATTGAGATAGAGAGTGAACTTTATTCCGTCGGAAGCGACTCCGGCATAAGCCTTTTCGTTGTAGAATAAAATTAGTCCGGCTGTATTCGCTTTGCCTACTTTGATTTCCACTTGCGCTTCATACTGTTTATTTCCTACGTTCACCAACAAGGTACGTCCATTGGCAGGCGTCTCTCCATTGGCATTCAGCCACAGTGTACCCCGTTCAATCGAAACTGCCTGCGGGGCATACTCTTTCCAGAAAGTCCATTGTAGACCTAATTCTGGGTTTTTAAAGTTGTCCGAAAGTTCCATGCCGTGCTTTATCTGCTGCCGTGTCACTATCGGTGTAACGGTCTGTTTGGTACGAAACCATCCGTCTGCTGTCCATTCGATAGGTTCCATCAGGGTAGACCGCCCTAATGTGTGATAGTCTTTGGCATAAGCATGATAGAATATCCACCAATTGCCATTAACGTCATCCACCAGCGTACCGTGTCCCTTAGACCACCAATCGTCTGCCGCGCTATATGTATGCACGATGGGGTTGTATGGGGAGTTTTCCCAGGGACCGGTAATGTTCTTTGACCGGGCAGAAACAACCATGTGGCTCGTTGCAGGACCGGCAGTTCCTCCTTGTGCCGAAGTAAGGTAGTAGTAACCATTGTGATAGTTCAACTTCGGAGCTTCCAGACACATACACTCCGTTTCCCATGAGTCAGGATATTTCCAACCGTCATACACTTTCCTTTTCTCACCAATGGTGGCCAACCCATCGTCTGTGAGGCGGATGACTGCTCCATTGTCCACATACAGATACCGATTGCCGTTTTCATCGGCTATATGTCCCGGGTCGATTCCACTAACTTTCAAGTCGACGGGGGTACTCCAAGGACCTTTGATATCTTTTGCCCAGATCACCCAGTTTGTACCTGCCGAAGGATAGTATACATAGTAGGTATCTTTGTATTTAAGCAGATCGGTGGCCCATGCCGAACCCTCAAAGTCGGGTAGGGCACGGACTATCGGTTCCCAGTTCAGCAAGTCTTTCGAGTGCCAGATGAGTAGTCCCGGTTTATAAGTAAAGGGAGAATGTGTCATATAATAATCGTCACCATCGCGCATGATAGATGGATCGGGATAATCGCCCGGCAGAATCAGCTTTGGATACTCTTGTGCACTAAGATGGGAGTTCGACAAGAAGATTAATAAGAGGGAAAAGAGACCTGGCAATGTGTTTCTCCAAACAAGTTTTGATGAGGGGAGTTGTGTCATACGGTTTGTTTGATTTAAAGGATTTGTATTTTGAATTATTAAACGATAGGCAAAAGTAATTCATTTGCTTGCTGCTTAATGATACAATCCTGTCTATTTTGTGCTCATTTGTCTCATACAAAGAAATAAATAACCCTCCATCGTAAATAGAAGGATTGGAGATATTGTTCATTTCATACCTTGGTGGAGGAAAATAGCTCTGTTATTTAATAACCGTTCCCATTGCTTACAACTTACAAGGTGTTATTGCAAACAATGGGAACGGTTATCTTGAGGCTTAACTGAAAGGCAGTATTATTTCTGCAATTTCTCCTTCCACTCCTCGTATTTCTTTAATACTTTCAATCCACCGTTATTGTACCAACTGTATCCGTTGCGGCGTTCGTGCCCAATCTCCGAGATATCATATTTTTTGATCCCGTCACGGTCACAAAAGAAAGGACGGTTGGTATCTAACTCATAGAAACGTGCCCATAAAGGGGCACAGTCTGTACAAGGAACCATCCGGTAGTCTTTTTTACCCTCTTCATTAGTAAAGTATTCTTTTTTCAATCCTTTTATTTCCGACTCTTTGAACCATTCTACTGCTGCTTCAACACATGTGACCACCTCCGGTGAAGGTTTAGAGAGCGACATAAGGAACAATACGATGTCATCAGATTCTTGTCCACTCAGTGATGGGAGTTCATAGGCACGTGCTTTGGCAGGAGCAAGTGTTTCGCGGTCGTGCTGTGCACACCATACGGTTAATTTTCCATTTTGTTTTACCTGGGTTTTCAAAATGCAATCCACTCCTTTGTCTAAAGCTACCTGGGCTTTTTGAATAATAGAATCGGGTAGGAAGGTATAAGGAGCTTTCTTTTTAGTAATGTCTCTCAGGAGTTTCATTACATTGATCATTGCATCATCATTGTACGTGATGTGAATGTAATATCCTTTGGAACGGGGGTAAAACTGTGGCCATCCTCCGTTTTCGTATTGTGCTTCAAAAAGGTACTGCAATCCGTGGAGTACAGCGTCTTTATATTTCTCGTCCTGAGTAGCTAAATAGGTACGGGCCAGGTAATTAATCTCTGTAATGGTAGCTTTATTGTCAATGGTACTCAAATTTACATTTTCTTTCATTTTGAGTGCCTCTGCGCGTTCTTTTTTGTTTAATTCGGCAGCCATGTAAATGTTTTTGGGCCATCCTCCGGTAGTTTGTTGATAGAGCAATACATTGTCGGCAATGCGGGTGGCTTCCGGCGTTTTGAAGAAAGCGTCATCAAACTGCGGTGCAATTTTTACCCAGTCTTTATAAGGATGCTTTTCTTTGTAATTATTGTCCGTTTGGGCAGAAAGGCTTGTCAGGCAGAAACATGACAAAGCCATCAATACTAATTTCTTCATGGTTTGTTATTGTTTAAAACTTATTGTATGGAGGCAAAGGTAGCGGAAAGTGGAAGAAAGGGACGGTAAAAATTGTTTTATATAGGGGGAAAATTGATAATTAGTGATGAGTGAGTAGTGATAAGTGATTAGTACCATGCGGTATAATTGCGCAGCCAGCTAATCACTTATCACTACTCACTTATCACTAATTCAGATATTTCAATACTTTACCACTAATCTGTAACAGCGAGATTTCGCAAAGTTTGGTATCATATTCGGCAGAGAGGATACGTTCTTCGGCATCAAGTAAGCTTTTCTGGGCTTCGCGCATCTCGATACCTGCAAGGTCTCCAAGCATATAACGTTCCATGGCAATTTCGTGATTCTCTTTGGCTGCAACAAGATTCTGACGTTCCAGATTCAGCATTTTGAGATTATTGCGATAGGCCTGCCATAGGTTACTGATGTCAGCCCGTAGGGCCTGCTCCACTTCCTGACGTTGCAAACGGGCATTCTTAATGGCAATACTTGCATTTCTTTTTTCCCGGCGGCGATTGCCATCGAATATATTGAAACCTACAGTCAACCCACCATTGAATCCCAGATTACCACGTTGACTATTGGCAGCTATATCATACTTATTGAGCGTATATCCATAGCCGGTATTTAGTTTCAGATACGGATAGTTGCGGGAGTTTATCTTCTTATAGTCCAGTTGGGCTATCGTAGTATTCTGATCAGCTTTTAGCAAAGAGGCATTGGTAGCCAGAGTCGCATCCCATAATTCTTCAAAGTTTAAGTTGGCGTTGACTCTGATAATAGAATCTACGATAGAGAGCGGCTGGTCTACATTGGCATTTGCCATTAGTTCATTCAGATTGATACGTGAGGTATGCAATAGCTCCTGCTGTTTCATATACTTGGCACTATCTGCGTTGAAGTCTACTTTGGCTTGCTGATAGTCCAGTCGGGAGAAGTTTCCGATGTGATAACGTTCTTCTACAATGCGTAACCGTTCCTTGGAAAGTTTCACGGCATAATGCAGATTGGCCAGACGAATCTTTTGCTGAACGTAGTTATAGTATTCGGCGGCAAGGCTCGCTATGAAATCTTCAATGGCAATACGTGTATTGGTCTCACCTTGGCGTTCCAGCTCTTTCAATATCTTATAGTTTGCCTGGATGTTGAATCCGTCAAAGATAGTCCAGTTGAGATTGAGTCCCACGTTGATTGTCTGGTCAAATACACCGTTTTCTTTGATCGTTTCTCCGCTTTCGCGTACTTTGGTCTGCGTGTTGTCCACCGTACCTTTATATCCGGCTGAGAAGTCGAGAGTAGGCAGATAACCGGCATTCCCCGGGGTAGCATTATTCTTACTCACCTGTTCTTCGTTATGAATGATACGTAGTGAATAGTTGTTTTGTAATCCCTTTTCCAGACAGGACTTCAAAGTATAGACCTCTTGTGCTGATACCTCACCTCCGAAACCTCTTCCAAGGAAGGGAGAGCAGGTACAGAGAGCGAGTAGGGAGATTAAAAGTTTCTTCTTATCCATCTTTCTTACTTAATTATGGGGCGTCGTTGGAGCTGTTTCGTCTTCCTCGCTTTTGGAAAGGACAGGCGTGAGTCTCCGGTTCGTTGAAATATAACTGTATATGGCCGGTACGATGTACATCGTCATCAGCGTAGAGATAAGCATTCCGCCTACTACTGCCGTACCCATGGCAATACGCTGGTTACAACCTTCACTGGTAGCAAAAGCAAGTGGAATAAGTCCCAATATGGTAGATGCACTTGTCATCAGGATAGGGCGCAGACGTTGCAGAGAAGCGTCTTTGATGGCACTCATCTTGTCTTCGCCGCTTTCTTGTTTCTGATTGGCAAACTCCACAATAAGGATACCATTCTTTGCTACCAGTCCGATAAGCATAATAATACCAATCTGGCTGAAAATGTTCATTGTTATTCCACCGAAGTACATGAAGATCAGGGCACCGGCAATGGCGAGCGGTACTGTCAGCATCACGATCAATGGGTCTTTGAAACTTTCAAACTGGGCGGCCAGGATCAGATAAATCAGGAAGATAGCCAGAACGAAGGCGAACATCAGGCTTGATGAACTTTCGCGATATTCTTTTGAATCTCCGGTCAGTGCCGTACGGAACGAATCGTCCAGCGTCTCTTTGGCTATTTTATCCATTTCGTCCAGTCCTTGTCCGATAGTCTTACCATCTGCCAGTCCGGCAGAAACCGTAGCCGATACGAAACGGTTATAGCGGTAGAGTTTCGGAGGAGCGATACCGTTTGTCAATTCTATCAGATTGTCAAGCTGTACCATGTCTCCGTTGTCGCTGCGTACATAGATGGCTTTCAGGTCCGCAGGTTTATTACGTTGCTGACGATTGATCTCACCTAAAATCTCGTATTGCTTCCCATTCATATAGAAGTAGCCCATACGCTGTCCGCTCAATCCATATTGCAGGGTTTGGGCAATGTTGCGGGTACTGACTCCCATAATGCTGGCTTTATCACGATTGATATTGATACGTGCTTCGGGTTTACTGAATTTCAGGTCGACATCGGCCATCTGGAATACCGGGTTTTCGTATACTTTTGCCATAAACTTCGGCAGTACTTCCTGAAGTTTTTCCAGATTGGTAGCTTGCAATACATATTGTACAGGCATACCTCCGCGTCGTCCTCCGAAAGAAGAAGACTGCTGCACAAACGAGCGTGCCATGGTCTTTTTCTGTACTGCTTTAGACAGGTTTTCGGCTACGTCCATCTGTGAGTAGTTACGGTCCTTCATATCTTTCAGTGTGATACGTACGTTACCGCTACCACTTGAAACACGGGCAGTTACGGATTCTGCATCGGGAATAATGGAATCGACAAGGTCGTTGATGTCCTCTGTATAATCTCGTATATATTCATAGGTTACACCTTCTGCTCCACGTGTATTGATACTGATTTGAGAACGGTCTTCCAGCGGTGCCATTTCTGCAGGAATATAGTCCCATAAGAATACAATGATTCCGATAGTAACGGCGATAACGGGTAATGCCAACCAGCGTTTCCGCAGAAATGCTGCCAGCGAACGGCTATATAGGCGATTCATTCCTTCAAAGAATGGTTCTGTTTTTCTGTAAAACCAGTTCTGCTTTTCACGCTTTATCAGCAGTTTGGTAGCAAGCATCGGTGTGAAAGTCAATGCTGCAAAAGAAGATATAATAACCGATCCTGAAATAACCAGACTGAACTCCCGGAAGAGCCGTCCTGTCATACCATCCATGAACACAATAGGGAAGAATACGGCTACCAGCGTAATCGTAGTGGAGATAACGGCAAAGAAAATTTCTTTGGCTCCTTCGATTCCTGCCTCTTTCGGTGCCATACCCTGTTCAATCCGGACATAAATGTTTTCGGTCATAACAATTGCATCATCCACCACAAGCCCCACCGACAGAACTACCGCAAGCATCGAAAGCACGTTGATAGAGAATCCCGCCAGGTACATGACGAAGAATGCGCCAATCAGTGAAACGGGGATCACAATACACGGTACGAGTGTCACGCGCCAGTCGCGCAGGAAAAGGAAAATGATGATGATAACCAGTACAAATGCTTCGTACACTGTTTGTTTTACTTCATTGATGGAAGCACGGATAAATTTGGTATTATCGAATCCATAGTTGTAGTGCACATCCTCCGGAAGATCTTTTTGCATTCTTTCCATACGGTCGTACACTGCATCGGCAATCTTGATATGGTTAGCACCCGGTTGGGGGATGACAACTACACCAACCATGGGGACTCCGTTCATTTTCATGTAACTTTTGATGTCTGCCGGACCCAATTCGGCGCGACCAATATCACTGAAACGAACAATCTGATTATTGTCCTCTTTAATAATGAGGTCGTTGAACTCTTCTGCCGTATGCATCAAACCCAGCGTACGAATCGTCAGTTCTATGGTGTTTCCTTCGATACTACCCGAAGGCAATTCCACATTCTCTTTGTCCACTGCATTCTTTATATCGATAGGCGTGATACCATAACCGGACATTTTGATAGGGTCCAGCCACAAACGCATGGAGTAACGTTTTTCACCCCAGATAGATACGCTACTTACATCGGCAATTGTCTGAAGCTGTTCCTTTACGGTAAGGTCGGCTATTTCACTCAGTTCCAGTAGCGAACGTCTTTCGCTCTGGAGGGCTACCATAAGGATAGGCATGGCATCGGCATCGGCTTTTGATACCGTAGGAGGATCACAATCGCGGGGCAAATAGCGCTGGGCACGTGATACTTTGTCACGCACATCATTGGCCGCTGTTTCCAGATCGACGGAAAGCTCAAACTCTACCGTAATACGACATTGTCCCTGCTGGCTGACACTCGACAGAGAGCGAATACCGGGAATACCGTTGATATTCTGTTCCAGTGGTTCTGTGATCTGATTTTCAATAACATCAGCGTTTGCACCGGGGTAGGAGCAGGATACCGATATAATGGGATTATCCACCGACGGATATTCGCGTACACCAAGATAGCTGTATCCGATGAACCCGAAGAGGAGGATAATGATTGTCAGTACCGTCGATAATACCGGCCGGCGTATGCTTAATTCGGATATATTCATAAGGCGGCTGGTTTAATCAATGTTATCAAGAGTGACAGGTAGTGCTGTACGAAGTTGCAGTGTTCCCGAAGTTATAATAGTATCGCCTACTTGCAGACCTCTTAGTACCTGTACTTCAGCTTCGGTACGTATGCCGGTGGAGATCTCTACCGGTTGTGCTTTTCCGTTTCTGTAAAGGTATATTTTGTCCTTTCCCATTTCGGGGACAATCGCTTCCGAAGGTACTGCAATTGCGTTGGGAATCTCTTCTTTCTTCAAATGAACACTTACATAACGACCGGGAAGTACACTACCACTACTGTTGGGGTAGAGTGCACGTATGGTTAGTGAGTGCATCTCACTGATTTTTGACTCGGTGGCATATACTTTGGCATCGAACCCGTCAAGTTGCCCTTCGAGGTGGAAGGTCAGGTTTGCTCCTTTTTTTACTTGCCCGGCATATCGCTCTGGTACTGCAAACTCTACTTTCAACGGAGATATCTTGGTTAGTTTGGCTACAATGGTACTGGGAGAGGCATAGGCTCCTACGCTGACTTGTCGCAGACCGATAACGCCGTCAAACGGGGCACGAAGTTCTGTCAGTGCTATGTTTGCTTTGACAATATCTATATCGGCATTCAGTGTGGCAAGTTCTGTTTTTACCTGTTCGTAAGCTTCTTTGCTGACAGCATCTCTTTCCAACAGGGCATTCTGGCGGAATACACGGTCTTCTGCCAGCTTCAGTTGGGAGACAAGGCGCTGTAGTTGTGCTTGCAGTTGCCGGTCGTTTACTTTAGCCAATAGTTGGCCTTTTTTTACGGCACTGCCTTCTTCAAAGTTGATTTCTACAATCTTTCCCGATGTTTCAAATGAAAGGTCAACCTCTTCATCGGGTAGCAGGCTACCGCTGATGCGTATTTCATCTGTAAGCAATTGCGGCTTTATAATCCGTGCATTTACATTCAGAATCTTTTTACCTCCCTTTTGATTTTGGGTTACTTTGTCGGCTGCTGCCAGTTCGGCGTTTTGTTTAGGCATTTGCGAGTAGATGCCACCTCCTATCAATCCGGCGCCTACGATGATGATAATACCCCATTTAATCCTCTTGTCCATGTATGTTTTATATTATAGGTACGCGGTGTGGTGTTGTGTACCTGTTAAGTATAGTATATAACGTCTTAATTTAGACAGGCGATTGGGAAGATAGTTTAATACGCAGTGAGTGAAAAAGAGTTAATAAATCAATAGGCGGCACGGTATTTTCCCTCTTCTTTATCTTCGAGCATATTCAGATAAGAGGTGTAACGTGATTCGCTGATGTAATGTTGCTCTACGGCTTGCCGGACTGCGCAGCCGGGTTCGTGCCTGTGAGTACAGTTGTTGTATTTGCAGTCAGCAGAAAATTTGAATATTTCCGGGAAATAATGTCCTATTTCTTCTTCTTCCATGTCGAAGGTTCCGAATCCTTTGATACCCGGAGTGTCGATGATATAGCCTCCGTCTTCTACAGCAAACATTTCGGAGAAAGTAGTAGTATGCATTCCCTTATTGTGATATGCAGATATTTCAGCGGTTTTTACTTCCTGTTCCGGGAGTATGGCATTGATCAGAGTTGATTTCCCCACTCCCGAATGCCCGGAAAATAGAGTAATCCGTCCTTTCAGCTCTTCTTTGATGATATCAATTCCTTCTCCCTTTTTAGCTGAGATTTTGAAACAGGGGTAACCGATATTTGTATAGAGGTTGATGAGGCTGTCCAGATAATGCAGTTCATCTTCATTGTAAGCGTCTACTTTATTGAATATCAGCTTTACCGGTACACGATAGGCTTCTGCCGAGGCAAGAAAACGGTCGATGAAGATTGTGGATGTTTCGGGGTAATTCACCGTCACCACTAACATACACTGGTCGAGATTGGCAGCAAGGATGTGAGATTGTTTAGAAAGATTGGAGGAACGGCGAACGATGTAGTTCTTTCTGTCTTCTATTTCGCTGATAAAAGCAGTACCCTCCTGATTTAGTATGATTTGAACACGATCGCCCACAGCAACAGGATTGGTGCTACGTATTCCTTTCAGACGGAAATTTCCCTTTATCTTGCATTCGATAAACTGCCCGTCATCAGTTTTTACCTGATACCAGCTCCCTGTATTCTTTATTACCAGTCCTCTCATCATTCTTTAGTAGTCAAGTAGTGAGTAGTCAAGTAGTTAAGTAGGATACAAACAGAAACATCTGCTACTTACTACTTAACTACTTGATTACTTAACTACTAATTTACACTGTCATAATTTCTTTGTCCTTTTCAGCCAGCATATCATCAATCTGCTTGATATACTTATCATGGATTTTCTGCAGTTTGGCTTCTGCATTCTTCTGTTCATCCTCTGCAAGACCTTCTTTCAGGGCTTTCTTCAGTGTGTCAATACCGTCACGGCGGGCATTACGTACGCTTACTTTAGCTGTCTCACCTTCAGCTTTACACTGCTTTGCCAGTTGCTTACGACGTTCCTCTGTCAAAGGAGGGATACCGATACGGATGATCTCACCATTGTTCTCGGGCATAATGCCTAAATCAGAGTCAATAATTGCTTTTTCAATGATACGGAACATACCTTTATCCCACGGTTTGATAGTAATGCTACGTGCATCCGGAGTGGTTACGGCAGCTACATTACTAATAGGTACCATGCTTCCATAAGAATCTACACGGATTCCATCCAGCAATCTGGTACTTGCTTTACCGGCGCGGATGTGAGCCAGTGCCTCTTCCAGGTACATAATGGCCATATCCATTTTCTCTTGTGAATCGTTGATACAAGTCTTTACGTCTATCATATTCTTTTGCTTTATATAGTTTACTATTTACTGAATGAAGAACAAAAGTAGATTATTTTTTGCTTATCTGCAACAATAATGGAAAGAGAAAGCAGGCTGTTAGTTATAAATAATGAAAAAGGCAGAAAAATCAGCCTTGTTTGATCGGTAACTGGTTGGTGTTTATACCCAGGCTATTTCGTAGCTTTTTGTAGTACAACAATATATGGATGTACCAGGTTGTACCATAGCTTCTTGTTCATCTTTATATAAGACTTCTCTTTCAATAACATCCGCATGTTGTTATATAAAACATGGGGATGTTTTTATGTACAACATCCCCATGTTCTTTAGGAAAACATCCGGATGTTTTAAGTGCACGATACGGGATTTATGTCTATTAGGTAATATAGATATAGATTCCCCAAAGTATACGAAATGAGTGGATATAAGTTTGTTTGTTTCTTACCAAAGAATATATAATTAAGACATAGGTTGTCAATAAAGTATGTTGGATAATCGAAATAGTTAAGCTGAAGTGTCCTATCATCTCGTTGAAAATGATGGAATGTAATTAAATGATTTTTTTTTCTTTTTCTTTAGTAAGTTTATTAAATGGATTGTATTATATAAAACGTTTAAATTATTAATATGTAATTTGATAAAGAATTATAGATTACACACAAACTATTTTCTATACCGAAGTTTGATATTGAGATAATTCTAGGAATTGTTAACGTTAAAAGAATATGAAATGAAAAAAATTACAAAGGGCAAGAGCCGAATCTTGCTATTATTCCTTTTTCTTCTGGCTCCAACAGTGTTGAGCGCTTCTGCACAAGATGTATTATTGAATTTAGACTTTACAAATGCTTCATTGAGTAAGGTTTTAACTGAAATCGGGCATCAAGCCTCTCTTTCTGTTGTCTATAATACAAAAGATGTAAATCCTGATCAGATGGTCACAATCAGAGCTTCTCATGAAAAGCTATCAGTTGTGATGACACGTTTATTAAAGAATTCAGGTGCCTCTTATTCTATTCGTGACAAGTATTTAGTACTATTTACAAATAAAGGGGAAACTGTAAATACTGTAACGCAGAACAAACGTGTTATCAAAGGACATATCTCCGATACACACGGAGAACCACTAATTGGTGTAAGTGTCTTGATTAAAGGTACCGCTAACGGGACTATTACCGACATAAACGGAGATTATTCTATTGAAGTGGCTAATAACAATGCAGTATTAGAAATTTCCTATATCGGTTATCGGAAAATAAGTCTTCCTGTTGCCAATACTAAATCTTTCGATATCGTAATGGAAGAAGATACCCAAATGCTAAATGAGGTGGTAGTTACTGCTATGGGAATTGAACGTGCTGCTAAATCACTGACATATGCAACTCAAAAGGTAGACGGTAAAGAGTTGACACGCGCAAAAGATGCAAATTTTATAAATGCACTGCAAGGTAAAACAGCAGGATTGGTGATCACTCCTAATTCAACAGGAGCGGGTGGTTCATCTAAAATTCTATTACGTGGTAATGCTTCTATTTTAGGAACCAATTCTCCATTGATTGTATTAGATGGTATTCCTATGGCCGACCATAATCAAGGACAGATTGAGGGCAATATTGCTTATGGTGGCGGACATGACGGTGGTGATGGTTTATCTAATATCAACCCGGATGATATCCAGAGTATTAATGTTTTAAAAGGAGCAAATGCTGCAGCCTTGTATGGTAGCCGTGCCGCAAATGGTGTACTACTGATTACAACTAAAAAAGGCTATGAAGGAAAAGTATCTGTTGATGTATCCAGTAGTTCTTTGTTTGAGACTCCTTTGGTTACTCCGGAATTTCAGGATAATTATGGAGCAGGAGTTGAATATTTCACAAATGGTTATTTTGCGAACGGCAGTCAGATAATAAATCCAACTTATTCAAGACGATTAACTACCACCTCTTGGGGAGGGGCTATTGGTCGCCTTTCTGATCGAACTTTAGAAGATATTCCTTATGCACGCAACAGTGCGCAAAGCAATATTGGGAATTTCCTGAAGACGGGAACGAATTTTAATAATACAATTTCAATAACGGGAGGAAATGCAATTTCCCAAAGTTACTTTTCTTATGGAAATACACAAGCTAAAGGAATGATGCCTAATAATACTTTTTCCAGACACATCTTTTCTTTTAGAAATAATTTTAAATTATTTAAAGACAAATTGGAACTTAGCTTTTCTGCAAATTACGTAAAACAGGAATCCAAGAATAAACCTTCTTCGGGATACTTTGGTAATCCATTGTATAATTTGTATTTGATGCCACGTAATGCGGATATTCGCTATTTTAAAGATAATCAAGAAACCTATGGAGCATTATATGCATTAAACTCAGAAAATTGGTATACAAACTCAACAGGGACAAAAACTCCTCGTAAAACGGGAGAAGGTCCTATCCAGGTATGGCCTTGGCAAACGGAAGAAAACGGTAACTCTCCATATTGGACTGCTAATCGTATCATTAACACAGCATATCTGGATCGTTTTTATACTTCTATTTCTGCAAAAGTGAATATCATGGAGGGGTTGTCTGCACAGGCTCGTATGAATTATGATGTGAATAATGTCCGTAATGAAGGGGAGACATATCACGGTACGAGAGGTAAAAACTTCTATAATTCAGTTTATTATACAGATAGACAGACTGATACACAGATATTTATTGACGGGTTAATCTCATATGCGAAAAGTATAAAAGACTTTGATCTGTCTGTAAATGTTGGTGGAAGTATGCAGGAAATCAACAATCGGAAGTTGTCCTTATATTATACGATGGGAGATACAACAGCTATTCCGAATGTTTACGATCCTCAAAATATCAAGAACCCATCTCTATATAAGAACGAATTGAATAAATCTAAAAATTGGGAGCATTCTGTATATGCAACGGCTTCTGTTGGTTATAAACAGATGGCCTATGTTGATTTTAGTGTTCGTAATGACTGGTCGCAAGCATTTCAGCAGTTTGTACCTTATGGCACATCGCCTAGCTATGCTTATTATGCACTGGGTGGAAACGTCCTGTTAAATGACGTTTTTAAGTTTACGAGTGATAAGGTGAATTTATTAAAGGTTCGTCTATCATACAGTCAGGTCGGTAATTCTATTCCAAATGTTTTATTTGATGAGCTACCTTATGACTTTAATACAGGAGGATATGGGGCGAAAAAGTTTACACGATTTGAGGATCCAAGACCAGAAACCGTGACATCTACAGAGTTGGGATTCGAAGGACGTTTTTTCAATAATGCATGGGACTGGGATCTGACTCTCTATAATAGTATTATGCACAATCAATATTTAACAGTGTCATCGGCAACGGCAGGTTCAAGACCGATAAATAGCGGACGTGTTCGTAATCGTGGCTTTGAATTTACTACTAATTACTATTGGATGATAAACCAGGACTGGTCCTGGAAAACAGGTTTTAATATTTCATATAATGATAATGAAATCTTACAAACTTATGGTAATGATAAGGATATTACGATTGACTTAGGACAGGAATCCGGTCTTAAGATTATTTATCGGAAGGGTCGTCCATATGGTGATTTATATGCTAATACCATAAAACGTGATCAGAATGGTAAGATCATAACTGACCGATATGGCGCTCCTGTGATTACTAATGATTGTAGTACCTATATTGGGAATGCAAACTCTAAAGTAAATTTTGGATGGAACAATACTTTCAATTATAAGGACTTCTCACTTTATTTCTTGATTGATGGTAAGGTCGGTGGCAAGATCGTGTCTTTAACAGAGGCCAAACTTGATTACTACGGGGTCTCTAAGCGATCTGGTGATGCTCGCGACCGGGGAATTGTATATATGAAAGAATCTATTGTTGATGGTAATATTGTACAACAAGCCGTTCCTGGTATAATTATGGGTGATGGTCAAATAGCATCAGCACAAGATTATTATCAAACAATAGGTGGTGGACTGGCTGCATTATCCGAGTATACTTATGATGCAACTAACTTACGTCTGCGTGAACTTTCAATGGGATATACATTCCGTAGTCTGTTTGGTAATGGTAAAAATCTGTCTGTCTCTGTTGTAGGGCGTAATTTATTTTTCATTTATAAAAAATCACCAGTTGATCCGGATGTATCTGTTTCTACAAGTAACGGATTTGGTGGAATTGACTGTTTCAGTCTGCCTACAACACGGAGCTTCGGTATTAATTTAAAGGCTTCATTTTAATAAATAAAGATATGAAATATTTAAATAAGATAATATTATTTTCAGTAATATCCGGTTGGGTATTAACAGGATGTTATGATGGTGTAGTTGACAACTTGAAGTCTAATTCTACGATGGAGCATGCTACGGATTCGGTCTCAAGTATTTCCACCGCTGCCGGGTTACTTATTACTGCTCAAGAGCTTCTGATTGATAAACGTGAACACAAGTACCAATATCAATTTAACCTGCATATGGATAATTATTGTGGGTATATGTGCTTGCCGCATAATTTTCAGGGTCGTATCAAATCTACTTATGTAATAAATGACGATTTTGCTTCTGGCCCTAAAGCAAACATGACTTGGGTTGCTCAACAAGTAGTACCTGTAATGGCTTCTGCAAAAACGTTGAAAGCTGAACCTCTTGGTGCAATAGCCAATATTCTATATTCCTACGAAGCCCATTTGTATTCAGGAGTGCATGGTCCTTTTCCATACAATGATTATAAAGTATTAAAAGAAGAGCATCCTTTGACATACAATTCGGTTGAAGACATTTACGACTCCATTTTCTTGGACTTGCAACGCGATATTGACATTTTGTTTGAGTACAAAAAGAATCCTGATGCTGAATTGGATAGAACGATTTCATCCATGGATAAAATTGCGGGTGGTAAAGTAGATAACTGGATAAAGTTTGCAAACTCCTTGCGCTTACGGATGGCTATGAATATGGTAAAAGCAGCTCCGGATAAGGCTCAAAGAATAGCAGAAGAAGCTATTAAATCAGGCGTTTTGGAAGCTTCGGATAATGATATAGCGCTTGATGTATATAAACTGTATTTGGACAGACATCCTTTATTTAAGATATCCAGTAACTGGGTAGATAGTCGTTTGAACGCGAATTTGCATAATATATTAAAGCGTACAGGACATCCGATGTTAGAAGAGTTTTTTTCAAAAAACTCAGCTGATATCTATGATATATCCGGACGTAAAGTATTAGATACAAATTCTGATTATTTATCTATGAGAAACGGATCCTTAACCGAAGACCCGAATACATCTCCTACTTACTTGTCTTTTTCTAAACTCTCTACCAACTTCTCTCAGAAGCCATTGGAAATATTTAAAGTTTCCGAAGTGTACTTTTTGCGTGCTGAAGGTGCATTGAGGGGTTGGGCAATGGGAGGTACTCCTGAACACTTCTATAACGAAGGTGTCAGAACCAGTTTTAAAGAATTTGGATTTAGTGATAAATACGATCAATACATCGTTTCAGAGAGTGTAATATCAGCAGATTACAGAGATTATTACGATTTGCGGAACAATGCAGAAGGAGTTATGAATGTTTGCAATAAATGGAGTAACAACGACTCCAAAGAGGTCATGCTTGAAAAGATCATCACTCAAAAATGGATTGCTCTTTTCCCGATGTCGGCTGTTGCATGGGCCGATATGAGACGTACGGGGTATCCTCATATGATTGCACCGGTGAAAGGTTCGTTCGCTGACGGTGATGGAAGTATCGATCCTTTGGTTGGGATACTTCGTATTCCATATGCTGTGGGAGGAGATAGTGAAAATAAAGCGGACATTGAAACCTCTGCTATACCGGTATTAAATGGTCCTGATCAACAATCAACCCGTTTATGGTGGGATACAGATATTGCTAATTTTTAATTAATATAATTATGAAAAAATATATTGTTATAGTAAGTGTGATTGTAAGTATATTTTTGTTTTCGTGTAATGACAATACAGAAGTATCTTATTCAGCGGCTAATTTAGTTTCAGATTTTAAAATAGAGAAAAGTGAAGTGGTTATTGGCCAGGAAGTCGCATTTAAGGTTTATCTCCCCGGTATCCAGCCAGTTGATAAAATCCTGCTACGTAAAGATGGCGTAAATATGTATATGAATTGGAGCTATCCGGAAATATTGGATGTTGCCGAGGGTGAGTTAAATTATGATCCTGAACATGTATTTATAACAACATCCCGTACGGATGAATGGAGTGTAGGCGAATGGGATCTAATTGTACGTCGTGATAAAGAAGAAGAAAATGTAGGGAAAATCAACTGTGTATTATTAGCAGATAAGGAAATTGATGTAGATACCTATGCAGATCTTCTGAATATTAAGGCAAGCGGTTGGTCGGGACAATCTGTCGATTCGCTGGTTTTTGTATCACAAGACTTCCGGCAGGTGAAAGTGGCGACTGGTGCTGATGATGAAAAATTGCCTGCAGTCATTCAGAATTTACAGATACAACTACCTAAGGATTTCCTATCGGATGGAACCTGGAAACTTTTTATTGAACGCTGGGAGTTTGGTTTAAAGGAAGAACTTACAACTTTTGAATTTATTAAAAAAGGATTTCTGGATGATGCCCCTATTACAGCCGATGCTGATGGTAAATACAAAGTGTTTTTCAAGTTAGATCAAGTGAAGGAGAAGGAAGATAAAATTTCAATTATTTCTCCTATTACCACCAAAAAGGAAACACGTACATTAAGTAACGAGTTTTTTGATCCGGATACACACATTTATACACTGGTACTGGATGAGGCTAAAACTCCTGCAAATGAAGGTAAATGGAGATTTACGATGAGACGTTCGGGGATTTATGTATTTCAGGCTATTGAAAAAGAGCTGACAAAAGCTATTAAATAAATTATTAACCATTAAAAAATGATGCAATGAAAAAAAAGGTACTTTTTGCAAGTATTTTAGCTTCTTTATTTATAGAAGCTAATGCGCAGACTGCTCCAGCCTATACACTGGACTATGCGGTGGATATGGGTGCAAGTTGGAGTGAAATGCTTGATACATGGGAGCCAGGAAAACCTTTCAGTGATAAGTCGGGATATATTGATGAAAACTTTTTTGTTTCACGTGTACGTCCTAAGGCTCGTATAAAGAATGACAAGACTCAGGTTGTCCCCACAAGAGGTGACGAACGCAAGGTTTTATGGTGGTGTCCTGTTGGGGAGAACTCTAAAGTATGGGGGCCGTTGCCGCGTTACAATTTTAATGCTGATAATTTCAGTATGTGGCAATATCTGGATTATCATGGTAACTGGTCCAATGGTTGGATTCGTGTTCCGGGAGTATTCAATGACGTTGCTCATAAAAATGGGGTAATGACGGGTTGTTTAATATTCTTTGAGGGTTCTGTAAGTCCGGAATTACAAAAACTGGTTAAGAAGGAGGGGAGTGAATTTAAGTATGCCAAGAAATTCGTTCAGATATTGAAATTCTATGGACTCGATGGAGTAGGTGTTAATCCTGAAGGGGGGCTGGGACAACCTTTGGCTGATAATTTGAAAGGCTTTTTTGCAGCCTGTCATGATGCTGCTACAGAAATAGACTGGCATTTTAAAGTGATTTGGTATGAATCTCAGACAAATGACGGATATGTGTCCTGGACAGACCAATTAAGTGACAGAAACGATGAGTGGTTCTCAAAAGATGGGAAGGCTGTTACAGATGCTTACTTCTTGAACTACAACTGGAATCCGAATAAATTGGCTACCTCTTTGGCTACAGCTCAAAAACTGCAACGCAATACTTATGATGTATATGCGGGTATGGATATTCAAGGACGAGGTTTGCATAACAATGCAGGTGCAGATGGAAACTGGGTACTACTGAAAGATCAGCCATTCTCTATCGGGTTATGGGGTGCTCATGATGATAATGTAATCCATCAGGCCTCTACAGAAAACGGAACCTCAGATTTAGCTATCCAGAATTTATATCAGGAAAAACTTGAGATGTTCTTCTCCGGAGGCAAACGTAATCCTGCTATTTGTCCGAATATAAACAATGAACGCCGTGGCTTTGGCAAAGCCGACCTGGAAGGTTTCCATGGTATCGCAGCGTTTGTAAATGCTCAGAGTACGTTGAATACTCTTCCGTTTGTGACTCGTTTCAACTTAGGTAATGGTACTTTCTTTAAGAATGAAGGTGTGACAACATTCGGTAATAAATGGTATAATATCGGTATGCAAGACTTCTTACCGACATGGAGATGGTGGATCACTAATTCGTGGACTGAAGCTACTTCGGTTCCTGCAGATGCTATTAATCTGAATTTCACATTTGACGATGCATGGTATGGTGGTTCTGCATTGAAAATCCATGGTGCTACGGCAAATTCTAAAGTTCGTCTTTTCAAAACGGAATTGGATGTCACCGATGGTTGTGAAGTCAGTGTAACTTATAAAATGGTAAATGGCGGTACAAGTCCTAAATTAGCACTTTGTTTCTCTAAAACGGGTAGTGAAAATAATTTTGTTTCCTATTCATTACCGGACGTAGCGAAAGTTGGTGAGTGGTTTACTGCCAAAGTTAAGCTTAGCGAAGTAGGTGTGAATGCGGGTGATAAGATTGCATGTATTGCATTGGACATACAGAATACTACTCCTAGTTATGAATTATTGTTGGGTGAAATGTCTATTATTGATCCAGCTCTGACAATGACACCTGCTGATATTACCATTACTCATGCAGAAGTATTGGGCGGACATTTCAATTCAAGTGATGTGAAAGTTATTTGGCGTTGTGGTGATAAGGATATCAATGAAGCTGAAGGTACTCCAGTTTACAATGATGATGTAAATGCTTGGTATTACGAAGTTTATGTACGCGAGAATGAAAGTTCAGAACCTATTTTGTGTACTGCAACTACTTCATGGGCTGCTTATATTGTTGGTGCTCCGTCTGCTCTTGAAGACAAAACGGTACAAGTTGGTATCTGTGCAGTCAATCCGGCAGGAGAACGTAGTGCTATCGTTTGGTCCGAAAAGATGGAACGTGTAGTAGATCCTATTGAGACAATCACTATAGATAAAGAGATTATAAAACCAGGTCAGGAATTTACAGTTAAATTCTATGATGTAACTCATGCTCCTGCTACATTCAAATTGAAGAAAGCTACGGATGCAACCGATGCCGGTACATTTGCTGATGTTACAGAGTTTACTACTTCTTTGAATGAAGTTGGTTTCTATGATATGGAAGTTACGATTGGTGGTGTAGCAACTATGTATCGCGGTTTCGTTCAGGTTACCCCTGAGGAAACAGGGGGTATCAATGAATTGACCGGTTTGAACGTTGATAAGAAGGTTGCTGCCGTAAATGAAGATGTAACTTTCAGTTACGAAGGTGTAAAACGTGACGGTACCGTTTCAAGAGGTCTTCATTTGACAGATGTGCAATCATTTACTCTTCCGATAGAACTCTGTAATAAGACCCCGTTTACGATTGCTTTTTGGATGAAAATAGATGAAAACGTACAACCCGCTTCTGAAGGAACAGCTTTGTATAGCCAACGCAACTATGCAGATGGTTGGCCTAAAAATGCTTGGGGAGATGTATGGGTAGACATTGCTCCCGAAAATTATATATGGGTTCGTCTGCTTGGGAATGCAGGTAATAAAGGAACTATAGCAGAAGACTATAAAGTAATTCCTAATAAATGGGCACATATTGCATTCAGTGTCAATGGGAATACAACTAAAATGTATTTTAATGGTAAATTAGTAGATCAATACACAGGCCCACACTCTTATGAGGGAAAGGGTACTCCTCGTTTCGGAGGTAGTGCTGCAAGCCGTAGTGGATTTGTTGGTTCTTTAGATGAAATCCAGTTCTATAATCGTGCTGTTACAGACGATGAAGTAGTAGCTGCAATGAATGGTTTTGATCCTGATATTGATGAATTACCGGCTGGTTTAGTGGGCTATTTCAATTTTGAAACGGATCCTGACGAAGAAGGCTATTTTGAAAACTTTGGTTCCGAAGGTACTTATAAAGGTGCTGTAACTACTGTAAAAACGATCGAAAAAGTCGACAACGATGTTCCTGTTACCGCTCCTCAAATGTCTACAGGAGTTCCTTTCAGAACTGGTGTAATGGAGATAACCTCTGCTACTACATGGAATTTGAATGGTGCTACAATGAAAGAGCAAAATGACGAAGCCGGTACAGCTAAGGTTTCTTATGCTACAGATGGTACTTATGATGCACAGGTTACATTGGAAAATGTATATGGAAAAGTAACAACGGCTGTTTCTGATTGTGTGGTTATTGGTACTGGCGGGTCAGGTATAGAAGAGACCGGAACCGTACAACTTAGAATGTATCCGAATCCATTTAAAGACGTAATTAATCTGGTTTTTGCAGAAAGCGGAAATTATGTTGTATATGTTTATACGAGCGCAGGGCAACTTGTGAAAACATTAGGTGTTGATGCTGTTATGGGTGATATAAAACAACTTTCCGTAGGTGAACAAGGTATGTATTACGTACGAGTAACCAAAGGCGGTAAAGATGTGAAGTCATTCAAGGTAGTTAAAGAATAAACATCTTCAAGAAGAAGTTATATACATGTTTGTATAAGTAAAGAATAAGAGGATGTGTCCAATTTTCGGATACATCCTCTTTTCTATCTTGTTTATACATATATTGTCAATTGTGTACCACCGTGCCAATTTCTTCTCCGTTGATTACTTTTTTCAGATTTCCTGCTGTATCCATATCGAATACTACAATCGGGAGATTATTTTCCTTGCACATGCAAGTAGCCGTGAGGTCCATCACCTTCAAGCCACGTTTCAACACTTCATCATAAGTGATATCATCGAATTTTGTAGCAGTAGGATCTTTTTCCGGATCAGCGGTGTATATCCCGTCTACACGGGTACCTTTCAACATTACGTCGGCTTCTATTTCGATGCCGCGCAGAGAAGAACCGGTATCGGTTGTGAAGAACGGATTTCCTGTTCCGGCAGACATGATAACGATTTCACCGGCTTCCATATATTCAATCGCCTTCCACTTGCTATAGAATTCGCCGATAGGCTCCATGCGGATAGCTGTCAGTACGCGGGCCTTTTCACCGGCGGCAACGAGGGCTGAGCTAAGGGCAAGGCTATTCATAACTGTTGCCAGCATACCCATTTGATCGCCTTTTACACGGTCGAAACCTTTGCCGGCTCCTGTGAGCCCACGGAAGAAGTTTCCACCACCTATGACGATGCCTATTTGTACACCTTGTTCATGAATTTCTTTTATCTGTGCTGCATATTCGGCGAGTCTTTTCTCGTCGATTCCACTCTTTTTTTCTCCCATCAGGCTCTCACCACTGAGCTTCAACAGGATTCTTTTGTATTTTGCCATATTGTTCTTATAATTAGTTTGCGCAAATATACATGATTATTTTGCCATAATCATGCAGATTAGTATACTATTTGATTCGGATCTGAATAGACATGAGTACTTCCCGCACGGGGAGGTACACTAAGCGATGATTTATTGAAACGCAGATGAACGCAGATTTTCGCAAAGAGAAACAAATAGATAATAAAGATCCACAGTCTTTTAATCTGCGTTAATCCTTTAGATTTGCATCATAATAAATAGAGGTTGAAATATTATCTTTGTAGTTAAAACAAGTTAACCAAGGAAAGCAGGTGACCTATTGCGTTATCTAGGCAGAAGTCCTATACGCAGAATTAGTCCTGCTTTCCTTTTCAGTTGAATCGTCCCAATTAGAATTTTAGGTCGTTAGCCTATTAAAGGATTTAGTGAGTTCAACCTATGGTTAACAATAATGGTGCAACAAAATTATGAAAAAGAATTGGTTTATCGGCATTGATGTATCCAAAAAAACATTGGATGTGGTTATTTATGACTCTGCAAAGAAACATGCGGACACTGAGAATTACAAACAGTTATCCAACAGCAAGGAAGGATATGATACCTTACTATCCTGGCTTAAAAAGAAAAAGGCAGCACTTGACCAGATCGTTGTCGGTCTGGAGCATACAGGCACTTACAGTTTTGATTTGCGGCTTTATTTGGAAAAACACCAGATCGATTACTGTACGTTTAACCCTTTGCATCTGAAACGTTCATTAGGTCTGGTTCGTGGCAAAAACGACAAGGTGGATGCCGAAGGGATTGCCTATTTCACCTATCTTCATCGGGAAGAACTTACCTATTCTAAACTTTCAGGAAGTACCGTACTTCGTTTGCAGGACTTGTCGGCTGAGAGGAAGCGCTTTGTCACACAGCAGGCTGAATATAAGGCCTTGTTGACTGACAACAAGGAACGTCCCAGAACAAGTACTCTGCTACGCGCTCAAAATATGGTGGATGTGTTGGAAGGAGAAATTAAAACTGTGGAAGAAGAAATGATTGCACTGGTCGGAAAAGATCCGGCTATTGCAAAAAATTATGAATTGCTGACCGGCATAAAGGGGATTGGAAGTGTCAATGCCATTTCCACCCTCATACACACAAATAACTTTGAAGCGTTTGAAACGGCAAGACAGTATGCCTGTTACTTGGGCATTGCCCCCTTTGAACATACTTCGGGAACCTCAGTCAAGGGGGCCACCAGAGTTTCCCATATAGGGGCAAAACTCTTGAAAGCGGACCTTTCGCAAGCTGCAAAGTCTGCAATTGTATGGGACAAGGAATTGAAAGAATATTATATTCGTAAGACAATGCAGGGAAAAGCTTTTGGAGTGGTATTGAATGCTGTGAAGTTTAAATTGATATGTAGAATGTTTGCAGTTGTCAAAAGAGGAACGCCGTTTGTGGAGTTGAATACATATAAAAGTTAAACAGGCTGCTACACTAGATAGCAACCCATTTAACTTATTTAACTGTTTTTTCTTGCACAAATATTTGCGCAGGTCTTAGAATTCCGCGTTTCATTAAAGATTTAAAACTCCGTGTTCTCTGCGTCCTCTGTGGTGAAATGCACTTAAAACCCTATTAGGTAGTGAATGTTATCGGGCGTATCTTTTTGATATCGGAAGTCCCTCGAAGCAGTATCGTTATCCTTCCCCGGTATTGCACTTTGTCTTTCTCAGAAAGGAACGTTCCTTTTCCCTGTGGGCAGTATTGTTTTACATGTACATCTAAAGCGGTATGACATGCACATGTGGAGCTGCACGACATGCACATCTCGTACTGCTTTACATGTACATCTAAAACAACGTTACATACCGGGGATCAATACGTTACTCTATGAGATAGAACTTTATCAATACCAGAGAAAGAAATAGATGGCAATGGTAGATGGCGCTTTACTCAAAATTGATGGATAATCTGCCAATATACTACTATGTCAATATACAATTGGTATCGTTGTAGCGTTGAAAGGCATTGATGTATTGGCGTATCAGCAAATTATTTAAATTAATCTCACCGATAATTTTGAGATAATCTTAATAGTATTTGGAATAATGCTGCAAAGCAATATAGGAGATATTACCTTTCTTTGCAGAGGTCGAAATATTAATTATTATGAGAAACAATACAAAATTACTTTCTTTAGGAATTGCCTTTACATTGTGTACAGGAGTACTTCAAGCTCAGGAACCCTGGCAGTCAAAACTATTGAAGATGAGCGATGATGGTTCGCTTACCTATGTGCGGGATGCCGACGGGTTTGTTTTGCCAGATTTCAGTCAGGCGGGTTATAAGAACGGGGAACCTATTCCGGTGATCGATTTGCCCGACCGGACAGAGACCATTAGCCCTCTTCCGGATGCTTCAGCAGATAATACGGCACACATACAGGCTGCTATTAATAAGGTAGGGGCTTATACACCCGATGGAAATGGTATACGTGGGGTAGTGCTACTTAAAGCGGGACGATATAATGTAGACGGAACGATTAATATGACTTATCCCGGAGTGATCTTACGCGGTGAAGGCAACTGTTATGCAACGACAGACTCTACAGTGCTTTTTGGAAGAAATGCCAAAGAGAAAGCGAAACGATTGATATTGATGGGAAACAGTTCGGCACATAACTGGGGGAATGGTTCGGGAAGCAACCGTACGAATGTTACCACGGAGAAAGTGATGCCGGGAGATTATAGTTTGGAAGTGGCAGATGCAAGTGCATACAAACCAGGCGATCTTATTTGCGTGAAGTACCCTACAACGGAAGCCTGGCTGGAGGCTGTGTGGTATGGTGGAAATTCGAACCGGAACACCGATGCTTCTATGAAATGGAAGGCAAAGGACGTAGATATGTCCTATCACCGCTATGTGACGAAGGTGGAAGGGAATACCATCACACTGGATGCTCCGCTGTTTTATACACTTGACAAGACGTATTCACAAGCTTATATTTATAAGATAAATAATGCTACAACCATACGTCATAATATAGGTATAGAGAATCTGCATATCTCTTTTGAACGCACACCGAGTAGTTCTAAAGTTAATGCCGATCAGAACTGTATTTACATGAGTTCATTGGAAAACAGTTGGGTGAAGGGAGTATCACTGACCGGATTCATCCATGCAGGAATTAAAATAACTTCTACTACACGTAGTACGATAGAAGATTGTTACTCTATCGACCCGTCGGGATTGTGTACCGGAGGGACTTATTATAATTTTGAAACGTATCATCGTTCCCAATTAGTACTGCTTAAAAACTGCTATGGACGTAACGGACGCCATCATTATCTGTCTAATGGGTGTGCTACAGTAAGTGGTATCGTAGTTCAGAATTTCCGTTCGGAGCTTTCATTGGCATCTTCCGAAGGACACCGGCTTTGGTCGCAGGGAATTTTGTTTGACAACTGGAAAGAAGTAGGTACGGTGAAAAATAATGCAGGTAAAATAGGCATGTTCCTACGTGATAATATGGGTAGCGGACATGGTTGGGGAGGAACCAACAGTGTATTCTGGAATTGCGATGTGCAACAGGGGATGATTTATCTGGATAAAGTACCTACCGGACAGAACTATGCGATTGGTTGTACGGCAAATACTATCCGTAAATACCGTAATACGAGTGTATATACTACCGGATACATAGAAGGACAAAAGAAAAAAGGTTTGCAGCCGCAGTCACTTTACGATGCGCAGTTGGCAGCTCGTAAGAAAGCTACAGGGATAACTATCGCAAAAAACGGTGAACAGCAACCACGTGTATCGGCAGAAAAAGGAAGAGTGGTGATTTCTTCGGAGGATATGGGGCACGTGAATATATATAATGTAAATGGTACGCAGTTGCAATCATTTGCCGTCACTACCGGGGAGGTTGTCAAGAGCCATGTGTTGACTTCAGGTGTCTATGTGGTAAATGTTCAGATAAAAGGTGGGGCGGATTATACTACGAAAGTTTATGTAGAATAAGGGCTCCGGAGCATGTGTGGTTAAGTATCCGGGATATTATTCAGAATCTTTTTCGACAAAAACGCCTGTATAACTCCCCGGAGGAAAAGGTAGACCAGAAAAGCCAGCCATAGAGCATGATTTCCCATTTGGGCGTGGAAAACATAATAGGTAACGAAGAAACTTACGGAAGCCACAAGCATCGAGGCAAGCATTTGCCGGGTGGCTGTGGCTCCGATAAAGATACCATCCCACAAAAAAGCGGAGAAACCAGCCAGAGGGATGGCAAGTACCCAATAGAAATAGTTGCCTGCTTCGTCGATCACTGTAGGCTCATTGGTAAGTAGTTCGAGAAAAGACTTGCCTCCGATAGCATAGAGTAGCGTAAAGACAACTGAAAGTCCTATACCCCAATTGAACAATTGGCGTACTGTCTGATGTAGTGCTATCCGGTTACGGGCACCAATGTATTTACCGGCCAATGCTTCTCCGGCATAGGCAAATCCATCCATAATATAGGAAAAGAGGGTGAATAACTGCATCAGAAGCGTGTTTACAGCAAGTACAATTTCACCTTGTGCTGCTCCGGCCGAGGTGAAATAGATGGTGACAATCACCAGGCAGAGTGTACGAAAGAATATGTCCCGGTTTACAGAAAAAAAACGGGACATTGCCTGCCCTTGCCAGATTCCTTTTAAAGTGATACGTTTTCGCAACGGTTTATAATAATATATCCATAACAGAAGTGCCATGAAGAAACCGGCATATTGGGCAATGAGAGTACCAAGGGCAACACCTTCCACTTTCATCTTCAGCAGGTAAACAAAACTTAGGCTGGCTACAATATTTACTATGTTTTGCGTAATGGCGATATACATAGGAAATCGGGAGTTCTGCATGCCGATAAACCATCCGGCGAAGCCATAAAGTCCGAGCATGGCAGGTGCTCCCCATATGCAGATACGAAAATAGAGAGTAGCGAGTTCTTGTACCTCCCGACTGGTTTTAATAAAGGTAAAGGCCGTTTTCTGGATGGGATATTGAAGTAATAACAGGCAAAAGGCGATAAATAACCCTACACCAACAGAACGTAGTAACAGACGGGTTACTTCGTCCAGATCTCGCTTTCCGTAAGCTTGTGAGGTCATTCCGCTTGTACCCATGCGCAGAAACCCAAAAATCCAATAAATGATATTGAACAGCAGACCACCTACCGCAATCGCTCCGATATAAGCAGGTGCCCCCAGATGCCCCACAATCGTGACGTCAATCAATCCCAGCAATGGGACTGTAATATTGGAAATGATAGAGGGTATCGCAATCTCAAGGATGCGCCTGTTTCCGTTATTGATCGATCTCTTTTTGCTCATTCTGAAGACAAAGTTAGATTAAAAAATATATATCATGAAATTTAACTGAACAATAACTCTATTTAATTGGTTCGTACTTACAAAATGAGAATAAAACGTTATCTTTGCAAGGTGCTTAACTAAATAAGTATTAATGAAATGAGAGCCTTAACTTTACTTTTTACTTTTTTGATTTCTTTTCCGTTTGCACTTTCGGCACAGGTTGCCGGAGATGTGTTGCAGAAGGTTTCGGAAGCGATGGCTGCCGAACAATGGGAGCAGGCTGTCAGCTTGTTCCGTCAGGCTATTCAACTTAATGCTGATAAGTCTGAGATGTTTTATTGGACAAGTGTAGACAAGAATAGCAATGTCAGTGCTAAAATGGCTCAGGAGTTGACGCTTCATTATAAAAATGCACGAAACTACGATAAGGCTTATTTGTTTTGTAAAGAGCTTCTTCAAAAGTTCCCTAATGATATAAAGTGGCTTTTGACTTGTGCAGAGACAGAAGTATGCAGAGGGAAAGAAGAAGAGGCTTTACAGACCTATCAGAAAGTGCTCTCGCTGGATGCAAATAATCTGGCTGCTAATATCTTTGTCGGTAATTATTATTATCTGAAAGCTGAACAGGAGAAGCAGCAGTTGATACGTGATTATAAGAAAATTAATTCTCCCACCCGTATGCAGTATGCTCGTTACAAGGATGGGTTGAGCCGGCTTATGACTGAAAGATATGGTAAGGCGAAAGAATATCTGCAGAACGTAGTCCGCCAGTTTCCATCAACAGAGGTTATGAAAACGCTGGAGAAAATAAGGAAACTGGAAGTTGAAATGAAGTAAGCGGAGCGGGCAGAGAGATTCTTGTTAGCAGCTTATTATATGTCATATTGTACCTCTTTGAATAGATAGGTTCGTTCCGTTCCGATCTGATCTTCAAGAATAAGCCGTCCGTCCGGTTCTACACGTAGAAGGCGGGCCAGAAACTTTCCATTGGCATCGGTGTATCGGTGAAATCCATCTTTACGGAAAAGAGATCCGGCATATCGGTCGGCTATGAGAGTGTTTACACTTTCGTTCTCTGTTTGCAGTAACGCATAGTAGTCTTTTATCCGTCTCATGGTAGAAGCTAATATCTGTTCAGGGCTGTAAGATTGTCCTGTGATTTGTTTTAAAGATACCGGGTTGGGAGCCGGACTGGTAAATGCTTCCTGGTTGATATTGATTCCAATACCCGCAATGCTCCGGCTGATATGAGTTCCTGTCAGATCATTCTCGATAAGCATGCCGCAAATCTTCTTATCTTTCCAGTAAATATCGTTCGGCCATTTGATGGAGACATCAGAAACATGTGTGTCCAGCTCTTCTTTGATGGCCAAAGAGATAATCTGGGAGAGCAGGAATTGTTTGCGGGCTTTCAGGAAGGCAGGATAGAGTACAAAGCTGAACATAAGGTTTTGTCCCCTCTCAGATTCCCAGCTATTCCCACGTTGTCCTCTCCCCGAGGTTTGGAAGTCTGTGGTAACAGTTGTCAACTCTCCGACACACTGTTTGTTACAGATCTCATTCAGGTATTTATTAGTTGACTCTGTCTCTTCCAGATAAATCAGAGACACGGGAAATGATTCAGGGAAGTGCATCATATTCGGCACGCAATTTTTTGGTAAACTTTTTTAAAACTTCTTCGTAAGAATGGTCTATCAGATGTTCTATCAGACGATCGTCTGCATCCTGGTCAAAGCAGACACTGTTCCAGTATTTCTTATTAAAATGATAAGCCCCATTAACTGCAGAATAACGCTCACGAAGCTCGATTGCATATTCCGGGTCACACTTTAGAGAAATACTATTAGTTCCCTCCAGATCGATCAGAGCAAACATTTTATCCATCACTTTCATTACGAGTGATACATCATCAAAAGGTAAACATTCTGTTACTCCTTTCTTGCTTATACAATATTCTCTTGCTTTTTCTACATTCATACGCTCAAAATATGGGCGGATAAAACGCCTCTTTTATATGTTCTATTTTAAAATCTCCTGCTTTTCCTACAACTGTGATAATATCGAAACGTACCGGTACATCAAGCTGAAAAATCCTGATATAAGTATCTGCCGCTTTTACGGTATGCTTGATTTTCTGCACAGTAACGGCCTCTTCGGGTTGCATGATATTTGCATCACTACGGGTCTTAACTTCCACTACAATAAGTTCATTGTCTTTGGCTGCCACAATGTCAAGTTCAAGATGTCCTTTTCGCCAGTTACGATGACGAATGATATACTCATTCTTTTCCAGATAGGCCACAGCGGCATCTTCTCCGGCTTTTCCTAATTCATTGTGTGAAGCCATAGATTTAGCAGTTAAAATTCGGAATTTGGCAGTTAATATGCAAAAATACTCTTTTTATTCTTTGTTTTTACAGAAGTAAAAGTAATTTTGCAGAGAATATGGGAAAGAGAGCTAAAAAAGGCCTTAAGATGCATGTTGAACTCACTAAACGTGAGCGGCGAATGAGCATTTTACTAAGCGAAGATGAACAATTGATTGTGGATCGTTATCTGGAGAAATATAAGATAACGAATAAATCACGTTGGCTTCGTGAGACGATTCTCATGTTTATTCATAAAAATATGGAGGAGGATTATCCTACTCTTTTTGGTGAACACGATATGAGGCGTTGAAACCCTATGCTGGACGATACTTATTTTATGAAACAAGCGCTCATAGAGGCGCAAAAGGCTGCCGACAGAGGTGAAGTGCCTGTGGGGGCTGTGGTTGTTTGTAAAGAGCGGATTATTGGTCGTGCTCACAACCTCACTGAAACCCTGAATGATGTAACTGCCCATGCCGAAATGCAGGCAATCACTGCTGCTGCCAATGTTCTTGGTGGTAAATATCTGAATGAATGTACGTTATATGTTACAGTGGAACCATGCGTCATGTGTGCCGGAGCCATTGCCTGGGCACAGACAGGAAAACTTGTTTTCGGAGCAGAAGATGAGAAACGTGGTTATCAAAAGTATGCTGCACAAGCATTGCATCCCAAGACAATAGTGGTAAAAGGTGTATTGGCCGATGAATGTGCTGCTTTGATGAAAGAGTTCTTTGCGGCAAAAAGGTGAATAATATGCCAATTATGCTGCGCTATCATCCGCATGGTAATTGGCACATTGGCATATTAGCACATTATTCCTTTATTTCTTCAAAATCAACGTATTCCCCCTCATCTTTAGCGAATATCTTTTTGTGTCTCCGGGGTTGAAAATCATCTTCTGTTACGCTTTCCTCCTCTTGTTCTCTTCTTTGGGAGTTTTGTTGTTGCTGTCTTTCGTTCGTAGTGGTATAAGTACGTGTGCTGGATGTAGAACGACGTCCGAAGCCAAAAAGGGCTCGCAAGATACTTCCTACAATTGAAACGCCAATAACGAGGACGGCTATTATTAGAATAAAAAAGAATCCAAGAAGATTAAACATGAGCTATTAGTTTTATACGTTGTTTGAAACTGATAGTACAACAAACGTGCCAAAAGGAATGTTTATCTATTTTTTCTTGTAAAAAGTGAAAGTATGATATACCACAAGATGATTGCCGCAAATCCACTGATGCCTAAGAAGACCAACAAGGGAATGCATACGATTAAAAAGATAAAACTAACTTTATTGTCTTTCCAGGATAAACTCTTGAATTTGAGAGAGAACATGGGAATCTCTGATACCAATAGCCATGAAAAAAGCATGACTAATAGCAGGATATATACAGGATGGCAACTTTCGGATACCAGAAAGTCATGGGCACCATAAATCAAAGCACCCCAGAATAATGCATTAGCCGGAACCGGCAAGCCAATAAAAGAGCTGGTTTGGCGAGTATCGTTATTGAATTTAGCCAATCGTAAGCCTGAAAAAACAGAGATAAGAAAAGCAGCATATGGCAGATAGGGAGCAATCACTTCGATATTTGCCGGATAGTGCATTTCTCTTAATAGTGAAAAGATAACGAATGAAGGGGCTACACCAAAGCTTATATCATCGGCAAGCGAATCAAGGTCTTTTCCGATAGGAGAGTGTGCATTGAGAGTACGTGCCAACATGCCATCAAAGAAATCAAAAACAGCACTTAATATAATAAAAGTAAGAGCCAGGTCATAACGTGCTTCGAAAGCCATGACAGAGGCAATACAACCGGAAAAAAGGTTCAGGCAGGTTACTGTATTGGGTATATAGTTCTTTAGGGCATTTGTCATTGTGACAGTTTTTTATTTCAGTTTGGCGATAACCGTCTGGTTACCGGTGGTTAATTGTCCCATAGTAACACAAACTTCTGTGCCCAATGGGAGATATACATCTACACGGGAACCAAATTTGATAAATCCCATATGTTCGTCAATATAGCATTCTTCACCTACTTCTGCGTAAGTGACGATACGGCGGGCTAATGCTCCGGCAATTTGGCGTGCCATAATTTCCACTCCTTCCGGAGTTTCAATAACTACCGTTGAACGTTCGTTCTCTGTACTGGCTTTTGGCAACCAGGCTTTCAAGAACTTGCCATTGTGATGGGCTACCTTCTTTACGGTTCCATCCACCGGATACCAGTTGGCATGTACATTCAGTACACTCATGAAGATAGATATCATGAGACGACGGTCATGGAAGTATTCGTGTTCGTCTACCTCTTCAATAACCACAATCTTTCCATCAGCCGGCGCAACAACAATCTTCTCGGTTTCTCCTCCGAAAAGACGCTTTGGACAACGGAAGAAGTTTACCATCAATCCGTAGACAATGATACTGGCCAAAGCCACCAGATAAAATGGTATTTTACAGTCTATTCCCCAGTAAAGAGCCGCATTAATTAACAGTAGAAAGATGATACCTCCCCACAGAATATGAGTACCTTCACGGTGAATACGTATTTTTTTTAATTTCTTTAGTCTGCCCATGTGCACTGTTTAATGATAATTGTCTGCAAAAATATAGTTAATTTAAAAATCCAGCAAGTAAATGAGCATAGAAATACAAATGTTGATAACTTTTTGGGCATTATTTTTGTTAGTAACCCCAGAGATTGTAATTTTATGGCTTAAAATCATCAACCTATTCATTATGCAGGATTTCGTTCACTTACATGTTCATACCCAATATTCTCTTTTAGATGGTCAGGCCAGCGTCAGTGCTTTGGTAGATAAAGCCATGAAAAATGGGATGAAGGGAATTGCCGTAACCGATCATGGAAATATGTTCGGTATCAAGGAATTTACTAACTATGTCAATAAGAAAAATGGTGGACCAAAGGGAGAGATAAAAGAGCAGAAAAAACGTATTGCTGCCATCGAATCCGGTAAAGTGGAATGCGAAGATAAAGAAGCGGAAATTGCTGCTTGTAAAGCTAAAATAGCTGAAGCCGAAGCAAAACTGTTTAAGCCCGTCATTGGCTGTGAGATGTATGTGGCTCGTCGTACTATGGATAAAAAAGAGGGAAAGCCGGATCAGAGCGGTTACCACTTAATAGTACTGGCGAAGAATGAAAAAGGTTATCATAATCTTATAAAGCTGGTATCACATGCCTGGACTAACGGATATTATATGCGTCCGCGTACCGACCGGAATGAGCTGGAGAAATATCACGAAGGCTTGATTGTGTGCTCAGCCTGTTTGGGTGGCGAAGTGCCTAAAAAGATAACGCAGGGTTTGCTGGATGAGGCCGAGGAAGCCATCCAATGGTACAAGAACCTCTTTGGAGAAGATTATTATCTGGAACTTCAACGACACAAGGCTACTGTTCCTCGCGCCAATCATGAAGCGTATCCATTGCAGGTGAATGTAAACAGTCACCTCATCGAATATTCTAAAAAGTATAATGTTAAGCTGATTTGCTCTAACGACGTTCATTTCGTGGAGGAAGCACATGCGGAAGCACATGACCGTCTTATTTGTTTGAGTACGGGTAAAGATCTGGATGATCCGAAGCGTATGCTTTACACCAAACAAGAATGGATGAAAACGCGTGAAGAGATGAATGAGCTCTTTGCTGATGTTCCTGAGGCTTTGAGTAATACGCTTGAGATTCTCGATAAAGTGGAGTACTACTCCATTGACCATGCTCCTATCATGCCCACTTTTGCCATTCCCGAAGAGTTCGGAACGGAAGAAGGGTATCGGCAGAAATATACAGAGAAAGATCTTTTCGACGAATTTACGCAGGACGAAAATGGAAATGTAGTACTGAGTGAAGACGCGGCCCTGGATAAGATAAAGCGATTAGGTGGGTACGACAAATTGTATCGTATTAAGCTTGAAGCGGATTATCTGAAGAAGCTGACATTTGACGGAGCGAAGAAATTCTATGGAGATCCTTTAAGCCCGGAGATAAAAGAGCGGCTTGTGTTTGAGTTGCATATTATGAAGACGATGGGTTTTCCGGGTTACTTCTTGATTGTACAGGACTTTATTGCAGCAGGACGCAGTATGGGAGTCTCTATTGGTCCGGGACGTGGATCGGCTGCCGGTTCGGCTGTAGCATATTGTTTGCAGATTACGAAGATTGACCCGATCCGGTATGACTTGCTGTTTGAACGTTTTCTGAATCCGGATCGTATTTCACTGCCGGATATTGATATTGACTTTGACGATGACGGTCGTGGCGAAGTACTTCGGTGGGTAACAGAAAAGTATGGGCATGAGAAGGTGGCACATATCATTACATATGGTACGATGGCCACAAAGCTGGCAATTAAAGATGTAGCGCGCGTTCAGAAACTGCCTTTGTCCGAATCGGACCGTCTGGCAAAGCTCGTTCCCGATAAAATCCCTGAAAAGAAATTAAACCTGCGTAATGCTATCGATTATGTACCCGAACTGCAAGCAGCCGAGGCGTCGCCTGATCCGTTGGTACGTGATACCTTGAAGTATGCTTTAATGCTGGAGGGTAATGTGCGCGGTACGGGAGTACATGCTTGTGGTACGATCATCTGTCGTGATGATATCACCGATTGGGTACCGGTAAGTACCGCCGATGATAAGGAAACGGGCGAGAAGATGCTCGTAACCCAGTATGAAGGTTCGGTGATTGAAGATACCGGATTGATTAAGATGGACTTCCTTGGATTGAAGACTTTATCTATTATTAAGGAAGCTGTTGAGAATATCCGGTTAAGTAGAAATTTTGAACTGGACATTGATACGATTTCTATTGAGGATCCTGCTACTTATAAATTATATAGTGACGGACGAACCATCGGTACGTTCCAGTTTGAATCTGCGGGGATGCAGAAATATCTACGTGAGTTGCAACCTTCTACTTTTGAGGACCTGATTGCCATGAATGCTCTTTATCGACCGGGTCCAATGGATTATATTCCTGATTTTATCGACCGTAAACATGGGCGTAAGCCGATTGAATATGACATTCCTGTTATGGAGAAATACCTGAAGGATACTTATGGTATTACTGTGTATCAGGAACAGGTGATGCTCTTGTCTCGTTTGCTGGCCGACTTTACCCGCGGTGAGTCCGATGCATTGCGTAAAGCGATGGGTAAAAAGTTGCGTGATAAGTTGGATCATATGAAGCCGAAGTTTATTGAGGGCGGACGGAAAAACGGACATGACCCAAAGGTGCTTGAGAAGATCTGGACCGACTGGGAGAAGTTTGCTTCGTATGCGTTTAATAAATCGCATGCTACCTGTTATTCATGGGTGGCTTATCAGACTGCTTATTTGAAGGCGAACTATCCTTCGGAGTATATGGCTGCCGTTATGAGCCGAAGTTTGTCTAACATTACTGATATCACAAAGCTGATGGATGAGTGTAAGGCGATGGGAATACAGGTACTTGGTCCGGATGTGAACGAAAGTAATCTCAAATTTACGGTAAACAAGCAGGGTGATATTCGCTTTGGATTAGGAGCCGTGAAAGGAGTAGGAGAGTCGGCTGTACAAAGTATAATCGAAGAGCGCCGGACAAACGGTCCGTTTAAGGGCATTTTCGATTTTGTACAGCGTGTCAATCTGAATGCTTGCAATAAGAAGAATATGGAGTGCCTGGCATTGTCGGGTGGATTTGATAGTTTTCCTGAGCTGAAGCGTGAGCAGTTTTTTGCTGTAAATTCAAAAGGAGAAGTATTCCTTGAAACGCTGATGCGTTATGGTAACCGTTATCAGGCAGATAAGGCTGCAGCGGTGAATTCACTGTTTGGAGGAGAAAACGTGATTGATATTGCTACTCCTGAAATTCTTCCTGCTGAACGTTGGGGAGATTTGGAACGTTTGAACAGGGAAAGAGACCTGGTAGGCATTTATCTTTCTGCACATCCGCTGGACGAATATGCTATTGTGCTCGATCATGTTTGTAATACACATATGGCTGAGCTTGAAGATAAGTCAGCACTCGCCGGGCGTGAGATAACAATGGGAGGAATAGTGACCAGTGTGCGTAGAGGGATCAGTAAGAATGGTAATCCATATGGTATTGCCAAGATAGAAGATTACTCCGGTTCGGCAGAGTTGCCGTTTTGGGGGAATGACTGGGTTACCTATCAGGGGTATCTGGGTGAAGGAACTTTCCTTTTCATTAAAGCCCGTTGCCAACCCAAACAGTGGCGTCCCGAGGAATTGGATATTAAAATCACTTCCATGGAACTACTCCCTGATGTGAAGGAGAAACTGGTTGAAAAGATAACAATTCTGATACCGTTGTCTGTTTTGAATTCAGCTATGATTGCCGAACTGTCTTCACTGACGAAAGATCATCCCGGGAATACCGAGCTCTATTTTAAAGTGACAGACAGGGATGAAAAGATGCATGTTGATTTGATATCCCGTCCGGTAAAACTATCTGTAGGGAAAGAATTAATCTCCTATTTAAAAGAACGACCCGAACTTGAGTTTCGGATAAATTAAGTATATTTGCACCGTAGCATTGGAGGCTATAAACTTCCGGCTACCAATTTCTAACTATTAACTTTTAAAATTATGGCTTTAGCAATTACTGACAGCAACTATAAGGAAATTCTTGCAGAAGGGAAACCGGTTGTTGTTGACTTTTGGGCCCCTTGGTGTGGTCCTTGTAAGATGGTAGGTCCTATCATCGACGAATTGGCAACAGAGTTTGAAGGACAGGTCATTATCGGCAAATGTGATGTCGATGAAAATAGTGACATGGCCGCAGAATATGGTATTCGCAATATTCCTACTGTTCTTTTCTTTAAGAACGGAGAAATTGTGGATAAGCAGGTAGGTGCTGTGGGCAAACCTGTTTTTGTAGAGAAAGTGAAGAACTTATTATAAGCTTTCAACTTAACAAATTAAGATTATGGGACTGGAAGACGATTTTTTACTCGCTGATGCCGATGACGAAAAGACCATCGAGTTCATCAAAAATTATTTGCCTCAGGAATTGAAGGAAAAGTTCTCGGATGATGAGCTTTACTATTTTCTTGATCTGATTGATGAATATTACTCAGAAAGTGGTATTCTGGATGCACAACCCGATGAAGATGGCTTTATTGACATTGATTTGGAAAAGGTGGTGGACTACATCGTGAAGGAGGCTAAAAAGGATGAAATGGGTGAATTTGATCCTGAAGAAATGCTGTTTGTAGTTCAGGGAGAAATGGAATATGGAAACTCTCTGGGACAAGTGGAGTAATTCGTCTCCGGATTTTCTACAGTGAAACCCCGTTAAAGTTCTGATAAAGCTATTACCAGATAACTTTAGAAGGAAACGCAGATTAACGCAAATTATCGCAGATCAGAACTTGATCTTTGCGATATATTTGCGTTAATCTGCGTTTTTATGATGGCTGAGTTTACTTGTGGAGTTATATTTCTTCCAGTGCATAATACTGGTAATCTCTCAATAATGTTTGCAGGAATTTCTCGTCGTTCCCTTCCGTTTGCTTAATGGATAACAGGGAGCGAACTTTTTCTGCCAGTAACCTGACACGACGCGGGCGGTCTTTTTTGCCCGATGCCAGTGTTTTGGTTATTACATTGACCTGTTCCAGAGATAAGTCGGCGGCCGATACATACACCGGGTGATAACCTTTGGTCAGATAATCATATTCGTCAAGGCTGACTTGTATTTTCCGGTAGTTCTTTTCTTTTATTACCATAGTGCCGGCGGCAAGGTCGCCCAGACGTTGGTGATTCTTGGTGAGCAGAATGAAAATGACCCCTAAACCTCCTGTAATCGGTAAGTCTATGGGGAATAGTAACCACCGGAGTAAATAAGAACTAAGGCTTGGTGTTGATCCATCCGCCTTGACTACCCGTATATTGAGAAGCCGCTTTCCTAAACTCTGCCCACGATTGAATATTTCACAAAGGAGCGAATAAGTAAGAATCGGCGCATAGATAATCAGGAAAAAGAAGAAAACGGAGAAACCGGAAAAGGCATGTACATTGAGGTAAGCTAACGTGAGGCTAAGCCCTACTGCATATATAAATAAAAAGGTATAATCGATCAGCAGAGCAAGCATACGCTCGCCAAGACTCGCAGGCGTTTGGCTGATGCGTACGAACTGTCCTGTAATAATGGTGGATTCTGCCATTTCTTTTTAAACATTTTTGTGATTCCGTTGCAAATATATCATATTTCTCTTACTTTTGCTTCGGATTCGGACAAAACTTCTATCCGGACTCCCCTAAACAATGAAAGAAGTTACGTTTATCCGCCGGAACATTGAAAAATGGAAAGAGACAGAGAAGGTTGTGGAGAAAGCTGACAAGCTTAATCCGGACCGGCTTGCCGACGCATATACGGAACTGACTGCCGATCTGGCTTTTGCCCAGACACATTATCCTTCTTCGCGTATCACTATTTATCTTAATAATCTGGCTTCAGCCCTCCACAATGTGATCTACCGTAATAAACGGGAGAAGTGGACGCGTATCATTACTTTCTGGACGCGCGAAGTGCCTCAGACTATGCACGATGCCCGTAAGGAGCTGTTGGTGTCTTTTCTTATCTTTGCTGCCAGTGTGGTTATCGGTATTATCTCTGCCTGGAACGATCCGGATTTTGTACGGCTGATACTGGGTAATGGCTATGTAGATATGACACTTGAAAACATTGCCAACGGTCAGCCGATGGCAGTATATAATGGTTCGGAAGAGATGCCGATGTTTCTGGGTATTACGCTGAACAATATCATGGTATCTTTCAACTGCTTTGCTATGGGTTTGCTCACAAGTTTCGGTACCGGCTACATGCTTCTTTCCAATGGAATCATGTTGGGAGCTTTTCAGACTTTCTTTTATGGAGAAGGGTTGTTGGCCGAATCCATGCTTGCAATCTGGCTGCATGGAACGCTTGAAATATGGGCTATTATCGTGGCGGGAGCTGCTGGGTTGGCTTTGGGAAATGGCTGGCTTTTTCCGGGGACTTACTCCCGTGCAGAGTCTTTCCGCCGTGGTGCGAAGCGGGGATTGAAAATAGTGATAGGTACAGTTCCTGTGTTTATTATGGCGGGGTTTATTGAAGGGTTTCTCACCCGTCATACCGAGTTCCCTACAGTGTTGAGGTTAGGTATTATTCTTCTTTCACTTGCATTTATCATATTTTATTATATTTATTTACCAAACAGAAAGTCATATGGAGTCACAGAAAGCTAGAATTGTATTGTATGCGAAGCGTACCTTTGGAGAGAAGATGAACGCCTCGTTCGATTTTATAAAGGAGAACTGGAAGCCTTTGTTTAAGTTTACAACTTACCTTCTATTGCCTTTATGCCTTGTGCAGGCATTAAGTTTGAATGGTTTGATGGGCAGCACCATGAGTCTTTCCTCCAACATACAAGCTGGTAGCAGTAATCCGTTTGCTATATTCGGGGCGATGTTTTGGGTAAATTACGGATTGACCATTCTTTGTTATATGATTGGTGTGATTCTGCTTACCGCACTGGTTTATACATTGATGAGGACTTATAATGAGCGCGAAGAACGCCTCGAAGGTATTACTCTTTCTGTCTTGCGTCCTTTACTGATGAAGAATATGGGCAGGATGCTGAAGCTGACTTTATTCTTTTTCATGTTGTACCTTGTTACTTTGGCAATAATAATAGGGCTGGTTGTATTGACTCCATTTACTTTGATTATCACGATCCCTTTGTTGATAGCTTGTGGCATTCCCATGGGACTGTTTGCTGCGATCTATCTGTTTGAAAACGTGAGTATCGTAACAGCTTTCCAAAAGACGTTTCGTTTAGGGTTTGCCACTTGGGGAGGAGTCTTTCTCATTATGTTGATTATGAGTTTCATTGCCAGTATTCTGCAAGGTATTACTATGTTACCCTGGTATGTGGCTACGATCGTGAAATATTTCTTTGCCATGAGTGAAGGGGGCAATGTAGTTACTGTATCTCCACTCTATAGCTTTTTCCTTTATCTGTTGGGTATTTTGCAGACCTTTGGTACCTATTTGTCAATGATCTTCTCACTTATTGGTCTGGCCTATCAGTATGGCCATGCTTCGGAAGTGGTGGATAGTGTTTCTGTAGAAGAGGATATTGATAACTTCGACAAGCTCTGATTTTCTTTGGATGACTGCACCTGCCGATACTTTAGTTTATGATACCGCAACCGTTGCTATTTGGCAAAGTGGTTCTGAGTACGACTATAACCGTGAATTACAGACCCCCGAGGTCGATCTGATCGGGTGGCTTAATTTGTGGTTAGGGAAGCTGTTGCAGAAAATATTTGGAAGTAAGTTTGCCGAGCAGTATACTGAGATTGTGCTGGCGGGCTTATTTATACTTATAGTACTGTTGTTGATCTGGTTCCTATACAAAAAACGTCCGGAACTCTTTATGCGTTCGGGAAAGAAGTTGGCCTATCATGTCGAAGAAGACACCATTTACGGGATCGATTTTGAGAAGGAGATAAGTGCAGCTATGTTGCACAATGAGTACCGGGAAGCGGTGCGCTTGCTTTACCTGCAGACACTGAAACAATTGAGTGATGCTGAAAAGATAGATTGGCAACCTTATAAAACTCCGACGGAATATACTTATGAATTAAAGGCAAATGCATTGCGGACTCCTTTTCGCGAACTGACCAACCGTTTCCTCCGGGTGCGGTATGGTAATTTTGAGGCAACCGAAGTACTTTTTCATGAGATGCAGACTTTGCAGAGAGAAATCATGAAAGGAGGCATGTCATGAAAACCAGCCATTGGTTTACTCTTATTATAGTCGTCCTTCTGGCAATAATGTTTCTGGTAGAATACAATTTGCCCAAGAAGTTTGTCTGGAATCCTACTTTCAGCCAGAACGACTATCAACCTTTCGGATGTGCCATTTTTGATGATGTGGTGGCTGACTCCTGGCCTAAAGACTATTACTGCAATGACTGGACTTTCTATAACTTCGCGAATGATACGACAGGCGAACCACTGGCAATACTTGCTGTGGCCCAGAACTTCCGCTTTACAAAAACCGACAGGAAGGCAATCATGAGTCTTGCCGAGAGAGGAAACAAGGTGATACTGGCAGCTACTGCTTTCTCTTTGTCGGACACATTGGGATATGATATGACGTACACCTGGTTCCGTCCGTCCGAACTGAAAAAGTCCGTCAGTGAGTTCAATCGCCGTGATACACTTTATTGGTTGCCTGACTCTGTGAATCCTTACCCGGAAGCGAAGTTTGAGTTTTATTCCCATCTCTGCAATGTATACTTCACAGAGTACGATTCACTTTCCATCCCGTTGGTGAGAAGAGAGTGCAGTGCTGCGTCCAGGACTGGAGATTCGATCACTTTGTCTCTTAATGACGAGATACGGAAAGCGTTGAAAGATTCTTTGCCTCAATCACAGGATTCAGCACGATTGGCTGTCAATCTACCCTGTGGTCCGGTAGCTATTCGTCGGCCGGTGGGAAAGGGAGAAATCATTCTTATTTCCACTCCCTTGCTGTTTACCAACTACGGGATGCTGGATGGAAACAATGCCGCTTATATTTTCCGTCTGCTTTCTTTGGCAAAAGACTTGCCTTTGTATCGCACGGAAGCCTATACCAAAGCTGAATATGAACAGCAATCGCCGTTCCGGTATTTCCTGTCTCAGACGGCTCTTCGCTGGGGATTGTACCTTACCATGTTTACCATTCTGCTTTTTATGATATTCACTGCACGGCGGCGTCAAAGGCCGATACCTGTTATCCGCCAGCCGGAGAATAAGACGTTGGAGTTTACCGAGTTGATCGGTACACTCTATTTCCAGAAGAAAGAGCATGGCGACCTCGTTCGTAAGAAGTTCACTTATTTTGCTGAGGCCTTGCGGCGCGAAATACAGATAGACATAGAAGATGATAGCAATGATACGGTCCTTTGCCGCAAGATAGCGGGCAAGACGGGATTGGAAGAGGAGAAGATTGCCAAACTGTTTGCCAGACTTCGCCCCATTGTCCGGGGAGAGCGGGAAGCTTGGGAACAAGAGATGAAAGACTATATAGATGGTATGAATGAAATATTGAATCGGATATAACAGATAGATTATGAATGATATGAATGAACCTTTAGCAGAAGTTACACCTCCTGCCCTTCCTTCGGAAGAAGTACAGAGCGAGGCTCCACGTACTGATCTGACTCTTTTTGGAGAGAAAATAGAAGCTCTTAAGTCACAGATTGCTTCTGTCATAGTGGGGCAGGAACATACTGTAGACTTGGTACTTACAGCCATTCTTGCCAATGGGCATGTACTGATAGAAGGAGTGCCCGGTGTAGCAAAAACATTGCTTGCCCGCCTGACCGCCCGCCTGATTGATGCTGACTTTAGCCGCATTCAGTTCACTCCTGACCTTATGCCGAGTGATGTGTTGGGGACTACAGTTTTCAACATGAAAACAAATGAGTTCGATTTTCATCGCGGCCCTGTGTTTGCCGATATGATACTTGTGGACGAAATAAACCGTGCTCCTGCCAAGACGCAATCCGCCCTCTTTGAAGTGATGGAAGAGCGTCAGGTGAGTATTGACGGCACTACTTACCGGATGGGAGAACTTTACACGATCCTCGCCACCCAGAACCCTGTGGAGCAGGAAGGAACGTATAAGCTTCCCGAAGCCCAACTGGACCGCTTTCTGATGAAGATAACCATGGATTATCCATCCTTGGAAGAGGAAGTCGATATCTTGGAACGTCATCATACAAATGCCACCTTAGTGAAGTTGGAAGATATCCGTGCGGTAATTACCCGTGATGAACTTCTTACACTTCGTCGCCTGATGGATCGGGTATTTGTAGATCGTACATTGTTGCAGTATATCGCTCTTATTGTACAGCAGACCCGCACCAGTAAAGCCGTTTATTTAGGAGCTTCGCCTCGTGCTTCGGTGGCTATGTTACAATCTTCCAAAGCCTATGCTCTGTTGCAAGGACGTGACTTCGTAACCCCGGAAGATATTAAATTTGTTGCTCCCTACGTGCTTCAGCATCGTCTTATCCTGACGGCCGAAGCGGAAATGGAGGGCTACTCTCCGGTCAAAGTAACGCAACGACTTATTGATAAGGTGGAAGTTCCGAAATAAGCTGACAGCTTATTTAATTGACAGTTGACAATTGACAATTGACAGTGAGCTGCGCTGTTATGCTGCATAGTAGTTTTCTTTAGCCTTTAGCCTTCGGCTTTATAAGCTCTCAGCTTTCAACCCTAAACTAAATTGTTGATAGTTTAAAGTCATTATACAGCATAACAGCGCAGCTCACTTTCAATTTTCAACTTCCAATTTTCAACTAAATAAGCTTTCAACTAAGTAATCTTTCACCCCTAAACTAAATCATTAACACTTTAAAGTCATCATACAGCATAACAGCGCAGCTCACTTTCAATTTTCAACTTTCAATTTTCAATTAAAAATCGTAGTTCCCTATGTTATTCCTATCTCGTCGCTTTTATATGTTTTCCATTCTTGTTATTCTGTTGCTATGCGGAGGATACCTGTTTGGTTCTTTGTTCCTGTTGGGACAGATAACATTGCTTTTGCTTGCTCTGGCAGTGGTGGCAGACGTTTTTCTTCTTTATCGTACGAAGGGTATCGAGGCTTCCCGCGCGTGTACCGACCGCTTTTCTAATGGTGATAACAATGAGGTTAAATTAAGAGTGGAGAGCCGTTATCCGTTCCCGGTCCATCTGTCGGTAATAGATGAAGTGCCTGTGATCTTTCAGCAGCGTGATATTTGTTTCAAGCTTTCCCTTGATAGCGGACAGGCAAAAACGATTGTTTACTATCTGCGTCCCAACCATCGCGGTGTATATGATTTCGGAATGATTCGTGTGTTTGCCTCTACCCGCCTGGGGTTGATAGAGCGTCGTCTGTCCTGCGGTAAACAGCAGAAGATAAAAGTATATCCTTCTTATCTGATGCTTCATCGTTATGAACTGCTTGCTATGAGCGATAATCTTACGGAATTGGGTATCAAGAAGATCCGGAGAGTAGGACATCAGACTGAATTTGAGCAGATAAAAGAGTATGTGAAAGGGGACGATTACCGTACTATCAACTGGAAAGCCAGTGCCCGGCGGCATCAACTGATGGTGAATGTATACCAGGACGAGCGTTCGCAGCAGATATACAATGTGATTGATAAGGGACGCGTCATGCAGCAAGCCTTTCAGGGAGTGACATTGCTGGATTATGCTATCAATGCCTCTCTTGTGCTCTCTTATGTTGCCATGCGCAAGGATGATAAAGCCGGACTGGTTACTTTTAATGAGCATTTCGATACGTTTGTTCCTGCCTCCAAACAGGCGGGGCAGATGCAGACCTTGCTTGAAAGTTTGTATGCACAGGAGACGACGTTTGGAGAAACGGACTTCTCGGCCCTTTGTGTGCATTTGGCCAAACATGTAAACAAACGGAGCCTGTTGGTGCTCTATACCAACTTCGGCAGTCTTGGCAGTATGAACCGTCAATTGGCTTATTTGCAGCAGCTTTCCCGGCAGCATCGTTTGCTGGTAGTGTTTTTTGAAGATGCTGATCTGAAAGAGTATATCTCGAAGAAACCGGTAGATACCGAAGGGTATTACCGGCAAGTTATTGCCGAAAAGTTTGCGTATGAGAAGCGTCTCATTGTTACTACGTTAAAACAGAACGGCATCTATTCCGTACTCACTACCCCCGATAAGTTATCTATTGATGTGCTCAATAAATATTTAGAGATGAAATCCAGGCAACTTATTTAAGACACTCCACAGAAAAAGATTGAAAAAACAGGAAAACAAATAGGAAGAAATCTTAATCTTATTAAAAGAATCGTTATATTTGCGATTGACATAACCTTCGTCTGTCTTCCTTTAAGATTTATCCCTATTATCGGAAATGATACACATATGTCACTGATCAAGACGCCTCTGTAATTATCAGATATGATATACGTATGTATCTGAAACTAATGCACTTACGCCTACGATAAATAGTTCCTTGATGTCACCCGTTATGACACACTGATGTCACCTGTTATGACACACTGATGTCACCGGGTATGACATTACTGATGTCACCGGGTATGACATTACTGATGTCACTGAGCATGACATACTGATGTCACTGAACATGACATTAACGGTGTCACTAAGCACGATATTATTGATATCATAAAGTCTGACATTATTGGTGTCATAAAGTATGACATCAGTGTATTTCTGAAAGCAGAACAACTGTGCCATTTAATATGCCGCACAGACATTATAAACAATTAAAAAGCAGACAAGTTATGCAGAAATTCAATCTTGTGAAGAAGGGAAATCCAGCAAAGCCGGATGTACCTAAAAAGTGGTATGCTGTCCCTCAAACTCGGGAAGCACAAAGTGTTAAAGCAATGACCCGTTCGGCCACAGAGAACACCAGTACTGCTCCCATCGAAATGGAAGCTGCGCTGGATTTATTAGGGAAATATGCCAGCGAACAGCTCTTGCAGGGCCATACCGTAAAAGTAGGTGACCTTGGGACACTGCGCATTACCTTCAAAAGTGATGGAGTGGAAAATATCAACGATTTTAATGCCGGGGTGATGATTAAAAATCCCCGTATCCTGTTCACTCCCTCCAAAGAGTTCAGACAGAACATTATCCAGCAACTCAAATATCAGAACGGAGGTGTGCTGGAAGAAGGTGTAAACTATGCCTCACTGACCGATTACCGCAAGGCAAAGGGGATTTCGTCCGGTGGTAGCGGCTCCGAAGGCGGTGAAGGCGAAGGGGAGGATCCTTCGGTATAATAGCTTGCCGGAATGTGACGCTGAGCTTCACGAGGTGGGATTATTAAAAAGCAGATAAACGTAGATTTCCGAAGATAAGAGACGAGGATGCAATATGCTAAAATCATCTTCTTATAGATGGAAATCTACGTTTATCTGCTTTTTTTATCTACTGCCATCTCTGTTTTCGATCTACTGCCACTTCCTAAAGCCCGGTACTACTCCTGTGGCAAATTCTCCTCTGATTATCTCAGTGACCGGAAGAAGTAGATGGCCATCCCGATCAGTAGCAATCCGAGTGCTCCGTACACAAGTCGTGCACGGGAGCGTCCTATCCGTCGTACTACAGCCTGGGCATTGTGTGCGGTAAAGAACCATCCCCAGTTGAGCACTGCGGCAAGCAATGAAAGGATGCCTGCAAGGGCAAACAGTCCCAGAATAAAATAATGCGGTGTCATCGGTATTAAAGAATAATTTTCCGGCTGCCGTCTTCCAGTTCTTCTATCGTCACCTTTACAGCATCGCCCGGCAGAAGCTCTTCCACCAGTTCCGGCCATTCGATAAAACAGAGGGCACCACTATAAAAGTAATCCTCGTAACCCATATCATATACTTCACTCAGCTTCTTGATACGGTAGAAGTCGAAATGATAAATCAGTTCTCCGTTCTCATCCGAACGATATTCGTTGACAATAGCAAATGTAGGGGAAGTAATCACATCCGAAACACCCAATTCCTCACAAAGAGCTTTTACAAAGGTTGTTTTTCCTGCTCCCATCTTTCCGTAGAGGGCAAACACGGTATTATCACCCATCGCAGTAATGAACTCGCGGGCGGCTTCGTGTATCTGATCTAATGATTCAATTTTTATTTCCATAAAGTTATTGATGATTTACTATTTGACGATTTACTATTTACTATTTACTATTTGGCTGCGCTGTACTAAGCAGGACTTCAGATTTAGTCTATATTATGACAACATTCTGTTGAAACGCAAATGATCGCAGATTTTCGCAGATTAAATGGCTGCGCTATACTATTTACTATTTGACGATTTACTATTTACTATTTGGCTGCGCTGTACTATTTACTATTTGACTACTTACTCTTCTCTTACTGCTATCACCGCCTGTCGAACCTCCCCGTGCGGGAAGCACCGCTTGGCGAACCTCCCCATGTGGGAAGCATCGGGAAGCACCGGGAAGCACCGCCTGGCGCACCTCCCCGCGCGGGAAGCGCTATTTGGGTTTTAGGGTGATGAGGGGGATGATCATTTCTTCCATGGAGATACCTCCGTGCTGGAAGGTATTGGTGTAATATGACACATAGTAGTTGAAGTTGTTCGGATAGGCCAGGAAGTCGTGTCCACTGGCAAAGATGTACTTCGTGCTGACGTTAGGTGATGGCAGCAAAGCATCTGCCGGGCGGCTGATCTCAAATACCTGTTTCGGGTTATAGGACATATTCCGTGATAGCTTATAACGCAGATTCGTATTAATCTCTCCGTTATTGGCCTGTACTTTGATCGGATTGTCTACGCGGATGCTACCGTGGTCCGTGGTGACAACTACACGCACCTTTCGTGCTGCCAGTTCTTTAAGCAGGTCGCGTACCGGCGAATGGCGGAACCAGGATAGTGTAAGACTACGGTATGCAGCCTCTGTCGAAGCCAGTTCACGTATCATTTTACTCTCCGTACGTGTGTGACTTAACATGTCTATAAAGTTGAATACTACCACATTCAAGTCATTCTGCATCAGTTGTGGAAGTTGACCCACAAGACGTTCTCCGGCAGACGCATCGTTTATCTTATGATAAGAAAAGGTGTGCTGCCGACGGAAACGGTCGAAACAAGTCTGTATCAGCGGAGCCTCGTTGAGGTTTTTACTTTCCTCCTCATCCTCGTCCACCCACAGGTCGGGAAACATGCGTGCGATCTGATCCGGCATCAATCCGGAGAAGATAGCATTACGGGCATACTGCGTGGCAGTGGGCAGGATACTGAAATAGAGCTGTTCCTCGAAAGTAAAAAGCTCGGATAGCTCACTGGCAACTACGCGCCACTGATCATAGCGGAAGTTGTCCAACACAAGGAAAAACACTTTCTCCCCCTGATCCAGCAGAGGAAAGATGGTACGTTTCATCAAGTCCGGACTCATCATGGGAGCTTCCTGCACAGCATTTCCTTTGCGTGTGGGATCCATCGTTTTCATCCAGTCGATATAGTTTTTCTTGATGAACTTGGTAAAGGCCGTGTTTGCTTCCGTTTTCTGCATGGAAAGCATTTCGCTCATAGGGCTGTCACTGGCTTCCAGTTCCAGCTCCCAGTATACGAGGCGGCGATAAAGCTCCACCCAATCATCGGCAGTGAGAGAGTCATTGATCTGCATACCTATCTTACCGAAGTTCTGCTGATAGGCTGTTTGCGCTACTTCGGAAACAATGTCACGGCGGTGCAGATTCTTCTTTAACGAAAGAAGTATCTGATTGGGGTTGACGGGTTTGATCAGGTAATCGGCTATCTTGCTACCGATAGCCATATCCATGATATCTTCTTCTTCGCTTTTGGTTATCATGATAACAGGTACGGTCGGAGAGATATCTTTGATCTGTGCCAGCGTTTCAAGGCCACTGATGCCGGGCATATTCTCATCAAGGAAGATGAGATCATAGTCCGTTTCACGGCAACGGTCGAGGGCATCCTGTCCGTTACTGACGGTATGTACCTCGTAGCCTTTCGACTCGAGGAAAAGGATATGGGGACGGAGAAGGTCTATCTCGTCGTCTACCCAGAGTAATCGGTCATTCTTCATCTTGATATTTACTATTTAGCTATTTACTATTTACTATTTGGCTGCGCAATTATTATTGCTATTATTATTCTGCCACCATCGCCTGTCGGTGCTTCCTGCACGGGGAGGTACGTCAAGCGATAAACACTATCATATGGCCACCATCGCCTGTCGAACCTCCCCGCGCGGGAAGCGCCGGGAAGCGCCGCCTAGAAGTAGTTGGTGCCGGGGGATTGTTGTATCTCTTCACCTTCATCTTCTTCTGCCGGGGTGGTTTCATCGACGGGTGGAAGGTTCAGTAAGGGTTCATCCAGTGTACTTCCATCGATGGGTACTTCTTCTTCCGTCGGATAAGGATCGAATGTCTTCTTATAGAACACATCATAATCGTCGAAACTATAGAATTGGTTCAACAGTTCATAATTGGCTTGTGAGATAAGGACGGCCCGCATTCCACTGAGACGTTCGTTCATATGTGGGTCAGCGTAAAGCTGACGTTGGTAATACTGTGCCTCCTCATAGTTGGCAAATGAACTGATGACGAGTCGTCCGATACCCCGGTCGTGGGAGAAGGAGAGGTCAAAGTTCTTCACCATGAAGGATGAGAAGTTGTAACGGGCTACTTCGTAAAGCAGTTGGTTCTCGTTTACTTTTCCTTCTTCGTAGGCCAGTATGAATAAGTAAGGTGTATTACGTTCGGCAGTAAAGACATGCGTACTGTCCATTCCGGCTATACGCGTACTGTCTGCCAGGTCTTCCGCACTTCTGCGCGACCAGATACTACCAAAGGAGATACTGCCTTCTGCCAGCAGACGCCCTTCCTGTACCCCTTTCAGGATGTGGGCGGCAAGATCGGTGATCTCATTTTCCGGATACTGTTGCACAAGCTCTTTCAGCTCGGCCAGGAATTGCTTCTGATTCCCTACCTGCAAGGCACTTACGGCATGCAGGAACATAAATTTCGGACGATGCTGCCCCATTGGATATTTGTTGAAAGAGTATTCCGCATTGGCCACTACCTGTTTGTAATTGCCTGCCATGTATTCCTTATAAGTATTGGCATAAAGCGAATCTTCCAGGTGCTTGCCATGTACGGCGATGTAGGCAAAGTCAGGATCGGCGAGCATCTTGGCATACTTACTATCCGGGAAACGGTCTATAAGTTCCTGTTTATATAGGTTGGCATCTGCCATGCGATCCATACGTCCCAGCATGAGATAAAGATTATAGTATGCCACATCCAGTTGGCCGAAGTCCGGGAAGTTATGAATCAACCGTCCGAGGGAATGCTCAGCGCGAGGGAAGTTCTCCATTCTGTCTTTGAATATCATTCCCATGTTGAACAGACCGTCTGACAAGATTTCGTTAGAGGCAGCCATTGCTTCCTCCGTCAACGGAATCTGTTGCAGGTAGAAGATCGGATTCTTTTCATCGATAGCAGCGGTAGAAGTCGTATCAGCAGGAAGCTGAGAATCATTCTCTTTATTGCCTGCCGCATCTCCCTCCGTGGATATCTGAGAGCCCTCTTCATTGCTTATCGTATCTTCCTGCGCGGGAAGCGCCGCTTCATCGTAGTTGACCGGTTCGAAATCGTCCAGGGCAACCACTGTTTTGTTTCTCCGCCGCCAGTTATCTTCCAGTTTACGTCGTCCCCACAGCCGTTGGAAGTCAGCTTTACCTTGTGTTACTGCTTGCGAATTATAGAAATACCAGGAGTCATCTCCCGTAGGTATTGTAGGTTGCGTTGTAATAGGTTGCTGTGGGGCATTGGCGGCGTTTTCGGCAGCAATAGACTCACGCAGTGCATCCCGTTCGGCTTCTTTTGCCAGCCGTTTCGCCTCCTCTTCTTTCCGGATGACACGGGCTATCAATGTGTCGATCACCACCATCCGTGCGGCACTATCCAGTGATGCCAGATGTTGCAGGCTATCCTGCAACTCCACAGCCGTAGAGTAGGGCACCAGTTCGTCCAGTATTTCAGAACGTTTCGTGATCTCTTCATATTGCGTATGCGTCTTCTCCAACAACCCGATAGCGTCGGAGTAAGCCGTTTGTGCTTCCACATACCGCCCCATCTCCCAGCAGAGATTGCCCAGCGTGAGTTGTAGAATCCCTTTCTCCACCCCTCCGCGTGTACTCTTCTCTACTCCTAAGTCATATTCCTTAATCGCCTGCACCGTATCCCCCGCCGCCAGGTAAATATTCCCCAGTGCATAATAAATCTGATCCAGATAATCCTTATTCTTATCACTCCGTGTCATCCGTCTCAGCTTATCCGTCGCCTTCTTTATTTCCGCCGCCTGGCGCACCTCCCCGGCCGGGAAGGCCTCTGTTTGGCGGATACGTGCATTTAGCTCCATTTCGTAGGGAGGGCTCAATTTGATAACCTTTCCGTAAGCCTGATAGGCTTTGGCGGGATCTTGCAGAAGCTGGTATACTTGTCCCAGGAGATAGTATTGGCGCGCCTTCTGCCGCTTATTCTTTTCATTTTTAATGGTAGTAAGCAGATGCGGGATCGCTTCCCGGTAGCGTTGGCTACCCAGCAGATAATGCCCGTATGTTCGTGAATAGGCAGGAGCGAGGGTATAGGGTAGACTGTCGTTATTTACTTTTAGAAGAACATCTTCTGCATCATAATACCATCCCATCTGTGTATAGCACTGGGCAAGCCAGATACGTGCTTCTACTGTAATCTTGGGTTGACCGGTGTATAGGCGCGCAATGTATGAGAATGTTGCAGCTGCTTCGGGAAAGTCTCCTTTCTGAAACTGTGCTTTCCCCATTAACATCCAGGCCTTGTGCAGAAAAGGGTTGAATTCCCGGCGTGCCAGCCATTGTTTGTACTCTTCCGTGTAGCGTTTGCCCTGTTTTCGTTGAGGCTTCCGTTTGATGGAATGTACTGCGATAGCCTTCTGGGATTTTTCTATAGCCCGTTCAAAATCACCACTGCCGGTTCCCACAGTTGATTTATTGCCAATAGGATAGAGTGGGATCATCTCCATATAGTTGTCCTTGTTGCCCTGTTCAATAGCTTTGCATCCCGATTTGTATGCTTCGTTTCCGTTAAAGTATACGTTATACCGGGTAGTCATTGCATGATAAAAACGGCTTCCCGCTGTGTTCTTCTTGGTAGAACAGCCGGTAAATAATATGCCAATGATAAATAATGTGCCAATGTGCCAATGTGCTAATGTGCTAATTACCTTGCAAATCATAGCGCAGCCCATTACCTTACGGATCATAGCGCAGCCAATTGGCACATTGTCACATTGGTACATTGGCACATTATTCATATTATTCATCTTTTTATCACTTTGCATACGGCATAAATAAGGATAGATACAAATATGATAGAGGCTCCCGAAGGTACTTTCCAGTGATAAGAAACGAACAGCCCACCCAGACATCCCAAAAAGCCGATACCGATAGATAACCAGATAATCCGTTTAAAACTATAAGTGAACAGATTGGCTGTCATTTGTGGAATAGTAAGTAATGAGATAGCCAATACAATACCAACCATGCGCAGGCAAGAAACAATTGTCAGTGCTATGAACATCATCAGCAAATACTCAAATACTGCTACGGGAATTCCCTGGGAGCGGGCAAATTCACGGTCGAATGCTACATAGATAATAGGATGGATGAACAGGCAGAAGAAGATGATAAGTACTATAGCCAGTAATCCCAGCATTAGCAAGTCCCCTCTTGTGATAGTCAGAATATTACCAAACAGATAGGCTGATAAATCCGGTGCAAATCCGGGTGAAAGAAAACTGAACATAATACCTAATGCCATTCCGAGTGTCCAGAATACTGCAATGGCAGAATCTTCACGCATATCTTTTCGCTTACTGAGCCACTCAACTCCGAAAGCTGATAATACCGAAAACACGGCAGCCGAAAGAATGGGCGATATACCTGCAAATAAACCCAGGCCGATACCGCCGAATGAAGCATGTGTAATTCCTCCGCTGATAAACACCAGCCGGCGCGTCACTATGTAAGTGCCGATAATACCGCAGGCTATGCTGGCCAACAGGCTACCCAGGAGGGCATGCTGAAAAAAGGTATATTGTAACAGATCCATTCAGATACTTAACTTACTAATTATTAATAACGGCAGAAAGGTACTACTTATTATAATCAGGGATGCATTCTCCGTTCTCCGATGATAAGGAATACCTCGTCTTTCAGATTATCGGGAAGGTTGATACCTCTTAGTTGCAGGCTACGAACCCAACCGGCTACATCTGTTTCCTGCATCGTATAGAATACATCACGAAACATTTCCATTTCCTCCTCCGTGTATGTTTCCGGTGCCCGGCCAATGAATTGATCCAGTTCCTCATCATCATAATATTCTATCTCCTTACTGACGGCAGCCAGCAAACTGTCTTTTTCGCAGACTTCATGTTGTCCGCAACATTCTATGTCTGCTTCTTTCACTTCGGGAAAGCTTTCCAACTCTCCGTTTTCTATCTTTTTCTGCAACCTTCTGTTGCGGATGTGTCCGGCAATTAATGCTACGAGGGTGAGTAGCAACAGACTTACGATCAGTATCCACATAATTCTAAATCTCTCATTTTGTGCAAAGGTACTGATTTATTTACCACAGAGGATACAGATTAACACAGATTATAGAGAAATGAGAAATTGAGGTAACCTTGTAATGTTTCATTCTTTATTTTCTATTTGGAAACCTGCTTGTTTCAGATTCTCCCAATAAGCAGGATAAGATTTGGAAACAACCTGTGGCTCTGCAATGTACATTTCCGGAAAACGCAGTGCTGCCGGAGCAAAAGCCATTGCCATACGATGATCTTCATAAGTTTGTATTACGGGCTGTGCTTCGGGTTGGCAGCGTTCACCGTCCCAAATCAATATACTGTCTTGTGCATCCTGGAGTATGTATCCCAATTTTCGGAGTTCTGCTTTTAGCGCAAAGATACGGTCGGTCTCTTTTATCTTGAGACTTTGCAATCCTGTGAATCGGAATGGAATGTCGAGCAGGCAACAGGTCACAGCAAAGGTTTGCGCCAGGTCGGGGATATCAACGAAGTCTTCATTTAGCTGCTCGACAAGTCTGTTGCTCTTTTTGAGAAGTACACCTTCATGAGTAAATTCAGTTGTTATGCCCAGCCGTGAAAATACTTCGGCTCCGCGACTGTCTCCCTGATAACTGTTACGGAACAAACCGATGAGTTCAATTTCTGCCTGCTCGGACAAGGCGGCTATCTGATACCAGTAGGAAGCGGCACTCCAGTCACTCTCTACCATAAAGGATACCGGAGTATAGGATTTCGGAGCTACCTCGATACTGTTTTCCGAAGTCCATGCGGCTTTTGCACCAAACTCTTTCATCAGTTGTAATGTAAGGTTGATGTACGGGAGAGAGATGATTTCACCGGTAAGATGCAGGCGTAATCCGTTTCTCAGAACCGGACCGATCATCAGCAAGGCGGAAATATACTGTGAACTGACATTGCCTTTCAGGGTTAGTTCGTTGCCTTTTAGTTCAGTTCCATGAATACGTAAAGGAGGAAAACCTTCCTTACCGGCATATTCTATTTGTGCACCCAGTTCACGGAGTGCATTGACCAGTATTTGTATCGGGCGTTGTTGCATCCGCTCCGTTCCGGTGAGAATATGTGTGCCTTGTACAGTACTTAGGTATGCGGTAAGAAAACGCATCGCCGTTCCGGCAGCCATGATGTCTATGGTTTCGTTATTTTCTGCCAGTGCTTTGATCATTACTAATGTATCATCGCAGTCGGACAAATTGCATGGAGGAGTTGTCCCCTGGGCCAGTGCATTAATGATGAGTGCACGGTTACTGATACTTTTGGAGGCAGGGAGTTGTATAGTGGTCCTCATTACAGAGGGAGCTGATAGTTTGTAACGCATGGTCATAATTTGAATAGTGATTAATATATGTGCAAAAATAAGGATTTATTTTTGCATAATTCAACTATCAGGGTAGTAGATGTATTAATATACCTATCTATTGGTAAAATAAGGTCTGTTTTATGAAAAGATATACAATATAGTTGCATATATAGAGGTGGATACATACCTTTGCGACATTCCCTTATTGATGTATTTATAACCCTATAACTTATCAACTTAAAAACAAAGACCCGGTGAAGAGGAATATTAGAAAAAGAGTCTGCATTTCATGGTTGTTGCTTGCAACATTCATGCCTTTCTTTGTGGTGAAGGCACTCCATCATCACGGAGAAGATAATGCTGTATCTTCTTCTTGTTCGGACACTCATCATTCTCACCATTCTCATAATGCTTGTGATGACTGTCTTATCTGTCAATTTTCTTTTTCTCTTTTTACGGAAGCCATATCATTTGATTTTACTCTTATATTACCGCTCATTTCCTATGAACGTGTTACTTACCCCGAAAAGATAGCTTATACGCTTTCTTATTCACATTATTTGCGTGCACCTCCGATGGCATAATTATCTATATAATCTTTTCACAGTATTATAAACAATAAATTGTAAATGATGCGTATCGGAATTATTTCGGGCGTGTTAGGGCTATGCTTTGCCCTGGCTGTCCATGCGCAAAAGTCCGATTCAATCAAGAGTGTGTCTTTGTCTGAAGTGGTGGTTACGGAGTCGTATCAACAACATCAGATGAAAAAGACTGCACTTACGGTAGATGTTGCGAACAAAGACTTTTTGCGGAAGAATTTTACAGGTAATCTTATGCAGGCGATGGCCAATATTCCTGGTGTACAGGCAATGGACATCGGTGTAGGCACCTCTAAACCAATGATCCGGGGGATGGGATTTAACCGGATTGTAGTATTGGAAAATGGTGTGAAACAGGAAGGGCAACAATGGGGTGCAGACCATGGATTGGAATTGGATGCTTTCAACGTGGATGCCGTTAATGTACTGAAAGGCCCTTCTTCACTTCTTTACGGAAGTGATGCTATGGGGGGAGTGATCGATATAACACCTGCTGTTGTTCCCTTGACTAATCAATTCTTTGGTGAAGCGGCACTTTTGGGAAAGTCGGTTAATGGAACGGTAGGAGGTTCTGTTATGTTAGGATTCAGGAAGAATGCATGGTTTACGAAAATGCGTTATTCTGAGCAACATTTCGGAGATTATCGTGTGCCGGCAGATACAGTGATTTATCTCACTCAAAAGATGCCGTTGTATGGACGGAAACTAAAGAATACAGCTGGGTTTGAACGCAATGTCAGTTTCTTTACTCAGTATCATCACAAGGACTACAAGTCTGATTATGCGGTTAGTAATGTGTTTCAGAAGAATGGTTTTTTTCCCGGAGCACATGGTATACCCGATATTTCCCGTCTGCAGGATGATGGGGATAGTCGTAATATTGAGTTGCCTTTTAGCCAAGTGAATCATTTGAAGTTTACCACCCATCAGCAGTATGCTTGGGAAAGTATACTGCTATCCGGCGATTTCGGTTATCAGAACAATCATCGGGAAGAGTGGAGTGCTTTTCATACACATTATGGAACACAGCCTCTGCCGGAAAAAGATCCTGATAAAGAATTAGCTTTTATGCTTCATACTTTTAGCTCTTCGGTTAAGCTGCGTTTGTTCGGTTCTTCTTCCTGGGAACATACTGCTGGCTGGGATAGTCAATATCAGCAGAACAGTATTTCCGGATACTCTTTTTTGTTGCCGGAATATCATCGTTTCTCTACCGGATTGCTATGGCTCACTACCTATCGTCCGAATAATTCCTTTTCTGTTTCGGGAGGAATACGTTATGATTATGGTACAATTCATATTTCGGCTCATGAAGATAACTACCTGGCTACTTATCTGGAAGGTCAGGGGTATAATAGTGAGCAAGTGAATTTTTATCGCTGGAATAGTCATAAGGTAGATCGTCGTTTCGGAGACTATTCTCTTTCGTTGGGAGTTGTGTGGAGCCCGCTACCGGCGCATTTGGTAAAAGTGAATTTAGGGCGTAGCTTTCGTTTGCCCGGAGCCAATGAGCTTGCCTCTAATGGAGTACATCATGGTACTTTCCGTCATGAACAGGGAGATGCTTTGCTTGCTTCCGAACAGGGATGGCAACTGGATACTTCTTATCTTTTTGAACGAAAAGGACTATCCGTGTCTGTTTCCCCATATGTGAGTTGGTTCAGTAATTATATCTTTCTACATCCCACCGGTGAATGGTCTGTATTACCCCATGCCGGGCAAATTTATCGGTATACAGGTGCAGAAGCTCTGTTTGCAGGGATAGAAGCATCGTTTAGTATCGATTTCCTGCGTCGGTTGAATTATCGTTTTTCCGGTGAGTATGTTTATACTTATAATTGTGACGAGCATATACCACTTAGTTTTTCACCTCCTGCTTCTATGCGTAACGTACTAACCTGGCAGAAGAACCTATTTACAGTTTATGCCGAGTGGCAATCTATTGCTTCACAAAACCGTGTAGATCGTAATGAAGACCGCACTCCGGGAGCTAACTTGTTTCACCTTGGAGGAATTCTGAATTTTCCGATAGGAGGAGGGACGAAGGTAGAAATAACTCTGACTGCCCGGAATATATTCGATACCCGTTATTACAATCATCTTAGTTTTTACCGGAAGATGGAAATTCCTGAACCGGGAAGAAACTTTCAATTATTAATTAAAGTACCCATTAAACAGTTATTAAAATGAAAACAAAAATTTATTTCACAGCTATATTAGTTATCTCTGTTCTTGCATTTTTTTCTTGTGATAAGGAAGATAGTGATACAACCAAACCGGTGATTGACCTTCATGAGCCTGCTGAGGGACAAGCTTTATTGATTGGTTCGAAAAAAGGAGTACACTTTGAAATGGATCTTTCGGATAACATTATGTTGAAATCCTATAAAATAGATATCCATAATAATTTTGATCATCATTCGCATGGAAGAACCAGAGCAGAAGGAGGAATTCCATTTGTTTTTAACCGTTCGTATGACGTTTCCAACAAGAAGAATGTACATATTCATCATCACGATATAGTAATTCCTGCAGATGCAACTCCGGGAGATTATCATTTAATGGTATATTGTACGGATGCAGCAGGCAATGAAACTTATATTGCCCGTAATATAGTACTTAGTACAACGGCAGACGAAGATCATGACGAGTAGTCTGAAAAAAGCAATTGTTTGAAAGTTGCACTGTTCCTTATTAAAAAGAATGTTATATATACAAAGATTATATAGTGCACTTCCGGATACAATAGCCTAAATAAAAAAGGTTAGTAATCATAAAATTACTAACCTTTTTTTCAATTCAGTCGGGATGACAAGATTCGAACTTGCGACCACACGCCCCCCAGACGCGTACTCTACCGGGCTGAGCTACATCCCGAATTGCGGATGCAAAAGTAGTGCTTTATTTTGAAATAGCAAGGGAATCGAATAAATTATTTTATTTCAAGTCTATTGTGTGTTGAAAATGAGTCAATTGCTAAAGTATAAAGGAGTTGCTAAAAAAACTGTAGTATGTTTCTTTATAAAACTTTAAAGGGCTCCAGTTTGTTTATGAAAGAATCTAAATAGCATGGACTTTTTTTCTGTAATATAATACCAAGATTCCTGTCTTTGCTATATAAAAGTTGGTTATATTATATTTTTGTGCATTAATACATAATCGGCAAATGACAAACAAAATAAAAAAAGAGATATTAGAGATTAATGCTTTTGGTGAAGAATTCAGAATTTGTAGAAATTTGAAATATCTTCCTTTGACTACTTATCCCTCTTATACCCAGATAGGGCTGATCGTTTTTTGTTTGAAGGGCAGCGCACGTATTAATATACATGATAATGAACATTTATTGTCTGAAAATCAATTGGCTGTTTTTTTTCCGGGGCAACTTATTTCATGTACAGATATTAGTGATGACTTTTTAACGCTTACTCTCAATCTTTCGTCCACTTTTTATGATGATATTCTAAGTGGGATGCGCCGTTTTTCTCCTCATTTTTTTGTGTATATGAGAAGCCATTTCTGGTTTCCTTTAAATGAACGTGAGGTTGCTGGCTTTTATGGCTATTTTAACTTAATTTCTGATCGGGTAAAGCGGGAACAGTTTGCCTATCGGAGAGAGGCATTGATACATTTGTTGAGGTTCTTTTATCTTGATTTGTATAATACCTATCTTGATAGTTCCTTATTGATGGGAGGAACAAAGCCGGATGCCCGTAAAGAAGAATTGGCTAATCAGTTCTTTAAACTGATTATGTTATATTATAAGGAGAATAGAGAGGTGGCTTTTTATGCTGATAAACTATGCATAACTTCTAAATACCTGTCAGCGGTTATTAAAGAAGTGAGCGGGAAAACGGCTAAAGATTGGATAATTGAGTATATGGTTTTAGAGATTAAAGCTTTGCTTAAGAATTCAACTTTAAATATTCAGCAAATTGCTATTAAGACAAATTTTGCAAATCAGTCGTCACTGGGACGTTTTTTCAGGAAACATACCGGAATGTCACTTTTAGAGTATAGAATGCAGAAATGAAACAAACAAGAGATAATTTTATGTTAAAACGAAGATTTGTATATACAATTGTACTTCTACACTTCTTCCTCCTCAATTCATTTGCGGTAGGTTCGCTTGTGAAAGAGGAATGTATCCTTTTTATCAATGCTAATTCGGCTCTTTCGCCTTTAAGCAATCACATTATTAGTGAACTTATATATAAATTGCCTGTCGAATATAAAGGTATGACTATAGCATCTGAAAACCTTAATTTGATGCGGATATATGATGAACAACGGATGGATACAATCCGAAGGGATTTGTTTGCTAAATATGAAAACAGTAATCCGAGACTTATTATTATTATGGGGGGGAATACATGGGCCCTGATTCATAAAGAGTTGGAGGAGCGGTGGAAAGATACACCGGTTATTTTGTTTACAGAGAAAAACTACATCGGTCCTGTTGATGCTTATTTGCAGAAGACATCTATAACCCGTGAAGAACAAATACCAATACGAAATATTATAAAAGGGCGTAATATAACTTTAGTTTATGCACCGTTTTATGTAAAAGAAACAATTGATTTGATGTATCAGCAGATACCGAATATGAATAAGCTGATCTTTATATCAGATCGTAGATGGTTTAGTGTTCAAAATCGGCAGGAGGTAGCAGAAACTGTGGTGAAATATTTTCCGGATTTGCGATTACGCTTTTTTACTGAAGGACAGGAAAATATAAAAGAGGTAATTGATTCTCTCAAACAAGCTGATAAAAATACGGGAATATTATATTCGGCATGGGAAAACTATGATTCGTCTTCCGCTGATGTGGCGTTGTTACCACGTACCTATAAGAGGATAAATCAATATTCTGCACAACCGATATTTACATTGACTGATATGATTGGGCAGACTGGTTTGTTAGGCGGTTATTTTTCTTTGTCGAAAGATATCAGCAAAGCCATAGCCAATATTAGTCATAAGATATTAAGTGGAGTAAAGGCATCTGATATACCTGCAACGAAGGTTTATGCCGGGCCGGTTTTCAATTATGAAGAATTGCTTAGAGCTAATTTATATCCTGACCTTTGCCCTCCGAACACGTTTTTTTATTACAAGCCTGTGAGTTTTATCGAGAAGAATAAATATATCTTGGCTACTATATTGCTGTGTGTACTTTTTGGAATAATTATCTTATTAGTACGTATCTATTTTCTGAGTAATATTCGTAAAATGCAATCAAAGCAGATTCAGCTGATGAGCAATTACAATAATTTGTTCAATGACATGCCTGTTCTTTATCTGAGGTGCAGATTGATAAAAGGAGAAGATGGGAAAGTTGATGATTATGTAATTAGCGACGTTAATCCAAGTTTTGAAAGACATTTTTATAAGAAAGAAGATGCTTTAAACAAACGGGGGAGTGTATTGAATAGTTCAGAGGTTTTTGCCAAACTAAAAGAATATATGGGGATGGCCGATCGGGAACAAAAACCAGTATCTTTTTCAATGCATGCGATGAATGGGCATAACTATGATGTACTTGTTATGGTTTCCAATCTTCCGGAAGTGGTTAATGTTTTCTGCATGGATACTACAGAACTAATTCATACACGCCAATCCTTACGAACGATTAATCATAAATTGTCTATGGCACTTGGTATTGCTGATATTACTCCTTGGAAATGGAGCTTGAAGGAGGATAATGTTTGGTTTGATAAAAGTAAGCTAATTGAAGACGATGAAAGATTTGTTGTGAAAGAAGGAGCTTTTGCTGTTCCTGTTTCACAAATTATGAAAAGTATTCATAGTGAGGATATAAAACGTGTGAAGAAGTTGTTTCAGGAACTGAA